>CAXXSG010000008.1:0-12108 GCA_963665915.2 Desulfuromonadales bacterium
CCGCTTGCTGCCGTGGACGTCCTGTCCGCTTATCTGCCACCGGCAGCGCTCGCTCCGCTTCGAATCCTTCGAGATTCTTTTTTAACTGGCGGAGAGGGAGGGATTCGAACCCTCGGTACGGGTTACCATACACTCGCTTAGCAGGCGAGCACCTTCAGCCTCTCGGTCACCTCTCCGTATCCTGCTGTTTAATTGTATAAAGAACAATATGCGTTTTAAGTTTTTAACGACTTATAATGGCGGAGGAGGTAGGATTTTCCCACTCTGTCGCCGACATCCTGTCGTCTCCGGCGTCGGCTCACCTCCACTCGCTTCCGCGGACGTCCTGTCCGCTCATCTGCCACCGGCAGCGCTCGTTCCGCTTCAAATCCTACTTGGCGACTGCAAAGTTTAAATGGCGGAGGAGGTAGGATTTGAACCCACGGTACTTTCGTACAACGGTTTTCAAGACCGCCGCCTTAAGCCACTCGGCCACTCCTCCGTAGATTTTCCCCGGTGTTGTTCTCCTGAACAGCGTTTTTATGTGTACCAAATAGTGGGGCTAATTTCAAGCTTGATTTGCATTGTCGGGGGTCTGGTTCCAGCCCGATAAAAAGTTCTAAGCCGTGATTTTTTCCAATCCGCGCATGTAGGGGCGGAGGGCTTCGGGAACTATGACCGAACCGTCGGCCTGCTGATAGTTTTCCAGTATCGCAATCAGCGTCCTGCCGACAGCCAGTCCCGAACCGTTGAGGGTGTGAACGAATTCGGGTTTTGCCCCTTTTTCGCGGCGGAAGCGGATGTTGGCCCGGCGGGCCTGGAAGTCCCGGCAGTTGGAGCAGGAAGATATTTCGCGATACGTATCCTGTCCAGGCAGCCAGACTTCGATATCAAAGGTGCGCGTCGCGGAAAAACCGAGATCGCCGGTGCAGAGGTCGACGACCCGGTAAGGAAGCTCCAGCCGCTGAAGGACAACTTCCGCATTGGCGAGAAGTTTTTCAAGCTCTTCCCCTGAATTTTCGGGGAGGGTGTACTTGACCATCTCCACCTTGTTGAACTGATGCTGGCGGATGAGGCCGCGCGTATCCTTGCCGTAGGAACCGGCTTCCTTGCGGAAACAGGGTGTGTAGGCGGTGAAGTAGCAGGGCAGGTCCTCCGCTGTGAGGATTTCACCCCGATGGATATTGGTAAGCGGGACTTCCGCGGTGGGAATCAGAAAAAAGTCGGGGCTGTCCGTATGGAAAAGGTCGTCTTCGAATTTTGGTAGCTGACCGGTCCCGGTCATCGTCTCCCGGTTGACCAGGAAGGGGGGGATTATTTCCTGGTAGCCGTGTTCCGTGGTGTGGAGATCGAGCATGAAGTTGATCAGCGCCCGCTCAAGCTGTGCCCCCGCCGAACGGTAGATGACAAAGCGGGCTCCGGCCAGTTTGCCAGCGCGTTCGAAATCGAGGATGCCGAGGTCTTCGCCGACCTCCCAATGTGGTTTGGGAGTGAAATTGAAAGTCGGGATATCGCCCCAGCGGCGGATTTCCACGTTGTCCTCTTCCCCCGCGCCCGTCGGGCAGTCCTCTTCAGGCAGGTTGGGGAGGTTGAGGAGGAAATCCTGGAGTTCGCCTTCCACTTTTTTCTGATCCTCGTCCAGTTCCTTGATCTCCTGGGAGACTCCTTTCATACGGGCGATTTCATCCTGGACCTGACTTTTGTCCTTGGTTTTGCCGATGATGGCGGAGACCCGGTTTTTTTTCGCCTTGAGTGCTTCGGACTGAGTGAGGATGCCGCGCCTTTTGTCATCGAGGTTGAAAAATAATTCTAAATCGACCTCGGTTTTTTGGTTTTCCAGGGCTTTTTTGAGCACGTCTGGATTTTCACGAATAAATTTGGGATCAAGCATGAGAGGACCTTTTTTATTGCTAAAGTTTAATTTCCAATAATATTTCTGCCTGTATTCAATCGTTCTAGCCCGGGGTTTTAACCCGGGTTATTCATGAGGCTTTGGCGCGAAACCGACAAGTGTGCGTCAGATCAAGCCAAGCACAGTGAAGCGCTCTGAAGGCGTACTTGCAGTACGTCAAAGAGCAAGGAACGAGCACGGCCTGAGATGGCGTGCAATTGACGATTGCAGCAGAAGACTTCATGAATGATCCGGGTTAGGCTTCTTACCGTTGACCCACCATTCGCTGTCGTCATCGAACCACCAACGGGTCGAGTCGGTATTCCAGATTGTTTCGGCCAGCTCTTTGGCCGCTGCCGTTTTCAGGCGGCGGACGGCAAAGGGAAACCATTCCTCGGCATTGCGGTTTCCCAGATCCTTGTATTCCTTGAGTGCCAGAATCATTTCGAGCTGATCGGCATCATGGGCGATCAACGCCTCCCGGCTTTTGATCTTACTGAAGTCTTCCAAGGTTTCCCGGTACTCATTACCGAAGGGAAGGGTGGCAGCCAGATCGTTCACGGCTTTTTTTTCATCCACGCGGACGTATTTCTTGTTAACGTAGTTCATATCGCCGGTGCGGGCTTCGGGGATATCGTGAAAGAGGCAGAGCTTCAGCACCTTTTCGGTATCCACCTGGCCGTCGAGTTTGGCCAGGGTGAAACCGATGATGGCGGAGCGGTAGAGATGTTCGGCCACGGATTCCGAGCCGGAGCCGAGAAACTGGAATCCGCTTCGCGGGGTTTTTTTGAGCATTCCGACCTCAAAAAGGAAATTGGCCAGGTTTTTCATTTTGTCACCCTTTCTCCGCTGAGGTGCTGGGCAATCGGATATTCCATGTTTTTCCCGACACAAGTTCGAGCATTCTAATATAATTATGCCATTCAGTAAACCACCCGCTTTGCCGTTCGGGCAGGTTCTTTTCTATGGCCACTTTTCCCGGCGCTTGCGTTCTGCAAAAAGAGTAGCGGGATTTCTTTATTGAAGACTTGGCGATAAACCGGTATGTTAATAAAACACTGTTTTAAAATATTTATGATTTACGAATATTTTTGTATATTTCTGACTATTCAGCTGTTTCAGCAAAGGAGAGAGATATGACGAAAACACGCATTGAGAAAGATTCCATGGGTGAAATGCAGGTCCCTGAGAATGTGCTTTATGCCGCACAGACCGCTCGCGCGGTGGCCAATTTCCCTGTCTCCGGCGTCGGGTTCCCCCGACCTTTCATCCGTGCGCTTGGGCAGATCAAGAAAAATGCCGCTGCGGTCAATGCCGAACTGGGGCTGGTGGATGGCGAGAAAGCGAAGATGATCCAGGAGGCCGCCCAGGAGGTCGTGGACGGCAAGCTGGATGAGTATTTTGTCGTTGATATCTACCAGACCGGCTCCGGAACCAGCACCAACATGAACACCAATGAAGTCATCGCTAACCGCGCCAAGCAGTTGATGGGGGATACGACCGGCAAAGGGGTTCATCCCAATGACCATGTCAATTTCGGCCAGTCGAGCAACGATGTAATCCCTACTGCGTCCAACATTTCCGCTGCTGTAGAAATTAAATATTCGCTCATTCCCGCCCTTTTTGATCTCCAGGAGGCACTGGGAGAGAAAGCGGTGGCCTTCGATGATATTGTTAAAATCGGTCGCACCCATCTGCAGGATGCAACACCGGTTCGCCTCGGCCAGGTTTTTTCCGGCTATGCGCGCCAGGTCGCCTTGAGTATCCGCCGCATTGAAAACGCCAAGGAGGGGCTCAAGGAGCTCCCCCTTGGTGGAACCGCGGTGGGGACCGGAATCAATACCCATCCGGAGTTTTCCCGCCGGGTGGTCGGCCGTATATCCGACGCCACCGGTATCGAATTTCGTGAAGCGGTGAACCATTTTGAAGCCCAGGGAGCCCGCGACGCCATCGTTCACGCCAGCGGCGCGCTCAAGTCGTGTGCCTGCTCCCTGTACAAAATCGGCAACGATATCCGTTTCCTCGGGAGCGGGCCCCGCTGCGGTCTGGGAGAGCTGAAATTGCCCCCGGTCCAACCCGGAAGCTCGATCATGCCGGGCAAAGTCAATCCAGTCATGGTGGAAAGCCTGATGCAGGTCTGTGCCCAGGTGATCGGAAACGACGCGGCCGTCAGTGTTGGAGGGATGTCGGGCAATTTCGAGCTTAACGTCATGATTCCGGTCATGATCCACAACTTGCTGCATTCAATTAAAATTATGACCAACTGCGCCAGACTTTTTACCGAGCGTTGTGTTCGCAACATCGAAGCTGATCGAGAGGCAATCGGAAAACTGGTTGAACAGAGCTTGATGCTGGCCACGCCCCTGGCGCCGGTGATCGGTTATGACCAGGCCGCCGAGGTTGCCAAAGAGGCCTATAAGACGGGAAAAACGATTCGTGAGCTGGTTCGGGAGAAGCAGATCCTGTCCGATGATAAACTGGAGGAAGTACTCGATATTCGGGCCATGACCGAACCCGGAATTTCCAAATAAAGGCTTTTTCAGAGTTATGTGAGATGGGGGGTGACAAGATCGATGATCTGGCCCCCCATTGTTTCGACCTGCCAGTCTTTAATACCGGGGACTTTCTCCAGGGCTTTTAGCGTGGCTGGTTTGCGGCGGGTGATATCCTCCAGCAGGGAATTATTGATCAAGGTGCCGGGGTTCAGGTGGAGTTTTGCGGCGGTTTCTTTGCGCCAGGCCTTGAGCTCCTTGATCAGACGGTTGGAGATGATGTTGCGGGACCGGCGTTCCACCTTGGGGCGTTCGGGGAGTTCCTCCATGGGGAGTTGACGAACTACGGCTATGATTTCAAGGATTTTATCTCCATGACGCTTGATCAAGCGGCTTGAAAGCCCGGCGGATTTGGCCAGATTCTCTGCTGTTTGTGGGAGAGAAGCGGCTGCTGCAGCCAGTTCTTTGGTGCCGATGATCTGAAAATAGCGGCGGTTGCACATCCGAGCTTCCCGGTCTCTCCAGTTCAGGAGTTTTTCAAGAGCGGCGAGCTGACGGCTGTTGAAATTGGCCGCCTCCCGAATGGAGTGTACAAGCTGGTCGGCGGTGTTATTGTGCCGGACCATTTCCAGAAGGGCAAATTCCTCCAGGGCCCATGCCAGGCGCCCTTTTTCCTCCAGACGTTTTTCAATAATCGCTGCCAGTCTGTGAAGGTAGCGGGTATCCTCAGCGGCGTAATGCAGCATATCCGCCGGCAGTGGCCGAATCGACCAGTTGGCGCACTGGAACTTCTTGTCGAGTTCCACGCCGAAATGCTCCCTCAATAGATCCGCCAGCCCGAGATGTTTTTCTCCGAGCAGTTTGCAGCCGGTCATGGTGTCGAAGATATTCTGGATTACAATGCCGAAGTCGCGATGCAGGCAGCGGACATCGTAATCGGCGGCGTGGAATATTTTCCGCACATCCGGGTTTTCAAAAACCACTTTGAGGGGCGAGAGGTCGGACAGCTTGAGAGGATCGATCAGGACCGTGCGCTGCGAGGTTGTTATCTGAAGCAAACAGACCTGGGCCGTGTAGCAGTGAAAGGAGTCTGCTTCGAGATCCACGGCAAGAATTTTCTCGTCCTGGATTTCGTCGATGAAGGAGAGGAACGCCTTCCGGGTATCGATCAGTGAAAGAGTTATATCCGACATCTCAGCTTTCCGAATTTAGGAGAAAAAGTTCGTTCATTTTATCTTAAAAAGCTGGAGAACCTTTTTGTGGGCGCCATGCATAGGGAGGGAGCCGACCTCCGCAACGGGAACCCATGATGACTGCGAGTTTTCGTGAATCATACCGGCTTGAGAATCGACCTCCGCTGAAAAGACCTCCGACTCAAGGCGGAAATGGCTGTAAACGTGGCGGGTTTTTCCCCGCGCATGGAGAATTCCTTCTACTCCGAGCCTGGTCAGAAGCTTCTCGGCTGTTTCCCCGGGTTCCCTGTCCTGATCCAGTTCCAGGCTCGGGAATTCCCAAAGCCCTCCAAGCATCCCTCTGTAAGGGCGTTGCCTCACCAGATAGCGTCCTTGCCGAACCAGGACCAGGGCCACTTCGCGACGCTGCGGCAGTGGTTTTCTGCGGCTGCGAACCGGCAGTTCCTCCGTCTTTCCAAGTTTGTGAGCGAGGCAGCAGTTTGCTACCGGGCAGCGGTCGCAAGCCGGGTTGCTGGGGGTGCAGAGAGTGGCGCCCAGATCCATGATAGCCTGGCTGTAATCGTGAGGGCGTTCTTCCGGTGTTAACTCCCCTGCCCACTGCCAGAGCTTTTTCTCCGCCGCCGGGCTGCGCGGTTCTTCGCTGACCGCAAAAATTCGGCACAGGATACGGCGGACATTGCCGTCCAGGATCGGGGCCTTGCGGTTGAAAGCGATGGCGAGGATTGCTCCTGCGCTGGAACGGCCGATGCCCGGCAGGGACATCAGGTTTTCAAGGTCGCTGGGCAGGCGGCCACCAAAGCGGTTTCGTATCGTGATTGCCGCGGCGTGAAGATTTCGTGCTCGCGAGTAATAACCGAGTCCGGCCCATTTTTCGATAACATCGTCCAAGGGGGCATCTGCAAGTGCATAAAGGTCCGGAAAGCGAGCCAGAAACTTCTCGTAATAAGGGATGACGGTTCCCACGCCGGTCTGTTGAAGCATGATTTCCGAGATCCATATCCGGTAAGGGTCCCGGGTTTTTCGCCAGGGGAGGTCCCGGCCTTCCCGGCCGTACCATCGAAGGAGCATAGCGGCAAAGCCGTAAGGAAGCGGAGTCGCCCTCTTTTCCGGCGGGTTTGTCATCCTATTTCCTGCAGGGCTCGTACGGTTTTTTCCATTTCAGTCCGGTTGCCGATGGATATTCTCACACCGTGCATCAGTGTTGGGTCTGAAAAATAACGGATCAGGATTTTGCGTTCGTAAAGCTCGTCGTGAATGCGCTTGCCGTTTTGGTCGGGGGGGGAGGCAAAAACAAAGTTCCCCTGGGACGGGATGACCTCAAAGCCGATAGTCCGCAATTGGTCCGAAAACCAGTCCCGTGTGGCGCGGATTTTTTCGATGCACTCCCTGAAATAACTTTGATCCCGCAAGCTTGCAGCAGCTGCGGCCTGAGCCAGGCGGTCGAGGTTATAATGATCCCTGATCTTGTCCAATGCTTCTATGATTTCCGGTCGGGCGATGGCCAGACCGATGCGCATTCCTGCGAGAGAGTAGCTTTTGGACAGGGTTCGCGTTACCACCACGTTTTTGTGGCGGCGGACCAGATCCAGGGAATTTTCTTCGGCAAAATCAACGTAAGCTTCGTCCACCACCAGGATGCCGGACAGTTTCGCCGCCAGATTTTCGATGAAATCTCCGGGGAAACAGAAACCAAAGGGGGCGTGTGGATTGGTCAGAAAAAAAATTTTTCCCTTAAAATTTTCGGGTGGCTCCTTAAACTCAAGATCTCTGGAGAGTTGAAAGGTTCGCACGCGTGCCCCCTGGATGTCAGCCAGGGTTCGGTAGTACGAATAAGAGGGGTGGATGTAGGCGATCTCTTCCCCTTCACCGGCAAAACAGCGAATGAGGTTGTTGAGAACCTCGTCGGAGCCGTTTGCCATGATGATCCAGTCCGGGTCGAAATCGTATGTTTTTCCGGCTTCCACACGGGCTGCCAGACTTTTTGAATCCGGATACTTGCGCAGGTTTGCCCCCACTTCCTCCTGAATGGCTTTGATCACGTCCGGCGACGGGGGGTAGGGGTTTTCATTGGTGTTCAGCTTGATGTAGGCGTTGACGTCTTTGGGCTGAAAACCTGGAATGTACCCATCCATTTCGGCTATATTTCTGCGAAGCTGTTTCATTTTGCCCTCGGCGAAATTTTCAGATGTTCACACATGGTTGTATAAATTCCGCTTTTCAATATCCATGCGCCTTTGCAGGCCAAATTCTGTTTTTTAACTCCCTGCTGAGTGACATCATGTTTTCAGGAGAAAAACCATTAAAAAACTCCACCTGTTTGGTGGAGTTTTTTCCTGTTGTGGATATCACCCTGCCAATGCAAGACACTGTTCTTACTTCTTAATTTTAAACCTCGCATGTTCCGACTGGGTGAAAAAACCATACTCGCGACCAATCGAAGGTTTCTTCAGATCGATCGCAATTTTATCCCTGAGGATGGCATCATTCATGAGGTTGCTTGTTTTATATATCATGACGGTAGCGCCATAGAGAAAAAAGGCCATGAACGGGAGCGGGATGGGATCCATTTCAGAAGCAAAACTGCCGATAAAAATAATGGCCGTTTTGATAAAAGCAGCTATGCAGAAAAGGGCGGTAAGGGAAAAAAAGGCGAGTCGCATATATTTGTATTTTTTCAGGCAGACATCACAGATGAGCATCGATTCGGAGGCCATGACCTTGAAAAAAGTCCTTTTGCGGTGCATGATTTTTCCCAGTTCCGACTGGTCGTCTTCCTGAAATTTTCCTCCATAGTAGAATTTAGCTGGAGCCCCCGGTCTCACTTTTCCGCACTTTGCACAGGCTTCGCTTTTTTCCTCTTCGATTTTGGGTTCCGCTGTCGGGTTGCTTTCCATGAAAATACCTTAGAAAAAAACGCTTTTATAATCACCTTCAAAACACGGTGGTTAAAGTTAAGTCAAGCGATCTTTGGAAAATGGGATTAAGTCATTTTTGAACAGTTTCGGGCTTGGCCTGGTTGTTTGTCTCGGATGAGTTCAGGAGTTTTGCTTCCAGTTCCTTGGCGCGTCTTTCCGCTTCCACGCTTTGCATAGCCTGGTCGACGGGGACAATTTTAACTATCGGTTTAATATTATACAAAAAATAGGCAATTATGCCCAGCATAAGAAAGAGAATCGTAAAGGCCACCAAAGCCTGCCTTTTTGTGCTTTCTGCCATAGAAATCTTTACCTTTTTGATAAGTATTTTTTTGATATATACGCAAATTTCGAAGTATATTATCATAAAACGCATTGAAGGGTAAGTGCCAAGAAAAATTTTGTTTTAACATGGATTATTCATGAAGACTTCTGTTGTAACCGTCAATTGCATGCCATCTCAAGGAAGCTATCGGACTTGGGAATGAATCTACTGTGAAACCTGCAAATCGGGCCATATCCCCGCAAAATTTCGACAAATAGTCCTGCTATTTGTTCTCAACTTTGCGAAAATCTGTCCTCGATTTGCCATTTTCTCGTTACGAGCCCCCCAGCCCGACAGCTTCCTGGCCGTGTTGGCTTCCAGTGTCCCGTGCGGTTTGTCGTGTCGATGAATTCTGAGACATTTTTGGTGCTGTCAAAGCGTCGCCAACGTTGGCCTAGCGGCGCTCTAAACCAAGTTGGCGTAACGTAGGCGGCGTCGAAAAGGGGCAGAATTAGAAGTCAGGACGAACCACACGGGGAACTGATTTTTCGACGTAATGCCAGTACGCCTGCAGAGCGCGTCACTGTGCTTGACCTGATCTGACACACACTTGTCGGTTTCGCGACAAAGCCTCATGAATAAACTGCGTTAAGGAGAAAGAGGAGATGATCCCATATTTTTTTCGAATCAATATTTTTGTTTTTATGGTTGGTGGGTTAATTCTGGCATCCGCCTGCAGTCCACTGCCTGCTCAGAGACCAACCGTGCGCCTGGAAAATGCTCATGCTTTCGGCTCCACGCAAGTGGAATTCAGCCCCAACGGCCAATTGCTGGCTTCGGGGGGACTGGGTGGCGATATCAAAATCTGGTCTGTTCCTTCGGTGGAAATGGTGATGACCCTCAAGGTCCATATAAGTGCGGTTCGCGGTATGGCCTGGGTGAGTGACAGCCTGCTAATCAGCGCTGGTGACGATGGTCGGGTTGTTGTCTGGGATCTGGCCAGGAAGGAGCCCCGGCAGATCAGGGCTCGTCGTTTTACTTCTTCTATCAAGGGGCTGGCATTTCTGGCTGAGAGTGGAGAAATTGTCAGCGGCCACAAAGACGGCACGGTCCGGGTACTGGAATACCCTTCCTTAAGGACGCTTCGGGAACGTGATATGGGAAGCCGGGTTCTGGCCTTGCGAAGTCCATCGCAGGGAGCCTTTCTGGCAGTCTCGGTAAAAGGGAAGAAAGTTTTCCTGCTGGATCGCGAATTACGGGTTGTGAAGGACTTGCAGCAGCCCACTCGCAATATTTTTTCCTTCGCATTTGCGCCCGACCGGCAGCAGCTTGCCGGCGGAGGATGGTTTAAAATCTCCCTCTGGGATCTTTCCAGCGGCGCCCTGGAAGAATGGGACACACATCATTTTGGCAAAATACCTTCCCTCGACTACAGTCCCGACGGGGAGGAAATTGCCTCCATCGGCCGCATATCCGATTCCAAGATCTTTTTGACCCGAAGAGAGAGCGGGGAGCTGTCTCGCTACTTGTTGAGACATTCCCTTTGTGGAACGGCCCTTCGCTTCAGCCCTGATGGCCGCTATATCGCCTCCACCAGCGATGACCGCTCGGTCAGAATTTATGACCTGAGCGAACCTTATCCGCCTCGTTGAAACTTACCAGTATCGATAGTACGGGTATCGCCGGTATGGATAGTAGGGATGGTAGGGGAAGTGAGGGTAGTAGTGATGGGGGTAGCGGTAATAGCGCGAGCGGTGGTCTCTATTCAGTTTTTTCGGCCAGAGATATATTTCCTCCACCTCAAAGACCGGATAGGTGTATTCCCCCCCATTCAGGGGCTGTGTTTCCTGTCCTGTTAAAGTTCCCGTCAGCGTGACCAGCCGGTCTTTTTGATATAGCGCGGGGTCGAGAAATTGCTGGTTTCTAGCCAGAAACCTTCCGTTCTTCTCGTTCGCAAGAGTCGGTTTGTCCTGAAAATCCAGATCATAGCTCAAAACCTCCAGAATACTCACTTCTTGAGTAGTTTTATTGGCAACAATGAGGCCTCCAAGCAGGAACGTTTTCCCTTTGTAAGCATTGGGATGCTCCCTGGCCAGCTCGAAATAGGCATCGGGATCGATGGAAAGGCGAGCCTCTTTAGACAGGGGATGGCTACAGGCCGAGATGAAAAGGATTGTCAGCCAAAGGCCGGAATGGAAAGCATTGTTTTTCATCGCGAAGTCTCCTTTCTGTTATCTGTAAAGTTTATCTTGGCCTGGAGAGAGGTCAACAAAAGCTGTTTGGTTGTGATCAGGCAGGATGGTTGGAAAATTAACGATATTTGGCAGTAACAGGGGCAGTCAGAGGGTTTTTCCCGAAAACTGGCGAGTAAAGGTTTCAATTGTAGACGATCATTTTCTCCTTAAAAACCAACAGGAAGGCTGCTCTTTCTTTTCAGAAAAAAAGGTTGGCATAAGTCATGCTGTACTTTTGAAATGTTCACTTGCTTATCCCGACCGGCCATTAAACTCAAATCCCGCTCCGGCATCGAAAGAGGCTGCATTGGAAACGCTTCAACATACGACTGAATTTGCTCAAAGGCTTAATGATATCAGTCCCGGAAACGATGGCTGGTTCCAAGTGAATATGGGCGTTTTTCAGAGTGAGAGTTTTGCACCCTGCGATCTCTTCCGGGTGGTCAAGCCCGTTACACCTATTGCCAAAAACAAAGAAAGGTTTGTTCTTTTCGCGCAGGAAGGTTATCCCTTTGGACATGACCTCCAGAAAAGGCTCTTTGATTATGGGATCAAAAGCCTTCATATCCGGGAGAGAGATTCTAATCTTTACTACCATTATGTAAAAGAAGTTACCGACAAGATTTTGAAAGATGAAAAGTCGACTTCTCCTGAGAAGGCGGCGGCCGTTTATACCTGTTGCAGGGAAATCATGAAGAAGGTTTATGATGAACCGAGGTCGGTTTCCCTGAGGGTTGCCAAAGGGATGATAGAGCCTACCATCGATCTGATTCTTGCCGATGCCGCCACGACCCACTCACTCCTCAAACTTGCAGCTTTTGATAATGATACGTACACTCATTGCACCAATGTCGGGATTTTTTCAGTGGCTCTGGCAAAAGCCTATTTTGGCATCAAATCCGAAACTGAGCTTCGCCGGCTCGGCCCTGGTTTCTTTTTGCATGATATCGGCAAGTGTGATATTCCCCTTGAGATTATCAATAAGCCGGGGCCGTTGACCGAACGTGAACGGGAGGTTGTGAAAAGGCATCCGGCGGGCAGTATTCGCATGTTGAAAAGAAATGGGAATCAGGGATGAAGAAACCCTGTTGATAGCTTCCCAGCATCACGAAAGGGACGATGGAAAGGGCTATTCCAGC
>CAXXSG010000009.1:0-78091 GCA_963665915.2 Desulfuromonadales bacterium
CTGCCGAACCTCTTTGAGAAAGCGGTGGTTGATCTCAAGAATAATCTCCAGATGCCTGGGCAGAAGCTCCTTGAACAGAGGCAGAGGCCACTTTTCCAGGGCCTCGGGGAGAAGCGTGTGATTTGTATAGGAGAAGGTATTTTTCGTGATATGCCAGGCTTCCTCCCAAGGCATGAAAAACTGATCCACCAGCAGTCTCATCAGTTCCGGAACGGCAATGGACGGATGGGTGTCATTGAGCTGAATCGCAAACCACTCATGAAAAGTATCCAGGGGACGCTCGGACAGAAGGTGCAGACGTATCATGTCCTGGATCGAGCAGGAAACGAAAAAGTATTGCTGGGCAAGGCGCAATTTTTTGCCGACCTCCGGTGCATCGTTGGGATAGAGAACCTTGGAGATCGTTTCGGAAGCAACCTTTTCATCGACAGCTCCGAAATAATCGCCGATATTGAACGCCTGGAAATCGAAAGAATCGACCGCCTCGGCCTTCCACAAGCGGAGGAGACTGAGACTCTCGTCCCGGTATCCCGGAATCGGCGTATCGAAAGCCACACCCCTGACAACCCGCTCCGGGATCCAGCGCACCTGATATTCGCCTTGAGGGTCATGGTATGAATGCGTATACCCTCCGATTTTGACATCGAAAGTGATTTCCGGCCGCTCAATCTCCCAGGGGTTCCCCCACCGAAGCCACTTATCCGTCACCTCGACCTGCCAGCCACCCTTGATTTCCTGATCAAAAATACCGAATTCGTAACGAATTCCGTAGCCGATGGCAGGAACCTTCAGCGTCGCCAGAGAATCCATATAACAGGCGGCCAGCCTTCCCAAGCCCCCATTTCCAAGGCCGGGTTCTTCTTCCTGCTCAATGAGTGCGTCAAGATCGAAATCGATACCGAGAGCCCTGACCGCCTCCTCCACCTGGTCGGAAATGCCGAGGTTGATGAGGCCGTTTCCCAAATGCGGCCCGAGAAGGAATTCCGCTGAAAGGTAACTGATGATCCGGGTCTTTCTCTGGCGGATGGCCTCCACCGTTCTGATCCAGCGGCTCATGATCCGGTCCCGCACCGCGAAAGACAGCGCCATGTACCAGTCGTTCTTCGTAGCCATGCCAGGGTCACGGCCCCGGAGATAGTAAAGATGATTCAAGGTGGCCCGGCGGAGTGCGTCTGCGCTCAAACCGGTGCGATCATCTTCACAAGCAGACATCTGATTGTTGGTACTTTTTTCCCCTTTAACCATAAAAACCGTCTCCCATAAAAATTCAATCCCTATGCCAGAAAGTATAAGGGTATTCCAGTAATATGAAATAACAAATAATGCTGATTATTTTTAACCAGTGTTGAAAAAAGGCAAGAGTGCTCAACGTTCAGGGGTTCGAATTTCCAGAATTTCACGGATTTTTCCCAACAGAGCCGAAGGTTCGTAAGGTTTTTGAATCAGCTCCAACCCTTCTTTGGCAATAAAGTCGGTACTGCCTGTATTAATGCTGTAACCACTACTGAACAACACCGGCAAACCGGGACGCAGACGACAAATCGCCCGGTAAACCTCCTGACCGCCACCCCGCGGCATGACCACGTCAAGAATCGCCAGGTCCACCTTAGAAATGTTTTTTTCCAGCAGCTCAATGCTCTCCTCCCCGTCGGCGGCACTGATCACGGTGTAGCCTGAGCCACAAAGCAGTTTGGTGGCAAAGCGCCTGACGCCATCATCATCCTCCGCCAGAAAGAGCGTTTCCGTCCCCACTGCTGGTTGCACCGCTTCCAGGGCGGAAGGACCGGTTACTTTACCTTCGACCTCAGGCAGGTAAATTTTGAAGCGACTCCCTTTGCCTGGTTCGCTGTAAACCTGGATAAACCCATCATGCTGCTTGACGATACCATAGACGGTGGCCAGTCCGAGACCAGTGCCCTGGCCCTGTTTTTTTGTGGTGTAAAAAGGCTCGAAAATTCTAGCCAAGTCGGTCTGGTCCATGCCGCAGCCGTTGTCCGTCACCGAGAGTTCGACAAAGTCGCCCGGTCTGGCCTCGATATTTTCGTGACAATACTTTTCGTCCAGACGGCAAGTGCCGGTTTCGATCAGGATCAGACCTCCTTTCGGCATCGCGTCGCGGGCATTAACGCAAAGATTCAACAGAATCTGCTCCACCTGCCCCCGGTCCGCATAAGTATAAGCCGGACTGTCGCAGGGCTTGAAATCGACCTCAATATCCGCACCGATTGTCCGGCGGATCATTTTGAGGAAGTTTCCGACAAGCTCATTCAGGCTGATCGTTTGGAGTTCGATCACCTGCTGACGGCTGAAAGCAAGGAGTTGGCGCGTAAGAGCAGCCGCCTTCGTGGCCCCTTCGCCGATTTCATCCATATATTTGCATTGCTCAGCGCAATCCTCTGTCATCCTTGAAAGCTCAATACAACCGATAATCGCCTGCAGAATATTGTTGAAATCATGAGCCACACCGCCTGCCAGACGCCCTACCGCTTCCATCTTTTGCGCCTGGGCAAGCTGTCCCTCCAGCTTCGAACGCTCCTGCTCACTTTTTTCCAACTCCTCAAGTTTGGCTGACAGTTGTTGGTTGCTGGCAATCAGTTCTTCGGTGCGATGTCGAACCGCACTTTCCAGTTCGCGGTTGGCTTCATCCACCAGAGTCTTTTCTTTTTGCAGCAGACTGTGCAGGTGAAAGGCCTGCCTGGCCGAGAACTCGAGATGGTAAGCGGCAAGCATACCGAGAATATTGACGGCCACCAGAATCGGTATCTGTATCGCCAGCAACATTGGCGGCACATCAATAATGCCAAAAGCATTTATAATGTAAGCGGCCGTCAGTGCCAGGCCCGACAGGGTCGCCCAGATAAACCTCAGCCGGATGAAAGTATAACCGAAGATAAGGCAGAAAATAACTCCCACATACATGGCATACCCGTAAGGCGGCACCCCAAGAGCTGTGATAATGATGTAGCTCAATCCCGAAAGGAGAACGAAAAAGGCGCTGAAAGTCTGCCAGAACCGTTTGTAAACCTCAGTTCGCACATAGGTCAGAATCAGGACAATCAGAAAAGCCGGGACCACTATTCCAAAACGGATGACCAGAAGAACCTGCAGGCTTTCGCGGGCCAGTAATAGATCAGTGTAAGCGTAGGCGGAAAAAAAGAAGACCGACAGGACAATGCAAAAGCGAAGATGCGACAGATTGAGCCAGAAATAGGAATCCAGAAATTGGGACTCCTTTTCACGGTCAGGAAACGAAAGGGTCAGTCCGTTTATGTCCATACTCCGCACCGATAATTCAGCAAGAAACTTGAGTCAGTAATAGTAGCGTGCCACCGGTATTCGGGAAAACCTCCGAAGGCTCAACGGGGCTTCTTTCTTCGTCTTATTTGAAATAGGGTTTTCTGTAATCTGATATTTTAATGACGTTTGTTTTTACAGTTTATCTTTTTTTTTCGCGATTACATTCTTCGTCTATGGAAAGAAGAGTAAATTCGGGGGCATTCCTGGTGAGTAAGGAAAGAGGTGAGGATATCGTTCGTCCGCTTCATCAGCTGATCAGGTCGTCTTTTGCTGTGCGGTTTTCCTGAGTGAATGGCTGAATCTGGCGATTAAGGTCAGCAGAATGGAGACAACCAGCCCCACAACAACTCATTTTTCAAGATGCTGGTTCCGCGAACACCCAAAATGCGCGTGGACTGACCGGGAAAACAGGTTTTTTCAGGGAGCATAGCTGATCCGGTAAATTGCTCCGGCCCGATCATCCGAAACGAGCAGCGCCCCGTCCGGCATGACGAGCACATCTACCGGCCGCCCCCAGGCTTTGTCCCCCTGCAGCCAGCCTTCCGCGAAAACCTCGTAGCTCACCGCACGATTGCTCTCGAGACGGGCCAGGGTTATCCGGTAGCCGATAGGATCAGAGCGGTTCCAGGAGCCGTGTTCGGCAATAAATATCTGATGCCGATATTCTTCGGGAAACATTTTTCCTGTGTAGAATTTCATTCCCAAAGCCGCTACATGGGGACCAAGCCTGAGCGCTGGAGAGGAAAAGTCGCCGCAAGCCCTTTCCTTCCCGTACTGCGGATCGGGTAGGTCGCCACCCGTGACAGTAGGGATAACCGAAGTGAAGACCCTTTTTCGGGGCTCGGTTGAGTTCGTCCGGCGGCCTGTCGTCCCCCAACCAATCGGCCCCGTTGTCAGTGAACCACAAATCCCCCGTTTCCGGATGCCAGTCGAAACCGACGGTGTTGCGAACTCCCCTGGCGAAGACTTCCAGCTCACTGCCATCAAGCTTCATGCGCATTATGCTCGCGTATCGTTCATCCTGTTTCTCACAAACATTGCAGGGGGCACCGACCGGAACGTAAAGCAGGCCATCCGGCCCTAAGGCGATGTATTTCCAGCCGTGGTGCGTGTCAGTGGGAAAAGACTCGTTTACCACGACCGGCCGGGGCGGATTTGGGAGCTGTGCCTCGATATTGTCATAACGCAGTACCCGGCCGACCTCAGCCACATAGAGAGCGCCGTTGCTAAATGCCACACCGTTGGGCGTCTTCAAGCCTTTCAAAACCCTGATAACCTCATCGGCCCTGTGGTCCCGATTCATGTCCGGAAGGGCATAGACATCGCCCCCATTACGGGTTCCGACAAAGAGCGTTCCTGCAGGACTCAAAACCATGGAGCGGGCATTTGGAACATGGTTCGCGTATAGAGCGATAGAAAACCCGGGGGGTAACTTGATTTTCTCAAGATGAAAACCCTTGAGATAATCAGCCTGATTGAAGCGGGAAATGAGGAAAACCGACAGCACAATCAGAAGCAGGTATATGAGTAATCTCGGCATGAGACATTCCCCTTATGGCGAGGCGACACGATCAGCCCCACATGATGCCGAGACAACAGGTCCCGGCAAACTTTAATTACAGTTATATTGTACTATGGATACCAGGATTTAAAAATTAGGCTGATTATAACGGAAAGGGGTCAGGTCTGTTTTCTAAGTTAAGAATTGAAGTTGTAAAGCATGACTGTGGCCGGGGAGAACCGGACAGGGCGACTTCACGTCCTGTCTCTCCATTGAATCGCCTCTTCATTCTGTTAGATTTGATATAAAATCTTTTGCTAATAGAATTGGGTCCGTAAGATGATTGATTTTAAGCGTTCAAACGCCTCTCTTCCAGTTTACCGTCCGGGCAATATATTGTTTTCACTTTTCATCCTGTTACTGTTTTTCGGCTGCGCTCAGTCCACGGTCCAAATCGAAAGGAAAGTCACATCCAAGACCTATGAGGAGATTCTCTTCATTCCTCCGAAGCAGGACCCCAGAAAGATCGTCCCCAAAGTAGCGGATCGGCTCAGAGAGATGGGCTTTGTCGTCCATGTGGCCGGGCCGGGAAAACCTTTAAAATCACTTCAGGGGAGCGGCTTTGTCGTCAGCAGGAAAGGTCACATCCTGACCTGTGCCCATGTTCTGGGGGACGAAAAGATGGCCACCGTATGGCTCGGTGGTCAGAGGTTCGAGGCGGACCTCATTGGAAGCGATAAAAAAAAGGACCTTGGGCTGTTAAAAATCCGCCACGGCCAGGAGTTTACGATCAAACCCCTTCCTCTGGTTGAAAACCCCGACTACCGCATGGGGCAGGACGTCTACACCATCGGCTTTCCCCTGACCAGTATTCTTGGCAACAGGCCACGCCTCAGCAGGGGGCTCATCAGTTCAACGGTAGGGGTGATGGACAATCCTCTGCAGTTACAGGTTTCCGCCCAAGTGCAACCGGGCAACAGCGGGGGCCCTTTGCTGGATGAAAACGGCGTGGCCATCGGGGTCATTCAAATGACCCTTAATCCCAGAGCCGTTTCGCTCCGTACAGGCGGCGTAATACCTCAAAACGTCAACTTTGCCATCAAGGGTCCGGTGGTAAGCGAATTTCTCAAAAAGCAGGGTATCAAACCTCTGAGCACGTCATTTTCCGCCGCGCCCGGCCTTGATCAAGCTCAGCATGCGGTGGCCCGCATTCAAGCCGGGACGGTTCCTACCGATTCGGAGAACCGGAAACTAATGGTGGTTCGCTTCGCTTACCGCAGCCAGTGGGATTTATGGTACCGGTTCAATGGGTTCCGTCTTGTCTTTTTTGATTACGAAACCAGAAAACCGATTCTTACGGCGGGACAACAGGGAAACAACACCTGGACCACAGAAGAGTCGGTGTTGGAAGAGACTTTCAGGGAAATCGAAAAATCTTTTTTTCCGGACAGACCGTGATAATTCAACCCGGGTTATCCTCTTTCCCACACACCCCACAGCTTCTGCAAACCGTGCCGCAGGAGGGGGTGAGTTCTCCTTGCAGACTTTTTAAGAACTCCTCGCGAAGATAGTCTCTTTTTACCCCGATATCGATGATCTCCCAGGGAAATTTCTCGCCTTCACCTCTTTCCCGACGGGTGTAAAAATCAGGATCGAGATCAACTTCCCGGCAGGCCTGCTTGAGGTTTTCCCCCCGACTGAGGGGAATCAGTGCCGGGCCGATCCGACGGTCTCCCCGGGCGAGAAAAGCCTGTAGCTCTGCGGCGCGCATCGATTCAAAAAACACCTGCGTATGGTTGAGGCGGCCGACGAAACTTCTGATCCGGCGCGTGCGGGATTTGAGCACCGCGGTCCGCTCCAAGGCGGTCCATTGGAAGGGCGTAAACGGTTTGGGAATGAAAGGATTGACGGAAAGGGTGAGGTTGCCTAGTCGGCCTAATTTTTTGCTCTCGTCAAGCCAGAGGCAATGGATCTTTTCTACAAGTTCTTTCATCTCCTCGATATCTTCATCGCTTTCAGTCGGAAGGCCGATAAGGAAATAGAACTTGAGATTGATGATCTCCTCTTCGGTGGCCATTTTCACGCACTCGAGGATCTGCTGCTCGTCAATATTCTTGTTGATGACATTGCGCAGCCGTTGGCTGCCGGCCTCGGGCGCCAGGGTCAGGGTGCGGTGCCCGCAGGCGACCAGTTGGCGCAGCATATCTCGATCGAGAGAATCGATGCGCACGCTGGACACCGAAAAGTCGGCCCCTTGGCCGACAATCTCGCGACACAACTCCGGCAGGGCCGAATAATCGGAAACCGCCGCGCTTACCAGGCCGACTCTTTTGCGCGCCCCGGCCATCTCCCGGATGTCATCCGCCAACTGTTCCGGACTCCGCTCGCGAGGAGGCAGATAGATATTTCCCGCCGCACAGAAACGGCAGCCCCGCCCACAGCCCCGCGAAATCTCCAGCAGCGCCATGTCGGCGAACTCGCTGTCACGGCAAAAGACATACGACCGGCAGGAGGAAGCATTCAAGTCCCGCAGCCACTGGCGCTCGACCCGCAACGGCGCCTTTCCCGAGGGAAGATACTCAGCTACCGTTCCGTCCGAATGATAGCGGACATCATACAGTTGGGGGACGTAAAAACCCTGCTGCAAAGCCAGTTCATTCAGCAGATTCGTTTTTTCTCCCGGTTTCAGCAACCCTTTCAACAATGCCGGAAGGAGCAACTCCCCTTCCCCGACAGCAAACAGATCCATGATATCCGCCAGCGGTTCGGGGTTGAGGAAAGCCACGACGCCACCGCAAATGACAAGAGGATAACGATCATCTCGCTCCGCGGAAAAAAGCGGCAAGCGCCCGAGTTCGAACAGAGTCGGCAAATTCAGGTAATCGTTTTCAAACGAGATGGAAAAGCAGATCACATCGAATTCTCCGAGAAGTCGCCCAGAATCGAGAGAGCGCAAGGGGAGGTTCTTTTTCAGACAGTTTTGAAGATCTTCACCATCAGGGAGAAAAAACCGCTCACACAACGCCTGTTCCTGGTTGTTGAAAAATTCGTAGGTGAACTGAAAGCCGAGGTTGCTCATGCCATTGTGATAGGTGTTGGGATAGACCAGTGCCACGGCCAGACGCCCCCCCCAGGGACTACTGGCAAGCCCTTCTTCCGAGACTTTGCGCTGACGATTTTTTTCTTCCAGTTTTCGCGGCATGGGATTGGGGAATTATCCTAATAAAGCTTAAAGTGGTTTTTCAGGTAATGAAACTGTTCAGCACCATGGACTTGCGGCACCCATGGAAAGGGCATCTGGCGCCCGGATGGCGACAGTTAAGCCCCATGGATGGGTTTATACGGCCCTTGGAATGGATGGTGCGAGGCCATCATCCAACAAGGTAAAAGTTACCAAACAAAAAGAGTAAGGCACCGGCATGGAGTGCAACCCCTGGGTCACAAAGACCTTCTAATAGTAAATCATCTTTATAAAAAGAGAAAGGGGCTGCACATTACAGCCCCTTTCCCCGAAGGGAGGAAAAAAAGATAGGAAGAAAAATAGCGTGCTCCGTCCGCTGGCGTCAGACAGTGCACATCGAAACCACCAGGCCGCCCCATGCAACCTGGAATTCAAATTTCAAAATTTCGTTACCCCGGTTTATTCATGAGCCTTCATCACGAAACCAGCAAGTGAACGTTAGATCAAGCCAAGCTCAGTGACGCGCTTTGCAGGCGTACTGGCAGTACATCGAAGAGCAAAGAGCGAGCACGGCTTGAGATGGCGTACAATTGACGGTTGCAGTAGAAGTCTTCATGATTAATCCAGGTTCACCCTCCGACCCCTCAATCGACTCTCTTGCGCAGGAAGGTCGGAATGTCGAACTCATCCTCACCCGCCGAGGAATTGGGAGGGGAAAATGAAAAATCGGGTTTTTTATGACGGATAAAAGTCGGGACATCCCGATCAATTTTTCCCAACTGCTCGGATCGGGACTTGAGACTCGGATCTATTTGGATCTTTTTGTCATAAGACTTCCCGAAACCGGTGGCAATCGCCGTAATCTTCAAGGTATCTCCCAGGTTCTCATCAATGACCAGGCCGATAATGATGTTGGCGTCTTCATCCACCTTTTCATGAATAACACGGGAGACTTCATCAAACTCTTCCATGGTCATGCTGGAAGAGCCGGAGATGTTGACCAGCACCCCTTTGGCTCCGGAGATATCGATATCCTCCAGCAGCGGACTGCTGATCGCCTTATGGGCCGCTTCGGTGGCGCGCTTCTCGCCGTCGCTGATGCCGATCCCCATCATGGCCATGCCCCGTTCGCCCATAATCGCCTTGACATCGGCAAAGTCGACATTGATCAGGCCGTCAGTGATAATGAGGTCGGAAATCCCTTGAACCGCCTGCCGGAGGACCTCGTCCGAAGGCTTGAAGGCCTCGAGGATGCCCATATTTTTCCCGGCCAGCCCGAGGAGGCGGTCATTGGGGATGACGATCAGGGAATCGACCATATCCTTGAGTTCTTCCGCCCCGGCCTCGGCTTTTTTCATGCGTTTTTTGCCTTCGCGGGTGAAAGGCTTAGTCACGACCCCCACGGTCAGGGCCCCTATTTCCTTGGAGGCTTGGGCAATGATCGGGGCCGCGCCGGTCCCCGTGCCGCCACCCAGTCCGGCGGCGATAAAAACCATATCCGCCCCCTGCAGGAGCTCCTTGATCCGCTCCTTGTCCTCCATAGCCGCTTCCCTGCCGACATCCGGCTCCGCGCCGGCGCCAAGCCCTTTGGTCAGCTTACTGCCAAGCTGGATTTTCAGTTCGGCCCTGCTTCTGTTGAGTGCTTGCGCGTCCGTATTGGCAACGATAAAATCGACCCCTTCCAGACTCGACTGAATCATGGTATTGACGGCATTGCCGCCGCCACCACCAACTCCGATTACTTTGATCTTTGCTGATTGATCCATGGCTTCGTCAAATTCAAACATAACTCCCTCCTCCATTCATTCCTATCTTGTGTACTTTCAGATTCCTCTTTCGAACGCCAGTTTCAAAAAAAATCGCCAAACCACTCTCTCATCCTGCGTATAACCTTGGAAAACATGTTGTCCTGTCCGATGGTAAAATTTCGCGCTTCCATATTGCGGCTGCCGTATTTGACCAGCCCCACGCCAGTTGCGAAAATCGGTGAATTGACCACATCCGTAAGGCCGCCGAAATCCCTTGGGTTTCCGCGCCGCACGGGAAGATTGAAAATCTGTTCCGCCATTTCCGGCATCCCCGGGAGAATCGACGTTCCACCGGTCAGGACAACCCCGGATGCGATCAGGTCGCCGTAGCCGCTGTGGCGGATTTCCTGATCCGCGAGGGTAAATATTTCTTCGACCCGTGGCTCGAGAATCTCGGTGAGCAATTGGCGGGAAAGGGTTCGCGGCTCCCGCCCTCCGACGGAGGGCACTTCAATGGTGTCGTTCTTGCCCACCATGGACCCAAGAGCGCAACCGAATTCCCTTTTGATCTTTTCAGCTTCCGCCATCGGCGTTCTCAGGCCCACAGCGATATCATTGGTCAGATGATTGCCGCCAAGTGAGAGAACCGCGGAGTGGCGGATCGAACCTTCAACAAATATCGCGATGTCGGTTGTGCCCCCGCCGATGTCGAGGAGGGCCACACCCAGTTCCGTTTCTTCGGGTGAGAGCACCGCTTCCGAAGAGGCCAACTGCTCGAGAACGATATCAGCCACATCGACGCCCGCGCCGTTGCAGCATTTGATAATATTCTGGGCGCTCGCCACCGCTCCGGTGACAATATGAACCTTGGCTTCGAGACGCACCCCGCGCATGCCCAGGGGCTCCTTGATGCCGTCCTGATCGTCGATAATATATTCCTGGGGAAGGATATGAACGACCTCCCGATCCATGGGGATGGCGATGGCTTTGGCGGCATCAATGACGCGCCGGATATCATCCTGAGTGACCTCCCGATCCTTGACGGCGATCACCCCCTGAGAATTGAAGCTCTTGATATGCCCCCCGGCAATCCCGGCAAAGACCGAACGGATTTCGCAGCCGGCCATCAGCTCCGCCTCCTGGATCGCTTTTTTGATCGCGGTGACCGTGCTTTCAATATTGATCACCACGCCCTTGCGCAGACCTTTGGAGGGACTGCTTCCTATGCCGACGATTTCCAGCCCCTCATCCGTCACATTCCCGACAATGGCACATATCTTTGTTGTGCCGACGTCCAACCCCACGATGAGGTTATCTTGCTTGCTGGCCATTTCTGTTCCTCCCCCTGTTTTTTTGCCTTTTAACGAACTCCCCGGGGATCAAATTTCACAATGACCCGGTCCAGTACATTCAAATCAACATGTTTCAGATATGAAAACCGCGGCTTGAGTTCCGGATAAACCTTTTCAAGCCGGTCAAGTTTTTTGGAATAATGTTCCGTCCCGAAGCGGATTGGAATACCGCCGGGATGAGAATAAACGTAAAGTCCGTCCTTCCGGTCGACATGGATTTCCGAAACATCCCCCGTCCCGAAGCGAACCCGCCCTTTCATCTTTTGCAGAAGACTCAGGGCCGACATCAGCATCCCTTTCGTCTCCTCGGGATCACTCAGCAGGAGGTTACGCTGGATGCCGCTGATCACCGGGAAATCAAGACTGTCGCCAGCTTCCAGAACTTTGAACAGTTCTCCGTAACGATCCACATAGTAGAAATGGTCAAGCTTGACAATCGCCTCGGGAGTCCTTTCCTCGATGCGGATGCGCAGGTCATGGGGAAAATTGCGCTCCACCACGGCCGAGCGCACCCAGGGCAGCCGTTCGATCCTCAGTCCGACCTCGGCCGGGCTCACCTCGAAGAGGTTCATGCCGATCTGGACTTCGCCCACGGAAAGGAGTCCTTCCCGGGACAGGCGTCCATTGTTTTCGATACCAATTTTTTCAAGGCGGAAAAAGTCGGACTTCATCAGTTCGCCGCCGCCCAGAAAAACCCCCCCGCCAACCAGCACGAAAGAGATCAGGTAGGCAATCACCATCAGACCGTTGCGCAAGCCTGTTTTCCAGCTGAAGCTCGATTTTCTTTTTTTCCGGCGGTTAACCTTCTTTTTGGCCGGTTTGGAAAACGTCATGTCACGCATAAATTTCTCCGCCCACCTTGAGGGAAGCCCCCTCCAGCATCTGCACAACCAGCTCGGCAAAGGGAATGCCGGCATTGGCCGAGGCTTTGGGGAGCAGGCTCGTTTCCGTCATACCGGGAATGGTGTTGATTTCCAGGCAATAGGGGGTTTCGCCGTCAAGCATGAAATCGACCCGGGCAGCGCCGTCGCACTGCAGAGCCGTGTAAGCCCGGACCGCAACATCCTTGATTTTGCGGTTGAGATTTTCATCCAGGGGAGCCGGCAAAAGATACTCCGTCTGCCCTGAAATGTACTTGGCCGTATAATCATAAAAACCGCTCTTCGGTCTGATCTCAATTACCGGAAGCGCCTTTCCATCTAATACACTGACTGTAATCTCTTTGCCGGAGATATATTTTTCCACCAGAACCTTCCTGTCATAACGGAGAGAGCCCTCAATAGCGACCTCAATATCCTCGGCCTTGTCGATGATGCTGATCCCCAGGGTCGAACCCTCCTGATTCGGCTTGACAACCACCGGGTACCAGTCCTGAACACTTTCCAGCAAGGGAGCCATATCATCCCCGGGCTGGAAAAGCCTGCAATCCGGAGTCGGAATGCCGTGGAATCTGAATATCTTTTTCGACATCCATTTATCCATGGCCAGACTGGAAGCCAGCACCCCGCTCCCGGTGTAGGGAATCTTGAGCATTTCAAGCAGTCCCTGGATTGTCCCGTCTTCGCCGTAGCAGCCATGCAGGGCGATGAAAACCACCTCCACTTTTTCCTGCACAAGTCGTCCGGCGAGGTCACGGTCTACATCGATAGCCAGGGCGGGAAGGCCTTGTTCCTCCAGGGCGGCCAGAACCGCCCGTCCCGTCTTCAGGGAAATCTCCCGTTCCGCGGAGCAGCCTCCCAGCAGAACGGCGATTCTTTTATGTTTGAGTTCTTCCCGTTTCATTCGAGTTTTCCAGTCAGGTTAAGGATGTAAGCTAATCGTCCTCTCCCACAATTTTCACTTCAGGCTCCAGCAAAATGCCCGTTTTTTCCTGAACCGCCCGGCGGACCTTGTCTATAAGGGCCAGAATGTCCACTGCCTTCGCCTGCCCACGGTTGACGATAAAGTTGGTATGCTTTTCCGATACTTGCGCATCTCCCACGACAACCCCTCGCATGCCGGCTTCCTCCACCAGTCGCCAGGCGTTTTCACCCGGCGGATTTCTAAACACCGAACCCGCGGTGGGAACACTGACCTCGTGAACGCGAAGGCGGTAATCGTTCCGTTCGCGGAGGGTTTTTTTCAGCTCCACAGGATCGCCCGCTGAAAACTTCATCAACACCTCAAGAACAATCTGGTCGCGGTTAAAAGCGGTCGTCCGGTAATTGAAAAAAAGTTCATCGCGGGTCCAAATTGTTTCCCCTTCCGGCCCCAGCCAAGCCACCTCTTCCACTACGTCCCCGAACTGCTGATGGAAAGCCCCGGCGTTCATGATAACCGCGCCGCCGACGCTGCCGGGAATCCCATAAAGGTATTCCAGGCCCGCCAGCCCTTTTTCCGCTGCGGTGCGGATCAGATCCGACAGGGACAGGCCGCAACCGGCTCTAAGCCTGCGGTTTTCCAGCACCTCCAGACGGTTGAGGAGACTGAGATCGAGGACCGCTCCGCGTATGCCCCCGTCCATCACCAGCAGGTTGGTTCCCGCGCCCAGAGGCATGAAAGATAAATTCTCCTCACGCAGCAACGGAACAGCCAGGATCAGGTCGGCTTTGTCCGCGGGGACGAGAAAAAGGTCGGCCGGGCCGCCCACCTGCCAGGAGGTGTGGCGCGCCATCGGTTCGTTCCTTAACAGCTCCCCGCGGAAAGTGCCTTGCAACTTGTCAAAGAGCCTCTGAATGGCCACTCAAATTTCCTTGTGCCGGCGGATGAACTCGGTGCCGACCTGCCAGACGTTGCCTGCCCCCATGGTGATGACCAAATCCCCTTTTTCCACTTCGGAGAGAAGATGTTCAACCGCCTCTTCCTGATCGGGGCGGTAACAGATATCCCGATGCCCGTGACGAATGATTCCCTCGGCCAGATCTTTGGCGCTGACTCCGGGAATGGGGTCCTCACCGGCCGCATAAATATCCATCAGGATCAATGAGTCGGCGTTGTAGAAGGCCTTTACGAATTCGTCGAAAAGCGCCTTGGTCCGGGAATAGCGGTGGGGCTGAAAAACCGCCACGATGCGCCGGTCGAAACCGGAGCGCGCCGCCGAGAGAGTCGCCTTGATCTCGGTCGGATGATGGGCGTAATCGTCCACCACCAGGACATCCTCGTCTTCGTATTTGATCTGGAAGCGGCGCTGAACACCGCAGAAGCCGTTGAGGCCTTCGAGAATGTCGTCAAAAGGCATATCGAGTTCCCTGGCCACGGCAATGGTGGCCAGGGCATTCAAGACATTGTGCTTGCCCGGCATCCGCAAAGTCACCTTGCCGAGCCGTTCCCCTTTGAAAGCGGGGACGAAGCTGGTGGAAAGAAAGTGGTGTTCAATATCATAGGCACAATAGTCGGCCTGAAAATTCAACCCGTAGGAAACAAAGCGTTTCTTCACCTGGGGGATCAGGGACTGCACATTTTCATCATCGAGACAGATCACCGCGCGGCCAAAAAAAGGGATCTTGTTGATGAAGGTGATAAAGCTTTCCTTGATCTCGTCGAGGTTGCTGTAAAAGTCTAGGTGCTCCTCGTCGATGTTCGTGACAACAGCGATAACCGGACTCAACTGCAGGAAAGAGCCGTCCGATTCGTCCGCCTCAGCGACCAGAAACTTGCCCTGTCCCAGTTTGGCATTGGAGCCGAGAGAGTCGAGCCTGCCGCCGATCACGGCGGTCGGATCGATCCCCCCGTGGGATAGCACGGTGGCGACCATGCTGGTGGTCGTGGTCTTGCCGTGAGAGCCCGCCACGGCGATGCCGTATTTCATGCGCATCAGTTCCGCCAGCATTTCCGCCCGGGGGATGACGGGGATCAGCTTTTTGTGGGCCGCTTTGACCTCGGGATTTTCCGCCCGAATGGCCGTGGAGGTAACGACAACATCCGCGTCCGCAACATTGTTCTCATTGTGGCCGAAGGATATTCTCCCCCCGAGATCGGCAAGACGCTGGGTGACCTCGGTCTCTTTCAGATCCGATCCGGAGACTTCATACCCGAGGTTGAGCAGGACCTCGGCGATGCCGCTCATGCCGATGCCACCAATACCGACAAAGTGTATTCTGCGAATCTTTCCATACATGATTCAGTTCTCCCTTTCGCAAGCAAGAGATCGGCATTCTGAGAGAATCCGTTCCGCTGCATCAGGTTTCCCGAGGGAGCCCATTGCTTCCGCCATTTTTTTCAGGCGCTCGGGATTTGCCAGTAAATCACGAATATTTTCCGCCAACACTTCCGCTGTCAGGTCCTGTTGCGCCAACAACAGGGCCGCTCCATGCTTTTCCAGAACCGCGGCATTGCGGGTCTGATGGTCTCGGGCCGCATGGGGAAAGGGAATCAGAACAGCCGCCCTGCCACACCCGCAAAGTTCCGCAATGGTCGTGGCCCCCGCCCGACAGACAACCAGATGGGAAGAGGCGTAGGCCGCCCCCATATCCTGGATAAAAGGGACCACGTGAAAGTTTTTCCAGCCGACGGCCAGATATGCCTGTCGCACCACTTCCTCATCCTTCACCCCGGTCTGGTGGATAATTTGGAGTTTTTCCTGCCACTCACCGAGGAGAGGAAGAGCACCGGTCAAGGCCTTATTGATTGCCTCCGCTCCCTGGCTTCCACCGAAGGCCAGGAGCACCGGGGTGCCTTCAGGAGAGGGACAATCGGCGATCCCTTGACGCAGGGGATTGCCGGTGACCAGGGTTTTTGCGGAAGAGAAAAAGCCCTCTTGATCCTCAAAGGAGAGACAAATTCGCCCGGCCAGGCGGCCCAGCAGGCGATTGGCCAGGCCCGGTATGGCGTTTTGCTCATGAATCAGCATGGCCGTCCCCTTGATCCGTGCCGCCAGAAGAACCGGCGCCGAGGCATAGCCGCCCACCCCCACTACCACATCGGGACCGAAGCGGTTAAGAATTTTCAACGACTGGCGGATACTCTGAATCAACATCAAAATAAACCCTATTTTTTTGGCGATACTTTTGCCGACAAAACCTTCGATGCGGATAAGCTCCAGAGGAAAACCGAGTGCTGGGACCACCCGGGATTCAATTCCCCGTTCCGTACCCACAAACAGAACCTCGGCATCCGGTTCCTCCCTTTTCAGTTCCTGGGCCAGGGCGACCGCCGGGAAAAGATGCCCCCCCGTACCCCCGCCGGCCAGCAGCAGCCTCATTTTTTGGCCTCTTTGCTGCGGCTCGAAATGTTGAGCAAAATCCCCACCGCCAGCAAACTGCAGACGAGACTCGACCCGCCGTACGAGAGGAACGGCAGCGCCATCCCTTTGGGGGGAAGCATCCCCAGCACCACGGCGATATTGAGAAATGCCTCCAGCCCGAGAAGAACGGTCAGCCCGAAAGCCAGGTAACGGCCAAATGCGTCTTCCGTATTCAAGGCGATGCGAAAACCCTGAATAATCAGGAGCAGGAACATGCTGATCACCACCAGCACGCCGATAAATCCAAGTTCTTCACCCACAATTGAAAAAACAAAATCCGTATGGGCCTCGGGAAGATAAAAAAGCTTCTGCTTCCCTTCGCCAAGGCCCTGCCCCCAGAGACCTCCGGCTTCGAAAGCGATCTGACTCTGGATAATCTGGTAGCCATAGCTGTCCGGAGCGTTCCAGGGGTTGAGAAAGGCGAGAATCCGTTCCCGTCGATAGGGGACATTCATGATGGCGAAATAGAGAAAAGGGACCATCATGAGGACGATGGTAAAGAGGTAGCGGAGCTTGACCCCGGCAATGATCATGATGAGGATCCCGACAGCCGCCAGGACCATGGCGCTCCCGAGATCCGGTTCCATAAGAATGAGCAGAAGCATTGTGGTCAGGACCAACATATAGGGAAGAAATCCCAGTTTGAAGCTCTTGATCTTCTGTTCCTTTTTGGTCAGGGAGTGAGCCATATAAATGATCAGAGCCAGTTTGGCCAGTTCCGAGGGCTGAAAAGAAATCCCCCCGAAGTGGAACCAGCGCACCGCGCCATTGATCTCCCTCCCCATGCCGGGAAAAAGAATCAGGGCAAGAAGACCGATGCTGAACAGCAGGAAGGGTACAGCTACTTTCCGCAGATGGCGGTAGTCGAAAAACATGGCGAAACTCATGAGGAGGAAGCCTACCACCACGAACAGTCCCTGCCTTTTGAGATAATGGAATCCGTCGGCAAAACGGTCGCCCGCCACTACCGCGGAAGCGGAATAAACCATGATCACGCCGAAACAGCTGAGGACCACCGCCAGAAGCAGGATGGTTATGTCGAAATTCTTACGCAGGACCATGATTCACCACACCGGGCCCTTCGTGAAGGCCCAAAACCAGCTCAGAAAAAATCCGCCCTCGCTCTTCGAAATTCGCAAACATGTCAAAACTGGAACAAGCCGGGGAAAGGAGCACGGAACCGCCGGGATCGGTAAGGGCGTGAGCCATGCGGACGGCCTCCTCCAGGGAGTCCAGGACACGGGTCCTGGTGAGATCGCCAAGAACCTCGCGCATCCGTTCGGCGGCCTGCCCGATGAGAAGAAGTTGGGCGACTTTCTCCCGGACCGGGCCGCACAGCGGGGTGTAATCACCCCCCTTATCCTTGCCGCCGGCAATCAGGGTCACCGGAGCGGCAAGACCGGCCAAACTCTTGACCACGCTACCGACATTGGTCCCCTTGGAGTCGTTGTACCACTTCACCCCGTTCAACTCGCGAACCAGTTTCATACGATGCTCCAGGCCGGGAAAATCACACACCGCCTGCCACGCCGTCCGGGCCGGACAGCCTTCCAGAAGCGGCGGAATCAGGGCAGCCATGACATTCTCCAGGTTGTGCATCCCCTTGAGCTTCAGTTCACTGATAGGGAATTTTTCTTCAGCCTCCCCGTCTCTCCAGACAATTGTCTCCCCGTCCAGGCACATCCCCTGGGGGAGACCGCTGCGGGAGGAAAAGAGAACCTTACGCGCACGGACAGCACCGGCGATCTCCATAACCCTGGAGTCATCGGCATTGAGCACCGCCGTGTCTTCCGCGCTCATGTTGCTGAAGAGATTGGCTTTGGCCGCCACATACGCGTCCATAGCCGGATAGCGATCGAGGTGATCTTCCGTGATGTTGAGGAGAACACCGTAGCGAGGCCGGAAATCGTTGAGGACTTCAAGTTGAAACGAGGATACCTCCGCGACCAGCCATGCCCAATGATCCATTTCAGCGGCCTCTATCAGTGGAATTCCCAGATTGCCGCCGACAAAGGTTCTTTTCCCCCATCTTTTGAAAACCTCGCCCATCAAAGACGTCGTAGTCGATTTGCCGTTGGTTCCGGTTATGGCCACCAGGGGCGCGGAAAGCTCCTGAAAAGCAAACTCAATTTCGCCCATGACGGGAATCCCGCATGCCATGGCCGCCTCCAGGCAGGGAATCGTCAGTGGAACCCCGGGGCTGATGACTATCAGGTCGGCATTTTCAAACACCTCCCGGGTATGCCCCCCGAGGTCGAATTGGATACCAAGAGCGGAAAGACTCGCAAGCCCTTCAATCTGATCAGCCAGATTTTTGTCGGAGAGAATCACCTCGGCATACCTGCCGCGCAGATAACGGCTCAGAGCAAAGCCTGTACAGCCCGCTCCGACGACAACCACCGTTTTCCCTCCGAGATTGAGTTTCATGTCACCTCAGCTTCAGGGTGGACAGGGCCACCAGAGCCAGAATGATGCTGATAATCCAGAAACGGACGATAATCTTCGGCTCCGGCCAACCTTTGAGCTCAAAATGATGGTGAATGGGCGCCATCCTGAAAATCCTTTTTCCCAACAGGCGGTAAGAGGCGACCTGAAAAATGACCGAAAGGGTCTCAAGCACAAAAATCCCGCCGACAATCACCAGCACGAGCTCATGCTTGGTTATCACCGCCACTGTCCCGAGAGCGCCGCCGAGAGCCAGGCTCCCCACATCCCCCATGAAAACCTGGGCGGGGTAGGTGTTGAACCAGAGAAAGCCAAGTCCCGCACCGATCATCGCACCGCAGAAAATGGCCAACTCCCCCGCGCCCTGGATGTTGCTGATTTGAAGATAGTCGGCAAGACGGGCATTCCCGGCCAGATAGGCGAAGAGGAGATAAGTCCCGGAGGCGATAATCGTGGGACCGATTGCCAGCCCGTCGAGGCCATCGGTGAGGTTGACGGCATTGCCCGCTCCGACGATCACGAGCATGGAAAAGGGAATGAAAAAAAGTCCCAGTTCGGGCCTCAGATTTTTAAAGAAAGGGAACATCAGGGTCGTCTCAAACGGGGAATAGGCAAAAAGGATCAGGGCGGCGACAAAAGCAATGCCCATCAACCAGATCATTTTCACCCCTGCTGATAACCCGTCACTGTCTTTATCTTTGATTTTGCGCCAGTCGTCCACAAAGCCGACAATCCCGAACCCAACGGTGGTCAGAAGCGTGATCCAGATGTAAATATTGCTCAAATCCACCCATAGAAGGGTCGGTATGACAACGGCCAGAAGGATGAGGGTCCCCCCCATGGTGGGAGTACCCGCTTTTTTCAGATGTGATTCCGGGCCAAGTTTCCGGATGGATTCCCCGATCTGAAGACTGGACAACTTGGATATCAACCAGGGCCCGATTATAAAAGAAATGATCAGGGCCGTTATCGTCGCATAGATCGCCCGAAAGGTTATGTACCGGAATACATAAAAACCGGAAAATTCAGTATGTAACGGGTACAAAAGATGATAAAGCACAGTATCCTCTCAGGAGCCTTCGCCAGCCGCCCCGTCCTCCATTTGTCCCAGATAAGATCGAATCTTTTCCATTTTCATTCCCCGCGAGCCTTTCAGCAGGACCCGGTCTCCCGGCTGCAGCATTTCCCGCAGGAAAACAGCCGCCTCCATATGATCGGAAAAGGTCCGGACCAGGTCGGGCGCCATCCCCGCATTCCGCGCCCCATGGCCGATATCCCTGGCCCGATCGCCGACCAGAACCAGGAAATCGCTCAGTCCGGCCACCGCTTCTCCGACTTCGCGGTGAAGCTCCTCCGACTCTTCGCCCAGTTCCAGCATATCCCCCAGCACGGCAATCCGCCGCCCCTTGCTCTCCATCTCCGCCAGAGCTGTCAGAGCACACTTCACGGACAGAGGGTTGGCGTTGTAAGTGTCATCCACCAGCAGGATGCCGGCGCCGTAGGTGAAGACCTCCATTCGGCCCGGAAGGCGTATAAAGCTTTCCAGTCCCTGAACGATAAGATCACCGGCAACGTCCAGGCAGACGGCCGCGGCAGCAGCAGCCAATGCGTTGGACACATTGTGCTGCCCGCAGATCGGCAACCGGACCGGATATTCACCCATTGGAAGGATCAGGCGAAAAGAGACGCGTCCCACCCCCGCCGTCACATCTTCGGCCCGAATCCGGGCCTCCGGCGACAAACCGTAGAGCACCCGCTGCACCCCGTTGGCCACCGGAAGCTGGAGGACCCGGGGATCATCGGCATTGATAACGGCAAAGGAATCTTTTCTCAGCGCAGCGAAAAGCTCCCCTTTGGCCCTCGCTACACCATCAAGGCCATGGAGTCCTTCCAGGTGACTTGGGCCGACATTGGTGATAACGCCGACATCAGGATCGGCAATGGCGGTCAGCCGGGTTATTTCTCCCCGCTGATTCGTTCCCATTTCCAGAACCATCCACTTCTGATCTTCTTCCAGTTTCAAAAGGGTCAGGGGCAAGCCGATCAGATTATTGAAATTCCCCAGACTTTTAAGGCCCGGCCCCGTCAGGGAAAGAATCGCAGCCAGCATCTCTTTGGTGGTGGTTTTACCGCTCGATCCGGTCACGGCCACCACCGGCCCGCCAAACTGGGCCCGGGTGGAACCGGCCAAGTCGCCCAGCGCCGTCAGCGTATCCTCTACCCTGATTGACCGGCACTCGCAGGCCGGAACAAAGATCTTCGGAAAGGCATGCCGCCGCCCCTTTTTGCACCGCTTCAAGGAGAAAGTCATGACCGTCGAAATTTTCTCCGCGCAAAGGAATGAAAAGATCCCCGCCGTGGATGGTTCGGCTGTCCACCGAATAACCGCTGACCGCCACCTTTTCTTCTCCCTGATGCAGCTTGCCCCGGACAATCTGGGCGATCTTCTGAACGTCGAAAATCTTCACTGGTGGGCCTCCCGTCCGCGCAGAGCCAGGATAATTTCGTCCCTGTCTTTAAAAGTCACGCGTCTGTCACCGATGATCTGGTAGTCCTCGTGCCCTTTGCCCGCAACCAGCAGAACATCCCCCGGCACCAGCAGGGAAACCGCATAACGGATGGCTTCACGCCGGTCGACAATAGTGGTATAGCCTTTTTTCCCCACCATCGCTCCGTCGGCCCGGGAAATCTCCGGTATGGAGAAAGGCTTGATCCCCGCCCGTATCTCTTCGAGGATGGCCCCGGGGTCCTCGCCGCGGGGATTGTCGGAGGTCAGGATGACAATATCCGCCAGGCGCGCCGCTATCGCTCCCATTTCCGGGCGTTTACCGCGATCCCGATCGCCGCCGCAGCCGAAAAGCGTGATCAGGCGGGGCGGGCGAAGCTCTTTCAACGCACTAAGGACATTCTTCAGGGCATCGGCCGTATGGGCATAGTCCACGAGAATAAAGGCGCCGCAGTTGTTCTCCACCGGCTCCAGACGCCCGGGGACCTGGGGTGCTCCGGCCAGGCCCTGTTCAATCAGAGGAAGCTCAATTCCTGCCGCCATAGCGGCGGCGGCCGTGACCATCAGGTTCGAAATATTGAATGAACCGAACATGCTGGAAGTGAGATGCAATTCGCCCCGGGGACCATAGATGAAACAATCGCTCCCTGTAAATGCGGTTTTCACCTCACCAAGATAGATGTCCGCTTCGGGAGAACGGCTGCAACACCAGACCCGCTTCAACTTCCGCGCAAGCCGCTGGCCGTAAGGGTCGTCGATATTGACCACGGCCATGCCCGTCTCCTCTTTCAGAAATTCGCTGAAAAAACGTTTTTTTACGCCAAAATAGGATTCCATATCACCGTGGTAATCAAGATGTTCCGATGACAGATTGGTGAAAACTCCGACATCGAAAAACAACCCGTCGATGCGGTGCTGGTCCAGGCCGTGAGACGAAACCTCCATGATAACCGTGTCCGCTCCAGAGTCCCGGAATTCAGCCAGAATGCGGATAAGGTCGGCAGATTCCGGCGTGGTATTGGGAGCGGGATATGTTTTTTCGCCAAACCGGTAATTGACCGTCCCGAGCACGGCCGGCTTACGACCCGCCGCCTGAAAAATCGCTTCAAGCTGGTAGCAGACCGTGGTCTTGCCGTTGGTTCCCGTCACCCCGATCAGGGTCATATCGGCGACCGGGTTGCCGTAAAAACTGATGGCCGCCAAAGCCATGGCTTTGCGGGTATCCTTAACAAGAACCCCTGCGACCTCGTCCGGTAGAGACACATCCTGCTCCACAAAAACGGCGCGGGCGCCTTTTTCAATCGCCGTGGCCACAAAGTCATGGCCATCCGCCAGAGCGCCCCGCAGAGCAAAAAAGGCGGCGCCGGGCTGGACCTTTCGGGAGTCGTAGCAGATGCCGGTGATATCCATATCCACCGGTCCCCTCGTGCGGAGAGGGAGAAGCGTCTGAATCAGTCTGGATATCCGCATTTTAACGACCACCTTGCTTATGCAAAGGAAAACTCCCCGTTACCCGGCCGGAGCCAGGCGAACCCATGTCGGTCTCTTGAAAGAGACCGGCGCACCGGGCTTGGGGGATTGATCGACTACCACACCATGACCTTTGATCTTTATGTTCAGTCGGCTCTTTTCCATGTGCTGAAGGACCTGACGACAGCTCAGGCCGAGCAATTTCGGCATTCGTTTTTTTTCACCCTTGACGGCTTTTCCCTCTCCGATCGGCTCTGCCACATCAAAAGCCATTGCCTCTTTATTGACCTCGGGAAAAGGACCTTTTTTCTTTTTTATGGTCGGATCGACATGCATATATGCGAGGGTCTGGGACGCGACCCGCGAAAAAACCGGAGCGGCGACAACCCCTCCGTAAGGAGAAGTTTCAGGCTCGTCAATGACAACCAGTATGACCAGTCGCGGCTTTTCGGCCGGAACGATCCCCACAAAAGAAGCCACTCGCTTGTCCGCTGAGTAGCCGCCTGTGACCGGGTCCACTTTCTGTGCGGTGCCGGTTTTACCGGCGACCAAAAAACCCGGCACCACCGCCAGAGTCCCGGTCCCGCCTTCTTCCGTGCTCAACGTCATCAGGGCACGGATATAATCAGCCACTTTTTCCGAAACCACGCTACGAACCACCGTCGCTTCCTTTTGTTTCAGGAGCATGCCGTTGGGGCTTTCAATCCGCTCCACAAGAATAGGCCGCATCAGGTTGCCGCCATTGGCAATGGCGGCAGTGGCCATGGCGATCTGGAGCGGCGTGACCGTCAGACCCTGGCCGAAAGCAACAGAAGCCAGATCGAGTTCGTACCAGGAGGATGGCGGCCGGAGTGTCCCTTTAACCTCGCCGGGAAGTTCAATGTCGGTTCTCCGGCCGAATCCAAAATTGGTCAGATACTGGTAAAGTTTTTCGCGCTCCAGTTTTTTCCCGATCTTTGCGGCAGCAATATTGGAGCTGACCTTGAGAACCTCCTCAATACGAATGTGTCCGTAAGGATGGCTGTCATGGATCACCTTTCCGCCAACACTGTAAGAGCCCTCTTCACAGTTGATGAATTGTTTTTTGCGGACGACTTTTTCTGCAAACGCGGCGGCCATCAGAAATACCTTGATTGTCGAACCGGGCTCAATGCTGTCGCAAACGGCCCGGTTACGCCACTGGGCGGGACGGAATTTGCGGATAGAGTTCGGGTTGAAGGTCGGCTGGTTGGCAAGAGCCAGAACCCTTCCGGTCTGCGGTTCAACAATGACGATAGAACCGGCTTTGGCGCGCGCCGCCTTAACCCCCGCCGCCAGCTCCTTCTCTGCTATATATTGTAAATTCTTGTCTATGGTCAGGTAAAGGTTGTTCCCGTTCAACCCTCCCTGGACAACATATTTACCGGTACCCAGACCTCTGCCCCGTGCATCGCGCTCATAAAGAAGGTGGCCGCCCTGGCCAAGTATTTCAGAATCGAAACTGAGTTCCAGCCCCTCCAACCCCTTCGGGTCGACGCCGGTAAAGCCCAGCAGGTGGGCACCAATTTCGGAATTCGGATAAAACCTTTGCGGCTCCTGGATAAAACCGATTCCAGGAAGCTTGAGAGAACGAACCTTCTTACTTTCCCGAGGGGTAACCTGACGCTTGAGCCATAAAAAATGTTTTCCCGATTCAAGCTTTTTGAAAACTTTTTTTGGGGAGAGTGAAAGAGCTTTGGCCAAAGATCTGGCGGTCTTTGACACATTCCTGACTTCATGCGGATTGACATAAACCGAATCCACATTGATGCTCAGTGCCAGCTCTTCGCTATGAGCATCAAAAATGGTGCCCCGTTGTGGATTAAGGGGAATTATCCGCTGGTGCTGTTGTTTGGCCCGGGCACGGAGCTTTTTCTGCTCGAATATCTGAAGATAAAATGCCCGCCCGACAATCAGCGCGAAAAAAACCACAAAAAGGGTGCCGACCACTTTGATGCGAAACCCGACCCATTTCCCCACCTGCCCTCACTTTACAACAACAGTTTGCTCCGGACTCGGCAACTTCATGCCCAGATCGTTTCGCGCCACCTGCTCAATCCTCGAAGGGCTGCGCAAGCTGGCCGCTTCGAGCCTCAAACATCGCTCCTCCTGCTTCAATACTCTTAACTGTCTTTCCATGCTGGAAATATCATATTCCAGATTTACGAGCTCTACCCGCGACCAGACAAAAAAAACGGAAATGACAAATACCAGGGAAATAAATAAGAAACTCGGAAGGAGTAGAGCCCGGCGAAAGGCCGCGCTATGGTTTCCGGGTACAAACCTTCGGAAAATTGTATCGGACATGGTGCTTTTCATGGTCGCTATCCTTGCGCCGCAATTAAAGGCAACGTACAGCCCTCAAAAAAGCACTTCGGGCTCGCGGGTTTTGATTTACTTCCTCAGGGCCGGCCTTCACCCCTTTTCGTGTCAGCAACTCCACTCGCGGCTTACGGCCACAGACACAAACAGGTAGCTTCGGAGGGCAGGTACAACCTTTGGCCTGAGCCTGAAAGATTTCCTTGACGATACGGGTCTCCAAGGAGTGAAAGGTCAGAACCACCAACCTTCCGTTTGGTTTCAGACAATCGATGCCCTTTTCAAGCCCTTTTCGGAGATGTTCCAGCTCCTGATTGACATAAATCCTCAGGGCCTGAAAGACACGGGTCGCAGGGTGGATTCGGGATGGGTTGTGACCGCCCGGAACCGCGTTTCGCACCAGCTCGGCCAGTTCCTGCGTTGTCTCAAGGGGCGCTTCCCTGCGCCGTCGTTCTATCTGTCTGGAAATCCGTCGGGCCCAACGTTCCTCGCCGAACTCCCTGAAAATTCTTTCCAGCTCTTCCTGCTCAAGCTGATTGACGGCTTCCGCTGCTGTCATCCCCCCGGACTCGCGATCCATGCGCATATCCAGCGGAGCTTCGCGGCTGAATGAAAAACCCCTCTCCCCCTTATCCAGTTGATGAGAGGAGACCCCGAGGTCGAGGAGGATTCCGTCCAGCTTTTCAACCCCGGCCGCCGCCAGGGCCTGATCCATTTCCGAAAAATTGCCGTGAAAAAGAAAAAACCTTGAATTATAGCGGCTCAACTCTTGCGCAGCCCGTTTCAGAGCTTCAGGGTCGCGGTCGATGCCGATCAAAAAACCATCCGGCCACGATTTTTCAAGGATCAGGCGGGCATGCCCTCCACCGCCGAGGGTACCATCCAGGAAAACCTTTCCGGGAAGAGGGTTGAGAAACCGGAGAACCTCATCCGGCATAATCGGCCGGTGAAAAAACTCGCCCCCCGGATCAGAGCCCCACATCCGCCACAACCTGAGCATTCGCCTGCAGGTGCTGCTCGCAAGTCGCGGCATCCAACTTGTGCGCTTCCTGGCTCCAGATCTCTATCTTGTTGACCAGCCCCACAACCACGACATCCTTCACCAGCGCCGCGTGGTCATTTAACGGCTGGGAAACCTGAATGCGCCCCTGCCTGTCAAAAGAACATTCAACCGCGGGAGCAATCCGGCTGCGGACAAGAATATCCTTGTCCGGACCACCGGGCATGGCATAAACTTTTTCCAGAACCTTGTCCCACACGGAGAGAGGATAGGCGACCAGTGCCGTCGGCCCTCCACGAGTCAGCATCAACGACTCCCCACCGAATCCCACCTTTAGAGCCTCGCGGAATTTGGCGGGAATGCTGACCCGGCGCTTGGAATCAACCGTGTTATAGAATTCGCCCTGGAAGTTTTGCAACACTTTTGTCCTTTTTTGACACTATCTCCCACTTTTTGGGAACTATAGCGATGCTTTGACAGCTTGTCAAGGCGCTTTTTGGCATTATTTTCTTTTTACCGTTTTGACAAACCGGGAAAAACTTCTCTATACTTTTTTTGTGTAATCCGTTTACTCACAAAAAGAGAGAAATATGGACCAGACAAAGAAAAATCGCCTTTCTCACCTACTGGAAAAAGCTTCCGGTTTCAGCAAGGAAAACATTGACGATGTTCTCCATCTGCTTGTGGAAGCCGTCCATTTCATCCTGCCCAGAAAGCGCTGTCGAATTTACCTGGAAGACCTGACCAAAGGCAGCCTTTTGTGCTATTCAGCCACAGGTCCTCTGGAAGACATGGTGAGAAAGCATGCTTTTCCCATCAACAGCCTCGATTTTTCCGTCTCCAGGGTTTATCAGAAAGGGATCGAAGACGAAATACCGGATACGGAAGAAAAGCTCAGGGAAGAGGCCCGGAATCTGGCGGAAAAATTTTCCGTCAGGGCGACCTGCCTGCTGCCTTTACTGCACCGCGGACAAGCCATCGGCGTCCTCTGCATCGATAGCACCCGGAGAGGCTGGTCTCCCGGAATTCCGGAAAAAAACGCCTTAAAAAATTTCCTGGAGGGAATTGTCCCGGTAATCGATCAGGCCCGCAAATACCATCAGCAGATGATTCTCGCACGTCAGCTCGATGAAGACAAAAAAGGCCAGGCCGCTCACTACATGATGGAATCAGCGGTCCGTCTCATCGACAAGCTGACCCTGGCTTCGGTGCTCATACCCGCACCGCAGGGAGACAACCAGGAAAAAGAAGGTCTGCAGGTTCTCTCGTATTTTTCGGAAGACGACATTGCAAAAAAACTCTACGAAAAAATCGGCATGGTCAGCCTTGAGCCCGGAACCTCTCTGCTGTCCCGTTATATCAACAGCAGCGGAATCATCACCGACGACTCCTTTCTGACACCATGCTATTTTTCCGATCTCTCTTCCGAACCCCTGCAGAAGCGCTACCTGACCGAACAGGTCGGTTTAAAATCCCTATACGTGGTCCCTTTCTATAATCCGCAGACAACCCGGATCATCTGCATCGTCAACTACTACACTCGGGAAGCCCACCAGTTCAGCCTGTTTGAAAAGGGCATCCTGGAAGCCCATGCGGAAATGGCCAACCGGGTCATCGTTGAAATCGGCAGCGAACACATGGAAATCAAGGTTCTCTCTGAAATCAACGAATTGCTCCAGGAGCGCTTCGAAGGCTTCCAGCCCTTTCTCACCCAGGTCCTTTCCAAGGCGACGGAATTGATTGGTGCGGATACGGGAAGTATCGCCATCTGTCGGGAAATAGAAGGAGAGCCATGGCTGATCGTCGAAAATGCCGACGGCGACATGATCGGCGCCAAAAGTAAGGAATGGCGTAAAGCGAACATCCCCCCCCTGCGCGTGGGGGGCACGGAACTGCCGCCGGAAGAACGCAGTTTGACCGGGTACGTGGCAAAGTCCGGTAAACCCTACCGGATCCGCCATATCATGGAAGAGATGAAAAAGAACGGGCTCTACCGGGAGATCACCAGCTCCATCAAGAGCGAAATTGCCGTACCGGTCATCTGCGACGAAGAGGTCATTGCCGTTATCTGTCTCGACAGCCTCAGCCCCATTTATTTCACTGATGAGCATGAGCGGCTTCTTGAAATCATCGCGCGTTTGATTTCCCGTCACCTGTCGGATCTCCAACAGATCGAAAAGCTGACCTCCGAAGTCAAAAGGTTGAGTTCGGATGTCGGCTACAAAGACCCGAATATTTCCTCCTACAAGCTTGGAAATATCATCGGCCGGTCTTTAAAAAGCAATGAAGTGGTGGAATTCATCGAAAAGATCACGCCCTCCCTGTACAACCGCATAGCCTTGTGGGAAAGCAAAGATCACGGCGAGGGAATACTCGGTCTCCCCTCTATCCTGATCAGCGGCGACACCGGCTGCGGCAAGGAATTTATTTTCAACAACATTTTTTCGCGCCTCAACGACATGTATCGGAAGAAGCACTCCAAAAAGGAACTGCCGGTCAAAAAAACCAACATCGCCGCTTACAGCGGGGAGCTGACCTATTCGGAACTTTTCGGCCATAAAAGAGGTGCGTTTACAGGGGCTCACGCGGATCGCAAAGGCATCCTGGAAGAAGCCAACGGGGGAGTTGTTTTTCTCGATGAAATCGGCGACGCCGACCCCAAAACGCAGGTTCAGCTTTTGCGCTTCCTCGACAACGGCGGCTTTGTCCGCCTCGGGGAAAACATTACCCGCTATGCCAGGGTCCTGCTCGTGGCTGCCACCAACAAAAATCTGATGCAACTGATCCGCGAAAAGAAATTCCGTGAGGATCTTTACTACCGACTTTCGGAACTGACCCTCGAGGTCCCTTCCCTCAACGAAAGGCGTGAGGACATCCCCGATCTTGCAGTTCATTTTCTGGGAAAACTCCACCAGATATATCGGGACCCGAAGGCGCCTGAAAAAAACGTCCCGAGCCTCTCGGAAGACGCCCGGAAGGTCCTCTCGAACCATCACTATTCAGGAAATATCCGCGAATTGAGAAGCATCCTGTTGCGGGCGCTTTTCTTCCGCCAGGGCTCGGTTCTTTCCGGAAAGGATATTGAAAATGTCCTGGAAACCATGCGGCCGCGCCGGGAAGAACCTGAGGAGGAGCTTTTGTCGGTCCAGGTTGCACGGAAAGTTTTTGAGGAGATCAGAAGTGGAGAGACCGATTTCTGGCGATCCGTTCATGAGCCTTTTACAGATAATAAAATTTCTCGAAATGTCGTCCTCAAAATCATCGAGGAAGCGAGGAACCAGGGAGCCCACTCCATGCCCCGCCTGGCGGAAGTTCTACACGCCTGCGACCCTTTCAGCGACCTGAAAGAAGACAAAAAGGCCTTCCTTAAGTTTAAGAACTTTCTCTACAAGACAATTAAGGTGACACAGGTTTAGGATGACCGACCTTCTCTAGGGTCGATTTTCAATAAAAAAGCAAGGCCCACCAGTTTTCCTGGAGGGCCATTTTAACGTTTTATTTATCGTAATAAATGGGAGCCAGGTAGAAGAGAGCAGCGGGGATCTCTCCGCCGGTGAGAAAATCCAGAACTCCTACTGGTGGAATCAGAAAAAAACCAGCAAAAAGAATCAATTTTTGATTGCGAGTGTATTGATCAAAGCTGTTTAAAACACCCATCGTCTTTTCTCCGAGAGGAGAAGTCCAACCTTAGCTTTGTTAGAAATATAGCAACTCTCAATAAAAAATCTTAGGATCGTACGGCAAAATCGACGACACGACGAGACCATTGCCGAAAGTATAAAAAAGACCCAACTCGAAACATGTTTTTGTTTCAAAATTCCTATTGCCAAGACATCTATTTGCGTGTGTATAAATATTTTTTTGTCATGCTGTTTTTTTGTAAATTTGATGTATTATCTTAATCGGATAGTCGTAAAATTTTCAGAGGGGGATTAGCCCGGAAGCTAATTCAAAGGAGGTGAGTAAGCTTGTCGCCAAACGCAAAATAAAGGAGGTGATGAACGGCTGGTCCGGCCCGGCGGCAGGATGAGAATCGACAATAAAATTTCTTCTGAACTTTGGATTAATGGCGCCTGTTTGAAAAACAGGAACAATCAAACTAAAAAAGAGACCTCTCTGAATATATGAGGAAATTGAGAAAGTTATGAAGAAGATAGCATTTTTCACAGCATTGATTTTTGTATTGTTCAGTTCCGCAACTGCCTTTGCCGAAAAGGCGCCTCAAAAAGTGGTTGATCTGGCCAATTCCCAACTGGCAGCACTGGGAACGGATGCTGAAGTCATCAAAGCGGTAAAAACCCAAAATGCCGCGGGCAGAACCCTGAAGGAGATCAAGAAGATAGATGGAAATTGGATAGATATCATGGAAACCGGGGGTTCAACGCCAACTTTAATGACCGCTTTGATGTCGAATGACTGTGCCAATCATCTTAAAAAATTGATGAGGCAGCATCCTTTTATCACCGAAATCTTTGTAACCGACAATCAAGGTGCAAACGTCTGTCAAACCGGCCCGACCAGCGATTACTGGCAGGGCGACGAACCCAAATTCCAGGAAGTTTTCAACAAGGGTGTTCTTGTCGCTGAACCCAAGGAAGGGGAATGCCAGGTTTCGGTCCCCGTTGTTGACGGCCAGACCCATATCGGCACCATGACCATCGGCGTTACAATTAATCAGGCCCCTTAAAAGTTAAAAAAATTACAGGCTCAGCCTTTCGCAGTTAACCATCTCAGTGAAATACCGGAAGCATCCCTTCCGGTATTTTTTTGTTGAAGCAAAAATATTGCGTTAGCTGTTTTTGCTACTTGTTAAATATCCCACATGTTATGCCACAAAACTTATTATGTCTGTTAACAACTATGATGGTTTCTTCTCGCAAACCCTTCAAAATTAGAATCACTTACCATTTTTTTTGGATAAGCCTTTTGAAAGTTGAGAAACAGGTAGTTTTGCAGCCAAGAAATTACTCCAGCCCCTTTTTTCCCGCTTGAAAAACCGCTAAGAGCCTGTCGGACTTAGGTAAGAATCTACTGCAAAAAAGGTAAATCGGTCCATATTTCCCATTTTCTCGTTACGCCCCCCCAAGTCCGACAGACTCCTAGGTTCACGAAGATTTTACCGAGTCTGGCTCGGTTATATAGAGAACAAGGGGAATTGCCGTGTCAGCAGAGGGCTGTCCGCCACGCAAAGAAAACCAAGAAGGCCGCTGCTGCAGCCAGAAGGGCGTTGACGAGGCGTCCCGGACGTCCTTTGGTTTTTATCCAAAAGCCAGATCCGGCGCCGAAAATAACCCCAGCGGCAAAACCCCACAAGTGGGCGCTGACATCGACCCGATCCCCAGTGGCGCCAAGCATGGCGAGCAGGGCCAGGGCCGCAGCCAGAGGCAAAGGCCATTTTTTCATCAGGAAGGTTCGGTTGTGGACAAGGTTGAAAGTCGCCAGAAGACCGACAGCGCCGAACAGGGCAGTTGAGGCGCCGACGGCAAGGTGATCAGGTGGCTGCAGCCAGGCATTCCAAAAGTTGCCGACAACTCCCGTGAGAAGAATCAGGCTCCAGCCGAGCCCACTGCCCAGTACTTTGCAGACCATGACAACAAAGATGCTTCCGATGGCGATGTTGCTGAACAGGTGGAGAAGATCCGTATGCAGGGTCAGTGCAGTGACGGTGCGCCACCACTCTCCGGCAAGAATCTTTCCGGCATCAGCACAGCCGCGCTCCAACCAATCAACAGCGGACAGTCCCCAGGAGTCCAGATTCAAACGGGTCAAATTGTGGAAAACAGCGAGGAGACCTAGAATCGAAAGGGTTGTCAGGGTGTTGTCAGTCAATGGCATCGGTTGCAGTATCGGAGGCCAGTTACGGTTTTCCTTTTCGTAGAGGGTGATTTCCTGGCTGGCCCTTTCTTGGAAGCCGAGGGGGATAAGAATCTGCCAACCCTCGCTGGATTGATGTACCTGGAAGGGAATATCTCGCGCCTCCAGCACCAGAACCCACTTTTTGAGGCGCCGGGTTGACAGAAACAAGGGCCAGTCGACGTGGTCGGCTTCCTCGACCAGAGGCCTCAGCAGCACAAGGTCACCTTCATCCTTGTTACTCATAGCGAAAATTCCTGCTAACCCGGTTTATTCATGAGGGTTCGTCACGAAACCGGCAAGTGCGTGTCAGATAAAGCTAAGCGCAGAGAAGCAAAGGGTGTCAGGTCTACACTTCTGACAAAATGAGCAAAATGTCAAAAGGGATTGACCCGACACCCTTATTTTTTCTTTTGGACCGAAAGGCTCTGGCCAAAATTTTCTCTACAAAACCATCCGCCTGCCCCATTTACAACACAGCTTGCTCATTGCCGCCGGCCACGGAAGGTCGGAAATTCTCCAGCAGATTTTCGAAAGCCGCCCGATCCGACTCCCGAAAGGGACCGACCACTGCTGCCTTGAGGTTTTTCGGTACAAACAGGTTGGCCGCCGCTTCAAGCAGGGTTTCCGGAGATTCTGCAAGTACTTCGAGGCGTTCCTGGTCCAGGGTTTTGAAACATCCCATCATCTCGCCCCAACCGTAGCGAGCGGCCATTTCATCGGTCTGGTCACGACTGAATTCCAGATCAAAAAGAAATCCTTTCACCACCCGTGAAAATTCTTCCTGACTGATCGGCTCCCGACAGATATCCTGCAGGACATCGAGCATTTCATGAGTGGTCCTGAGCAGCTTGTCGGGGGTCACCGCCAGATCGACGGAGAAACAGCCGCTTTCGGCAAACAGGGTCAGATTCCCTTCAACCCCGTAGACCAGCCCCTCCTTTTCCCGAAGACGCTGCATCAGGAACGACGCCATACCACCGGCCAGAACCCGGCGTAAAATTTTCAAGGCGCAGAGTCGTGGATTGTTGCGTCCCTGCGCACGGAAAGCGATCTGAACTCCGACTTGGGAGTCGGGGTTGCGCACCCAGTCCACCCGGGGACTCTTGTCGGGAGTAACGAACGGGAGCGGACCGGAATGAGAAAAGGCGGCGTCCCTCCAGCTTCCAAAAGAGCTTTCAACTGCCGCAATGACCTCATCCCGGCGCACTCTTCCAGCAACAACAATCACGGTATTGCGCGGGGAAAAATAACTGGCATGATGCTTTTTCAAATCTTCACAGGAAATCCGCAGGATGGACTCCCGGGTGCCGATGGTTGACTGGCTCAGGGGGTGACCGGGCCACAAAAGTCCGGCGGTAAGATGATCAAGACAGATATTCTCACCTTCCTCGTTGTAGTCCTCCAGTGCCTCCTCGAGAATAATTTTCCGTTCGATCTCCAATTCGTTGAAAAGTGGGCGCCGAAGGAGTGAGGCGAACAGGCCTGTGGCTTCAGCCAGGTGCTCGGGGTGAAAGCGGGAAAAAAAACAGGTCGCCTCTGCGTCAACGGAAGCATTGACAGCGCCGCCGATCGTTTCAAATGCTTTTTCAAGCTTCAGCCCTGAATCAAATTCCGTGGTACCGCGAAAAAGCACATGTTCCAGAAAATGGGAAATACCAGCTTTCTCCACGCATTCGTAGCGGCTTCCCACACCCACATAGCAGACCATCTCGGCACTGTGGAGATGAGGCATCTCAACGCTGATCACCCGCAATCCATTAGCAAGAACATTTTTTACATATTTAATCATCGTGACTTTCCGAATCAGCCCTCAAAAAATTGCCCTAATCATCCGGGTTAAATGGACTCTGGGGCCAACCTCCCTGCCCGGAAGGGGGTGCGGTGGGAACCTGACCGTTCTCATCCCCGTGATGACCGCCCTTAGGCCAGGCATGGACAACATCCCTTCCACCTTTTATTTTAGCCCGCTGCCCCAAGTAGCGAAGAAAGAAAACATACAAGGTGAACAGGGCAATCATCGATAGCATCAAACCTCCGGGAAGATTTCCAAAACTGGCTTGGTCCTGGTATTGTCTCCAGTTCTCGGCTACCTGCGGGTGCAAGCCGATTTTCATCAACCAACTGGCGATCAGGATCAGAAACAAGAAGAGGTAGTAAGCCCGCACTCTTAGAGCCATGGCCTCCAGCAAGGAAATCTTGTATTCCGGGTGAAGAATATCCTGGGCCAGTTGCTCCCGCCAGGCGGCCTGTGGCCCGGTGTCCAGACGACCATGCAGAATACTGAAAACAAAATTCTGATGGAGAAGTTTCACCCGGTACTCGTAGGCGTCATAAAAACGGTAGCGCCGGGCTTCCACATATAGAAGGATGTGGGTCATTGCCAGAGCGAAGATGAAAAATCCGTGAGTCAACTCCGTATTGGAAAAACTGAACCCGAGAAATGCCGCCGTTGAACCGACAGCCCAGTTGGTGGTGACATCGATTCGTCCCCGCCAGGTCAGGCTGCGAACAACCTCCGCCCGATAATAGTGAGCCATGGCTGTGATCGTTTCCGAACTGGTCAGCTTCTGTTGCTCATTTATTTCTTCAGTTTTGGTCATAACCCGCCTGTCTGAAAATGATGGATCGTTTTAGGTCTTCCCAAGACTGGATGCCTGTCCACCCGGTAAAACCGCAGATATTCAGCCCTCCCTGAGCCAGGAAGCCGCCTCCAGGGCATGGTAGCTGATGATGAGATCGGCCCCCGCCCGTTTGATGCCGGTCAGGTTCTCCAGAACGACCCTTCTTTCGTCAATCCAGCCATTGGCCGCGGCAGCCTTGACCATGGAATACTCGCCGGAAACATTGTAAGCGACGAGTGGGAGGTGAAAATTCTCGCGCAGATCGCTGATGACATCCAGATAAGCCAGGGCCGGCTTGACCATCAGGAAATCAGCCCCCTCCTCCACATCGAGAGCGGCCTCCCGCAAGGCTTCCCGCCGGTTGGCCGGGTCCATCTGGTAGCTGCGTCGGTCGCCGAACTGGGGAGCGGACTCAGCTGCCTCCCTGAAGGGGCCATAGTATGCACTGGCATACTTAACAGCATAACTCATGATGGCGGCGTTGTTAAATCCGTTCTCAGCCAGGTCGTTGCGGATAGCACCTACCCGTCCGTCCATCATGTCGCTCGGAGCGACAATGTCGGCACCGGCGCGAACGTGGGAAAGAGCCGTGGCGGAGAGCCGCTCCAGAGTCGCATCGTTGTCCACCTCGCCATTGCGGATAACGCCGCAATGGCCGTGGTCTGTATATCCGCAGAGACAGACATCGGTGATAACCACCAGCTCCTGCAGATCGTTTTTCAGCGCACGGATGGATTGCTGGACGATCCCGGCATCATTCCAGGCCTGCTCCCCTTCCGCATCCTTACGATCGGGGACACCGAAAAGAAGGACCGCGGGAATTCCGGCGGCAAGAGCTCTTGCCGCCTCTTCCATCAGAAAATCCACGGACAAATGACATATCCCCGGCATGGAAGGAATCTCCTTCCGCAGGTTTTCTCCCGGGACGACAAAAAGCGGATAGATCAGGTTCTCCACCCCCACTTTGGTTTCCCTCACCATTTTTCGCAGATTTTCGGTACGGCGCAGGCGGCGGTTGCGATATTCGGGGAAAAACATGCTGTTCTCCTCCAATCAAGGGATACTATCATTAGCAAAATAATTCTTCAGGGCTTCCACAAGCCCCTCGATGGTCGACACCGGAGCTTCGAAGGCCACTTCCAGACCGGCCCGCCGGACCTCCGCCGTGGTCAAAGGGCCCATGGAAACCAAAGCCACCCCTTCCAGCCGGTCAAGCAAATCCTTCCCGGCCAGGTCGAGAAAAAACTCCACCGAGGATGATGAGGTGAAAGTCACCGCGTCCAGCTTTCCGTTGTTGAGAAAATCGGCGATTTTCTCCCGGCTTTCCTCCACCCTGACCGTCCGATAAGCGACGGGAGCAACCACCTCAGCCCCCGCGGCGGACAGTTCCCTTTTAATCAGATCCCTGGCCTTGTCGCTGCGGGGATAAAGGATGCGTTTGCCTGCCAGATCCCGGCTTTCCAGAAGCTCAACCACCCCCTCTGCACGGTACTCCTTGGCACAGAGATCGGCGAAGAGGCCATACTTTTGAAGAGATTCCGCGGTCTTCGGACCGACCGCCACCAGAGTCACCCCCTGCAACCGGCGGGCATCAAAACCGGCGGCCCGCACTTTCCTCCAGACCGCTTCCACCGCATTGACCGAGGTCAGGACAAGGTAGTCAAAATCGGGAAGGGCGGCAACCGCGGTTTCAATCTCCGTCTCATTCTCCGGCGCCAGGATGTCAAAAACCGGGCAGACATGGGCCTCCGCCCCCTGTTCCTCAAGGAGACTGACCAGCTCCCCCGCCTGGTGCGAGGAGCGGGTCACCAGGATTCTCCTTCCCGCCAGGGGCCGGTTTTCAAACCAGCGTAATTCCTTGCGCAGATTGACCACATCGCCGACCAGAATGACCGCCGGCGGGGACATCCCGTTCTTTTCAACCTCCTCAACCACACTCCCCAGAGTGGCCACCAGGGTTTGCTGACGGGGCGTCGTCGCCCAGCTTATCACCGCCACCGGGGTCTGCGGCGAACGTCCGTGAGCTATCAGCTCCCGAGCGATAAGGGGAAGATTGCCCATGCCCATGTAAAATGCCAGCGTTCCCACCGCCTGGGCCAGCTTCTCCCAGTCAAGAGAAGCCATTTTCTTGTTGGGATCGAGATGGCCGGTGACCAGCCCGATGCTCGTCGTGTAGTCCCTGTGCGTTACCGGAATCCCCGCGTACGCACCGGCTGCGAAGGCAGCCGTTACACCCGGCACCACCTCAAAAGGGATACCCCGCTGGGCGAGATACTGCGCTTCCTCCCCCCCTCTTCCAAAAACAAACGGGTCACCGCCTTTGAGACGAACCACCCGTTTACCCTCACGGGCCTTACACGCCAACAGGGCATTGATCTCTTCCTGGGGTGTGGTATGACAGCCACGGGTTTTGCCGACAAAAATCTTTTCCGCCTGTGGCGGCGCTTCCTCCAGAAATAGTGGATTAGCTAGAAAATCGTAGACCACAACTTCCGCACGGCGCAGATATTTCAGGCCTTTGGCGGTAATCAGCCCAGGATCGCCGGGACCGGCGCCGACAAGAAAAACGATTCCTAGTTCAAAATGCACGGTCGTGTCTCCTCGACAGCGGCAGAACCGAATATAATCCGGCCGAAATATTTTGAGCTTTGCCGTTTGCTTCTGATCTGACGCGCCAAACCGACATCCACCTCAAAATATGTTTGTCATTTATCATCGTCAATCTCATCCGGGACAATCGATCCGTTTTCCTCTCCAAGCGCTTCCAAAGCGAACAGATAGCGCAAGGCCTCGGCATAATAATGTCCTCCGCGCTGATCCTGAGAGGCCTTAAGAGCCTTAATGGGCTGATGAAGAAGCTTTTTGACCATGGCCGCGGTCATCGCCTCAATGGCTTCTTTATTGTCCGACCCTGGGTTCGGAAGAGAAGAGTACATTTTCCCAACTTCCCTCCGGCAAATCCCCTCCATTTTTTTGCGCAGGGATGCAATGGTCGGGACGATCTCCAGGTTGCGAAGCCATTTGAGAAATTTGCGCACCTCCACATCGATAATCGCTTCCGCTTTGTCCGCCTCTTTGCGGCGGCCCTGAAGATTGCTGGAAATGATCCCCTGAAGATCATCCACGTCGTAAAGATAGACATCGGGGATATTGCCGACCTCCGGGTCCACATCACGGGGAACGGCGATATCGATCAGGAAAAGCGGGCGCCCTTTTCTTTGCTGAATGACCTTTTCCACATCCCGAGGACGGATAATATAGTGAGGGGCCGCGGTAGAAGAAAGAACGATATCCACCAGAGCGAGCTGTTCCGGAAGCTTTTCAAGGGGGACCGCCAAACCCTGAAATTTTTCCGCCAGCTTTGCAGCATGCTCCAGGGTTCTGTTGATTAACGCTATCGACTCGACCCCGCTGTTCAAAAACTGGCCGGCAGCCAACTCGCCGATTTTTCCCGACCCGATGAGAAGGATTTTTTTATTTTCCAAACCGCCGAATATCCGCTGAACCATCTCCACGGCAGCAAAAGGGATGGAAACCGCTTTGTTTGAAATCCGGGTTTCGCTTCTCACCCGCTTGGCTACTGAAAATGTCCGGTGCAACAGCCGGTTCAGAACCAGGGTGTTGGTCTTGGCCAGGCAGGCCTGCGAATAGGCGGTCTTCACCTGACCGAGGATCTGGGGTTCCCCCACCACCATGGAATCAAGGCTCGCTGCGACCCGGAACAGGTGGCGGACCGCATTCTGCCCGCTATAGGTATAAAAGTAAGGGGTGATATCCTCCACCGCAACGGCATGAAAGTCTGCCACAAACTTTTTGATCTGAGCCGTGCCGTCTTCTATCTCACTCGTGGTGGCATAGAGCTCGACCCGGTTGCAGGTGGAAAGAATTAGGCATTCCTGAACACCCGGAAACGCAGCTAATCCGGTCAGGGCCTTCTGCATCCGGGAAGGGAGAAAAGCAACCTTTTCTCGAATCTCAACAGGTGTGGTGCGATAGTTCAATCCGACAACAACTATATTCATAAGCGGTTCATCACAGGTTCAGGCAAAATGCCATTCCTCAAATCGGACAGCCAATACAAATTGTTACATTCCACAAAAAAAAGGTTCACCTATTTGCTCTGGTGATGGAGACCCCGAGATCTTCAAGCGCATATCCAGGCCCCATAATCTCTTTCAGGGCGGAATTAATTTCCCGGGCATCGGTATACTTTATCAGGTTGGGGAGACCTTTTTCCAGAAGCCTGGAAAAAATTTCATCCGCAGCCGGTGATTTACGCCCATGGGCAATCATTTCTTGTCGAATGGCGGCTGCAATTTCAAGGAAAACGCTCCATTCCTCCCCCACAGCCGCCGCCAGAAATTCCTTGACCAGAACCGCGAAGGCCGGACTTTTGCCGTTGGTGGATACAGCTACGGTCAGATCCCCTCTACTGAATCGAGCCGGCAGAGAAAAATCCCCCTCTTCCGGGGCATCCGCCACGTTTACAAGAACAGCTGTCCGCCGTGCCTCCTCGGCCACGGCCACGTTGACGGCGCGATCATCCGTAGCGGCAAAAGCGAGAAAAGCTCCACACAAATCTCCGATGCGGTATTCACGCTGAAGAATTTCAACCCCCGACAGGTTTGTCCCCTCGGGAAGAGGCTGCGGCTCAACAAGTCGTACTCGAGCCCCGGCCTTGAAAAGCCCTTGTGCTTTCCGCCGGCCGACGGGACCTCCCCCGATCACAACACAGAGCCGGTCTCGAATATCTAAAAAAACAGGGTATTCCATTTCTAAAAGAACGCAAAAACTCCTTATGCAGAAGATTCCTAACTCGGTATAATCCAGATTAACTGTAAAATGATATGTTGCCTGCTCACAGGTGTCAAGGAAGAGCTCTAGTATCCGGTTTGGGAACTAATTCTGAGACATTTTGGTTGCCTTCCAATACACCCCGAAGAGGCCCTGCGAAAGTGAAACCATGAAGCTGGAACACCCGTTGCATTTAAAAAAACAGAATCGGTGAATTGTATTTACCACGCAAGGCACCAAGAATTTCAGGCAATTAACCCCTTGCTTTTTTCACCTACTCAATTATATTGTCTTTAATATGTATCGAAACACGATTTAATATCAAAGGAGACACAAAACAATGGCGAGTGACAATATTTTTAATTTTACGGATGACAATTTCCAGAGCGACGTCCTGGAATCTTCTGTTCCCGTTCTGGTCGATTTCTGGGCCTCCTGGTGCGGCCCCTGCAAAGCCATAGCTCCCATCATCGAAGAAATTGCCGCCGAATATCAGGGGAAAATCAAGGTCGGCAAAGTCAATGTGGATGAAAACCCCGCCACGCCATCCAATTACGGTGTTCGCGGCATACCGACTCTGATTCTTTTCAAAGACGGTCAAATACTCGATCAGTTCGTTGGTGCTCTCCCGAAAAGTCAGCTCCAGAGCCTGGTTGAAAAAGCTCTTTAGATCGGTTGCACATAAAAAATAAAAAACCCGGCTTCCCAGCCGGGTTTTTTATTTTCTTCCCAGATTCTTTTTTCTTAATAAACCAGGTTTATTCATGAGGCTTTGTCGCGAAACCGGCAAGTGTGCGGGGGGATCAGGCCAAGCACAGTGACGTGCGATACAGGCTTACTTGCAGGACGTCGAAGAGCAAGGAGCGAGCACGGCCTGAGATGGCGTGCAATTGACGGTTACAGCAAAAAATTTCATGAGTAATCCGGGTTGAACAAAGGTCCGGTGTTACTTGCAAGGGCCGATGTACCAGCCCGTATATGTGTAGCTCATTTGTATATTGCCGGGCATCATGGTGGTGGTCAGCGATCCCTGGAGGCGCTCACCACGATAGGTGACGGAACCGTGCCCTTTCATCTCTCCGTTTTCCAGGGAACAGGCAAGGTCATAGCCGGCGTTGTTTTTCAGGATAATCAAGTTGGTAATGTCACAGTTCTGATCGTTGGCGTTGAAACGGTTGATTTCGGGGATGATATTTTCCGGGGTAATGCATTGCCGTGTGCCTACTACCGGCACCCGGACCGGAACCCCCGCCATTTCGACTTCAGCGTTTATTTCCCAGAGCCCTGCCCGCATATCGACCCAGGAATCTGCCCGGCAGGGGAGAAAAAAACCGGAAACCGCCAATGACAGTAGAACCAGATAAATTATTCGCATCATCAAACATCCTTGTGAACAGCACCAGCCCCGTCCGAAACCCTTTGGGGGGTTATTGCAGATCTGTACCGCTTCATATCTTTCCAGGTGTAGTTCAGTGTTCTCTTTAAAAAAGGTGGAATAAAACCCTAGGAGTCTGTTGGACTTAGGGGCTTGTAATGAGAAAATGGGAAATCGAGGACAGATTTTCGCTAATTTGAGATCAAATAGCAGGGCTATTTGTCAAAAATTTTCGGAAACATGGTCCGATTCGCCGATTTTGCAGTAGATTCATCCTAAGTCCGATAGGCTCTTAGCAGAGGTTCAATTTTCACCCGGGGAGTTGGTCGAAGCTGGCTATCTGGTCGATGGAGGACACCCAGGGGAGCATGCTTTCACAGAAAACATTCAGGGACGGCGTCAGGTCTGTTGGATTATCCAACGACCCGATGGGAATGAGGCATTTTCCGGGGAATTTTTTATTGAGGTAATAAACCGGCGTTCCACATTTGCGGCAAAAATGTTTTTCAACATTGTTCGTTGCCTGATAGGCGGTCATTTCGTTGCGGCCTGCAATGATTTCACAGCTCTGCTCATCGACTACGACAATGGTTGCAAATGCCGCCCCGGACATTTTTCTACAGGTATTACAATGACAGTTGGCTACCATTTCGGCTTCTGACTTTATCTCGTATTTCACATCACTGCATTTGCAGGACCCGGTTTTAATCTCTGACATGAATTCGCCTCCTTACCCTGGAATTTTTCTAAAACCCGACGGGAAATTGTCAACAGGTGAAGAAATGTTTGTCACATCCACTTTCCAGACAGCCCCTCACTTTGTGTTTTGCTGAATGACCCGCCCGGGGCTGACAAACGAAATGCCCTGACCGGATTTCGCGCCGATCATGACACATTCAATGATCGGGGTATTGACACTTTTTTCAGCACCCCAATTGACAATAAAGTTCGCGCCAAAACCACCCTTGTCCTCCCCTTCGGGAATATAGATGTAGGTCGCAGCCAGCGGACCTAAGAGCAGATCTTTTTCATAGTACTTGTGGATCAACTTACCGTTGGTATCGAAATAATCAGCAGAGGTAACCGTAATGGAATTTTTCAGGTCGGTATTCCGGATACTTAAAATCGCAGCAAGTTGGAACGGAATTTTTTTTGGCGCGCTATATACATTTGAATAAACAGGCACATAGACAGTTTGCCCTTGAGACAATAGAACCTCGGATGAAGCCAGAGCCGATGCCCCCTGCCCGCAAAAAAGAAATAGGCTGACAAGACCGGTGAGGGATAATTTCACAAGACTAAGCTTTGGCATGTCAAACTCCTTTCAGAACTCTTGCATGAACTTTTTCCAGTAAAGCATACCAGACTTCTGCTCTTGGAGTCCGGGCTTTTCGCCCGGTTTATTCATGACGCTTCGTCGCGAAACCGCCATTTGCAGCAGAATACTTCATGAATAAGTGGAGCTCACAATACAAATATTTTCCGGGCACCTTTTCAGCAAGCCAAAAAAACAATAAAAAACCGGGATATTTCCCGGCTGAAATAATGGGTGCCTCTGTTGGGTGGATTTACTGGTCAGACATAGTATTTAGCCACCGCCCTCGGATTGCTCCGGTTGTTTCATGGGGGCTTGTTCCATGGGGTGTTTCTCCATCATTTGTTTCATCTGCTCCCCTTTCGGCTGCATGGGGTGTTGCATCTTCTCGCCAAATTCCGGTGATAGACCGAAAAACTCCTGTTTTTCAGTACTAGGGGCAAGAGCCCGTAAAGTCTCCTGGTCGGGGGTTCCGGTCGCGGTCAGACCTTCAGACTGCTGGAATTGACTAATAGATACCCGGGTCTTCGGCCCCATAAAGCCGTCGGCCTGTCCCGCATTGAAACCTTGATCATTTAGCAGGTTTTGCATTTCGCGAATCTGCTCTCGATTCAGATTGCTGGTCGCCACAGGATGCAGTTGGACCTCTTCACCCATTGAGCTGTTACCCATCGGAGATTTCGCCATTTCCTCATGGCCGGCCCCGACAACCTGGCTGGCGGCAAACAAACCGGCCAAAAAAGCCGTTGTAATGATCAGAAGAAAATATTTCATTGTTGTTCTCCTTTCCCGGATGTTTTGCGAGGTCACCCAAAGTCAACCTGACCGTATCATTTTTTGCAATCGGCCCTGTTGCATCAGTCTATTAAATACCGTCAAAAGTTTTTATTTTTCCCTATGTAATTTGTTTATCAGGTCCATAATTGTTGTCAATGTGTGCAAATGACGACAAATACACTCACCTGAAATATTCTTGGAGAAATCAAAGCAATATACCGTCTGCCACAGCAGGTTGGAGGCTCGGATTGCAAAGGGAGGGACCTAGACTACAGAAAGAGTGAGAGCTTTTCAGAAAAAAAAACGAGAGGGCATACATTCCGCAAAACTGATCGGGAAGGTCGTTATAATGGCAGGGCTTTTACCTTTTAAATCAACAAAAAAACAGGCCGAATCCTGTATAGGATTCGGCCATGTCATTTTCGCACGGATAAACTTTTACTCAAACCTGACCATCGGGATCAATTTTAATTTTTTCGATAAGTACCCGGGGGACGATTATGGTTACACCAACCTTTTTTTTCAGCAATTCCAACTCTGAGCTAAAAGCCTGACAGTCGCTTTCACTGCTTTGTGGAGCCGGAATCCGAATTTCCTCGTTTTCAAAAAATTTGACGATTTCGTCCAGGTGGGCCAGGCCGATGGTGAGCATGACCCGGGGTGTCATAATGTTGCCCTCTTCAAATTCCGCCTCGATGACTCCTGGAACGCTCTGTAGAATGGCAGCGGATCTGCGTTCCTGCAGATATTCAAGCTCACTACCGTATGAGGAAGACAACACCGCGCCGTTTTTCAGGCCGCCATAAAGGGCTCTTTTTACACTGCCGTACAGTTCCCTGTCTTCGACCTGACACAGCCCGATACCGTAGTTTTGATGGAGGAGAATCTCGGCGTTGATGAAAACGGTCGAATCGGCCAATTTATCTTCCAGAATCTTTCCGTCGAACAGCGTCATCCTTTCCCAGGCCACACCGGCGGAGTCCCACTTGCCAAAAAAACCCTCGGGGAGAATCAGACCGACCTGCCTCTCCCTGATCAGCCACTCACCAATCCGAAAGGTTTCGATCTGGGCCTGAACCGTAAAATCATTATTGGCGCCGGTTATAGGACTTCGATGACTGTTGGCAACAATGTATACCTGGCAAGGGCTGTCGGCATTCTGTCGAAAGATAATTTTTCCAAGATCGGCAGGAAATTCGCCGGCGAGAGCAGCCCCGGCCCCTATTTTAAGAACCTGACCCGCCTGAAGTGGGCTGCTGCAACACAAGCCAAAGAGGCCCAGCAGGATCGCAATGAGACAGCGAAATTCGATTAGAAAGGTTTTTATCATCTTTACAGCTCTTGCCGCCCGGGTTTTGGAATGTTCAAGGCAGGAACTGCAGACGTCGGAGAAGCTGTATATAACTATCATCCGGCAGTCCCGCTGTCCTGGGGCAAGAACCCTTTAGACCGGTGACTTTGTGTATTCATCTTTCGATGAATTTGCCTTTTTCAGATTGCTTTCAAAATTGTTATGAATTCAAAACCGGTGCCAGGTCTCTGAGAAATTTGTATAAATTCAACTGCAGAAAAAAAGGGCCACTCCACCCTTATTTACGATGCCGACCCGGGTTCCAGAGAAAACGAATAAGGTCAGACCAACAAATTCCATTTTTTGAAAACGGTAGACGTGAACACCTCTACCCTGACCAGGAACAGTCAGCCAGTTTCAAAAAATCGTTTGTGTATAGATAAATGGTCACGAATTCAACATTCAATTGCGTAATCAATAAGTTGAAATCTCATTATTTGTCTTTACCTGTTATATTTTTAATAGGTGTTGATATCCAAACATGGTCAATTTTCCCGATGACATTTATTCAGGAGACCCTTGATCTCCTTTTTAAACATGCCTCTGAATGTTCTTTTAAGAAATCGAATAAAGTTTTGCCGCAATGAAAAGAGGGAGGCCGCTTGCTCTCTGAAAGATTTGCACTTTCCATGGTGACGACAACTTGAACAGACCTTATTGGCCCTGTTTAATAGAATGGCTGACTTAGGTCAATGTGGACTCGAGCCCACACCGGACATACCGTATCTCCGACAGAAAGGAAGGTGATTGGTTATGATGAAGAACTTTAAAAATATCTGTCAGACCTTAATTGGCCTTGTACTGTTGGGGATTATTTTCATCGCTCAGGGTTGCTCGTATTCTCCTTTTGAAGCTTTTTTGATCTCCAAGGAGAGCAAGAAACTGACAGTGCTGAACTACGATGACAATAAGGAACGCCTTGATGTTGAAGGTTCACCCTTTGATATCGGTGAGGGGGCGGAGGACATCATCTATGATCCAAGGCACAGGAGAGTCTATGTGGCCAACTCCCATGAAAACTCCGTTTCCGTATTCAAGATGAAATTGATATCGGAAAGCACTTTCCAAAGACGCTATGTCCTGCAGGAGCTGGAAAAAATATCAACAGGAGAGGAACCGGTTGCTGTTGAGGTTGATACGAAAAACAATCTTGTTTTGGTACTTCATAGCGACGGAACGCTTATGAGATTCAACGGCAAGGACCTCACGCTGAATGGAGAAAAAAATATCTTGCGGGATTTAAATTTTACGCCCGAGGCCGCCGATCTCACATATGACGCACGCCATGATTTAATCTATGTTCTTGATAAGGGTATTGACGCAATGCTGGTTTTTGATGGGGCCACCCTGGAGTCTTTAAATTTTGTAAAAACTCCATCCGCGCCCTGTTCTTTACTTTATGACTATGTCAATGACTGGGTCTATGTAACAACTCGTGGGGATGAACTTGCCCAGGAGCCCCCTGGGCTCTCTGTATACAGAGCCGGTCCGCACTGTTTTCCGGTGAGAGACCCTATCTCTTTTGAGCTGCCCTATAGATGCCCAATGGTGGCATATGATGATGTTCACAATCTGCTCTACGTAAGTCGGGGGACGACCCGTGTTTATGATGCGGAATCCTTTGAATTGATTGACGAGATGCAAACCTCCCTCCCCTATTCCCTTGCCACCGGCAGGATTGACCGTACAGGAAGCACCCTGCTCTATCTTGGCCAGCCGGGGTCTGTTCGTGTTTATGAAATCAGGGGCGGGGCAAATCATGTCTATCTGGATCAAATAACATTGCCCGGGCCTGCCGACCATGCGGCGGCTGTCGGTCCTGGCTGTCCTGAAATTATTTCCATGGAACCGCAGGAGGGCAAGGTTGGTGAAAAGGTTACAATACTTGGTTTGAACTTTGGAGACCAACAGGGGATAAGTCTTGTGCAGTTTGGCGGGGCACCCGTCACTGCCGAGGACGTTATAAGCTGGAGCGACACGAACGTTCAGGTAAAGGTTCCTGAAATGGCCAGATCCGGGGAGGTTCGAGTAATTATCGGCAACAGCTCCACTGTCTTGCCCGACGATCAAAGTGTTGGTGAATTTGAGGTCATACCCGGCAGTATAATCCATGTGAGCGCGAGGGAAGGGAGCAATGGAGACGACGGCAGCGAGGCCCGCCCCTACAAAACCCTGACCTATGCCCTTTCCAAAGCCCGACCTTCCGATGTGCTGTATGTCCACTGGGGGAGATATAACCGCGACCTGGGGGAGAGATTCCCATTGCAGGTGCCCGACGGGATAAGGGTCGAAGGCTACGGGGCCGGTCACTTCCAGATCATCTATTCTTCTCCGGGTGATTATGCCGTGGAGTTGGGAGAAGGGTCATCCGTATACAACATGAGTGTTTTCGTGGAGGAAGATTCATCCAATGGAGGCACGACGGCAATCGGAATTTTTTCGAGGAAAACTTCATATATTGAAGAGACGGTGGTTGCGGGATTCAGGACGGGGGTGTCTCTGGACGGCGGAATCAACGGTGAAATTAGTCCTTCCATTAAGAACTCGCATATTTCAGCCTGCGAGACCGGCATCAAGGTCCGGGGAAACAACACCAATACCGAAATTGTCGACAATCATCTGTTTGAAAACACGGTTGCCATTGACATGTTGGGAAATGCGAACAGGGTGATCTCAAATGACATAACGGATAATGTCGAAATGGGGGTAAAGGTCCAGGGAAAGACCGCTTTGATATCCTCCAACATAATCTCAAGGACACAAAATCCTGATCCGCATTCTCTTGGAACAGGAATATGGGGGGGCGCCATTACACACACCATTATCCACGGAAATCAGATTTACAATAATGAGGAGGGCGTTTTTACCTCCGTTCAGCCCGGTTATCATCATTTTATCCGCGGGAACAGGGTAGAAAACAATTCAAGGGCCGGCCTTCGTGTGGCTGGCGACGGATTCTGTGTTCTTGAGCAAAATGAGATACGAGAAAATCAGGAGTCCGGAGTTTATTTAATGATCGCGAATTCCAGGTTTCAAAAAAACTCCATTTCTTATAATTTGGATGGGATAACTGTATATTCCATGACGAAACTTGAAACCCTGCTGGTTGACAATATGCTTTACGGAAATACCAGGTTTGGCCTCGGCATTCACGGAAATCCACCAAACATTGAAGAAGGTGTTTCCGTTCGAGTGGGTGAAAGTGACGGCCTCGGCAATACTATTTCCAATAACGGCAAGGGAATATACGTATCAAGAGCCTGGGCCTATGTATATAACAACACGCTTCTGGAAAATGAATGGGGAGTTGTTGCCTCGGAGCAGGGTTTCGTTAATATGGGTTCGGGGGACAGGCCCGGATTGAATACCATCCGCAACAGCACCCATGTCGGTCTCTCCAATTCCTCCAACCGAACCATCAGGGCGGCGGGCAACACCTGGAACCCTTCGGTACAGGAGGCTGATGATGAAGGGCATTATCCCCCCGGCGTTGTGGAAGGACCGGTTCAACCTCAGGATGGCAACAATTACAGTATAGGCTCACAATATGGGAAGATAGAGTTCTAACCTATGCCCCATGCTCCTTTGTGCGCTCGTTACGCCTTGCGAACGAATTGTGATTTCAGTTTCATGGCACCGATCCCGTCAATCTTGCAGTCGATATCATGATCGCCATCGACCAGGCGGATATTTTTTACTTTAGTGCCGACCTTGACCACCAATGATGAACCTTTGACCTTGAGGTCTTTGATCACTGTAACCATATCACCGTCTTTAAGAACATTGCCGTTGGCATCCTTAATAACAGGCTCACTATCGGAGCTTTCGATTGCCGCATCTTTTGCCCATTCGTGCGCACATTCCGGGCAAACAAGCATATTTCTGTCTTCGTAGGTGTATTCTGAACCACATTTTATACAACTAGGGAAATCACTCATATTATATCCTGTATCTTGCACCTGCTGATTAATGAGGGAGAAAAAATTCACCCAATTCGATTTTGTTGACAAAACTTCGAGGTTCTTTCCTGAGTCTTTCAATCGTCCAAAGGTATTAGAACTTGCCATCAAAAACAAGCCAAAATCCCCTTAAACATGGCCTTGTAGTGTATCAAGAAATAATGGCAGGATTAAAAGCATGCTTGACAACCGCATTTCCAATGTCATCTTTTCCCTTCTTTCTGATTTTTCTGCACACTTTAAGGTCTGATTTTTGCGCACTTGAATTTTTTAATTTTCCCGGCCTAAGATAAGACTTAACTTCAATTTAATTCCCGGCTCGAAGGGTCGGTCTCAAAAAATCAATCTGCTTGTTTACCAAAAGGGAGGGATTTACATGGCTTGGAACAAAATGATCAGGCATGGGTATGTATTGTGGTTGGGAATGCTGGTAATAGTTCTGGCCGGGCCCGTTTCAGCCGAGGATAACTACCAATCGTCGACAGCAGTGAAACCCTCCATCGCCACAGAAAAACTGGAATGGATGGTCAAGCCCTTAGCTCAGGACGAACTGGTTGTCGAGGCCGATGCCTGGCTAACGCTGGTCAAAAGCAAAACCCGCCAGATCAGCGCGGCCGAGATTGCTTTGATCCACCAGCGTCAGCAGGTTGAAGCCGCAAAGGATACCGAAGCCGCCGTCAAATCCGACAAAGCCCCCCAAGGGACAAAGCCCACAGTCGAGACACAGCAGGCCGAGGAACTGACTGAAAAGAAGGAGCAGGCCAAAGAGAAGACAGTCCTCAGCCTGAACGAATTGCGCGACCAGCGTGCAGCGTTGGTCGAAAAGCTCGATGTGGTGCTGGCTGAACTGAAAAAAAAGGGGGGCGATCCCAAACCGTACAAAACCTATATTAAAGCCATCTCCGGTATTGCGGTCGACGTGACCGACACCTCCTCCGCGTGGTTGACGGTAACTGGCTGGATCAAATCCGATCAGGGCGGAATGAAATGGGGATTGAACCTGCTCAAGTTTGTGATAACCTTGCTCGTGTTCTGGATTCTCGCCCGCATCACCGGAAGTGCAACCCACTCCATCGTCAGCCGCGCCGGTTCGAAACTGACCGATCTGCAGAAAACCTTTATCGTCAGCAGCCTGCGCCGCGCGGTGATAATTCTCGGTCTGATCGTGGCTGTCTCGGCGCTTGGCATCAACATCGGCCCCCTGCTCGCCCTCATCGGTGCCGCCGGTTTTGTCGTTGCCTTCGCCCTGCAGGGGACACTCAGCAATTTTGCCAGCGGCATCATGATCTTACTTTACCGGCCTTTTGACGTCGGCGATATCATCACCGTCAGCGGCGAATCCGGCATCGTCGAAACAATGAATCTCATGTGCACCAATCTGCGCAGCTTCGACAACAAGCTGACGGTCGTCCCCAACAACTCCGTCTGGGGCAACACTATCACCAACGCTACCGGCCACTCGGTCAACCGACGCGTGGACCTGGTCTTCGGAATCGGCTACAGCGACGACGCCGACAAGGCCCAGGCCATCCTGAGAGACATCGTTTCCAGCCACAAACTGGTCCTCTCCAACCCCGAGACGGTGATACGCATGCACGAACTGGCTGACTCGTCGGTCAATCTGATCTGCAGGCCCTGGGTCAATACCGCCGACTACTGGACGGTCTACTGGGATATCACCCAGATGGTTAAACAGCATTTTGATGCCGAGGGTATCAACATCCCATTCCCACAGCAGGATGTACATATCTACCAGCACAAAGAGACGCAGGAGCCGACGTCCTCCTGATCTGCTTACTTAGACAGAGAGGCCAGGGAACTGGCCTCTCAAGTAATCCATTTGGGCCATAAAATGACTGAGCAGGGGTTTGTTCCTAACCAGACGGATGTCGGTCACGGCATTTTGCCCAAAAATTCTCAATTTATGTCCTGCCTGATGGATCGAAAATTGAAAAAAAATATTACAAATTGAGAACTTGCTTTAATCCGGTTCCAATAAAACAACTGTTATGGAAAAAATCTGCGCAACCATCAAGTTTGATTCATTACAAACCGATTCAGGTTACCCCGGAGGATGGCTTCTGCAGCTCCATATGGATGATAGTAGCCCGTGAACCACTGACCTCCAATACTTCAGCAATCGCACCATCCAGTTCGATCCGATCCCCGACGTTTAGGACCTGGCCTGTTTTTTCCATCAACAGACCGGAAAGCGTCTCAGCTTCAACACTTTCAAGCTGAATTTTCAGCTTTCGGTTAACCTCGGAAATCGGGGTTCCACCGAGGACAGTGAACTTGCCAGGGCTCTTCGATTTGATCTCCAAGGGATGGGTGTCAAATTCATCCTCAACCGGGCCGACAATCTGCTCCAATACATCTTCCAGCGTTACACCGCCAATGACCGTACCATATTCGTCCACAACCAACGCCATGTGCTGATATGTTTCCTGGAACTGCCGCAGAAGACGGCTGATTCGCATCGTTTCGGGCACAAATTGTGCCGGTCGCATGATTGACCGCAAAATGCCGGTGTCCTGCGTCTCCGGAGATACACCGACCAGATCTTTAATGTGAACCACGCCCAAAACATTGTCCAATGAGCCATCGCATAAAGGATAGCGTGAATGTTTTTTTTCTTTTGCCAGAGCGGTGCATTCGGCAAAAGAACAGTGAATATCAAAAAAAATAATGGCACTACGAGGTTGCATAATACGGCGGCAGACAGTGTCATCAAATTTAAAAACCGCGTTTATCAGACGGTGCTCTGACCGGCTGAGCTCTCCATGTTTATGTGACAGGCGTAAGAGCGCTTTAATTTCATCTTCGCTGTGCACCGTGTCGTGTTCACTCACATCCTCAGCCCCAATTATTTTCAGCAAAAAAGATGTGGCCGTATTCAAAGCGATCATAAACGGATAGGAAAAAAAATAAAAAGTTTTCAAGGGCAGGGCAAACCACAACAAGACCTTTTCCGGACGCCGCAGGGCATATATTTTGGGCGCCTGTTCGCCAAAAACCAGATGAGCCGCGGTAATGGCGGTGAACGCGATAGCAAAGGCAATCCCATGTAGTAGGACCTCGGAAATCACCCCGGCTGACTGCAGTACCGGCCTTAAAAGGTGGGCTATGGCCGGCTCCCCGATCCAACCGAGGCCCAGTGATGCCATGGTGATGCCAAGCTGGCAGGACGACAATGCGGCATCCATCCGCTGGGTGAGCCAGCGGGCTGTTGCCGCCAATGGTATGTTTTTTTCCACCTGCTCATCGAGCCTGCCCGGCCTGACCTTCACCAATGCGAACTCGGCGGCAACAAAAAAGCCATTTATTAAGACGAGAATGACTGCAAAAAGAATATTGACAACATCCGTTGTCCACGCCGGCATAGTGTAGCTCCCCTCACTTAGAACCTATCCGTAAATAATGCCTGTTTTCCTGAAGGCGATTATGGCTGCGGCTATGTGTAACACCCCCGCATAATTTTCGGTATATTTTTCGTACTTTACCAGTAGTTTTCTGAATCTGTTGAACCAGGAGTAATAAATTCGACCATCCATCTGCGGACTTTGTAGTTTGGCTTGTACTTCTTGGAAGCGGCCCCGGAAGCAGGGAAAGGTCGGCGGCGGGAATCAAGTCGAAAGCCCCCCCATAGTTATGCCGCCAGTCTGAATGGCCAGAAAAACATGGTCGGTCGCACTTCCGACACGACCAGAAATCCAATCAACAACAGAACTCCAACATCAAAACCGAAAAAATTTGCTAAAAAAACAAATTAAAGCCATCTTTTGCGCTTAAAAAACAGATATAGAAAAAAAGCAAAAACGACCAGGAAGATACTAACAAATGCAAAGGCAAAATTATTTTCAGTGCCGGGGATACCCCCAACATTGATTCCCAGCAGGCCCGTAATGAGACCAAGAGGAAGGAATATAGCGGCAACAATTGAAAGTATATACATCGTCTTACTCATTTGTTCGGACAGGCGATTGTTGAGTTCCTCCTGAGTTATGGCGGCACGATCCCGGGCTGCATCCAACTCATCTACAAACCTGGCTGTGCGCTCAGTAATTTCCCGTATACGAACTTTATCAATACCATTCAGCCAGGATATCCGCTCGCTCTGTAACCGTGCCAGCACATCCCGTTGGGGCGAAATATAGCGCCTCATGCTGATCGTTTGCCTTCGCAAATTGGCAAGTTTTGGACGGAGTTCATAGCTCTCCCCAACCAGGACCAGGTCTTCCAGCTCATCCACACCATCATCAATATCATTTATGACATCCCCCATGCGGTCTGCAATCCTGTTTGCAACCATGACCATGAAATCATTTACCGAATCCGGAGCTTTTCCTGCTTCAATGCTCTTATGGATATCGTCAATGGCCATTACTTTACGATGCCTCATACTGATGATGCGATGTTCATCAAGCCACATGCGGATGGATACCATGTCCTCGGGGTCTGCTCCCGGATTGCAGTTTACGCCTCTGAGTATCAAAAGAAGCGCGTCGGGGTATGAAACGATTCGCGGCCGTGTTTCTTCTGCAAGGAGAGCTTCACATGATACGGGGTCGATTCCGCTCTCCTCCAGGAGCCACTTTTTAACGCCTTCGTCTTTAAAATCGAGGTGGAGCCACAAAATTCCCTGAGCCGGATCCCATTTCCTAACTTCCTCCCAATCTATATGTTGCCCACTACCACCTTTCAAGATATAGGAAAAAACCAATCCGTTCTTTATACTCATAATTAATCCCCTATCATTTTATTTTTGTATAACAGTGGTAACAAGTGAATATCCTCGCCTGATCACTTTTATCCTTCAAAGATATTAAACTTTCCAGAGAAAACAAGCCGGAATCATGGAGACCGTTTACGCAGGACTGAAACTGGAGGGAATTTCCGGTTGGAATGATTGAGAGGGACAGCGACGACGCCACCGGGCATTCGATACGATTATAGACTGTCAGTTGGGGTCAAAATAGAGGAAGAAATTAACATCCGTCAGGTTTTTCGGGAAAAATTAATGCATACTCCCCTGGGTAGTTTTTTTTCAGGCATTCCGGACAAATCCCATGAGTAATATCAGCTTGCAAGTGTTTCTGAATATAAACATCAACTTGCTCCCAATACCCTTTATCATCTCTAATCTTTTTACAGAAGGAACATAGCGGTAATATGCTTCTTAGTGTTTTGATCTCATTTAATGCCTCTTGAAGGTTGGCGATAAGTTTTTCCCGTTCTTTCTCAGTTCGTTTGCGATCGCTGATATCCCGGCAAACACAAAATACCAGCTTCTGTCCCCTGTAAACAGCTCCGTTGGTGCTGATCTCAACATCATAACTCGTGCCGTCCTTGCGGCGGTGACGTGTCTCGAAATGGTCCCCGCTGTGGTCAACAACACGAAGCATCTCCATGAGCTGCTCTTGGTTCCACTGGGCATCCCAGTCCCAAACATGAAGCTGATGGACTTCTTCCAGGGTGTAGCCGAGCATGCGGGCAAATTGCTGGTTCGACTCAAAAACTTTGCCGTTCTGATCGATTACAACGATTCCATCCCTTGATTGCTCAACCAGGCTTCGCCTCTGGGTCACTTCATCCTGAAGCAACTTTTCCGCCTTTTTGCGCAGGGTGATGTCTTTAACATGCCCGATAGCCCCGATAATCTTGCCTTCAGCATCTTCCAGCCGAAAGATATCAAATTCAAACCACTCGGTCGGGTTTTGGGAGGATGGAAATGGTACCACCTGTGTGATAGACCTTCCTGCTTCAAATGACGTAAGGTGCTGAAACCCCGACCAAAGGGCCGGCAATTCAAAAAACACCGAGTAACACTTTGCCCCGATCATTGGCATTTTAGATGCGAACTTATTTTCCATCCATCGGTTGGCCTCTACAATGGTAAGATTTCGATCCAGAACAATGATTCCATCCAGAGTGGCATTAAATAAACTTTCAAAAAGAAACTCTTTGTCCTGGAGGTAACGATCAAAATTCGTCATTTTGTTTTGCTCTCATAGCCCTCAATCCGGTTGCTGAAAAAAGGTATTGTCTCCCAATTTTCCGAATCTTGGCGCCTGTTACAATATCAGTAAAAAATCAGGGAAGGCTTCTCGTGATTCATTTTATTTTTCAAAGATATTAAATTTTCTATAAAAAACAAGCTGGAAACACTTTTTACCCTATTTAAGCTGTCTTGAAATAGGCAACAGGAAAAAACTTGCCCAAAGATCGGATTTCCAATGTCATCGGCTTCGACGACGCCCCGTTTGAACGGGTCTCGTTTGAAAAAGTTCAAATCGTGGGTACGGTTTACACGGGATTTAGGCTGAATGGTCTCCTGATCGGAGAAATAGAGCGGGACGGTAGCAACACCTCCAAGGAAATGGATCAAACAGAACAGGTCATTTTCCGCAGATGCGCTTTGAGGTCGCCCCAGCAATGATTTTCAGGAACAAGTTAATTTTGGGCTAAGACTTCCCGAATCTTGGCTGATAGTCCCTGGATCGTGAATGGTTTTTGTATAAACCTGACCCCTTCGTCCAAAATACCTCGGTGGGCGATCACGTCATTGGTGTAACCGGACATGTATAGCACTCTGATATCCGGGTATTTTTCGGCAACTTGTAAAAAAAGCTCTTTTCCATTTATATCGGGCATAACCACGTCGGTCAGAAGAAGATCCACTGGTCTATTGTGCGACGCCAGGATGGTTAATGCCTCGGAACCGCTTCCAGCGAGAAGCGGTTTGTATCCCTGTCGCTTGAGAATGTTGTCTGTCAGCTGACGCACCTGCACATTATCCTCCACGACAAGTATTGTTTCCGACCCTTCCAGTTCGGCGACGGGCTTTTTCTCATCATTTTTAATTTCAACCTGTTTTACCCCTGCCACAGGCAGGTAAACCTTGAAAGTTGTTCCCCTTTCCGGCTCACTGTCAACCCAGATGTTACCTTCGTGTTGTTTGACGATGCCGTAAACTGTGGCCAGTCCTAGACCGGTTCCCTTATCACCCTTGGTGGAAAAAAACGGTTCAAATATGTGCTCCCGGGTTTCTTCATCCATGCCGCAACCGGTGTCACTGACAGCCAGCATAACGTATTGCCCCACTTTTGAGCCGGGATGGTCGGCCACATAGCCTGCATCGAGTTCGACTAAAGCGGTCTCAAAGGTCAATATTCCACCGTCCGGCATGGCATCCTGGGCATTTAACGACAGGTTCATGATGACTTGCATGATCTGGCCGATGTCCGCCGTGATGGTGCGGATATCGGGTGATGAAATGATTTCTAAGTCGATGTCCTCCCGAATGGTACGTCGCAGCAAGCTTTCAAAATCCCTGATAGTTTTGTTCAGGTTCAATGTCTTGTATTCAAGCGTTTGCTTTCGGCTGAAGGCCAGAAGCTGGCGCACAAGGTCGCGCGCCCGGTAACCGGCCCCTAGAATTTGATCTATGTTTTCTCGTCTTTGATCATCAGGACTGAAGTCATCCAGCAACAACTCGCCATAACCTAAAATTGGAGAAAGCATATTGTTCAGGTCGTGGGCAACACCACCAGCCAACCGGCCGATGGAGTCCAGTTTCTGGACTTGATGAATTTGCGACTCCAGGCACGCCTTTTCCTCTTCGGCCGCCTTGCGCTCGGTTAGATCGACTATCACACCTCTAAAACCCACAATTTCTTCATCCTTAATGATGGTGCCCGCATGAAGAAGTATCGGAAATGTGGAACCATCTTTCCTCAGCGCCTGATACTCAGTTTTTCCGGGGTCAATTCCTTTTACCCGCATGGATATATTCGTTTTTGCACGATCGCGATCTTCGGGGGCAATCACGTCAAAACTGTTAAGCGCCTTAAGCTCTTTGGGGGAATAACCGAACAACTCAAAGGCACGCTGGTTGGCATAGGTGAGGTTAAGGTTCTGGTCGGTTTCGAACACCACTTCGGGCAACATCTCCGAAAGATCCCTGAAACGCTTCTCACTCTCCCTCAATTCCGCCTCCGTCTGTTTGCGGGTCGTGATATCGCGCGAAGAAGTGATAACTGCCTTGACCTGTCCGGATTCGTCCCGCTCAGGAATCAGCATCCAGTCGATCCACAGACCGTTGGGACGTTGGAATTCAATGCGGTAAACCTCCCCGGAATGAAACACCTGTTCGATGGCCTTTCCCCACAGGGAGCACAAGGTCTCGGGAAAGCCCAGCTCCTCATGGGTTTTCCCGATAATTTCCGCTGCGGGAACGCCTGTTTCTTTTTCCACAATGGGGTTGACATAGAGGTGGCGGTGCTGCCGATCGAAACGCATGATAGCGTCGACGCTGTTTTCTACAACGGCCCGGAACTTTTCCTCATTTTCCTGCAGAATCGCCGCCGTAGCTTTCCGCCTGGAAATATCCCGGACGTTGGCCAACAAGACCGGGCGGCTGCCCACAATAATCTTTTTCAGGGCAACTTCCACATCAAAACTGGTTCCATCATTCGGCCGTTTCGCTTTCCATTCAAAAAGAAGAGATTCTCCCGCCAGTACTCGTTCCCAGCGGTCCTCCAGTTGATCAAGAGGGTTGTCCAGAGTCGAGAAGTCCACGGTGATAGATGCCTGAAGCGCCTGCTCCCGAGTGACCCCATATAGCTCCAGCATCTTCCGGTTGACATCCAGAATCCGGCCGTCGACGGCATGGACGAAAATCGCATCGTGTGCGTTGTCCAAAATTGTGCGGAGGGCCTGCTCTGATTCTCTCAGCGCCGCTTCGACCTGTTTATGCTCGGTAATGTCAAAGGGGGTACCGAACATACGGAGAGTTTTCCCATCGTTACCCCATTCTAACCCCATTGCCGCCTCATTGGGATTACCCTTTGGTTTCCCGACGTCAATCAATTAGTTTTCCTTTCTCATCCTATTATCAGCATGCAAAGTTACAAAATCACCGGGGGCAGTCTTGACTGCCGCCTCTCCTTCAGTACTATTCCAGTATCTATTAATCTTTCTACGACCGAGCTCAGGTCTACTGCATCCCGGCCATTTCACAGTAAATTCAACATCCCGTCGCTCGAATCGTGTTTCATTCACTCAAGCAAGCTCTCTGCCAAAGTTGCTTTGATGATGCTCCGTCCGAAAGCTCCTGCGAAAATAAACCTGCTATGATATTAGCTAATCTTTCAAAACAGTTACTGGAGAAAAACATGCCAAACGATCGCATCTCCAATGTCATAGGATTTGACGACGCCCCGTTTGAAAGAAATTCGTCGGAAAAAGTCCGGGTCGTGGGTACCGTTTACGCTGGACCCAGGCTGGATGGTGTTCTAATCGGTGAAATAGAAAGGGACGGCTTCGATGCCGCCGGGGAACTGATCCGCCTGATTCAGGGATCAAGGTTCCTGGAGCACATCAGGCTGGTGATGCTGCAGGGAATCACCCTTGGGGGGTTCAACGTGGTGGACGTTTTCGCTCTCAACCGGGAACTGAAACTCCCGGTCCTGGTCGCCTGCCGCAAACAGCCGGACATGGAGACGGTGAGAGCGGCGCTGCTGACGCGCATCCCCCAAGGGCGGGAAAAATGGGAGATGATTGAAAAAGCGGGGCCGATGGAACCGGTGGATAATATCTTCATCCAGCGGGTCGGGCTCTCCCCGGAGCAGGCCGCCGCGGTGATCCGCCAGTTCGCCATCCACAGCCATCTGCCGGAGCCGATCCGTACCGCCCACCTGATCGCCGGCGCCCTGTCAACGGGACAGAGCCGCGGAGCACCCTGAAAACGACTGTTTTTCTCTTCGATATGTTCACAAAATGGCTTAATAGCTGTGCGATAGGGTGCAATTGGCGATTGTAGCAGGAGCTTTCATAAATAATCCGGCTCAGCTTTTTCCAGAAGATAGTGAAGGCGCAGAGAGCACAGGTCGTCGTAGCTGATGTCTTGATTCAAAGCCTCGGAAACGGGGTTCAGGCGTGCTGTTCCATGCTGGTCAAAGGCCTTGAATACGTCGTCTTTTTGTTCGTCGGAGAGGCATTCCAGGTCCGGAAGGTTGCCGTCAGCGTCAAGGGGATATCCCTGGACAAGGGCCTTGTAGAGGTGATTGACGATTGTCGCAAGCTTGACCTCATACTCTTCAGCCAGCAGGGCTGCGGATTTCCCCAGGTTAAACTGGTCGGCAACCACCAGGTGTCTGGGTCTTTTACGTTCGGCGGGCTCAGATTTTTCCCCTTTCCCAGGTAGTTTCGGCGACTCTTCCAGGTCGTTGATTGCACAATACCCCTGAATATGGTTCAAAAAAACTCTTCCATACTTTTCAAGTTTCACTTGCCCGACGCCATGCAACTGGAGAAGGGCTTCCTTCGTTTGCGGAAAAAAAGTCGCCATTCCCATCAGGGTCTTGTCCGGAAAAACCGCGTAAGGGGGAATATCCATTTCATCAGCCAGGCTTTTCCGCAAAATTCTCAATTCCCCGAACAGGCTTTGGTCGTAATTTGCGCGAACGTTTTCACTTGGGACGATGGCATTTCGTTCTTCCCGCAACCGTCCCTGCACCGACATGTTCCCGCGCATCACTTCCCAGGCATCCTCGGTGAGTTGCAGACCGCCGTATTCCATATCCTGGTTCAGAAACCCTTTTTGCAGGCATTGCCGGGAAAGCGAAAACCACTCTTTTTTTGTAATTTCCTTGCCTATACCGTAGGTGGACAGCTTGTCGTGCCTGAACTGCAAAACTTTTTGGTTTTGAGAACCCCTGAGGACATCGATGACATGTCCCGCCCCGAATCTTTCATCGGTCCTACGCACGCAGGATAAAAATTTCTGCACCGGGATGGTGATATCGTCAGGGGATTGCTTTTCGGTTGTGCAGTTGTCACACGTTCCACAAGCCGCTGCGGCAGCCTGCTCCCCGAAATATTTCAGTAATGGAATGCGACGGCATTCATCGCTTTCAGCGAATCCGACCAAGGCGTTGAGGTGAATGTTGGCGACCCGTTGTTCCTGTTCGCTTTTCCGGCCGATAAAATATTTGAGTTTCTGGATGTCCCCGTAGCCGAAAAGCAGGAGGCAATGCGCCGGAAGGCCGTCCCTTCCCGAGCGCCCGATCTGCTGATAATAGCCCTCGATATTCATCGGCAGGTCATGGTGAAGGATAAAGCGAATGTTCGGTTTGTTGATCCCCATGCCGAAAGCCACGGTAGCCACCATGATCTGAACGTCATCGCGGATAAACAGCTCCTGGTTACGGCGGCGTTCACGGTCCGGAAGTCCGGCATGATAGGGTTTTACGGAGTAACCTGAAGTTTCCAGGGTCGCGGCAAGTTCATCGACCTGCTTGCGGGAGAGGCAGTAGACGATCCCCGATTGATCCGGAAATTTTTTAAGGAATTGAATCGTCTGCTGAGCGGGGTTGCTTTTGGGAACAATCTGCAGAAAGAGATTTTTTCGGTCGAAGCTGTCGATAAAGGTGTTGGAGGCTTCGAAGTTCAGACAGCTTTTGATGTCTTCCTGAACTCTTGGCGTGGCAGTAGCGGTCAGTGCCGCGCAGACGGCTTTGGGGAATTGCTTTCTGACTTCGGCGAGTTGGCGGTATTCGGGACGGAAATCGTGCCCCCACTCGGAAATGCAATGAGCCTCGTCAATGGTCAGGCAGTCGACCCGGAGGGAAGTCAGCATATCCAGAGTCCTCGCCATCAGCAGGGTTTCGGGAGCGAGATAGAGGAGCTTGGCCTCGTTGTCCCTGATCCGAACGATATTCCGCTGGTATTCCACCGGCGACAGGGTGCTGTTCAGAACGGCCGCGCCGACGCCGAACTCCCCCAGCTGTTCGACCTGATCTTTCATGAGCGAGATGAGAGGGGAGACGACAACCGTAAGCCCCTCGAAAAGGAGGGCCGGAATCTGGTAGCAGAGTGATTTGCCACCTCCGGTCGGCATGATTACCAGAGTGTCCCGCCGCTGCAGAAGATTGGCGATTATTTCTTTCTGGAGGGGCCTGAACTCCCCATATCCGAAAACCTTTTCAAGAATGTCCTCTGCCTGTCTGATCATTTTCAGTTCTTTTTCTGTATTGCGTCTCTTGGGGGGAGAGATGACTAATGGGGTCAGGTCTCTTAAAAAACAAGCAGACGGCTCCGACTGTTTGTTTATTTTCAACTAGGAAGATAGTTTTTTGGTAACTATTCGCCTCGTTGGCTGAACAGTTAGTCTTATTGTTTCTTGCCCGGAACAATCTCGAACAGGGTAATCTCAGGCGGCGATCCGACGCGAATCGGCGGACCCCAGGTGCCGGTACCGCGGTTGGTATATAGATGGCTCCCTCCGGGCAGAGGGTAAAGCCCGTTCTGCATCGGGTATTGCAGGCCGACTAAAAAATTGAAGGGGACTATCTGGCCACGATGAGCATGCCCTGAAAGCTGGAGATCGAAATGCCCCGCCGCCTGCTCGTTGACTCGCGGACGGTGTTTGAGAAGCAGGATGAACCTATCCGCCCCGATGGGTTGCAGTATCGAAACTTCATCGACGGCCCGCCTGCCTGCCGGATCGTCGACCCCCGCCACCGCCAATTGCTGATTGATCATCTGCACCCGGTTGCGCAACACCGTAAAACCGCTCCTGTCAAGAAAATCGAGGGCCTGCTCCAATCCCGCATAATATTCGTGATTGCCGGTTACAGCGAATTTCCCCAATGGCGGATCGAGGTCACGCCAGAGGGTAATCAGTTCCTCGATATGATTGATCTGGGCATCGACAATATCCCCGGTGGCCACCACAATATCCGGTTGGAGTTCCCGAATGCGGGCAATGATCGGTGCCAGTGCCTCTTCGCGGTGGATCAGTCCGAGGTGGAGATCGGAAACCTGGACGACTTTCAACATCCCGAAATCCGCAGGAAGCTTTGCCGATGTGATGCGCACCTTCTCCACGCGCAGGTCGGAAGCCTCCTGAAAACCGTAAAAAACCGTTCCCAAAACCCCAAACAGGATAATCGCCGCGCTGACGGCCCCATGCAGGGACAGCGAAGGAAAAGAGGGAATCAACTTACTCAGGACCAGGATCAGAAGCTCCCAGCAGCCGAGAAGGGCAAAAACAGCAAAAGCCAGAAACAGCAGCCCCATCCAGGCGTAAGCGACCCAGGCCAGCCCCCGCGCCGCAGCCTGCCAACCACCCCGGTCGAGAAACCTTACCAGAATGGGGCTTACGATCATGAACCCCATCCATATCCAGGTCAGGGTCGGCAATGCCGGATGGCCCTTCAAAAGGGGATGGAAACCCCAGAACACCAGGGTATGCATGGCGGTATAGACACCAAGAAAGATTATTACAAAAATAAGCATAGAAAAATAATAGAATGGTAGATATTAATCGTAAATGAGAAAGTGAATTCGGTCTTTTTTCTTTTCAATATTTCTTCTTTTTTTTACCGATCCGCCTATCTATTCTCCACCCTCTCGTGCAACACCCATATTTCTGCCTCATCCCAGTTCGCCGGCTGCTGCAAAAGCCCATTAATCGTTTCTCTCTGACGTCTTGTTTCAATCGGATATGAACAAGCGATTCCGGAGGTTTTATCGTAAAATGGAATTCGCAAAACATCCGTCATTTCTTCCGGCATTTCGGACCACGGCAGAGCGACCACAACCTTGGGAGTCCTTTGATCTTTGATACAGCCTTCCAACTGGTACACTAACTTACCTTGCATCGTTAACCTGCAAACTGAGCACCCGGCGGACAAAGCAAACCGGGCTGGGCCTAATCACTTTCAATTGAGTAGAAACTGGCACATTAGCATTCAGTCCGCTTCAGTGCCTTTATTAGGACAGTGATGCAATGGCGAACTTGAATAACCTTGCGGGAAAAATAAGTCAGGTATCCCCTTTGCTGTCGAGAATGATGGTCACCGGCCCATCGTTTGTCAGCTCCACGCTCATGGAAGCGCCAAACACTCCGGTCTCCACCTCCATCTCCTGTTCGCGGAGTACGGCAACATAGCGCTTGTAATAATCATCCCCTTTTTCAGAAGGTGCGGCGTTTGAAAATCCGGGGCGCCGGCCCTTGCGGCAGTCAGCCAGAAGGGTAAACTGGGACACGGCCAGGATGCGGCCAGCGATATCGCGGACGGAAAGGTTCATCTTGCCCTTTTCATCCTCGAAAATCCGCAAGTTGAGGGTTTTTTCGACAATGTAGTTCAGGTCCTTCTCCGTGTCTTCCTTCTCCACGCCCAGAAACGCCAGAAGACCGGCCCCGATCTCTCCTACTATTTCATTGTCAACCGTTACTTTGGCTGCGGATACCCGCTGCAATACCGCCCGCATCTACACCTCCGCCAGCTTTCTTAACAGGGCCAGATTCTTCCGGTCGAATTCGTAGTCCTCCCCTTTGGGTGTTTCGAGAATCTTGGGAACCTTGTAAAAGCGTTTGTCCTGCATCAGAGCCCGAAAACCCTCGAAACCGATTGCCCCTTTACCGATGTGTTCGTGGCGGTCGATACCCGAGCCCAGGGGGTTTTTGCAGTCGTTGACATGAAAAAGCGCGATGGCTTTGATACCGATCACCTTATCGAACTCATCCATAACCGCTTCGTAGCCTCTCTGGTTGGAAATATCGTAACCGGCGGCAAAAGCATGACAGGTGTCGAAACAAATCCCGAAGGTGCGTGGTGGGAAAGCAGCCATAATGGCCGCCAGCTCCTCGAAACAGCTGCCCAGATAGGTGCCCTGCCCAGCCGTGTTTTCCAGGAGAACTTTGACCATCTTCGGTGACTTGGAGAAAATATCCTCGAACGCGGCAATAACCCGCTCGATTCCCGCAACTTTGCCACTGCCGACATGAGCCCCCGGATGCATTACCATCTGAGGGATTCCGAGAAAGGCGCAGCGCTCCATTTCATCGAGAAAAGCGGCCTTGGATTTTTCCCAGGCATCGTCATCCGGCGTTGCCAGGTTGATGAGATAGCTGGTGTGGGCAATGACCGGACCAATGGGGCTCACGGTCCAGGCGTTACCAAAAGCTTCGGCCGCCAGCCCCCCCAACGGTTTGGCCTTCCACTGGCTTGCATTCTTGGTAAAAATCTGCATGGCCGTGCAGCCGACTTCTTCAGCCCTTTCAAAAGCCTTTTCCAGCCCACCGGCAATGGAGACATGAGCTCCCAAAAGAAGTTTTTTATTTTTCAAACCAAGCTCCGGATTTTAACCACAAAAGAGTTACTAACCACTCTATAGCAGGTGACTTGAAGAAAACTACTAAAAGAGGCTGATGGTTTGCCCTCCCCTTCGACACAGCCAGAGCAAGAGGACATTTTGAGAAAAAGACGGGCAGACTGTCTGAGCGACAGCGAGTTCCTGCCCGTCCTCAAAACGGCCGCGTAGACAGGGGACCCGAAGGGCAAGTAGCAGAGCGCCCTTTTTCTGCTTCCTCTTTTTGGACAGGCAAAAAGAGGAAGGTGCCGTCAGGGGGCGCCACCCCTGGATGCTCAAACTGAAACAGAAGCCATGTGATAAATTGCCAGGAACAATATATTCAGCAAAAGCCCAAACTTCCCGACACCTCGGCCGCGCGGGAGACGCGGATATCGACATAAGGGGGAACCTCCCCTTCGCCGACCCATATCGTCCTCATGCCGAGATTTTTGGCGGTCTCGAGATTTTCCAGGGAGTCCTCCACCATGGCACAGCGGTGGGGCTCAACATCAAGGTCCGCCAGAACGTTGATGTATGGCTGCGGATACGGCTTTGGCTGGTAAGAAGTGAAGCGGATGTCGAAAATTTTCTCAAAATGGGATTCCACCCCCAGGCATTGGAGAACGCGGGAAGCATGGCATGAGGGGGCGTTGGTGAAAATGACTTTGCGCAGGGGACAGCCGGCAAGGGAGTCGCTCAGTTCCGAATCAACACCAAGCCTGCCGGACAAATCGACATCGTGCACGAAATCAAGGTAGTCCTCCGGATTCACCTGGTGATGGCGGATGAGGCCGCCCAGAGTCACGCCGTAATCAGCCCAATAGCGCCTCCGCAGGGCGTCGACTTCTTTATGGGGGATACCGACCACATCGGTCATATAAAGGTTGATCCGCTGGTCCAGCAGGGAAAAAAGATCCTTCTCAGGCGGATAAACCGTATTATCGAGATCAAAAATAAGAACGTCAGGCATCAAATTTCACCAATTCAACAAAAATTATTGGCTTTTTCTTCCCCTTGAGACGCAGCCGTAGCGAAGAGGACGTTTTGAGAAAAAGGCGGGCAGGCTGTCTGAGCGGTTTTTGCGAGTTTCTGACCGCCCCTCAAAATGGCCTTGTAGCGCAGGGTACCCGAAGGGCAAGGCGCCGGGGTGTTCTTTTTCTGCTTACTCATTTTGGGCAAGCAAAAAGAGTAAGGCGTCGTACGGGGGCGCAACCCCTAGACCACCCTGTGAATGTGAACGCATCTTTGTAACAAAAAAATCGTTAATTCCCAAGCTTCTGCTACTGGGGTCGATACTCTCCCTCAAACACCTGCACCGCCGGACCGGTCATGTGAACCTCATCGCTTTCCGCCCATTCCAGCTCGAGACCGCCGCCCAGCAGGTGGTTGAAGATGCGCCGCTCCGTCAGCCCGTTGAGCACACCGGCCACGGTGACAGCGCAGGCACCGGTGCCGCAGGCCAGGGTCTCGCCGGAACCCCTTTCCCAGGTACGCTGCCGGACTTCTTCCCGGGAGATGATTTCAACAAACTCCACATTGGTCCGGTTGGGGAAAAGGGGGCTGTTTTCAATGGGGGGGCCGTATTTTTCCACGGGAAAGTTTTTCACCTCGGGAACAAAGATCACGCAGTGCGGATTACCCATGGAGACGCAGGTGATCTGAAAAGTCCGATCCAGGACCTGCAAATCCTGACTGACAACCCGACCATCCGCTTCCCCCTGCATGGGTATTTCGCGACGCAGGAGACGGGGCTTGCCCATCATGACCCTGACCCTGTCGGCTTTGCCGGCATCATTGGTAAAAACCTGGAGGGTCAGAATGCCGGCGATGGTCTCCGCCCCTATTTCCTTCTTGTCGACAAGACCGTGGTCATAGGCATACTTGGCAACACAACGGATACCATTGCCGCACATCTCCGACTCACTGCCGTCGGCATTGAACATGCGCATGCGTACGTCCGCCACCTCCGAGGGCAAGATCAGGATCAGGCCATCGGCACCGATGCCGAAATGGGGGCGACTGACCTCAATCGCCAGTTTCTCCGGCTCGGACACGGTTTCTTCAAAACAGTTGACATAAACATAATCGTTGCCGGCGCCATGCATTTTTGCGAATTTCATTCAAGCACCTTCCTCATTTCATGGAATCATTATTTTTAACATGTTTCCATTTTTGCCTCAATATATTGACCTTAAAAAGAGACTCTTTTAAACTGGAAAAATACATTTAATAAATGGGGAGGAAAAACGTGGCCTTTAATCTTAATACCAAGATATGGCAGACCGGACAGCTTGAATGGTGGGGAATGATCGACAAGGAAGACCTTTATCTGGGGCGGCGGGAGTTCCCGGAACCGCCTGAGGAAGGGGACGAGTGGACTGTTGCGGAAACCGGAGACACCTTCCGCGTCATCGACATGGAAATCTGCCGGATCTCGAAAAACGATTAGGGGCCAGGAGGCCCCGAACAATGTCTCTTGCAATCATTCAGATTAAATCCGACCTTTCGGACAATTTTTCCTACCTGGTCTACTGTCCGGCGACCCGCCAGGGTATGGTGGTCGACCCTTCCACTGCGGCGCCGAAAATTCTGGAAAAAATCAATGAATTGAGGCTCGACATCCTCTACGTGGTCAACACCCACGGTCATCGCGACCACACCCAGGGCAACCGGGCTATTCTTGACGAAACCGGCGCGAAAATCGCGGCAAACCCACTGGACATACCCGACGCCGACCTGCCCCTGGAGGACGGAAGCACGATTCCCATAGGAAACGGCCAAGTGCAGATACTACATACCCCAGGCCACACCCCCGGCTCGATCTGTCTTTACATCCCGCCCGAAGGGATCATCACCGCCGACACCCTGTTCGTCACCAAGGTGGGACGAGCCGATTTCGCGGGGAGCAGTCCCGAAGACCTTTACGCCAGCCTGCGGCGGCTGGCCGCGCTACCGGCGGTAACCCGGGTCTACCCGGGACATGACTACGGCCCGAAACCCGCTTCCACCATTCAATTCGAAATAGATAACAACCCCTACCTGAAATGCCGCAATCTGGAGGAATTCATCCGCCTGCGCATGGGGTAAGAATGAATTCCGCTGGAGGCTCCTTGAATGGGTGCCAAAAATTAGAGATCTACTTGGCCGCCACGTCAATCAAACAAATTCAAATAGTCTAAACCCGGGGGTTGCGCCCCCGACGACGCCTTCTTTCTTTTTACATCAAAAAGAAAGAAGCAAAGAAAAGGACGCCCCGCAACTTGCCCTTCGGGTTCCCTACGCTACATGCGTGCTTTGAGGACGGTCAGGATTCGCATAAACCGCTCAGGCTGCCCGTCTAATTCTCAAAACACTCACTCCGCTCCGGCTGCGTCGCAAGGGGTTAAGAGAGAATTTACTCCACAAACAACTCCACCGGCTTGAACTGGGTGACATCCACCAGCCCGAGGTCGGTAAGCTTGAGAGCCGGAATGACCTCCAGCCCCATGAAACTCAGGGGCATGAAAGGATCCTCCAGGAAAGTTCCGAGCTTTCCCAGCACCGCATGCAGTTCGTCCGCCTGCCTGCGAACCTCATCCACACTCTTGTCCGACATGATGCCGGCAATGGGCAAAGGAAGCAACCCCAGGACCCGAGCGCCCAAGGCAGCACACTGGCCGCCCCCGGCCTCGGCCAGAGCTCCTGCTGCTGTCAGCATGGACAGGTCATCGACGCCGATAACCATGAGGTTGTGATGGTCGTGGGCCACAGTACTGGCCAGCGCCCCCCGCTTGAGGCCGAAGCCGCGCACAAAACCAAGCCCCACCCTGTTGCTGCCGCGATGCCTTTCGATCACAGCCATCTTGAGAATATCCCGTTCAGGGTCACTGATCGCCAACCCACCTCCAATGCGGGGCTCGACAACAATCTCATCGGTGAAAAGCTGTCCGGGCAACATCCCGATGACGCGAACTTGCTCCCCCTTAACCGGGATGCTGAAATCGACGCGGGTTAGATCGACATTCATGGTGTTTCTGCCCCGCAGAGCGGAATCTTTGGAAGTGGAACTCAGTACACCCTCAACCATGCTGCCGTCACGCGCCACCAGGCGGCCGTTCTGGAAGACCATTTCCGGCTTGGGTTGACGCAGATCACTGAAAACCACCAGGTCCGCCTTGCGCCCGGGACCGACGAAACCACGGTCGAAAAGGCGAAAATGCTCGGCACTGTTGAGGGTCGCCATGCGGATGGCCGTGATCGGGTCGAGGCCTTCTTCTATCGCCAGGCGGACCACATGATCGATGGAACCCTGGCTCAGAAGATCCGCGGGATGACGGTCGTCGGTGCAGAAACATATCCAGCGCTCATTTTTCGGGGTAACTAGGGGCAGCAGGTCCTTAAGATTGTGGGCCGCACTTCCTTCGCGGATGAAAACCCGCATGCCGAGGCGCAGTTTTTCCCGCGCCTCCTCGGCCCCGATGCACTCGTGGTCCGAGGTGATGCCGGCCGTCACATAGGCATCCAGCCCTTTGCCCGAGAGGCCGGGACAGTGGCCGTCAACAGGATAATCACGAAAAAGGTCGATCTCGTCCAGCATCTTGGGGTCGGCGGCAACCACGCCGGGAAAATTCATGACCTCGCCCAGGCCAATGATCCCAGGCGCACCGCAAAGTGGCTTGAGATTTTCGGCATGGAGTTCTGCGCCGGAAGTAGCCATATGGGAAGCGGGAACACAGGAAGGGATGGTGACGTAGGCATCGAGGGGAACGTCCGCCGCATCCTCGAGCATGAAGCGGATGCCTTCCACCCCCAGTACATTGGCAATCTCGTGCGGATTGGTTATCACCGTTGTGACGCCGCGGGGAACCACGGCACGGGAAAACTCGCGGGGGGTCACCATCGAACTTTCGATATGCACATGGGCGTCGATAAATCCGGGGCAGACATAACGCCCCTTGAGGTCTATGGTTTCACGACCCTCATACCCTTTTTCCAGACCGACGACAATATCCCCCTGAACAGCTATGTCGCTGTCATAGGTTTCACCGGAAAGGACATCGACAACCCGGGCGTTCTTCAGAACCAGATCCGCCTCACGGTCGCCCCGCGCCGCTGCAATGGCCTCAGAAAAATCCATGGAAAACTCCTCCTGAATGAAATAATTGCTATCTTTTGATTTTAGACGCACCCTTACTTCAAGGGTGCATATAGCTGATTTTTGAAGGTTGTTTGTTTTTTGGCTTTTCCCCCTTGCACCACAGCCGGAGTGGAAGGGACGTTTTGAGGTCAAAACGGACAGTTGAGCGATTTTTGCGAATCCTGGCCGTCCTCAAAACGTCTCTGGAACGCAGGGCACCCGAAGGGCAAGGTGCGGGGTGCCTTTTTCTGCTTACTCTTTTTTGGGCAAGCAAAAAGAGTAAGGCGTCGTCCGGGGGCGCAACCCCGGACCTCCAAGTGAAGATTATCTCAACGAATCAATTCTCAGCCCTCATCCTCTCCACCTGCCTGCCCGCAATAACCGCTTGCCCCAAAGCCAGCCCGCCATCGTTGGGCGGGACCACGGAATGGGTCAGAACCCGGAAGTTCCCTTTTTCAAGGACGGCAACCGTCTTTTCCGTCAGATAGAGGTTCTGGAAAACACCTCCGGAAAGGGCCACGGTTTCAAATCCGGTCCGCTCGCGAATACGCTTGCATGATTCGAGAATCATGAGGGCAAGGGTATTGTGGAATCTGGCGCTGATCCGCCCGACATCCTCCTCCGCTTCAATCTCCTTCACAATCGCCCGGATCAGGGTAGAAGAATCGAACATGAGCATCCCCTCCTCTTCGATCAGGGAGAAGGGATAGCTCCCATCCTCGCTCTCGTCACAAATCGCCATTTCCAGTTCAAGAGCAGCCTGCCCCTCGTAAGTCACCCGGTCACGCAGACCGATCAGGGCGGCCACGGCATCAAAGAGTCGGCCACAGCTCGACGTCAGGGGCGAATTGATTCCCTTGTCAATCATCTGCAGCAAGAGGCGAACAGTGTTCGCCGGGACCGAATCGAGGAACGGCAAAGAAGGAATGTCGTCGCCGAAAGCGCGGTAAAGATAGCTCAGGGCCATGCGGAAAGGCTCACGGGTAGCGGCATCCCCCCCCGGCATAGGGATATAACTGAAATAACCGACCCTCTGAAAACCGTCGGCGTTACCGGTGAGAAACTCCCCTCCCCAGATATGGCCGTCCGTTCCGTAGCCAGTGCCGTCAAAAATGACACCGATGGCTTCATCCTCAACACCGTTCTCCGCCAGGCAACTCGCCAGGTGGGCGTGGTGATGCTGGACTGGGATTTTGAACTTTTTCTCCGTACCTGCCGCATACACGGACGAAAAATAATCGGGGTGCGTATCAAAGGCAATGACCTGGGGTTCGATTTCGAGAATTTTCTGGAGGTGGTCGATGGTCTTCTCAAAGGACTCATAAACCTCCTGATTTTTCAGATCGCCGATATGATGGCTGAGGATGGCCTGATCGCCCTTGGTAAAGCAGACCGTATTCTTCAGTTCAGCCCCCACCGCCAGAACCGGCACCTGGGAGCACGGCAGGAAAACGCTGCGCGGCACATAACCGCGGGAGCGGCGTAGAACGAGCGGACGCCCGGACATCACGCGGATAATGGAATCGTCCGTGCGGGTGTGAATCTCGCGATTGTGAACAAGGAAATAATCGGCAATCCCGGAGAGCCGCTCGCGGGCATCCTCGTCGTCAAAAGCGATTGGCTCTTCGCTCAGGTTGCCGCTGGTCATCACCAGCGCAGGAAAATCCTTTTCCAGCAGAAGATAATGGATCGGCGTGTAGGGGAGCATAACCCCGAAATAACGGTTGCGGGGAGCTATGCGTGGAGAAAGAATGTGCCCTTTTTTCTGGTGCAAAAGGACAATCGGTCTTTCCACGCTTTCGAGCAGACTCCGCTCCCCTTCGCTGATCTCGGCAAAGAGGGCGACCTTTTCCAGGTCCGAGGCCATCAGGGCAAAGGGCTTTTCATCCCGTGCCTTGCGCCGCCGCATCTCCGCCACGGCCTCGTCATCTGCAGCACTAACCGCGAGATGATAGCCTCCCAGCCCTTTGATGGCGACAATCTTCCCCTGGCGCAGAAACGCCACCGCCTTTTCTAGCGGATCACCGCTTTCGACCAACTCACCCCGACAATCAAAAAGACGCAGGGACGGACCGCAATCGGGACAAGCATTAGGCTGTGCGTGAAAGCGCCTCGAAATGGGATCATCGTATTCCCGCTGACAGGCAGGGCACATCACAAAGGGAGCCATGGTCGTTTTCGGACGATCGTAGGGGATTCCGGTAACGATGGAGTAGCGGGGACCGCAGTTGGTGCAATTGATAAAAGGATAGCGCAAGCGACGATCCCCTAAGGAAAAAAGTTCTTGCAAACAGTCGGGACAGACATTCGTATCGGGAGATATCTGGGCAACCCGGCTGTCCCCCACTAAGCTTTCCCGGATTTGAAACCCCACATCGCCATGCGGCGGAAGCTCGGACACCTCGATACGAGAAATGGATGCCAGGGGGGGGAGTTGCTCTTTTATGGTGAGGACAAATTCCTCAACAGCCTTTTCCGCGCCCTCCGCTTCCACCATCACCCCGCGGCCATCATTGAGAACCCAGCCGTTGATCTGATGTTCCATGGCAATCCGGTAGACAAAAGGACGGAATCCAACCCCCTGAACAACCCCCTCAATAAGGATTCTCTTGCGGGTGACGGCGCCAAGGGCCGCTCTTGCGACTAACGGTTTCATAGGATTATTTTAACGTCGAAAAGGGAAACAAAGCAACGTTCAAGAACTGCTCTTCGGAAGGAGGCTCAAATTGACTCGTCGTGGAGTTGTGCAGAAAATCGGCAGCAGGACATTTCGTCATGGCGGGGAGAAGTAGAGGTCGTTCAGCGTCGGCGGCTGATTACATGATCGGCCAGCTCCAGAAGAGCGTCCTTTTCACCACAATCCGGAAAAAGGTCCAAATTGGTTTTGGCGCTGGCAGCCATTTTTGCCGCCTCCTGGCGCGCGAACGAAAAACCCTCCTCCTCTTCGACAAAGGAAACCGTCGCCTTGAAGTCCTCTTCCCGAACGGCCTCCCCGGCAAAAATCCCTTCCATGACTTTGCGGTTTGCATCCGGAACGCGATTCAGAGCATAAATCAATGGCAGGGTCAGTTTCCCCTCGGCAAAGTCATTCCCCCTGGCTTTGCCGAATTCGTCTACCTCCCCCACATAATCGAGGACATCATCGGTGAACTGAAAAGCCATACCGAGATCAAGGCCAAAATTTTTCAGAGCCAGTTCCTGTTCCGGTTCAACATCGCCCAGAACCCCGCCGCACTGACAGGCTGCAGAAATCAACGCAGCCGTCTTGGAACGGACAATATCGAGATAGAGACTCAGGTCAATGACAGGGTTCCGGACATTGGCCAACTGCAGAACTTCCCCTTCAGCCATGACCACCGTAGCCCGGGAAAGAATATCCATGATTTTCCGATTCCCAAGCTGGACCATAATGGAAAACGACTGGGCGAAAAGAAAATCGCCGACCAGCACCGAAGCCTCATTGCCCCAGACGGAATTAGCCGAAGCATTGCCACGGCGCAGAACCGCCCCGTCGACCACATCGTCATGGAGAAGGGAGGCGGTATGAATGTATTCCACCGCCGTGGCCAGGTCGATCAAGTTCTCCCCCTTGTATCCCGAGAGCCGGGCGCAGAGGATGAGAAGCATCGGCCTGATTCTTTTTCCGCCGCTGGCCAGAAGGTAGTCGGATATCTTGTGGATGAGTGGCACATCCGAGTCGAGATTTTTCCGAATTCTATTTTCAACCTGACTCAGGCTGTCCCGGATAAGATCAAGGGCTTTTTTCATAGGTTCAATCGGAAAATTCCTGGGTTCCTGGAAAGCTTCCGGACTTGGGTACTCGCAACGGGAAACTGGGAAATCGAGAACAGATTTTCACAAATTTAAAAGCGAACAGCGGGACTCTTTGTCGAATTTTGAGGAAATATGCTCAAGTTATCAATTTCGCAGTGGGTTCTTTCTTAAGTCCGATAACCTCCTGGTATATTCAGCCATTTCGAAGAAAAAGATGCGGCAAAAGACTGAAGCATCAAATTGATTAACAGTAGTACAAATGAAGTATTTTTTCCACAAAAGATCATTATCCGATGACGATAGGCGCCAGAAAACGTCCATGAGCTTTGGCTGTCGTTGGGAAATAAAGAAAAACGTCAAAGGAGGAAAAGCATGATAAAGGGAGGTTTATTTGGATTTAGGGACAAAAGTCTGAGCCTCTGAATCGTAGGAGTAATTTCCGGCATCCCAGACGTTTTCAAGCAGTTTCCACTCCAGGTGGACATTTTTCATCTCTTCCACGGTTTTGGAAGCCTGGAGCATCTCCTTGTCGTCGATCTGGTTGTCGCCATTCAGATCCGCCCAGAGATAAGGAAGAACCTGGATGTTTTTAGCACCCGTCACGGCCTTAGGGGATTTGCGTACATCCGGCGCTGCAACGACTGACCCCCTGAAATAGGAGACTCTGTCCAACGCGGCATCCGGAGCCACTTTCAGAAGGTAAGTTATAAGAAAATGTTTTTCACCCGGTTTGCCAATCCAACGGACGGTCCCTCTCTCATTATCGAGGCTGGAGGGCGGCGGATAGCTTTCGATCAGTTTCCAACCGAGAGGGAAGTTTTCCCTGAGGATAAAACCATTATTTTCCTTTTCCGTCAACAGATGTATGCGCACCGGAAGCACAACTCCGGGAGCGGCATAAGGGGGAAGAGAGCGGGACGCAAAAACTCCGGTCTTCAGAACCATCTGGCGGTGATAAATAAATGCACTGGAAAGGAGAACGACCAGAAAGATGAAAAAAACAAGAAGAACTTTGGGAATGCGGGCAATAAGACCAGGGTTGGCAAGAATATGCGATCCACCCTCCTCCTGCTGGATTATGTCCTCGAGTCGAACTTCGAGGGCTTCCGCCAGACGCAGGGCGTTGCCCCGCTTCATCGAAGGGTAGCGATTATTCTCCCAGCGGGAAATGGTGTCGGTAGTGACCCCGACAACCTTGGCGACATAAAGCTGGGTCAGTTTTTTTTCTTCACGAATACGGCGAACGGTCTTGGCGTCCAGACAGACCGTCGGTGGAAGGTTTTCTGCCATCGTTAAACCCTCCTTTTTGACCTATGATAACTTTTTCCCGCCTAGTCTACCAGATTTTCTTTTCAAAATCTTCGGCAAATTTAAAACTCGACATACATATTTTTAACATACCAGAATTAAAGAAAAAAAACTCGACATCTAATTGAATTGTACCCGATGTCGAGTGTTTTTTGAAAATTTATTTGATTAAGTATTAAAAAATTAATAGAGGAGGTTATTTCAATCCTAGGCTTTCTGCCCCTCTATCTCGTGTTTCTCCTGACTTTTTATAATCAACCTGATTCGGCCATTCCGGCACGAAGTATATTATATTTTTAATTGGTCTTACAAAAAAACAAAAGGAGAAAAATGGCATGATGAAAAAAATGTTTGTTTCCGGCCTGACCGTTCTCTTCGCCCTGCTTGTCACCATCAACCTCTCTTTCGCTGAAGCCGCTCCGCAACAAGTTATTGATCTTGCCAACTCGAAACTTGTCGCCTTCGGAACCGATGCGGTCCTGGTGGATGCCGTTAAAGCTGAAAACGCCAAAGGCAAATCCATGGCCGACATTGAGGCGATGGACGCCAAATGGAAAGGCGATGCCGGCGTTGCCGATTACATGAAAGCCATGATGGATTCCGCTGCAGGAAAACGCCTTGCTGAAATTCGCGACAGTGAACCGTACCTGGTGGAACTCTTCCTTATGGACAACCAGGGGGCCAACGTTGCCATGAGCGACAAAACCTCTGACTACTGGCAGGGCGACGAAGCAAAATTCAAGAAATCTTATAACGGCGGCCAGGGTGCTGTCTTTGTCGATGACGTGGAATTCGACAAAAGCGCACAGGCTTATCTGGTTCAGGTTTCCGTTCCTGTCAAAGATGGGGACACGGTCATCGGCGCCATTACCTTCGGCGTAGATGTCGAAAAGGTTAAGTAACGAATCATAAACATAAATAATATCAACCAGGCCTGTCACCAGCCTGGAGTGGGAAGGAGGTGAAACCCGAGCATCAAGTATCCCGGTGACAGGGTAACTAAAATATTAGTCCTTTTAACTGACCTGTTTCAGAAGAATCGAAAGGATATTTAATTATGGCAGAAGAACAAAAAGCCGCTTTGTGGTGTGAGGAGCTTGACAAGCTGGAACCACCAGCAATGGACCCAATGTCAATGTTTAAACATTTCGGTCCCGGTCTTATTCTTATGATGACCGGTATCGGTACCAGCCATCTGGTTACCGCACCGACCGCCGGGGGGCGTTTCGCCTATGCCCTCCTCTGGACCATCCCGGTCTGCTACATCTTTAAGTATTACGGCTTCCAGATGGCCTTCCGCTTCACCAACGCCACCGGTATGAGTATGATGGATGCTTACGGTTGCGCACCCGGCAAGTGGCCCCTCTGGTACGTCATGATCGTTACCATCATCCAGTGCGCCGTTGGTGAGGCCGGTCGTCTCATCGCCTGCGCCGCGGTCTGCTACTATCTCTTCAGCGTGCACTGGGGGCTGCCAATCGCCCTCTGGGTCTATGCGGTGATTGTTGCGCTCATTTCCGCCTACGTCATCCTCTACGGGAACTACGGCGCGGTTGAAACCTGTACCAAGATCTGCGCAGGCGCCCTGGTTTTCTCCTCCGTCGCTGTCTATATCTACAATCCGGCTCCCATGGCCAAGATGGCTCACTTCTTCATCTTCGACATGCCTGCCGGCTCCTGGCTGATCGTTGCCGGTTTCTTCGGCCTGCTGCCGACCGGTATCGACGTTTCCGTCCAGGCTTCCGAGTGGGGGAAAGCCAAGAAAAAAGGGATGGCTTATGTCCGCAGGATCCTGGAAGCCAACGGTAAAGTCCCTCTGTTCGATCCTTTCACCTCTACCAAAGCGGACCTCGCCTTCCCCGCCAGCAAACTGCCCGCCAATGTCCAGGAATACTCCCGGCGCTGGCTCAAGATCGGAAACCTCGACTTTGCCTTCGGTCACTGGATCTCTGCTCTCGCTGCCTTCATTTACCTGACTCTGTCCGCCATCTGGATGTACCCCAGCGAAGTTAAGGGGAAAGCGGTCATGGGCGAAATCGCCAAGATCTTCACCGAGAGCGTCGGCGCCTGGATGATGGTCATCTTCATCCTCGGTGCACTGGCTGCGACCTTCTCCACCGCGTTCAACTACATCGACGGCTGGCCCCGCGTTGTCGGCGCCTGCTGCCGCAACATCTTTAAATGCACCGCGGATCTGTCCGGTGTCGATAAGGCCGACCTGACTCCCGAGAAGAAGAGCAAGTGGTACTCCGAGTACAACATCTACCGGATCACCATGGCTTGGACTGTCGTCGCCTCCTGTGCCATCATCATCGGTCTGCCTAAGCCGGTATGGCTGGTTCTCATCGCCTCAGCCCTGGCTTATTTCATCGCACCGGTCATCTTCTTCCTCAACCTCTGGTACGTCTTCACAGTTGTCGACAAGAACGACAAGGTGTACTATCCCGGAGCATGGGCGACCTACTTCGGATGGTTCAGCTGTATTGTCTTCACAATCATGACCGCGCTCATGATTGCTGCCAGACTTTTCAAAGTCAAGATCGGTTAAAGCCTCGGGTAGGCTTGTTGTAATAATGGCGCCGGGAGATTTCTCTCCCGGCGCATTTTTCTTCCCTTAAACCTCAAGCTTATCCCGATACGAGGGGCCGTTTCCAGGACGGCCTCTCGCTCTTCCCATATCCTTTCTAAAAAAGCCCTCTTTTTCCTTTCAAAATTCTTCGCAGGACACGACACGCCAATATCGACTTGATTATCGGACCCGACATTCAGAGCTATAACTTTTTGAAATCAGGAAGCTACATAGCGACATCGGGTTGTATACGGCTAGATGTCGAATGCTTTTGACTGAGTTTATCGTTTACTGTTGCGGCTGATTTGAGCCCCGCAAGACGGTAGCCATCACTTACTTTAAATAGACAGTCCCAAATGCTGAATAACCTGACCCTATGTCGGGTCTTGATATCAAGGTAAAGAGGGGCCTTTTTCGACATTTATTGATTATTTGTTTTTATATACTAGCTTGGCATTAATTAAAGCCGCTATTACCACATACCGGACCAAAATTAAAAACTTTTCCAGTACGAACCGGGAATTTATTCCCGAATTTCAGATCCAGGTTAGAAATTAGAAAGGAGGGATATTTAATAACACCCTAAATTAAGGGCTGACCTGGGTGCCAGAAGAACAAATCTATTGTATTTTATATGAATTAAAGCCTACCCGACCAAGAAAGGAAATATCATGGCAGAAGAACAAGCAGGCACTTTGAATTGTCCCGAGCTTGACAACCTGGAACCGCCAGCAATGGACCCAATGTCCATGTTTAAACATTTCGGCCCCGGTCTCATTCTCATGATGACCGGTATCGGGACCAGCCATCTGGTTACCGCACCGACCGCCGGTGGGCGTTTCGCCTATGCCCTCCTCTGGACCCTCCCGATTTGCTACATCTTTAAGTATTACGGCTTCCAGATGGCCTTCCGCTTCACCAACGCCACCGGTATGAGTATGATGGATGCTTACGGTTGCGCACCCGGTAAATGGCCCCTCTGGTACGTCATGGTTATCACCATCGTCCAGTGCGCCATCGGCGAAGCCGGTCGTCTTATCGCCTGCGCCGCGGTCTTCTACTATCTCTTCAGCGTCCACTTTGGGCTGCCCATCGCCCTCTGGGTTTATGCGGTGATTGTTGCGGTCGTCTCCGCCTACGTCATCCTCTACGGGAACTACAGCGCGGTTGAGAACACCACGAAGATCTGCGCCGGCGCCCTGGTCTTCTCCTCCATCTGCGTTTACATCTACAATCCGGCTCCCATGGCCAAGATGGCTCACTTCTTCATCTTCGACATGCCTGCCGGCTCCTGGCTGATCGTTGCCGGTTTCTTCGGCCTGCTGCCGACCGGTATCGACGTTTCCGTCCAGGCCTCCGAGTGGGGGAAAGCCAAGAAAAAAGGGATGGCTTATGTTCGCCGGAACCTGGAAGCTGCCGGTAAGGTGCCCCTGTTTGATCCTTTCAGCTCCACCAAAGCCGACCTCGCCATCGACGCCAGCAAACTGTCCCCCAAGGTCCAGGAATATGCCCGGCGCTGGTTCAAGATCGGAAACCTCGACTTTGCTTTCGGTCACTGGATCTCCTTCATCGTAGCATTCATTTACCTGGCACTGTCCGCCATCTGGATGTACCCCAGCGAAGTTAAGGGGGAAAGCGGTCATGGGTGAAATCGCCAAGATCTTCACCGAGAGCGTCGGTGCCTGGATGATGGTCATCTTCATCCTCGGCGCACTGGCTGCGACCTTCTCCACTGCGTTCAACTACATCGACGGCTGGCCCCGCGTTGTCGGCGCTTGCTGCCGCAACATCTTTAAATGTACCGCGGATCTGTCCGGCGTCGACCGTGCCGACCTGACTCCCGAAAAGAAGAGCAAGTGGTACTCCGAGTACAACATCTACCGGATCACCATGCTGTGGACTGTCGTCGCCTCCTGTGCCATCATCGTCGGTCTTCCCAAGCCGGTATGGCTGGTGCTCATCGCCTCGGCCCTCGCTTACTTTGTCGCACCGGTAATCTTTTTCCTCAACCTCTGGTACTGCTTCACGGTTATCGACAAGAACGACAAAACCTACTATCCCGGAGCCTGGGCAA
>CAXXSG010000010.1:0-130434 GCA_963665915.2 Desulfuromonadales bacterium
CTGCACGTCCTTTAAACTGTTTCAAGGCCGGTGGGTTGGCCCTAACTCAATCTTCCGTGGCGGGGTAACATCCCCAAAGACGGCAAATGGATGTCTGGTCGGCGGACCACAAAGACAGATTAAAAAGGTCAGGTGGGCAAGAAGGATTGAAAGACAAAACCACCGGAGGACATTTGGAGGTTAAGGGAAATCTCCGTTTTCCCCTTGACTTTACTTATCATGGATGTCCCCGGAACTCCCTTCATCTAGTTTTGTGGGGTTAGGTATACTGTCCCCCGAACTCAAGATTTAATGGTCTATTTAGGGGTTAATTTATGGATAAATTAGTTGAAATCGTTGCTTTTCTTTGGAAAAGAATCTATTTCCCCGACGGGCTAATCGTCCTCATTATATTTGCTGAAATTTTGTACTATGGTGCAGCCAAAGCTGTAGGAAGGCATGTTGTCTTATCCCTCAATTCGTTGGGCTGTACTTCCGCACTTGAAATTTGTCGTGTTATCTATTTGTCTGGATTTATTTTTATCCCCTTGTTTGCGTGGTTAATATGGACTTGGATTCGAGGCATGCCTCGTTGTAACAAAAAAGAACTTGGAATTTTTTTCGCTCCAAATGCTAATGCTGATACGCAAGAAGAAATGAACAGGCTCTTTATACATCTAAAGCAAGAAATTAAATTGCGAGAGTTGGGAGTTAACTTCAATATCAAACGCCTTAAACCAAACTTAACTATCGACTCTCCAGAAGAAGCAACTTCAATTCTTCGCAGGGCTAATGCAGTAGTAGCTGTTTGGGGCGCTGTTGAACACCAAACAACAGAACAAGGAAAAACAACGGGATTCTCAAGCCTTTCTGTAACTTTCGTGCATCGATCGACAACTATCGATCCTAGGAGACATGTAGCAATGGCTTTGGCGTTTGCAGGTCGACAATTCCAAGTGCGAGAAAGAACGCAGATAGCTGACCAGCACATCGTAGCAAAGGACATTAGTATAATTGTCAGGAACACACTTGGAGTAGCGCTACTTATAGATAACAGATTTTCCGAGGCCTCAAAAGTTCTTGGCTCCTTGTACGTCGATTTAAAGAGTTTGTTCCCTTCAAAAACCCCCGGCGCTGTTAAACGATTTTGCCTACAAGTACAATATGACTTTGCCTTCGCTTTGTCTGCGGCAATTTCGGAAGAATATAACGGCTGGCTCTTAAAATCCAATTTGTACCAGATACCTGAGTCGACTCTTAAACAATGGTTAGAGCGTGTGAACCAAGCAATCTCACTTGATCCTCAAAACTCTGCTCACAACATCTCTAAAGCAATATATTATTTCCTTTTGGGGAATATCCCAGCAGCAATACAAGCTGAGAAGAAAGCAGACAAATTAGCACCTAGCGCTGTCGCTATCGCAAACTTAGGCTTGGCATTCCTCTACAACTTCAATGGAAATTATCAACTCTCACGGCGTCAATACAGACTTGGACTTGCAAAAAAAACTTCTAATGATGAGTTGGCAATCAGTCAGTGTATCACCTTCATAGCACAGACCATTAAGCAATTCCCTGAGAAAAAACAGCTTTATCTTGCTCTCGGAGTCCTTGAGCACCATCGTGGTTCAATCGCTAAGGCAAGAAAGGCCTTTCAGTCTCTTATTGACGATCCACCCGAAGACCCCAAATTGCAACCATTCGTAGAGGAGGCTAGGAGTTACCTTGGTAAAAAAGAGTTCCAAGTTTAAATTTACAAACCAACTTCCAAAAAGTTGAAAGTGCCGGGGAGTTCCGGGGGAAAGTATATAGAACTATTATCTGCTTTTTCGGAGTTAGATATACTGTCCCCGGGCCCTTACTGGGAATTGAGTGAGACATATATATCAAATTATTTGGGTTAAGATGCATAACAATCGCATACACTCGGGCAGTAAAATGCGCCGCTCCTTCGTCGCTCTGCTATTTACTGTCGGTGATGACTCCATTCTCATAAATCACCCTTTATCAGACGCAAAAATGGCCTACCAAAAACTTGGGTAGGCCATTCTTGCTTTGCAGGAAATGTTGGGCTACCAAAATATCGACCTCTGGAAAGTGTCGAGACCCATCAACACAACAAATCGGACACCTCTGACCTTTGATTTAAACCTAAGTCTCGGCTTTTTTATTTTTGCCGGATAGACAGGAGTTGTTTGGTTTGCCAAGGAGATAATGTGTATAATTCCAAGGCTTTCCCTTTCGTCCATGGAATTACGAATTTTTTATTCCATTATATTTTTTGAATTATTATAGCCCATGCTAATAGAAATAGAGATGCTGATTAATATTCTCTCTTCTACCAGCCAATACTGAAAGCAGATAAATGTCCGATAGCCCTGACCTTATTCCTGAAAAACAGCCCACCATTGCTTCCGATATGTCGTCGGATGTGCTTGACCAAACACAGCTACGGCGCATCGAGGCCGTACATCGCGGTTTTCTCTATCAGCACCTCTACGCTGTTGGATGCTTGTTAAGGCTAGCGACGTTTGAGGGACGCAGTGTTAGTGTGGAACGGGATGAGGACGTCGAAGTGGCACTGCAGAATGGGTCTTGGTATCTACAAATCAAGACGCGTGCAAAGTCGCTCCAGCGCGGCGATGTAGCAGGGGCCCTAGAAAGATTCAATGAGATCAGAGATGCCCACAACTCTGGGGACCGAACAGGAACCGCCATTTTTCGTATCGTTACAAATGTTGCTCCGAGTGTAGCTCTCCGAGAAGATTTGAATGCAGATGAGTGGCCAGCTGACGTTCAAGTGATGTGGCCCGGTGGTCCTAGTGACGTGGAGGGCGAGTATCTACCGCCGGCTTGGCAAGACCTGGCTGCTGCGATCAAGTGGTGCAAAGAAGCTGCTCGGGCCATCCCGTTCGCGGCAGTGGCGCCGGAGACCCTGGTCTGGAAGTTGACGGCACGGGTTCACTTTGCGGCCACAGGAAGTGATCGGGACAGGCTAAAGCACACCTTCAACGTGGCCGAACTTCCAGCCTTGTTCGAGCAAATAGTCGAGCAGTTGCAAGAGTTTCCTTCTGTCCCCGACAACTACCGACCCCAAGTGAATGAGCCAAACCTTGATGATCAAAGGCGAGCTCGTATTGTGGCAGGACTCTCGGGGGCAGGTAAGACTTTATGGGCGGCTCAGGTGGCACAACATTGTGCGGCCCCGACAGCGTACTTTGACGTCGCCGATCTTCCAGGTACGGCTATCGCTAGTTCTTTGGCGCGGGAGTTGGCTGCGCGATTTCTCGGTAGGCGTGGTGGAGAATCCGGAGCAGCTCTCCTGCCAACCTCCTCTGGCCTTGAGATGCTCCAAGCGTTAAATCACCGCATTGAGATTTCCCCAAAGCCCATAGTTGTGGTAGATAACGCCCATCGTGCCGAACCACGTGACCTGTTTGACATCATTGGTGCATGTTCTTGCCTCCGTTTCGTTTTTCTTGTGCAGCCATGGGAAGGCCTTGCTGAGGTAGAAGCTTTATTTGCTGAGAGGGCAGAGTGGCTTAGCGGTTGGGACATCAACACAGTGGCCGAAGAATTCGCTCAAAATGCCTGCAGGATTGATCCTGCTACGGCGGAGCGGTGGCGGATAATATCGGGCGGGATGCCTCTCTTCGTAAAAAATGTTGCTCACCTAACCGCCAGTCAATGCGGAGGGGACGCGTCCCGATTTGCCGATGAGATTGAGACGGAGTCGCATCCCTCGACAACTGCTCAGGAAATTATCCTAGGCCGCATTGTTAATGCCCTCAGCGAGTATGCAAAAACGGCATTGGCAGTCTTAAGCTTATCAACGGCTCCCCTTTCCCGTGAAGAGTCGAATCGTATTTTTGGAGTACTCCCCCTTCCATCAGCACCTTGGGGCCGTGTATTGCGCGAACTTACAACCTGCGGAGCATTACAGGTTTTTGCCGATGGTCGTATTAAAACACATGACGCTTTTCGTATACTTGGCCGAGCTTTACAAACAGAATTGCCAGATGGTGCCCTCTTGGCGAGCCAAGTTGCTCTTCGTGACCTACTCCTCGAATCGTTCGAGAAAGGGCGTGACCTCACTCGTTTTGGCATATGGCTACGACTCTTACCCGCTACAGGGGATTATAAGACCTTAGTCGATCTGGCCACTGATGAATTCTTTCATGAAGCTGGCGATCAGGCTGATTTAAAGGCTGTACTAGAGAAGACGGCTAATTCCGAGGAGTTAGACGACGAAGGGAAATTTTATACTTTAGATGCACTCGCGCTTTGGGATTGGCAGGCCGGTGATGGTGGTGAGACTTTTTCAAAGCATCTCATTCGAATGGATGAGCTGGTCAAGAAAGGGGGGCTGGGTGCTCGGGAACGAGCAGCTCTCGCAATGAAGCAGATGATAGCCGCTTCGACAAACAGTGATACCAAAGGAGTTGAGATTGCATTCAGAAACGCAGAAGCTGAGTGTCACTCCGATCCAATGCTGATGCGCATTCTTCGTTATAATTATGCACATGCACTTTTTCAGCTCGGTCAATATCCCAAGGCTGAGCAGGAAGCAGAGTCTCTTTATCTTGAATATTACGATGTTCTTGGACTGGAATCGGAGGACGTCTTATTCACGAATCCGCCCCAAATTATCACGGCGCTCGGTGGAAATCTGTCAGACCATAAAGACAATCTGAAGCGTCTTGGCGATTGCCTTGATCTGTACGCTAGGTCACGTCACGAGTGTGGTTTGTTTTCCGGCCTTGCGAGACTTCATTCCCTAAAATTTTTTGCTATGGCGGGAGCCTATAGATCTGCTGTCAAGGCAGGGCAAGAAGCTGTAGATGATTTCATTGCAATGGGAGATCCTGAGGGGGCGCGTCAAATTATTGAAGGACAACTCCTTCCACTTATTTCCAATTTTGAACTAAACGCAAATATGGTGCCCGTAAGTTCTCAATATGCTGTAGTACTAGCTTACTGCGGAGAAGTTGAGGTAGCTCGAAAGGAAATGAGAAGACTACAACCTTTTGTGGATTCTCTGCCACCGAACATCCAACATGATCTGCAAAAGCAAGAGAAACTCATCGAAGCAATAAATTTAGGCTTGGTTAAAAAACCATCCCCGGTTCGAGAGTGCCTTCCAACCCCAGAACCCAAACAACCATCGAAACGCAAAACGATAAAAGTGGGCCGCAACGACCCGTGTCCATGTGGCAGCGGGAAAAAATCCAAGAAGTGCTGTTACCGTTAGATACCAACCTTTTTTAGTAGGATATTTGATATGTACGAGCAGCGGGGTCAGGCCTGCAAGGTTGCAACTTTAAAGGTAAAAAAGGGCCCAGATTTATTCTCCCCGGAACCCCCCCTTTAGCTATTCCCCATTATTGCCCACCCAGCGGTCGTGGCAAAGCGCAACGCTCTTGTCAATCTGATCCGCAGGCACTGTCTCCCAGATCAATCGCCAAAAATTCTTCCTTCGCCATCATCTCCCACCGAATGTTTTTATCAAGGGGCTCGGATGAAATAATGCTGGAGTTTTCCGAGAAGGCTTTGTAGAGAGCGTAGTAGTCTGGTTCCTTGGCATAATCGCGATATGCGAACAGTTTCACTCCATCGCTGAACAGGCAATTCAGCGCCGAGAATTTGTGTTTCTGCTTGATAATCGAAGCCGTATCAAGAAAAGCCTGGCCCAGATCCTGAGAATCGCCACTCATCACATGATAAAAGAACACCTCCGTATCGAGGGCATCGGAGCCGAGGCCCGGCAGGGTTATCGCGGGAATCAGCCCCTGGTAGTCGTAGACCACTCCGTTATGAAAAAACACGGTGTTGTTGTGGTGGAAAGGATGGGCGTGCCGGGTGCTGTATCTGTCCCCCCAGGCGGATTTGCGCAGATGCAGAATCATCAACGGCGAACTCTTCGCCGCGCTTAAGATCCGGATGACTTTATCGGTCTCTTCAAGGAGATTGACGCCGCTTTTATGAACGACCAGTTCTCCCTTTTGGTAGAAGGCCAACCCCCAGCCATCCTCGTGCCCGGGAGGGTCTTCGGCCATGACGATGCCGCTGCGCGCGAGCTCGCAGAACCGTGCAACGATTTCTTGATGCTTGGCGTAGTCAAAATTGGTGATCCCCAGAACTCTGCACATTCAGGAGCCTTTCGGACTATTCATGAGCCGGCTGCACATCCAGCTGTTCGGCCCATATTACGGCTCTTTTTTCGCCCCATGGCTACGGCTATGAGCCTGCAAACGAGCCAAAATCTGCTCTCATCCGAATTTTCGCTTCATCCCGCATAGTCTAAAAAAACCATCGTGTAACCACAACCGCCACAACGATGCCGATAAAATCCGCAACCAGGCAGACCGGCACCAGATAACGGGTTTTCCTGATACCGACGGCGCCAAGGTAAACGGCCAGCACGTAAAAAGTGGTTTCGGCGCTCCCCATGATTACGGCCGACATGTGGGTGGCCATGGAGTCGGCGCCGGTGGTTGTGATGATGTCTGTAAAGAGCGCGGTTGAGGCACTTCCGGAGAGTGGCTTGACGATCGCCATGGAGACGGCTTCGATCGGGATATCCAGAAACGCAAACACGCTGTAAAAGGCATTCCTGACATAGTCGAAAGCGCCTGATGCCTGGAACCCTTTAATGGCGACGAAGATGGTGAGAAGGTAAGGAAAAATTTTCAGGATAATCGCCGGCCCCTCTTTGGCCCCCTCGACGAAGGAGTCATAGACCCTGACCTTCTTGAACGTTCCGTACAGGACCGTAAACAGGATGAACAGCGGAATAATGAGCAGCGAGATGTATTCAACGTACTCTATCATCTGAAAATCTTCCTGAAAGCAGCCAGGACCAGCAGCGCCGTCATGGTGGAAATAGCGGTGGCGATCAGTACGGGAAGCACGACTGCGGCCGGATTGCTGTGTCCGTAGCCGGCCAGGATGCCGATCACGGAAAACGGGATCAACTGGATGCTGGCGGTGTTAATGACGATGAACGTCATCATTTCGGGGGTGATGAGGCCTTTGTCCTCATTGAGTGTCTCGAGTTCCTGCATGGCCTTGATCCCCAGCGGGGTGGCTGCGTTGCCGAGCCCGAACAGGTTGGCCAGAACATTCAGGGTGATGGCGGTAATCGAAGGATGATCGCCGGGGATATTTTTGAACAACCGGGAGATGATCGGCTTGAACAGATGCGCGATCCGGTAGATCAGGCCGGAGTCTTCCAGGATCCGGGTGATCCCCATCCAGACCGAAACGATGCCGAGCAGAAACAGCGAGATCTCCACCGCCGATTTTGCGCCGTCGAAAATGGATTTGGTGAACGCCTCCAGGTTACCGGTAAAAATAGCGAAGACGATACTGACGCAAATCATGATCAGCCAGAGGACGTTCATTGGTTTCCCCCGGGGAACGACATTTTTCTTATCAGAAGCTGCTTGCGATCCGTATTTAGCTCAACCTCGGCACCGATCGGCAAGGTGATCTTGTTCGCGGCATGGCCGATGTAAGGACAATGAACAACCGGGAAGTCCAACTCCATTTGCGAGGCCAGGATGTCATAGACCTGCTGGCTTCTGAGCCCGCGGAAATCGCCCAGGATGAGCGCTTTGACCCCTTTGAATTTCCCGGCCAGAATCCACTGGGTCAGGTAACGATCCACCTCGTGGAGCTTTTCATCGACATCTTCGAGAAAAAGGATCGAACCTGCCGTATCGATCTCCCAGTCAGTATTGATCATAGCGGTCAGGGTAATGAGATTGCCCCCTTTCAGAATTCCGGGGGCCGAACCGGGATTATAGACCTTGAAAGGGGCTCCTTTGAGGAGATTTTTCTCCGGATAGCCTTGGACGGCGTTCACCATCGACTTAAGCGTGAATGCCGTTGGCGTAGCCAGGTTGATCACCATGGGGGCATGCAGGGTCATCAGCCCCGTGCGCTCGAAAATCGGATTGAGCAATGCGCTCAGGTCGCTGAAACCGGCAATGATTTTGGGGTGTCTTTTGATGAGTTCGAAGTCTATGTACGGGAGTGACTTCATCGCACTGTACCCCCCGCGCAAGGCCATGATCATATCGACTCGGGGATCTTCAAACGCCCCATGGATCTGATTGGCCTTCTCTTGCGGCGAGGGGAGCAGCTCCGGGAATTGCGGATTTATGACGTGAAAACCCAACTTGGTAAGCTGCTTGATCCCAGCTGTAAAGTCACGTTTTTTCTTGATCAGATAACTTGGCGTTACAATAAAGACATTATTCAATGGACAAATCTCCGCGATTTCGGGAAGCCCCCAGGGATGGGTTTATGCGGCCCTTGGAATGGGTAGCCCGAACCCATCCGCCAAACAGGAAAAACGCTCAAATTTGTCTGATATTTAACGTTTTCCTTGGTAATTTGCTTCAATTTATCTCTAATCAGGACTAAATACAACCTGATTGGAGCCGAAAGCTCCGCTACGGAATCTGATGATTTTTGCGCAGGAGTTTACGGTTCTGTGGTGCTCATCGAGGGCGGTAAACGACCAGCCCTTTCTTTCCTCCCAAGTAGGAGTTCAACTCCTGGTCCACCACTTTTCGCAGGTCCGACCTTGAGGAGGCGTGACGCAGGAAGACCTTTCCCTCCCGTTTGACCGCAATGCCGACATGGGACACATCCAGCCCCGGCAAAGGGCTGTAGATGCCGACATAATCCCCACTCCGCAACTGGGCAAGCACGGACGCGTCGACCGCTTCGGGAGGGATGCAGGCTATCACCCGTTTCTTTACCGGATACCCCGGCAGGTAAAGCGCGCCGTCCTTCTTTCTGTTCAATTGCTTTTCCACGTGGCGAACGTTCTCCCCTGCCACCAGGGCGGTCACCTCGCTCAGATGGGCGGAATTCGCCTCTCCCCATTCGGAAAAGAAGTGGTTCCTGCTCAAAAAATCGACCCGTCCTTCGCGGTAACGGATGCGGCGCAGAGCCTCTTTGAATCCGTCAAAATCGGCAGCCCTGCGGAGCGCTTCCACAGTGTCGAGCAGGGTGAAGCAGTCGACCCCGTCCAGGCGGAGCACAAACACCTCGGCTGTCTCGGCGCTGCCGATCAGGGTGTCGCCAAGATAGGGTGTTTCGAGAAAGGCGGCGGAAATAAACTCGATCCTGCGGCCCGGCTCCGGGATGCGCCCGGCATCGGCCAGCAGGCGCTCTATTTTTCCCCGGCTCCAGCCGCCCAGGTCGACGACTTCCTCCCCAAGGGCCGTGCAGGGAAGCAGAAACGCCGGGAGGGCGAAGAGAAAAGCCAACCCCATGACCAGGCAGCAGCTGCCGCCACGGTTCATTTTTGTGAAGATCCGGCTCAAAAAAGATTTTCCTCCCTCACGGTGGATTTCGTTCCTATTACCTCCGAGTTTCAAGGATAGTATATAGAACTATCCCTGACTTTTGAAAGGAAAGTATACTGGCCCGGAATATTCCCAATTGATTTTGTGGATAAAATTATCAAAAAATGGCAAATTATTGCCGTTGGTCTTTTTTGCCCTCAGGAAGGGGCTTAAAAAAATCCTTTCCCATGACGAGATATCCATGACCTGCCGCCGTCTGATCTTGATTTTGCTGTCGTTTCTGCTTTTCCCGTTTTTTCAAGCCTCAGGCGACACCACTCCTGAATCCAATCTTTCTCTGGAGAAAAACAAGGCCCAGCCGACGGCACCTGCCCATTTTACCGATCCCACCACCGGGATGGAGTTCGTGTGGGTGCCAGGGGGCTGCTTCCGGATGGGGGATACCTTTGGCGATGGTCGCGGCGACGAGAAGCCGGTGCACGAGGTGTGCGTGGATGGCTTCTGGATGGGTAAAACCGAGGTGACCCAGAGCCAATGGCAGGGGATCATGGGGAACAACCCCTCGAATTTTAATAAGGGAGACAGCTATCCTGTTGAGGAAGTCAGCTGGAATGACGTCCAGAATTTCATCCGCAAGCTCAACAGCAGCAACAATCGCACGTTCCGCTTGCCCACCGAGGCCGAGTGGGAGTTCGCCGCCCGCAGCGGCGGCCAGCAGGAGAAGTACGCCGGAACCAGCTCTGAATCTGACCTGGGTGACTATACCTGGTACAGAAATAATTCCAGGGGTTTATTTATGACGAATGGAACCCGGCCGGTGGGGCAAAAGCGCCCTAACGGCGGGGGCCTTTATGATATGAACGGCAACGTCTGGGAATGGTGTTCGGATTGGTACGACTATGACTATTATCAGCGCAGTCCCCGCAACAACCCTCAAGGGCCCCCTTCGGGTGAAACCCACGTTGGACGCGGCGGCAGCTGGAGCTACAACGCGATTTACCAGCGCCTGTCCTTGCGGGGCAGGTTCGACCCCGACTACCTCAACTACGACCTCGGGTTCCGGTTGGTGTCCTCAGGTCCATAGTGCCGGCGTGGCTGATTGATGGAACTACAAAGTAAGCTAATGCAAACTGACTAAATCGCACAAATGTTTCAAACTGATTTTTTTGCCGTTACGCTCTGAAAAGTGCAGTCTAAAATGGTTTAAAGGATGGAGGGGTGCAATATGAATAGAGTTCTTCTTGCAGGAGCAACAGGTTATTTGGGTGGATATATTGCCAAAGAGCTTTTGGGAAGGTCTTATCCTTTCAAAGTGATAGTCCGAAACCCGGAAAGACTTATAGAAAAAAACATTGAAGTCACCGAGATAGTGCAAGCAGAAATAACGAAGCCTGAGTCTATCCAAAATTGTTGCGAAGATATTGATGTTGTCATTTCAACAGTTGGTATCACCACCCAAAAAGATGGCCTTACTTATATGGATGTTGATTTTCAGGCCAACATGAATCTTTTGGAGGAAGCGAAAAAGAGCGGAGTAAAAAAGTTCATTTATATTTCTGTATTGAATGGGGAGAACCTTCGACAGACCGCACTATGCAATGCCAAAGAGCGATTCGTCGAAGAGTTGAAAAATTCAGGGTTGGAATATTGCGTTATTCGACCAAATGGATTTTTCTCAGACATAAGCCAGTTTTACGGAATGGCGGATAATGGGAAAATCTTTTTACTCGATGAGGGTGAATACAAAGTTAATCCCATACATGGAGAGGACCTGGCAACTGTCTGCGTGGATGCCATCGAAAAGCCGGATCAGGAAATCGAGGTCGGTGGGCCGGAAATCCTGACCTATAATCAGATTGCCAGGCAGGCCTTTGAGGTTTTGGGAACAACACCGAAAATAGTATACTTTCCAAGGTGGGTAGGTTCTTCGCTTCTTAAAGTGGCTAAATTATTTATGGGAAGTAAAAGCTATGGCCCCATGGAATTCTTCTTGACGGTCCTGGGAATGGATATGGTTGCTCCCGAGCACGGCAAACATACATTGAAAGAATATTTCACTGATATGAAACAAAAAAACGAAGAAGACACCGTTGAAAAACAGGAAGAAGGGTGAATTTCGGGACACGCCCCGATTTTTGAAGATGTCCCCAAATTTTGTGGCAAAATGAGACGCTGTTGCTTTATTGCCTTAACGAGAATATCAATAATATTCCTAAAGTAAAAAAGCAACGACGTCCCAACCGTCCGCTGGAAGTTTGGTTAAGGGTTCTCAAGACAAGAGAACCCTGCAACAATTATCACATCGCGAGCCGCTTGACATATTGATTCAATTCGATCATGCAAGCATCGACTACGGCGGGGGCATTGGGCCAGCTCGATTGGAGACATCTGTTGACATTTAATATCCGATTTAAAAGTTCCTCCCTGGAAACGTCCTTAAGGATTTTCTCATAATGCTTTTCCATATCCATTTTTTCCGTATCTGATAAAAACATTTTTTTTCTCCAATTTTATAAGGTAGCTATTCACTCATTGTGCTGAAAAGTTACTTGAAAATGATCTAGGGGGTTTCTGTCGGACAAACGGCGTGACCTTATCAATAAAAAACAAGCTAAGTCAACAAAAAAGAATCTTATAAATTAGATACTTATGATTATTTTGGGGCTCCAGCTTGGGCTACCAGTTTTAAAAAAGTGTTTTAGGTTTTACCCGTCTGTTTGTCTGAAAACCGGTGGGTTTAGAATCTGGACCGCCGGTTGGGGACATTCTTAATAATCAACCAGGGTTTGATTTCAACGCAGGGTGTTCTTAGAAAATTGCGCCATTCGGGTCATCTATTAAAAGAAACGGCAAAAAAGGGACCGCTTGAAAAAAATCGGGACCAGGCTTGCAAAGTTGCAATCTTGCCAAAGGCAGCCATCAACCATCCCTTTTTGACCATTAATCTATTGGCCCTTTTTTCTCTTTCCCGCCCCCGACCTTTAAAGGTGTATCCTTGGCTTAAAGAGTTAACGGTTTTTGGCCAGCTTTATAGTCACGGCAACATTGTGTGCGGTCGAGCGCACGTTGTTCCCCGCCTCGCTCAGGGCTTCCGCCAGACTGCAGGGTCTGCATAAAACACTGAACACAGCGTCAATTCCGAAATCATGAACAATATCCGCATCCGGGGCCAGGCTGCCGGCGATCGCGATGACGGGTACCCCCTGTTCTCTGGCTACCCGGGCAACGCCAACCGGGGTCTTGCTCAGACGGGTCTGACCGTCGATGCGTCCTTCGCCGGTAATGACCAGGTCCGCCCCCGCAACAGCACTCTTCAACCCTGTCGCCTCGATGAGTATCTCAATCCCCGGCAGCAGCGCGGCGTCCAGAAAGGCCAGCAGGGCGGCTCCCATTCCGCCCGCGGCACCGGTACCCGGAACAGCGGCAACATCCTTGTGTATATCCCGTGTGATCGTTTCGGCAAAACGGGCCAGGTTTTCATCCAGTTGAGCGACCATGTCGGGCGTGGCCCCTTTTTGCGGTCCGAAAATGGCGGAAGCGCCTTCGGGGCCGAGCAGAGGGTTGTCGACGTCGCAGGCTACCTCGATTCGACATTGTTTCAAGCGCGGGTCGAGGCCGCTGGGGTTAATCCGCCCCAGCTGGGCCAGCGCTTCGCCGCAGGAACCGATTTTCTCTCCATCCCGGTCGAGTAACTTCACCCCCAGGGCCTGAAGCATGCCCGCTCCGCCGTCGTTGGTCGCGCTGCCGCCGATAGCGATAATAAAGCGGCGCAGACCGGCGTCCAGAGCGAGCCGGATCAGCTCGCCGGTGCCGTAACTGGTGGTTTTCATGGGATTACGAAGTTCGGGGGGAACCAGGGCGAGCCCGCTGGCTGCGGCCATCTCGATGACGGCTGTCTCGCCGTCGCCGCTCACGCCGTAGAAAGCATCTACCGGTTCTCCCAGGGGGCCGGTGACCCGGGCCGCAACAATCCTGCCGCCGGTGGCGGCGACCATTGCTTCGACGGTTCCCTCGCCGCCATCGGCCATGGGGAGTTTGACATAATCGGCATCGGGGAAGACGTCGCGAAAACCGGCCTCGATCTGATCCGCCACTTGCGGGGCGGAGAGGCTTTCTTTGTAGGAATCCGGGGCAATGACAATTTTCATTGGGCGAAACGAGCCTCTGAATACCGGGAGAAAGGGGACATTTGTGAAAATTTCACATGGCGGCAAAGTCAGGAGTCATTATACCAAATATGGAAAAGGGCGACCGCTTTGGGTGAACCTTTTCCATATTTCAAGGCTCCCTACACCGTTTTACGTGTCAGGAACATTTCGGGAACCTGTCCCATGTTCTTTTTATCGGGAAGAAATTTTCGGAATTTAGAACTCCTGAACCGCAAGGGGCAGGACAATCTCGTTGACATCCAAAGTTTTTCCAACCTATCACTCTTGCAAGAGGACCGTTTCCACTATTGCGGCATTTTTTTCAAAAAAGGGGGAATTTATCCTGTTTTTACTTGCGGTTCTGGCCTGGGTGTTGAAAATGGATGAAAAACTTTGTCAAAAACAAAACTATTTATTCCATCTGGACAACCGGGAGCCTGCTGCAATGGACATTCAGCCTGTTGGTATCATTAAAAGTTCTATCGGGGAGCCTTCTCTCACAGCCGGGAACAATGGCATCGAAATGCGGGAAGGTGTTGAAGGCGTGATCGCGAGACATCGTGCCCAGCGTCAAAAAATATCTGAAATCATAATTGAAAAGAAATGGAATGAACTGCTCGATGGGATTGAGGGTTTTTCCCATCTGCTGGTGTTGTACTGGGCGCATCTGGTCCCTGAGGAGAGTCGCTCCCTGACGAAAGTTCATCCCATGGGACAGAAGGAGAATCCCCTGACGGGAATTTTTGCCACCCGCAGTCCGGCGCGCCCCAATCCCGTGTTGATGACCGTTGTTCAGTTGATCTCACGGAATGAAAACATCCTGACGGTCACGGGGTTGGACGCTGTGGATGGAAGCCCAGTTGTGGATATCAAGCCCTATGTGGGGGAGACTTTATCCGGTGGAGAGATGCGGGTTCCGGAGTGGATGGAGCGGATTTTACGGCTAAGCCATCAGGAAGAAACGGATTAACGGATAAGCGGCTTTTTTTTCCTTTCCGTCAAACTCCCAGGTTCTGCAGTCTCCTCAAGAGGGCAGGCAATTGACGGTTGCAGTAGAAGTCTTCATGAATAATCCGGGTTAAAACTATTCGCCATTATTGGCCACCCAGCGGGTGTGGCAAAGCGCAACGCTCTTTTCAATCTGATCTGCAGGCACCAGGAGGGAGATCCTGAACGCGGTCGTTGCAATACCGAGAACAGCTATCTGGTTGTCTGCCAGCAAGTCAATCGTTTCCAACAGTGTCAGGTTATGGCGGTTGAACCCTTCCCCGATCAGCGACAGGGCCGCCAGGTCTGTGTCAAAAATAATTTTTTCGTTCAGGTTGTTCTGCAATGCGGATTTGATCTGCTCCCATCCGTAGATGTCTTTTGCGGAGATGATGAAAGATGCTATTGATTGCTTACCGTCTGGGGGCACCTCGGTAACATTGACTTCCTTGATGGGCACCTGTCTTTTTTCCAGGTAATCTACGGCGTTTTTAAAACAGGCATGAATGTCGCTTGCGTGCAGGCGTACACGCTCGACCTGTTTTTCGCTGACGACCGCTTGTACACCGGCTACCGTTCCGGGAGAAAGCTGGCGGATAATGGTTTCACGACCCGGGGAGAATGCGGCGCGGGCGTAGATGGCGATGTTTTTTTCCTTGGCAAACTGTACGGCCGATGCATGCAGCACCTTGGCGCCCGCTGTACTCATCTCCTGCATAACCGGAAATGAAACCTCGGGCAGGTGCCGGGCGTCAGGCACAAATGAAGGGTCTGCAGAGTAAACCCCGTCCACATCCGAGTAGATTTCGCAACGCTCGGCATTCAATGCAGCCGCCAGCGCCACGGCCGTTGTATCGGACCCTCCGCGGCCAAGCGTGGTGATGTCCCTCTTATAGCTGACCCCCTGGAAGCCGCCGATAATCACTACCTTGCCTTTGGCCATTTCATCCTGAACCCGAAACGGCCTGACCTCGATAACCTGGGCATCATTGTGGCGGTCATTGGTGATGATGCCGGCCTGGGAGCCGGTCAACGACACCGCATCGACCCCCTGTTCGTGCAAAGCCATACTAAGCATTGCCATGGTGATGCGTTCGCCTGTAGAAAGCAGCATGTCCATTTCCCGCCGTGGGGGATTGGACGAAATTTCCCGGCTCATGGCCACCAGTTCGTCGGTCGTTTTTCCCCTGGCCGAAACCACAACAGCAATATCAACGTCCCTGCGCTTGAGCGCTGCTATCGCTTTGGCAATTTTCTGCAACCGCCCCACGTCAGCCACGCTGCTGCCACCGTACTTCTGGACAATACAAGCCATAAAGCCACTCCTCTAAACGTTCAGCACGAGGCTCCGTGTTGTCTATAAAAAACCTGGGACACTCCCCTATTAAATTGAAGGAATAAACCACTGGCATGCCAGTGGTTTATTCCTTCAATTAGCTGTGCTTGTTTTTCATTCTATCTTTCGCAGCGAAGATATGCCTGCTATTTTCTTTTGAAGAAACCGGTCCCACGACGAATAATTTTGCCTAATATTCCATAGAAAAGAATCTGTATGATGCATGCTATCACCGGGAAGGGAACAGGAAGCACGCTACTTATCATGAGCCCAACAATCCATGCCGGCATGCTGGTAATAAAAAAGAAGACATGAAAACCTGTCCCTCGTATGTATTCTGGTACGACCGAACCTTCCACAGGATTTATATTGAAATGAAGAGTGAACAGCATAAAGACTAAACCAATGATTGCCGTTATCCAGAAGAATTTATCTTTGAAGAGGTTTTTTAACAACACTTTAAGTTTTCAACCCTAACACTACATATTTTAATTAAAAAAAAGGATGGCAAAGCCAATTCCAAACCCTAATAATGGGAAAATATATTTCAGGTGTTTTTCTTCAATTCCAGTTTTCCGGTCAACGGTTTTCCTCTATGGTTCTGTATCCTAACCAGGATACTAAGGAGATAAAAGCCAACGCAACAAACTGTATAAATCGCAATATTATTTGCTTCAGGAAATCTATCAAAACATATATACACAAACGCAAGCAATAAGCCTGAAGCAAAAGATATTACAAGCCAACTAGTCTCATCTTTCCAATTAATACGATCGATTTTTTCGTCATAGCTCACTGTATATCTCTCCTTTACGTCGCCATGTATGAAAAATGGCAATTCACATATTTTTATTTAGAAAGAACACAGTGGCGATACGTGGAAATCCTTCCGCCTATTTAAGGCAAGCTTAAATGCTCCGCAGACTCTGTTTGAACCTTGCCCGACAGACCCCTGCCTTTTTATCATCGACTGTATAGGGGTTTCCCTTGAGGAAAACTCCGAACAATAAAAAGTTAAAAAAGACCTGACCCCTATTGGTGGAATTGGCTTGATTAAAAAACTCAAAATCATTTCAGGACGTTTTTGCCAGGCTCGACAGCCAGGAAGTCCGATCAGAACCGGTTATGATCGGCTGTCTTACGCAATACAGTTTATCACATCAATGAAATATAATCTGACACTGATGGAATGGGTATTGGTGAGATCAGGGGCAAGCCTGAATTGAAAGATTGCAAGATGAAGATTTGAAGGTAGAGAAAATGCGAGGACGAATTTTACTTTATGCGATGCCAAGTTATTGTGGACTTCTCTCCCCCCTTGAACGGTAGCGCGCGATGTTTTATACTCACGCCAGAGGCGCAAATTAACCCTGCTGGAGAACAGATTGTGGAACTTGACCTGGACTTGCTGAGCAACTTGATAAGCAACCGAAAAGATGAAATTGAACGGCGCGTTTCCGGAACCGGCTATCTGGCAAGGACAGTCATCGGTGTCGGCACTTTTTTACTCGACAACGATGGGAACACAGATCTGCTGACAGCTAAACAACAGCTCACCTTTGAAAGGTTTCTTAAGCCGCTGCTGGAGGCGTCCCCCTGGCAACAGGCCGCCGACGACTGACCCTTGTGAAATTCCGGGGATATAATACCCTTTTCAAGGCTCCCAACACTTTTTCACTTTTAAGGAGTATTTCGGGAACCTGTCCCTGTTTTTTTGTCAGGAAGAGGTTTCCGTAATTTAGAACTCCTGGACCGTAGGGCGCAGGACAATCTCGTTGATATCCACGTCAGCCGGTTGTTCGATGGCGTAAGCGATGGCCCTTGCCACCGAATCCGCCGGAATGGCGATCTGGTAAAAATCCTTGACGAAGTCCGCGCTCTCCTTGTGTGAGCTGCCATATTTCAATTCGGACTCAACCGCCCCGGGCTCGATTGACGTGGTGCGGATAGAGCCGCCAACTTCGTGTCGGAGGCCATCGCTGATGGCTCTCACCGCGAACTTGGTGCCGCTGTAGACAGTGCCGCCTGGGCTGAAGACTTTGATCCCGGCCACTGAGGAGATATTGATGAAGTGACCGCTGCCCTGTTTCTGAAAGACCGGCAGGGCAGCCGCAATACCGTAGAGCACGCCTTTGATGTTGATGTCAATCATGCGGTCCCACTCGTCGGTTTTGGTTTCGGCCAAAGGGGCAATCGCCATCAAACCGGCGTTGTTGACGAGCACATCGATGCGGCCAAAATGGCTGACTGCGGCCTTGATCAGAGCATCGACCTCGCCTTTCCTGGTCACGTCAGTAACCACAAATTCGGCCTTGCCACCTGCGGCATGAATATCCTTGGTGAGAGCTTCGAGGCGATCTTTGCGGCGCGCGGCCAGGACCAGCAACGCACCCCGCTCGGCCAGGTGCCGTGCGGTTGCGTCGCCAAGGCCGCTGCTGGCGCCGGTAATGACTACGACTTTGCCTGCAATATTGTTGTTCATTTGGAACCCCCTTGTCGTGTGAAGGTGAAAAATACGTTTTAAAGGCAGAGTCTCCAGAAACCTATCGGGCTCTCTGGATATCGGGTCTGTGCTGTGCTGTTCTGGCATAGTGTACTGCCGGCTTGCCGAACGCCATGACGTAGCCGAGCACGTGGTCGTCGGGAATCCCGAGACGCTTTTTTGTCTCCGGCAGCAGAACATTGATCGCCAATTCGGCCAGACCGTTCCAGACCGTGCCGACCCCATGGCTTTGTGCAAACAGCTCAAAGTAGGTGAGTGCAATTAGGCAGTCGGGGACTGGAGTCACGACTGCCTGGGGAGCCGAGGCGATCAAAAGGTGTGGAGCCCCGCGGAAAATAACATCAATTTTACTCTCTTCCCATTTTCGAACGAAGTCGGCATAGAATTCCATCCTTTCAGGGAGCGCGCCCTCACGAAAAAGGCGTCCAAGCCCCGCCATCACCTCCTCCCGCAGTTGTGCCAGCTTGTCCCGATCGTCAACAACCGTGAACAGGACCTGGCGGGAGTTTAAGCCGCTGGGGGCGTGTCCTGCCACCTCCAGTAACCTCTGCAGTAATTCCGGATCAAGATTCTCTTCCCTATATTGGCGAACGGAGCGGCGGCCTTTTAACAGGGTTTCCACCTGCTCGGCATTGGGTAAATTGCCCGGCAACTTCGTACTCTGTTCGGGGTTGAGCCCTGATAGTGAGATCGCCCCGACAGGACAGACGGCAAAACAGTGCTGGCACTTGTAGCACGCTGCTTCCTTGTCCGGGGCAATGGCGGGGTAGCCCTCCTCCATGGCAATGATTAGAGCCGGGCAGTCACCGACACACTGGCCACACCTGGTGCATGCTTCCTTGTTGACAACAAAATTAAGCATTCGTATCCCCTGTTTTGGTTTTATGGCCTTGTGGCAAAACGGATCAGCCGTTATTCGACTTGGGTTAATTTGTTGACGACGATCTCCTCAGTAATGCCGCCAATGGCTGCAACGAGGCTCTTGAAATGAGCGGTCTGCATGTGCTTATCCAGATCATCAGCGCTTTTCCAGTTCTCATACAACATGAAAACCGCTGGGTTTTCATTGTCCTGGTGGAGAGCATACTCAATGCATCCGTCCTCTTTTCGGGTCGGTTCGATGATCTTGAGGAGCTCACTTTTTACAGTGTCCACGGAGACCTGCTTCGCGACGATCTTTGCGATGACGGTTATTTTTGGCATGGTCATTCTTCCCCATTTCTCAAGGAGTTAACTGCATCACGGAATCTGTTCAGTAAGATGGTCTGGTTTTTTACTCACAGGGTGTTCCATCCTTGCCCAAGACTACGCAGCAGATGCCATCCCCGGCAACTGCCGGCCCGAAGCATTCGTTACATGAAAGGCATGCGGCCTTGCTGCAGTTTCTATTTGTAAGTGTACCACCATAGGCTTCGGTGCGCCTGTTGAATGCCGGGTAAAGGAACTGGGTGAGGAGAACGCCGTGGGCTGGGTGCAAATGGATTACATCGAATCCGGCCTGTTTCACCCTCGTTGCGGCATGGGTGAAAGTGGGGTCACGGCTTCAAGGCGGTCACATCAAGGCTTAAAACGAATTTGAAGATGCGAAAACCCGTGAGACAGAAAAGGCGGCCGAATGGCCGCCTTTTGAATTAAATTACTGTATTCCGGAATTTGCCTCAATCAGACATGGCGTCTTCGGTATTCGCCGCTCCCCTGCGGTCTGGCCTGGCGAGGCGGCCGCGGACGGCGAGTGGGCTGGTTGTCGCGCTTGGGCGCGGGGAGGGCATAGTCGAAACCATCCACGCTGCGACGTTCGATGGAAGAGCCTAGAGTCCGCTCAATGGCGCGTACCATCACAGTGTCTTCGCTGGTCACCATGGTGAAAGCGTCGCCGCTGCGGGCGGCGCGGCCGGTACGGCCGATGCGGTGAATGTACGCTTCGGGAGTTCCGGGGATGTCGTAGTTGATGACGTGGGAGATCTGACTGACGTCGATGCCGCGGGCGGCGATGTCGGTTGCCACCAGCACCTGGAAGGTGCCGTTGCGGAAGCCGTCGAGAGCAGCCTGACGTTTGTTCTGGGAGAGGTTGCCCTGCAGCGAGGCTGCCCGGTATCCGCACTTGTCAAGTTTCGCGCCGAGGCTCTTGGCGCGGTGCTTGGTGCGGGTGAAGACCAGTACCGACCCGGTGTCGGTGTGGTTCAACAATTCGATGAGCAGGTTGGTCTTGAGGTGTTGCTCGACCGGGAAGAGGGCATGGCTGACGGTGGTCGCCGGAGCGACGATGTCGACCTGAGCGGTGACCGCATCGTTGAGAACCTCGTGGGCGAGTTTGCGGATCTCGTTCGGCATGGTGGCCGAAAAGAGCAGGGTCTGCCGCTTCCTGGGCAGGTGCTTGAGGATGCGGCGGATGTCGGGGAAAAAGCCCATGTCGAACATCATGTCCGCCTCGTCGAGAACCAGCACTTCGAGCTGTGAGAGGTTGATGGTTTTCTGCTGGATGTGGTCGAGGAGCCGCCCCGGGCAGGCGACCACGATATCGACTCCGGTCCTGAGCTTCTGGATCTGCGGGTTGATGCCGACCCCGCCGTAGACGGTGATGCTGCGCAGGCCGGTCTGTTGGCCTAGAGCTATGAACGAATTATTGATCTGCTCTGCCAGCTCGCGGGTCGGGGCGATTACCAGGGCGCGCACCTGCCCGCGCTTGCCACCCATTAAACGATGCAGGATCGGCAGTGCGAAGGCGGCGGTTTTGCCGGTGCCGGTCTGCGCCAGTCCCATGATATCGCGCCCCTCCATTACGGTCGGGATCGCTTGGGACTGGATCGGTGTCGGCGTGCTGTACCCCTCTGCCGCGACACCGGCCGCAACCTTGGGGTGGAGATTGAACTGTTGAAACTTCATGCATTTCTTCTTTCTGTGTTCCACAAAAAAAGCTCCGAATGAATTCCGGAGCTTACGATAATTATCTTTGATTTCGCTTTTATCCTGGAACAGCAATTGTTGATTGTTTGACCCTAACAGCCTTGGAGAAGCGCTGTCAAGGGGAAATAATGGACGGGGTATGTCCCATGTGGTTAATCCTATTCATAAATTGTAGAAATTTTGCCTGTTCTGTGCGTTTCACATCATTGGCTTAGGATCCACCATGCCTTCATCGGTGTGCCTTGACAGAACTAAGTAAACGATATCCTAGGACTGCAAGTGCCGGGCCAGAAAGCGATCGAGCTGGTTGGCGAAAGCGCTACGGTCGGCGCGGCCGAAAGACGAGGGGCCGCCGGTCTCCACCCCGCCGCTACGCAGTTCGTCCATGAAGTTGCGTAGCATCAGGCGCTCGCCGATGTTGTCCTCGCTGAAGAAATCCCCGCGCGGATCGAGAGCGTGGCCGCCTTTTTCGATGACCGCGGCAGCCAGTGGGATGTCGGCGGTAACCACCAGGTCGCCGGGCTGCAACAGGCGTACAATCTCCTGGTCGGCGACGTCGAGGCCGGCAGCGACGCGGATCACCTGAATGTGAGGGGACTGCGGTGTGCGCAGGGTCTTGTTGGCGACCAGGGTCAGGGGGACGCGCAGGCGTTCTGAGGCGCGGAAGAGGATATCCTTGATAACTCGAGGGCAGGCGTCGGCATCGACCCAGATCTGCATTTTCGTTACTCCATTTCAATGCCCGGCGATCAGTCGGCGCTTGTCGACCGGGCGCAGTTTCTTGATCTCCGCTTCGCGGCGGCTCGCGGTGCTGCGGTTGTGGCCGCCCTCCAGGTAGACCAGCTGCTCCGGCGAGCGGCTGCGGAAGTATTTGGCCCCCGTCCCGGCGGTGTGTTCGGCCAGACGCCGTTCGACGTCGGTGGTGATGCCGGTGTAAAGGGAATCGTCCGAGCAGAGGATGATGTAGACCTGCCAGTTCATGTCCCCGACCTCCCTCGAAACTCAAACGGGAAAAGCGGCACAACGGCATCCATCTTTATTCCATCCCCAGGTGATCTGCGACCTCGTGGAAATAGGCGTCGAGATCCTCGTCGACGAAATAGCGGTTTGGCGCGGGAGTGAGCATCACCTCACCCCGGTTGACAACCACGGTTGTCGCCTGGGTATCGTAAGGGAGGAAAGAGGCCGGGCTGACCTGCAGGGATGAGCCGAGAACCAGGAGCAGGTCGCACTGGGATATCATTCGATCGGCCTCACTATAGCCGCCGACCATCTCACCGAAAAATACGATGTCGGGCTTGAGAACGCCCTCGCAGACGGAACAGGACGCTATCGGAGGAGATGGGCTGTTCACCATGGCATCATCCCACCAGTCATAAGTGAGTTCCCCGTAGTTTTTGCCGCAGCCGCCGCAGGTGGCTGAGCGATAGGAGCCGTGGAGTTCGATAACCGTTCGGTTGCCGGCCAGCTGGTGGAGCATGTCGATATTCTGGGTGATGACTCCTGCCAGGGGCCCTGCCTTTTCCAGGTTTGCCAGAAAATGGTGGGTGAAGGTCGGCCGGATGTCCTTCACTTCAGTGACGAAGTCACGGGAAAATTCATAGAAGTATTGGGGCTCGTGTCGGAACGCACCGATCTCGAAGACTTTGTCAGGATCGTAACGCCGAGTCACATAAAGCCCCTGCGGTCCTCTGAAGTCGGGAATGCCCGCCGCCGTGGAGATTCCCGCGCCGGTCAGGACGACCATAGCACGGGAGCCAGCGATCACTTCGGCACAACGGGCGGGTTCAAGAGTTTGGTTAATAAACATGAATAGACTCTCCGGTTGAAATGGGCTGGCCTAACCTCTGTCCCACTTTTTTTGATACTACGCCTTCAACCTTTGAGGCTCAAGTCTTTCCCGCCTTTTTTCAGGCGCCACCGGCTGGGCGGCTTACTCCCTGGCCTTGACCTGTTTTGATCGTGTTGTTTTCTGGAGGTCTTTCAGCAGGGCTGTGCTGATCTTGTATAGATAGGGGGTCCCGGAAATCTCCAACAAGGCATGGTCCTGGCCATCTATTTAAACCGGAAAACTCTACGCCGGCAATGCGTATCTCACTGGAATTCGGTTCGAGAAAGCCGGTCAGCATTTTCATGATGGTCGATTTCCCGGCGCCGTTGTGGCCAAGGAAGCCGACGATTTCGCCACAGCCGATTCAGAATGAGACCTGATCGACGGCAGTGAGGTTTCCGTAACGACGTGATAGATCGGTTACGTCGATCATTATTCCTCCTCCTATGTTTGACATGCAGGAAAGCTCCCGGATGTGAATCCGGGAGCTGCAGATAGGCACTTTTGATTAAATGTTAATCATCGATCATCAAATCTCAAGATCAGATAACGGCTTCCCTGGCCGTGACGGATTAACAATAGGTGGGTTTTCTCCTTCTCCATCTGCAGGAGTTTGCGGGCCTGCTCGGGGGTCGAGACGTTTTTGCGATCGATTTCCTGAATCAGATCACCCTGCTCGATGCCGGAGCGTTGAGCGAGAGAGCCCGGCTCGACATTTGCCACCAGTACGCCGGTTTTACCCTCGTAGCCGAAACGCGCTGCCAGTTCCGGCGTCAGCTCCTGCAGACTCAATCCTAGTTTCGGAAGGTCGCCGGTACCGACCAGGTGACCCTGGTCGTCGGTCTCCAGCTTGCCGATAACGACATCCAGGGTTTTGGGTTTTCCGTCGCGGACAATGATGAGGCTGATTTTAGTGCCGGGAGCGGTCATGGCGATACGGTTGCGGAAGTTTGCGATCTTATCCGCTTTCTTGCCGTCCATTTCAATGATCACGTCTCCCTGCTTGAGGCCGGCTTTTTGTGCTGGTGAGTCGTCCATCACTTGGGTGACGACTATCCCCTTGGTTTCATCAAGATTAAAGGCCTTGGCCAGGTCTGGGGTCATTTGCTGAATATAGGCGCCGATCCGTCCGCGGGTGACCTGGCCGTGCTCCACCAGTTGCTCGCGGACATGCTTCGCCAAGTTGATCGGGATAGCGAAGCCGATCCCCATGTAGCCTCCGCTTCTGCTGACGATGGCGCTGTTGATGCCGACAACCGCACCGTCGAGGTTGACTAGCGGGCCACCTGAGTTACCCGGATTGATGGCCGCGTCGGTCTGGATAAAATCCTCGTAATCGCTCAGACCGATGCCGCTGCGTCCTTTGGCGCTGACGATCCCCGCCGTCAGAGTATGGGAGAGGCCGAAAGGATTGCCGATGGCCAGGACCCAGTCACCGACCTCCAGTTTATTTGAATCACCGAGCCGGAGAAATGGAAGGTCCTTTTCATCTATCTTGATGACCGCCAGGTCGGTGGGGGGATCGGTGCCGATGATTTTAGCGATGTATTCCCGGCCATCCTGAAGCTTGACCTGTACCCGGTTCGCGTCTCCGACCACGTGATTATTGGTTAGTATATAACCGTAGGATGAGATGAGGAAACCGGAGCCCTGTCCGACAGCCTGACGTTTGTGCGGGGTGTGTTTCGGGGTTTTAAAACGATGCGGCTGACCGAAAAAGCGCTGAAAGAACTCATCATTAAAAGGGCTGTTGAAAGGGGAGAAAAATTCACCCATCTCTTGTCCGGAAACCTCCTTTTCTACCTTGATAAAGACCACTGCCGGCGAAACTTTTTTGGCGACACTGCGAAAAGCCTGACCGGTCTGGCGCAGACTCTCAAGGCCTTCCTCCTGGGCTCTGCTCAGTGTCGGCATAAAAGAGCTGAAGCTTATAGCGATTAATAAGGTGAAAATTATCGTCATCCATTTTGTACTTCTGTTAGTCATATGTTTCTCTCCTCAACTTTTTTTGGTTTGCGGGTGGCAAAGAGGGAGTCGATCAGGGTCACCAGGTCATCAAGATCTACAGGCTTGTCGATGGTAATAGCCGCTCCGAGGTTTTTGGCCAACTCGTGGGTTTCCTTGTCACCGAAAGCGGTCATGCAGATGAACGGTGGTCGTTGTGGATAGTCGTGGAAGGTTTCGAGAACCTCAAGACCGGTCAAAGCAGGCATGCGCAGATCGGTCAGAACCAGATCAAAGCGCGGTTGGTCATCTCCGGGGCAATCCTCCAAATACTCCAGCAGTTGCAGGCCATTGTCACAACTGGTGACGTTGTATCCGGCTCGAAAAAGGCAGAAGGCCAGTAGCTCTCGTAACTCATGATCGTCCTCAGCGAGCAGAATCTTCGGATGACGATTTCCCATGGTGTTTTCTCTCTTTCTGGGCGACACCAAAAAAAGCCCTTTGATCACGCGGCATATGTGGCGTGATCGAAGGTTAAATTACATTGGTAGCCGCCCGGAAGGAAGGTTTGATAACGGCCTGAAAATTTTCATTCGCTACGTAGAATCCACTTTTCCCGAAGCGAATGTTTCTCTTATGCATTGGCAACCAGCGTGCCAACAAAAACCCTTTTTAAATTAGCTTGTTAGGGTTGTGCGATGGCGGGGCAATTTGCCTCGATGGGGCAAATTTCCCCAATCTTCAGGTCTTTCAATCTTCTTTAAGCTTGCGGTAGAGGGTTTTGCGGTCAACGCCGAGGATCCGTGCAGCCAGGGTGCGGTTGTCGCCAACTTGGTTGAGGATCTGATCAATGTAGCGGCGTTCCATTTGAGCGAGTGTGGGGAGGGATAGTGGATCGAGGTTTGCTCCTGGAAAAGGGATATTTCCGTCAGCTTTTTGGAGGTGTTCGGGAAGATCCTGAACAGTAATCCGATCGTGGCAGGTAAGAGCAACTGCCCTTTCAATAACGTTGCGCAATTCGCGAACGTTTCCTGGCCACGAATAGAGGAGGAGGCGGTGAGCAGCGGGTTCAGCCATGCCGGTTACCGATTTGCCGAATTTTCCGGCAAGCTCCAAGATGAAATTTTGAGCAAGCAGCAAAATGTCGTTGCCTCGAGCACGCAAGGGCGGAATTTCTATCTGAATGACGTTGAGGCGATAATAAAGATCACTGCGGAATTCTCCTGCTTTGACCGCCTCGGTCAGATCGCAATGGGTGGCAGTTATGATACGGACGTCGCATTCGATTTCCTGACTGCTTCCCAAAGGGCGAACTTTGCGTTCCTCCAGCACCCTAAGAAGTTTCGGTTGCAGAGGGAGGGGCAACTCGCCGACTTCGTCGAGAAAGAGACTGCCGCCGGAAGCCTCGGCAAAAAGGCCGCGGTGGTTTTCCCTGGCGTCTGTGAAGGCGCCTCGCACATGTCCGAACAGTTCGCTCTCAAGAAGATTCTCTGGCAGGGCGGCGCAGTTGATAGCGACGAAAGGCCCCTGACAGCGTCGGCTTTGCTGGTGCAGGGCACAGGCGACCAGTTCCTTGCCGGTACCGCTTTCGCCGCTGATAAGAATCGAGGTTTCCAGGTCGGCAAGGCGGTTGACCTGTTCCTGGACCATTTGTATAGCAGGACTTTCTCCCAGCAATGTGTTTCCAGCCTTTTGAAGGCGGACCTGGTCGTTGAGTAGGCGGATCTTCTCCTGCAGCTGCCGGTGTTCCAAGGCCCGCTCCAGAGAAAAGCCGAGCAGGTCCAAATCAACCGGCTTGGTGACAAAGTCATAAGCGCCGGCCCGGAGAGCGGCAATGGCGGTTTCCAGGGAACCGAAGGCGGTCATGATCACCACCGGCAGATCCGGACGGTTGGCATTCAGTTCGGCGCAGAAATCGATACCGCTTTTTCCCGGCATGTTGAGGTCGGTCAGAACTACGTCAATCTCTTTTTGTTGAAGAATATCCCATGCTCCCGGGACATCCAGCGTGCTCTGGACCTGATGGCCTCGACGGGCCATGGTCTCTTCGAGCAGCTCACACAGGGCTCGATCATCGTCGACAACGAGTATGTTTCCTTTTGGTCGTGTCTCAATCATTGGTTTTCCCCGCGCCCGGTTTCCGGCAAAAAGACGCTGAAGAGACTTCCCTCGCCGGGGGTGCTGGTGGCATCGATCCAGCCACCGTGCTCTTCCACGATTCCATAGGCGATTGAAAGACCGAGGCCGGTTCCCCGGCCAACCTCTTTGGTGGTGAAAAAAGGATCGAAAACATGAGGAATATTTTCGGCAGAGATTCCCTGGCCCTGATCTTCAACCTGGATGCTGCACCAAGGGCCGGTTTCAGCTGTCCCGGAACTCGGACGGGCAACCCTGTCTTCACGTTTCAGGCGCAGGCTCAAGTTCCCGCCATCGGGCATGGCCTGGATGCCGTTCATGGCCAGGTTGAGCAGCACCTGTTGCAGCTGACCGGGATCAGCGTCGACAAACAGAGGCTTTTCGGTGACCTGCTCATGCAGTTCCACGGACTGTTTGCGACAGGTCGGAGCGAGCAGCTCGAGCACTCCTTTTACAAGCCCGTTTAGCTCCACCCGCTGTTTTCGCGCTTGGCCGCGACGGGCAAAGTCGAGCAGCTGACTGATGATGACGCTCATTCTCTCGGCCTGTTCACCGATGATTCTTGCCGATCGCAGGGCCTCTTCGGGAGAAAGCTCCTGTTGGGATATCAGTTTGGCGCGTCCGGAGATGACATTAAGGGGTGTTCCGAGTTCGTGTGCCATACCGGCTGAAAGGTGCCCAAGGGTGGCCAGACGCTCGGTATGGCGAAGCTTTTCGAGAGTCTGGATCTTGAGCTCGTTGGCTTCCTGTTCCGTTTTGCGGGAGGCAGCCAGCTGAATGCGCATGCGTTCGATCACCTGGGCGAGACCGGCCAGTTCATCCCTTCCTGTTATAGTCACAGCCGTGGAAAAATCGCCATTTCCGATTCGCTCGGCCTGCTCGGTCAGCTTGCGCACCGGACGATTGATCCAAAGGCTGCCCAGCAATGCCATAAGTAACAGTCCCGATGCGACAGTGGCTGCCAGCAGTAAACCTGAACGACGCAAGCTCTCTCGAACATAACCGTGAAGATCAGCCAGTGATTTACTGAGTTCGATTGCGCCCAGACGCCCCCTTTTTGTTTTAATGGGGATGTAGGTTACTAAAAAGTCCCGGCCGGCCGGGTTTTCGTTGAGTACCGAAACAACTTCTCCCTGGTTGAGAGCCGAGAGGCTCTCTTTTGGGACCAGTGGCTGGTAACGTTTTGCGGGTTTACTTTCAATCCAGACCCAGCGCACTTTAAAAGCGCCATTGGCAATGTTGCTGTGGTCCAGAAAACGGATAGCAGCCTGTTCCCCGCTGATTGCCCAGATATCGGTCATCATTACGCGGAGACTCTGACCCAGATGGAGCGCTTCGAGACCCAGTCTTTCTGTTAACTGGGTTCTCTCTCGTTGACTGGAAAGATAGCTGTGAAACGAGAAGGCCAGAACCACGCCAAGCAGAATGGCGATAGTGATTTTAAGAGTCAGACGCATCGATTGTTATCTCTGTTGTCGGGGGAGAACTGGAAAACCATCGTTTATCGCACGCATTATTATCCTGCTACGCGTAGGGAGGTCTGTCAAGATACCAGTTCGAGTTAGCATCCTAATCGGCCAAGATGGCGAGAGTGTGAGCCTCCTTGAGGATGTGGGTGTAAGTGTGGGCAGAAAATCCGTGGCGGCCCGTGACCATCTCGATGGATTTTCATTCCGGTTCGACCGTTCAGGGGTTAGGTTGGTGCACCTTTGAGCCGGGCGTCGCAATGCAGCCGGGAACCCTGGAATTCATTGACAAAAAGGGCAAAAGGTGAGATGAATACAGCATTTATTTTAATATGTAATTTTTCATCTAGAAATTCGTTTTTTGCTCAATAATTACATATAAGGAGTTCCTTAAAAGCAAAGGCGAGTTTATTACCTTTTCCAATCCACATCCCTTTCGTATGAATTAATGGCGAATCCGCGTCTTTGTTGTGTCGGCCGCGATAGCAGGTCGCTTTTTCTCAGCATTATCTTTGTTTTTGAATTTTAATTTCTCAGTTGACAGGTTGTGATACTTGTCCTGCTGATTTGATTTTTTTTGATGTTCAACATAGAAATGGGGAGATGATGACTCAGTTGGATGTTAGCTCGTCTAAAGTCCAGCGTGGAAACCGCGGCGGTCAAGCTGGCCGAAGCTCGGGTCGAGTTCGGCAAACGCAAAGCGGTGCGTAATGAAGAGTTGTACAAGAAGCAGCTGATTTCGATTCACGAAAAGGATGAGATCGAAACGGAAATTCAGCTGGCAGAGCTGGCACTTACCGAAGCCCGGGAGCGTTTGGCTTTGCGGACCATTCGCAGTACCATCGACGGCGTTGTCGTTGAGCGGATGGGCTCGCCGGGGGAATATGTCGGCGAGGAGCCTTTTTTGACCATCGCCCGGATCAACCCGCTGAATGTCGAGTTGGTGGTTCCGGTCGATTTTTTTGGTGCCATTAAAGAAGGGGCTGCTGTCCAGGTTATTCTTCCGGAACCCGTGGGTGGCAGCTATCCCGCCAAAGTGGTCATTGTCGACCAGGTTATCGACGCCGGAAGCGGCACCTTCGGGGTCCGGGTCGAGCTTCCCAACCCGAAATTGAAACTTCCTGCCGGGCTTAATTGCCAGGTTATTTTTTGAAATTGAGCCCCTGTTTTTCAGGGGCTTAATTTTTTTTCAGCCGAGAAGACTTCGCCTTTTCTCTGGACATCATTAAATTTAATTCATAGCATGTTCATGTGGAATAAAAAGAGCGTTCTTGCTGCTCTAGCGCCTGTTTTTTCTTCGCAAAGTAAAAAGTTGAACACTTTTAGTTCTGTATACGGTTTCCGGAAATCCTTAAAAGAGTCAAGCGAAGATTTGACCCCTTTGTCCGTACACGCTGATAAGTGGACCGCTTCACGGTCCACTTATCAGCGCCGGATGCTTCGCCATTGACCTGAGAGGTTCCGTGCTGCGCGCTCCACCTGTCAGGCCAATGGAGCCGACTGCGATTCTCAACAGTCGACAAAAAATTCGACGAATTTTCACCGACCGCCTGCGAGTCTCGCGGCTCATCCGGTGAGGTTAGCTTTCAAACCATCAAATAACTACAATGAGACCAATAGTGCATAAAAAAATAGGTATTATCGGAGGTCTAAGCCCTGAGTCAACGGTTAGTTACTATCTTCATATCACTCGTTCTTTCGTAGAAAAATTTGGGAATTACAGTTACCCAGAAATTATAATCTACAGTGTGAATCTCGAAAATTATCATCAGTGGCGTGAAGCAAACCGGTGGGATCTCATCACAAATGACATGATAAATATTGCAAAAAAACTACAAACGGCTGGTGCTGATTTTGGGTTGATTGCTACCAATACAATGCACAAAGTATTTGACGACGTCCAACGGTCCGTTGATCTCCCATTGATTCATTTGATTGATGCAGCAGTAGAAACAATAAAATCAAAAAGTATTTTAACAGTTGGGCTGCTAGGCACTAAATACACAATGACGGATGGTTTCTACACCGACAGGCTAAATAGAAATAATTTGACAACAGTTATCCCTGAAATAGAGGACCAAGAAATAATTCATAGAATCATTGTTGAAGAACTTTGCAGGGGTATATTTTTAGAAAGTTCAAAACAACAATACTTGTCAATAATTGAAAAAATGAAAATGAGTGGTGCAAAAGGAATGATTCTCGGGTGTACTGAAATCCCACTTCTCATAAATCAAAACGATTGTGATATCCCAATATTTGATACTGCCATCATACACGCTGAAGCAGCACTGAAGACCGCGCTGAGCAACAAAAAAATGAGATCCAGCTAACCTTTATCAGGCCCCCGTCCGTCAAGGATAAAAAACACCGCGAACGTAAGATTTTGACTTTCTTCGTTCTTTGAAAAGCGACTTATCTTTATTGACCTGCCATTCTCCGACTTGGGTTTTCAACAGGTTGCAGACGAATTTTGCTCCAAACACTTATAGAGACTCTCATTGCAGGGCACCGAAATTTTTCGGCGGCTATTCCGCAGTGCCTCGAAACACGCTCGTACCCTTATGCCGGCCCTGATAAAAGGGGTCAGGGAAGAAAAGGGGTCACCCATTGACTTTGACCCTATTGACTTTGTTATAAAAGACTAAGTTGTTGCATGAGGTGAAAATGATTTTTTTGCTTTAGGGCACTGAATCAAAAAACGTTTCTTCGTGTTTGATCATATGATCACTTGTTTTTCGTAAACTAATTTAAACGGGGATTGGGAACATGAAACGAATTATTTTTGGATGTCTTTTTGTCGGTATTGGAATTCTCATTTCTTTTCAGGGGGCTCAGGCCAAAGCCACCCAGGGAAATTGCCCCGATGGTTTTGTCTTTATCCGCATGTCCGGGCAATGCTGCGTGCAGCGCGACACGACCCTGCCGGAACATGGTCTCATAGGGTACGTGGGAAACAGTTACTGCGCCGACGGTTATATTTCTGAACTTGAACAACGTCGTGCCAAAGGGCCGGTGCCTGGATGTCCCAATAGCACGACCTGGCCTTTTCTTCTCAGTTGCAAAACCAGGGGGGAAATAAGGGATGAGCAGCTCAAACCGGCTGAGGGCTATGTAAAAGAACAATTTCGAGACAAAAGCCAGGATGATAAAAAGGTCATAGCGCATATCGGCCGGGTAGTTGGCGACAAAAGCCAGGTGCAGTATTGGAATCCGAAAAAGAAAAGATGGATACAGGCTGGGAAGGGAACGTTCCTCACCTTGGGGGCCAAGGTGAGAACCGGGCCCAAGGTGAGGATTGTAATCTACAACGGGAAATCGGGCAATGATGAACGTATTGACCTTCGGCCTGATTCCCATATTACATTTGAGAAGCTGAAGTACCCCGGGGTGCCCGGCGTGTCGAAGGATCACCTCCCGGAAGTTCAGCTCGTTTACGGTGCTTTAGCGTTTTACCATATTGCCAGAGTCGGCCTTATTAACGCGCGGGACAGAATCGATGAACTCATAAATCCGGAAGGGTTTGACGTTTACTCTCCAACGGTGGTTGCCGGTATCCGTGGCACCAGGTTCGCCATGACGTACAGTCCCAAAAGCCGTATTACCCGTATTCTGGTGGAAAGCGGGGAGGTGGAAGGCAAGCGCCTGGATAATGGTCGCTCGACATTGCTTAGGGGAGGTCAGATGGGAACCTTTAAGCCGTCGGGAACAAAAAAGCAGTCGCTTGACGCCAATCTTTGGAAAAAAATAACAGGGCAATCCCTGACATCTGCTTCGGGGAGTGGAACTTCACAACGGCGTAATTATAATTCCGAGGTGGCCAATCTTAGAGCTTCAAACGAGGTTTTTGTCACCTCGTTGTACCGCTCCGCCCTGCATCGCGAACCGGATTCCTCTGGGCTTGCCCACTGGATTAAATACCTGGAGAAAGGCCAAAAGCGTGGTTGGGTCGCCTCCCAATTTCTGTCGTCTCAGGAATATCGCAGCAAACGAACCAGCAACCGCAATTTTGTTCGCGATTGCTACCAGGCCATTCTGGGACGTGAGCCGGATAAGGGCGGTTGGGCTCATTGGACCGCCAAGCTTGATCGCGGCCAGAACCGGACCGGCATTGTCAAAGGGTTTCTGGCTTCCCAGGAGTACCGCAGCAGATCCGGAGGGCGATAATCACTGCCAGCTGGCAGTTTAATAGGATCCTATCGGAGTTCCGGGGTCAGTATACAGAACTATTCCCCTGGTTTTAAGAGTTTGAGAGTTCGGTAATCTGTCCCCGAAACTTTCCCGTGAATGAGGAGCAATCATGAAAAGAATGAAATTGCCTGTCAAGGCCCATAAAAAGGTCAGCACTAGGACTCTGGTGAACGATGTTTTGGAGCGCAGTGCTTCATTTCGTCAATTGAGCATGGCAAAGCAGAAAACGTTTGCCGCGAATCTTGAAAAGGTTGCTGCACAGCTTGAGGGCCCGACTCGACCAGGCGTTGAATCTGTCGATTTCCCGGCTTTCGTCGCACAGCTCATCGAAGGAGTATTCGATAGTATTGTCGACAGCTCGATCCAACAGATGGAGGCGTATGAAGACCTCCTGAAGGATGTTGCCGGCAGTATCGATGGCGATGATACGAGCGAGGATACTCGCCACTTGATTTGCCGAAAGCTCGCAAAAATCGCCCGCGTGAAATGGCCTCCAGAATAAAAAGTAGAATCCCAAAGAGACTGAAAGGCCATAAAAACGTCTAACCCTTCATTGCAGCGGACTGCTTGGGAAGACCCCAAGTTCCTTCCCTGCGTTCGGCGGTACCTGAACTCCACCATTGGGTATCAATTATATTTGCACCAATTAAATTTGAGGATCATATGGCAAAAAAACTGTTTTTGGATTTAGAAGCATCCAGTCTTTCTTGGAATTCTTATCCAATAGAAATTGCATGGGGAAATTCATTAGATAATATTGAAAACTATTTAATCTCGCCAAAAAATATTAAAGAATGGACGGATTGGAGCGGGGACTCTGAAGGATTGCATGGAATAAGCCGCGCAATGCTTATGGAGAAAGGTGTTGAACCTTCGGTAATTTGCAGTAAATTTCAACAAGCGTCTCAAGGCTGTGAAGTATACACCAACAACCCTTGCTGGGATGCCATGTGGCTACATAAGTTATTCTACTTTGCTGGTCAGGATATCCCCTCCGTAGACATAAAACATTCTGATGAGCTATTTAGCAAAACCCTTTGTACAAGCACTGAAAAACGTCTTGAGGGCCTTTATTTTTGCTTGAAATTAAAAAGAAGAGTCTCCGACGAAATGAGAAATAGACATAGGGCATCCGTTGATGTCGAATACTTGATTAGAACATATAATCTGGCTAAAAATGCTGCGATAACAGGTGCTTAAAATAGAAACAAAGGACACCCACCTGATTCTCACAACCACCCGATAAGGTAGCGCGATTTCCACGGGGCGCTTCTCGAAAAGGCCGCTACCAACTTTCTCTGAGCCCCGCGCCCGCTTATCTTCTCTTTTGGTTGCCGGAGACGGATTGCTATGCATGGGCTCTCCGACAGCCACTTTTTCCCTGGATCTGTGAGTTATGACCGGGCAATAGCGCAAGTCATTGTCCCGCCTAAGCATTCCAATAATCACCGACGAACCTATGGGTGCGCCTCAGATTTTTGAAATACTTATTCAGGCCAAGCACCTACACTCTTTTCCCGCCCCTAACCCACGGGTTCAGGTTATCCTCCCCCCCAGGCAGGAATTTTTTTATCGAAAAAAATTAAAGGATTTTTCGATCTGCGACGAAAAGGTAATTATCGAATGGATGCTGGGCGGAGGAATTGCCTCCCACTTAGTGAAGGTTCGATCCATAATTATTTTTCTTTTCGGTGGAGGGTTACGATGCCTGCCTCAAATACCGCAGAAGTATTATATACATTTAACGATTCTCTCAATGCCAAGGTCATTCCCCCCCTTGTGAATGATGAGGCGCTGGAGTTGGATTGCGTTGTTCAGAGCACCGGTCCCTCCCACTTCGAGGCCACCTTTCTTCCCGGCCAGCTCCCTTTTGGCAACCTCAGTCTGGATCGGAGCTGCAAAATTTCTTTCCAGAGGGATGGTCATTGCCACATTCTCAATACTCGCATCGTCCGTGTTCTCTCTTCCGAAAAACTGCTTTTGCTCTTCAAACGAGCCAAGGTTAACCCTTTTGTCCGGGAGTACTTCCGGGTCGATGCCCTGGGCAAGGTCTGCTACATGGAGGTTGAGGATGAGAGTGGAGAAATATTCGATTACCGGGGATTGATCAATATCAGTGGTGGGGGAGTGCGGTTTCCCATTCGAAGGTCATGCCGTTTGGGGGAGAAATTCCGAATCGGTCTCGTATTCAACAACCCGCATCCGGTCGAGGTCGACTGCATCGGGGAGGTGGTACGGGCCCTTAATTTCGGGAAAAATCCCAATGTGGCCCTCAAGTTCGTGGAGATCGATTCCAAGGACCGGGAAAAGCTCATCGCCTTCTGCATGGCCGTTCAGAGAGAAGACCTGAGAACCAAAATCCGGGTGGTCAATTTTCTTTGATGCGGTTTCCAGGTCGGTTCCCAGTTGGACTACGCCCGAATTCCGGGGACATGATACTTAACTCTTCATCCACTCATGCTGATGGCGTAAATAACGCCTTCAATCGATCAATTTGCGGTTTTTTTCCAGTCCGTCCAGTACTTCCATCAGCCGCCGTTTGGCTTTGTGTTGAGTGCGCAACCGGAGAATCAGTGTCTTTCATTCGGCAAGTCGGCCTGTCCGCTCAAAAACCTTTTTCATCTTGCGCAGATACCCTGCCGCCTCCAGGTAAGCTTTTGGTTTGACCTGGCCGATCAATCGCTCGGCAATCGTTTGCCAGATCTGTAAAGCCACGTCAGAATGGCTGGCGGCGACGGCCTTGGCCAGCTGTTCATCGATCCCCCCTCCCAGCGCCTGCAGTTGTTCTCCGACGTGGGAATAGTCGGGCAGGTTTCCTTCATGTTTCCATGGGTCGAACCAGGCATCCTGACTGGACAGGTTGCGAATCTCTTTGCGCAGCGAACGGACAAGTTTATCAATCTGCCCGGTTTCGAGCCGTGCCGTGTCACGAAGCCGCCGGGAGACCTCGGGATAATCGAGGGCCAGTTCACTTAGTGAGGTCTGAAGTTCATCGCGGGACTTTTCGCTCAGCAGCTTTTCAAGCTCCGACGAGGTTTTTTTCGTCAGTCTGACGCAAGCATCTTCCGGAGCCTGATCCTCTTCCTCCTCTTCTTCGTCAAGCCAGTCGTGGTCGTTCTCTTCGAACGCCTCAAGGTAAAGATCATCGTTCGGGTCAAGCAGGGGAATTGCCTTTTTTTTCTTCAGTTCGCCGGCAGCTGCCAGCAGCATATCTTTCTCGGTCCGTGACAGTTGGGACACGCAGGGCACATAATCCTTCCCACGATTAAATATCTTGCGACCCGCCCATTGGCGCAGATCCTCGTGGGTGACTCCCGCCGGCATTTTTCTGATGGATTGCATTATCCTTCCTTCGTGGCAACATATTTCAGATACAATGGATTCGCCGGGTGATGTCGAGAAAAAACTCGCCAGACCAGACGGTCAGCGCGTCCGGGTTTCTGACAAACGGCAAAACTTCCCTGCGAGCTTGCTCGACGTTGAGTTCATTGATTGCTGTGGCGACCAGACGCTGGAAATCCTCAGGAGTGAGGTTTTGCTTGCCTTCCCAGTGTCCACTCTGGCGCATCCGCTGCTCGAGGTGAGTCAGGTGCAACTTTGGATGGTTGGCACAGTACCAGACAAGATCGTACCAATCTCGCCCTTTCACCCGGTTTTTCCAGCGGCGGCAGAGCAGGGCGTGCATCTTGCCGGCGAAAAGGTCGGGGAGAACATAGGTGCGTACACTGAACGGGAGCGGTTGTAGAAGGTAGCGACTTTCGGTGGAAAAGCCGCCGGGGGGATCGGTATCAACCTCGAGTTTGGTTTTGACAACCTGTCCGGGCGGAACCTGCCGAGCGATTTCTTCCCCTGCCCGGATGACAAGAAGTTGATTGACCGTGTTCGCTTTTAAAAAGGCCGATTGAACGGGCGTCTCAACCGATTTGTTTTTCTGCTCTACGGTGACATCAAACCCAAAAGCCCTCAACTCCTTTTCCAAGGCTGAACTGTAGCGGTCCAGGTCGAAATCCGGCGTGGAAACCGCGGCGGTCAAGCTGGCCGAAGCCCGGGTTGTAGTGGTCCAGTAAAAAAGGACACATTGCTAAGCTACGTTTAGTGTGGTGGTTGAACGGATGGGTTCACCGGGGGAATATGTCGGTGAGGACCCTTTTTTGAACATCGCCCGGATCAACCCGTTGAATGTCGAGTTGGTGCTATCAAGGAAGGTACTTCAGTTCAGGTTGTGCTGGATGCGCCTGTTGGCGGCAGTTATCCCGCAAAAGTGGTTATTGTCGATCAGGTCATTGATGCCGCCAGCGGTACCTTTGGAGTAAGGGTCGAGCTCCCAAACCCGAAATTGGAACTTCCCGCAGGCCTCAAGTGCCAGTTTTTTTTGACCTTCGAAGCCCTGTCTTTCTGGACAAATGGGACCTTGAAAAGTTCAAATCTCCCAACATGATGCTTATCATCAGTATAAGGTGATTCTCACCAGAGAGAACTTCCCATTGGTATTTCGCCAATTTCAGCAAGACCCACGATTCGATGAGGATGCCATCCAGATTAAAATTCCTTTTCATTCCACTTCGAAGATTCCGCCCTCTCTGATTTTTTCTGCGACCTTCCTGAAGTGAAACCCGTAGACGGCATAAGTTATGGCCAGCGGAAACAGACGCGGTTTTTTGATGAGCGACCAGAAAAAGAGTTTCCAGAAGTGGTGCCGTTCCCTGCCGACAACACCCAGGAACAGAATTGACTTGAAAAGCGCCCCGATGTACCCCTGCTGAAAATGGAACCGTCCCTGGGGCCGCGGCCGGTACTCGCGAAAGAGCTTGATCACACGTTGATAGTACTGCTTGGGGGCATAGATAGTGTCGAGAATTCTCTGGTAGCCGGCGATGAGGGCCTCTGGTTTCATGCGGGGCACGAAATTGAGATCAATGGCGGTGTTGTCCCCGGAAGAGTCCTTCAGAAGTCGGCCCTCCTGTTCCAGACGCTGGAAGAGCCTGGTGCCACGCATGGCGGAGAGCACCCCGACCATGGCGGTGACGATGCCGCTCTCCTGGATGAAATGGATCTGGCTGTCGAAAATCGTTTCCGGATCGGTGTCGAAACCGACGATGAAGCCACCATTGACTTGTAGCCCAGCCCGCTGGATGCGCTTGACGGAGGCGAGCAGGTCGCGGTTCTTGTTGTGTACCTTGCCGCTTTCGGTGAGGCCCTCCTCATGCGGTGTTTCGATGCCGATAAAGACCTCCTCGAACCCGGCACGGACCATTAATTCCAGGAGTTGTGGATCATCAGCAAGGTCGATGGATGCTTCGGTGTAAAAATAGAAGGGGTACTCCTTGGCCGCCATCCAGTCGATGATAGGGGGAAGAACTTCGCGCTTCAGCTTTGGCTTGTCGCCGATGAAGTTGTCGTCGACGAAAAAGACCGCACCCCGCCAGCCATGTACATAAAGGCTCTCCAGCTCGGCAAGGATCTGGTCCGGGTTCTTACTGCGGGGCTTGCGGCCGAACAGCGCGGTAATGTCGCAGAACTCGCAGTCATAGGGGCAACCCCTCCCGTACTGGATATTCATGGCGGCGTAATCTTTCATCTCCACCAGATCCCAGAGGGGGATGGGTGTTTCCTTGAGTTGTGCCCATCCGTGGGCGGTGTAGACGCGCCGGGGAGCGCCTCGCCGCAGGTCTTCCAGAAACAATGGCAGGGTCTTTTCCCCTTCTCCCAACACCAGATGGTCAACCTCGGGGAAATCATCATGACACGAGGTAAACAGGGGGCCGCCGGCGACCGTCTTGATCCCCAGGCGTCGGCAACGGTCGATGACCTCTTGCGCCGACTGCCGCTGGACGGTCATGGCGCTGATGAAAACGTAATCGGCCCACCTCAGGTCCTTGTCAGCGAGGGGACCAATGTTTATGTCGACCAGTCGCTTTTCCCACGTCCCGGGCAGCATTGCCGCCACGGTCAACAGCCCCAGCGGCGGAAAACTCGCCTTCCGATTGATGAACTTCATGGCGTGCCGGAAGCTCCAGAAGGTATCGGGATAGCGGGGATAAACGAGGAGAATTTTCATTTTACTACTCACGTAAGGCACTTATTTTCAGATGGTTTCTTTACTTAACTTTATCGCAATTCCTACCGTTTAATGATTGTCAATGTAAATCTTTTGTAAAAGGTTGGCGACTGTGGGTGAGGCCTTATGGCAACGCATCACCACTACTCAAATATCAGTTGCACATTCGTTGACAGATCGTCCACTGAAGATATGATTTAACAGGTGATAGAATTTACAGAAAACCAAAAAGAGAGGGTATTATGGCAAAACTACATCACATGTTGAAATTCCTGGTCTGCATCTTTCTGATTACCGCATTCCTGGGGTGCGCAGCTACTCATAAACGAGAAAGCACCGGCGAGTATGTCGATGATTCCGTCATCACAGCTAAGGTAAAAGCTGCAATTTTTAACGAACCAACGCTGAAAACGTTGCAAATCACTGTCGAGACGTTTAAAGGGAAAGTTCAGTTAAGCGGTTATGTTGATTCGGTGCAGAACGCCAATATGGCAGGAGAGGTTGCCCGCAGCGTTGATGGTGTCGTTTCGGTGAAAAACGACCTGATTGTAAAATAGCTGTGAAACCTCAGTGAAATTTACAGCCTGCTCCGGCAAAATTATTCGATTATGTTGGACGTTTGTCAAGGTGCTGAAATGTCAGTGGTTAACGCTGCGGGCAGCCGCCTTTGAATGGAGAGGATGATTATGCTTTGGACAATCTGCGTAATCCTGATAGTGCTGTGGCTGTTGGGTATGGTCAGTTCATATACCATGGGCGGTCTGATCCATATTCTGCTCGTGATTGCCATTATTGTGGTGCTGGTACGCGTCATTCAAGGGCGGAAGCCTTTGTAAAACGCAGAATCCCGGTATTGAATCAGTTCAGTTCAATTAAAAAGGGCGTACTGCGATACGCCCTTTTTCGTGTAGCTGCTCAAAATGATATGTTGACACCCGCACCGGAGAATCCTGCCCGCAGCTTATAGGACTGGCCGAAGGAAAATCACCTATCATAATCACCGAGTTTCTCCTGGGATGAAAGATATGAGAGTGCAAAGAGGAAAAAGTCTGCTGATAGTGGGTTGTGTTTTCGCCCTGCTCGCAATTGCTGCAATCACCGCTCTCCTATTAATTGACGTAAACAAGTTCAAGCCGGGTATTGAATCTGCCGCTTTCGATGCGACCGGCCTCAATGTCAGTATAAATGGGAAGATGGAGCTCTCTTTTTTCCCTTTTGGCCTGGCGGCTGAGGATATTCATGTCGCCAATAAGGATGGCGAAATTATTTCCCTCGAAAACCTCAAGCTGGGGGTGGAGCTGATGCCCTTGCTGAATAAGCAACTCAAAGTCACCAGTTGCGCCCTTATCAAACCCGTTGCCAGCATAGTGAAGGACGCAGATGGGAAATATAATTTCGAAAGCACTGAAAAAAAATTAACTGAAGGGGCGTTGGGAGAAGTCTTCAGCTTGAATGATCTCAAGCTGTCCCAAGGGGTACTTGTCTATCTGGACAAAAAGACGGGGAAAAAGACGGAGATCCAGGAATTCAATCTGGCTGTCAAGGATCTCTTGATAGGCGAGAGCGCAGTGGACATCATAAAGAACGTCTCGTTCACAGGGAGCTTCGACTGCAAGGAGGTTTTGCAAAAGGATTTCAAAATCGTGAACCTCAAGGCTTCCATAAAGGCGGTCAGCGGAATATACCATTTCGAACCTCTTACCATTGGGGCGCTCGTTTACTTTAACAAAAGTACGGGTGAAGAAACCGCATTGAAAGAAATCAATCTAACTATCAATGACCTTTCGGTAGGGGATACCTCAGAGGCTATTATAAAAAACATCTCATTCACTGGAAACATGGACTGTCTGGAGGTGCGGAAAAATGACCTCAAGATCGAGAATATAAAGAGTCCGATGAAAATGGGGAAGGGCTTGCTCTACCTCACACCCCTCACTATGGACATCTTCGGCTCAGAGGGTGTAGGCGATTTCACGGCAGACAGGTCAGAAGCCGCCGCTACGTATAAAATTAATTTAAAGATTTCGAAGCTGGACTTCGCAAAACTTGAGGCGTCTTTCGGCACAAAAAAGGTTGTCGGCGGGAAGGGTGATCTTTATGGTTCCCTGACGATGAAAGAAAAAGGAAAGCGCAATTTGATGAGCAGCATGGATGGGACTTTTTCTCTTAGGGGTGATAATCTCGTCATTTATACAATGGACCTCGACACGGTTCTCTCATCGTATGAAACTAGCCAGAAGTTTAACCTTGTCGACCTGGGCGCTTTCTTCATCGCCGGCCCTCTAGGCACCGCTGCGCTCAAGGGGTACCATTATGGGGACCTTTATTCCCAGACCCAGGGAGGGGAGGGCGCCATCACACAGTTCATCTCCCACTGGAAGATCAAGGGCGGTGTGGCGGACGCTTCGGACTGCGCGCTTGCAACGCACCATAATCGCGTTGCTCTTAAAGGCAAACTCAATCTGGTCAGCGAACGATATGAAAATGTAACAGTGGCGCTTCTTGATGAGAAGGGATGTGTGAAATTCAAACAAAGCATCAGCGGTCCTTTCAGCAGTCCCCAGATCGGCTCGGTCGAGTCCCTTGCCAGCCCGATCTTCAATTTATACAAAAAGGCAAAAAGCTTTGTTCAAGGCAGCAAATGTGAGGTTTTTTATAAAGGTGCTGTGCAACAACCCCAGGAATGATCTGCTCCTCATGATTATCTTTGCTTTTTTCCCTCTTTCAGAAATTACATCAGCGGCTGTTCCGGGTTTCCCATCCGGACGACAACCTGATGCTTCACCAAGCCCCGTTCCAAAGGGATCACTCCACCTGTCATGCGCTGTCCATCCATCTCCACCCAGGCGACACCGCGCTCGCAGCCGTTCGGATTTTCCACCTGAATCTCGTAGATCGTTTCACCGTGCCGGTAGGAGGCTGTAAACCCTGGCCAGGTGCGGGGAATGCAGGGTTCAAGGTGCAAGGTCTCTGCGCGCACGGTAATCCCCAGTATCCACTCCAGCCCCGCTCGATAGAGCCAGCCTGATGAGCCGGTATACCAGCTCCATCCTCCCCTCCCGACGTGGGGCGGTTCCGAGTAGACGTCTGCTACTGCCACGTATGGCTCTACCCGGTAGCGAGACATGCTGCTCCGAGTGACGGCGTGATTCACCGGATTGAGCATGGAAAAGAGTTCATGGGCCTTGTCTCCAAGGCCCAGCATGGCAAAGGCGATCACAGACCAGGCGGCGGCGTGGGTATACTGACCGCCATTTTCGCGGATACCGGGGAGATATCCTTTGATATAACCTGGGTCCTGGGACGTCTGGTTGAAAGGAGGGGCGAAGAGCAGGACAAGAGAGTCCTCTGTTTTCACCAGGTAATCTTCGACCGATGCCATCGCTTTTCTCGCCCGTACCGGGTCCGACGCACCGGAGATGACCCCCCAACTCTGGGCGATGGAGTCAATGCGGCATTCGGTGTTGGCCGTCGAGCCGAGCGGCGTGCCGTCGTCATAATAGGCACGCCGATACCATGCGCCATCCCACGCCTCCTTTTCCAGCGCCTCCTTAAGGCCAGCCGCGTGGGCAAGCCATCTCTGCGCTCTTTCCCGCTCGCCCCGTGCTGTTGCTATCGGGGCGAAGTGAGTAAAGGTCGCATGAAGAAACCAGGCGAGCCAGACGCTTTCGCCGCGGCCCTGGTGGCCGACGCGGTTCATGCCATCATTCCAGTCCCCCGTCCCCATCAGCGGCAGGCCGTGCGCTCCCGTGGTCAGGCGCAGGTCGAGAGCGCGGGCGCAGTGTTCAAAGACCGTTGCCGTCTCCCCAGAGATGACGGGCTCGAAATAGGCGTCTTCCCGTTCGGCGGCCAGCGTCTCCCCTTCCAGAAAGGGTGTTTTCTCGTCAAGGACGCTCGCATCTCCCGTTACCGCCAGATAATGGGCCACTGTGTAGGGAAGCCAGATCAGGTCATCGGAAAAATGGGTACGGACCCCTCGTCCCGTCGGGGGATGCCACCAGTGTTGCACATCACCCTCCCGAAACTGGCGCCCTGAAGCCCTGATGATATGGGTGCGGACCAGGGCGGGATCGGTCATGACGAGCGCCAGGCAATCCTGGAGCTGGTCGCGGAATCCGTACGCCCCCCCCGCCTGGTAGAACGCTGCTCGGGCCCAGCAGCGGCAGACCAGGGTCTGGTAGAGGAACCAGCGGTTCAGCATGAAGTCCATGGCTCGGTCCGGAGTCCGGACCTGTATTTTGCCGAGGACTCCCTCCCAGTACTTCCGTATAGCTTTCAACTCGTCTTGAGGGGCAACCGAGCGCCAGTGTCTAATCAAGTCGCGGGCCGTTTCCCGGTCTGACGCCTGTCCCAGGAAGAGCACCAGCTCGACGCGTTCACCGGGGGCGAGATCGAGGGTTGTCTGAAGCGCACAGCACGGATCGAGGCCGGCGCCTGTCCTGCCGCTCAAGACTCCGTTCCCAAGTAGCCCCGCCGGCTGCTCCAGAGTACCGTTGCGGCCGACAAATTCTACCCGGTCGCCGGTCCAGGATGTTTGGCGTCCGCCGAGATCCGCGAAGGTGATCCTGCCGCCAAATTCGGCATGCCAGGGGTTTCTGGCGAACATAGCCCCTGTTTCGCTATCCATTTCGGTGACGATATAGGGTGCGGAGACCGTTCGCGTGAAGCCCAGAACCCATTCGAGATACCCGGTTACGGAAAGCCTGCGGTGCCGCGACGAACGGTTCTCCAGGACCAGGTGGGAAATCTTGACCGGGTCACTCAAACTCACGATTTGTGTCAGTTCGCTCCGGATGTTGTGGGAGAGATGTTCGAAGCGGCTGTATCCCTGGCCGTGGCGCCCGATGTAGGTCGCGCTCTCGACCCGAATCGGCAGGGCCGTCGGACTCCAGATAGCGCCGCTGTCGCGGTCGCAGAGATAAATGGCTTCGCCGGAAGGGTCGGCCACCGGGTCGTTGGACCAGGGAGTGAGCTGGTTTTCGCGGCTGTTGAGAGACCAGGTATAGCCCCCACCTGACTCGGAGACCTGAAAACCGAAAAATTCGTTGGCGATGATGTTAATCCAGGGGGCCGGTGTGCGCTGCCCCGGGCCGAGAAAGATGACGTATTCTTGCCCCTCTTTCGCAAAACCGCCGAGGCCATTGAAGAACTCGAGGGGCGGCGCTTCGAGGGCGGCCTCTTCAGCCGGGTGCTGAGGAAATTGACCGCGTGCCGGGTGGACCGTTTGTAGCTCCTGACGCCGCATCCGCATAACCTGTTCGGTCAGACTCCCATCCCGGGCGGAGAGCACGACGCGGGCGGCGGTCTGGAGGAGGAACCGCTCATCGGTGTTCATGAGATCGGCGCGCAGGACGAAGATCTTGCCGCGGCTTTCTTGCAGAGCATGGCCGCTGGAAAGGCTGTTACTCACCTTGGCTTCCAGGAAATGCTGCAACTCCTGGATGTAGGAGGCCTCCTTTTCGTTCAGGATGACCAGGTCCACCGCCAGGAGCTTTAAGCGCCAGTATTCGTGTGCGCGCAGCAACTGACGGATAATCCCCTGGTTATCGCTATCATCGATGCGTACGAGGACGATGGGATAGTCCCCCGATATGCCATATTGCCAGAGACCCGTGACATTCAAGACGCTCTGCCTGAGGAGTTCGTCGCGAGGCCGCATGGCGGAGTCTGTATAGAGGAGGCGGTTGGCCAGATGCTGAAAAAGGTGGGCTTCGCCCCGTGCGATCCCCAGGTAGTTGAGCTGTATCTGAGACTGGGTCCAGGCGAGGGCGAGGGTCCGTTCGTAGGCTGCAGGGTCGTGGTACTTGTCGGTCAGCAGGAGAATCGCTTCGCGGGACTCCGCGACCATGGTCGAGAAGATCAGGCGTGCCGTTGCCCCGGGCGCAACCCGCACCCGGGCACGGAGACTGAAGACCGGGTCGAGGACGGGACCGACCGTATTGGACAGGGAACGTCCATCCATGATGGAAACGGGCCTGCGGATGGTCCGGCCCCGCCCGAGGAAACGCATGCGATCGGTTTCGTACTCAATGCCGCTGCAACTGGCACCGTCCACAGCAATCACGTGAGCGGCCCAGACGGTTTTATCGTCGGCGGAGCGTGGGCGGCGGTGAGCCAGAAGTGCTGTGCAGGCGGGATGATATTCGGTCTGGACGAAGAGGTTGGAGAAGGCCGGGTGGGCGATATCAGCACTCTGTGGGGCGAGGACGATCTCTGCGTAGGAGGTGACCTCGATGTCCCGAGTGGACGTTCCCTCGTTGGTGATGGAGAGGCGGCGCAACTCAGCGTCATCATTTGGTGACAGGATGATCTCAAGGGCGGTCATCAGGGCATCGTCATGCCGGACGATACGCGCCCGATAATCTGCAAAAGTCACCTCATAACGTTTCGGCTCGAAACCCGCCGGCTGGTAGGCCGCGGACCACACCGTCCCGTTCTCCATGTCACGCAGGAAGAGGTAGCTGCCCCAACCGTCCCGCGCCGCGTCTTCGCGCCAGCGCGTGACGGCGATGTCACGCCAGCGGCTGTAACCGGAGCCGGCGGCGGTGACCATGACGGCGTAGTGGCCATTGGAGAGCAGGTGGGTCGAGGGGAGACGATGGTTCGGGGTGTGAAAACGGCGCAGCACCGGCTGGACGGAGTCCCAGACTTTCACAGCCTGAACCTGATCGGCTAACGGGCGGGCAACTCCGATGTCGTGGGGCATCCTTTCCTGGAGGAGGAGTTCGGCCGCCTGGATCATCGGTTCGCGGTGGAAGCGGTGCCGCATGATTCCGTCATGGATGACGTTGCCCAAGGCCACCAGCGACATTCCCTGGTGGTGCGCCATGTACGCCTTGATGACGGCGGTCCGAGTCCCCTCGGGGAGCCGGGCACGAGTAAAATCCAGGGCCTCGTAGAAGCCGAAAGGGCCACGCCCGCCCACTTCCTCGAGCCGTCTGCAGTTTTGTGCTGCGGTGGCGGGAGCATACATTGCCGCCAGGACCGTGGCGTAAGGGGCGATGACGAGATCCTGGCCGAGCCCGCGCTTAAGTCCCAGACCGGGTATCCCGAAGGCCGAATACTGGTACGCGAAGGAAAGGTCGCGGGTGTTGTAAGCCGATTCAGAAATCCCCCACGGTACGCCGTTTTCCTTTCCGTAGCTGATTTGGCGCGCGATGACAGTCCGGCAAGTCTGGTCGAGAAGGCTGCCGCGCGGCGTGTGCATGACCAATGAGGGCATGAGATACTCGAACATCGATCCGGACCACGAGACGAGCACTGCGCCTTTCTCCACCGGGATCAGCACTCGGCCCAGTCGGAACCAGTGGGAGGGAGGGACTTCCCCCTTGGCGATGGCAATGAAGCTCGTGAGACGGGATTCCGAGGCGAGCAAGTCGTAGAAGCTCTGGTCGAGACGTCCATCGCTGACGCGGTAGCCGATGGAGAAGAGCCGGCAAGCCGGGTCGTAGAGGAAGCTGAAATCCATCTCAATAACGAGGCGCCGAGCGTGTACGGCGATTCTGTCAAGCCGCTCCGTCAGTATGCCGCAGGTCTCCGCAGAACGCTCGAAGGCGCCGATCAGGGTGTCGAGACGGGCGCGACATTCCCTGGAATCAGTGAGCGCCTGCAGCTGCAAAAGCTTGCTGACCGCGGCTTCACAGCGCTCGGGCAGTGCCGCCAGCGGGATGTCGAGTGCGAGAAGGTCTTGAAAGGCAGTCCAAATCTCTTCCTCTTCCCCGAAGCTCTTGCGCTCAAGCGTCCATTCTTCCAGCATCCGTGCCCAGGGGAGGAGCAGATCGATGTCACGCCGATGGCTTCTGATGTCGTCCAGGAGAAGCTCCGCCCAGATACCTGCTTCGCTTCCACTTTCTTCTCCGCTCTCTTGCACGAGTGTTCGGACCGAGGCGACGACAGTTTCCGTTTCAGCCTCCAGCGCATCCCAGAAGGAAACCTGGCCGCCAAAGCCGGTCGGTGCAGCGTTAATTGAGGATTCTATGCCCGCAATTGTACCGACCAACTGCCGCATAGCCTCGTCCCTTCCGAGCTCCTGTAAGGCCTGGCGAAGGAGGTGCATGGTGTCGCCTATACCCTTCAGGGCGACCGAAGATAGAATGGGGGCCTGCGCCAGTTCCTTGCATGCCTGTGAGAGCGCAAGAAGGTGACCGGCAAGGTTCCCGCTGTCGACGGACGAGATGTACTTTGGTTCAAGCGTCCGCAATTCCCGGGTTTCGTACCAGTTGTAAAAGTGTCCGTGGAAGCGAGGGAGTATCTCCATGGTTCCCATGGTTGCGTCGAGTCTGTCCACCGAATCGGAGAGACTTGTCCAACCGAAGTCCCGGGCGGCGACAACTGATAGCAGAAAGACGCCAAAGTTGGTGGGGGAGCTGCGGTGGGCGATGACCGGATGTGGCTTTTCCTGAAAGTTGTCGGGAGGCAGCCAGTGATCCTCGGCCGTTACGAAGGTGGTGAAAAAACGCCAGATGCGCCGGGCGGTCAGGCGCAGGAGGAGCACCTCATCTTCCGGCAGGATCTCGCTCGAACTGGTTACGGGGGGAGTGCTGATTTTCCAAGCCACGAAGGGCGAGACCACCCAGATAAAAATGAACGGGCCGGCCACAGCAAGCGCTGACGGGGCGAGGAAGGCGGTCAGGAACAAAGAGGCAAAGGCTAAGATTTCGGCGCCGAACAGCCTCCGGAAAAAGAAACGAAACAAAAAAGCGGAGTGCTTTTTTGCCTGGGCGGCAGTTACCCACTGGAGCAGGTTGCGGCGGGTGATGAAGAGGCGCACGAGGGTGCGGCAGACGGCGTCGAGCATCAGCCAGGCCTGATGGGCGAGGAGCGTCAGGACGATGACCGTGTGCCCGGCGCCTACCAGCAGGTCGCCGAGCACAGCGCGCAGATGGTTCCTTTTGGAAATGCCGCGGCGCTGCGGTTTCAGGCCGCTGAAGAGGGAAAGAAAGACGGGGAAAGCAATGGCCGCGAGGGTGAACAGGGTCCACACACCGTGAGGGGCGGGCGGGATGAGCCAGGAAGCAAGCAGGAGAAACAGCATCCCCGGAGCGGAAAGAGAACGCCGCAGGTTGTCGATCATCTTCCAGCGCCCGATGATGGGGATGTTCTTCCCCTTGGGGCCGACAATCCAGGGAAGCAGCTGCCAGTCCCCCCGTGCCCAGCGGTGGTGACGCGAGGCAGCGACCTCGGTATGAGACGGAAACTCCTCGAACAGCGCGATGTCACTGGCCAGGCCGCAGCGGGCGAAGGTTCCCTCAAACAGATCGTGGCTCAGGATGGTGTTTTCCGGCACGCGCCCTGCCAGGGCGACCTCGAAGGCGTCGACGTCGTAGATCCCCTTGCCGGTGAACGACCCTTCTCCGAAGAGATCCTGATATATATCTGAAACGGCAGAGGCGTAAGGATCAACCCCGCACGGCCCGGAAAATAGCTGGTGATAGAAGGTGCGGTCGCTACGGGTAGGGAACGAAGGGATGATCCGCGGCTGGAGCACCCCGTATCCTTCAACCACGCGTCCCAGACGCTCATCGAAACGGGGGAGGTTCAAGGGATGGGCCATGCTGCCGACGAGCTCGTTTACCGTGTTGACCGGAAGTTTTGTGTCCGCGTCGAGGGTGATGACATAGCGCACCTCGTGTGGGACCTGCGGCGGCGAACCGTCACTTGAGATGAAGCTGGTATCCTTTGCCCCCCGCAGAAGACGGTTGAATTCATGGAGCTTGCCGCGCTTGCGCTCCCATCCCATCCACTTGCTTTCACTTGAGTTCCAGAGGCGCTTGCGGTGGAGTAAAAAAAACCTTTTCCCACCGTCAGGGGCGGCCCCGTGGCGCGCATTGAGCTGTTCTATCCGATCTGCTGCGAAGCGGAGAAGTTCCCTGTCGCCGGGAACAATTTCGGTGTCCGCGTCCGGCCAGTCGGTCAAGAAGGCAAAACGAACCTCGCCGGACTGATTCGCCAGGTAGTGCAGCTCAATGAGTCCGATTTGTTCTTGGACCTCAACTTCAGTTCTGAGAAAACTCGGCACGACTACGAACGTGCGCAGCGATGGCGGGATGCCGCTGGCAAGCTTGAGTCGGGGAAGGTGGCGCGGTCCAATCTGTGCAGCCATGAACTTGTTGACCAGCATAACTGCGATATCGGATGCGGGGAAAAACGCCAGCACTCCGAGAACCAAGAGCCATGGAGGCGACACCCCTGCCCGAATGCTCATCAACACGGGGATGGACGCGAGGAGAATGGTTGCAAGGCCGATACTGCCGAGATAGGCCGGGGTGGCATAGGCTTTATAGGTTCGTAGGAGTTTTTGTCGCAGCGAAGGATGAAAACCGACCTCTTCCTCGAATGCCGGCCGGCCCTTGGAGATCAGGTAATAACCGGGATCCATTTGGCGCCAATCGGCCCTTTCATCGCTCGCACCCAAAATCGTTCGAGCCTGTTCCGTTTTGGCGATGACCAAGCGGGCAATCTCCAATTCCTGTTGCTGTGCCCCTTTGGCCAACTCTTCGAGACCGTGCCGGTAACGGTCACGAGTTATGAAATCCATCTCAGAAAAAAGGGAGTCGGCGCGCAGAACTTTGTCCACCAAGCTGACTTCTTCGAAAAAGGCGTTCCAGGAATAAGCTGAGATCAGCCGCATGCTGGTGATAATGTTACGTACCGTTACGTTGCCGGATGCCTGCAGTCTGTGCTCCAGAAGGACGAGGTCGTCAGGGGTCTTGCCCTGGGCCGCCAGCCTTTCTGTAAGCCATTGCACGGTGGCCGCCACACCGGGTCCCTGATGGCGCAGGCGCTGCACTAGTTGGACCGCAAAGGCGGTGGAAATCGATTCCTTCCCCTTTTCCCGCAGGGTTTCTTGCACTGCCTGCGGCGACCGGCCGCTGATACCCAGGATGTCGTCGGCAATCCGGTTCGCTTCATCGCGCGCCTTTTCCGAGCCGACAATACGGACCGCAATGCGCCGGAGGTTCTCGATGAGGACGATGCGCAGGGTGGTGGGAACGGCCCACAGTTCGCCGATGGTCAACGGCTGGATGCTCTGGTAAGCACGTACGAATCGGATCAATAGCGCCGGGTCAAAGCGGCTGTCGTTGTGGGCGACGAAAGCCCAGGCGATCTCAAAAACGCGGGGATACTGCTTGAACGGACCGCCGACGAGTTTGGGCAGTTCCCGATAATAACTGGAAGGAAGATGGTCCCGAATATCTCGCAGTTGCTCGTCAACGATGTGAAAGTTGTCGAGGAGCCATTCGGCGGCCGGTGTAATGGCCCGATGTTCCCGAGCCGATTCGGTGACGGCGAGGTACGACGCCCGTAGGACCCGACCGTTTTCACGAATGCGCGGCGCAAGGCTCTTTCCCCTGCGCGGGTTGTCCGTGGTTTTTTGTATGGCTGCGAGGCTTTTCGCGTGTTGCTCCAGACGCTCAGCGCTAAATACCTCATGGCGGATCGGCTCTTCAAAGGTTGCGAAGGGATCTCGGCGAATCGAGACCCAGTCCAGTGAATCGAGAATTCTTTTATTAAATCTCATCATGCCCCTATTGCGGAAGAGTGCTGTGGTGGAGGTGAAATCAACTGTGAATTGTTCTCTGGCGAGTGCCACGGCAGAAGACCAGGAACTTACACGTTCAGCAAAGCTTAACCTGATATTATTATATCAAGGTTGATTTATCTTGCCTGGTTGGATTCCTCAACTAGAGTAGCAACGCTCACTATTTGTCTTTTTATACACTACTTAGTCTGAGTGTCCAGCCAGGATGAAGAGTTTTATATTACGGGAGGGACCAGAAAGGAGCCATGCTCGGTGCTTTAGAGCATTTGACAGAGGAGTGGATGGCAGTGACCGGAAAACAGAGGGGTTCGAAATGACTAAGAGAAGTGATTTCGGAAGTTAGGTCATTTTTAATTTTACCCGGTTTCTGGGTGATTGATAGGGAGCTTCTCGTCAAGTTATATGTAAAAAGTCGAAGATCCTTCCAAATACCAAAATTCAGCGAAGCCTCATGGGGGCTTCTTTTCTTAAAGCGTTTTGCGGTCGAGGGAGCGGTATTGAATCGCTTCGGCGAGATGTTCCTGCCCTATGTTTTCCTCACCCGCCAGATCGGCGATGGTGCGGGCTACCTTGAGAATGCGCGTGTAGGTGCGGGCGGAAAAGCCGAGGCGGTCGGTGACCATTTCGAGAAGTTTTTCACACTCCGGCCCGACTTTGCAGAATTTACGCAGATGGCGGCTTTCCATCTGGGCGTTGCAGTTCAGCCGGTGGGATTTGAGCCGTGTTCGCTGGATTTCTCGGATTCTATTGACTCGCTCCCGAATGACGGCGCTGGAGTCGCCATCCCTGGGTGCCGACAATTCTTTGTATTGGATGCGGGGTACTTCCACCTGGATGTCGATGCGGTCGAGGAGTGGCCCTGATAGACGGTTCCGGTAGCGCTGGACGACCAGCGGCGTGCAGGTGCAGGCATGCTGGGGATCTCCCAGAAATCCGCAGGGGCAGGGGTTCATGGCTGCCACCATCATGAATGAGGCAGGATAGGTGATGGTGGTCAGGGCGCGGCTGATGGTGACCTGGCCGTCCTCGAGGGGTTGACGCAGCATCTCCAGGACATTTTTTTTGAATTCCGGGAGTTCATCGAGAAACAGCACTCCGTTGTGAGCGAGGGAGACTTCCCCCGGCTTGGGAATCGTCCCGCCGCCGATCAGGCCGGCGTCGGATATGGTGTGATGCGGGCTGCGGAAAGGCCGGTTGCGAACCAGAGCTTCCTGCCGGGACAGAAGCCCGGCGATAGAGTGAATTTTGGAAGTTTCGAGGGCTTCGTCGAAGCTGGGTTCCGGGAGAATACTTGGGAGCCGCCGGGCGAGCATGGTCTTTCCGCTTCCTGGAGGTCCGGTGAGCAGGATGTTATGCCCTCCCGCGGCGGCCACTTCCAAGGCTCTTTTAATGCTTTCCTGCCCTTTGACTTCGGCAAAATCCTCTTCATGCAGATTGGCCTCGCGAAATATCTCGTCTCTGTTGACGGAGCAGGGGGAGAGAATTTTGTTTTGGCTGAGGAAATCGACGACTTCGCCGAGATGTTCAACACCATAAACATCAAGGCCGTTGACAATGGCGGCTTCTCGGGCATTTTCTAGAGGGAGGATAAGTCCTTCTATATCCCAGGAACGGGCGGAAACCGCCATGGGAAGGGCGCCCCGGATCGGTTTGACGCGGCCGTCGAGGGAAAGCTCCCCGAGAAAAAGCCAGTTTTTCGAGTGATTGTCAGGAAGAATTCCGGCAGCGCTCAGAATTCCTATGGCGATGGGCAGGTCATAGGCCGTTCCGTCTTTTTTGATATCCGCAGGCGCCAGGTTGACGGTAATGCGTCGGGTGGGGAAGGAATAGCCCGAATTTTTGATGGCCGACTTGACCCGGTCCTTGCTTTCCTTCACTGCGCCTTCGGGAAGTCCGACGGTTGCGAACTGGGGGAGTCCCTGAGCGATGTCGACCTCCACCTCCACCGGGAACGCATCGACGCCGAGCAGGCCGCCGGATAAAATTTTCGCGATCATTTCAATCTCCTATTAAAAAAATCGTTGCTTTCAATAAGCAAAATAGATGCCTTGGGTGCCATATAAACGTCTGGTGACGGAAAAGAAATAAATGGCCTGCGGTTTTTGAGGACGGGAAAATGACAGCAAAGGCTCGGAAAGCGCAAAAGTCGAGGCTTTTGTAGCTATTAAGTCCTTGTTTTGCGCGACTCGACCTTATAGAATAATAAAAATTTCCCGCATGACCTGAATCCCATTTAAGATTATCTCACCTGCTTGAGGTGTCATTTTGGCTAAAAGGCTTGGTCATTTTCTTGTCTGGTCTTTCCTTTTCATTCTGGTTCTTTTAGCTGTTGACCTGAGCCTGATCTATTATCCTTCGCAGTCGAACGGATTTAATCAAATTCGCAAAATTTACCTCGACTTTCGTTCCCGACTTTTCGGCCTTTTTGCCGACGAGCCCGCTACCGACTTGGATAAATTTTTGCAGAAAAATCTTTCCGATAAGGGTTTTTCGCGGGATCCCGCAGGTGAGAACGGGCCCCGTTTTTTTTATGTGGACAAGGATGGGGACATTCGTTTTGTCGCGGACCTGGATGAGATTCCTCCTCTTTATCGCTCCCAAGCCCAAAAGCTTGATCGCTGAATGTTGAGATAATGGTCCACTTGCAAGGATATTATTTCCGGAAAACCGTAGAGCTAAAAACTTGACCTGCTACAACTCACGTGCTAATTGAAAAAAGCTGAATTTTTAATACCTTCGGATATGCTTAATGAAATTGTTTCGGAATATTATTTTTTCTCCGGGCCGGATATGAAGCTATGACAAAAATAGCGACGTTTTTCATAATGTTGTCTTTCTGGATTCTCCTTTCCGGGATGTTTGATGCTTTTCATCTGACCTTGGGAGTTATCTCCTGCCTGTTGGTTTCTTTTCTGAGCCACGATCTTCTTTTTTATGGTAAGCCGGACACAGCCTGGGTTAAAAAAATGGTGGGCATGGTACTTTATTGCCCCTGGCTTTTTTATCAGATATGTCTGGCCAGCATCGAAATAGCCTACATTGTCCTCCATCCGCGTATGCTCGAGATCATGGACCCTCGCCTTATCCGCTTCCGGACCAGCCTCAAATCAAATTTGGGTCGCTTCACTTTTGCCCAATCCATCACCCTGACCCCCGGAACCATAACCGTAAACCTGTCGAATAATGAATTCACTGTTTATGCCCTGACCAAAAAAGCCGCGGCGAGTCTTCCGGGTGAAATGGAAGTGTGGGTCGCTAAAGCTCTGGAGGGTGAAAAATGATGGATTACGTGGTTATGGGTTCAGCCATCAGTCTTCTGCTCTTTACTTCTCTCTGTCTTTTCAGAGTGGTGGGCGGCCCGACGATTCTCGACCGGATCGTTGGTGTGAATGTCATAGGAGCGAAGACCACCGTGCTTCTGATTCTGATCGGTCATATCTTTGGGAATGTTTCCATGTTTGTGGATATTGCGATTGCCTATGCCATGCTCAACTTTATTCTTTCCATCGGTGTTACTAAATTTTTTCTCCGGCGGAAAATCGCCCGTGCCGGGGGAGGATAGAGCTTAAAGGAGTTATCGGAAAATGTCCTATGTTGCTGCCTTGTTTTTGATACTAGGGGTCTTTTTCTTTGGGATCGGAACGATCGGAATTCTGCGCTTCCCCGATTTTTACAGCCGCCTCCATGCGGCCGGTAAATGCGATGTTCTGGCCACCACGCTGGCTCTGGTAGCCATTGCCCTGTTCAATATTGGGGATTTTTCCTGGACGAGCTTGACGTCCTGGGACAATCTCCGGGTCAGCCTCAAGATATTGACCATCATTGTTTTTGTCTACGTGGCCAGCCCTGCAGCCACGCATGCGATTACCAAGGCGGCCTTTATCGTCGGCATCGAACCCTGGGAAAAGAAAAAAAGACGCCTATGATCTGGCAACTTGATCTCCTTCTTCTGACCCTTGTGGTTATCTGTGGTTTCGGCACTGTGTCGGTTCGCGGAGTGCTTTCCGCCACGATTGTCTTTTCCGCTTACAGTTTTTTGATGTGTCTTCTCTACGCGGAGATGGGAGCGGTGGATGTCGCTTTTACCGAGGCGGTGGTGGGGGCCGGGATCAGTACGATCTTTTTCATTGCGGCCCTATTCCGTTCAACCACGCGCAGCCGGCTCATAATTCGCGGCGTGGATGATCCTCAGCATTTCAAGGACCAGGGCTTGAAAGTACTTCCGCTGGCCCTCTCAGTCATAACCGGAATGTTGCTTCTTTACGGAATGGCGGATTTCCCCCTGTGGGGTGATCCGGGGTCGCTGCCCAATTCTCATGTTTCTGCCTACTATATCGGGAATGTCGTCAAGGAGACCCATGTTCCCAACCTTGTGACCGCGGTTCTGGGGGACTACCGGGGATACGACACCATGTTTGAACTGGTGGTCATCTACTGTGCCGGTGTGTCGGTGGTCAGTATTTTGAAACAGGAGGATTCGTGAGGACTCTGCAGCAGGAAGCACATATCAGAATGCCGTGGCAGGATATGATCCTTCAGACCACGACACGGGTCCTGATCCCATTTGTCCAGCTTTTCGGACTGTATGTCATTGTCCACGGTCACTACAGCCCGGGCGGCGGTTTTCAGGGGGGGGTTATTCTCGGATCGGCCATTATCCTGATGGCCCTGGTTTTCGGCCTGCGTGCAAGCATGCATTATATTTCGGAAAATACCAATAAAACTCTGGCCATTTTGGGGCCGTTTGTTTTCTGCTTCATTGGCGCGTTGTGCATTCTTTTCGGTGGAAAATTTCTCGATTACAGCGCCTTGGATAAAATCATCCCCCTTGGCCTGATTGAATGGCGTTCTTTCGGTATTTTCCTGGTGGAATTGGGGGTTGGGATCGGGGTGATGAGTATCATGTTGAGAATTTATCGCTTCCTTTCTTCCGGCGGAAGCATGGACCAGGGGCTTTAATATGGATGCATGGCTGCCTGAAATTATCGGGAAATTCAACTACTGGGTTTATGTCGTCCTGATGATGATTGGTTTTTACGCCATGATCCGCAAAAACAATCTGATTAAAAAACTCCTGGGCATGAATATTTTCCAGACGGCGATCATCCTTCTCTATATTTCAATGGGCTCCAAAGTGGGAGGGAAAATACCCATTCTGGACAAGGAGCAGGCCCTTGCCGGCGCCGTTCAGGTTGCGGGTGTGGTCAATCCCCTTCCCCATGTTCTGATGCTGACGGCAATTGTGGTCTCGGTGAGTGTCACCGGAGTGGCTCTTGCCGTTGTTTTGCGGATTTATAAGGAATACGGATCCATCGACGAGGACCAGATCCTGGAAAGGATCAGCAAACCATGAATCATAATTTGCCGGTTCTGGTTCTGGCCTTTCCTCTTCTTGCTTCTTTTGCTGTCAACCTGCTGGGCAAAATCTCCAAAAAACATGTGGCGCCCTGGACCCTGGCAAGCCTGACCCTGTCAGCCGTCGCTTCTTTATGGGTTCTGGGTGATGTGCTTCAAAATGGTTCATTCACCTATACTGTCGGCGGCTGGGTTGCGCCTTACGGCATAGAACTGGTGCTCGATCCTTTGAGCGCCCTGATGCTCGTACTGGTTTCCTGGGTGGCACTGGTGGCCACTTTTTCAGCACTTCCCAGTATAAAAAAGGAAATGTCGGGGAGAGAGCATCTCTTTTTTTCCCTCTACCTGATTCTGGTATGCGGGATGATGGGGCTGGTCATCACCGGCGACGCCTTCAACCTTTACGTGCTGCTGGAGATAACGTCCATTACGACCTACGGGCTTATTGCCATGGGCAAAGGAAGAGCCCCGCTTTCCAGCTTCAATTACATTATCATGGGGACTATCGGGGCCTGTTTTTACCTGTTGGGGGTCGGCTACCTTTATCTGGTGACCGGGACCCTGAACATGGCTGATATTGCCGGCCGGCTACCGGCTCTTTATGACAGCCCAACGGTCGCAACAGCCTTCTGCTTTCTGATGGTGGGCCTGTGGATAAAAATGGCTTTTTTCCCTCTTCATGGCTGGCTGCCGAACGCCTACACCCATGCGCCCAAAGGGGCTAGTGTTCTTATTGCCCCCCTGATGACCAAAGTTACTGTCTTTCTGATGATTCGGATAATCTTTTTTGTTTACTCCCCGGAATACGCCTTCCTGAGCCATGCCGGCATCAAGCATCTGGTTGTCTGGGCCGCAGCCATAGCTATTGTCAGCGCCTCACTGGTCGCCCTGGCCCAGAAGGACTTTGTCAAGATGCTGACGTACATCGTTATTGCCGAGGTCGGGTATATGGTCGGCGGTGTCTGGCTGGCCAACCAGCAGGGGCTGACAGGCGCGATATTTCATATTCTGAACGATTCCATCATGACTTTGTGCTTTTTTCTTGTGGCCTCAGCGATCGTTTATCGCGTCGGTAGCAGCCGGATCGAGGATTTTCGCGGCCTTTTCCAGAAAATGCCGCTTACCATGCTGGCATTATCCGTGGGTGCCCTCTCGGTTGTCGGGGTCCCTCCCACCTGCGGCTTTTTCAGTAAATGGTTTCTGCTTCTGGGTGGGGTTCAAGCCGGCCAATGGGAGTTCGTAGCGGCCCTCATTTTCAGCAGTTTGGTGAATGCCGTTCTTTTTTATCGGGTTTTCGAAGTAGCTTTTTCCAAGCCGGAGGTGCAGTCATCCGAAGAGGAAGAGGTCCGCATTCTGGAAGCGTCGCCACTGATGATTCCACCGCTGGTGGTTGTCACTGTGGCTATTCTGGCCATTGGTTTGAGTGCGGGGCCCCTTGTCCGCGAGGTGATCCGTTTTGCGGTTCCATTGTTTTAAACCCTGATTGTGTGAGTATTTTTTGTGGATTGGACCTGAAAGCGGTTTATGCAATATTCTGAGTCTATAATGCCTCTGGTCATCATTCTAGTGGCCATGGGCGGTGTTCTTCCGATTCTTCTGACCGGGAAAAAACCGGCCCTGCGCAGCAAGTTGACCATATTGGTATCGGTACTTGTGTTTGGACTGGTCGCGGCCCAGGTGCCGGTGCTTCTGGACGGACAAACCCTCAGTTGCACGATTGCCCGGGTTCTTCCGGGAGCCCACTTCAAGCTGCGCATCGATGCCATGGGTCTCATGTTCGCTCTGGTGGCTTCTTTTCTGTGGATTTTTACGTCCTTTTATTCCATCGGCTACATGAGATCGCTCAAAGAGCATTCCCAGACCCGCTTTTTCGTTTTTTTTGCCATTGCCATTGCCAGCGCTCTGGGGGTGGCATTCTCAGCCAACCTGATCACCCTCTATCTGTTTTATGAAATTCTTTCCCTCTCCACCTATCCTCTGGTGGCACACAACCAGAACGAGGAGGCCTATGCCGCGGGCAGGAAATACCTGACTTATCTGCTCGGCTCTTCCATCACCTTTATTCTGCCGGCCATTTTTCTGACCTACTACTGGACGGGAAATCTCGATTTTGCCGACAATGTCCGCAGCGGAATTTTCCCAGCGGATGTGCCGCCTAACCTGATCCGCTTTATCTATGTTTTATGCCTGTTCGGTTTTGCTAAATCCGCCATAATGCCTCTTCATCGCTGGCTGCCTGCCGCCATGGTGGCTCCTACGCCGGTCAGTGCTCTGCTCCATGCCGTGGCGGTGGTGAAGGTCGGCGTTTTTTCCACCACCCGGGTCATGCTTTATTTTTTCGGCGTGGAAACCATGGACCGCCTCGGTCTCGGCATACCGACGGCTTATTTTGTTTCTATCACCATTGTGGTGGCGTCCATGATTGCTCTAACCAAAGACAATCTGAAAGCCAGGCTGGCCTACTCCACCATCAGCCAGCTTTCCTATATCATCCTCGGGGTGGCTCTTTTGACGCCGCAGGGTATTACCGGCGGCTTGATCCATATCGCCAATCACGCTTTTTCGAAAATTACTCTCTTTTTCTGTGCCGGGGCTATCTATGTCGCCAGCCATAAGAAAAACATATCGGAGATGAACGGACTCGGGCGCGTGATGCCCTTTACTTTTGCGGCATTCGGGATTGCCTCCTTGAGCATGATCGGGGTGCCGCCGGCAGCCGGTTTTATTACCAAATGGTACCTTTTTCTAGGTTCCATGGAAGCCAGCCAGATCGGAATCATGCTGGTTCTTTTTGCCAGCACCATGTTGAACATCGGCTATTTTGCGCCGGTTGTTTATCGCGCCTTTTTCGGTACTCCGGTTGCAAATGGGGGCGGCGCGAAAATCAAGGAAGCGCCCCTGATCATGGTGATTCCTCTCTGCTGTTCGGCCTTTATTTCCATTCTTATCGGCATTTATCCTGACTTTTCTGATGACTTTTGTCAAAGGAGTTCTGGGATGAAATTTGTTCATTTTCTGGAAAAAATGGGAAAACACCAGGATGTTCTGAAAGGGATCGGCTTGATCGTTCTCGGTTTTCTGATCATTTTCGATACCCTCTGGGTGGGTAAAGAACATGCGCATACCGCGCTTGAGAAAATCCCGGCCTTCTGGTCCCTTTTCGGGCTTGTTTCCTGTGTGGTTATCATCATTTTTTCGAAATGGCTGGGACACCTCGGATCATGAAACAGGAAAACTTCTATGATGACTGATCTCTGGCTCCATCCAGCTTTTGTTCTGGCTCTTGGGGCTGTTTTTATCCCCTTATTTAAGGGGAAGATCCGTTAAAGCCTATCTCGTAACCATTCCCCTGCTGGCTTTTGCCGCCGTTCTCAGCCTGGCGGACGGCAATTACGGCGTGGTGCGCTTTCTGGACTGGTCCCTGGTGTTTGGCCGGGTGGACGCCCTGAGCAGGATATTCTGCTTTATCATGGCCCTCATGTGTTCCATCGGGACCCTTTTTGCCCTCCATGTAAAGGATAACCTGGAGCAGATTGCCTCCTGGCTTTACGTCGCCGGTTCTTTGGGGGTCATTTTAGCCGGAGATTTATTCGTCCTGTTCCTCTTCTGGGAATTAATGGCTTTCTCTTCGGTTTTTCTGGTCTGGTGTCGCAAAAGCAGTAAAGCCTTGTCAGCCGGATTCCGCTATCTGCTCGTCCATGGTTTCGGCGGGGTCGCCCTTCTGTTGGGCATCGTTTTTTACGCCAGCGCCCAAGGCGGCGATCTTACCTTTCAGCTAATGGACCTCGGCAGTTCCGGCATTGGAGGCTGGTTGATTCTATTCGGTTTTCTGCTGAATGCGGCCGTCCCTCCCCTGCATGCCTGGCTTCCGGATGCTTACGGTGAAGGGACCGTCAGCGGTTCCGTGTTCATGTCCTGTTTCACCACCAAAACCGCTGTTTATGCCCTTATCCGTGGTTTTGCGGGCACATGGCTATTGATCCCCCTGGGTGTCATAATGGCATTGTACGGAGTGGTTTATGCCGTCCTGGAAAATGACGCGAGACGCTTGCTGGCCTACCATATCATCAGCCAGGTGGGTTACATGGTGGCGGGGGTGGGGATTGGGACGCCGCTCGCCATCAGCGGCGCCTGCGCCCACGCTTTTGCCCATATTCTTTATAAAGGTCTTTTGTTCATGGGGACGGGCTCGGTTCTTTTCATGACCGGCAAAAGCAAATTCACCGAACTCGGGGGACTTTACAAAAAGATGCCCCGGACCCTGGTTTTCACCTTTATCGGCGGTCTTTCCATTTCCGCAGTCCCTCTCTTCAGCGGCTTTGTCAGTAAATCAATGATTGTTGCCGCCGCCTTTGAAGAGCATCTTTTATGGGCTGGTTTTTTACTTTCCCTGGCCTCGGCCGGTACTTTTCTCCACACCGGGCTGAAGGTCCCATATTTTATCTGGTTCGGGAAAAACAACTGCAGCGAGGAAACCTGGCAGAAAGCCGGAGAACCTCCCTGGCATATGCAGACCGCCATGGCGATCACCTCCTTTTTATGTATTTTTATCGGCTGCGGCTATCCGTTTTTGTATAAAATGCTCCCCTTTGACGTGGTTTATGCCCCTTACACTCTCTATCATGTTTCCGAAACCCTTCAGATCCTTTTTTTCACGGCTGTGGGGTTTTTCCTGTTGCTTGAAATGTTGACCCCGAAGCCGACGATCAGTATTGATCTCGATTGTATCTATCGTCTCGGGGGGAAATATTTTTTGAAATTTTTACGTTATTTTTTCGCTGAGAATACGTCGTTTCGGCGCTTTTTTCCGGAAGAGTTTATCTCTTCGGTTAAAAGTGCGGTAGAATACCCGGGGCAGGCTATGAAAAAAGGCATTCTTCTAGCCTGCTGGCTCACAACCGGCTTTGTCCCCTCCATGGGCGATTCATCTCTGAACCGTTACTCCTGGCTGCGGCGTTCGTCCTTGCCAGTCGGGCTCGGTGTTTTTCTGGCGGTTTCTTTTCTGACGGCCATGGCGATACTTTATTTTTTCTGATAAGCATGCCCTTCCCCTGTCGGTAGAATTTTTGCCCGGTAAACCAGGATGTTTACAGGAACAACTTTCGATGATCTGCTTTTTCATTTCGGCTGAATACCGGTTTCCCGACGCGCAATGAGCGGGCTATATTTTCACATTCCTTTTTGCCTGCGCAAATGCCCCTATTGTGATTTCTTTTCCGTTGTTGGGTCCTCAGAACAGCTTGCTGAATATGTCCATCAGCTATTGGCGCATATGGAGCTTGCCGCCAAAGGACCGGAAAAGCCTGAGCTTGTCGACACCGTCTTTTTCGGGGGCGGGACACCCAGCCTTTTAACTCCTGAGGAGATCGGAAAAATTCTCGAGCGGGTCGACAGTCTCTGGGGAGTCTCGGGTGAGCCAGAGATAACCATTGAGGCCAACCCCGGGACTCTTTCCAAGGAAAAACTCGAAGGCTATCGCACGGCGGGAATCAACCGTCTCTCCTTGGGCGTTCAGACGTTCAATCCGGATTTCCTCCAGGCTTTGGGCCGGGTTCATTCTCTTGAGGATGTGGAAAAAAGCCTTACCTGGGCGCGCAGGGCCGGTCTGGAAAATATCAGCATCGACTTGATTTTCGGTCTCCCCGGTCAGTCGCGGGAATGTTTTTTCCAGGACTTGAAAAGGGCTCGGCGGGAAGATCCGCAGCATCTTTCACTCTATGGCTTGAGCGTTGAGACGGGGACGGCTTTTGCCTGTCTGCAAGGCCAGGGAAAACTTTGTCTTCCCGGCGAAGAAGCATATGCTGATATGTTCAAGTGCGGCCATGATTTTTTTTGCGAGCAAGATTATAGTCATTATGAAATCTCCAATTATTCGAAACCGGGATTTCAATGTCGACATAATCTGAATTACTGGAAACGGCAATCCTGTATGGGGATTGGCGCGGGCGCCCACAGCTTTTTAAGGCGCTCCTGGGGCGAGCGCTGGGCGTCTCCCCCCGACCTTGCGCACTATTCCCGCTCCTTGAAGGAGGGCCGGGACCCGGCTCAATGCCTTGAGGTCTTTAACCGGGCAGGGGCCATGAGTGAAACCCTTTATCTTGGATTGCGAGCCGCTGAAGGTGTGCGGGAGGAGGATTTCCTCCGCTGTTTCGGGCAGACCGTTCGGGGCGCTTTTCCCAACGCTATGGAGAGCCTGAAGGAAAGCCTGTGTTTTGAAGACGGTTGTTGCCGGATGACCTTTGACGGCTGGTTGATTTATGATTTTCTTATCCAGAAAGTTTTATGAAAAACCCTATATTTGCTCTCTATTTGCCCCTTGACAAAGGCCCGGGGCGTTGTTATTTTGGCGGCGTTAGCACTCTGTTTGGATGAGTGCTAAGTTATTTTCTATTGGCCAGTTGGCTGGCCGGAAATGTCGAGAGGTTCAGCGATGTTCGGAGATTTGAACGAACGAAGCAGGATAGTTCTGGAAGCTATAATCGAAGATTTTATCGATACCGGAGAACCTGTCGGGTCACGAACCCTTACACGGCGTCACCAGCTTGGGATTTCTCCCGCCACCGTCAGAAACGTGATGGCGGACCTGGAAGAGGCCGGTTTCCTTTATTCTCCCCATACCTCCGCAGGCCGTGTCCCGACGGAAAAAGGCTATCGATTTTACGTCGATACCATGATTCAGGTGAAAGACTTGAGCTTTCAACTTCGGAAGTCCATTGAAAACAGTTGTGCTGCCGAAGGTCTGGGTTTGGAGGACCGGCTCAAGAAAGCCGGTCAGGTGCTGTCTGCCACATCCAGTTATGCAGGTCTGGTTTCCTGGCCTTCTTTTGAAGCTACGGTTTTTCGCCACATTGAATTTGTCAAACTGTCATCCAAGAAAATTTTGACTGTTCTGGTATCCAAGTCCGGGAATGTTCAGCATAAAATCATTGAAGTGCAGAATCCGGTTGCCCCAGGCGAGCTGGAAAAAATCACCAATGTTCTCAACAGCAAGCTTACCGGCCTGCCGATTTGCAAAGTCAAAGAGCTGATTGTCAAGGAGATGGAAGAGGAGAAGGCCCTTTATGACTCGCTTCTCATGGAGGCTTTTACTCTCTCAAGGGCTGTTTTCGAAGATCAGCCGGAAGCGACCGTATTTGTTGAAGGAGCTTCAAACATTCTGGAACTTCCGGAATTTGCCGACCTTGAATCAATGAAAAGACTTTTCCGGGCCTTTGAGCAGAAAAACCTCCTCGTCGGTCTGCTGGAGAAGTGCAGAACCGCGGGTGGCACTCATGTTTTTATTGGCAGTGAATTTGAGTCGAGCGGGCTTGAGGGATGCAGCCTGGTAACTTCCAGTTATACCAGTAAAAGTGGGATTACCGGGACCCTGGGGATCCTTGGGCCGAGCCGCATGACCTATTCCATGGTCATCCCGATTGTGGATCATACCGCCCGGCTGATCAGCCGGTCTCTAGACGTGGATTAAAACAACAGGAGCAGGATAAGTGGAAGAAAAACACCCTGAAAGCCAACAGTCACCAAAAGAACAGAAAGATGCTCCGGAGGAGAACATAGCGCCGGAGCCGGTGAAAGAGGAGCAGCCCAATGAGGCTTCCGCCTCAGGTGAGGGAGAAGGTCCTGTGGAAGAGCCGGAGCCGTTGACGTTGGAAGAGATTCTGGTTGAGAGCAGAAAAGAAACAGAAAAAAATCGGGACCTCTATATGCGGGCTCGGGCGGACCTTGAGAATTACCGAAAAAGGGTCCAGCGCGAGAAAGAGGACCTGACGCGTTTCGGAAATGAAAATATTCTGCGCGAGATTCTTCCCGTGCTGGATAACCTGGAGCGGGCTGTTGAGCACGCGCGGAGTGAAAACAGCGAGACCGAAGGTCTGCTGCAAGGCGTGGAAATGACTATCAGTCAATTTCAGAAGGCCCTGGATAAATTTGGCGCCCGCACGTTTTCCGCTTTGGGGGAGCCTTTTGACCCGGCCAGGCATGAGGCAATGGGGCAGCTAGAGACGGCAGATCATCCCCCCAATACCGTGGTTCAGGAGTTGCAAAAAGGCTGCTTGCTCAATGACCGGCTTTTACGGCCAGCCATGGTCATGGTTTCCAGGGCGCCTGAAAAAAAATCGCCTTCAGACATTGAAAACGACTGAATAAATAATTATTTTTGTTTAAAGCGAGTTCCAGAATAAGGAGGAAAAAAGATTATGAGCAAAGTTATCGGGATTGACCTGGGAACCACCAACTCCTGTGTTGCAGTCATGGAAGGTGGTGAGCCTGTTGTGATCGCCAACGCAGAGGGGACCCGGACAACTCCGTCGATGGTGGGTTTTTCAGACAACGGTGAGCGGCTTGTCGGCCAGCATGCCAAACGGCAGGCGGTTACCAATCCGGAAAATACCCTTTTTGCCATTAAAAGGCTGATTGGGCGAAAGTTCGATACGGATACGGTCAAAAGGGATATCGAAATAAGCCCGTTCAAAATTATCAAGGCCGATAACGGCGACGCCTGGGTTGAGGCGCATGGCAAGAAGTACAGCCCGCAGGAAGTTTCCGCCATGATTCTGCAGAAAATGAAGCAGACGGCAGAGGATTACCTGGGGGAAGAAGTTACGGATGCGGTTATCACGGTTCCGGCCTACTTCAACGATTCTCAACGTCAGGCGACCAAGGATGCGGGGAAGATCTCCGGGCTGAATGTTCTTCGGATCATCAACGAGCCGACGGCCGCGTCCCTGGCTTATGGGCTCGAGAAAAAAGCGGAAGAAAAGATCGCCGTTTTTGACCTTGGGGGAGGAACATTTGATATTTCTATCCTCGAACTTGGTGACGGTGTTTTTGAAGTCAAATCCACCAATGGCGACACCTTCCTCGGTGGGGAGGATTTCGACCAGAGGATCATCGATTATGTCGCTGATGAATTTAAGAAAGACCAGGGGATCGACCTCCGTGGTGACAAAATGGCGCTTCAGCGGTTGAAGGAAGCGTCTGAAAAAGCCAAATGTGAACTGTCATCTTCCATGGAAACCGACATCAACCTGCCTTTTATAACGGCTGACCAGGCAGGCCCAAAACACCTGAATGTGAAGCTGACCAGGTCGAAGCTGGAAAGCATTGTCGCCGACCTACTCAAGCGCCTGGAGGGGCCCTGCAGGACCGCTCTCAAAGACGCGGGTGTTTCCGCCTCCGAACTGGATGAAATTGTTCTGGTTGGGGGGATGACCCGCATGCCCGCGGTGCAGCAGAAAGTCGAGCAGATTTTCAGCAAGAAGCCGAGCAAAGGGGTCAACCCGGACGAAGTCGTTGCCATCGGGGCGGCCATTCAGGGCGGTGTTCTCAAGGGCGAGGTCAAGGATGTCCTGCTTCTGGATGTTACGCCTCTCTCCCTGGGTATTGAGACCCTGGGCGGAGTCATGACCAAACTCATTGATAAAAACACCACTATTCCTTGTAAAAAAAGCCAGATATTTTCCACAGCCGCCGACAATCAACCGGCGGTTTCGGTTCATGTTTTACAGGGCGAAAGGGAAATGGCAGGAGACAACAAAACCATCGGGCGTTTTGAGCTGGTCGGAATCCCCCCCGCTCCGAGAGGTGTGCCTCAGGTGGAAGTCACTTTCGACCTTGACGCCAATGGTATTCTCCATGTTTCCGCCAAGGATCTGGGCACTGGAAAGGAACAATCTATTCGCATCACCGCGTCATCCGGACTTTCCGACGAGGAGATCGATCAGATGGTAAAGGATGCCGAATCTCATTCCACCGAAGACAAGCAGAAACGAGAACTGATCGAAGCGCGGAATCAGGCTGACAGTTTGGTTTATACCACTGAAAAATCCCTTGAAGAGCATGGCGATAAGGTGGATGAGGAGACCAAAAAGAAAATTCAGGAAGCTGCGGAGGAGCTGAAAAAGGTCATGGAAACCGATGATCTGGAGAACATCCGCAAAAAAACCGAGGAATTGGGCAAGGCATCCCACAAATTGGCGGAAGCCATGTATTCTCAGGCGCAGGGAGAGCAGGCAGAAGGCCAGGCTGCTTCATCCGCCGGGGAGGAGAAGGCCGCACCGGAATCTGATGTGGTTGATGCTGAATTTGAAGAGGTTGATGACGAAAAGAAATGATGGTTTCAGGTGGAACCGTTTGTTTTTCAGGAGCCGGGTTTGCCCGGCTCCTGTTGTGCTTTTTAGTATGTTAGTGTCCCGTTTGGTTAGTGCTGTCGATTAATTCTGAGGTATTTTGGTTGCTGCCAAGGCGCACCGCCGAAGGCCTGGTGGTGGCCAAGCCGAGGAGGTGGAACACCGGCAGCAGGCAAAAGAACCAGAATTGATGAGTAGGATTAACCATACGGAACACTATTTATTCAAGGATTTATTCCATTGGCCAAAAGAGATTTTTACGAAGTCCTGGACGTCCACCGGAATGCAGGTGAAAATGAAATTAAAAAGGCCTACCGTAAATTGGCTTTGAAAGTGCATCCGGACAAGAACCCGGGAAACAAAGAGGCCGAAGAAAAATTCAAGGAACTATCCGAGGCTTATGCTGTCCTTTCAGACCCTCAGAAGCGGGCCACTTATGATCAGTTCGGGCATGCCGGCCTGGAAAGTGGTGGTTATTCCAATGCTGGGTTTGGGGGAAGTCCATTTGAGGATATTTTTGGAGACATTTTCGGGGACATTTTTGGAGGGCGGACAACTCACAGGGGGAGACGGGGAAGTGACCTGCGTTTCAACCTGAACATTTCTTTTGAGGACGCGGCCTTTGGAACGGATACCAGTGTTCAGATCCCGCGGCATCAGTCCTGCAGTATTTGCGGTGGAACCGGAGCTGAAAAAGGGACCCAGCCGAAGACCTGCCCCACATGCAGGGGGGCTGGTCAGGTCCGTTACCAGCAGGGCTTTTTTTCTCTGACACGACCCTGTCCGGATTGTGGTGGCGAAGGAGAGGTGATTGAAAAACCGTGTCCCGGTTGTCGGGGAACCGGTCTGGAAAAAATCAGAAAATCCCTCTCGCTGAAAATCCCCGCCGGGGTCGAAACCGGCACGCGCCTGAAGCTTAACGGCGAAGGGGAGTTCGGAGTTCAGGGAGGTCCCCCTGGTGATTTATTTGTTGAAGTTTATGTGGATGAGCACCCCATTTTCAAGCGCGAAGGGCAGGAAATCATCTGTGATATCCCGATTTCTTTCCCCCAAGCGGCTCTTGGATGTGAGATTGAAGTTCCCACACTGACCGGCAAAGTGAAAATGAAAATTCCGGCCGGCACCCAGTCCGGAAAAGTAATGAGGCTTTCCGGCAAAGGAGTTGTCTCTCTCCAGGGGTACGGCAAAGGAGACCAGCTGGTTATTATTCGGATAGAAACTCCGACCAGCCTGACCCAGCGCCAAAAGGAACTTCTCGAAGAGTTTGGCCGGGAAAGCGGGGAAGAGGTTCATCCCCTGGGAAAAGGTTTTTTCGATAAAGTCAGAGAGCTGTTTGGTTAAAATTTTTCTATTCTCACAAAGAAAGAAGGCATTCTCTTTGAAAAAATTTTCCGGACTCTTATTGTTTGTGGTTTTTTTTGCGCTTTCTTTGCAAGCGGTTGCCTGGGCGGAAGCAGGTCCTGTGGTCGGCTTGGTCGAAAATCCAACCCTCAAGAGAGGTGTCGAGCTTTATGAACAAGGTCGTCTTGACGAAGCTTTAAGTGAGTTTCGGAAGGTGACCACCCGAGAAGATCAATCCCCGACCACCCTCCGAGCCTATTATTTTATGGCCCGGATTTTTTATGCCCAAAAAGATCCTGAAAAAGCGCTGGACAATCTGGGCAATATTCCCGACGGGGAAAAAACACCTCCCATGTGGCTGTTGCAGGGAGCGGCCTTGATCGGATCCGGCTTGACCCAGCAGGGGCTTTCTGTTCTGGGCGGGGTGGATGAAAAGGTCTTCTCTCCAGAGGACCGGGTTTTATTTTATCAGGCCATGGCGGAAGGAAACATTGAGCTCAAAAGGACCATGCCTGCTCTTTATTTCATACAAGCCGCACTATTCCTCTCTCAAGGAACCGATACCCTGGGTTTTCTAGAAAAAGCCCGGAATGTTTTTGAAAAAGAGGCTGACTCCGCCATTTTGAATGAGGCCGGGTTCATGTTTAAGGGCGTGGTTCTGGGGGACATGGTTTCCCTGGAAAAAGCCCGGCGTCTTCGCCTTTCGGGGAACTCTGATGAGGCCTTGAGTTATATCCGTACAGTTTTGAAAACCTCCAAGCATCCTTTTACTTTTCAGGAAGCCGAAAAGGCTCATCTCGAAATGACTGGAGAAGCCTGGCTCCAGCGCACCATCGGTGTGATTTTGCCGCTCTCGGGCCGCTATGCTTCCTTTGGACGGCTGGTTAAGAGAGGGCTTGAAATGGCTCTCCAGGCCGATCAGGAAGCAGGGAAAGGCTCGGTGCGTTTTATTTTCAGGGATTCTGCTGCCGACCCGGAAAAAGCGGCGCTGGCGGTTTATGAACTGGCCCGGGAAGGGCAGGCGATGGGGATCATCGGACCGATTTTCGGACCGGCGGTTTTAAGCGCTGCCCGCCAGGCTCAGGAGCAAAGGATACCTCTTTTGGCTCTTTCTCCCCGTCAGGGTTTGCCGCAAATGGGAGATTATATATTCAGGAACTCATTGACGAGTTCCGCTCAGGTTGATGCACTTCTCCAATACGCCATTGTCGAACAGGGGATCAGGACTTTCGGCGTTCTCTATCCTGACAGCCGGATGGGCCAGGAGTTCGCGGCCTCTTTTCTAAGCCAGTTGAGAAGGATGGGCGGGGAAGTGGTTGCAAGCCAGTCCTACTCCGATAAAGCCACAGACTTCAGGGTGCCCATTAAGCTTCTTCTGGGGCTTGATCCAAATGCGCCGGAGCCGGAAGAAGAGGCAAAAAACGATTCCGAGGAAGGAATTTTGCCGGAGAGCGAGAAGCTTGCTTTTGAAGCGCTTTTTATTCCCGACTATGCGGAGCGGATTGGCCTCCTGGCTCCTCAGTTGGCCTACTATGGTGTGGAAAAAGCCCAGCTTCTAGGCATCAGTGGCTGGAACAATCCGGATTTGACCCGTGTTGCCGGGAATTACGTCGAAGGGGCCGTTTTTCCGGATGGTTTTTTTGCTTTCAGTCCCTACCTGTTTGTCAAAGATTTTGTGGATCGCTTTCAGGCTTTACATCAGCAAGAGCCTTCCATCCTGGATGCTCAGGGGTTTGATGCGGCCAATATCGTTCTGAAACTTCTTGAAGACCCTCAAGTTCGCACCAGGGAAGATCTGCGTGATGCCTTGGGGAGCTTGAAAAACTATCCGGGAGTAACCGGGGCGACTTCGTTTAATGCACAAGGTGAAGCGGAAAAAGTTCTCTACCTGCTACAGGTCAGAAACGGAAACATAGAGCAGATTAACTGAAAACGTTTTGAGGTTATGCTTTCCGTTGGCTGAAAGAAAGTGTTTCTCCTCGATTGCCCTTTTCGCAGCAGACTCATTCAGAGGTCCGATAGCCTGATTTAGCAGCAGCCAAAATATCTTGGAATTCATTGACGGGCTAACCGCGTTGAACACTTGTGCCGACGGGAAAAGGTTATAGCTGCTCCCAATTTTCGTCATTGTTTTTCCTTCCTTACACCTTTTGAATTCCCGACGCACTGTTTTCTTTTCAATTTTATACTGCCGGCATGACCAAGAGCGTGCTCTTGCCGACGGAAAAGCTTTCCATTTCACCTAAGTACTTGCTTTATCTTCATTTTTATTGACCCAAAAAGCCATTAATGTTAATCTAGTAACTTATTGGAGGTCTATTATGTTCAAAATTGGCGACAGGGCTGTCTACCCCGCCCAAGGGGTGGTGGAGATAAAAGCTATCGAGGCCAAAGAATTCTCGGGTGAACAGAACGAATTTTACATTCTCAGAATTATCAATACCGATATGACGATTATGGTGCCGATTGCTAACGCCAATACAGTCGGCATGCGTTGTCTGATAGATGGCGAGTGTATCCAGAGGGTTTTTGGAATTCTTCAAGAAAAGAAGCCCATAAATGGTAGCATCGCTTCCTGGAGCCGACGGCAGAAAATTTATCACGATAAAATCAAGTCCGGTGATCTCATTGAGGTGGCTGAAGTCCTTCGCGAACTCTATTTTATTAAGGAAGACAAAGACCTTTCTTATGGGGAAAAGAAGTTTATGAATCATGCCCGTAAACTTCTGGTTCAGGAAATTGCCATTGCCCAAGGGTCGTCGGAAGAGCAGATATCTGAAAAAGTAGAAAGAATTTTTCTCCATTAAGCAGGAATCCTCTAGTTATTAGACTAATTGTTGTGCCAGCCGATTTCCCCCCCGCCTCCTGATCCATCTTTTTTCATCAATGGGATATTTCTTCGAAACATGAGCGTTTTTGCCCTGATCCCCGCAGCTGGTTCCGGAAAACGATTCGGCTCAGCGACCAAAAAGCAGTACCTCGAACTTTACGGCCAGCCGGTGCTGGCCCATACTATCCGCCTTTTTAACCAATCTCCTTTAATTGATGCCATTTTTCTCATAGTACCGTCCGGCGAGGTTGAATATTGTCGGCAGGAGCTGGTCGAACGCTTCGGCTTTCACAAGGTCAGGGAAATTGTTTGCGGCGGAGAGGAGCGTCAGGTGTCGGTTTATAATGGCCTGGCGGCTTGTGGTGCCGAGCCTAAAGACATTATTCTGATTCACGATGGAGTGCGGCCTTTTTTTCCGGAGGCCCTTCTCGGGGGCGTTATTCGCAGGACCGAAGAAGCGGGCGCCTGTCTGGTTGCTGTTCCTGCCAGAGACACCCTCAAAGAGGTTGAAAATGGCCAGGTTGTGGGGACGCCTGAACGCGAGAGGTTCTGGCAGGCCCAGACGCCTCAGGCTTTCCGCTTCGATATCATCTGGAAAGCCCATCAAAAAGCCCTTGACGAAGGTTTTCATGGGACCGATGATGCGTCATTGGTGGAACAGACGGGGGAGGAGGTGTCGGTTGTCGATGGGAGTTATTTTAATATAAAAATAACTACGAAGGAAGACCTGACCCTTGCAATCGCATTAGGCACCTTGCTGAAAAAGGAGGCTCGGTTTTGCGAATAGGTTGCGGGTATGATGTCCACTGTCTGGTGCCGGAGCGAAAACTGATCCTGGGTGGGGTGGAGATAGATTTCGAACTCGGTCTTCTCGGCCATTCGGATGCCGATGTGTTGCTCCATTCCATTTGCGATGCCATATTGGGGGCGTTGGGTGAAGGCGACCTGGGTCGGCATTTCCCCGATACCGATCCCGCCTATGCTGGAATATCCAGTCTTGAAATATTTCAGCAGGTGCTTGGCCTGATGGCCGGGAGGGGTTATGAAGTGGGGAATATTGACGCCACCATCATCGCTCAGAGACCGAAACTGGCTCCTCATATCCCGAAGATGAAAAAGAAGATTGCCAGGCATGGCAAATTCAATGAGGATTATCTCAACATTAAGGCAACTACAACAGAGAAACTTGGTTTTGAAGGACGCGGTGAGGGGATTGCCGCCCAAGCGGTGGTTTTGCTGCGAAGGGTCACGCTGTGAGCTAAAGCGACAAGGGAGGGTTTCCCCCTGAATTGGTGTAGAATGAAACCAAACCAATTGTTGGCGCCCGACGTGAATTTCTGTTAGTTTTACAAACTCATATTCAATCCTGATAAAAATACAGTATTGCAAGGAGATAAAGTTGCTATGGCCTTGAGAGTTTACAACACCATGTCTGCCCGGAAAGAGGATTTCAGTCCCGTCGAGCCGGGGAAGGTCCGCCTCTATGTCTGTGGTATCACGGCATATGATTACTGCCATATCGGGCACGCCCGGGCCAATATTGTTTTTGATGTGATTTCACGGTACTTCGGTTGGCTCGGTTATGATGTGAATTATGTACGCAACTTTACCGACATCGACGACAAGATCATCAACCGGGCCAATGAACTGGGTGTGGACAGCCGGGAACTGGCGGAAAAATTCATGCTCGCTTTCGAAGAGGACATGCAGGCCCTCAATTGCGATACCCCGACTTTTCAGCCCAAGGCCACCGAAAATGTCAGCCAGATTATCGAGCTCATTCAGGGGTTGATTGGAAAAGGGCTGGCTTATGAAAGCGGCGGCGATGTCTATTACGCGGTGACGGAATTTTCCGAATATTTGAAGCTGAGCAAAAGGAACATGGATGAAATGATCGCGGGGGCTCGCATTGCTCCGGGCGAGCAAAAAAAGAACCCGATGGATTTTGCCCTCTGGAAGGCAGCCAAGCCGGGAGAGCCGCAGTGGGAATCTCCGTGGGGGCCGGGTCGGCCCGGTTGGCACATCGAATGCTCTGCCATGAGTATGCGCTACCTGGGCGAATCGATCGACATTCACGGCGGCGGAAAGGACCTTATCTTTCCCCATCATGAAAATGAGATCGCGCAGAGTGAAGGTGCTACGGGAAAGCCGTTTGCCCGCTACTGGATGCACAACGGTTTTGTCAACGTCGACCAGGAGAAGATGAGCAAGTCGCTGGGGAATTTTTTCACTGTTCGCGAAATCCTGGAGAAATACGATCCCGAGGTTCTGCGCTTTTTCGTCCTTTCCGTCCATTACCGCTCACCCATCGATTTTTCCGAGAAAAATCTAGAGGATGCCCGTCATGGCCTGATCCGTTTTTATGAGGCGCTTAAGGCCATTGAAGAACTCCCGGCTCCTGATTTGGGGACTGGAAAGGTTGCCGTTCCTATTTCTGGAGATGATGAAAAGGCCTGGGAGCCGGCCGCCAAAGCGCTGGAAAACTTTCGTGGGGCTATGAATGACGATATTAACACTGCTCTTGCCCTGGGGAACCTGTTTGAAGCGGTTCGGGCTGTCAACCGTGTGATTGCGGAGAAAAAAGTCGAGGAAAATACAGAATGGCTGAAGCGTCTGAAAACGATTCATGGGCAGATGCTGGAGGCCGGCGGGGTGCTCGGGTTGTTCCAGTCTCCGGCCGAAGCCTGGTTGAACCGCATGAAGATATCCGGCCTTGAGGAAGCAGGACTTTCCGCCGAAAAAATTGAGGCCTTTATCGAGGAGCGCAAAAATGCGCGTCAGGCCAAGGATTTTGCCCGGGCTGATGCCATTCGGGATGAATTGGCGGAAAAGGGGATTATTCTGCTCGACTCGCCTCAGGGTACGACCTGGAAAAAGAAATAAACTATGTAGCTATTCAGTTCGTTGGCTGATGGACTCGCACCGCCCATGCCAAGGGCCGCATGAACCCATCCGTGGAGTTAGCCCGGACTATTCATGAAGACTTTTGCTGCAACCGCCAATTGCACGCCATTTCAAGCCGTGTTCGCTCCTTGCTCTTCGACGTACCGCAAGTACGCTTGCAGAGCATGTCACTGCGCTTGGCTTGATCTGACGCACACTTGCCGATTTCGCGACAAAGCCCCATGAATCAACCGGGCTTGACTGTCGCCATCCGGGCGCCAGACACCCTTTCCATGGGTGCCACGAGTCCATTGTGCTGAACAGTTACTAAACTATAAGCATTCAGTAGTGAAAGATCATCGGATAAGGGGGCTTGAGCCCCCTTATCTGTCTTCCGAGGCAATTACCATGGCCCGTTTCAGCCTTTCCTCATCATTCAAGCCGCGCGGTGATCAGCCCCAGGCGATCAGCGAACTGGTTGCCGGGATTCGCCAGGAATGTCCTTATCAGGTTCTGCTGGGTGTAACCGGATCGGGGAAAACCTTTACCATGGCCAACGTGATCGCCGAAATCCAGCGGCCCGCTCTGGTTCTGGCCCACAATAAAACGCTGGCGGCCCAACTCTATGGCGAATTCAAGGAACTTTTCCCTGAAAATGCGGTGGAGTACTTTGTTTCCTATTACGATTACTACCAGCCCGAGGCCTATGTCCCTTCCTCCGATACCTATATCGAGAAGGACTCATCGATCAACGAGGAAATCGACAAGCTGCGTCACAGCGCTACCCGCAGCCTGCTCACGCGCCGGGATGTTATCATCGTTGCTTCGGTGTCGTGTATCTATGGCCTTGGCTCGCCTGAAGCCTATTACGGCATGTTGGTCAACCTCGAGGAGGGGATGGAAATGGAGCGCAATGATCTCCTCCGGAAACTGGTGGAAATTCAATATTCCCGCAACGATATCGACTTTCACCGCGGGACCTTCCGGGTGCGTGGCGATTCGGTTGAGATCTTTCCCGCCTACGAGGAAAAGCGTGCACTGCGCGTGGAGTTTTTCGGAGACGAGATCGAGAGCATCAAGGAAATCGAGCCGTTGCGTGGAAACGTCATCGACCGAATCCCCCGCACCGCCATTTTCCCGGCCAGCCATTATGTGGCGACCCGCCCCACGCTGGAAAAAGCGGTGCGGGAAATCAAGCAGGAACTCCAGGAGCGGGTCAATGTTTTTGTCGATGCGAACCAGTTGGTCGAAGCACAGCGCCTGGAGCAGCGCACCATGTTCGATCTCGAAATGATGATTGAAATGGGGTACTGCCAGGGGATCGAGAACTACTCCCGCTACCTTGACGGTCGCCAAGCTGGAGAGCCGCCGGCAACACTGCTCGACTATTTTTCGGAGGACGCGCTTTTTTTTATCGATGAAAGCCATGTTTCGGTTCCCCAGGTCGGAGGGATGTTTCGGGGTGATCGCGCCAGGAAGGAGACCCTGGTGAAATATGGTTTCCGACTCCCATCGGCGTTGGACAATCGTCCTTTGACCTTTGAGGAATTTGAGAAAAAAAGCTTACAGACGGTCTATGTTTCAGCCACGCCCGCCGATTTTGAACTTAAAAAATCGACCGGTCTGGTGGTGGAGCAGCTCATCCGTCCCACCGGTCTTCTCGACCCAAAAATTGATATCCGTCCAGCTGGAAACCAGGTTGATGATCTGATCGGGGAAATCTCTGCTGCAGTTGGGAAAAACGAGCGTGTGTTGGTGACTACCCTGACCAAGCGCATGGCCGAGGAGTTGACCTCTTATCTCCAGGAACTTGACATCAAAGCCCAGTATCTTCACTCGGATATTCATACCATGGAACGGGTGGAGCTGATCCGAGGTCTGCGCAAGGGGGAATTTGACGTGCTGGTGGGGGTCAACCTCCTTCGCGAGGGGCTTGACATCCCGGAGGTTTCTCTGGTGGCCATTCTCGACGCTGACAAGGAGGGTTTTCTGCGAAGTGAACGATCCCTGATCCAGACCTGCGGGCGGGCGTCACGGAATGTGGAGGGGCGGGTCATCATGTACGGGGATAAAATAACCGGCTCCATGCGCCGCTGTGTTGAAGAGACCGAGAGGCGGCGCAAGGCTCAGGAGGCCTACAACCAGGAGCACCGGATCACGCCTGAAACGATCAAAAAGTCGATGCGCAGTATTTTGGAAGATATCGCCCAGAAGGATTACCTCGAACTGCCGCTGGTGGCAGAAGAGCAGACCCTATATCGTTCAAGTGACGAGCTGCGGGCGGAGATAGAAAAAACCCGCCGGCAGATGCTCAAGGAGGCAGAGTCTCTAAACTTTGAAAAAGCGGCGGAGTTGAGGGATCATATGCTCGAGTTGGAAAAGTTGGAATTGAGAATTAGAGAAAGTTAAAAAACTTTTTATAATTCTTGTTTGTGGTACGTTTCTTGTTTGAACTCTGGTCAAATTTACTTATTAGAACCGGTTCCCAGATAATATCGGATGACTTCAAATTTTTCCAAAAATGATAGCCTTGGGCCACGCCAGGGCGAAGACAGGCGCCTGAAGCACTGGCCTTCGCTGAGAAGGTTCCTTTTTGGAGGTCGCAGGGCGCAGGTTCGTCGGGATGAGGATCGAAAGCAGATTCGGTTTCTGGACCGCTATCCGGCGACAATTTTCGGCCCGGCACTTCTGATTCTTTTTCTCAGCGTTCTGGATGCCTTCCTGACCCTTTTCCTGGTGAACCACGGCGCTGTCGAAATCAATCCGGTCATGAATTTCTGCCTCAGCCACGGGCCGGTCTTTTTCATGGTCACCAAATATCTGTTCACAGCTCTGGCCGTTATCCTCCTGGTGGTTTTCAACCACACGTTTCTGCATAATGCCAAAATTAATACCAGGATCATCGTCCCATTCGTCATCAGTGTTTTTGCTGCTGTGGTCTTATGGGAAATCTATCTGATCTGTCGGCATGTGGCCTGAGTTCCCTCGGTTACTCATACCTGTATCCGCGAGTTATGACCGGGCAATAGCGCAAATCATTGTCCCGCCTAAGCATTCCAAAGATCACCGACGAACCTATGGGTGCGTCTCAGATTTTTGAAATACTTATTCAGGCCAAGCACTTTCACTCTTTTCCCGTCCCTAACCCACGGATTCAGGTAATACTTCCCACCTCATTCCTTCTTTAAAGAAAAAACTAAAGAAAAATTAAGCCTGAGCCGATGGGTTTTATTGAATTGGAAACCCGTTTTTTCAGGAGAACACAATGCCGTCCATTGACAGCTTAGCCCCTTCTGCAGCGTTGTCGCTTCCCACGTCCAGATCCATGGCATATAAGGTGTCGGAGAGAGCGTCCGTTCCAGAAAAAAATTCACAACACAGCGACTCCCTTTGGCACAAATTGGGGCGGGAATATGATCTGCGTGACATCTCCCTTCAGGGGACCGCTCAACTGTCGCAGGAACTCTATGATGCCGGCGAGATTTCTCTCCTGGACCATGCTATTCTTTCTTTTGACCCCAATCGTCTCCCTTTGGTTGGCGATACCTTTTTGAGCGAAGCGAACAGTGCCGGCAATCATGATCTGATCGCGGACTTTTCAGCCCGGATTGAGTTGAACCGACAGATGGGAGATGAAAAAAGCATGGCCAACAATGAGCGCGTTTTAGACGTTTTGCAACGTCTTGAACAGGCCAAAGCGGGACCTTTCAGCGCTATTGTATGAAAAAAAGGCGGGTGAAAAATTCAAAGTTGGGTCACCTGCCCCGGATCACCAGCGAGTCGCAATCCGGATTATCCAACAATTTTTTCCAGCCATCACCCCTTATTCTGCCGATATACTCCACGGCCCACGCCGGTCTCTGACCGAAAAAAATACACACATACCGGCCATTCTTTGTGTAAGCAATCCCGCCTGGCGGGATCTCCGTCACTGGAGTATCTTCCCCGAGATCGATGCCGATGGAGCCGTAAAGCTCTCCACCCCATTGCACGAGGCTCACGCGATAGGGGAGGTGTTCCGCGAAATTTTCAGCGATGCCGGTATCGAAAAGCTCTGCGTCCAGGGCAAATGAGCCGAAATCGAGTACAATTTCCTTTTTTGCCAAGTCATGCCTCCTGCTTGCTTATATCCTCCCCTTTCTGAAGGATTGGTGACGGGCGTCGCGGTTGTTGGGATCAGGCTCCCGGGTAACGGTTTTTTAAGGCATCGTTGTGGGCAATGTCGGCTGTAGCACCGGACCACACCACGCACCCCTTTTCCATCACATAATGACGGTCGGCGAGCCGCATTAAGGCATCCAGGTTTTTGTCGATCAGGAGGATGCCCTGGCCATATTCCTTGAGCGTCGAGAGACCGCGCCAGATTTCTTTTCGCACCAGAGGCGCCAGCCCTTCCGCCGCTTCATGCAGAATCAGTAATTTGGGGTTGGTCATCAGGGCGCGGACTACCGCCGGCATCTGCTGTTCTCCGCCGGACAGTTGATCACCATGATTATCCAGCCGTTTCGCAAGGCGGGGAAAAATGGAAAGAACCCCTTTAAGGGTCTAGGGTGCAATCTGTACGACCATCGGCATTATTTATCAGATGGTTCAAAAATGTTTGAGAGATAACATAAATGGGCGAATTTTGCGACGCAATACCTATAGAGTTTGAAATACACGTCAGCATGAATTTAACTTATTGACCTAAAAAGAAAATTGAATAAAAATTAAAGAATTATGAAATTATTTTTCAGTGTGGCTCTGCTTTGAAGGCAGGACTGAGTTTCGGAGCATGATCGGCTCAGATGGCTTGTGGATCGATGGGTCGGCCTACAGCGATTTTTGATATTGACAATCAAATCCAGGGGGGGAGATGAGAGTTCATTGGAAGGGAGCATTGGTTGGGATTGGAGTGATCCTTGTAGCATTGATGTTTGTTCCGCATTCGCATGCGGCAACCAAAAAAACCGAGAGAAACAAAGCAAACGCTGAAGCTTACTGCCGGGAGATGGCAGCGCAAGGAATACCCTGCAAGATTTCGCCGACTACCGGTTGCGGGGTTGGCTGGACAAAAGCAAAAAGATTCAGAGACGGCGGTAATGCCTGGTATGCCTGTAAGAAAAATGACTATGGACAGGGTTCGGATGAAAACAAGCGCAAGGCGGAAGCGAAATGCGAAGAGTATCGCCGGAAATATGACGGGGACTGCAAAGTCGACAAAGGTTTGTGCCCAAGTGGATATAGAACCTACGCTGAATTCAAGAAAGGCGGAAGTAACTATCGTGCCTGTATAAAAAAAGATGAAAAAAAGGATCTGTACGAAAAACAGGCCCGGGAAAAGTGCCGGGAGTATGAAAGGCTCAATCCGGGGGCTGACTGCAAGATCAGCAAAAACCTGTGCCCCCCACGCTGGGAGGCGATAGGGCATTACCGTGGACCCGGAGGCAGAAACTACAGTGCCTGCGTACCCAAGTGTCCCGAGTGGAAAATCAATATGGAGTTCATCATCGGCTGTAATGAGTGCGCCAGCTGGAACTCCAATGACTGCAAGCTCATTCGCCGCTGGCTTAATAATGAGATTAAAACGACCGAAATGATTTATGACACTCCGCCGGCCATGAAAATCAAACCGACCTTTATTTATAAAGCAAAAAAAGGCGGGAAAAATTTGAACAGCCTGTCTTTCAGGAACAACACTAACTACAGAAAATACATGGACAAAAATCTTGACCACGTAAGAGAGTGCGAAAAACGCTATACCCAGGGTAGCAATAAGGGAAAATGCCGAAAGCACTATATGACCCGTGGAAAAATGCGGGTTCTGGTGACCAATGAGCTAAAAGTTGATGGCCGGTCGATCGGCGGCAAATCGTACTTTCCCACACTTTATCGACGGCATGCGCCGATTCTGGTAAACCCGGGTAATCTCTCGAAAATTGTGAACACGTGCTCCAACAAGGATCGAAGCGTGCTGGCCCATGAACTGGGCCATATGTTCAACCTCGAACATACATTCGCAAGGGATGTATGCAACGGCGATTATGCCAAGAGGGAAGGCTCCAGTTTGAGAAGCGACGGGAAAATGAACCTCATGGATTATGGGCTGCAGAAATCGGATGGCTGTTTCCGGGTACCTTTCCTGAACAAGTGCCAGAGAAACAAAGCGGCCCTGGAGCGGAGGCTGCACAGTTACAAATGTCGGGTGAATTACATGTTTATTAAAGGACTGCGCTGATACTTCTGGATTTTTCCAGGCGAGTTTAACGGGGCCGGATTTTCATTTTCGGCCCCATCTTTTTTTTAGTCAAGCCACTATTGTGGATATGGTTTAAGAGGAGCGACCTCTTCAGTATTGACCGGTCGCGAGCAGCACGAGGGTGCAGGCTTCCTGAACGTCAATGCCGTGCTCTTTCAGAACAGCCATATGCTCCGGGTGTTCGGTTTCGGGATTGAAAATGACACGGCCCGGCTTTTTCTTGATGATCTCGTCGATCATACCGTCCTGCCGTTTCGGCCCGACATAGAGGGTAATGGTGTCGATTTTTTCGGGGATTTCGGAAATACAGCGGAAACCATCGACGCCGAGAACAGATTTTCCATCAGGGGAGACGGGAAACACGTTGTGCCCATGTTCCATTAGTTTTTGCTGGGCCTTGAAAGAGTAGCGATGCTCCTTGGCACTCGCTCCTAGAATTGCCACGTTTTCCATTTGCACCTCATGTAAATTTTGTTGGGATAACCAGCCAATATATGGTTTCTGGATAATTTCTTGGATTTAAGCGAATAAGTTAAAAATGGCTTGTTTTTGTGGGTTCTCAAACTGGATAACACCAAAAAGTAAGAATATCGAGAAAACCTTATAAAATCGATTTCTCAAAATCCCCGTTTCGATGAAAAATTTGAGTTTTCCGGACACTTAGCAAATAGCCCACATCAACTTTACCAGAAAACTCCATTAAATTAACAGACTATTGTGGCTCAGCTTTTATGCCTGTCTTTTGGGCAAATTTTTGCATTACCTGATCCTCTGAATTTTTACCATGTTTGGTCTATTTTATCGAGGTGATCTCCCATGCGTAATTTTCTGCTTTCTTTTCTATTTTTCGGGCTGATATTCGGCTGCTCCACAGGAGGCAACGACTTTCTGGAAGATCCGGCTAAATTTCTCAGCGCTTCGGAAAAGGAGCGCATCGAACACTACCACGCTGTCCTGCTGAAAGCGCAAGACATTCATTTCAAGGCGGTTTTTCTCAAGGATGCTGTTGCCGATATCGACCAAAAGGCGGTGGAGCTTTTTGATCAGTACAAGTTGGGCGAGAAAACCAAAGCGGCTAAAGGTGTACTTCTGCTGGTCGATGCCAAAGGAAAAAAAGTTCGCCTGGAGATCGGCTATGATCTTGAGGCGGTCTTCCCCGACGGTTTTGTCGGTTATGTGGAAGAAGAGCAGATGGTTCCGTTTTTTGCTGCCGGGAAGATTGGTCCGGGAGTTGAAGCGACGGTTGAACTGCTCGTGGCGCGCGCCATGAAAGTGGCTGATGAAGGGAAAAAAGGAAGTGTCGGAGAGCGCTACTCAGGTGGTGCCGGGGCCAAAGTGGACGTCCGGATCGGTTCAGGCCTCCTCGATAAGGGAATGGCAGCAAATCCTGATAATTACAGGGCACAAGCGGACCCGCGCCTGACCCTGGAACAATACCTCCTTGCTCTCTCTCGCCACGTGAAAGATCCGAACCTGGGAATTTACACTCCAGACACCCGCCGGTTTTTCAGCCAGTGGGTGGTTACCAATGCCCAGCAGGACAATGAATTCAGGGAATTGTCGGAAAGAATTTCAGAAGGTTCGGTAGAGATAGCCGGAGAAAAAGCAGTAATTTGGTTTCCCATTGGTGACCGCCAGACCTCCCCCTACTTTTTCCAACAAGGGCCCGAAGGTTGGATGCTCGACTTTGCCGGAATGAGCAGCTGTATCAGGTTCAACCACAAAAACCAGTGGCATTTCAAAACCCTGGAACATCCCTACATGTTCGCCTTTAAAGGGTTTGTTTTCGACAGCCATGGCTTTCCCCACGTGCGCCGCGGTAAATCCTGAGAAATACTTAACTGTTCAGGTGGCTCGGCCAAGTCTTAAAAAGATCAGGTTGTCCGGAAGAGAAAATCTCCTCACGCCCGTTCGCTTTACTCTCTCAAGCCGCCAAGACGCAAAGAGAGGCAAAGACTCTAACTGCCGAAACCGTCGATAAAGGCGGAGTAAAACTAAACGGGATCATCCGTCATTGGTTCTTTGCTGTTGGTTTATTTTAGCGTCTTTGTGTGAGGTAAAGATGCTAAAGTTTTAGACACCCAGGAAGCTCCTCCAGCCAGCCGACCTTTTTCAGACCCCATAAGCCGATCAGTATCGCTTCGGCAGCATCGTGGCGCAGCGAAGTCGGCCGGGAAAGGCCGAGCCATTCGATGACTTCTCTGGCCCGCTCTTCGGCGCTGAGCTTGGCTATAGCCCCTTTTTTTTGCTCCCTGGGATAGAGAAAAACCCTGCGCCAGGTTTCCGCGCTGACCTGCAAAACGGCGATATCCCGTCGTTCAGCCTCGCGTCTCCAAACCTCAGCCAGGTCGCCACCCCCTTCAACTATCAACCACGACAGGCCTTCAATATCCTTCAGCATGTTGAAGGCATTTTTCTTCAGGCGGCTTCTGTTGCCGAAATTCTGCGAGCGGTACCAGTGTAGCCGGCACTGGTGGTCGAACAGAGCGAAGCCGGTTCGGACACCCAGGTCGACACTTAGAAGGTATGGCCCGGTTTCTTCCATATGTCGTCAGCCTATTGCAAGATTGCCGATTTTCCCAGTTTGAAAAAGTCCACTCTTTCTTATAAAAATATCACCTGTTTGTCCTAATGCCGCAGGCCAGGTTTTTTTTCGTAAACCAATGTGAAAAAGCTGTTAAAATGTGCGTTGTGTTTCGAGCTTTGGCAGGAACCATTTCAATGGGTTTTCAGAGGAAAAAATGAGGAATAAATTCAGCAGACTATTGATTGTATTGGGGTTCCTCTTCTTTTTGGGGGTGAATGTTGCGACGGTGCTCGGTCAGGAGCCGGTTGCCGAGGAAAAAAAGGTTGTTGAAGAAACCTTTCCCGGATTTTCAGAAATTGTGCCCCGCTCGACAGTAGTGGTTGAAGAAGCGGTGCAGGCAAAGGCCAAACTTTCCACTCTCAAGGATGTGTCCGAACAGGAAAAGTCATATCAGTCGTTAAAAAAGGACCAAGAGGAAATAGACAAGCTGGGGAGTGAGGTTAAAAACATACCCCACCCACATTATGACCAGATACTTTTTTTCCGCAACAAGGTAAACAAGCAGAACAAAAGCCTAGACGAACTTCTTGCGGGGGTTTCCAGTCGTCTGGCGGAAGTCGATACAATAGGCCAGAAATGGCGGGAGAAAAAAAACTATTGGGAAAAATGGAAACAAGCCCTTCGGGAAAAATACCAAGTGGCCGCTGGACAAAAGACCCCTGAAAGCCCTCCGAAAAGCGCCTTTTTAGAAGCAGAAAAAACCATTGCTGGGGTCTTGGGGGAAATTCAGAAAACCTTTGATCCACTGATCTCCCTTCAGAAGGAATTATCCTCTCTCCAGGAGATTAATCATGCCCATACGCTCTGGATGGAGACAAAATTCAATGAAATTCGCAAGAACCTTTTCACGAAAAATGCCCCATCCTTTAAAAATCCCGATTTTTATAATCAGTTTGAGCCTTCTTTGTGGGCGGATTTTTTAGAAGGCTACCGTTCCCTAGGAGACTTTGAAGATAAGTATTTCGAGGAGCAGGGATGGGTTTTTAGCCTTCAATTTGTACTGGCCGTTATTCTCACTTTAACCATTATGCGTCTCCGCAACAGGTCGGGAGAGGTGGAAGAGTGGAGCTTCTTCTGCGAGCATCCGGTTGCTGCGGGCTTTTTTATATCTTTTATCACCCTCAACTTTCTTTATTCCGGAGTACCGTCTCTTCTGCGGCTCGTAGTTTGGGTGGTGGTAGCGACCTCCATTGCTTTCATCGTTTCCAGTATCCTTAATGACAAGCGGAAGATTTTTCTGTTCTTTCTTCTGGCCTTTTTGTCCATATTGACTGTTTTTCTCCAGACGATCTCCTTCCCTCAGCCTCTTTTCCGTTTGTATCGGGCAGTTCTCTGCTTGATGGGGATACCGTTTTTGTGGCGGATATCGAGAAAAAAGGTCGAGCCGTTACCGGATAAAAGCCCAATCCTTTCCTGTCTGTTCAATGCCTCCTGGCTTTTCAAGGTAGGCGCCGGGGTCCTGATAACGGCTTTATTGGCTGAGATCGGTGGGTATATCGCATTTTCTTCCTGGTTGTTGGAATCGTCCGTTCTGACAGTCTTTGTCCTGCTTTTTGCTTCCATGGGTATTCGCCTTGGGGAGGGCGGGGTTGCTTTTATTGCCGGAAAAATCCATTTTCCCCCGCGATCGTTTCTGGACAGTATCAAGGAGCAGACCGTTGCCCGCATTAAGCTCCTGGTGCGGATCATTCCGGCTGCCTATGCAGGGTTGTTTCTTCTCAAAATGTGGCTGGGGAGCAGCTCCATTGGAGTGATTTGGCAAAGCATCATGGGTTTCCGGGTCACTTTCGGAAATGTGGATCTATCGGTTTACATGGTCCTCATGGCTGTTCTGTTTATTTACCTGTCCCTGGTTGTCTCCTGGGTTCTTGGGCTGTTTTTCGACAAGGAGGTTTTCCCCAAAAAAAGGGTGAGTCGCGGAGTTAAGGATTTAGTCAAAAAGCTGATTCACTATTCACTCATCCTGGTCGGTTTTTTGATGGCCCTCAGTGCCCTTGGTCTTGACTTTCAAAACTTCGCGGTCCTTGCCGGGGCTTTTGGGATCGGGATCGGTTTCGGGCTGCAGAATATTGTCAACAACTTTGTCAGCGGTCTGATCCTCCTTTTTGAACGTCCGATCACGGTGGGAGACATCATTGTTTTTCAAGGCGAGTGGGGGACGGTGCGTCGGATTGGTCTGCGTTCGACGGTGGTGGAAACCTATGATCGGTCCGAAATTATTGTCCCCAATTCCCAGCTGGTTTCCGAGGCGGTGGTCAACTGGACCCTTTCCACCCCCACGAGCAGAATCATACTGTCTGTCGGGGTGGCCTATGGAACTGACATCGAAAAGGTTTTGGGCATTCTTGAGAAAGTGGCCAATACTCACCGGGAGGTTCTGAGCGAGCCTGTTCCCTGGGCGATGTTTGCCGGTTTTGGAGAGAGTTCCCTCGATTTTGAGCTGCGTGCGTGGGTGGGCAGTATCGACAGTCGCTTTAAGGTTAAAAGCGACCTGGGAAAAGCTATCGATCTGCGCTTCAAGGAAGAAGGGGTAGAAATTCCCTTCCCGCAGCAGGATCTGCATTTGCGGTCTGTGGACGGAAAAGCCGGCAGGGCCCTTTTCGGCCAGACGATTTCCCAGAAAAGTATCCCAAGCCATCCAGTCGCATTGGCGAGATGTCTGGCGAAGAGGCGAAGGATGCGGCTGAAGTTACTGCAAGGAGATCGAGAAAAAGCCTTTGAGAGATCTTGGCGATGGCGGCCCTGAAAGCGGGAAGAATAAAAAAAAGGATGTCTTCGAAAAAGACATCCTTTTTTGGCTTAGATTCTTTTTCAGAATCAGCTGAGCGCCGCCGGCCAGTTTAACCACGATATCGGTGAAGGGGTTGGCAAACAGAATGATCATGGCAACGACGAAAACGTAAATTGCCAGGGACTCGATCATCGCCAGACCGATCATCATGGTGGTCATGACTTTACCACTTGCACCCGGATTGCGGGCGATGCCTTCAACGGCGCTTTTAATGGCCAGACCCTGACCAAGACCGGTACCAAAAGCACCAATAGCCATCCCGAAACCTGCTGAAATCATACACCATTCAAAAAATCCAAATCCACCCATAGCTTTATTCTCCTTTTCCTTTGATAAATTAGTCCTAAATAGTATAGGACGGATTGAGTAATTAATGCGCCTCTTCGAGGGCGCCGGCGATGTAGATCATCGCAAGAAGGGTGAAAACAAAGGTCTGGATAAAAGCGACCAGGATGCCGAGAAACATCATCGGAATCGGCACAAAAAGAGGAACCAGACCTAGAAAGATCATGAGAACGATTTCGTGGCCGTACATGTTGCCGAAAAGACGCAGAGAAAGGGAAACCGGACGGGCCAGGTGGCCAATGATCTCAATGACAAAAATCAGGGGGGCGAGAACCAGAATGGGCCCCATGAAATGTTTCAGATAGCCGATGCCGTGTTCTTTCACGCCAATAACGTGCGTGGCGGCAAAGACGGTAAGAGCCATGGCTGCGTTGGTGTTCAGGTTGGCCGTTGGCGGGTAGGCCCCGGGCACCAGCGCAATGAGGTTGCAGGTGAGAATGAAAAGCGCCAGGGTCCCGATCAGGGGGAAATAAGTCAACCCTTTGGGTCCCATGGTTTCTTCAATGAATTTTTCCAGGCCGCCGACAACGGCTTCCATGAAATTCTGAAGGCCGGACGGTAGTTCTTTGATTCCTTTGGAAACCAGAAGAGCCACAACAATGAGAATGATCATGGCTAGCCATGTATAGGTGACATGGCTGCCGATGTGAAGGTGAAACTGTTCACATAACCAATCAAGGGCGAGAAAGGGGTGTGTCATTGTTTAAATCTCCCCAATTTAAAAAATATGTTTGAGCGTTGCAATAAAAATACTGAGAACGATTACTGAAAGACCAAAACACAAGGCCACGGGGTTGACTTTCAAAAGAGCGATGGCTAAAAACAGCGCCAGACCGATGGCAATCAGTCGGACAACGTAGGACCACTGGAATTTATCGGGCGGACCGACGGCTCGGACTTTTTATCATCTTTTTGAGCGAGTTGTGCAGCCAGGTGTATCCACCGATGGAAATCACTCCACCTATAATAACGCCCAAAGTCACGGCCAGAGACATCCAGAAGAGGCTGAGGCCGGTGAGAACCAGGAATATGACAAAATTCTGTTTGCCAATTTCGTCAAGTAACTGTTCCTCATTAATTTCCACGCTTTGGGCTACTGTCCTCGTCGCTGTTGGACTCTTGCTGGCGCTTGAGTTCCCGGTTGGTCAGGATGTAGATATTCCGGAATCCGGAAATTATACCCAAAACCATAAAGACGAGGGTGAACCAGGGCGAGGTTTCCAGCCATTTATCCAGATAGTAACCCATGGCCAGGCCGATGAGAGTGGCTGCAACCATGGATATGCCGAGGCTGGATAAAAACCCTATGGACCTGATCAGTCTCTGTCTGTCTTCACCCATCGAGTATACAAAATTAAGGGGAACAAGCGAAGTCTAAATAACACAGGGAAGGGGCTCTGTCAACCGGTTTTTGCCCTGTTTGCCCCTCTTGGGACCCTGTTTAATCTTCCCATATCTCCCGTAAAGAGAGCTCCATGGCGGCGACGGTTTTTTCCAGGTCTTCGCGGCTGTGAGTGGCGCTGATAAAGTTGGCCTCAAACTGCGAGGGAGGCGTAAAAATGCCCTTGTCAAGCATCGCGTGGAAGTAGCGGGAGAAGCTAACCGTGTCACATTTAAGAGCGTCGCTGAAGGAGCGTACGGGTCCGGGGGGAAAAATAGAGGCAGAACATGGAGCCGACCCTCTGCAGGCATAAGCGCTGGGAGTATTCGGCAAGAAGCGGGGCCAATCCTTCTTCAAGGAAACGCCCTTTTTCTTCCAGGGGGGGGATAAATATCCATCTCCTGTATGAGCTCCAATGTCCTTACCCCGGCGCACATGGCTACGGGGTTTCCGGACAGGGTCCCTGCCTGGTAAATCGGTCCTTCAGGCGCCAGGCAGTCCATGATTTCCTCTTTGCCTCCGAACGCTCCCACCGGAAGTCCGCCGCCGATAATTTTGCCGAGGCAGACCAGATCCCCCTCAACGCCGAAAAGTTCTTGCGCTCCGCCCCCGGCAACACGGAAACCGGTCATGACCTCATCCATAATCAGAAGAATTCCGTTGCGATTGCAAATATCCCGGATTCCTTCTAGAAAGTTGGGAAGAGGAGAAAATGCAACCCATGTTGCCGGCTACCGGTTCCAGTATGATGCAGGCGACCTGATTTTTATGGCCTTCAACCAGGTGTTGGACAGCTTCCAGATCGTTGAAGGCGACGGTCAGGGTCTGTTCCGCCAGGGGCTCGGGGGACGCCCGGCGAAGAAGGGACTCCGAGAGTGGCGGCGCCGCTCCCCGCTTTGACCAGCAGGGAATCGGCATGGCCATGATAACAGCCTTCGAATTTGATGATTTTTTCGTGTCCGGTGAAACCCCTGGCGAGTCGGATGGCGCTCATGGTGGCCTCAGTGCCGGAAGAGACCATTCGGACTTTATCGACATTGGGAAAGGCTTTATGGACCAGGCGGGCGAGATCAATTTCTTGGGGACAGGGTGCGCCGAAGGTGGTTCCTCGTGAAACGGCTTCACCTATAGCTTTAAGCACCTCGGGGTGAGCATGGCCAAGGATCATCGGCCCCCAGGAGCCGATATAGTCGAGATAGCGGTTGTTATCCGCGTCGAAAAGATAGGGGCCTTCCCCACGGCAGATGAAAGGAGGGATACCGCCCACGGCTTTAAATGCGCGGACCGGACTGTTAACACCGCCGGGAATAAATTTTTGGGCTTCCTGGAACAAGGATTCACTTGTCGGTCGCATCATGTCTCATCCGTGAAAAGGTGTTGTCCCCACCCTGTTTTTTTGGTGCTGAGGGACATCGAAGCTGAGAACGATCAGAAGTATATTCAGAAACAATTCGTTTTGAATTACATTATATAGTGCCTCGACAATCAACAAAAAAAGCCGTACATATGGAAAATTGAGTTGAACTTTTTCGAAAAAATGTCGCATGAAGGACTGCTATGGTTTGATAATATTAAAGAATTTACGTTTCGTAAAGGAAGGGTTGGCCGTTTTGAATAAAATGGCGCCTAAATTATTTGACATTACCCGAAAAGTTTTTTATAAACTACGGCTTGTAGATGGACAGTGCAGATTAACAAAAATATAAATGGAGTCCGGCATGGGAGATTTTTTTGTCATCTTGGTTAGTGCAATCTTCGTCAACAACTTTGTTTTGGCCAGATTCTTGGGCCTTTGCCCTTTTATGGGGGTTACCAAGAAGGTTGACACGGCCGTAGGGATGGGTGCAGCGGTTACTTTTGTCATGACCGTTGCTGCAATCGTCACCTGGGTCATCCAGTATTTCATCCTGATGCCTTTCGGGATTGAATATCTGCAAACGATTGCCTTTATTCTGGTCATTGCCTCTCTGGTCCAGTTGGTGGAAATGGTCGTTCAGAAAACCAGCCCCGTCCTTTACCAGTCTCTCGGTATCTTCCTTCCCCTCATCACCACGAACTGTGCGGTTCTCGGCCTCGCTGTTTTGAATATCCAGACAGGTTACTCCTTCCTTGAAAGTATTCTTTTTGCTATCGGTGCTGCCGTCGGTTTCACCCTGGCGATGGTCCTCATGGCGGGAATTCGTGAGCGGGTGGACCTTGGTCCGGTACCTAAATGTTTTCAAGGTCTGCCTATTGCGTATATCACGGCAGGGTTGCTGTCGCTGGCGTTCATGGGCTTTGCTGGTCTGGTAAAAGGTTAAATAGGTTAGCCATTTACGAAAAGGGAAATTTCGATGATTTCTGCTGTTGTTAGTCTTGGTGGTATAGGGTTGGGCGCTGCGATCATCCTGGGTCTTGCAGCGAAAAAATTCGCGGTCGAAGTTGATCCGAAAGAAGAAGCGATTCTGGAAGTGTTGCCGGGCGCAAATTGTGGTGCTTGCGGCTATCCCGGATGCGGCGGTTTTGCAAAAGCCGTTGTTGCCGGCGAAGCCGATCCTTCCGCTTGTACCCCCGGCGGAAAAAGCGTTCTTGAAAAGATTGCTGAAATCATGGGTGTCGAAGCGGTAGCCGCAGAGCCTATGGTAGCTGTTGTCATCTGCCAGGGAGACAACCAGAAAGCTAAGGATAAATATAAATATCTGGGGATTAGAACTTGTGGCTCAGCGCAGATGCTTGCCGGCGGTCCGAAAGCCTGCCCGGGTGGTTGCCTGGGTTTTGGTGACTGTCTCGCGGCCTGTCCCTTTGGTGCTATTGAAATCACTGCTGAAGGCCTGGCGGTTATAGACCGGGAAAAATGTACCGGCTGTAAAAAATGTCTTTCGGTTTGCCCCCGCAATGTCATTGTTATGGCTCCGAAAGCTGCGTCCGTCCATGTCCTCTGCAACAGCCATGACAAAGGTCCTGCGGTGAAGAAATACTGCCAAGTCGGTTGCATAGGTTGCATGCTCTGTAAGAAGGCCGCAGAAGAGGTGTATACCGTCGATAATTTCCTGGCCAACGTCAAGTATGACAGTTATGACCAGGAACAGGCGCGTGCCGGAATGGAGAAATGCCCGACCAAGTGTATCCGGGACTTTGCCGAGGGGTATCCGGAGGGAAGTTCTTTTGAACCCTAGCAATCACTGAACATCGGTTTGGATGTCGTTTCAGGTAGAAGGAAATTATTTAAAACCTTCTTGTCAGGATAGAGGAAATGAGCATGGAATTGAAAACATTCCGAGGGGGGTTGCATCCCCCCGACAACAAAAAGTGGTCAGCGAAAAAGGCTATTGAAGTTTGTCCTTTGGCCGAAGGTGATGAGCTTGTAATACACCTTTCCCAGCATATCGGAGCACCTGCCGAGGCCTGTGTCAAGAAAGGCGATCTGGTCAAAAAAGGGCAGGTCATCGGGACGCCAAAAGGCTTTGTTTCCGTGCCGATTCACTCTTCAACCTCCGGCGAGGTCATAGCTGTTGAACCTCGCATCGCCACGGCAGGTACTCTGCTTCCCGCCGTTGTCATCAAGGCGGATGGCGAAGATGCCTGGGATGAGGGTCTGGTCGGCGGCGATCCGGAAACCATGACTCCGGATGAAATCAAGGATAAGATCAAGGATGCCGGCATCGTGGGCATGGGCGGCGCGACATTCCCGACCCATGTCAAGCTCAGCCCGCCCGAAGACAAAAACATTGAATATCTGATTCTCAACGGTGTTGAATGCGAGCCTTATCTGACGGCTGACGACAGACTGATGCTTGAGGATCCGGAAAATATAATTGAGGGTGTTCTGATCCTTAAAAAAGTCCTTGGCGTGGAGAAGGCGATTATAGGGATCGAAGCCAACAAGCCTGAAGCCATCGAACTGATGACCAAAGCCTGTGCCGGCAAGGGCGTCGAAGTGGGGGCGCTTAAGGTCCAGTATCCTCAGGGCGCTGAAAAACAACTGATTTTTGCCTTGACCGGTAGAGAGGTTCCTTCCGGTGGATTGCCCATGGATTGTGGGGTCGTGGTTCAGAATGTGGGGACAGCGGCAGCCGTAAACGATGCAGTGCGCAGGGGGATTCCTCTGATTGAAAGAGTTGCCACGGTTTCCGGCGCAGCCATTGTGGAGCCGAAAAACCTCAGGATCAAAATTGGTCAGCCTCTCTCCAAGCTGGTAGAATTCTGCGGCGGCATTAAAGGGGAACTGGGCAAGGTTATTCAGGGCGGTCCCATGATGGGAATGGCCGCGGTTTCTCTGGATATTCCGGCCACCAGAGGCACGTCGGGTCTTCTGCTCTTTGCCGAAGACCAGGTTTTAAAAGAGCCGGAAGGTCCTTGCGTAAGATGTGGGAATTGTGTCCGTGCTTGTCCGTCCTTTATCCTGCCGACCGATATCGCCTACATGGCGCGTAAAGGCCTGGTTGACGAAGCAGAGAAATTGAATGCGATGGATTGTATTGAATGTGGCTGCTGTACTTACATTTGTCCTGCCCGGATTCCGCTTATCCAGTCCCTGCGGCAGGCAAAAGGTGCCATTCTAGCTAAGAGAAGGAAGGTTTGACGTGGAGAAAACACTGTATCTTTCCTCTTCCCCACATGTTCATGAGGGGGGAACAACGGCACAGGCAATGCGGGCTGTCATTTATGCGTTGCTGCCCTGTTGTGTCGTATGGTTTTTTTCGTTCGGTTTGCAGTCCATACTGGTAATGCTGCTTTGCATTCTTGGTTGCGTCGGTTCGGAAGCGGTCTCCCAGAAGATGATGGGGAAACCCCTGACAATTACCGACGGCAGCGCTGCCATGACCGGGATACTGCTTGCTTTCAACATTCCGCCTAACAGTGCCTGGTGGATGGCCCTTCTGGGCGGGATTATTGCGGTCGTTCTCGGTAAACAGGTCTTCGGCGGTCTGGGGTATAACTCTTTCAACCCGGCCTTGATCGGACGGACCGTGCTATTGATTTCCTTCCCTGTGCAGATGACCACTTGGGTTATGCCGAGAAGCCTTGAAATTACTTCGGCAACGCCTTTGTCCGAAGTCAAAATGGCTGTAGGCCTCCATGGCGCTATACCCGATGAGCTCAAGGCTCAACTGGGAAGTATCCTGATGGGTGGCTTTGGCGGGCAGTTGGGGGTCATCTCTGGATTTGCCCTAATCCTTGGCGGGAGTTATCTCCTTTATCGGAAAATTATTACCTGGCATATTCCGGCAACCTTTATCGGTTCGGCATTCATTCTCTCCGGAATTTTATGGGCAGTTGATTCATCCAAATATCCGAGTCCAATTTTTCACCTCTTCACCGGTGGGTTGCTTCTCGGGGCATTCTTTATGGCGACGGACTGGGTTACAACCCCGATTACACCAAAGGGGATGCTGATCTTTGGAACAGGGTGCGGGGTTCTGACCATCCTCATCAGGGTCTTTGGTGGGTATCCCGAAGGTGTCGCATTCTCTATTCTGTTGATGAACAGTGCGACTCCGGTTATTGATCGTTTTACAGTGCCCAAAAAATTCGGGCTTGTTCCTGAAAAGGGTTAGGAGGGATAAAAATGAAAGAACTTAGCCGCCTTGCCCTCGTGCTAACAGTGATTACCGCGGGTGCTGCCTTACTTCTGGCTATGGTTGAACAGGTTACCCGCGAACCGATTGCCCAGCAGAGAAGACTTAAAACTCTGAGCGCCCTTACAGCCGTCCTTCCACCGGCTGACAACTCTCCGGACCAGGATACCGTCTCCTTGGTGACCGGGAAGGATAAAAAGGGGAATGACGCGGAAACGATTTTTTACCGTGGCAGGAAAGGGGACGAGCTATCCGGGATAGCTTTTAAAGTGGTTGCTCCTGATGGCTACAGCGGGAACATTTTTGTCATGGTCGGTATTGATCCGGAAGGAAATGTTTCCGGAGTTGAAATTTTGCAGCATGCGGAAACTCCTGGTTTAGGTGCTCTGGTAGAAAGTGCCTCGTGGAAAGACCAATTTAAGGGCAAAGGCCTGGAAAATGCGGATTGGAGAGTCAAAAAAGATGGTGGCGAATTCGAACAGATCACTGCCGCGACAATTACGCCCCGTGCAATCGTCGGCGCCATCCGCAAAGGCCTGGAGTTTTTCAAGGCCCACAAAGACGAGATTACAGGGGGATAGGGGGCATAAATGAGTTTTGTCACTGAATTAAAAAGAGGTATCTGGACCGAAAACGCTGTTTTTAAGCTTGGTCTGGGTCTTTGTCCCGCACTGGCGGTTTCCTCCAGTGCCATCAATGGACTTGGAATGGGATTGGCAGCAACATTTGTTCTGATCTGTTCGAATGCTGTTGTGTCTTCGATGAGGAAGGTGATTCCGTCCAAAGTCCGAATCCCGGCCTTTATTGTTATTATTGCTTCATTTGTGACCGTTGTTGATCTTGTCATGGCGGGCTTTTTGCCTGACCTGCACAAGGCTCTCGGGATATTCATTCCTCTGATCGTTGTCAACTGTGTTATTCTGGGTCGGGCTGAAGCTTTCGCCTCAAAGAATGCTGTTGTTCTTTCGGTAATTGATGGCATTGTTATGGGTTTGGGTTTTACTTTTGCTCTTGTAGTTCTGGGTTGCGTGCGTGAAATTATCGGGGCCGGTTCTGTTTTTGGGGTTGGTATCCTCGGTTCTGGATATATCCCTGCTCTGTTGCTGATTCTTCCTCCCGGAGCGTTTCTGGCTATCGGGTTCCTGCTGGGTGGAATGAACAGATTGGAAGCCAGCAAAAAATAGGCACGGTTGATTTCTTATATAAAAAAAGCCACCTGAATCGGGTGGCTTTTTTTATTCAGAAAGTTTTTTGATTTCAGGAGGAGATAGCGATTTCAGAAAATGTTTTTCTCTGGTTGGGTGTTTCCATTTGTTTCAGGTCGCTTGGCAAGGTGTTCGGATCCCCCAGGCGGCCGACTACGATTGCCGCCATAACCTCATTTTCTTCTGCATCGAGACTCAAGATTTCAAATACCCTTTTTTGACTGAAACCGGCCATGCCATGGGCATAGTAGCCAAGTTTCCGGGCCTGAATGGCGAGAGAAAGCCAAGCAGATCCACAATCAAAAGAGGCGTGTCGGTTCGGCTTGCCTGTTGTTGAGAATTGTTTTGAGGCGACAAGGAACATGATAAGTGGAGCTTTTTCGGCCCAGAGCCTGTTCTTTTCAAACAGTGCCGTAAGAAATGTGCTCTTAGATTTCGGGGATGAAGCATAGTAAAATGTCCAGGGTTGTTCGTTGAAGCAGGAAGGGGCCCACCGTGCTGCCTCGAAAAGGGACTCCAAATGGTGGGCGGGAATCTGGTCAGGTAGAAAAGATCTTGGCGACCACCTGTCGGTAAACATGCTGTCTACTTCACTGGCAGGAATTCTTGGACTTTTTCCCTGGAATGGCATTTAAACCCCTTTAAATTACCGAAATATAAATTGATTTTTTAATCTGATGCATCTGCCAGCTCTTTTCCAAACTTCAGGGCTGAGTCGAGAATTTTGGAATTGGAAACAATGGCCCCTGGTTTTATGGGTGCGTGGGGTATGGTAAGAGTTTTCAGCTTTTTTCCGAAAAATCCGGCAATGCCTTTGACATTTTCTTCAAGAAGATTCAGGCCATGTTCTGCGGCTCCGGCCGAGGTGGCAATAAGAGCAAAGGAAACCTTCTGCAGGGGATGATTGATCTGTTTCCCGTCCTGAGTGATTTTGAAAAGTGAATACATTCTGTCAATCAGGAGTTTGATTTGTCCTGACAAGCCCATGAAGTAGACGGGGGAGGCAAAAAACGACCACGTCCTGTTCAGGAATTCTGGCCACGACAGAGGTGGCTTCGTCCTTGATGACACATCGATACTGTTCAGATTTCTGGCAGCCCATACAGGCAATACAGCCCCGTTCCTTAAAGCCGACCTGATCAGCTCGGACGATCTCAACCGTTGCTCCGGCATCTCGCGCCGCGCTTGCCACCCAGTTAACCACAGTGAGCGTGTTACCATTTTCCCTGGGGCTCCCACAAATGAACATCAACTTTTTTCCCACTGATTCCTCCTGAAAAATCTGGTGAACAAAAAAGACCCCTGTCAAAAAAAATTATAACAGAAGTCTTCCCATAAGAGTTTTAAATTGCAACCTTTGAAAAAGCCGTACGTTTGCGGTCACAATCTTTCAAAACTTTGATAGCTTTGCGAGCGATAAAGCCTAGCTTTCCTTCAGGATATAACCTTTTCCGCGGACTGTATGGATAAGCTTGGTTTTATAACCCTGATCCAGTTTTCGCCGCAAATAATTGATATAAACATCAATTACATTGGTGAAAAAATCAAAATTCTGATTCCAGACATGGTTGGCAATCATGGTTCGGGTCAAAATCTGGTTCGGGTGGCGGATAAAGAATTCGAGCAGGGTGTACTCCTTTGGGGTTAAATTAATTTCTTTTTGATTCCGCCAGACCTTGTGTGAAACCGGATCCAGGAGTAAAGGCCCGAACTCGATCTTGGCCCCCCGGTTGTTTTCCCTGGCACGCAGAACACTCTGAAGTTTCTCCATGAGGTCGAATATGCGTTCGGGGCCGGGGGCGCTCACATTTTCACCGGGGAAACACAAGACAGGAACCTCAATTTTATTCTCAAGAAGGGCATGTAAAATTTCCGCTTCTCCATTTTTCGGGAGAGAGGAGGAAATTAACATTAAATCAAAAGAAGAATCCAGGGCCATGGAAACAACGGTTTCTGTTTCCGAGGCAATTTCGGCCCAGAAATTCATATCTTCAAGTCCTTTCTTGATTGCAGTAGCACCTTTGCTGTCCTTTTCGACAATTAAAATGCGCATAGCAGCGGACTCCTTTTTTTGTTGAAGAGCTTGAAATAATTATTTAAGTGACAATTTAACCAAAATTTCATTGGCGGTTTCTTCAACCGCTTTTCCAGAAACGTTGACGATAATCCAGTTGTTGTGGCGAAACAGATTTTTCGTATAATAAATTTCATCAACAATCTGCTCATAGTTTGCATATTCTGTTTTGATGCTTTGGTTGATATTCTTAAGTCTGGCAATTCTTAGCTCCACTAATCGTTGCGGATCAATTATCAGACCCACCACCTGTTTCGACTCGACCTCAAAAAGTTCCCTAGGTGGATCAATACCTTTGACAATTGGGACATTCGCGACTTTCCATCCGCTGTGGGCGAGGTACATGGAAAGCGGTGTTTTGCTGGTACGAGAAACACCAACAAGCACAATGTCAGAAAAATGTATGCTTCTTAACTCCTGACCATCGTCATGTTGTACCGAAAACTCAACGGCTTCGATACGCTGGAAATATTTTTCATTAATTCCATGAAACAGGCCGGGCATCTCTTTTGGAGGGATCCCCATGCACCCGGACAGTTTCATCAGGAGCGGCGTCAGGAGGTCAATACTGGGTACGCCCCTGGCCTCGCATTCTTCATGAGTCAGAAGGGCAAACTCCTGGTTGACGATGGTGTAAACGACTATTCCTTTATTGCGCTCAGCCTCCTCCAGAGCATTTAAAATTCTTTCTCTGGTTCTGACATTACCCACCCTTTTGACCAGAACCATTCCTTTTGGAAATTGAGTCAAGGCGGCATCGACGATTTTCTCGACGGTTTCGCCTGTTGCATCAGAGAGCACGTATACATACTGTTTGGTCGGCATAATAGGGTTTAATTTTTTTTAATTACAAAAACATTGTATCAATCTGTGGCGTAACTGCAAGTATTCAAAATGAATTTCTGTTAATAATTAGCACATAAATCGGGAAACATGCAAAATCATATCTTTGTAAAACCACATTTTTAGGTTGGAGGGGATTTTTATTGCTTTTGACTCATGCTTTCGTAAAATAGCCATATGTCTAAGAGTTGGATCGAAATGAGTTTGAAAACACCCTCCTTGGGGGTGGATCTGGTGTGTGATTGCTTAAACGGCATGGGGTGTTCCGGTGTCATTGTCGAAGAAAAAGAACTGGATACATTTGTCATGCCTCACCACGAGCTGGAAAGGGGCCAGGAATACAGCATCAGGGCCTTTTTTCCGGAACCGGAGGACATTGATCACTGGCGTGGAGACATAGAGAGACATTTGCTGGAAATCAGTTCTTTTATTCCAGGCTGGTCGCCTTTGGCGATGGAGCTGAAGTTGCTCGCTGATGAGAATTGGGCCGAGGACTGGAAACAGAATTTCCACTCTTTTCGTGTTGGTTCCCATCTGGTATTTAAACCTACGTGGGACAAGGGTCCTGTTCCGGAGGGGGATATCGTCATTAATATCGATCCCGGCATGGCTTTCGGGACGGGGACTCACCCGAGTACCCGACTTTGTCTGGAACGCCTGAATGGGATTCTTGAGGCTGGCTACCCCCTTGGGAAAGTTCTTGATGTGGGAACCGGGTCCGGTATCCTGGCCATGGCTGCCGTGGCTCTGGGTGCGGAAAGAGTACTCGGGTGTGATGTCGATGAGACCGCCTGTGCGGTTGCTCGCCGGAATATTGCCATGAACGGAATGGAAAACGAAATTGAAGTGAGTGGAAAATTGCTGGCCGAGATTGAAGAAAAGTTCGATGTAGTCGTTGCAAATATTCTCGCGGAAGAAAATGTCCGCCTTGGTCCTGATCTTCTTAGATGTCTGAACAAGGGTGGCTGGCTGATCCTTTCAGGGATTCTTGGCGAAAAAGAAACCCTGATTAAGAGCGGATTTTCTTTGTTTTCGCTGACTCTGCCACGGATCACACGGCTGGAAGACTGGTCCTGCTTCGTTTTTCAAAAGAAAGCCTAAATGCGCCGCTTTATTCTCCCTTCCGAAAAGCTTGAAGCCGAGGAGATTCCTCTGGAAGGCGATTTACTGCACCATTTTCAGAAGGTCCTCCGCCTGAACTCTGGAGAGAATATCCTTCTCCTGAATGGCTGTGGGCTTATCTGTCGGTGCCGGGTTGAGTTGGCAGGCCGGAACAGACTCAAGGCCGTTGTTCTTGAAAAATGGCGGGAGGAGGAATCTGTTTTTCCGGTCCATCTAATTCAGGCTCTTCCAAAAGCGGAGCGAATGGAATGGCTTATCCAAAAAGGCACCGAGTTAGGTATTAGTGAATTTTCGCCAGTAAATACGAAGCGAAGTATCCCTGTTCTTTCCGGTCAGCGCAAAGATAAACGCGTTCAGCGCTGGCGGCGCATCGCGGAAGAAGCTTCACGTCAGTCTGAGCGGCCGTATGTCCCTGTCGTGAATGAGCCAAGAGATCTGGCCGAAGTCCTTTTGAACTGCCGGGAGGAATATCGCCTGGTGTGCTGGGAAGAGGAAAGCCGCCCCTTGGGCGCTGCGCTTCCGGACTTATCCCCTTCCAGTGCGGCGGTTCTTGTCGGTCCTGAGGGCGGTTTTGGACAAGAGGAGATCGAACTGGTTAAAAAGTGCGGTTTTCATTCGGTCAGCCTCGGACCGCGGATTCTTCGGACGGAGACTGCGGGCTTTACGATGGCTACGATTTTACAGTATGTTTATGGGGATATGGGGAAGTCCGGCCCGCAGGGAATTAAAGGGAAAAGGATTTGATATATGAGATGCCCGGCATGTGGATATCACAGTTTTGAGCACATGGATCAGTGTAAAAAGTGTGGCCGCGATCTGAAAGAATTCAAAGCCAAGTATGGCTTTTTCGGGCGGTTTTTGTCCTCCGGCCAGGACAAGGGCCTGGAAGAGTCTATCGCGGTTGAGGACACATGGGAGAATCTCACAGTTCAGGATCCAATTCCGTCGTCTGGTTCGGATTCTAAAGAGCTTGGGGACCACAAGGAGCCGGGGCAGGATTTTGAAGCGCCTGAAAAAGAGTCCACAGAAGAGGGGTTTGAAGACCGTCCTCTGTCCATTCAGGAAGAATCGGTGATTGAGGAGAAGGTTAAGGAAGCCAGGGAAAATCTCATAGTTCAGGATCCAACTCCATCGGCCGGTTTGGCTTCTGAAGAGTATGGGGGCCACGAGCAACCGGAACAGGATTTTGAAGAGTCTGCAAAAGAGGGTTTTGAAGACCTTCCTTTGTCCATTCAAGAAGAGCCGGGGTTTGAGGACGAGGTTGAGGAGCCTTGGGAGAATTTTACCGCCCAGGATTCAGCTCCATCAACTGGGCCGCATTCGGGAGATTATGCGGACCACAAGCAGTTGGAACAAGATTTTGAAGCGCCTGAAAAAGAGTCCGCAGAGGAGGGCTTTGAAGACCTCCCTTTGTCCGTCCAAGAAGAACCGGTGACTGAGGATGAAGTTGAGGAAAAACCTTGTGACCTTTTTTTGCGGAGTGACGAACAGATAAGCCAGCCCGGTAAAACGGAAGCAGAAAAAGTCCTCGGTCTTCCCCGGGAAGATGAGAAGCTGACCAGTGGACCGGATGGCAGGGAAGAAGTTTCCAGGGTTGATGAAAACTTACCTCAGAAGCTTTCCGGCGAAGCGGCCAGGGATTTTGAAAAAGAGTTCTGGTCTTTTGAGGACAACGGTAAGGGCGAACAAAAGGAGCCGGATGTGGCTCCGGAAATCCCTTCACTTTTTATTGCAGAGCAGGAAAAGAAAGATGTCATAGAAGATAATCCGCCAGAGTCGGAGGTGGCCTCCCCGGTGGCAGAGATTGCTGACATGGAAAGTCAGATATTTCCACGCATTGGAGCCTGGCTGGCAGACTGTTCCATACTCAGTTTGATCCTTCTGGCGTTTGTTGTGCTGGGAAAGATCGGACTTGACTCCCAGCCTCGGCAGGGCTTGTTTCCGACCCAGGCGGCATTGCTGGTTGATCTTTTAATTCCTTACTTTTTTTTATTGTTCTCTCTCTGTTTCGGCTATTTTACCGTTTTTCATTTTCTGACCGGGCAAACGCCTGGGAAAATGTTGTTCAATATCCGGGTTGAAGATGAAAATGGTTTTCCTCTCCTTTTTTCCCAGGCATTCCTGAGGAGTGCCGGGGGGCTATTATCCTTCCTTCTGCTCGGCTTTGGCTATCTGATGATTTTTTTCGACCACGATGGCAGGGGCTGGAATGATCGCATGGCGGGAACCCGTACTGTTCGGGTTGAGCCCTAGAGGCTGCAAAACAAGCACGTTCGCTCTCATAATCAAAGAACCAAATTCAAGTTTTTCAACACCCTGTTGGTAAACCCTGGGATTTCTTTCAGGCCGTCGGAATCATCCAAAATGTGACTTCAGTTTTTTGAAAGTCATATCAGCCGGTGCCGGGTGATCAAACAGAAAGCCCTGGATTTCATCGCAGTGGTGCCTTTTGAGAAATTCCACCTGGCTCGGGTTTTCAACCCCCTTCCCCAGGACCTTGACATTCAAGGTCTTTCCCATGTTGATGATGGCCTCCGTGATCGCCGCATCCTCCAAGTTATGGGGAACGCTCTGGATGAAGGAGCGTTCTATTTTGAGGCGGTCTATTCCAAGCCTTTTGATATAGCGCAGGGATGAGTAAGTCAGGCCGAAATTATTAACGGCAATTTTTACCCCTTTACTTTTCAGTTGATACAGGATCCGGTAAGTTTCTTCCAAATTTTTCAGAAAGATTTGTTCATCAATTTCCAGTTCCAGAGCGGAAGGTGCAAAGTCGGTTTCCTGGAGAATACGCATGATCGTGTCCAGAATATTGGGGGTCTGGATCTGTTTGTCCGTGAGGTTCATGGACAGCAAAGGGGTTTTCCACCCGCATTTTTCCCAGGATTTAATCTGGCTGCAAGCCTCGGTTAAAGCCCATTCCCCCAATGGGACCAAAAGCCCGCCATCTTCCAGCATAGAGATGATTTCGCTGGCTTGAATCACGCCTTTGGTTGGATGCATCCAGCGCAGGAGACCTTTAACGCCCTTGAGCTTTTTTGACTCTATTTCATAATAAGGCTGATAAAAAATAGTAAATTCCTTTTGCTGGAATCCCCTTCGGAGTTCACTTTCCAGCCTCATTTTTGCAATAGTTTTCGCGTTAAGTTCACTGGAAAAAAACTGAAAGTTATGCCTTCCTTTTTCTTTGGCATGATACATGGCCATGTCCGCGAAAGTGATCAGATTGTCTCCATTCAAAGCGTCGTCTGGATAGAGAGCGATGCCGATGCTGGCCGAAGGAAAAATGTCCTGCTCGGATAAATTGATTTTCAGGGGAATGACTTTCAGAAACTTGCGGGCAATGATAGAAGCATCTTCCGGTTGTTCCAGATCCGGTAGAAGGACCATGAACTCATCGCCCCCCAGCCTTGCGACGGTGTCCGATTCACGGACCACGCTTTTCAGACGCTGGGCGACCGTTTGCAGCAGTTGGTCTCCGGCAGTGTGTCCGAGAGTGTCATTGATAATTTTGAAGCGATCGAGGTCAAGAAACAGCAATGCTACCAGGCTGTTTTCCCTTTTGGCTTTGGCAACGGCCTGATCGAGACGGTCCATGAACAAGACCCGATTGGGCAATCCCGTGAGGCTGTCATAATAGGCGAGATGGTGGATTTCGCTCTGAGCCTGTTTGAGTTCGGTAATGTCTTCATGAGCGAGTACAATATGTTTGCGGCTCATGCTCGGGAAAGAGGTCATCTTCCCCAGAAACCAGCGGGGCCCATCATGGAGAAGGGATGAAAATTCCAGGGAAAACTCCAGAAGCGCGTCTTTGCACAAAGCCTGAAAAGCCTGGCAGAAAGCTTCTGCCTCCGGATTCTCCTTCAGCAATCCCATCTGGCAGGTATAAAGATAATTGTCGCCTTCCGCCAAACTGTGAGGGAGGGGAGGGTTGAGCTTTGAAAATTCTCTCCAGGCATTGTTGACGGCCAGAACTTCTCCATTTTCGTCCAAAATCGCGATATGAGGAGAAAGAGAGTTGACGATACTGGCGCCAAGATCCCGCATTACAAGAGAGCAATAATCGGCCTTTTCAATCAATGTGGACCGACCCTTTTCTCCAAGGGTTTTTCACTTGGATATTATTAATTCGGGTGGAAAATTCTGAGGTCTGCCCGGAATATTAATATTGCCAATGGAGATGGATTCTTTTGGTTTAAGGAGGAAATCCTTTTGTCTCCACAAAAAAATAATTGTGGCTAACCAAAAAAAGAAGGGGTCGGCTGTCAACTGAATAAAACCTTCTAATAAACAAATCTAGCACTTTTAAAATATTTTGCAAAAATTATCATAATTTTAAGCTCTTATCAGTTGTTTGTCAGCAAAGTCGCCGGTGGCGAAATGTTTTTTTCAGGGAAGAGGGTCAAAAGATTTGCGGCAAACTAATCCGTTAAAAAGGGAAAACCAGGGGAATGATGAGAACGGCGATCACCCATATCAAAATATTCAAGGGTGTGCCGACTTTCATGTAGTCGAAAAATTTATAACCTCCGGGACCCATCACCAGTGCGTTGGTCTGATGACTGATCGGGGTCATGAAGCAGGAAGATGCGGCGATTGCAACAGCAATGAAAAAGGGTTTCGGGCTGACCTGCAGGCTCATGGCGGTGTTGAATGCTATGGGGGCGACGAGGACAGCAGCTGCCGCATGACTCATGACTTCCGTCAGGCAGAAAGTGATAAAGAAAACGGCTGCCAGCACACACCATGGGCCCATGGGGCCTACCTTCCCGATAATAAAATCGGCGATCAGCTTGGCGGCCCCGCTTTTTTCCATTGCCAGCCCCAGCGGAAGTGTTCCGGCGATGAGAATGATAATGGACCAGTCGATACTTTCATAAGCTTCCTGGGGAGTGGTGCAGCCGGTGAGGATCATTGAAAGGGCTCCAAAGGTTGCGGCGAGCATGATGGGAAAAAGCCCCAAGCCCGCCACCAGAACCACCATGAGCAGAATGCCGATGGCGAGAGGGGCCTTTTGCGGATTGAAGGAGGTCTGCTTCACGCCTCCCATGAGAAGAAATCCATGTTCCAGACCCAGGTGGCGGACCTTTTCCTCAGCCCCCTGCAGGAGTAGAACATCACCGAATTTGAGGGGGACATGATCTACCTTTTTGACGACCGGTTCCCCGCTCCGCCAGAGAGCCAGAACCGTCAGACCGTGGACATCCGCGAAGCGAATTTCACGAAGAGTTTTCCCGGCCAGATTACTCGTCGGGGTGAGGGACGCTTCCACCACGGCAATATCTTTATCAGTGAAAGGGGGCAGCGGGTTGTCTCTTTCAGGAATAAGCTGCAGCCCTTTCTTTTTGCGGACATGGAGGATGCTTTTGGGTTCTCCCGCCAGAAACAGGATGTCCCCTTCGTGCAATTTCTGGTTTCTTCGGGGCTGGGGTATTGTCAGCTCTCCCCGCATGATGGCCCTGACTCTCAGGTTGAAGTCCTCAAGCCCGGCATGCGCAAGGGTTACTCCGGCCAGGGGAGAGCCTTTTTCCACTTCCACTTCCGCGGTAAACTCCTTGACTTGGTAAGCCTCGGTAAGAGTACCTGATTTTCGAGTGGGCAGAAACCGATAGCCGATAAAGGCCATATAAAGAATTCCGGTCAAGAGGACGACGATGCCGACCGGAGTAAAATCGAACATGCTCAGATTTTCTCCCGTGTACTGCTGGAGGAGTTCATTCATGAGGATATTGGGCGGTGTCCCGATGAGGGTGCAGACCCCCCCCAGGAGGGAGCCGAAAGCAAGTGGCATGAGAAGTTTGGAGGGCGGTAAGTTCGCTTTTTTGGCCATGGAAACCACGACAGGCAACAAAATAGCTGTGGCACCGATGTTGTTGATGAAAGCGGAAAAAAGGGCTACGACCCCCATGATGGCAACGATGAGGCGTCGCTCGCTGTTACCGGTTAAGGTCAGAATCTTCTCCCCAAGATGCTGTACCGCCCCGGTATTGGAAATGCTCATACTGATGATAAACATGGCGGCAACCGTAATGACCGCCGGGTTGCTGAATCCCGAAAAGGCTTCTTCAACCGACACAAGGCCGGTAAATCCAAGCGCCAGAAGAACCATCAGGCTTACCATATCCATGCGGATCCATTCCGTGGCGAACAGAATGACGGCTACCGCGAGAATTATGAGGGTAAGAGCAATGTCCACGTCTTCCTCCAAATGAATACGGGAATAGTTTCCTTGTCAGATTTTAATCCAAGGAGCGTGGATGGCAAGCTAAAAGGAAATATTTATAGGCTAGAAAGGCGTGCGATAAATTGTCGGGATTTTTCCCGGGCGTCGGCAAAGCCGAGAATGGCGGAAATCAAAGCGACTCCGGACGCTCCTGAAGCCATAACCTTGTCAATCCGCTCCAGGTTGATGCCGCCAAGGGCAAGAATCGGGATTTGGGTTTGGGAACAGACTTCCCCGAGTTTCCGGATGCCGACCGGGGGGCCGAAGGCAGCCTTCGAGCGGGTAAAGTAGACAGGGCCAAAGGTCACGAAGTCGGCCTCCGCTTCCTGGGCCTGAAGTATTTCATCGAGGCAATGGGTGGAAACGCCGATCCATTTTTCCGGGCCGAGAATTTTACGGACGACGGCCGCAGGAAGAGAGCTTGTGGTGAGGTGGACGCCGTCGGCGTCACAGGCCAGGGCGACATCGGTCCGATCATTGATAAAGAGCTTGGCACCATACTCACGGGTGAGGTTGCGAAGTTCCATGGCCAGGGGCAAAAGCGCTTTGGGCGCAAGATCTTTCTCGCGCAGTTGGATACTTTTTATGCCGCCGTTCAATGCCTCCCGGACAGCGTCCTGGAGAGTGCGCCCGGGAGGAAGAACATTGCGGTCGGTAATAAGATAGAGGGTAAAATCCAGAGCACGGGTCATACGGAAAATCTCAAGAGGCCCTTTCAAGGAAAGCTGGATCCCAGTCTTTCCACACGGCCTCATAGCCTTTGGCGCGGATTATCCGGCTGATCTCTTTCGGCGAGCGGTCGTCGTCGATGCTGAACTGACCGGTACTTTCGTCCTCATGTGCATAACCGCCGGGGGCTGTGCAGGAGCCGGCGCTCATCTGGGTAACGCCCAGTGGAAGGAGGTTATCCCGGAATTCAGCGCTTTCGCGAGTGGACAGAACCAGGCCTGCATCGGGAATCAGGAGGCGGGACGCACAGATCCCCTGGACCATCTGCTGGTCGGTTACGTTGTATAAGGGCGCAAAACCGCCATCGGCAGGCCGGATGCGGGGGAAGGATACCGAGACCTGAGTCCGCCAGTAGTGGCGTGCCAGATAAAGGGCATGTAGGGCTGTGAAATAGGTTTCTGTGTAGAAATTACCCAGGCCAAGAAGGGCGCCAATGCCGATTTTTCGTAAACCGGCTTCACCGCCGCGCTCCGGGGTCTCGATGCGCCATTTGTAGTCGCGTTTCTGCCCGAAAGGGTGGAGCTTTTCGTAAAGTACCGGATCGTAGGTTTCCTGGTATACGGTCAGCCCGTCGACGCCGGCTTCGACCATCTGTTTGTAGCCGGCCGTATCCATCGGATAGACCTCGATGCTGATGGAGCCGAAGAGGTGCTTGATTTTTTTCACCGCATCGACAAGATAGTCATTGCCGATGAGCGTAGGGGCTTCCCCTGTCAGCAGCAGCACATGACGGAACTCATGCTTGTTCAGGGTCTGAGCGTCCTTCTCGATCTCTTCCAGGGACAATGTTTTCCGGTCAATTTGATTGCAGGCGTTGAAGCCGCAATAAACACATCCGTTGGTGCACTCATTGGACAGATAGATAGGCACGTACATCAGGATGTTGTTGCCGAAGCGTTGCTTCGTAATTGCGTGGGCGCGAACGGCCATGGGCTCCAGATATTTCTCAGCGGCCGGTGAAATCAGCGCTTGAAAGCCATCCATGCTTAATCGGTCCGAGTGGAGAGCTTCCTCCACGTCAGAAGGTTTTTTATCCAGGATCTGATCCAGAACTTCCTTTTGGTCATATTGATTGATTTCGTCAAAAAAGGTCATTTTACTTCCCTCAAAAATCCGGTTAAGGGGCTGGATGCTTCAGCCATCGTCCGTTTTTTGCCCAGGCCGGCGAGAAACGCTTCACGACCGGCTTCCACACCCTTTTTGAAGGCGGCAGCCATCATTCTCGGGTTGGGAGAGACGGCCAGGGCGGTATTCACGAGAACGGCATCCGCCCCCATTTCCATGGCTTCCGCTGCGTGGGAAGGGGCTCCGAGGCCCGCATCTACAACAACAGGAACTTGCGCCTGTTCGATGATGATGGAGATGTTGTCGCGGGTTTTGACGCCCTTGTTGGTGCCGATAGGGGCTCCTAAAGGCATAACCGTGGCGCAGCCGATTTCCTGAAGATGTTTAGCCAGGATCGGGTCGGCATTGATGTAAGGAAGAACCGTGAACCCGTCTTTGACCAGGATTTTTGCTGCCTTGTAGGTTTCGAGGGGGTCCGGAAGCAGATAATAGGGATCCGGGGTTACTTCCAGCTTGATCCAGGGTTCACATCCCGCGGCTCTGGCCAGGCGAGCCAGCCGAACCGCCTCTTCGCAATCGCGGGCGCCGCTGGTGTTGGGCAGCAGTAAGAACCTGTCGCGGTCGATGTGCCTGAGCATATAGTCTTCCGGATTGTCAATATCCACACGGCGCAGAGCAACGGTTACAATGTCGCTCCCGGAAGCCTCCATGGCGTCGAGCATGGCCTGGTTGGAGGAAAATTTTCCGGTTCCGACCATGAGCCTCGATTTGAAACGGCGATTGGCGATAATTAATTCATCCATTGTATGTCTCCTGATGCTCCTGAAGAGCTGTTAATTGGTTTTGAAAATAAAAATTATTCAGCCGCCGCCGACAAAATGAATGACTTCCACCTTGTCTCCAGCCTTTAAATTTGTGCCGGGGAAAGCGGTTTTGGTAACGACTTCCTGATTGAGTTCCACGGCGACATGGGCTGTCTCCAACTTGAGGAAATTCAACAGCCCCTCAAGGGTTATGGCATCCGAAATGTCCTTTGGCTTGCCGTTTAAAAAAATCTCCATGGGTAGTTCTCCTTTTTTATCCCGGTTTTTCTCCTAAGATGAGCCTCAAAACGGCGTTGGCCTGGTGGTGAGCGGCAATTCCAACCCGGGGTGCCATCAATCCTTCACCAGGCCGTGCGCCGGTTATTCCATCACCCACAAGGTAGAGGTTTCTAGTGGCGTGGCGGGTTGTGATCGTGTTGGAAGGAGCGTAGCCGGCCACCCCGGAAGCCGCTAGCAGCGGGGTCTCGGGGAAGTGACGGAGAAACTCTTCTATGAGCATGGCCTTCTGGTCCGCCCCGTCAAAGGCTTCCACCATGATGTCCACCCCCGAAAAGAGAAAAGGAATATTCTCCGGGGTGACAAAGACCTGGTGGGAAATGATCTCGATATAGGGGTTGATGCGCTTCAGGTTGGCCTTTATGGCTTCGACCTTGGCTTCCCCGATCTGATCGATAAAGAACTGCTGGCGGTTCAGGTTGGAGGGCTCCACCACATCATAGTCGGCAAGGATGAGTTTCCCAACACCGATGCGTCCCAGAGCCACGGCTATCGAAGAGCCGAGACCGCCGATTCCCGCAATTCCCACACTTGATTTTTTGAGCTTGTGGTGAATCCCGGGAGTATGACGTGCCACCATCAAGGCTTCCAATTCCTCGGGAGGGGGATTTTCTCCGCGGCGGATCAGGGTGATATGATCACCCGCATTGACAGAGGTGTCGGCTGTTGCAGGAAAGCCGTTGTGGACGAGAATGTCGGCATCCGGCTTGAATCGATCGCGAATCTGGAAAAGGGTCGAGTGTCCTTCTATTTCAATGTGTTTTTCGTTAAGGAAAATCTTCATAATAGAATAAAAAAAGGGCCACTAAAAGCGGCCCTTTTTTGGAAAATACTCACATTTTCCGCCACTTCCCTCCGCCGGTATTATCCGGATCAGGTTCAAAGGGTTATCCCGAACGGGATTCTCAGTTTAAAAACTCCCCAAGGCGTTATTTAATTGTAGAATACTAGACTCAAACTATCAGGGAAGGGTTTTTCCGTCAATATTTTTTTGGGGAACATGCTGTAATTGTTAATTTGTTGTAATTGATTCCTTAAGGATTTTCAGCGGTTCAATGGGGAAAAATGGCTCAAAAACTGTGAGGTTTAATACTCGATCAGTTCAAGTCAGGTTTTCAGGCTTGTGCCGCAGCGAGGGCAGGTCAGCATGCTGGTTGATTGAACGCCGTGGCCGCAGGTAGGGCAGTTGAACCAAAATTTGCAAAATTTGCATTGGATTTCTGAAAGGCCCTGTTTTTTCTTGCATTTTGGACAACGGCGGTACATTTTGCGGTTGCTGATATAATCTGAAAAGAATAAGCCGCACTGGGAACAGGACGTCGCTCCGGGTTTTTGGATTTCAGCTCCGCAATTTTGGAGGGGGCAGGTGAATACTGTTTTACAGGCATTGCACCAGTATTTCCCTTTTTTCAATTCACCGCAAACCGGGCATTTTTCCATAGCGTCCCTTCTCAAAAAGCATGCGATTAAAAACCGGCTCAGTTCTTGCCGGATTATTTGTTGCGGGAAGATTGAAACAGGCAAAACGTGGATATATTTTAAAAGTTAATGCATCTTAGTTGGGCTGTCAACTTTCGGAGAAAAGTCGTTTCCCTGTTTATTCCCCGGTTGATTTGTGGAGAGTATCTGTCTTTTCAATTTGGCTGTCAGGTTTTTTGACTCAATTTGTGCGCCGAGAACTCTTGGCCCAAGACGTTTGTTTTACGGATAGAAACATTAAAATAAGAAAATGCTTATAGATTATATGATGGTGGTTTCATGGGGATGTTTAATTGAAAAATAATCTTTTCAAAGACATGGTGTTATACTATCCCTAATAAAAAACGCTATTAAAAGAATTTTCTTATCAGGTTTTTGAATAAACACCGGGAAAGGTATGCCTGTGCATAAAATAGAGAACGAGGTCCATGGGTTTAAAACTGTTCAGACCGAGAAACTGAAAGAGATCAATGCCACTTTATTCAAACTCCAGCATCAGAAGACAGGTGCACGTTACACCCACCTGGCTACGGATGATTCAGAAAACCTTTTCGGAGTGGGGTTCAGAACCACACCGATGGACTCCACAGGTGTAGCCCATATTCTCGAGCATACGGTTTTGTGCGGATCCCGCCGATATCCGGTCAGGGACATCTTTTTTTCGATGTTGAACCGCAGTCTCAACACTTTCATGAACGCCTTGACTTCGAGTGACTGGACTTTTTATCCTTTTGCGACTCAGAATTATAAAGATTTCAATAACTTGATGGATGTTTACCTGGACTCGACCTTTTTCCCGCTTTTGCGGGAAAACGATTTCCAGCAAGAGGGCGTTCGCTTTGAATTCGCCGAGAAAGGGAACGTCGATTCCCCGCTGGCGGCCAAGGGGGTTGTCTATAATGAAATGATAGGCGCCATGGCGAATCCGTCATCGTTGATTCACCGGCGTCTGGGGGAAATTCTTTATCCGACTACGACCTATGGGCAAAATTCCGGGGGAGAGCCCAGGGAAATCCTCAAACTGTCCTGGGAGGAGCTGAAATCCTTCCATGAAAAGTTTTATCATCCGAGTAACGCCTATTTCTTTTCTTATGGGAATTTTCCGTTGGAAAAGACCCTTGAAAAAGTCGACCGACAGGTCCTTCAATATTTTGACACTCTTTCTGTGGAAAGTGCCGTCCCTGATGAAATCCGTTTGCAAGCGCCCAGGCGTGCTGTGAGAACCTTTCCACTACATGCCGACGAGGCGCTGGAAAATCGCTCCATGGTTCAGGTGGGGTGGCTGACCTGCCCTATCTCGGACAATCTGCACCGCCTGGGGCTCACACTCCTGTCGATTCTTCTTATGGGAGACTCTGCGGCGCCTCTTCACAAGGCTCTTATCGATTCCCGCCTGGGGGAGAATATCTGCTCTGGATCAGGCTATCAGGACGAAAGCCGGGAAACCTATTTTGCTGCCGGATTGCAGGGTACTAATCCGGAACACTTTGAGAAAATTGAAGCGCTCATTCTGGCCTCTCTGGAGGATACGGCTCAGAAAGGATTCAGCGAAAGTCGTATTGAATCCGCCATTCATCAACTGGAGTTTGCGCACCGCGAAGTGAGTGGCGGTCATTATCCCTATGGACTTCTGCTTTTGATGCGCCTGATTGGGCCCTGGATACATAATGATGATCCTGTGTCACCCCTTCATTTTCAGGAGGATATGGAAAAAATCCGGGCAGCTTTGCGCAAAGGGCCTTTCTTTGAAAACCTGATCCGGGATTACCTATTAAAAAATCCCCACAGGGTGTCCTTGCTTCTTAAGCCCGACCCGGAACAGGAAAAGCGAGAACAGGCGGAAACAGAGCAGTATCTGGACACGTTGCGAAGAACCTATACCAAAGACCAGGCCGAGGATATTCTTGCCCGGGCTGAAGGACTCCGGAAATTTCAAGAGATGTCAGAAGATGTCTCAATCCTGCCGACTCTGGAGTTATCCGACATTCCGGAAAAAGAAGAAACCTACCCTTGTCTTGAGGATGAGGTTGCAGGTTCGCCCGTTAATTTATTTGCGCAACCGACCAATGGGATCAGTTATTTTTCCACTTATTTTTCGCTGGAAAACCTTCCGGAACATCTGAGGCCTTTACTCCCTGTTTTTTCCTTTCTTCTGACCCGGGTGGGTGCGGCAGGCGACGATTATCTGACTCTTGCCGAGAGAACAGCCGCCCATACGGGCGGAGTTCGCGCCGGGTCACTGATTCTGACGGACCCGCGGAGTCCTGATTCCTTTTTGGAGCTCCTTGAAATAAAAGCAAAAGCCCTTGTCAGAAATCAGGAGGAAATGTTTAATATTCTTCGGGATATATTGATTTCACCTGATTTTGAAGATTTAAATCGCCTCAAAACTGTTATCGACCAGCTGAAGATATCCCTGGAAAATTCCATACCCGGCTCCGGCCACCATTTTGCGGCCCGCACGGCCGGCAGTTATCTGTCGGCCGCTGCCTGCCGAAAAGAGGCGTGGGGCGGATTGACTTTTATAGGAAAAGTAAGGGAACTGGCGGCTTTGAGCCCGGATGAGTTTCATGAGTTTTCACAAAAACTGAAGGAAATAGCGAACTTTATTGCAGCCCAGGGCTGTTATCACTGCTCGGTTGTGGGCGAAGAAGATCGTCTGGACGGGATCAAGAAGTCGATGGCCTCGTTTATGAAAATTTTACCGCCCCGGTCAGCTTGGTCCGACCCGCTTCCCGAAGATTTTGATCCCGCTCCGGAGGCAAAGGGATGGTCGGTTTCGCTGCCTGTTTCCTACAATGCCAGGGCTTTTCGAACCGTGCCTTTTATTCATGAGGATAATGCCCCCCTTCTGGTGCTGGCAAAATTGATGCGGACCTGTTTTTTGCACCGGGAAATTCGTGAAAAAGGAGGGGCCTATGGGGGGTTTGCTTCATTCGAGCCTGAAGCCGGGCTTTTCACCTTGTTGTCCTACCGGGACCCGCATCTGGGCCGAACTCTGGGGGTGTTCCGAAAGGCGGTAGACTGGGCTGTTTCCGGAGATTTTTCGGACCAGGATATCAAAGAGGCTATTCTCGGGGTTTTCAGTGACCTGGACAGACCGTTGTCGCCCAGCGGCAAAGGGGAGCACGAGACTATTCTGCACCTAAAAGGCATCACGCCGGAGATGAGGCGGGATCAGCGGAAGAGGATTTTAGCTGTAAACCGTGACAAACTGGTTGAACTGGCGAAAAACTATCTGTTGAACGCATGGGAGAAAAGTGCCGTGGGAGTTCTTTCCGGGGAAAAAGCGTTGCGGGAGGCCAACAAAAGTCTTGGTGCTGAAAAATTAAAAATTGCCAAGTTCTGAAGCAGGGGCTTCGTTCTCAAGTTTACGAAAAGCTGCCTTTGATTTTCCGTTTTCTCATGACGATTTTCCAAGTCCGCCAAGCTTATGACAAATGGCAAAAATTGACAAAATGATAACATTTTCGCATTATGGTAGAAATTTTGCTTGAAAGTATCGTGACTTGTATGAAGTGACGTTTTAATGATTCATTACGGATAAATCAATCTCAGGTATGTTAACCCGGATTAGTCATGAAATCTTCTGTTGCAACCGTGCGCACGCCATTCAAAGCCGTGCTCGCTCCTTGCTCTTCGACCTGCTGCAAGTACGCCTGCAGCCTGTCCGCCGCACAGCTATGGCAGGCGGGAGCAACTCATTGCGCTTGGCTTGATCTGAAGCACACTTGCCGGTTTCGCGACAAAGCCTCATGAATAAACCGGGTTGATAGCTTTTTGCCAAAAACACCCGGAATGGTAAGGCGCATATGACCATAGATTTTAAAACTCCTCGGAACTTCAAAAAAAACTCAAGCGTACGTTTTAACTGGAAAATCATTTCCCTGGCTTTGGCGGGTATCTTTCTGGCCAGCTATTTTATCTTCACCAGTCAGCAGGTGCCTTCTGCTTCGGAAGCCCGGGTGACCCCGGAAAAAATGGCTGAAGACCTGCCGGCATCAAAGATCGCTGAGGTTGTGGTTCCGGAGATCAAGCGGGAGGTTCTCGAAGGAGCCATTAAATCCGGTGATACGATCACCAGTCTTTTTTCCGATGTTTTCTCACCTCGGGAGATTCTTCTTCTGGCGCGAAAATGTAAAGATATTTTCGCGCTTTCGCGGATTCGGGCGGGGAATCTCTACCAGATCCATCTTGCCGATGGAAGTTTTGATAAATTTATTTATGATATTGACGATCAGGACCAGCTCATCATAAAAAAAGCCGAAAACGGTTTTGAGGTGGCCCGATCGCCGATCGCTTATGAATTGAAGCAGGAGGTGGTTCAGACCACTATCCTGTCGAGTCTTTTCAACGCTATCAACGAAGCGGGAGAAAGGCCTGATCTGGCGATTTCACTGGCGGATATTTTTGCCTGGGATATCGATTTTATCCGTGATATTCGGGAAGGTGATTCTTTCAAGGTTCTGGTGGAAAAACGTTTCCGCGATGGAGAATTTTTTGGTTACGGAGACATCCTGGCTGCGGAATTCGACAATAACGGTGAAATTTTCAAGGCGTTTCTGTTTAAAGTTAAAGATGGCCATCCGGATTATTTTGATGACAAAGGCAAAAGCGTACGAAAGGCTTTTCTAAAAGCACCCCTGTCTTTTTCCCGAATTTCCTCCGGTTTTACCAATCGCCGCTTCCATCCTATTTTAAAACGGTATAAGCCTCATCGTGCTATTGATTATGCGGCCCCGACAGGCACTCCCATTCATTCGGTCGGGAAAGGCATTGTCACTCGAAAAGGATACACCAAGTACAACGGACGCTATGTCCGCGTTCGCCATAACAGCATTTATGAAACGCATTATAACCATATGAGTCGTTTTGCCAAAGGAGTCAAAGTCGGGAGTCGGGTTGCGCAGGGCCAGACCATCGGTTTTGTGGGCTCCTCCGGTTTGGCCACAGGCCCTCATCTTGATTTCCGCATGTACAAAAATGGCACTTCCATCAATCCCTTGAAGGTTAAAGCACCCCCTGTCGCTCCGGTTCCGAAGGAGTTGATGGCCGAGTTTAACAAGATCAAATCAACGTACGCGACTTATTTCGAGGCGGAAGTTCCGATCCAGATTTCCTCGCTTCAGCAATAGGTTGTTTAGGCTGAAGACTGAGGACGGTTAGGAAAAACCTTTTACCTTCAGTCTTCCGACCTTCGGTCTTTTACCGGCTACTTTTTTCAGTTTTCCCTTCAGTCTTCGGTCTTTCGACCTTCAGTCCCCCTGTTTTGGTTCAGTGCTTGCATTATGCCAAGAGGAGATTTTGTAATCCTTCAGGAGGTTGCATGCCTTTCAAGCTTGGAGAAATCCTTGTTAAAGAAAAAATGATCACCGCTTCCCAGTTGGAAGAGGCGCTGAAATATCAGGTGTTGTACGCTGGAAAAATCGGAATTAACCTGATCGAGATGGGCTTTGTCAAGGAAGAGGATATCGCCCGGATGTTGAGCAGGAAATTCAATCTGCCATATATTGAGCCGGAAAAGTTGAACTACGTCCCTTCGGAAGTAATATCTCTTATTCCAGCTGAACTGGCTGCCCGCTATTCAATCGTTCCTATTGGTCTGGAAAGAAAAAAGTTGACAGTTGCGATGGCCAATCCAACGGATCTGGAAGTGATCGATGAAATTGCTTTCCGTACCGGGTTTGTGATTCTTCCAGTCGTAACTCCTGAATTGAGTTTGACTCATGCCCTGAAAAAGTACTATAAAATTCAAAGGGAAATGCGCCCTGCTCAGGAAAAATTGGAAGTTCTTCAGAAAAAGATTCGATATGCTGAAGCTGTGTCTGAAGTTCAACCTGACTCAGGCTTTCATCCGGCTGCAGAGGTGAGTGAAACAAAAAATGAATCAGAAACCCACTTGAAGTTGGTGGAAACCGAGGCAAAAACGTCACCTCCGGATTCTGATGATGGTATCCTTACGTTAGAAACAACTTCAAAAGGGCTGGCGAATGTCACAAGTCGGAATGATGTCGCTGCCATTCTGACCCGTTTTGCATCTCAGATGTTTAAAAGGACGGTATTATTTGTGGTCAGGGGAGATCTGGCCATGGGGTGGGTCGCCGATGTTGAGGGAGCCCTGGTTGATAATTTTGACGAGGTTCAAATCCCGCTAGATGACGCTTCCGTTCTTAAAACTCTTGTAGATAGCAAAAAATGCTATGTTGGGCCTGTTCCATTTTCTCTTTTAAACTCCCGGATACTTTCTTCTTTCGGTGGAACTTTCCAGGATTCGGCCATTCTGGTGCCATTGATCATTCTGGGTCGCGTGGTAGCTATTCTTTATGTGGATGGTGAAAATACCCATTCGAAAGATTACCTTTTTGAGCTGCAAAGGCTTGTTGCCAAGGCGTCCATGTCCCTTGAAATTCTCATCCTCAAGAAAAAAATCCTCATGATGTAAAAAACCGCTCTAAGTTGGCGCCGTTTAAAAATCTAATTAAGTTTGCACCCTTAGTGAAAAAACGATATTTTGAAAACTCAAGGTTGTGCCTGTAATAAATTGGAAATCCTGGCCTCCTCAAGTTTGAAGGCAGGTTGAAAAACTTAACATTTCCTGTATTCTTTGCGAGTCATAACTTATTTTGCTTCCTGGCAGACTAAACAGGGAGTGCAAATGCCCCAAACTTTTGTCCGCTTCAGACAAAAGCTCTTCCACCCATTCACATCGAGAGAAAACAATAAAACCTGTTTCGACTTAATAGTTTTGCAGTTTTTAGCCGATTTCGATCAAGCTGGATATTCGGAAACGTGCTGTGAGAGTTCTTCTTCTAACTGGCAGAGCAGCTTTTTTGCGAGAAATGGCTTATTTTTTTTCTGGATTCAAGATATCATGTACCAGCATTTATGTATCATTATGTTTCTTTCCATTATATTTAAGTGAAAGTTTTTGGCGCGCCCGTGGTATTGGTGTAAAACTTGCTCACTTTTCTTATAAGTTTAAGGTAGTTGGAAACTCTTTCGCTTTGTCTGGCTATGTGGCGGGTGATATTCTCACGGGATGTTTGAGTTTTTATTGCCGTTTGGGTTGAGGGTTTTTGAGTGTAAAAACCAGACGACTTAACCCATTAATTCTGAAAATACTTTTATTGATTGTTACTTAAATTAGTTCAGCTGTTTTAGGAGGTTCTTGCCTTGTTTAAAAAAGTTCTTTGTTTATTTATTTTTTTTCTTCTTGTTTTCGGCTGCACAGACCAGACGAAAGAGAGCCTTTTTCAAGAGGGCATTAAGCTTTCCGAGCAAAAAAATTATCGGGGGGCCGTTGTCCTTCTTAAAAACTGTCTGGAAAAAGATCCCAACTATTTTGAGGCGCGATATTATCTGGGAGAGGCCTATCTTTATACCGGAAAGTTTGAAAAAGCTGAAAAAGAGTTTTTGAAAGTATTGAAACAGGGAGGCGGGTTTGCGGAGCTGCCTCTAAAGCTTGGAGAGGTTTATCTTTATACTGAACGACCTGATCTCGCGATTAAAGAGGCGGAAAAATTTCTGGGATCAAATGCCGCCACTTTGGAAGCCTATGACCTTTTGGGGCGAGCTTTTGCAGTAAAAAAAGATTTTGGAACAGCGGAGAAACATTTCAGGACAGCACTCGATTTGGAGAAAAATAATGCCAACACCGGTATTAACCTGGTCAGAGTTCTGCTCGCACAAAAAAGGAATACAGAGGCACGGCAGAAGTTGGTTGAGATTACCCGGGACCATGAAAAAAACAAAACCGCCTGGTCCCTTTTGGCCCGGCTTGAAGCTTCTAACAGAAATATTGATGGTGCCTTGAAGGCGTACGAAAAACTTAGCCAGATCGACCCATCGGACACCACATCGATGTACATGAAGGGGCGCATTCTGCTCAGTCAGGGAAGGGTTCCGGAAGGGGATCAGGTAGCTGATGACATAATAAAGCGTTCCCCCGAATCTGCTCAAGGACCCCTTCTGAAAGGTCTTTCCCTTTATTCGCAGAAAAAACACGAGGAAGCTATTGTCCAGCTTCAGAAATCGCTCAGCATTTCACCTGACCTGATGGGTTATTATTTCCTCGGGCTTTCCTATTACAATTCTCAAAAACTTGAGCTTGCCCTCAATCAGTTTCAGAAAGTTCTTGATTCTCAGCCGGAATTTCTTCAGCCAAGAGTTATGGTTGCTATGACTTTTCTAAAACAGAAGCGGTTCGAAGATACGATTATTGAGTGTGAAAAGATGCTCAAAAAACACCCTTCTAACGGCCTGCTCCATAATATCCTTGGAAGTGCTTATATGGGGGAAGGAGAACTTGAAAAAGCTGTTGAGGAATTTGATAAAGCTGTTGAACTGGACCCGCGACTGGCGGATGCTCATTTCAAGAAAGGGCTTTTTTCCATAAAGAGCGGGAACTTGGAAGAGGCGGAGGACCAGCTTGCTACTGCCGTATCGCTGGCTCCGGAGGCTCTGAATACCAGAATTGTCCTGGCTTCCTATTACCTTCGTCAGCAGGATTATTCCAAAGCCATTGAGACGCTGGAGAAAGGGTTAACCGGCCAAATGCAGGATGCCGTTCTTTATAATTACCTTTCTCTGGCTTATTTTTCTCAAAACAAACCGGAAAAAGCCTTGGCCAGCCTTGAAAAAGCAAAAAAGGCCAAACCGGATTTTTTCCCGCCTTATTTTAATCTTGCATCCTATTTTGGGAAAAAGGGGGCTTTGGAAAAAGCCCGGGAACAATACCTGGCGGTTTTGGAAAAAGATCCTGCGAATTTAAGAGCATTAATGGGGATGGCTGCTACTAGTGAAATGCAGCAAAAAGATGAGGAGGTCTTGGCTTATTTGCAAAGAGCAAAAGAGACCAACAATGCCTTCGGGTTTGTTGCTTTGATAAGTTATTACAACAAAAAAGGGCAACCTGATCAAGCTTTAAAGGTTTTGGATGAAGGTCTGCGAATGGAGCCTCGAAATATTACATTCCTGAATATGCAGGGCCAGATGCTGTTAAAAAAGAAAGATTTTAACGGAGCGGAGGCCGCTTTTAAGATGCTGGAATCTGTCGGCCCCGGTAAAGGATATCCCTCTTTGATAAAAATGTATCAACTTCAGGGGGAGACTAAAAAAGCGGAGGACCTGGCGCAAAGCGTGATCAAATCTGCTCCCGGTTCCCCTTACGGGTTTTTACTTTCGGCCTCGATTTTTGAGCAGCAGAAGAATTTCAAGGCTGCGCTAAGAACCTTGGAAGAAGGTCTGGAAAGCAATCAGGGAAATCCAAACCTGTTGATGGGAATAGGTTCCATTTATGCGAAACTCCAAAAGCCGGACGTGGCTTTGGATATTTATCAACAGCTTTTGGGTAAGAACCCGGCTTTTTACCCCGCAATGTACGCCATTGGCTCGATATATGATAAAATTGGCAAGAAAAAAAGAGCCTTAGAGTATTACGAAGAGGTCCTCAAAAAGAACCGGAATCATACACCGACCCTTAATAACTTGGCCTATCTTTACGCGGTTAATTATGGAGAATTTGAAAAAGCCGTTGATCTGGCCATGAGAGCCTATCGCAATGAACCGGGAAATCCATACGTTCTTGATACGTTAGGGTTTGTTCTGTTGAAGCAGGGGAAAAACAAGGAAGCATCCACCCTTTTGGACAAAGCTAATACTCTGCTTCCCGGAACTCCCTCCATTGAATATCATATTGCTTTGGCCGCTTTAAATGCCGGCGAGAAGGAAAGGGCGGTTGAGTATTTGCGTAAAGCGCTTGCGTCCAAGGATTTTCCTGAAAAAGAAGAAGCGAAAAACCTGTTGAATAAGGTGGCAGAACAATAGCTGGGGCATGTCATTATGAATAGAAACGCTATTTTCCTGATGGGAGGGGATTTTTTTTTCGCGGCATTTGCGTACTTCTGTGGTTTTTTGCTGCAACCTTATGCCGTTTCTTTTCCCGGAAATGGGTTTTTGGGTAAGGAGTTCGCGAAAATCCTGATTTTTATTGTGGTGTTGCTTATAACCACCTATTTTTCCGAGCTTTACAACCTTGAAAAATTATTTGCAAAACATGAGATAGTGTTCCGCTTGGGCGTTTCCCTGCTTCTGGCTTTTATGGCTCTTTCCTGGTTTTACTATGTTTTTCCTCAGCTTACCGGTGGGCGCTATGTTTTGGTTATAGGATTGTTTTTATTCGGGCTTGCCCAGTTCTGGTGGCATAAATTTTATTATTCCTTTTTGCAGCTTCCCGGCATTGCCAAGCGGGTTCTTATTTTTGGGGTTGGACCGATGGCGCTAGAAATGAGGGAGGTGCTCCAAGAAAAAGCTCCGGACTGTATTTTCTCAGGTTATATTAAGCCCATGGGGGATATGGTAACAGTTCCGGAGGGAGAGATCCTGGGCTTGGAAGACAGCTTGATTGAAGTTGCCAAAAAGGAAAAGGCGGCCAAAATAATAGTATCCCTTTCCGAGAGACGGGGGATTTTGCCTGTCCGGGAATTGCTCCGTTGTAAATTTGCCGGGATTGATGTGGTTGAAAATACGACATTTTTTGAAGAGATGACAGGTAAGCTCATGCTTGAAAGGACAAACCCAAGTTGGTTCTTGTTTTCCAACAGTTTCAAGGTCACTCCATTTACGCTGTTTACCAAATTCAATAAACGGGTATTTGATATTATTTTCGCTTTGCTCGGCCTCCTGGTTGCTCTTCCCATTATGCCGATTATTGCTATCCTGATAAAAATAGGCTCGCCGGGAAAAATTCTTTTTCGCCAGGTTCGGGTCGGAGTCGACGAAAGACCTTTTCTCCTCAATAAATTTCGCACCATGCGAGAGAATGCCGAAAAGACTTCAGGTGCCGTCTGGGCTCAGGAAGATGATCCGAGGGCTACCAAAATGGGAAAGCTTTTGCGGAAAACACGCTTGGATGAAATTCCACAATTGATCAATGTCCTAAGGGGTGACATGAGCTTTGTGGGGCCTCGCCCTGAACGACCTGAGTTTGTTGAAAAACTGAATGAGAAGTACAGTTATTACTCCAAAAGACACTCTGTAAAGCCGGGAATTACCGGATGGGCTCAGGTCAGGTACCCTTATGGAGCATCCATGGAAGACTCCTTGGAAAAGCTCAAATATGATCTTTATTACATCAAAAACTACTCCTTAAAACTTGATTTTTTTATCATATTGGAGACAATCAAAGTTGTTTCTTTTGGAAGAGGAGGTAGATAAATGAAAATGAAATATTTTGCTGTTGCTTTTTTCAGCTTGTTTCTTTTGATGTGTTCTCAGGTTTTTGCTGAAGATTACATTATCGGAGAAGGGGATGTTCTTGGCGTTTCCGTGTGGGGAGAGCCCGAACTTAGCGTCCAGGTAACGGTTCGTCCCGACGGCAAGATCACTTTGCCTGCCGCTGGAGATGTCAAGGCGTCTGGACAGACGCCCACCGGTTTGAGTAAAAATATCAGCAAGGTTTTAAGAAGATATGTTCAGCAACCGATTGTGACCGTTACCGTTTCCCAGATCACAAACAACCGAATTTATGTTTCCGGGGGCGGGGTTCCTTCTGAAGTTGTTGAGATGCCGGGGAAAACCATGCTTTTTAAGTTTCTATGCAGATTTGAAAATCTGGAGAATGCTGATTTGAAACGTTCCTATATAATGCGAAAAGGGGGGAAAATAGAAACGGACTTCTATCGTCTTTTCGTAAAAGGAGATTTTTCCCAAGACGTTGAATTGCAAGCTGACGATATAGTTTTTCTTCCGACCAACGAACATAATAAGATATATGTTGTCGGTGCAGTGAATCAGCCTACCTATATTTTTTACCGTGAAGGGATAAAAGTACTGGATGCGATTCTGGAGGCCGGTGGTTTTACCGAGTTTGCCAAATTGAATAGTGTTACAATTCTTCGAGGCGAGGATAGAATAAAAGTTCGTCTCAAGGAGGTCATGAAAGGCAAGGATTCCGCCATGAACATTTTCCTCAGGCCGGGGGATTATATTATGGTGGAAGAAGGGTTGTTTTAAACTCAGGTTGAAGACCTTCAGGCTGAAGGAAAAAGCTTTTACCGCAAAGGACGCAGAGGACGCAAAGAAGAAAAGCTGGAAGAACTGAGACTGAAACGAAAAGCTGCGGTCGAAGACGGAAGGAAATAGCTTTTACCGCAAAGGACGCAGAGGACGCAAAGAAGAAAAGCCGGAAGAACTAAGACTGAAAGGAAAAGCTGAGGTCAAAGACGGAAGAAAAAAGGTGAGGCAGGTTGAAGACTATTAAGACTGAAGACTTTTAGGTTTTCAATCGGCCTTCAGCCTTCGGATTAAACCCCTTGCGCCAACAGTCTTCAGCCTTCAGACTAAATACCTAAAAAATGGAAAATAATTTAGATCAAATATTTCGCTATCTTTTTATTATAAATAAACGGAAAAGCCTTTTTTTTCTGGTTTCCTTTGCCCTAATGACCGTGCTGGTCATTGGGTGTTATTTCATTCCGAAGAAATATAAGGCGGACAGTACGGTATTTATTGAAACAAGCGTCATTGAGGATCTTGTTCGGGGGCTTGTCGTTACGCAGGACATGGAAGAAAAGATCCGGGTTCTTCGCTATGCTTTGCTCAGCCGCGGATTGATTACAGAAGTCCTTAAAGAGTTGGATGTCGATGCAAAATTCAAGACCGACGGGGCTTTGCAGGCTTATGTAACTTCACTTCAAAGTAGGACCCAGTTGACCCAGCGAAGGGAGGACCTTTTTATCCTTTCGATTGAAGACCGTGATCCACATTTTGCGCAGAAATATATTAATACGCTTGTCCAAAAATACCTGGAGCAGAGTTCCTCTTCAAGCCGCGAGGAAACTTACGGGGCAAACCGCTTCCTGGAAGAGCAATTAGTGGTTTTCAAAGATAAGCTGGATAAAGCGGAAGATCGAATTATTAAATTCCGGAACCAGGAGAGCGTTTTTCTGTCGCTGGATGAGCCCGCAATAATTGCTAATATCAGAGATTATAACCGCCAGATTGATGACAACAACCTTGAAATCGAGACGCAATCCGCCCGGAAAAACGAGCTCGCCAAACAGCTGAGAACAATCAGCCCTGAAATATCCCTTTTTAGTGAGGGAGAGCGAGCAAACCGGCTTGAAGTGTTGGAGGCGCGAATAAAATATCTTATGGTCTCTTATACGGAGAATTATCCGGAAGTGATCAAGCTGAAAGCGGAGTTAGAGGCGCTTAAAAGGAATTTAAAAGAAGGGAAAGGTGTTGGACCTTCCCCCTCCAGCCTGGAGACTCGGTCGACCAACCCGGTTTATCAGGAAACGAGACAGGCCATGTTGAACGCCGCGACTGAGATAAGTGCTTTGAAGGCGAGACAAGCGCGTTTGCAGAATATGATTCTTGAAAAAGAGAAAGAATTGAAATTTATTCCAGAGAACACCAAAAAGCTTGGTATGATGATCCAGGAAAGGGATTCCTATCGCAGGATTTATCAAGATTTGTTGGCCCGCATGGGTCAGTCTGAAGTCTCAAAGCAAATGGAAATCGGTGATAAAACAACTACCTTCAGGGTTGTGGATCCGGCGGTTTTCCCAGAGAACCCGGTTTCTCCGAAAATGGTCAGGATGATTCTTCTGGCAATAGTCGCAGGCTTTGGAGGGGGGCTGGGTATTGTTATCCTTTTGGAAATGTTGGATAGTTCCGTTAAGGAAGTGCGGCAAATACAAGAGTTGAATTTTGAGGTTCTTGCAGTTATTCCTCGTATTTCAACTTCCGTTCAGGAGCGTGCTGCCCAGCTACGGGACAGAAAAATTTTTATTGCTTCAGGGCTTTATTTCTCATGTATTGTCTGTGTCTTGGTTTTTGAAGTCCTGAGGTAATCACTTTGAACTGGTTTTAAAATTGTCAATTTGGCAGTTCGAAAAAATTACAGTTTGTTCTTATGTGACTTGGGTCGGAATGACGAGGGAAAAAGCTAATGAGTCGTTTAGAAAAAGCCATTCAAAAAGCGGTTAAATCTCGGCAGATTGAGCCGCTCTCCGAAGGCAAGCCCGAACTTGTTAAAGAGTCTCATCCGGGTGATAGGCTTTTGCAGGTTGAGCCCCTCAATGCACCCAACCCGCTTCTCCTTATTAATCAGGAAAAAACAAGCTATATCATTGAAGAATATAAGAAATTGAAGTCGGTGATCGTTCAGATGACCGATAAAGAAAAGTTTCTCAACACCCTGATGTTCACAAGCACCATGAGTGGTGAGGGGAAAACTTTGACGGTGCTTAATCTGGCAATAAGCCTGGCCCAGGAACTGGACCATACCGTGCTGGTGGTGGATGCGGATTTAAGGCAGCCCTCCGTGCATGAGTATCTGGGTCTGAAACCTCAGGCAGGTTTAGTTGAATGTCTGACGCAGGATGTGCCCCTGGAGGATGTTCTGGTAAAAACGGGGATTGGAAAGCTGGTTATTTTACCGGCGGGCAGCCCTGTCGCCAATCCCGCAGAGTTGCTTTCTTCCAAGCGGATGAAAGAAATGGTTCAGGAGCTGAAAAAACGCTATCCTGATCGATATGTGCTTTTTGATACTACCCCGGTGTTATCCTTTGCCGAGTCATTTTCTTTGGCATCCTTTATGGACGGCATTGTTTTTATTGTTAGAGAAGGCCGGGCCAAGAGCCACCAGGTTAAAATGGCGCTGGATAGTTTGAAAAAAAACAACAACATTTTAGGTGTTGTGTACAATGACTCTCACTTTGTCTCCAAGAAAGATAATGATTATTATTCGTATTATTAGTAATAAGGTTAAAGGTGGGGGAAATCCATAACAGGTGTAATGTGAAGGGTCATCTTATTTACCGCCGAGTACGCAAAGAGCGCAAAGGAAGACAAAAGCAAAATCGGGTTTAGGTTTGAAATCAAAACCCTGAATCAAGAGGTTTCTTGGTGTCTTGAGTGAGTGCAGCGAACGGGCGAGAGAAAAGTTTTTAAATTCGTCTCACGCAAAGCCGCAAAGAGCGCAAAGAAGGACAAAAACAGTATTTACAGGGATGAAGGGGATGGATGGGATAAGGATCTTTGGTTAAAACCAAAAAAAGGGTTTTAAGGATTGTCTCCTTTATTTTGGTTATCTCTGTTAGTCAAATTTTGATTTTTAAAGGTTTTCTCAGCGTTCTCCGCGTGCTCTGCGGTAAAATTCGTCTCACGCAAAGCCGCCAAAAACGCAAAGAGAATCAAAAGGCATTATTTACAGGGATGGGGGGATAAGGCTTATGAAATCAAACACCAGACTTTTTGGTTTTAAATACTTTACCCCCAAGGTTTTAAAGTTTAATCCCCTTTATCCCATGTCTCCCTGTTAGGCTGGTTTTGACTTTAACGTTATTGGCCAGGTTTTTCTCAGCGATCTCAGCGTGATTGGCGGTAAAAGTTTTTACTCACAATTGCCATATTTTGGGAGGGGTTATGAACAGGTTGTTTTCAGGTGTCGGGCTGATATTTTTAGCTGTCCTGTTGCTGATTCCGGTTTCGGGATTTGCCGCTTTTGAAATCCATCCCAGACTGACCCTCTCCGAGGAGTATAACGACAATATTGACTTGGATGCTGAGGACGAGGAAGATGATTTTATCACGACCGTTGCCCCGGGTTTACTTCTCAACTATCGTGCAAAAGAGCTTCTTCTGGATGTGGATTACAGCCTGCTATTCAGAAAATATGCTTCCAACACCGACGAAGATGAAACCGATTTTAAGGATATTCAAAGAGGGTTGGCTACGGCCGAAATTTTTCCGGATAGGAATTTTACCATCAGCCTGCTTGGTGAAATAAGCAGTGTCACAGTTGATGAAAGTGAACCTACAGCGGACGATGACGGTTCGGAAAATAGAACAATTTTATACCGATACATTATTAATCCCCAGTACCATTTCCGAAAAATACCAACATATGAAGTGGTTTTTGATTATCTCCTGGAAGGTCGTGATTACGTTGCCGATGAAGGAGATGACTCGGTAAGCAACCAGGCCGGGGTAGAACTCATAAAAACCTTTTCGAGGAGGTTTTCAACCTCTCTGGGGTATCGCTTTGAAGATTTCAACGGATCTTCCAGCGAGATAGGTGGGGATACCGTTTCGGATGATTTCGAAAGGCAGGACGTATTTGTCACCGTTGTTTATGAGTTAAGCTCTCAATTGCGCCTGAACGGCAGGGGGGGGCTGGTCTGGATTGACTACGATGAAAGGGATGGTACGGATGGTACCTTGTGGGGGCTTGGGATTGAATACTTTCCCAGCGTTCTTTTTTCCGCAAGACTGGATTACTCAGAAGATTTTGAGAGCTCGGTGGAAGATGGTTTAGAGGAGAGAAAAAGAGCAAGCTTGCTGTTGAGTTATCTCGGCAAAATACCGGTCAGCCTCGAGGTGTTTAATGATAGAGTGACAAGAGAGGAAGTCGATGAGGAGGATGAGTCAACCGGAGGCGTTCTGACCGCCACCATCCCATTTGGGTCTCGGTTGTCTCTACTTGCTTCAGGGAGTTACACGTATTCTGAATATGAGCCTGACGATGAAGAGGTTGATGAATATGGCGCCAGAGCTTCCTTGGAATATGTGACAAGGTACATTACCTTTTTACTTTCCCAGTCTTTCCGTGAAAGAGATTCCAATATCGATGATGAAGGTTACACAAATAACATCACCTTCCTTTCGGCAAGGATGGAATTCTAAAACACTCGTGGCTAGTGATCAGTGACGAGTAACAAGTGACCAATTATCAGTGCCAAATGACAAGTTTTTTCAGTGTATTCGCTGGTTAAAATCTGTCTCACGCAAAGCCGCAAAGACAGACAAAAGCAAAATTAACAGAGATGAATGGGATGCATGGGATAAGGCTTATTGGTTTTTACCCCAAAGACATTTAGATTCTATCCCTTTAATCCCATGTATCCCTGACAATTTGTTCTTAGAGCATTGATTTTGTCCGTGTGTGTCTGTGGCAATTAACGAAGATTATTGAAACTGAGAAAGTTTTGAACGGCTTGATTCGAGCCTTGAAAAAATAGATAGGTTGAAGGTAAGAAGACTTAAAGCTGAAGCTGAAAAAAGTCAAGACTGAAGGCCGAAGACTGAAGGTTTTCCTGACAGTCTTCGGCCTTCAGTCTAAACAGCCTGTTTTCAAAGAAAGCAATTTATGTACGAAGAATACTTTGGGTTTAATCAAAAACCTTTCGATCTGGTGCCAAATCCTCAGTTCCTATTTTTGAGCAAGTCCCACCAAAAGGCCATAAGTTACCTCGAATATGGTTTGCAGGAAAAAGCAGGCTTTATTTTGTTGAGTGGCGAAATTGGCTCTGGAAAGACGACCACTATTCGCGAAATTATAAGCCGCATGGATTCAAAGACCTCTCTTGCTCTGGTCTTCAACACGCGGGTGACTTCCGAGCAGCTGATCGGCATGATCAATGAAGAGTTTGGGCTGGATTTTGAGGGCAAGGGAAAAGTGGCCCTGTTAAGAGATTTGAATGATTACTTGATCGAACAATATTCAAAAGACATTCAGCCGATTATCATCATTGATGAAGCCCAGAACCTTTCCATGGAAAACCTGGAAGAAATAAGGCTTCTTTCAAATCTTGAGACAGCTACTTCCAAGCTGGTCCAGATTGTTCTCGTGGGGCAACCGGAGCTAAAAAAGATGATTTCGTTTCCGGAACTCGAGCAGTTGCGCCAGCGAATCAATATAGCCTGCCATATCACCCCTTTGAACCAGCAGGAAATGGAGGAGTATGTTTTTCATCGCCTTGATGTGGCTGGAAACCGGGAGGCTGTTTCCTTTCTGCCCGGCACCTTCGATGTGATTTATCAATACAGTCAGGGCATACCCAGGCTCGTGAATATTTTTTGTGATTTTCTGCTTCTCTCGGCTTTCGCCGAAAAAACCAAAGAAATGTCGGTTGAGCTTGTTCAAGAGGTTGTTGGGGATGTAGCCTTGAGGACTGAACCGGTTGACCATGAATTGCTGGCAGCCAACAACCCCCGCTTTTGGAGGGGCCAGGACGGGACGCCGCAAATTTTTGAACAACAGCTGGAGTGTCTCCGGAAAATACAAAAGTCTCTGGAAGTGTTGCTGGTCAAGCAGGACCATTTTCTGGGCCAGGTACCTGCCATTAAGGAAAAGTTGTCTGAAATAGAAGAAAAAAATCGTGCGGGCTTTCTATTTTTACGCAAGGGCCTCAGCCAGTTGGAGAAAAACGTTGAATCGCCCGAAGCCAAGGAATCTTTACCAAGTCAGCCCCAAGAAAAAGCGGAAACTCATGAGCCCGAAGTAAAGAGCAGAAAAAAAGGGCTGCGGTGGATATTTGGGGGCGGCTGAAAGGACAAGCCTTGGTTCTCAGCACGGCCCCACACGGACAGAAAGCATTCTCACGCAAAGTCGCCAAGAACGCAAAGAGAAGTAAAAAAAAAATCAGGCTTGGATCAAACCCATGAAGTAAAAGGTTCTCTCGGCGTACTCTGCGGTAAAATCTGTTTCACGCAAAGAGCGCAAAGAAAGACAGAGGCAATTTTTACAGGGATGCAGGGGATGGATGGGATAAGGATCTTTGGTTTAAACCAAAAAAAGGGTTTTAAGAATTATCCCCTTTACCTAGTTTATCCCTGTTCGTCTGTTTGTGATTTTAAAAGGTTCCCTCAGCGATCTCAGCGTACTCTGCGGTAAAATTTGTTTCATGCAAGAATGCCAAGAAGGACAAAAACAATTTTTACAGGGATGCAGGGGATGGATGGGATAAGGCTTTTGAAATTTTAAAGACTTTTTGGTTTAACCAAAATTCAAGGTTTTAAGGTTTCTATCCCATTTATCCCCTGAATCCCTGTTAGTCTGCTTTCGATTTTTGAAGATTGGTTTTAGCCCAAAGGTTTTCTCAGCGATCTTGGCGTTTTTAGCGGTTAAAAGAAGAACTGACCAATGACCATTACCAATTACTTAAGCATTGATGTCGAAGATTATTTCCAGGTGTCCGCTTTCGAGAAAGTTTCGCCGCCGGAGGTTTGGGAAAAATGCGAATATCGGGTGGACCGCAACACTGAGAAAATTCTGAGCATTCTTGAAGAATTCGATGTCAAAGCAACTTTTTTCGTGCTCGGCTGGGTTGCGCAGCACTTTCCTGACTTGGTGCGAAAAATCAGCAACCAGGGGCATGAAGTTGCCAGCCATGGGTTTGGCCATCGTCGGGTGACAACCCAGGACCGCCAGGTCTTTCGCGAGGACATCCGTAGCAGCAAAGCTTTGCTTGAAGATATCTCCGGTGTTGCAGTGCAGGGATACCGGGCGCCCAGCTATTCCATATCGCTGGAGTCGCTTTGGGCCTACGATGAATTGGCTGAAGCAGGCTATCGTTATGATTCCAGTGTTTTTCCGGTGCGGCATGATTTATATGGAATTCCGGATTGGCCTCGTTTCCCCTTCCATGTCATCCGGCAAAAAGACAGCCAATGGGCGCCGGAAGTCGTCGGTGACCGAAATAAAACGGACAACCAGAGTAGTCGCCTGTTCGAAATCCCCATAACGACATTAAAGCTTTTGGGTAAGAGCATTCCGATAGCGGGCGGAGGATACTTCCGCCTCTTCCCCTATGAGATGACCCGTTGGGGCTTGCGGCGGATTAACCATTTAGAAGATCAGCCGTTTGTCTTTTACCTGCACCCCTGGGAACTGGACCCAGATCAGCCGCGCATGGCTGGAGCTGGATTGAAAAGCCGTTTTCGGCACTATCTCAACTTGCACAGGACCGAAAATCGTTTTCGCAGGCTTCTGAATGATTTTTCGTTTACCTCCCTGGATCGAACGCTCATCGGTGTTGAAGGGGAAAGTGGTGGTTGAAAAGCCGTTTGCCACGGACCCACACAGACATAAGCAATTTTTACAGAGATGCAGGGGATGGATGGGATAAGGATCTTTGGTTTAAACCAAAAAAAGGGTTTTAAGAATTATCCCCTTTATCTTGTTTATCCCTGTTCGTCTGTTTGTGATTTTAAAAGGTTTCTTCAGCGATCTCAGCGTACTCTGCGGTAAAATTTGTTTCATGCAAGAATGCCAAGAAGGACAAAAACAGTATTTACAGAGATGAATGGGATGCATGGGATAAGGCTTGTGAAATCAAACACCAGACTTTTTGGTTATAACCAAAATTCAGGGTTTTAAGGTCTATCCCATTTATCCCATGAATCCCTGATAATTTGCTTTTTAAGCAGAAACTGAAACCGGGAAATTTTTCAGAGGTAATAAGTTTTATGTGTGGTATTGCCGGCATTTTAAATGTTAATTCCAATGAGCTTCTTCAGGAAGATCTCATGGCCCGGATGATTTCCATGCTTCAGCATCGGGGCCCCGATGAAAGCGGTATCTATATTGATCAGGATATCAGCCTGGGGCATGCCAGATTGAGCATCATTGGTGTGGATGGAGGGATTCAGCCCATCTGCAACGAAGATGAGACCCTTTGGATTACCTATAATGGAGAAATATTCAACTACATCGAACTACGGCAGGATCTTAAGAAAAAGGGGCATCAGTTTAAAACGGAAACAGATACCGAGGTCATTCTTCATCTGTATGAAGATCTGGGCCCGGCTTGCTTAAATGAGCTTAACGGGCAATTTGCTTTTGGCATCTGGGATTCCCGAAAAAAGGAGCTTTTTCTTGCGCGGGACCGGGTGGGCATCCGCCCGCTCCACTACACTTTTCAGAATGGCCGCTTCCATTTTGCTTCCGAGATCAAGGCCCTTTTCATGGATTCCCGTATTCCAAGGGCGCTGGATGTCCAGTCCTTATCCCAGGTTTTCACCTGCTGGACGACCATCGGTTCCCGAACGGTCTTTCAAGGGATCGAGGAGCTGTGCCCCGGACATTACATGGTTGTCAGGAGCGGAGACGGCCCTACAGGGCAGAAGCCTTTCTGGACGATTCCCCACTACCCGGCCGCTCAGCAATGGCAGGGGACGCGGGAGGAGGCCGTGGAGGAACTCGGTGCTCTGCTCAAGGATGCCATCCGTCTGCGTCTGCGGGCCGATGTCCCGGTTGGCGCCTACCTCAGCGGGGGCTTGGACTCCTCAATCATTACCTCGGTCATCGCCAGAAACTTTAACAATCATCTCAAGACCTTTTCCCTGGGGTTTGAAGAAAGCACCTTTGACGAAGCGGGCTATCAGGCGGAGATGGTTGCCTTCCTTGGAACAGACCACCATCAGACGACCATCTCGAATCGGGAGGTGAGAGATAATTTTCCGGAAGTTGTCTGGCATTGTGAAAAGCCTCTATTGCGGACTGGACCCGTCCCTCTTTTCCTTCTCTCAAAACTGGTCAGGGAAAACCGATTCAAGGTGGTCCTGACGGGTGAAGGGGCGGATGAGGTGTTCGGCGGATACAACATATTCAAGGAAGCCAAGGTCAGATGGTTCTGGGGGCAGCAGCCTCAGTCGAGTTGGCGGCCCCGCCTGATTGAGCGTCTCTATCCCTATATTTTTCAAAATCCTTCTCGGGGCAAGGCTTTTCTGCAGAAGTTTTTTTCAGTATCCGAGGCGGAGTTGCGCGATCCTTTCATCTCTCATCGCAAGCGTTGGGAGAATACCGGGAAAAGCAACACGTTTTTCCATCATTCTGTTCTGGCCGAGCTGGCCGGGTTTGACCCCCTCGCTGGTCTGAGTGATCGGATTCCAGCTGATTTCGCGCAACGGGATATTTTTTCCCGGGCTCAGTGGCTGGAGATGGATGTTTTTCTGTCGAATTACCTGTTGTCCTCTCAGGGCGACCGGGTTGCCATGGCTAACTCTATCGAGTTGCGACTCCCCTTCCTGGACTACCGAGTCATCGATTTTGCGGCAAAACTGCCTCATCACTGGAAAATGCCGGGGCTGAAGGAAAAATTCCTGCTGAAAAAAGCCTATAGTGGTCAGGTCCCCGATAGTATCCGGAATCGACCCAAGCAGCCTTACCGTGCGCCTATCGGCCCGGCCTTTTTCCAAGACGGCCCGGAGAAGGTTGGCGACCTTCTCTGTCTCGACCGATTGGGCAGGATGGGCATTTTTAATGTCAAAAAAGTGATGAATCTGTTTGAAAAGTATCTGCAGCAGGGCCAGGCTCCTGCCAGCGAAACCCATAACATGGCGATTGTCGGTATCCTTTCGACCCAGCTGATTCATGAACAGTTTGTGGAAAATTTTCCAGGTCGGGAGATAGTTCCTGCAAAGCCGACCAAAATTATAAGAAAAAATCGGGACTCGGGAGCATCTGGCCAGGATTTTGCGTCCTGTTAAACGATAAAAACCTGGTCCATGCAAAGGCGCAAAGAGAAACAAAAGCAATATTTACAGGGATGTGGGGGATGGATGGGATAAGGCTTTTGAATTAAACCAAGGGCATTAGGTAGGGATATATCCTTTTATCCCTCGTCGTGGGCGCCCCTGTTAGACTGTTTTTGGTTTTTAGGGTTTTAACCCCAAGGTTTCAGGTTTAATCCCCTTTATCCCATGAATCCCTGATAATTGGTTTTTGGTCTTTAAACAGGCAACGAGGATAAACAAATGGTACCTTTTTCCAAAGATGTTCTCTGTATCGACTCCGAACAGGAAGTGAATCGTATTGCTGCAAACCTGCGTTCTCTGATGAGAACCAGGATCAAACGCCGGGGACTGGTCCTCGGGTTATCCGGAGGGATCGACAGTAGCCTGACGGCTGCACTTGCCGTCAAAGCGCTGGGCTCCGCCCGGGTTTTCGGGCTGGAGATGCCGGAGCGGCATTCGGCAGAGGAAACGCTTTCGTTGAGCAGTTCGGTGGCCGAGAAATTTGGTA
>CAXXSG010000011.1:0-25000 GCA_963665915.2 Desulfuromonadales bacterium
GAATGCTTTGCACCTGGTCGAGCGCCCCCAAAAGGCCTAAGCCCCCGCGCAACAAGGGGTTAATGTTTGTTCGCATTCTGAAGGAAAAAGGCAGGTTAATGCCAATGGCTGCAGCAAGGATTAAGAAGACCATGAAGCGGTTGATTAAATCCTGAGTCGCAAAAACCCCTGGCAGCTGACGATCAAAAGATGAGTTTATCCCTGGTTATTTGTGCACCATAAAAGCTGTGCAGCGAAAAGGGGGCAGAACTTTTTCTTGAAGTTTTGCCCCCTTTTCGTTTTTTTAGAACTTCGCAGGTGTATATAGTTCAATCGGGTTATTCCGGTTTTGACCCACTTGGCCACCAGAAACGCCCCCGTATCGAGATTCGCTTCAATCCCCTCTTTCTCAAGTACTGTTGCTTTTTCCGGATTTTCATCCTTAAAGAAATGTACGACGGTTTTGAATTCGCCGGGGACCGAGAGCAGCGCTAACAGTTCCTGTGGGGAGCGGAAGTAGGCCTTGTCGTAGAGATCGGTTTCGCCGCGTTTGGCGCGGTCGGTGCGTTCTTCGGCCCATGGGGAGAGGCGGTTGAGGGTGGCGATGACCAGTGTGCCGCCCGGCTTGAGCACGCGGTAAAGTTCGCGGAGTGCTTTTTCACCGTCAGCGATGAATTCGATGGCGGTGTTGGAGATAACCTTGTCGAAGTAGTTGTCGAGGAAGGGGAGGTCAAGGATGTTTCCTTTTACAGGCAGGAAATTGAGCTCACCGGCCTTGTGGGCGGCGACCTCAAGCATTTTGGGAGAAATGTCCATACCCACGACCCTTGGGCCCTTTTTCGAGGAAATCGGTGGTGAAAATCCCGGTGCCGCAGCCGGCGTCGAGAATGGTTTCGTCAGGCTGGGGGGCGAGGGACTCCAGGAGCAGATTCAGCTCGGTTTTCCGGACAATCCGCCCGAGAGGTGTTTTAAACCATTGTTCGTATTTATCGGACCATTCGTCGAAGATCTGTTTTTTTTCTCCCATTCTTTCCTCCTGAATTGTTGAAAAAAATTTAGGCAGTTGATCAATGGAGCCAATATCCTCTCCATCCAAGTGCAGCAGAAGGGCACGTCCCGAGGTAACTTTTTGCCTGAAAACCAATTTAATCTTCCTTTTTGAAAAAACAACCTGTTTTTTCTCCCGGTATGGTCCGCAAGCGATCGAAGATTGGGGACTAGCCTATCCTGATCCTTCCCCCCGGTTCTTTCTCCACCCCTCCGATCACAAAAGCCCCGGTTCCGCTGGCTTTGAGCTTATTGACCAGCTTGCTCACTTTTCCGGAAGATACAGCGATCAGCAATCCTCCTGATGTCTGGGGATCGGCAAAAAGATTCATGATTTCGGGAGCGAGGTCGTCGGCCCCATCCACGCGGGGCAGATAAAAGGTGCGATTGCGGAAACTTCCGCCGGGAACCGTTCCCTTTTTCGCCATTTCCATGGCTCGGGGATAGGCCGGCAGAGCAGCGGCTTTGAAAACCAGGCAGACATTGCTGGCCTCGGCCATTTCCAGGGCATGTCCCATCAGGGCGAAGCCGGTAACGTCCGTACTGGCGGAAACACCCACTTCCATCATGGCGGTTGCTGCTTTGTCGTTGAGGCTGGCCATCCCCTTGATCGCAGCGTCGATATCTGTCTCCGAAAGAATTTCCCTTTTTAGTGCTGTGGTCAAAAGGCCGGTGCCGAGGGGCTTGGTCAGCACCAGTATATCCCCAGATTGACAGCCCACGGTACTCACCATTTTATGGGGATTCACGATGCCGGTAACGGCGATTCCATATTTGGGTTCTTCGTCCTCAATCGAATGGCCGCCGACGATCACTGCTCCGGCTTCAGCCACTTTTTCCGCTCCACCCAGAAGGATGGCTGCGAGTACTTCGTTATCCAGCATACAGGAAGGGAAAGAGACCAGGTTGAGGGCGGTCAGGGGTTTTCCGCCCACGGCGTAGACATCGGAAAGGGCATTGGCCGCTGCAATCTGGCCGAAAAGGTAAGGATCATCTACCACCGGGGTGAAGAAATCGACCGATTGCACCAGGGCGCACTCCTCCGTAAGGCGGTAAATTCCCGCATCGGCAAAAGGTATCCCTTGAGACAAGAGGTTGGGATCCTTGCTTTCCGGTAAGCGGCACAGAACCTGTGCCAGGGTTTCAGGACCCAGCTTGGCAGCTCAACCGGCGCTTTTGGCTAATTGCGTGAGGTGTTTCTTTTCGTCAGCCACGAATTCCTCGTTTTAAGGGTTAATGATATGCGGTTTCCGGGGCTACTTTGGGGGGAGTTTCCAGGAAACTCGGTAATCGTCTTTACGCAGAGTGTATTTCAATGCGTCGAAATATTCCAGGAGAGCCTGGACCTGTTTGCGGGAACTCCCGAGCAGGTCGCGGAATTCAGCCAGCGTCAGGGTTTCCTTGCGGCTGAAATGATCATGCAGTGCCTGAAGTGCTTTGCGGTAGGCTTCCATGTGAAGATAGGACTCCTCATTCAATTTAATCAGTATTTTCTGCGAAAAAAGCCAGGCAAAACAGGCTTCCATCTGCTGGAGACTGAGCCCGATCCGGCTGACCATTTCCCGGTTGTTTTTTGCGTTCAACCCGAGCTCCAGGTAGGTTTTTTCGATTTTTTCGATACTCCGCATCTGCTCTTCCGACGGTCTGGCTTTGAAATCGGAAAGGTGGACCGTATCATCCTGGAGAGTAAGCTGACTTTCTTCCATCTTTTTCTGGAGAACCTGATCAAAAGCTTTTTGTGAGAGTCGGCCCGGTAGGAATCCCTTGAGGGCGGCGCGGGAAATCCCGGGCAGGAGAGGATTGTTGCGGTGGAAATCTCCGGTTTTTTCGACAAGGAGGTAATTCCAGGACCGGACCGATTCCGCAGTTGCCCACTGATCTGCAAGTTTTATTAGCTTTTCATCGTTTTCCAGGGCTTCGAGGTGTTCTGCAATCCGGTCCCGGCTCATCCCGGAAATCATCTCGATCTCTTTCAGCTTGACACACTGATGCTCCGTGATTTTCTGCAGCAAAAACGAGCGTTCGCCCGATTCCAGCTCCCTGAGTTCGTGGATGACCTCATCCCGGAAACGTTTGTGCCTGGTCGGGTTTGAGTCGATTATCACCCCGCCGCCGATAGTGGTCATGGGGGAGTAGGAGCGGATGATGAAGAGGTCCTGGCGGTGGGCCACCAGCGGACGGTCAAGGTGGATTTGCACCAGAGCGCTTTCCCCAGGTGCCATCTGATCGCAGTCGAGAAGAGCGACAATCCCCACAACCCGGGCGGTGCCGAGATAGAAATGGACCGGGTCACGGAACTTGAGAGGCCGGGGAGCATCCTTCAACAGGCTGAGACGAGCATCCACCCGTTCGGTCATTTCAAAAATGCCCGGCGTGCCGATAACAGAACCTCTTTTGATCTGGGACCGATCGAGCCCAGCGAGGTTAAGGGCGATGCGCTGGCCGGCGCAGGCCGCTTCCACTTTGGCGCCATGTACCTGGATTTCACGGACGCGGAATTGTTGAAGCAGCGGCAGGAATTCCATCATGTCTCCCACCCGGACCGTTCCGGAAAGTGCGGTGCCGGTGATGATCGTGCCGAAACCGCTCATGGTAAAATGGCGGTCCACCGGAAGGCGGAAAGGTCCGGCCGCATCTTTGGGTTCCAGAGCCGTTGCCTGCTCCTGGATGGTTGTCACAAGTTCCGGAAGTCCTTCCCGGGTAACGGCGGAAACCCGGACCAGGGGGGCGTCTTTCAGAAAAGTGTTTGCGGTTTTCTCCCGGACTTCGGCTTCCACCAGGTCGATCCAGTCTTTTTCCGCCAGGTCGCACTTGGTCAGCACAATCACTCCGCGCTGAATCCGAAGCAGTTCGAGTATCTGCAGATGCTCGCGGGTCTGGGGCATGACCCCTTCATTGACGTCGACCACCAGGAGAACCAGATCGATGCCGCCGATGCCGGCCAGCATATTGCTGATGAAGCGCTCATGGCCGGGGACATCAACCACTCCGGCAATCCGGCCGTCGGAAAGTTTGAGAGGAGCGAATCCGAGGTCGATAGTGATGCCACGCTCCTTTTCTTCTTGCAGACGGTCGGTATCGACGCCGGTGAGCGCCTTGATCAATTCGGTCTTGCCGTGGTCGACGTGCCCGGCGGTGCCGATGATGAGGTGGGAATCGGGTTTAGAGGTCATCGCTGGCGTCCTGGTCTGAGAGGGCGGCAGTCAGTGAATCGACCAGCAGATATTCCTCATTTTGGGACAGGGTTCGCGGATTGAGTAACAGGCGGTTTTCATGAAGCCGGCCGATGACCGGTGGCTTGGTGTGGTGAAGGCGTTCAGCGAGGCGGGAAACGCTCATGTTTTTCGGAGTGACCGCGAGCGCATAACCGGGCAGTTCGCTCAGGGGCAGGGCGCCGCCGCCGATGCGGGAGATTTCGGGAACGATCTCCAGTTTAACCAAATGCCCGAATTTCTCGGAGATAAGTTCCGCCAGTTTGGCGCAGAGTTCCCAGGTTTTTTCCAAGGACATGGAAAGCATGCGCAGTACCGGTATTTCCTGCAGAGCATCCTTCGGATTAAGGTAATGTCGAAGGGTGGTTTCAAGTCCGGCCAAGGTCAGTTTGTCGATACGCAGCGCCCGGGCCATAGGATGACCGCGAATTTTATCGATGGCCCACTTTTTACCGAGAATAATACCGGCTTGGGGAGCTCCCAGCAGTTTGTCGCCGCTGAATGTCACGACATCAATGCCGGTTCCCAGGGCTTCTTCGACCGTCGGTTCTTTGGGGATTCCGTATGCCGAAAGGTCAAACAACATGCCGCTCCCCAGATCTTCCATAACGGGAATCCCATTTTCCCTCCCCAATTGCACCAGTTCTTTCGTGGAGACCTCTTCGCTGAATCCAACAATCCTGAAGTTGCTTGTGTGGACCTTGAGGAACAAACCGGTTTCTTTGTTGATGGCCTGCTGGTAATCTTTCAGGTGGGTTTTGTTGGTGGTCCCGACCTCTCTCATTTTCACGCCGCCCGCCGACATGACATCGGGAACCCGGAAACTGCCGCCTATTTCTACCAGCTCTCCCCGCGAGACGACGGCTTCTTTCCCTTGGGCAAGGGCCGTCAGGGCGATGAGAACCGCACCGGCGTTGTTGTTGACCACGGCCGCACTCTCTGCTCCAGTGAGGCGGCGGAGAAGCTCATCCACATGGCTGTAGCGGTGGCCCCGTCTGCCGGTTTCAAGATCGAACTCCAGATTGGAATAGGATCGGGCGACGTTTTGAATAGCCTGAACCGCTTTATCGCTCAGGGGAGCGCGCCCCAGGTTGGTATGGAGCAGTGTCCCTGTGGCGTTCAGAACATGATGTAGCGAAGGGGTCATTTTCTTTTTCACCAGGTGAGCCGCTTTTTTCGCCACTTTCCCGGGTGAGATCGTTTCGGACTTATCCGCTCCGGAGGCGTCCTGCAGAAGGTTTTGCCGCAAGTCTTCTATCGTTTCCTGAATGGACTCCACAATTACGCTTCGTGGGTATGCTGATGGCAAAGAAGTGATGACCGGCTCGTCGAGAACACGGTCAACGGCCGGAATCTTTTTTAGAATGGATTGAATTTCATTCATTGGGCATATATTTTCCCCAGTCGGGAAGTCTCTGGATAAGAGCGCTAAAGTGAAGCGGATCGGCAATCTTATTACTCGATTAAAATATCATGATGATGATGGCTTCACAAGGTTAGTCCGATTAAAAGTACCGGGCAGGAGTGCATATCTCGTATTGTAAAATCCGGATAAATTGATATGTTATGAAAGATGATTTTTAAATGATTGAAGGAGGGACTATGAAAAAGATTCAGAGATTAACGATTTTGATTTTATCAGGGCTTGTTTTTTTCGGTTTGCAGGGAGTTGATACGAGTGCGGTTGAGGATGGCCCCGGAAAGAACCAAAGTGTTTCCTCTTCCGGTGACAGCCAGACCAAGGTAGACCTTCCCACAGCCGACCCGGCTCTGGGCGAGAAAATCTACAGGCAGGCCTGCTTTGTTTGTCATGACAGCGGATTAATGGGAGCCCCCAAGCTGGGTAGTGTCGAGGCATGGAAACCAAAAATTGATAAAGGCATGGAAACTCTTTTTCTAAGTGTCATGAACGGCTATCAGGGAACCGTCGGCTATATGCCGCCGCGAGGGGGCAATATGGACCTTAGTGACCAGGAAGTTTTTTCGGCATTGGTATATATGATTGAAAAAAGCCGCTGAAGGCAGTGCTGCCAGGGAAAATAATTAATTTCCAAGTGATATTGAGTTTTTAGAAAAAAAATCAAAAATAAGGAAAAAGCCAATGGCAGTTGTTTTGTTTCAGCCTTAGCAAGACTGAAAGGCTGTGGCTAATTCTGTTGAGGGTAAGGCCTCGATTCCCCTGAGAATTTTTTTGGAGGAAGTCGGGGCCTTTTTTGTGATTCCTGCAGCTGAATTTGGCATGGTATCCGCAGAAAAACTTTTTCCAGGAAATCTCAGAAAAGCTGAATCCATCGCTAAAACCAGCCTTGGGATTGTATGAGGGAGCGATGGATTTAATCATTTTAGGGGTTTGGGGGCTCTCGATCTTGTTGGCCCTGGTTCCGTGAGTTTTGACCAGGCAAGCGCGCAAGTCATTGCCCTGCCAAAACGTTCCAAAAATCACCGACGAACCATTGGGTGCGTCTCAGATTTTTGGAACATTTATTCAGGCCAAGCACTTACACTCTTTTCCCGGCCCCAACCCACGGAATCAGGATATCGAGAAAATCAATCTATATTGAAATGGATAATCCACAGGAGGTCAATTGTGGAAACAACGCTTTTTAACCGCCAACCTGTTTATGATCGCAACCTTCGGGTAATGGGTTATGAAATAGTAACAGAGAAGCCAGAGGCCGAAGATCCCGGGCGGCAAAAGATAACTCAGGGTCATCAGGTTTTCAATGAACTTGAGATTGGAGATGTCAATACTTTGGCATCAGGCGGACAGGTGTTTCTTGATTCGACTCCGCAAATTGTCCCTGATGGTGAATGGAAACTTCCTCCTGAAAAAAGTATTCTTCAGGTGAAATTAGCAGGTTCCGGAGAATCGAATGCATCTTTGGAAAGTCTGAGGTCAATTCATGAAAAAAAACACAAGATTGCCCTTACCGGTATCAATGGTTGTGACATGCCTGAATATATGCGGATGGCTGATGTCCTGAAAATGGATGTTGCTTCCAGCGCTCTTTCGGATTTGGAATTAACCGTCGATTATATGAGAAAATATAAAGGCAAGTTGCTGGCCGACAACATCGAGACACAGAAACGGTATCAGGCCTGCCATGAAATGGGTTTTGATTATTTCCAGGGTTTTTTCTATTGCGAGCCGGTTGAAATGCCGCGCCGCTCTCTGCCGGCCAGCCAGTCTGTATTGATGAGGCTTCTGGCTCAAATTCAGGATCCGAATGTCGACCTCAAGGACCTGGAAAAAATAATTTCGCAGGATGCGACTCTCTGTTTCCGGTTGCTGCGTTACCTGAACAGCGCTGGCCTTGGCTTGACGCAGAAAGTCGACACCATTTCGCGGGCTGTCAATTTTCTTGGCCTGGAGCCCCTCAAAATATGGAGCAGTGTTCTTTTGCTTTCCAAAATTGAAGGCAAGCCGATTGAGCTGATGAAAAACTCCCTGACTCGGGGCAGGATGTGCCAGGCTCTGGCGGAACGGGAGGGGGATGAAAACATATCAGCATTTTTTATGACGGGACTTCTTTCTTTGCTGACAGCCTATATGGATCGCCCCATGGAAGACATTGTCACCCAGCTGCCGTTGGCGGATGAGGTTGCCAACGGCCTGGTAACGGGAGAAGGGAAGATCGGAGCAGCCCTGCGGACTACTGTGGATTATGAGCGCGGTGCGTGGAAAGCTCTGGAGAACTCCAGCTATGGGAAACCGGCCTTGCGTTCATCTTATCTGGAAGCCATCAATTTTACTGAGGGGAGTTTTAAACGACTCACCTGAGTGACCCGGACTTAAAAAAGAGAAAGCCCCCGGTAGGAATATCCTCCGGGGGCTTTTTTAGTTAGCCCTGGTTAAAACATCGAAGCCGTTCGATTGATTGCTTGCCTGAGCCTGTTCGAGGCGGCAAGGAGCATGCTTTTCAGGAGCCTGATTCCTGCTTCGGGGTTATTTTCCAACACTTTTTCAAAATTATTTTTGCTGAGCAGCAGAAGTGTGGAACCTTCCATAGCCGTGGCTGATGTGGCGCGGGGCTGGCCATCCAATATGCAGAGTTCTCCAGCCAGAGTACCCCTCCCGAAAACGCCGACCACAACTTCTCGCCCCTTGAATTCTGTTTCCTTGGTTATTTTAATTTTTCCGGCGACGATAAAGGCAAGGTGGTCCGACTGGTCGCCCTCTTTCCAGAGGAGTTCGCCCGCCGCTATGTTTTTAAACTCGAAATATGAAATCAGGCTTTCGAAATCGTTATCTGCAAGATAATAAAAAAGATCTGAAATTTCCTGGCCGGTACTAAGCATTATTTCCACCCTGCTTCTACAATAAATGAATTTTTTTGATCTAACAGCAAATGCAAAACTCTTGCCCGGAAAATGGTTCGGCTGTTTAGAGGATTAAATCAGAGCTGATTTTAGCGTTGAAAAGCAAAAAAAAAGGATGTGCCGGAGCACATCCTTAAAAATCCAATATATCGCAATGGAAATTTTATTTTTTCATCCGTTTTCTGGCAAAACCAACGCCAATCAGTCCGGCACCGAGAAGCAGGAGGGTGGAAGGTTCGGGGACGGGGGCCGGTGCTTTTACCAGGTAATTCTGACCCGGCTCCGGAATGGTTATAGTTTGACCTGCGGGGCTGACAGCCAAATACCAGTCTGAAATATAGTTATCCTGGTCTGTAGCGCTTGCATACGAAGATACCAGAGCCAGAGAGCTATCCAGAGCGTCGGCGGAACCTGAAGATGCAAATCCAATTGCCTCCCAAATCGCAACCTGGGCAATTCTTTTGGAAGCCTCTGATTGATCAGAATTTAAAAACCAATTGGCATACCAGGTGGCTTCCGCAATCTGTTCGAACAAATTGGCCGCATAAGTGTTTAACTCACTGTTAATTTCCCAGATACTGTAGTCACTAGGTGAAACCAGATTGGCGTCCTCTGTACAGAAAACTTCATGATAGAAGCCATTGTTAAATATACCATCATCATCTGTATTCAAAGTGGCGTCATAATCCGCATAGTAGTTAGACCACGTAAGCGTTGAGCCAACTACACTCATGTTCACCTCGCCGATAGGAATCGCGAAAGCACAAATAGGTAATCCTAAAAATACCAGAACCGTTAATAATACTAAAAATCTTTTCACTTTCCCTCCTTATTTTGAATCATTTCAAAGAAAAACGTTTCTAAAAACGAACTCAAACACCGCTGTCATTAGTTTAGATATCTTTTAGCACGTTGTGTGCCATCGCGTAACATGCTGTAATTGTTACATAAAACATCCTGGTATTACTTTTTTAAAAACGATGTAAAAAAATCCGACAAAAAATAATTAGCGTCTTTCTAACATAATCCTCTTAAAAAACAAATTGTTACAAAGATGATTAGATCATTTGATAATTCAGGGCGGAAAATTTTCTGCTCTTTTGTAAAAGATTTCGACAAACTTTTTTAAAATAGAGGGCCTTTTTAAAAAAATCGGGGGAGGGCAAATGAATTTGTGGTAAATATTTTCAAGGAGTTGTATAAAAACAGCGTCGCCTCAAAGGCCGTTCTAACGCGGTTTTTGTTGAAAAAAAAGAATTTCAACCGGTCGGGATTTGAGGCACAGGAAAATTGTCGGAAAACTTGACATTGAACGACAGGGAGAGCCGCGATATGGAAAATAACAAACCTCAGGAAGTGGCAGAAAGTGCAAATAAACCATCCAACTTCATCCGCACCATCATTGATGAAGATCTCAAAAAGGGAAAAAACGATGGTCGAGTGGTGACTCGCTTTCCCCCCGAGCCGAACGGTTACCTGCATATCGGCCATGCCAAATCGATCTGCCTCAACTTCGGTCTGGCGCGGGACTACAAAGGCAAGTGCCATCTCCGCTTTGATGATACCAATCCATGCAAGGAGGACGTCGAGTACGAGGATTCGATCAAGGGTGATGTCCGCTGGCTGGGATTCGACTGGGGGGAGAACCTGTTTCACGCTTCCGATTACTTTCCTCAACTGCACCAGTTTGCTGTTGATCTGATCAGGCATGGGAAGGCTTATGTCTGCTCTCTGAATGCCGATGAGATGCGGAAATACCGGGGAACCTTGAAGGAGCCGGGAAAGGACAGTCCTTACCGCAACCGGAGCGTGGAAGAGAACCTGGATTTATTTGAGCGGATGAAGAACGGGGAGTTTGAGGAGGGCACGCATGTTCTTCGGGCGAAGGTCGACATGGCTTCTCCCAACCTCAATATGCGCGACCCGGTTGTGTACCGCATCCGCAAGGAGTCGCACCATCGCACCGGCGACGAGTGGTGTATCTACCCGATGTACGACTTTACCCACGGCCTCTCGGATTCTCTCGAGCTGATTACCCATTCCATCTGCACCCTGGAGTTCGAGGATCATCGCCCCCTCTACGACTGGTTTCTGGACCAGCTCGATGTCCCCTGCCATCCCCAGCAGATCGAGTTCGCCCGCCTCAATATCAATTACACGGTGCTGAGCAAGCGCCGCCTGATTGAATTGGTGGAGGGAGGACATGTCAGCGGCTGGGACGATCCGCGCATGCCGACAATTGTAGGATTTCGCCGGCACGGTTATACCCCCACATCCATACGCAACTTCTGCGACCGGGTGGGGGTGGCGAAAAAAGACAGTTGCGTCGACATGGGCCTGCTCGAATTCTGCATCCGCGAGGATCTTGACAGGAACGCGCCCCGCGCCATGGGGGTCCTGCGGCCCCTCAAGCTGATCATCGACAATTATCCTGAAGGAAAGGAGGAAGAGTTCGAAGTTCCCTGTCATCCCCAGAATCCTGCCATGGGTACCCGGAAGATCCCTTTTTCCAGAGAGGTGTTTATTGAGAAGGATGATTTCATGGAGGACCCGCCCAAAAAATTCTTCCGCCTCGGTCCCGGACGCGAGGTCCGTCTGAGGAATGGCTATATCGTCAAATGTGTTGATTTTATGAAGGATGAAACGAGCGGGGAGATCACTGAAGTTCACTGCACCTATGATGCGGACACTCTCGGGGCAGCACCGCAAGACGGGCGCAAGGTCAAGGGGATCGTTCACTGGGTTTCGGCCGCGCACGCCGTCCCGGCGGAAATTCGCCTTTACGACCGCCTTTTTGTCAATGAGGACCCGACGAGCGACAAAAGTGTTGATTACAAAACTTTTCTGAATCCGGATTCGTTGCAGGTGCTGGAAAACTGCTGGGTTGAGCCGTCGTTGGCGGGGGTTGACCCGGAGAGCCGCTTTCAGTTCGAGAGGCTGGGATATTTCTGTGCGGACATGAAAGATTCAAAGCCGGATAAACTGGTCTTCAATCGCACTGTTACCTTGCGGGACACCTGGGCCAAAATTGATAAAAAGAGCAAGTGAGGGGCTTACTAAACGGCAGGACGGCAAAACCACTCCCAAGCTCGACAGACTCCCAGGGGAGGTTTTTGCGTGAGCTATCCCATCAACTTTTCAATAATAGGTTGGTCCGCAGGGAGAATGGGATAGTTGGGGAGGTCCACCGGGAGAACCCACTTGTGTTCTGCAACCTCGATATTGCGAATTTGTCCATCGATAGCGAGACACTCATACACAAGAATCAAGACCGGACCCCATTCATAGCAATAGTAAACCACTTCAAAAATCGATTTTACTTCAATATGAAGGCTCAACTCCTCCCGAATTTCACGGCGTAGGCATTGTTCGGGGGATTCATTTTTATGCAATTTCCCGCCAGGGAATTCCCACATGCCGGCATGGGGCTTTCCCTTCGGCCTGCGGGTGATAAGAACCCTGTTGTTGTCGCGCAGGATGGCTGCGGTGACGATAATCGGTTGCATGTTATCATCGTATCCTTGATAGTGTTTGGAGATATCGAAAGGTATCATGAAACGAGCTGGATGAACCATTAATTTGTCGGGCGAAAGATTGCGACCTTCCTTGAAAGAGAATAATGGTAATACTTCCTGTGTCGGTAAACAGGATATCGAGGAGATGTTCGATGCCATTGCGCCCCGGTACGATTTCCTGAATCGTCTTCTTTCTCTGGGAACGGACCGGCGCTGGCGGAAAACGGCGGTGGAGCATTTGGAGGTTCCGGACAATGGCTGGGCTCTGGATATGGCCTGTGGAACTGCTGATGTGGCTCTGGAGATTGCCTCCCGCTATCCTGCCGCGGCGGGCATTGTTGGAATGGATATTTCCCGGGAAATGCTCAAAATCGCCCGAAAAAAAATTGAGGCGATGGGCGAGGGGGCTCGGGTGCGCCTGACTACGGCCAGTTGCGAGGCGATTCCCTCTTTAGACGGTTTTTTTGACGGCGCCATCATCGCTTTCGGCATCCGTAATGTCATTGACCGCCTGGCCGGACTCCGGGAGCTCAGGAGGGTCATCAAGCCTGGCGCCAAACTGGTTATCCTTGAGTTTTCCAATCCGCGTGCACGCCTGTTTCAAAGGCTCTTCCACACATATTTTCACCGCATACTGCCCTGGATCGGCGGTGTTTTCTCCCGGCGCTCGGCTTACCGCTATCTTCCCCAATCTGTGGCTGCTTTTCCGGACCCGGCCCGGTTCGAACAGCTCATGGCGGAAGCCGGATTTGTCGATATCCGTCATCGGGAGCTGAGCTGGGGAATCGTCACTCTTTACGAAGCTGTCTCTCCTTCCTGAACACAAACGCTTCGCTTTCAGACTATTTCTTTTCCCGGAAAAGTTCTTCGGTGTCGGAAATCATTTTCTCCGGGAGGTTGAAGATCCGCCTGAATATTCCCTGGGCTTTTCTGGAGAGAGAGGTCATGGGAATAGCCTCGACGTCCGGATCTCCGGTTTTTCCCTTTATCTGGAAGTGAGCTGTCACCAGCGCCTTGTCTTCGCCAGCCAGTATCCATCCTGCGAGGGGAATTTTGGTGATGATTTTGTCGACGGTCCCAAGGGGCTTGACGACGAGTATCACATCGGTTTTTTTCTCCACCAGGTTCATATTTCCCACCAGCGAAAGATTCATGGCTTCACTGTCGACCCACACATTTTCCGAGCTCAAAAGCCCCTGTCGCATCTGCACTGTTCCGGTTGCGCGATTGAACGGCATTCCGTCCGTCGCCATGTCCGGAACTTTCAGGGATAAGATTTGCGAAATATTGAGGAGGGAAAAAACCTTGGAGAGAGCCTTGAATTTTTTCAAAACCCCTTTTTGGATTTCAACATTGAATTCTCCTCGGGAGGTGGGAAGAAAAGTGCTTCCAGTACGTCCCTCCAGATAAAAATCACCGCGTAATGTTCCTGAAACCAGGCTTCCATGGCGAATTAACTCCGTGGAAACAGCCTCAGCGTCAAAGTTTTCCACATGCCCCGAAATTTTCAGGAGTGACGGGCGGTCCCTGTCATTGACCACCAGAACCTGCCCGTTGCCGTAACCGGGGCCGGAATGAAAATCGAGGGGGTGAATGACCAGGATATTGTCTTTCAGGCGGATCTGGCCTTTCGCCTTCTGGAAATGGAAATTGTCGATAACACCCTTATCCGCGTCGACATCAATCAGAAGGCTGACCTTTTTCGCCGTTTTCTGAGGGGTTGGTTTCTTCCGCTTGGCAGGTTTGCTCCAGAGGGCGATGACTTCGTCGATAACCGCGTTTTTTGAGGTAATGAAAAGACGTGTTTCCGGGTTTTGAGTGAATGTGACGTAACCCTTCACCGTGGCAAGGGTGCCTTGCTCCAGAGCGGTATGTACTTCCTCAAAACGAATTTGGCTTTTGTCGATGGTCAGGGTGCCGTCCAGGTCGTACAAATAAAACTGGTCGGAAGGGAAGATCAGTTCATCGGCCCTGATATGGGGGCTTTTGACGGTCAGGTGAAGTTCCGGATTTTTTAAGTCGGCTACGGAACCGGACACCATGATCGGGGAATCTCCCAGCCTCGCTAACACATTCCGAAACGCTGCACCGCCTTCCGAAAAGTTGACCGTGCCATTGATGCTGTTGAGGTCCGCCAGGATACTGGTAAGGTGGACGCTGGCATCCTCAAGGGTCAAGGTACCCCGGCTGTGAGAGACCTTTCCGTTTTCACCGGCCCACCCCTGAACAAAAGAAAATTTTCCTTTCGGTTGGAGACGCTCCAGGACTTTTCCGGTCCGTGGAATTTGCTCCAGATCAAAGTCAAGAAGGGCCATCTGAACAGTGAATTCCCGATTCTCGCCCAGATCGCCCTGACCTTGGGTTTGCAGATGGATGAGTTCCGTGGTCAGATTGGCCTTTTCAAGAATCCAGGTTTGAAAGTCGGTTGTTGCCGATACCTCCAGAAGTCCGGGTTCTGCAGCTTTTTTCAGAGTCAGTTCTCCGGCGGCAACTTCCAGATCTGAGATATTCGCTTTAAAATCCAGAAGAAGTTTTTCCCGGCTACCGTGAGCCAGGAATTGAAGAGGGAGACGGCCGGCCAGTTTTAATTTGTCTGTAGCGGAAAAAGCCCGCAGGTCCAGAAGTTTTTCGGCGGGCAATGTCCCTCCGGCCTCAAACTGGTAATCCGGGTTGGCTTGGAAAAGGTTTTTTGCGATCCCATGGAAACCCATGGGAATTCCCCTGCAGGAAAAATTTCCATTCTCCAGCGTGAGCTTGTTGCCAGCCAGGTTTGCCTCAAAGTTGAAATCTTCAAGTTTTTCGGTCCCGGGCAGGAGAATCTCCCCTTGTGAAAATCTGACCTGGCCGCTGAGCCCCGAGAGGTTTTCCGGAGAATGGAGGGACAGTGGTCCATCATAGGCTAGAGAGCTGACCTGAAAACTGCCTTTGGGGATTATGCCGTTCCATCCCGCAGGCCCCGCAAAGGAGAGGTCGTGGGGGAAAAAGGTATCCAACCGGGCGATGGAAAAAGCAGGTGAAGAAAAATCGGCCTCCATCCAGGGAATGTTTTCTTTGCGCACCAGACGGGCTTTTCCGGTCAGAGAAACGTCGTTAATTTCGAAAGCGGTATTTTTGAAAGTGTCCTCTTCCTGAGTATGGGTCCAGAGGGTTGTGAACCGTGCTTCATCAATCGCAATGCCGCGTCCTCCATAACCTGGGGGCCGGAAGCGGAGGTCCGCTCCATCCAGCACCGTTTCTAGGGAAAGACCCTTTGCCGGAGTGCCGGAGGCTTCCAGGCGCAGCTCAAGGCTTCCGGTGCTGTGCTGAAGAGTGGAAAGAAAGGGTACTTTTTTAAAAAGAACCGCAGGGAGGAATTTCCCGAGCTTCGCAACGACATGGAAGCTACTCGCCTCCCAACCCGGCGTTTCGGTTTTTTCGGAGATATGGCCCCTGAATGACCAGGGGCAGATGTGGTCTTCTTGAGGCAGTTGCCCGGTAATGGAAAAGCCGGCACGAGAAGGGTTGGCGGTCAATCGGAATTGTCCATGAATATTTTCCAGGACTAAAGGGGTCGTCAACTTGACGCCGCTGCTGTCCAGAATTTTGAGGGTTCCACTGGAGAGGTCCAGGGTTTGAAAAGGAAATCCAAACTCTTTTTTGGGTGTGTCGGTGGGGGCGGCAAGCTTTTTATCTCCTTTATAGCCTAAATCGAGAACGAGAACAGGTGCTTCACAGATGAATTGGGCAAAAGAAAGGCGACCGATGAGCAGGGGAAGAAGCTTTGGTTTCACAAACAGGGAAGGAATTTCCAATCGCTCCGCGTTTTTTTCCAGAGTACCAACCGTGACATCCTGGACTTCGAAAGCCAGGCCCTGAGAAACGTTGACTCTGATTTGTCCGACCGTGACTGGGCGATGCAGCGCCTTACTGAGCCTTGTTTGGAGAAAAACGCCGATTTCAGCAGGTTCGAGGGAAGCGAACAGCCCGACCGCAACCGCCAGGAGTGCGGTGAAGCCAATCAAGAGCTTTAAAACTAGGCGTCGACGACGGGCCATGGAAAGGAATTCAGCGAGTTTGTGTTTGGTTTAAAAGAAAAATATACGGAAAATTCATTTACTCTCAGACTACTATGCCGACACTCTTTTTTCAATTAATTCCAATGCCTTGATATCTCTTTACAGTATTGCTCTGACTTGCTAATCTAGAAAACCTTTCAAACCATTCCAACCTGCCGAACGCTGGAACTTCCCAGATGCGTATTAAACAGCTTGATATTGTCGGGTTCAAGTCATTTGTCGACAAGGTGTCCCTGCAGTTTCCAAAAGGGATGAACACTATCGTTGGTCCCAACGGGTGCGGGAAAAGCAATGTTTTCGACGCATTTCGCTGGGTTATGGGGGAGTCGAATGCCAGAAGCCTGCGCGGCGGGTTGATGGAAGATGTCATTTTCAAGGGGAGTGAAACGCGTAAGCCCCTTGGTATGGCTGAAGTTTCTCTGATCCTGGCCAACGAGGACGGCCAGGTGCCCGAGACCTACCGCAATTGCAGCGAGATCATGGTGACGCGCCGCCTTTTCCGTAACGGCGAGAGCGAATATTATATCAACAAAATGCGTTGTCGGCGCCTGGATATTCAGGAACTTTTCATGGACAGCGGCATGGGTGCCAAATCCTATTCCATCATCGAGCAGGGGAATATTGAGGCGATTCTCAACGCCAAGCCGGAAGACAGACGGGCACTTATTGAAGAAGCGGCCGGCGTGAGTAAATTCAAATCGAGACGAAAGGCCGCCTTACGTAAAATTGAATCGACTTCCCAGAACCTGAAACGGCTGGAAGATATTATCGGGGAAATACAACGTCAACTCGGCAGCCTCAAACGTCAGGCCAGCAAAGCCAGGCGTTTTCGTGAAATTCGCGAAGAGTTGAAGGCAACGGATATCCGGATCGGCAGGCAACGGTATCAGGAGCTTGAAGGGTCGGTCGAAGGTATCAGGCGATCCGAGGTGCAGGAGCGGGAAAACCAGGAAGACATTTCCAGACAAATCTGCGTGGCCGAAGTGGAGCTGGAGGCATGCAAATCAGAGCAGTTGGAGCGGGAAGAGCGGCTTGAGGTTACGCGGCAACGCTGCTTTTCCCTCTCCGGTGAAGTCCAAAAACTTTCCGAGAGGCTTGAGTTTACGGATAAGGATGGGGAAAGGATCGAACAGGAAAGTACGAGGATTGTCAAAGAACTGGAAAGTCTTCAGCAGCGCAATATTGAAAGTCGGGAAGGTGAGCAGAGCCTGCAGGCGCTTTTGCTGTCGCTGGAGTCCCAGTTAAGGGAGAATGGAGAAAGCCTGAAAGACGAAGAGGAAAAGCTCAGCACCTTTCTGGAGACCGAGCAAGGGCTTATCACTGGCTTGACCCGACACCGGGAGGAATTGTTCCGCTGTTTGAATGAGCTTTCCAGGCTTTCGAACCTGAGTGAGGACTCCCGCCAGCGGCTTGAACTGGTGGAAAACCGAATCAATCGCTGTTGCAACGAAACTGTCCGCAATACGGGCATGCTTTCCGGGTTGGAAGAGAAGACGCGGGAAGGAGAAGAGGCCTTGGCCCGGTCCCGTGAAAAAGAAAAAGTTTTCAATGCCAAAAGGGTTTCTCTTGAATCCCGCAGGGCCAGCTTATCCCGTTCCCTGGCTGAAAACGATGAGTCCTCAGCCGTTGGCCGTGAGCGGGTGGCAGGGATTCGCTCCCGTATCGAATCCCTGGCGGAGCTGGAAAATCAGGCTTTTGGAGATGAGCCTTCTGGTCAACAGCTCCTGTTGAGGGGGTTGCAAGGGATGGTAGCGGACTTTCTGGTTGTCCCGCCGGAGCTCGACAAGGCTTTTGAGGCGGCCTTGGGAAAACGTCTCCAAGGCCTGCTTGTGGGCAAAGATCAGGACATTCTCTCCATATTTGAAACAGCTAGAGAGACGAAAACCGATAATTACACGCTGGTGCTCCCTTTTTCTTCCTTCGAAGCGGGCATCCCGTTTGGCGGGGGTATCCCCTTGCTGGACCTGATCCCTTTCCGCCGGGAAATTCCCCACCATCTTAGAAACCTTCTCCATGGCGTTTATCTGGTGGAGAACCTTGATCCCTTTCTGGAAGGGAAAATTCCCTGGGGAACGACTCTGGTAACCGGAGAAGGGGAAGTTTTATCCCATCGAGGAGTTCTGAGTGTTCCGGCCGGAAAAAGTGGGGGGACTGGGATCCTGGGTCGAAAAAGGGAAATGCGCCAACTGGAGAAAAAGCGGAAAGATGTTGAGCTTGAGTTGTCTCAACTCCGATTTAATCGCCAGACCCTTCTGGGGGAAATGGCGGATGTGGAAAAGAACTTTCAGGAAATGGAGCAGCAGATCAAAGAGGCCGTTTTTGAACAGCAGGGGCTTCGGCAGGCGGAGGTTCAACTGGAAAATGAGCTGAGGCAGGTGCGAGACCGCCTCGAGGTTCTGGCTTTGGAGCAGCAGCAGTTGGAGGAGGAAAAACAATCCCTGGAAACCGGTTTGGCCGTAGCCGTCAAAGGGCGCGAAGAACAGGCATTGGAAAAAAACCGGATTGAGGCCCGCGTCAAGATATTTCAGGATGATCTTGCCGAGCTGCAGGGCCGGCTTGGTCAGGCCCGTGAAGGGGTGACCACCGGGAAGGTTGAGCTGGGCCAGCTGAGAGAGCGCCGCAGCGGATTGCAGAGGACCCTGGAGGAAAACAGGAAATCCATACTGGATGGTGAGGAAAGAACTTTGCGGCTTCAGGACCGCCGTGAGGAAATTTACGGCGAGAGGAACAGGCTTGTGACCGCCCGGGAGGAGCTTCGTGCGCAGTTGGAAACGTTGATTCCATTGGGTGAAAAGGAGCAGGAGCAGCTCACTTCTTTAAAAGAACAACAGTTGCAGGGCGGGGAGCGCATCCGCCTGCAGGAGGATTCTCTGAAAGCCTTGCGCATTCTGGTCGGGGCAAAAGGGGAGGAGATCACCAACCTGAAATTCCAATTGCAGGAAAAAAACCTGGCTATGGAGCATTTGCACAGGGCGTTTCTGGAGCGCCACCAACTGGATATTCGTCAGATTTCTGAGAATGTGGCCGAAGATTTCGATCTGGAAGCGGCTGAAAATCGTCGTCTCGAACTGCAGCGCTATCTCGAACGGATCGGCGAGGTCAATCTCACTGCCCTGGAAGAGTACCGCACCCTTCAGGAAAGATTGGATTTCCTCACCTCTCAAAAAGACGATCTTGAGCAATCGATCGACGACCTTCAGACGGCCATTCAAAAAATAAATCAGACGACCTGTCGGCGCTTCGGGGCCGCGTTTGAGAAGATCAATACCCAGTTCCGGGAAGTCCTTCCGCGCCTTTTCTGCGGCGGGAAGGGGGAGCTGTTGCTGACTGATGAAAAGAATCTTCTTGAGACCGGGATAGAGGTTATCGTTCAGCCGCCCGGTAAGAAGCTTCAGGGCTTGGACCTTCTCTCCGGTGGCGAAAAGGCTCTTTCAGCCATTGCTCTCATTTTTTCAACCTTTATGATCAGGCCGTCACCGTTCTGTCTGATGGATGAGGTGGACGCACCGCTGGATGACGCCAATACCGATCGTTTCAATAACTTGATTAAAGAATTGGCAAAAGATTCTCAGTTTATTATTATTACTCATAATAAACGGACGATGGAGGCCTGCGACACCCTTTTCGGAGTGACTATGGAAGAGTCTGGTGTTTCCAAAATGGTTTCTGTCCATCTTAGCGACTTCAGGTAGCTAGCAATGCCTTTCAAAAAAATCCTGGGCAAAATAACGTGGGAGTTTCCTGGACAATGCGGGGCCATCCTGATCGATTCGATGGGTGAATCCGTGGATATGACCGGAACCTTCAGCCCGTACCGGTTGCGTGCGGCGGGCGCCCATCAGGGAGTTGTGGCGAAAAATCTTGGCGACCATATCCGCCGCCGGGCCCTGACCGAAGTCGAAGAGATCCAGATTCTGACGAATGAGTGGCTGACGCTACTGATTCCCGTTGACCAAGACTATACTCTGGTGTGCATGTTCGAAAATTGCGGTATCGATTTCAGAAAATTTTTACGTGCGGCCAGACGCTCCATTCAAGAGCTTAAAAAGGAAATGTATTAATGGATCAGTTCAATAACTATAAAAAAATTCTCTTCTGATCTTTTGGTGGATTGGTTCAGTCGTTATCAGGAATTTCTTTCTGATCTCATCCTTGCTCTTGGTGTTCCGGAAATCCAAAGGCCGGAATTGCTCAAAGCCCTGACTTTTCTCCTGCCCGTGGTTCTTTCTTTTCCTTTCTTTTGGCTTCTGGTCCTGTTCCTGATCAGAAAAAGAAAAAGGGCGATGTCCGCCGAGAAGTTTGAGGAACCACCGGCAGAGGTCCCGGTTGAGAAAAAGGTTGCACCCCTGCCAACGCAGGAAACAGAGACTGTCCTGCGGGAAGAAGAGCCGTCCGCTGTACTGCCTGAAGAGAAAATTAAAGAGGCCGCAGTTGCCCCGGTCAGTATTGTCGATCGGATGCGGACCGGTCTGGCCAAAACCCAGGCGGTTTTTGTCGGTCGTTTGGATGAACTCATCCGTGGCGGCAAAGGGCTCGATGATGACCTGTGGGAAGATCTCGAGGAGGTCCTGATAACGGCCGATGTCGGGATGAAGACCACCCTGGAGCTTCGGGAGGCACTGGAGAAGAGACACCGGGAAGGAAAACTGACCGCCACCACCGGACTGCGCACGGCCCTTAAGGAAGAGATTCAGGCGCGACTGAATATTAATACGGAAAGCCTCGATTTTGAGGCCTGCAGGCCTTTTGTTCTTATGGTCATCGGTGTCAACGGGGTGGGTAAAACAACGACCATAGGCAAGTTGGCGCACCGTCTGGTTCAACAGGAAAAGAAAAAGGTGATTCTGGGTGCCTGCGATACGTTTCGAGCGGCCGCGGCGGAGCAGTTGGAAATTTGGGCCGAGAGGACCGGTGCGGACATTGTCAGCCACGGGGAAGGGGCCGACCCCGCCGGGGTGGCTTTTGACACGGTAAAAGCGGCTGTCGCACGTCAGGCGGATGTGGTCATACTCGATACCGCCGGCCGCTTGCATACCAAAGTCAACTTGATGGAAGAGGTTAAAAAAATTCGCCGCGTGGTGGGACGCGAGATTGCCGGGGCTCCTCACGAAACCCTGCTGGTTCTGGATGCGACCCTGGGCCAGAACTCTCTCATCCAGGCCCAGCTTTTCCAGGAAGCAGTTGATGTTTCCGGCCTGGCTCTGACCAAACTGGATGGTACAGCGAGGGGCGGAATGATCGTGGCGATCGGCCCCGAACTTCATCTGCCGGTTCGTTTTGTGGGGATTGGCGAGCAAGTAGATGATCTGCGTCCCTTCGATCCTGAGGTTTTTGTTGAAGCATTATTCGAAATGGCTTGAAAAATGTTGACTTTACCCTTGTTGCTTCCTAAGATTTAAAGAATTCGAGGTTTTAATAATGGACAATGGTGTTTTTGAAAAACTGGAAAACAAAATCGACCAGGTTTTAGAGAAAAACAGGCAACTCGAAGAAAGGTGTCGCAATCTGTTGGAGGAAAGAAACGCTTTAACCAAGAAAGGGAGAGAGTTACAACGGAACTGGACCGAATTTTAGCCAAGTTTGAATATCTGGGTTAGGAGATAATTTGAAGAGTGTTGTCCATGTAAACATTCTGGGTCAGCAATATGCCATCCGAAGTACCGTAGATCCTGAAGAGGTTGAGAAGGTTGCGGCTTTTGTTAATGGTAAGATTTCTGAGGTTTCTTCCGCCAGCAGGGCGGTAGACTCCCATCAGGCGATTGTGCTGGCTTTTCTGAATGTGGCTGGAGAATATCTTCAGGAAAAGGAGTCGAACCGGGAGTACGAAGAGAAGCTCAACAGGCTTCTGGGCAGGCTGGATGAGGTTTCCTGACTTTTCGTGGGGTGGCACTTTGTGGTCCATTCAGGTGCATTCTGGTGGCGGCCTGAGTATAAAAGGTACGGCAGGGCTGGAATTTTTTATTGAAAAAAACCTTCCGGGACCGACCTCCTTATCCGGAATATTTAAATTTGCGGATTTCGATTCGACATTCGCTGAAAGTGTGCACGAAGAAGATGCCCGCTTAAGGCAAAAAAAAAATTGAATCTCTGATGTGAGATTTAGTTAAGCAATAGATTGGAAATGGAAATAAATCAGCCACTTTTTTTGTCTATGCGGCTGATTTGACGGCTTTTGATATACTTGTCCTGGTCTGAGTCGCCGTAAATCCAAACGGCTCAATGCCCAGCTTGCCAACCGCTTTTCCCGGGGGACAGCATTAGTTCTGAAAAGTTTATATAGATTACTCCTGCTCAGGCTTCTCACCTCCGAATGCTGTTTTCCAATTCGGGAAAAGTTCCATTCCCGACCTTTTCTTACCTGAATTTCTTCAGAGATTTGGCCGCTCGGCCTGTTCCGTCTCTGGTTTTATGACCAAAAATTATCTTCGCCAGAAATTGTTGACCAGGCGCAGAGCCCTGCCAACTGACAAGCGTTTGGCCAAAAGCCGGGAAATTCAGGCGCGTTTCATCGGGACCGAGTTGTTCCAAAATGCCCGGGCGCTAGGTCTGTACAGCCCGATTTATAACGAAGTTCTAACCGAGGAAATTTTTTCAGCTTCACTGAAAACGGGCAAAAAGGTGGTTTTCCCGCGGGTTTGTGAGCGTCGTCTGGAGTTTATCGAGGTTCAAAACTTGGAGGATCTCCGCAAAGGCGCTTTTGGTATCAAGGAGCCAATCAAGGAGAAACCCAGCCCTGTTTCCGAGCTGGATCTTTTGGTTGTTCCAGGGGTGGTTTTCGATGTACAGGGAGGCCGCCTGGGATACGGACAAGGGTTTTATGATCGAGTTTTGCAGAAGCAGACGAAAAAGCTGATACTTATTGGACTTTGTTATGAAATTCAACTTGTTACGTTTCTTCCGAAAGAAAACCACGATGTTCTCATGGATGGTGTTGTGACTGAGAGACGCCTGGTTTGGAGGGAAAAAGCACATCTATTAGGGAGGAGTGAATTTTGAAAGTAGAGATTGCATTTATAATTTTTGGACTGGCCCTGGCAGCTGGCGTCGCCATCGGCTATTTTCTGCGCAACAAACTTATGCAGTCGCGTTTGTCAGATGCCAGAATGGCTGCTGATCAGATCATTGAAACCGCCAGAAAAGAAGCGGACACGCTGCGCAAAGAGGCCCAGATTCAAGCCAAGGACACGGTGCTTCAGGCTAAAATTGGGTGGGAGAACGAAAGCAGGGAAGAGCGTCAAGAACTTCAGGCTTCCGAGAAACGTTTATTCCAGAAAGAAGAAAACCTGGATCGGAAATCGGGGCAGCTTGATGGGCGTGAGGAAGAATTGTCCAGAAAAGAACAAAGTCTGAACGACAAATCCATTCAGCAAGCGCAGAAGGAAAAGGAAGTTGAAAGTCTGCTTCAGCAGCAGAGAGAAAAGCTTGAAAATCTTTCGGGGATCAGTTCCGAAGATGCCAAAAACCGGCTGATGGAGGAGATGGAGAGCGCTGCACGTCATGATTGTGCCAAGCGAATCAAGCTGATCGAGGATGAAGCCAAAGAGACGGCGGAGAAAAAAGCCAAAAAAATAATTTCCCTGGCTATTCAGAGGTATGCCGGTGACTATGTGGCTGAAAGGGCTGTAAGTGTCGTTCCTCTCCCTTCCGATGAAATGAAAGGGCGCATCATTGGCCGGGAAGGTCGGAATATTCGGGCGATAGAAGCGGCAACGGGCATCGATCTTATTATTGATGACACTCCTGAAGCAGTGATTCTCTCGGGTTTCAATCCGGTCCGCCGGGAAGTGGCCAGACTCGCCCTGGAGCGCTTGATCAGCGACGGCAGAATTCATCCGGCGCGCATTGAAGAGATGGTCAACAAGGCGACCGAAGAGGTGGAAAACACTATCCGCGAGTCGGGCGAAAGGGCTGTCTTTGATGTCGGGGTTCACGGCACTCATCCCGAAATCGTAAAGCTCATCGGTCGCCTCAGGTATCGGACATCCTATGGCCAGAACATGCTTCAGCATTCTCTGGAGGTGGCCTTTTTGTGTGGGGTCATGGCCGCGGAGCTGGGCCTGAATACGAAACAGGCGAAGTGGGCAGGCTTAGTACATGATATCGGCAAGGCTGTTGACCATGAAGTCGAGGGTTCCCATGCCGTTATTGGTGCGGACCTGCTGAAAAAGTATGGAGAAGACCCGCAGATCATCCACGCAGTGGCTGCCCATCACGAGGACGAACCGCCACAGACGATCCTAGCGGTGCTCGTGCAGGCCGGAGATGCACTTTCCGGTGCGCGCCCGGGAGCTCGCCGGGAGATGCTTGAAACCTATGTCAAGCGTTTGGAGGATCTGGAGCGGATCGGGACATCTTTCCGCGAAGTAACCAGCTGCTATGCGATCCAGGCAGGAAGGGAAATCCGTGTCATGGTGACGAGTGAGGATGTCTCCGACGCCCAGGCCGCGGTGGTGGCCCGGGAAATGGCCCGGAAAATTGAAAAAGAAATGACCTATCCGGGACAGATTAAGGTGAATGTCATTCGCGAAACCCGTTCTGTTGAGTATGCCCGCTGAGAAAGACCCCATTTTATGAATGTTCTATTGATCGGTGATATTATTGGGCGCCCGGGACGCACTGCACTCAGGCGGGGACTGGACCGCCTGAGAAAAAAAGTTGATCTTGAATTTGTCATCGCCAACGGCGAAAATGCCGCTGCGGGGCTCGGTCTGACAGCAGAGCTCGCCAGGGAGATTATTGACTCCGGCGTCGACGTGATTACATCGGGAAACCATATCTGGCACAAGAAGGAGATTACCGGGTTTTTAGAGGATGAGCCCCGTTTGTTAAGGCCGGCGAATTATCCGGAAGGGGCTCCCGGACGCGGTTCTGG
>CAXXSG010000011.1:30000-143198 GCA_963665915.2 Desulfuromonadales bacterium
CAGCCCAGATCGCCAGCTAAGGTCCCTAAGTTTGCGCTAAGTGGAGAAGGATGTGGGAATGCCCAGACAACCAGGAGGTTGGCTTAGAAGCAGCCACCCTTTAAAGAAAGCGTAATAGCTCACTGGTCAAGTGGGCCTGCGCCGAAAATGTAACGGGGCTTAAGCGCAACACCGAAGCTGCGGGATGGTTTTATACCATCGGTAGGGGAGCATTGTGGTAGCTGTTGAAGGTCGACCGCGAGGACGGCTGGAGGTCCCACAAGAGATTATGCTGACATGAGTAGCGCAAATGCGGGTGAGAAACCCGCACGCCGAAAACCCAAGGTTTCCTGAGTAAAGGTAATCTGCTCAGGGTTAGTCGGTCCCTAAGGCGAGGCCGAAAGGCGTAGCTGATGGGAAACAGGTTAATATTCCTGTACCACCAATGAATGCGATGGGGGGACGGAGAAGGGTAGGTCAGCCGAGTGCTGGACATCTCGGTTTAAGCGCTTAGGCGGGGAAGGTAGGCAAATCCGCTTTCCCATTAACGCTGAGACGCGATGACGAGGGCTTTAAGCCCATAAAGTGATTGATCCCATGCTTCCAAGAAAAGCCTCTAAGCTTCAGTTTATTGGTGACCGTACCGAAAACCAACTCAGGTGGGTAGGCAGAGAATGCTAAGGCGTTTGAGAGAACTCTGGTTAAGGAACTCGGCAAAATGACACCGTAACTTAGGGAGAAGGTGTGCCTCCATTAGGTGAAGCGATTCGCACGTGAAGCTGAAGGGGGTCGCAGAGAAATGGCGGTAGCGACTGTTTACTAAAAACATAGCACTCTGCAAACTCGTAAGAGGACGTATAGGGTGTGACGCCTGCCCGGTGCCGGAAGGTTAAGGGGATTTGTTAGCGCAAGCGAAGCTTTGAACCGAAGCCCCGGTAAACGGCGGCCGTAACTATAACGGTCCTAAGGTAGCGAAATTCCTTGTCGGGTAAGTTCCGACCTGCACGAATGGCGTAACGACTTCCGCACTGTCTCAACCAGAGACTCAGCGAAATTGAATTCTCGGTGAAGATGCCGAGTACCCGCGGCAAGACGGAAAGACCCCGTGAACCTTTACTACAGCTTGGCAGTGACGTTCGGAACAGCATGTGTAGGATAGGTGGGAGACTTTGAAGCTGGCACGCTAGTGTCGGTGGAGTCAACCTTGAAATACCACCCTTGTTCTTTTGGGCGTCTAACCTAGACCCGTTATCCGGGTTGGGGACACTGCCTGGTGGGTAGTTTGACTGGGGCGGTCGCCTCCTAAAATGTAACGGAGGCGCGCGATGGTTCCCTCAGGCTGATTGGAAACCAGCCGTAGAGTGTAAAGGCAAAAGGGAGCTTGACTGCGAGACATACAGGTCGAGCAGGTGCGAAAGCAGGTCTTAGTGATCCGGCGGTTCTGCATGGAAGGGCCGTCGCTCAACGGATAAAAGGTACTCCGGGGATAACAGGCTTATCTCTCCCAAGAGTTCACATCGACGGGGAGGTTTGGCACCTCGATGTCGGCTCATCGCATCCTGGGGCTGTAGTCGGTCCCAAGGGTTTGGCTGTTCGCCAATTAAAGCGGTACGCGAGCTGGGTTTAAAACGTCGTGAGACAGTTTGGTCCCTATCTGCCGTGGGCGTAGGAGATTTGAGAGGATCTGTCCTTAGTACGAGAGGACCGGGATGGACGAACCGCTAGTGTTCCTGTTGTCACGCCAGTGGCAATGGCAGGGTAGCTACGTTCGGAAAGGATAACCGCTGAAAGCATCTAAGCGGGAAGCCCACCTCAAGACAAGATCTCCCTGGGATTATTCCCCTAAAGGTCCGTTGGAGACTACAACGTTGATAGGCCGGATGTGTAAGCACAGCAATGTGTTCAGCTAACCGGTACTAATTGACCGTGAGGCTTGGCCATAAAAAGATTTGTGGGAGGCCGGGTTCAAACCCGGCCTCCAATTTAAAACTTCAGCTATTTTCAATCTTTTGCATTGTTTATGAAATCTTATAGGAAATTTAAGATTTTCGGTGACTATAGCGCAAGGGTCACACCTGTTTCCATTTCGAACACAGAAGTTAAGCCTTGCTGCGCTGATGATACTGCATGGGAAACTGTGTGGGAAAGTAGGTCGTCGCCGGAATTATAAAAAAACCCGCCAAATGGCGGGTTTTTTTATTTTGGGTCTTAGGGAAAAAAATCTAGTTTTTCGTTTCCCTTGGGAAAACTAAGGATTTTTTTTTAATTCGATATTGTAGGCTTTAATTTTTCTGTGCAGGTTGGAGCGTTCCATTTCAATGGCTTCGGCAGTTTTGGAGATATTCCAGTTGTTTTGCTGGAGTTTTCTGATCAAAAATTCCTTCTCAAAGTTTTCTTTGGCGTCTTTATAGGTTGGAAGCCCCTCCATTTCTAAAAACGCTGATTTTTCATTTTCTTCTTCAAGTCTGAAAATATACTCTCCCAAGTGATCATCTGTAATAGTTTCAGAAGGGGTCATTATCACCAGGCGTTCAATAGTATTTTTCAGTTCTCTGACATTACCGGGCCAGGAATATTGGATCAGGATATCCATGGCGGTTTCACCGATGAATTTCTTTTTTTTGCCTTCCTTTTCAGAAAAATGTTCCAAAAAGTAATTGACCAGAATCGGGATATCCTCTTTCCTTTCCCTTAATGGTGGGACTACCAGAGGAAGGACATTGAGACGAAAAAAAAGATCTTTTCGAAAGCTTCCCAACTTGATTTCTTCTTGAAGGTTTTTGTTGGTGGCGGCAATAACCCTTACATCAACCTGGATATTTTTATTTCCTCCGACTCGCTCAAATCGATGTTCCTCGAGGATTCGCAGTACCTTGGCCTGTGTTTTGGAAGACATATCACCAATTTCGTCTAGAAATAGAGTTCCTTCGTGGGCCTGATCAAATTTACCCTTTCGGGGATTTGTAGCCCCGGTAAAAGCGCCTTTTTCATGGCCGAAAAGGGTCGATTCAATGAGTTCTTCCGGAATTGCAGCGCAGTTAACCTCAACAAAAGGCTTTTCCTTGCGCAGGGAGTTGCCGTGGATTGCTCTGGCGACCAACTCTTTGCCTGTACCATTTTCCCCGGTGATAAGGACCCACCCGGAGGTTGGGGCTGCTAACTCGATACGTTTTTTGAGTTCCTGGATGGGAGGACTTTCCCCTACAATTTCGTATTCTTTTCTTATTTTTGCTTTTAATTCGCGGTTTTCCTCGACAAGGCTACCGATCTTCAGGGCGTTATTGATTGACAATAATAGTTTTTCAATGGACAGGGGTTTTTCAATGAAATCATAGGCCCCAAGTTTGGTGGCCTGAACCGCGGTCTGAATGGTGCCATGGCCGCTCATCATGAGAACCATTTGCTCAGAGTTTATGCCCCGTATCCGCCTTAAAGTTTCCAGGCCATCAATACCCGGCATCCAGATGTCGAGGAGGATCAGGTCCGGATTTTCCTCTTTTAAAATGGAGAGACAGGCTTCGCCTGTTTCCGCAGTTATGGTTTTAAAGCCTTCATCCTGAAGGACACCCTCAAGGGTCTGGCGGATACTAGTTTCGTCGTCCACAATTAAAATCGTTCTCATTTGTCTACCTGATGTATGAAGTTGAAATTGGAGTTTTAGGTTGCGGGCAAAGAGACAATCCTAGTGTATCTGGTGGTTTCTTCTGTTTAATATCTCAAGCCCCTTTGTTTGCCGCGGATGTCCATTTTTTGGTTGAGTCACTACCATTCAGACAGCTGACATTAACTGAGATATAAGTGGACAAATTGCCGGCACTGAACATGCTAGGCCGTGGCTTTTATGCTGACCGGCAATTCGATAATAAATTTGGCCCCTTTGGGGTCATTGTTTTTAACCCGGATATAGCCGTTATGGTCTGAAACAATTGTTGAAACAATGACGAGGCCCAGACCGGTACCCGATTTTTTTGTGGAAAAATAGGGTTCGAAAAGACGAGCTTTATCTTCCGGGGATATTCCGCAGCCGCTGTCCGCTACCGTAAGTGTGACGATCTGCAGTGCTGAATTATAGCACGACTCAAGTTTGATTTCCCCTTTTCTGTCCACCGCATCCACTGCATTTTGCAGAAGATTGGTTAATGCCCGTTTGATTTGCTCCCTGTCGAGGTTTAATACAGGGATGTGTGGGTCAGCCTGGAAGGAAAAGTTGATGTTCCTATGTCCTTCCTGATAGAGGACGATAGCTTCGGAAATAATCTCATTGATGTCATTGGGAGCCGGGTGGCTGGTCGGCATGCGGGCGAAACTTGAAAATTCATTAACAAGTGTTTTTAGCTCATCCACCTGCTTGATGATCATATTGGTGCATTCATCAAAAACGGTCTCGTCCTCGCTGAAGGAACTCAGGTATTTTCGCCGTAAACGCTGGGCTGACAACTTTATAGGGGTAAGGGGATTTTTGATCTCGTGGGCGATTCTTCTGGCAACTTCCCGCCAGGCAGCCATTCTCTGTGCTTTGATCAACTGAGTAAGGTCGTCAAAAACGATGACGGTTCCTATTGGAGCGCCGCTTTCTTCTCTCAATGTGGTCAAATGGATAAGAAGGGTTAATTTGTCTCCATGGATCGGAACCGTGACCTGTTTCTGAAGAGAATCCTTGCCGGAGGATCGGAGATCTTCCATGAAACCTCGGATGATAGCGAGACTCTGAGGATCGAGAATTTCAGTAAAATATTTCCCTATAATGGCGCCGGAGCTTAGCTGAAGCAGATTCTCAGCGGATTTATTTATGGTGGTGAAAGCACCCTGCATGTCCACTGAAATAACGCCGGCAGTGACATTCTTCAGGACGACCTCCATATAACTGCGCCTTTGTTCATTTTCATAGTTCGAGGCTTGAAGTTCACTGTAGGCATGGCGGATTCTGGTCTGTCCCCGCTTGAGGTCGGAGGTCATCTTGTTGAAAGCTGTAACCAGCATCCCTACCTCATCCCGGCTTTTGGGCTCGATTACCACCTCCAGGTTGCCGCGGGCTACCTTGTCGGTAGCAACGGCCAGTTCCTGGATGGGAACGGTAATGTCCCTGGCCAGATGAAATCCAAACCAGGTGGCAAGAAAAATAATAACCAGCGCGATGAGGAGGAGAATAATCACATAGCCTTTTTGAATTTCCCCTTTCATTAGTTTGGTTTCTTTGTATTGTTCAAAGGAGCTTGAGATTTCCTTCATTTTGCTGACCAGAGAATGGGGGACATAATAATTGACCACTACTACGCCGACCACGTCGTTGGGGTCCCAGTTGGAGTAAACAGGTACAATCCCCCGAATCAGGTCAGCCTTTCCGATGGGTGTTATCCGCGTAAAGCGATTACCTTGAAGCCCTTCACGGATGCTGTCCAGATCTGTTTCGGCAAATTCCGCCATGGGAATTCGCTGATTTGCAGCGCGGACGAGTTCCTCATAGGTGGATGAAAAAACCTCGACAACTCCGAGGTTGTACTCTTCCTGCTTGAGCTTGATCAGATTGCTTAGTTGCGGGAGATTTTTCTCGTTCAGAAGTTTGCTCTTTTTCACCCTCCGGGCAATTTGTTCGGCATAGTAAAGTGCGTTGGTAGCTGAGTTTTTGTAGTAGGTTTGGGCAACTTCCAGTGATTCCTGAAGTGAGAGCTCAATTTGTGAGTTAAACCAGTTTTCAATGGAATTAGCAATGAATCCAGCGGAGACCAGGAAAAGCAGCATGGTCGGAATCAAGGACAGAGAAACAAAAGCGACCACTAACTTTGTACGCAGATGGGCACCGGGGATATTGCGACGTTTTTCAATAATGAGCTTGAAAACGTTCCGGAAAACCAGGAATAAAAACAGGACAACGAGAAGGATATTCAGGTTGATGAGAGCTAATATCAGAATGCTGTTTGAAATAGGGAGACTGACCGTACTTTTAAAAAGCTGTGTTTCAAAGTGGGAAAAGAGGACAATTAATACAATAATCCCTATGGTCAGAAAGAGTTCCCGTCGGCGTTTCTGGTTTTCAGGTTTGGCAGCTTTCTTCTTGACGGCAAATTTGGACATAGCGACATTTTCCCAGGAGAACCACTGTGTTAAGTTCCAATTGTGGCTGTAACTAAGGAAAATTGCAAGGCGATTGAAGTATAATCAAAAAAAGCAGCTTTAAGCTGCTTTTTTTGATTTATATCTATTTGAGATGAGGGTCGTTGCTTAGGCTTCTGACGGTAATGGCTCAGCGCCATAGGCAGGGGTCCGATCCTGCAATGCCATCCTCAGGTCATCTTCCGTAAACTCAACCAGCTTCCAGTGTTCCGGAGAATTGAGTATTTTTGTGACCATCTGATGGTTTGTCTGGTGGCCGGACTTATAGGCTTTGATGTGCCCCAAAACAGGATAACCGAGGAGGCTGAAATCGCCAACGGCATCCAGCGTTTTATGGCGGACGAACTCGTCGGTAAAACGTAAGCCTCCGGGATTAAGAATTCGGTCTTCGCCGATAACAATGGCATTTTCCAAGGACCCGCCCTTGGCGAGATTGTTGGCCTTGAGGTACTCATATTCTTTCAGGAATCCGAAAGTTCTTGCTGGAGCGACCTCTTTGCTGAAAGTTTCAGGGGTGACTTTTAGCGCATGGTGCTGCAGAGAAATACAGGGGTGATCAAAAGCGATGTCAGAGGTTACCCGGAAAAAGCGGGATGGAATAATGGTCAGTCGTTTTTCGCCATCGATAAGCGTGAGAGGTTTGCGGATGGCCAGATATTTTCTGCTGTTGTTGAGCCTTTTGACTCCTGTTTTACGGAGGGTTTCGACAAAGGGGTGGGCGCTGCCGTCCATTATCGGAACTTCCGGTCCGTCAATGTCGATATGCAGATTATCGATCCCAAAGGCGTAGAGAGCGGCCAAAAGGTGTTCGACGGTAGAGATTCTGGCCTCTCCTTTACCAAGGACAGTCGCCAGCCGAGTATCGACGACATTATCGGCACAAGCCCGAATAGAAACAGTACGGTCGTTCATTTTCTGGTGGAAAACAATTCCGCTGCCGCTTTCCGCCGGACGAAGCGTTGTGTTGATTCGCAGGCCGGAGTGGAGACCAATTCCGGAAAAAAGGACCGGCTTGGCAATGGTGCATTGGTTGATCATTAAAGTGCCCCCGCTATCTAGCGTTAAATTAGCACTTTTAACTATGCAAATAATTTGCCAGCGAAATATTGCTCTGTAAGATTTTGAAATTACAGTGAAAAAAAAATAACGGGTGTAGATTGTTGCAATTTTACAAGGGCTGGGTGTGGTGGAAAGAACACAATCCAGCCCGGTTTATTCACGAGGCTTTGTTGCGAAGCCGACAAGTGTGCGTCAGATCAAGCAAGGCACAGTGACGCGCTCTGTGCAGTACGTCGAAGAGCAAGGAGCGAGCACGGCCAGGAAGCTGTCGGACTTGGTGAATCATCACTGGAAATTGGCAAATCGAGGACAGATTGCTGCAAAGTTGAGAACCGATAGCAGGACTTTTCTTCGAAAAGTTGCGGGAATATGACCCGATTTGCAGGTTTCGCAGTAGATTTGTTCCCAGGTGCGATAGCCATCCTTAAGATGGCGTGCAGTTGCCGGTTGCAATAGAAGTTTTCATGAATAATCCGGGTTAAAGTCGCCCTGAGCGTAGAATAGCAATGGCCAGCCAGAGTCCGAGAAAAGCTGCGATCAAATATCCTAGAAAACCTAGAATGGGAAAACCGAAAAGAAGCGGGCCTTTTTCCGTTTGCATGATGAGAGATGAACCGACGATCAATGCTGCGATGAGAAGGCTGAATGAAATTCGATTGCTCGATTTATCCAGGTCTGAAATGAGTTTTTCCAGGCCCTGGTGGTGCAGGTCGATGCGGAATTTATTCTGATTCAATCGATTTATTAATTCTTTGACGTCCCAGGGAATACGCTTCAACATGACCCCATAGGATAGAGCTAGATCGGATAACTCCTTGGACAAGTTTCCTGGACTTAACCGTTCACGAACAAGCTTATCGATATAAGGGGTCAGATGCTCCACCATGTTGAACTCGGGGTCAAGCTGCCGGCCGATTCCCTCCACAGTGACGAGTGCCTTTGCCAGAAGGATGAGGTCGCTTGGAAAGCTGATGCGATGGCGCATGAGAATTTCCGCAAAATCCATCAGCAACTTCCCCGCATTGATCTCTTTAAGAGACACGCCGTAGTAATCATCCACGAATTCGACGAGGTCCCTCCGCAGGTCCTTTATGTTGGTTTCGTCCCCCAACTCTCCGGAATAACGCAGAACAGTAATGAGACGATCCACGTCTTTTTTAAAGACGGCTGTCAAAAGGTCAGCCAGGCGCTGCTTGAGCTCTCCATCCAGCCTTCCCACCATTCCGTAGTCGAGCATGCAGATAGTGTTGTTCGGCAGAGCGAAAACATTTCCCGGGTGAGGGTCGCCGTGAAAAATGCCGTGGGCGAGAACCTGTTTCAGAATGGCCTGGGCACCGTTTTGAGCTAGGATTTTCAGATCGTAGCCCTGGTTTTCGAGGATATCCACGGAAGATATCTTTGTGCCATCGATATATTCCATGGTCAAAACTGTTTCTCCGGTAAAATCCCAAAAAACTCCGGGGACATAAAAGGTGTCGTCCCCTGCAAAGTTGGCGCTGAAATTGTCCATGGTACGGGCTTCCTTGGTAAAATCCATCTCCCGCCGAATGGTGCGCCGGAAAGTATTGACAATTCCCACAGGGTCGTAAATATCCCAGTCAGGAAAGTGATGCTCGATGAGCTGGGCGAGTCCCAGCAGGATCTCCAGATCGGCTTCGACGGTCTGCTGGATTTTAGGGCGTTGAACTTTTACGGCAACCTCTTCGCCGTTTTGCAGCCGCCCCCTATAAACCTGGGCAATGGAAGCCGCAGCAATAGGTATTTCATTAAACTCAGAAAAAACATCGGGAATCGGACACTTGATCTGGTCTTCAATCTGATTTTTTATTTTTTCAAAGGGCACGGCCGGGACATGATCCTGGAGCTTTCGGAATTCATCGGCAAAGGCATGGGGGATCAGGTCGGGGCGGGTTGAAAGAACCTGGCCCAACTTGATGAAAGTGGTTCCCAGCTCCTCCATCGCCAGGCGAAGCCGCTTTGACGGCACCAGTTGCTCAATTTCCTTGGGTGGTTTTCCCTTATAGAGGATTTTTCTTCCCAGTTCCAGATAGCCAGTCAGGTTAAGCTGATCGACGATATGGCCGAAGCCAAACTTGATGAGGACAGCAAGAATGCTTCGGTAACGCCTGAGAAATCGAATATTTCGATTGATCCGTAAAAGTGTCAACATATTGGGGAACTCAGTAGCCTAATTGCCCAGAGCCTTAAGACGTTTTTCGAGTTCGGATACTTTGCGGCTCAGCTTCCCGAACTCGTCTTTGGTGACAACACCCATTCGTTCGCATGACTTTTGAACCTCTTCCAAAGCCAACTTCTCCAGTTTTTTCTGGTTTTCCTGAGCAGCGTCCTGAAGTTTGGTAACCAGCTTTTTACCCTCCTCCTCGCTCAGGTTGAGGCGGTCCTTGGCCTCTTTGACTATTTCCTCCACTTTCTGTTGACTGAGGGTGAGCATTCCCATTCCTGCCAGCATGATTTTTTCCGCGAATTCCAACATGGCATCCTCCTGATAAAAAATTAATCTTTAAGAATATAGTACCACAACCTGGGCATTCTCTCATTAAATGGAACAGGATTATCTTTCCCTTGCCAAAAGAATAAGTTTTTTGCTTCAGCACTATTTTGCAACTGGAAAGTGTTAGGGACCAGCGGCGAAAAGATTTGAACAACAGGGAAAGGAGCAGAAAAACCAGGAGACACGAGCCCAACGGAAAATAGAAAGAAAAGCTCATTTCTAATGCGGCAATCTCCCAGAAGCTTGCCTTGAAAGGAAATTTTATCGTAAAAAGACAACCAGAGGCCGATTGCATCCAGAGCCAGGAAAAACACGAGTGTTTTTCCTGGCTGTATGGAATGAATCTTGAGAACGAGGTATTTAAATGAAGCGGGGTGTCACCGGCGCTGAGTCTACCATTTGCTGGTTGACAATCCAGCTTGCAAACAGCTTTTCAGGGACTTTTTTTCTCAGCGCTCTTCGCGGCGATCAACCATGTAGTTGCTTCCCGGGAGTTTTTTTAAATGTTTTTTCATTTTAGCGCATTCGCGAGCGATTGCCAGAGGGGATGGGTTTTTGAGATTTCCAGAGCTGACGCAGGCAATTGAGACTGTCAGCAAGGGAAACTGGCGGGCAACGCCAAAGCGGTCTGAGGTAGTAAAAGAGCCGTTCTGGCGATCCTTCACGGAATAGAACCCCGGCACCACGCCATCAAACTCGGTTATGGTTTTTGCGGCAATTTTATCCGCACACTCCGGGGTGCTGAGAATCACGTAATCATCTCCCCCGATGTGGCCGACCATGTCATCATTATTACCCATTTCCGCGGTGATTTTCTGGATTATGTCCCCCAGCGTGGCGATGACAGTATTCCCAGCCTGATAGCCGTAGCGGTCGTTGTAAGCCTTGAAATTGTCCAGATCGATATAAACGTTGGCAAAAGGAAGATTGAGATCAATTCGTCTTCGCAGTTCCTTCTCCACGGTCAGGTTGCCGGGGAGGTGAGTCAATGGGCTGGCATCCAGACTGCGCTGTTCCATCTCCTTCAGCTTGAGAGCCATGTACGAAAATTCCTGAGCCAGTTCCCCAAACTCGTCATGGCTGTCAAGAGCGGGTGGCATATCGTAGTTTCCCTGAGTAATCTGGTGCGTGGCGGAAGTCAGAAGTTGGAGAGCCCGATTGAATTTATAGAGCAGGCCGCCCGCGACCAGGGAGGCCAGCAGCAATCCGAGGAAGAACAGCACCAGGGTCGTCTGGTAGGCGTGGATGCTCTGCTCTGGAAGTTTCTGCAGGGTTGCATCGAGAGTTTTTTCCAGAGAGCCCTGCAGGGTCTGGAATTGTTCCAGCGTGCTGTTGCGGAAGGGAGAAAGTATATCCCTGGAGAATTTTTCCGCTTCCTGCCATTGCTGTTTCTGAAGCAGTGTCTGCATTTCCCCGCTTATATCCTGGAAGCGTCGGGCTGGATTCTGAACAGTAATGATCTGCTTTCCAAGGGGGAGCTTTGTCAGGTTTTTCCAGAAATCGGTAAATTCCTCCCGGCGCTGGGCATAGAGTTCCACCAGTGCCGGGTCTTTTAAAACAACGGCCTGTTTTTCCAGGCGTTCCTGGGCGAGAATGTTGCGGCTCAGGTTCTGGGTCAGAATCAGCGCACGGAAATCGACCCGGACCAGATGGCGGGAGATATCGGTCTGCTTGTTCAGAGCTCCGAGAGCAAAGATGACTGCGGCCAGCGAAAACAGGCTGACCAGCAGATAACCGAGGCTGATTTTTTGCGATACGGAATATTGTGACCAGTTAAAAGGCTTGGGAAAGGCCATGTCTTGGAAGTTTCCTTAAGGGGAGTTTCCCCCGAACAGAGTGCCGTTATCGTTGACTTCAGGAGGAGTTTTTTGAAAATGACGGTAGGCAAAAGGTGTCGCCGTTCGGCCTCGCGGAGTCCGGTTGATGAAGCCCTGCTGGAGGAGATAGGGTTCGATAACATCTTCAATGGTTTCTTTTTCTTCACCTACTGAGGCTGCCAGAGTCTCCAGGCCCACCGGCCCGCCGGCAAATTTTTCGATGATCGTCAGAAGAATCCGGCGGTCCATCTGATCAAAGCCGCTGTGGTCGACCTCAAGCCGTTTTAATGCCGTTTTTGCGGTTTTTAAAGAAATGCTCCCGTTCCCTTCAACTTCCGCAAAATCTCTTACGCGGCGCAGAAGACGATTGGCGATACGAGGGGTCCCACGGCTGCGGCGGGCAATCTCAAGAGCGCCGCTATCTTCAGTGGTTATTTTAAGTATCCCGGCACTGCGCCGAACAATTTCCAGGAGTTCCTCCGGTGTGTAGAACTCCAACCTTGATATGATACCGAAGCGGTCGCGAAACGGGTGGGAAAGGCGTCCGGTCCGGGTGGTCGCGCCGACGAGAGTAAAAGGCGGGAGGTCCAGCTTGACGGTCCGGGCGGAAGGGCCCTGGCCGATGACGATGTCGAGCTGAAAATCCTCCATTGCCGGGTAGAGAATTTCTTCCACAGCCATGGGGAGACGATGGATTTCATCAATGAACAGGACATCCCCTTCCTCCAGGTTTGTCAGCACTGCGGCCAGGTCTCCCGCTTTTTCGATTACCGGACCCGAGGTGGTTTTGATATTGACGCCCATCTCATGGGCGATGATATAGGCCAGAGTGGTTTTTCCCAGTCCGGGTGGGCCGTAGAGCAGTACATGATCCAAGGCTTCGCCGCGGTTTCTGGCGGCCTGAACAAAGACCTGGAGGTTTTCTTTGACCTTTTTCTGGCCGATGTATTCACTGATTCTGGAAGGTCGGAGATGATTTTCAACATGTTCTTCGTTGTTCAGCATTTCCGGTGCGATAATGCGTTCATCCATGAAAACCTCTATCCAGACCCCGGTCGGTTTTTTCGCCGGTTAAATGATATTTATTATTGCCCTGGGAGTCTGTCGGATTTGGGGGATCGTGATGATAAAATGGAAAATCGAGGACAGACTTTCGCAAAATTGAGATCGAACAGCAGGGCTATTCGTCGAAAATTTGCGGAAATATGGTCCCATTTGCCGATTTTGTAATAGATTCATTCCTAAGTCCGAGAGGCTCCTAAAATTTTCAGTGCGCTTTTAAGAATGCTTTCGACGCTTGTTGTTTCAGTGGTTTCTATGGATTTCAGGGCTTTTTTGGCTTGTCCCTCTTTGTAGCCGAGATTGACCAGAGCTGAAACGGCGTCTTCCAGGGCTTTTGATGGAGAATAGGGTTCTTTTTGAACATCACTGGGGAGCCTGCCGAAATCGAGGCGTTTAACTTTTTCCTGGAGTTCGAGGATCAGTCTCTCCGCTGTTTTTTTTCCGATCCCTGGAATTGCCGACAAACGCTGAGTGTCCCCCTCTTCCATGGCAACGCCCAGTTCTTCGGCGGATATGTTGGAAAGGATATTGATGGCAAGGCGAGGGCCGACTCCGGAAACGGAAATGAGGAGAGCGAAAAATTCCTTTTCCAGGTTTCTCAGAAAACCGTAAAGATGGATGGCATCCTCTTTGACGGAGGTGTAAACGAAAAATGAGACGTTTTCTTCTTCGGGAAGCGCGTAATAGGTGGAAAGGGGGATCATCAGCCGGTATCCCACCCCTCCTACGTCCACAATAAGATGGTCGATCGATTTATAAACAATTTTTCCGGTAAGGCGTGCAATCATGACAAATGTCGTAACCTACTTCGCCGACCTTATCAGCCTGAGGATAAAGAAAGGAGCTTGCTGACTTTGTTTTCCAGATGGTGGCTGTGACCATGACAGATGGCGACGGCCAGAGCATCGGAAGCATCCGGTTGAGCGATGGTGGGGAGTTTTAGAAGGGCCCGTGTCATCTGTTGGACCTGAGTTTTGTCAGCTTTTCCGTATCCCACAACCGCACTTTTAACCTGCAGAGCACTGTATTCAAACACCGGAAGCTGATGCTGCGCTCCAGCCAGAAGAACGACCCCTCTGGCATGGCCCAGCTTCAGAGCGGCAGCGGCGTTTTTGGCGACAAACACCTTTTCCACGGCCAGAACGTGCGGTGAGTGCTGCAAAATTATCTGGGAAAGCTCCTCGTATATCTTGAGGAGTCTTTCCGCCATGTCTTTTTTGGCCGCAAGGCGAATGGCCCCATGGGAAACGTGCTGGAGTTTTGGGCCTTCCATTTGAATCAGCCCGTAGCCGGTTATCAGACTTCCCGGATCAACACCCAAAATTCGCATAAAACGCCTCGGAGGGAGCAGTGAGTGTCCCGTATGGTTAATCCTATTCATCAATTCTGGTTCTTTTGCCTGCTGCCGGCGTTCCCCCTCCTCGGCCTAGCTCTTGCCAGGCCTGCGTCGGTGCGCCTTGGCAGCAACCAAAATACCTCAGAATTTTTTGATAGCACTAACCGAACGGGACGTTGGAAGCTGGCGGCACAACCTTCCGTCAGCCCATGAGATTCTGAAGCTCTTCCTCGCTGATATCGAAATTGGAATAAACATCCTGGACATCATCATTGTCTTCGAGTTTTTCCATCAGCTTGAGCATCTGCTCAGCCTGCTTTCCTTCCAGCCTGACGGTCGTCTGGGGAATCATGGTGGTTTCAGCCGTTTCCCAGGTCAAACCCTGGGCACCAAGGGCTTCCCTCACTTCAATGAAGTCGTTCGGGTCAGTGATAACCTCAATGACATCCTCCTCATCCTTGACATCCTCGGCGCCAGCCTCTAGGGCAGCTTCGAAAATAGTCTCGAAATCCTGTTCTTTGCTGAATGAAATCAAGCCTTTGCGGTCAAAGAGGAAAGCGACCGAGCCGCTGACTCCGAGACTGCCGTTGTGTTTGCTGAATATATAGCGGACATCCGCCACGGTGCGGGTGTGGTTGTCGGTCATGAATTCCACAATGACTGCGGCGCCGCCCGGCCCGTAACCTTCGAAACTTCCTTCTTCATAGTTTACGCCGTCAAGCCCGCCCGAACCTTTTTTAATAGCACGTTCGATGGTGTCTTTAGGCATGTTATCACTTTTGGCCTTGTCCACCGCCGTTCGCAGTCGGGGATTGGCACCTAAGTCCGGACCGCCTTTGGCGGCGACCGTGATTTCCTTGATCAACTTGGTGAACGCCTTGCCTCGTTTGGCATCCTGGGCACCTTTGCGGTGTTTAATGTTTGCCCATTTGCTATGCCCTGCCATAGAGTTAATTCTCCTTTCTATTCAAATACTTTTATGCATTCTGCGAGTACGGAACCGGGGTCATCCTAGCATGATTTCTCAGCTCCAAACAAGCCAATTCTGGGTGGTTGGATGTTTCAGAATATTACGAGACAGTGGCAAACCTTGGAAGGGATTGTCCTGAGGTTGTGCCTTTAAACTTAAGGCTTTTCAGAGCCCTTCCTTTTGGAGGTTTTCCAGCAAAAGCTTCTGTTCTTCTGAGAGCTTTGTGGGAACGATGAGCTCCACCACTGCGTAGAGATCACCTGCCGGATAACTTCCATGGGCAGGTACCCCGAAACCTTTGAGGCGGATTTTCCCCCCCGGCTGTATCCCGGCAGGGATTTTTACCTTTTTGCTTTTTTCCAGAGTGGGGACCTCGACGGAAGTTCCGAGGCAGGCGCTTGAGAAAGGGATTCGGACTTTGACAAACAGATCCTTCCCCTGACGACTGAAAATGCTGTCCGTTTCAACCTTGATTTCCAGGAGAAGGTCCCCAGGAGGACCGCCGTTGGGGCTGTCGCCGCCTTTGCTGTGGATGCGTAGTTTTTGTCCTGATTCGACTCCAGGCGGAATTCTCACTTCCAATTGTTCGAGTTGGGGACCGCGCTTGAAATCGACTCGCCTTCCCCCTCCCATGATGGCATTGCGGAAAGGGATTGATATCTTGAGGATGTAGTCCTGACCTTTAACCTGCCTGACCTGGGAACCACTGGAAAACGGGTCACGACCGGTGCTTGGGCCGCCGAAAAAACGGCTAAAAATATCGTCGGTGCCGACACCGAATTCGCGGAAAATATCCCCCACATCAAAGTTGCGGTAGATATCCTCATGAGAAAAGCGCTGGTGAAAGCCCTGCTCTCCAAACTGGTCGTACTGCTTTCTTTTTTCCGCATCCGAGAGGACCGCGTAGGCTTCGGTAATCTCTTTGAATTTTTCCTCGGCCTTCTGATCCCCGGGATTTTTATCCGGATGATATTTCAGTGCCAGCTTGCGGTAGGCTTTTTTTATTTCTTCACCGGAGGCGTCTTTCGCGACGCCCAGGCTGGCGTAATAGTCTTTGGCCATGGATTCTCCCAAGAATTCTTTCATAGTGAACGTTGTGTTCAATATAATGAGCCTGCTGGGAATCGTCAAGTGGGGATGGGTGCTAAGAGAGTGGGACAGCTGCAGGTTTTTTCTGGTATAATCTGTCGTGAAAAATATGCCGGGCAGTTGGGAAGTCTTAAAAAAATCATCAGTTTTGCTGTTGGTAAACCATTCAGTCGGGAATTAATTTATACTTTTTTGGAGCAGCAAAGAGGGCGGGGTTGCGCCCCCGGACGGCGCCTTCTTTCTTTTTACGTCAAAAAGAAAGAAGCAAAAAAAAGGACGCCCCGGCACCTTGCCCTTCGGGTCTCCTGCGCTCCAGGGCGATTTTAAAGACGGTCAGGATTCGCAAAAATCGCTCAGCTGCCCGTCTGATTTTAAAATATCCCCTCCACTTCGGCTGCAGTGCAAGGGGGGGGAAGGCCCTTGAGCTTTTCTCAAGTTGTTTTTTGTGCGAGTCTTCTGCTGTTGCAGGTGGTGATTGGGCAAAGGGAAGAGTGTTGAATATGGCGGATATAGTTATCATCGGTGGAGGGATCTCCGGTCTTTCGGCCGCTTTTGCTCTGGAGCGTGAAGCCCGTAAACGGGGGCTGGGGATTTCCACCCTGGTTTTGGAAGGGGAGGAGCGGCTGGGGGGCAAGATCTGGAGCCGGAAAGAGGAAGGCTATCTTTGCGAGTGGGGGCCGAACGGGTTTCTTGACAGCAAGCCCTGGACCCTCGAACTTTGCCGGGATGTGGGTATTCAGGAGCGTCTCCTGCGGTCTAATTATAATGCCAGAAAACGTTTTATCTTTTCGCGCGGGCAACTTCACCAGCTTCCGGAGAGTGCCCTGTCCTTTTTCCGCTCGACTCTTATCTCCTGGCCAGGGAAACTGCGCCTGGCCTGCGAACTTCTGATCTCTGCCAGGCTGGACGAAAAGGACGAAACTCTGGCTGATTTCGCTCGCAGACGCTTGGGCTCCGAAGCTTTGGATAAATTGATTGGCCCCATGGTTTCGGGGGTTTTTGCCGGAGATCCTGAAACCATGAGCCTGAAAAGCTGTTTCCCGCGCATCCATGAACTGGAGAAAGAGTATGGCGGCCTCATAAAAGCCTTGCTCCGACTGCAAAAAAAACGGAGACAGGATAAAAAGACCGGGAAAGCGGTTTCCGGTCCGTCGGGACCGGGGGGAATCCTTACTTCTTTTGGCGACGGGATTGATGAACTGGTCGGTGGCGTGGCTGCTACGCTTGAAGGGGAAGTCAGGACCGGGGCAAAAGTGGTTGCTCTGCGAAAAAAAGAGGCTGGGTTTGAGCTCTGTTTGGAATCGGGGGAGATTCTGCCTGCCCGGGCTGTCCTAAGCGCCTGTCCCGCTTTTGAACTGGCGGGTATTGTGGAGGGGATGGATCAGGGCCTGTCCGGCATTTTAAGCACGATTCCCTATGCCCCTCTATTTGTGGTTTGCTGCGGTTATGAGCGGGGGAAAATACCCCATGACCTGAATGGTTTCGGTTATCTGGTCACCAGGCAGGAGCAGAAAAATGCTTTGGGAACTCTCTGGGATTCCAGCATTTTCCCCAACCGGGCACCCGAGGGGCGGGTTCTGCTCCGCTCCATGGTGGGAGGTGCCGCCTGGCCTGAGGTCATGAAACTTTCCGAAGAGGAGATTCAGAGGCGGGTTCTGGAGGATTTGCGAGCCATCATGGAAATTGTCGAACCACCCGACTTTATCCGCGTCTATCCCCACGCCCGGGCGATTCCGCAATATCTGAGCGGGCACGAGAGCCTGATCGGCGTGCTGACCGACAGGGCGCAGGGTTATCCGGGGCTCTTTTTCAGCGGCAACGCTTTTTTCGGGGTTGGTCTTAACGACTGCGTGAGAGCTTCCAACGAAGTGGCGGCCAAGGTTATCGATTACATCCACACGACCGCATGAAATTTTCTTTTCCAGGGTTTTTTAGAGTATCTGATCGAGAAACTTTTGCAGGCGTGGGTGCTCCGGATTCTGGAAAAAATGCTCCGGCGTGCCGACCTCGATAATTTTCCCCTCATCCATGAAGACAATGCGGTCCGCCACTTCGCGGGCAAAAGACATTTCATGGGTGACGACGACCATGGTCATGCCTTCTTTCGCTAAATTGACCATGACATCGAGCACTTCTCCGATCATCTCCGGGTCGAGGGCTGAAGTCGGCTCGTCGAAAAGCATGATTTTCGGGTTCATGGCCAGAGCCCTTGCAATCGCGACACGTTGCTGCTGTCCACCCGAGAGCTGGGCCGGATAACTCTCGACCTTTTCCGCAATGCCCACTTTTTCGAGCAGCTTGATGGCAATTTTTTCAGCTTCGGCTTTGGAGATTTTTTTAAGCTTGATTGGCGCCAGAGTCAGGTTGTGGAGAACATTCTTGTGGTGGAAAAGATTGAAACTCTGGAACACCATGCCGAGTTCCATGCGGATTTTGTTGATATCGTTCGATTCGTCGCTGATATCTTCCCCGTCAACAATGATGTGCCCCTCATTGATTTTCTCCAGCTGATTGATCGAACGCAGAAGAGTACTTTTACCAGAGCCGCTGGGACCGATAATAACAACTTTTTCCCCTGGGGCGATGTCGAGGGATACATCATCGAGCGCCCTGAGGGAGCCGAATAATTTAGAAACATTTTTTATTTGAATGATTGGTTCAACGTTTCCCATAATCCCCCAGCCTTTCTTCCATAATACCGACGAGTTTGGAAAGAATCAGGGTAATGATCAGGTAAACGATGGCGATCATGGTATAGGTTTCGAAGTACATGAAACTTTCCGAAGCGAACTCTCTTCCGCGCCGCAGCAGGTCGGATACCGCCAGGATTGAAACCAGCGAGGTGTCCTTGAGGAGAGCGATGAATTCATTCCCCACCGGCGGCAGTATGGTTCTCATTGCCTGGGGCAGAATGACATAAAACATGGTCTGGCGGCTGTTGAAGCCCAGCGACATGGAGGCTTCGCGCTGGCCGGGGTCGATTGCCTCGATCCCGGCCCGGAAGACCTCTCCCATGTAGGCTCCATAGCAGAAGCTCATGGCAAGTACGGCCGCCAGTATGTCAGGGACCAGGACGAACTGGCCGAGGGCGTAGTAGAGGTAGAACAACTGAACGAGCAGGGGGATTCCTCTGACAACCTCAACATAGGTGGAGGCCACCAGATTGATATATTTGTTGCGGGATATGCGGCCGAGTCCCGTGATCAACCCGATAACGAGCGACAGGGAGATGGAGGCAAGGGTTACCTCGAAGGTTACCAGTATGCCATCAGGAATGAATTTTACAATGCGGAGGTAAGGTTCCGGGTGGAATAAAACGAGATAAAGGAGAGCTAACACAGCGCCGATAAAAGAAAGACGCCAGGCGGAGACCAGACCACGGTCATCCCTGGTGGGGATGGCCGCTCCGTCGCCGATGTCTATTTCCACTTTTTTCTCAGGCATAATATCAACCAAAAACTTTCAGGGTTGACAAACAAAGGCCCGGACATTGATTTTTCAATGTCCGGGCCTTTGTTGCATTTATTATTGGCCGATCCACTTTTTCTGGAATTCCTTCTCAAGACCTTTGGCCTTAACTGCCTGAATCCCTTTATTGACCAGATCAAGAACTTTCTTGTTTCCTTTCTTGACGGCGATACCGTAATTTTCGACCTCTGCTCCTTCAATGACAAAGGCAATCGTGAGCGCACCCTTGTACTTTTCATTCTGCAGGGCATAGCCTGCGGCTACAGGATCGTCGCAGACCACGGCGGCAATGCGACCGTTGAACAGATCTTCAACAGCGAGTCCTACTTCGTCATAGGTTTTGGAGATGACGCCGGGGACGGCTTTGACCGCAAAGGTGCCGGTGGTGCTGATCTGGGAGCCGACCTTTTTGCCGACCAGTTCCTTGAGATTTTTGACCGTGGAATCTTTTTTCACGATAACAGCCTGGCGGACGCGGAAGTAAGGCTCGCTGAAATCCATGACCTTTTTACGTTCCTCAGTAATGGAGACCGAGGAGCAGATGGCGTCGTATTTGGCGACATCGAGACCGGCAAAGATACCGTCCCAGGCCACGGCCATGAATTGAGCCTTGAAACCGGCTTCCTTGCCCGCGGCGGTCATGTAATCAATTGAATAACCGACGATAGCTTTATCGGCATCAACGAATTCCATTGGCGGCCAGGTGGCGTCCGTAGCAAAAGTAATGACCGTTTCCTCGGCAGCTGCTTTTGCTTTTTCCTTGGGTTTTTCTTTTTCTTTGGAAGGGCAGCCGACGATGCCGGCGACCAGAACAACAGCTAGGATCATCAGAGCGATTTTTTTCAACATTGTTTGGCCTCCTTGGATTTATATGGATAGAAATTATTTATAAAACACGAGAAACTTAACATTATTAAAACACGATTTGCAATGACGAAAACCGCTCTATTAAAATGCCCGCCTTTCACATGGTGAAATAGCTGGTGATCGTACTTTAACCTTTATCCGTGAGTTATGACCTGGCAATAGCGCAAGTCATTGACCTGCCTAAGCCTTCCAAAAATCATCGGCGAACCTATGGGTGCGCCTCAGCTTTTTGAAATACTTATTCCGGCCAAGCACTTACACTCTTTTCCAGCCCCTAACCCACGGATCCAGGTTTAAATACGGGATCCCCGTTTCCAGAACTGGGCGATGAGCATCCCCCCCATGATCAGCGCTGCTCCCAAAAGCCCTCTCCCTGTCATGACTTCCCCGAGCAACACCCATCCTGCCAGTGCGGCGAACACGGTTTCCAACTGCATGATGAGCGCTGCGTGGGCGGGGGGTGCATGTTTTTGCGCGATGACCTGAAGGGTGAAAGCGATCCCCGTTGTGATTACCCCGCTGAAAAGGAGCGGGAAGGCGGCCGCAAGGATATCGCTGGAACGGATTGTTTCCAGGCAGAGGGCCGCAGCGAAGCTCAGGAGGGCACAGACCAGGGTTTGCCCGAAAGCAAGGATGAACGATTTCATGCGTGGTGATAGCCAGCCGATGACCAGGACATGCCCGGCCCAGGCAAAAGCGCCGGCCAGGATCCAACCGTCGCCGGGGGACAGGGCCAGGGACTCGGAAACACTCAGAAGGTACATGCCTGCCAGCCCAAGGGAGGCTCCGATCCAGACCCCGGCCCCGACGCGCATGCCGAAGAACGAGCCTATAAAAGGTACGAGAACCACATAGAGCCCGGTGATGAAGCCGGCATTTCCAGCCGTGGTCGAAACCAGCCCGATCTGCTGCAGGCTGATCCCGGCAAAAAGCATTGTCCCTGCCAGGAGGGCTCCGATAAGTGAGAAATTCCTCTCGGAAACGGGCGCCTTTTCTGTCTGTTCTTTTTGGGATTTCAGGGTCTTCCATGCAAACGGGGCGAGAAAGAGGGCTCCGAGCAGAAAACGGACAAAGTTAAAAGTGAAGGGCCCCACATGGTCCATTCCAACCCGTTGGGCGGCGAAGGTTGTTCCCCATATGAGGGCTACAAGAAAAAGGAGGGCGTTCGCCCGAAGAGTGATTTTATCCATAGAATTCAGGCCGGTGGGAAAAGGTGTGATAATTGACAAGGGCCAAAAAACATGCCTTTATACTGCAGAGGGCAAAAAAGATCAAGGCATCGGAGATGGTTGCTTTTCTTTTTTTTTTATTGGGTTGTTAAACTCGTTTGGTGGAAGGACGGCAATGGAAGCAAGAACCAAATTTATTGTTTATAAACTAGCGGGGTATGCTTTATTAGGGTGTGCCATCTATCATTTTGTCTGGGCTTTTTCCTTGTATCGGGAAATTGCAGACCTGGCGGTTGCCACTGTCGAGTTTAAAATGGGGATGACTCAGGCTGTTTTCAAAGGGCTGGCCGGCCTTGGGATCGGGTTTGTCGGAGTGCTTTTCAATTACTCGGCCAATTTAAAAAAGAAGGATATCGATTTTTTCTGACCCAGGCTAAAGATTCAGCTGGTCTCTCAGAGTATCGCGGATGGCGTCCGGGTTGTCGGTTTTGACTAAAAGACGTTTATGCCGTGATTTTTCTCCTGATACAATAATGATATCGCGCTTTGGCGTTCGCAAGCGTTTAGAAAAAAATTGTCGACAAAGTTCATTGGCTGCCCCTTCAACCGGAGGGGATGTGAGCCTGACTTTCAACTCGTTTTCCTGAAGGCCGACAATTTCATTTTTACTGGCTCTGGGTTGGACCAGGACTCGGACTACCACCCCGTCGTTTCGAAAAGTCAGGAAATCAGACATCCCACTCCCGGCGGAATTCCTTGGCGGCGTCGGATTCTTCTTCAGGCGTCGGAGATTTTTCCTCGGATGGAGGCGGGTCTTCCTCCTCCACAGGTGTTTCTTCGGCCTGGTGTTCCTCCACGACTATGAGGGCCTCGGGGATTTCAGGCCAATCGGTCTCTGCCAGCATTCTCTGGTGTCTTGTAATCAGGCTTTCCAGAGTGGTTTCAAACACCAGTTTCTGACGATTGATTTCCTGTATCTGGTTGACGAGTTCAACCCGCCTCTCCTCTGCCTGGCGGACGATGTTTCCCGCTTTGAGGCGGGCATCCTCGAGGATCAGTTCGGCGCCTTTGCGCGCGTTTTCCTTGAGGTCATCCGTGACTTGCTGGGTAGTGAGCAGGGCTTCTTTCAGGGTCGATTCAGTCTGGCGCATATCTTCCAAGGTCTGCCGGGTTCGGGCCAGGGTTTCTTTCAACTCCTGGTTTTCCCGGTGAAGATTTTCCAGTTCTTCGGCCACCTTTTCCAGGAACTGATCCACTCCGGCTTTATCATACCCCATGAACCGGTTTTTGAACTGGTACTGCTGAATATCGATGGGTGTGATTTCCATAGAATGCCTCTTTTTTATTTAAAAAGAACTGGCCAACTGAAGAAAAACGGCATGGACGACTCGCTGGAGAAAGGTGAGGGCTACCAGCAGCACTAAGGGCGAAAAATCGATGCCGCTGAAAGTCATGGGTATCCAGCGTTGAATTCTGTACAGGACCGGGTCGGTGGCGCTATGGAGAAAACGGACGATCGGGTTGTAGGGGTCGGGATTGACCCACGAAAGGATAGCCCGTCCGATAATGATAAAAATATAGATGCTGAATGCCAGATCTACAACTTGAGCCAAAGCCAAAATAATTTCCCGAATGATCATTGACTTACCTTCCGAAAATATAAAAGAAAAGGAATTTCTGGAATGAATAGAAAGAAAAAATACTAATTTTAGATTTTATACAGAAACCCTGTGAGCCTGTCAAACGGTTTGAAAGGGGTTGAAGCTTTTTAAAGTCAGGTGTTTCCCCTGCTTTGGACGCGATTTTCCATACGCGCGGACGGCGAAAATAATTCTGGAAAATTGTGTCTTCAATTGATAATATAGGAAACTTTTTTCTCAGCGAATTCTTTGAGAGGTTTTGCACCATGAACAAAAGCAGACCACGTACGGACAATCTTCATGTCAGCGGCCTGACCCCGATTATTGCACCTGCCGATTTGATTCAAGTTTTTCCTCTTTCCGAAGAGGACGCTGAATTTGTAGCAAATTCCAGAAGCCGGATCATCGACATTCTGGCCGGCCGGGACAAGCGGTTGATGGTGGTTGTGGGGCCCTGCTCCATTCACGATCCTGCAGCGGCTCTCGATTATGCCGAGCGGCTTAGTCGTTTGAGTCGGGAGATCGAGGATCAGATTGCTGTAGTGATGCGGGTTTATTTTGAAAAGCCGCGCACAACCATTGGTTGGAAAGGGCTGATCAACGACCCGGATTTAAACGGCAGCCATCAGATTTCCAAAGGCCTGGGGATCGCCCGCCAACTCCTCTGCTCCATCACTGCTCTGAAACTTCCGGTCGCGGTGGAACTTCTGGATCCGGTCACGCCCCCGTATTTTTCCGACATCATCAGCTGGGGGGCTATAGGTGCCCGGACGACCGAGTCGCAACCGCACCGGGAACTGGCCAGTGGCTCTTCCTTCCCCGTCGGGTTTAAAAACGGGACCGATGGCTCGCTGCAGATCGCCATCGATGGCATTGGATCGGCCCTGCATCCTCACACCTTCCTCGGCATCAACCGGGAGGGGAGAACGGCGATTGTCAATACCAAAGGGAATCCCGATGTTCATATGGTCCTCAGGGGAGGGAACGACAAGCCCAATTATTTTCCCGAGGATATCGAAAAAACCGAAAAACTTCTGGAAAAAGCCGGACTACCCCAGGGGATCATGGTCGACTGCAGTCATGCCAATTCCTTTAAGGATCACGAACGCCAGGAGGAAGTCCTGAACAATGTCCTGGACCAAATTGCGCAGGGCAACAAATCGATCGCCGCATTGATGGTAGAGAGCAATCTGAAGCCCGGAAACCAGAAAATATCCACTGATCCCGCTGCCATGGAATACGGTGTCTCGGTTACCGACAAATGTGTCGGCTGGGAAACCACAGAGAGAATGCTGAGTCACGCCTGTGAAAAACTGCGCGCAATGGGGGGACGGCCCCTCTGAAAATGGGGCGCAACTGATCCTCCGGAGCCGGAGAAAGCTTGCCGGCTATGGGGTTTGTCCAGGGCGATTCAACCGTGCTGTCGGTGGGTTAAGTCATCCGCCTGGAGCTGGATGTCATCTGAATTAACCTGAACCACTTTCCCTTTTTTTCTTTCGGCGCGTACCAGGCCTTCATCAACCCATTGCAGGATGAGGGCTTTGGAAATGCCGAACTTCTGGCTTGCCTCCAGAGGTGAAAACCACGTTTTTCCAAGAGACATGATGAATTTCTCCTTCATGAAAGAGGGTATTAAGGAAAAACTGAAGTATTATTTATAAATATACCGCATAAAGGTCGAATATGCTCGGATGAATGCAGACTTTGTTTTTACCCTGCAAAGTGGAATAATCGGCGACCGCGAGCAAATTGCCCTTGACAAGCGGTTCTTTTTTCGTTAAATGTTCTCGTTCGTTATACTTTTTATCGTACCAGCATACTTGCGATTGAGATAGAGAAGAGAGGTTTTGATGAGTACGCAAATCGTCCCCAATGCGGATGTATCCAGAAGCTGGTTTGTCGTGGATCTCCAGGATCAGGTTCTGGGCCGCGTCGCCACCGAGATTGCCAGAATTCTCAGGGGTAAACACAAGCCTATTTATGCCACCCATGTGGATACCGGTGATTTTGTTGTTATTATCAACGCGGAAAAAGTTCGGCTGACCGGGAAAAAACTGACGGATAAGGTTTATTATCATCACACGGGATATCCCGGGGGCATTCGCTCCAGAACCGCGGAAAAACTTCTGGAAGAGAAACCGGAAGAAGTTATCCGTAAAGCGGTTAAAGGGATGCTTCCAAAAAACAAACTGGGGCGTCAGATGTTCAAGAAACTGAAGGTTTATCGGGGAGGCGACCACCCACATGCCGCTCAGAGACCTCAAGTTTTAGCTTTTTAAACCAATTTAGGAGAGAAACAAATGGCAGAACAGAGATTTTACGCTACCGGCAAAAAGAAGACATCCATTGCCCGTGTATGGCTTCAGCCCGGAAGCGGAAACATCACCGTAAACCGCCTGCCCCTTGATGATTATTTCGGTAGAGCCATCCTCAAGATGGTGATTGACCAACCTCTGGAGCTTACGGAAAGTGTCGGGAAATTCGATATTTCAGTCAATGTCTGCGGTGGTGGGCATACCGGGCAGGCTGTCGCGATCAAGCATGGAATATCCAAGGCTCTGCTTGCATATAATGTCGATCTTCGTGGGGTTTTGAAAAAGGCCGGATTTCTTACCCGCGACAGCCGCGTCAAGGAGAGGAAAAAATATGGCCGCCGGGGCGCCCGCGCCAAATTCCAGTTTTCCAAACGCTGATTTTATCGAATTACGGTTGCTTCCTATATACAGCTTCAACAGTTCATCTGTTTTTTACAATGCGAAGACAGGAAACCGGCATGGTTTCCTGTCTTCTTTTTGAGAGGAGCACATCATGAGCCGCAGGGTTGCGATTGTGGGGGCCGGTGGTTATACCGGCATTGAACTGATGAGGCTTCTTATCAACCATCCTCGGGTTGAAATTACCTGCCTGACCTCCCTGGAAGATATCGGCGAGCCTGTCAGCAAGTCTTTCCCCTCTCTGCTGGACAGGATTCCCATACCCCTGGAAATTCTCGACGTCGAAAAGGTGGCCGCCAAAGCGGACATCGTTTTTACCGCCCTTCCGCATAAAGCAGCGATGGGGGTTGTCCCCGGTTTTCTTGACGCCGGCAAAAAAGTCATTGATTTATCGGCTGACTATCGCCTCCAGGACGTCGAGGTCTATGAACAGTGGTATCAGAAGCACACCAGCCCGGACCTCATCAGGGAGGCGGCCTATGGACTTCCTGAGTTGTATCGCTCCAGAATCCGCACGGCCCGCCTGGTCGCCAACCCCGGTTGTTATCCCACCAGCGCCGTTCTGGCCCTTGCACCCCTGGCCCGTGAAAAAGCGATTGATTTCAGCTCGCTTATCATCGACAGTAAATCGGGAGCAACAGGCGCCGGGCGCTCGGTCAGTACAGGGACCCTGTTCTGTGAGGTTAATGAGGGGTTCAAGGCCTATGGGGTCGGCAGCCATCGCCACACTCCTGAAATCGAGCAGCTTCTGGGTGAACTCTCGGGAGAGAAGGTCTGCATCAATTTCACGCCTCATCTTCTGCCGTTGAATCGCGGTATTCTTTCGACCTCTTATGCCAAACTGACGAAGCCGTTCAGCACGGAAGATCTTTTGGCAGTCTTTACGGAGTTTTACCGGAAAGAACCGTTTGTGCGGGTATTTCCGCCAGGGCGACTGCCGAATGTGTCCTCGGTGAAAGGGAGCAACTTCTGTGATATCGGCCTCGTGTGCGATCCCCGCACCGGGCGGGTCATCGTAGTATCGGCCATCGACAATCTGGTGAAGGGGGCTTCCGGCCAGGCTGTCCAGAATATGAATCTTATGGAAGGTTTTGAAGAGACCCTCGGCCTTGATATCTTGCCCCAATTCCCTTAACCCGGATTATCCATGAAGACTTTTGCTGCAATCGACGGTTTCGCGACAAAGCCTCGCGAATAAACCGGGTAGATTCTATTTTTTAAGGTTCAAACAAATTGGGTTAACAGCATGGAGTACCTGATCACCATACTCGGCGTGGTTCTGATTGTGGAGGGCGTTCCCTGGTTCCTCTCCCCGTCGAAGATCAAAAAGCTTTTCAGCCAGTTGCTCATCCTTCCGGACCGGACTTTGAGGCTTTACGGACTTTCCATGATGGTGACGGGTCTGTTGGTGGTTTACCTTGTTCGAGGATAGCTTCTCAGGTGAAGGGAAGCCTGCAGGCACCGGGCTTTCAAGCCAACGAACAGAACAGGGGGAAACCATGGGACTGGCGGATTATGATTATGATCTTCCCCCGGAACTGATTGCTCAGCACCCGCCTTTGCGGCGGGGCGATTCCCGCCTGATGGTGGTGAGGCGTTCCGAACGTGCTGTTCAGGTGGCCCGCTTTCAGGAGATCACAGATAGGTTCAGGCCCGGAGACCTGCTGGTGGTCAATGATACCCGGGTGGTTCCGGCCCGTCTTCTGGGAGCCAAAGAACCGAGCGGCGGCCGGGTGGAGGTTTTTCTGGTTCGCCGGGAGAGTCGCGATCCGGAAATTTGGAGTTGTCTGACCCGCTCATCCAAGAGGCTCAGGCCGCAACAGCGGCTGGGATTGGGAAACTCCATTCAGGGAACGGTTGTCGGCGAGGGGGAGTCCCCTTTTCAACTGATTCGTTTCGAATGCGACGGCGAATTCCTGGACGTGGTGGAGAAAAGCGGACATATACCTCTTCCCCCTTATATTAAAAGAGAGGATGAGGTCCTCGACAGGGAGCGTTATCAGACGGTATTCGCCGCGCATCGGGGGGCAGTGGCCGCACCGACGGCGGGGCTTCATTTTACCGACGAAGTTTTGCAGGATGTTGCTGCCGGCGGGGTCGAGGTCTGCCGCCTGACATTGCATGTGGGGATTGGCACCTTTCTCCCGGTTCGTGTTCAGGATCTTTCCGAACATGAGATGCATGAAGAGTTTTTTTCCATCTCAGCGGACACGGCTGAACGGATCAACCGGGCAAAAAGTGACGGTCGGCGGGTTTTCGCCGTGGGCACCACGGTTACCCGTGCCCTGGAATCCGCGGTCGACAAGCAGGGGCAACTCCGGGCCATGGATGGGACGACCCGTCTCTTTATTTATCCCGGTTTCCGTTTCCGCATGGTGGATGCCTTGATAACCAATTTTCATCTTCCCCGTTCCACTCTGCTCATGCTGGTTTCCGCCTTTGCCGGGCGTGAACTGATCCTCAGCGCTTACCAGAAGGCCCGCGAAGAAAAATTCCGTTTTTTCAGCTACGGCGACTGTATGTTGATCCTTTGATTAAACCCGGGAGTGTTTTTTTGCATTCTTTCAATTTTACGCTCTTAAAAAAAGATGCCCTGACCCAGGCCCGCCTGGGAGAGATCAGTACCCGGCGGGGAAAGATCGAGACGCCCATCTTCATGCCGGTGGGAACCCTGGGCACGGTCAAGGGCGTGTTGCCGGAGACACTTCTGGATCTTGGTGCGCAGATTATTCTCGGGAACACCTATCATCTTTACCTTCGTCCCGGGCATGAGCTAATCCGGAACCTGGGGGGGCTTCACCACTTTATGAACTGGGACCGTCCCATCCTTACCGACAGCGGTGGTTTTCAGGTTTTCAGTCTCAACAAATTACGGAAAATCGGCGAAGAAGGGGTGCACTTTCAGTCCCACCTCGACGGTTCGAGCCATACGCTGACGCCTGAGTTTTCCATCGCCATTCAGGAAGCCCTTGGCTCGGATATCATCATGGCTTTCGACGAATGCATCCCTTACCCTTCTTCCCGTGAATACGTTCTGGAGGCTACGGAGCGTTCCACCCGTTGGGCGCAACGTTCCAGAGATGCCTGGCAGGAGGAACGGGGCGCGGCTCTGTTCGGCATCGTTCAAGGCGGGATGTTTGAGGATTTGCGGCGGAAAAGCAGTGACGATCTTCTCGATATCGGTTTTGAAGGCTATGCCGTCGGCGGGCTCTCCCTGGGCGAGGAAATCAATCTCATGTATGACATCATGGAATTTTCCCTGCCGCTGCTTCCCGAGGATCGGCCCCGCTATGTTATGGGGGTGGGCACTCCCGAAGATCTGGTAGAAGGGGTTGCCCGCGGGGGCGACATGTTCGACTGTGTGATGCCGACGCGCAACGCGCGCAACGGAGTGCTTTTTACAACCTTCGGGAAAATCAGCATCAAACAGAACCGCTACCGGGAAGATCCCGCCCCTCCCGACCCGGAGTGCAGCTGTTATGTCTGCCGTCATTACAGCCGGGCTTATCTTCGTCATCTGTTTCAGTCCAAAGAAATACTGGCTTCGGTGCTGAACACCCACCACAACCTCCATTATTATCTCAACCTCATGAGGGAGATCAGAGAGGCGGTCAGACAGGGAAAATTTTCCGAATTCAAGGCGAATTTTTACCGTAAAAAATCGAAGTAGCAGAGTAAAAAGATCTTACAAAAGAGGATTTTTCACAAAAAGAAGGCAAAAAAGCGTCGAGGTAATTCTTTTTTGCACTAAATTCTGATATAACGTTGACGACGACCGGATTACGGTCGTTCATTTCAGTGGTGAATTTTTAAACACTAGGGAGGATTACTTTATGGTATCGGAAGCTTTTGCAATGGCCAACACTGCCGGGGCCCAAGCAGGGGGACGTCCTGGATATGAAACCATCGTCATGCTGGTTCTCATGTTCGCCATTTTTTATTTTCTACTCATACGGCCCCAACAGAAAAGGGCTAAACAGCACAAGCAATTGCTCGCAGCTCTGAAAATAGGTGATCAGGTTGTCACCGCAGGCGGGATGCATGGAAAAGTGGCGGGGCTCCAGGAAGATGTCGTCACCCTGGACGTAGCATCCGGTGTTCGCATTAAATTCAACCGTTCCTCAATTGTCAGCACCCAGAGAGAACCGGGTGAGGAAAAGTAACGAAGTTTGCAGGGGTGCGGATTAGCGGTGTTTTTCCCTGCAAAAATGAATTTGCTTCAATTTCCCAAAGGAGATCGCTTCAATCATGTCCAAGCACCTCAAGATCCGGGTGATTATTGTCTTCGGCTGTTTGCTGGTATCCCTTGTTTCACTCGGCCCCACTTTTTTTGGGGACAGCCTTCCCGGCTGGTGGAAAAAAGCCTTTGACCCGATCCATTTAGGTCTTGACCTTCAGGGCGGAATGCACCTTGTGCTGGGGGTGGAGGTCGACAAGGCCGTGGAAAGCCGTCTTGACAGTATCGCCGATGAAACCGACAGCATGCTCCGGGAAAAGGATATCATCTTCAAGAGAGTCCGGCGGGTTGGAGAGGACAGCATCGGGGTTACCGTTTACGATGACGTCGCCGGGAAGGAGATCGAATCCTTTTTTGAGAAAAACTTCCCTGGCCTCGATATGATGGTTGACGGTCGGGATGGCCAGTATGCCCGGAAAACCTACCGTTTAAGTGACCAGGAGATCGAGCATATCAAGGATTATGCCGTCCGTCAGGCTCTGGAAACCATGCGCAACAGGGTGGACCAGTTCGGTGTCACCGAACCTGTGCTTCAGCGCCAGACCGGTAACCGCATTCTGATTCAGCTCCCCGGGGTCAAGGACCCGAAGCGGGCGATCGACCTGCTGGGAAAAACCGCGCGCCTTGAATTCAAGCTGGTCGCCGAGGATGTCATGCCCGAGGATGCCGCCAAAGGGCTTCTCCCTGAAGGGACAAAGCTTCTGTATGAAAAAAGGGTCAACCGTCAGACCGGGGCCGTTAGTGAAAACCCCATTGTCGTCTATGATCAGACCGTCCTGACCGGGGATCTTCTCTCGGATGCCCAGGTTCGCATCAGCAGCCAGTTCAATGAACCTTATGTGGCCATCGATTTTAATTCCCTGGGCGCCAAACGTTTTGACCAGATTACCGCGGCCAATATAAACAAGCGCCTGGCGATCATTCTCGATGATACGGTTTATTCCGCTCCCAATATTCGTGAAAGAATATCGGGTGGTAGCGCCCAGATCAGTGGATCTTTCTCAGAGCAGGAGGCCACCGACCTGGCGATCGTGTTGCGGGCCGGTTCTCTCCCTGCGCCGGTGGAAATCCTTGAAGACCGGACCGTGGGGCCCTCCCTGGGCCTGGATTCCATCAACCAGGGGGTCTTTTCCGTTATTATCGGCGGTATTCTGGTGATCCTGGTCATGGTTATCTACTACCGCATGTCCGGAATCGTAGCCAATATCGCCCTTGGTCTCAACCTCATATTCATCCTCGCTATGCTCACCCTGTTCAAGGCTTCCCTGACGCTACCTGGGATTGCGGGCATTGTGCTCACGGTGGGGATGGCCGTGGATGCCAATGTCCTGATTTTTGAGCGCATCCGTGAAGAACTCCGGCGTGGCCAGTCGCCCCGCCTGGCCGTGGAATCAGGCTTTGGCAAGGCCTTTTTGACCATTGTCGACGCCAATGTGACGACCCTGATTGCAGCCTTGGTTCTTTTCCAGTTCGGCACAGGGCCGGTCAAGGGTTTTGCGGTCACACTTTCCATCGGGATTGTTTCCTCTCTGTTTACCGCCACGTTTGTCTCCAGGGTGATTTTCGATTACGTCCTGGAAAAACGTGAGGTCAAACAGCTGAGTGTATAAAGGAGGCCGGGATGCAACTGATTAAAGCGGATATTAATGTTGATTTTATTGGCAAGCGAAAACTGGCCCTCGTCTTTTCAGCGGTTCTGATCCTCGTCGGGATCGTCTCCCTGGTCGTGAAGGGAGGTCCCAATTATGGAATCGATTTTGCCGGCGGTACCCTGGTGCAGTTGAAATTTACGGAACAGACCAGCGCCGCGGAAATCAAGGCGGCTCTAAAAGACCTGAACATCGGGACGATTACCGTCCAGCAGTTCGGAGATGAAGCGAATGAGTTTCTGGTGCGTGCTCCGACCGAAATAGGGATAAAAGGGCTGTCCCAGAAAATTATCGATGCTTTGGGCGAGCGTTACGGATCTGAAAAAGTCGAGATGCGCAGGGCGGAAATGGTCGGTCCCCAGGTCGGGAAGGATTTGCGCCAGAAAGGTCTGCTTGCGATCCTTTACGCCATGATCGGTATTCTCATCTACGTTACCTGGAGGTTTGAGTTTCGCTTTGCCGTCGGCGCCATTCTGGCCCTGCTCCATGACGTCATGGTCACCCTCGGGGTTTTCTCTCTTTTCGGGCGGGAGGTCGACCTGCCCGTGATAGCGGCCTTTCTGGCAATTGTCGGTTATTCGCTCAACGATACCATTATCGTCTATGATCGTATTCGTGAAAACATGGGGAAACACCACAAGGAGACATTCCCTTTCATTATCAACCGCAGTATCAACGAGACCCTTTCCCGAACGCTAATGACCTCTTTTACAACCCTGGTGGTGGTTCTGGCGCTGTTCGTCTTTGGCGGTGGGGTGATCAATAATTTTGCCTTTGCTCTTCTCGTGGGGGTTTTGATCGGGACCTACTCCTCGATTTTTGTCGCCAGTCCGTTACTTGTTTTCTGGGAGGAATACGCCCAGCGTCGGGCAGCGGCAGGGAAGGCCGCGAAAAGCACGTCCTGAGCTTGAGGCTACCTTGTCAGGTATTCAGAAACCTTTTAGAAAAGATTTGAAGCTTCCCCCTGAATTGTCGTTGGGGGAAGCTTTTTTATTTCCCTGATAATCGCCTGGTTCTTGTTATGCGTGCTTGCTCAATGCCGATACCGATCATAAAGACTCGCCCTCGCAATGAACAGATCCATGCATCCCTTTTGAAAGATGGGGTGCCGGACTGGCTGGCGGGTGTTCTTGCCCGGCGTCTGGAGGAACCGGTTTCATGGGAGTCCATCAGCCGTCCGAGTCTGGCTAATATTCCCGACCCTGAAAAAATCCCCACCCTTAATAAAGCCGTGGACAGGATCGTGCGGGCTATTGCTGAGGAAGAAAAGGTCATCTTCACCTGCGACCACGATCTCGACGGCACCGCCTCGGCGGCGGTTCTGTGTCAGGCTTTTACCGAATATTTCGGAGTTTCAGGGAAACTGCTCGGGGTGGTGACCAGCCATCGTCTGACCGAAGGCTACGGCCTGACTGCGGCGGTCCTGGAACGAATCCTCGCCAGCGACGCCAGTCTGATTATCACCGCCGACAAGGGGAGCAGCGACGAGGCGCGCATCGCTCGTCTCGCCGCGGCGGGCCGGGATGTCATTGTCACCGATCATCACGCCCTCCCCAGGGAGGGGCCGCCCCAGTCGGCCTATGCGGTGGTCAATCCCACGCGCGACGATGCCGATTATGATCCCTATATCTGCGGGGCGGCCGCCGCTTTTCTCCTGATGGCCAAAGTGCGAAGCCGACTCCTTGAAAAGGGTTGCAGAAAAGAGATTCCCAGCCTCGCCGGGCTGGTCGATTTCGTGGCTGTTGCCACGGTAGCCGACTGCGTGGCGCTACGGCCCGACAAGAGCTATACCAACCGCGCCTTGGTCAAATACGGTTTAGCTCTTCTCAACGAGAAAAAACGGGCTGCCTGGCAGGTTTTCTGTGACGATGTGGAGGGGCCTGTAAACGCCGAAACCGTAGCTTTTCGTCTCGCCCCCCCCGTGGCTGCCTCAGGGCGGCTCGATTGGCCCGAAGCGGGGCTCCGCTTTCTGCTCGCTGCTGATAGAGATGAGGCTGCGGAGCAATGGCAGTTTCTAAAGGGAGAAAACCGGATCCGCCAGTCCATCGAAAGGGAATTGCGGGAACAGGCTTTTCAGCAGGCTGTGAAGATGAAGCGTCAGTCGCTGGTGCTCTACTTAGATGACGGGCATAGCGGAGTTCACGGCATTACCGCCAGCCGTCTGGTGGAGGCTTTCGGCAAGCCGGCCGCTCTCTTCGCTCCCAAGGGTCAGGGGGCGAGAACGAATGGCGAGAATCCCCCGCCGGAAAACGGTCGCCCTTTGGCCACGGGGAGTTTCCGGGGTGTTCCCGGTTTTCATGTGCGGGATGCTCTGCAATGGGTGGCGGATCGTTATCCCGGAATTCTATCTGGTTTTGGGGGGCATGAGGGGGCGGCCGGGGCGACTGTCGCCATTGAGGATTTTCCCCGCTTTGAGGAGGCTTTCGAGGAGGCGACCATTGCACAGTTGGGAGAAGATCTCCTCCGCCCGGTAATCTGGACAGACGGTGACTGGCATGCGGAGCTGTTTTCCCTTGAGACCATCGACACATTGGATCTCCTCGACCCCTGGGGGAAGGATTTTCCCGCCCCGGTATTGCGGGGACGCTTTGAGATTGTCTCCCAGCAGGCGGTTGGGGGAGGAAAGCACAGGCGGTTTTTGCTGCAAAAGGACGGTCACCGGATCGCCGCCATTTGGTTCAATGCGGAGGACTTGATTCCCACGTCTGCCGTTTTTGATCCGGGCAATAATGTTTCGCTGGTTTACCGTCTGAGCGATAATCGTTTCAGGGGCGAGCGAACGGTGCAATTGCGGATCCTGGGGGTCGATTCCAGCGAAGATTGACGTATGGGAGTTCCCAATAAATCCTGATTAAAAAGTCAAAAACCTGACCACAGACGCCCGTGTTTTTCGTTAAAAAATTTTTTTCCATTAAAGACTTATTAATATTTTTGACGGTTTTTTTTCTCTTTGTCCTCCCGTTTTTCTTGCTCCGGAACAACTCGTATCCTTCCAGAAACAGCACTCTCCTTTAAAATCAGCCAGTTTGGCGTCTTTATTGCTCTATGTCACGCAGGGACAATTTTCAAAAAATTGACCTTCCTGAAAGTAATGCTTGGCAAATATTCCCAAGAAATGAGGCTGTTGTGGATTTTTTTAAAAAGCCCCTGAAATTCTCAAAGGGCGCGGTAGGCATTTCATTGCAGCCGGATGGTGTGAGTATCGCACACGTTGAACAATTGAAGAATGCATCTTTGAGTCTTCATTATGCGGATTTTTTTCCATTCCAGAACCAGGTTGAGGCTTTGGATGTTTTGAAATCAGTGGTTCGCCGCTACGATTTTCCCAAAAAAGAATGTGTGGCCATTCTGGATGCCGGCAGTTATCAACTTCTGCAGGTCGAACCACCGGATATTCCGCAGAAAGAAATCCCCTCGGCAGTCCGCTGGCAGATCAAAGACTTGCTCAACTATTCAGTGGATGAAGCGATCCTGGATGTTTTTCTGGTTCCGAAGGAAAGTTTCAGAAATAGGAACCGGATCGCTTTTGTCGTGGCTGCCCCCAAAGAAACTGTTCTGGAGCGGGTCGGGCTTCTTCAGGAAGCAAAGCTGGAAATCAGTGCCATGGATGTTCCGGAAATGGTGTTGAGGAATGTTGGTTCCCGGCTTTCGGAAGCGAAGGAAGGCCTGGCCTTTCTTTATCTTCAGAAAAATAACGGCCTGATACTGCTGATTCGGGAATCGACAGTATATCTGGTCCGTAGAATAAACTTCGGGACTCACGAGATATTCGGTCATGAGAGGCAAGTGGATTCGAATGTCGGGAACGATCTTGAAGTGGAAGGGCTGGAAAATCATCACCTGGAAAATCTCGTGCTGGAAATTCAGAGATCTCTCGATTTCTTTGAAAGCAGCTTCAACCTTCCATCTATCAACCATCTGATTGTCGCACCTTTTGAGGAAGAGTATCCGGAGCTTCTCTCCTGCTTTGAAAAAAATCTTGGTATTAATGTCAGAATTATGGATACGGCAGAGATATTCGAAGGTAATACACTGCTCTCTACCTCTCTTCAGGCGCGCTGCCTGACCGCCATGGGTGGAGCTTTGAGAGAAATTGTGGGGACAGCGTGATTCAACAGATCAATCTTTACCAGGACTGCCTGAAAGAAAAAAAGGAGGTGTTCCCTCCATCTGCCATTGGATGGGTAATGGGGATCGGACTTCTGGGCCTGCTCATAATTTTCGGGTTTGGACAAGTGAAAGTATCATCCCTGGATGCAAGATTTCACAATCTGCAGATGCGCAAAGCAGAAATCCTGGAGGCTCTCAAAAAAGTGAAGGATTCCGCCAGTCCATATACCGGCGACACCCTGTTGCAGGAAGAACTAGCCAGGGTGCAAACCGAGGTCAATGTCAAAGCTGCTCTCCTGAAAAACATGAAAACCTTAAACCGGAACAACCTTCTGGAGTTTTCCAACTATCTGGAAACTCTCGGTCGACATGGTCAGAACGGGCTGTGGCTGACTCGGATCGAGGTCCGGGAGGCGGGAAAGCGGTTAACTCTCGCAGGTCGCGCCCTGCATCCCTGGCTGGTTTCCAAGTTTACGGAAGAGTTAGCTCGCCAGGAGCGATTTACGGGTTTAACCACCGCAAAATTGTGGATTCAGAATACGGAAAGCGGCAGGAACCCGGTTAGTTTTATTCTTGAAACGGAGCCTGGGAAGGCCCAATGAGTGCTCTCAAAAAAAAGCTGGAAAAACTGAATTCCCGCCTGGCGGCATTATCGGTTCGGGAACGGGTTCTCGGAACTGTAGTTATGTTTGCAGCTCTTTTTTTTCTTGGGGAAGTTCTGTTGTTTGCCCCTCTGGATAGAAAAAAGCAGGACCTGCACATGGAATCCGAGAATGTATTTTCCCAGATAATGCAATACCAGGCGGATTTCAACTCCTTGGTTTCCGACTCTTTGCAGGACCCGACACTGGCGGCCAGAAGGAAGCTCGAAAGGCTTCGGCTGCAAGCGCAAGAAATGGATCGACAGCAGCAAGGGGTGGAGAAAGGGTTTACAGTTCAGCAGGAACCGACTTTTATTCTCCAGGAATTTCTCAGAGCGGACTCCGGCCTCCAGGTGATTGAAGTCAAAAAAGGCGAGGCCGTGCCGTTCAAATTTCCCGGAAGTGAATCGGGAGCCGAAAACAGCAATCTCGTCAGTCAGTCTTTTGAGATTGAACTCGAGGGGCGCTATATGACCTTTCTCGATTATATTGAGGCTATTGAACAATCCGCTTTAAAACTGTTCTGGGATGGTCTGGAGTTGAAGGTTGTAAACTACCCCATGAACCGCATTACCCTCAAAATTCATACCCTGTCTCTGGCAAAGGAGTAGGTCTTTGAGTAAGTTTTTTATTCCGATCTGCCTGGCCCTTTTTTCCTTGGCTTCTGTTGGGAGCGCCCAACAGGTTTTCGCTGAAGTTGTGGAGGTTCAGGACCCGACCCGGCCTTCGCAAATTGCCAATGCCGATTTTGAAAAGGAACTGCCCTTCATTTTACAGGATTGGAAACTTACGACGACCCTGATCTCTCCTCGTCGCTCAATAGCTATCATTAACGGGCGCGTTTTTCAAAAGGGGCAGGTTCTGGAAGGGGCGAAAATTGTCGCCATTCAACAGGGGGCCGTTGAGCTGCGGCACGGCGAGAGCTCTCTCTGGCTTTATGCGACTGCCGGTATTGCAAAGAAACGCCACCTTGTCGAAGAGGATCTCCATTAATGAAAGTCGAAGTGAAGCCCATGAAGACCATTTTTTATGTAAGTCTGATTGTTGTTATCCTGGTTTTTATCGCGGGGTGTGCACCAGTCCCCCGCGGCGTTCCAGCCGAGGAAAACCTGGCTCGGACGATTATGGAGTCTTTTCCCGAACCGCTAGATTCCGGTGCTGTGGCGGAACCGGACCTGAAAATCCCGCCGGTTGCCTCCAAATCGGATGTTCCCGTTCTTATCCCGAAAAAACCCTCGGTTCCGGAGGAGAGATTCGATGTTACGGCGAACCGGGCTCCGGCCAGGGAGTTTTTTATGAGCCTGGTTCAGGGTACTCCGTCCAACATGGTGGTCCATCCCGATGTCGAGGGGGAGATTTCCCTGATTCTGAAAAATGTGACGCTCCCGGAGGTCCTGGAAGTCGTGAGTGCCAATTTCAGTTTTGACTACCGCCGCACGGCCATCGGCTACCAGATTATGCCTGCCGGTTTAAGGACCCGGGCTTTTGAAGTGAATTATCTGAACATGGTTCGCAGAGGAATATCCCAGACCCGGGTCAGCTCGGGGCAGGTGAGTCAGGTCAAAGATTCCGAGGACGATGAGGGTAATGACGATAAAAAATTAAAAGTGGTTTCAGGGAGCCGGATTGATTCGGAATCCCTGGCCGATTTCTGGCGGGAACTGGACGCGGGGATGAGAACGATGCTGCCCCCGAGCGAGGGGCGCCGTTTCATTATCCAGCCCCAGGCCGGGCTGGTGGTGGTTCGTGCTTTTCCGGCGGAGTTGAAGGAAATCAGCAATTATCTACAGGCGGTTCAAGGGAATCTCCAACGCCAGGTGGTGCTTGAGGCCAAGATTCTTGAGGTTCAGCTCAATGACGGGTTCCAGTCGGGAATCAACTGGGCGGCCCTGAGTGAGGTCGGAGATGGGAAAACTGCCGTTTACGGGCAGACCGGGGGCGGCACTATCTTTTCGGATGGCGTGTCGGAGATCGCGGGAAACAGCGGAACCCTGAATCCCCTGAGTGCCGTTTTGCCGGAGGGCACGGATACTTCCGCTTTCGGAGGAGTCTTCAGCCTCGCTCTGAATTTGAACGATTTCACAGCTTTTATCGAACTCCTGAAATCACAGGGTGATGTCCAGATTCTCTCCAGCCCCAGAATTGCCACTGTCAACAATCAGAAAGCGGTGATAAAAGTCGGTTCCGATGAGTTTTTCGTAACCGAAGTTTCGAGCGACACCGTGACCGGAACAACATCCTCGACCTCGTCCGATATTACCCTGACGCCGTTTTTTTCCGGCATTGCCCTGGATGTGACCCCGCAGATCGATTCTTCCCGTAATGTCACACTCCATATTCATCCGACGGTCAGCGAGGTTGTCGACCAGATTAAAAACATTACGGTAGACGGAGAAGAGCAGAGCCTGCCGCTGGCATTCAGCACGGTTCGTGAGTCCGACAGCGTCGTTCGCGCCGCTAGCGGCCAGATTGTCGTGATCGGGGGGCTTATGAAGGATGGCTATAAGAAAGAAACAGCCTCGGTTCCGGTTCTCGGGGATCTCCCGATTATAGGGAACGCCTTCCGTCACACCAAGATGGTGTCCAAAAAAAGTGAGCTGGTTATTTTGCTGCGTCCTGTGGTGGTGGCCCAGAACAGGGACTGGCAGGATATTGTGGGGCCTTCCCGGGAGCGTTTTGAGCAGATGAATTCATTGTGGCCTGAAAGCTGGTAAACGTTAAATCGATTTATGGCTTTCCCTGTAAGCTTATTCCTGAGCTTGACGGTTACCCTGAATTCAAAAGGGCAGAATGATGATTCCACGTAAAAAAATACGTATTGGCGAGTTGCTGGTTCAGAACAACATTATTTCCGACAAGCAGCTTCAGATGGCCCTCAAGACGCAACTGGAAACCGGCTCCAAGCTTGGCGATACCCTGATTGAGCTCGGTTACCTGAGCTCCAAGGATTTTCTGGAGTTCCTGGCCAAACAGCTTCACATCACCTACGTGGATCTCAACCATTATCAGTTCAATAATGAGGCGGTGAATCTCCTCCCGGAGACCTATGCGCGCCGATTCCGCGCAATTGTGCTCAAGGAATATCCGGAAAAACTGCTCGTGGGCATGGCCGATCCCAACAATCTTTTTGCCTATGATGCCCTGACAAAAATCCTCAAAAAACCTGTTGAGCTGGCTGTTGTCCGCGAGACGGATCTGTTGCGGACCATCGATAATTACTATCGGCGCACCGATGAGATTGTCAATCTCGCTTTCGAGCTGAATGAAGAGCTTGCCGTCGGCGGTGTTGATCTTTCGGATCTGCAGATCGATTCCGAGATGGAAAATGCTCCGGTGGTCAGGCTCCTGAGGACTTTGTTCGAGGATGCAGTTATGGCCGGGGCGTCGGATATCCATATCGAACCGGATGAAAACGTTCTGCGCATCCGCCAGCGGGTTGACGGCATTCTCCATGAGCAGGTAATGAATGAAAAACGTATCGTCAGTGCTCTGATCTCCAGGCTCAAGCTGATGAGCGGACTTGATATTTCGGAGAAGCGGCTCCCCCAGGACGGCCGCTTCAATGTCAAGGTACAGGGAAAAAGCATCGATGTCAGGCTGTCCACCATGCCGCTCTATCATGGTGAAGCGGTGGTCATGCGGCTTCTGGATCATTCGACCTCGCGCTTTGGAATGGAGCATCTGGGAATGACCGAATCCGATCTCCAGTGTTTCAGCAATCTGATCAATGCCCCCCAGGGGATGATTCTGGTTACCGGGCCCACCGGGAGCGGAAAAACAACCACGCTGTATGCCGCGCTCGATGAATTGAACCGTTCGGAACGCAAGATAATCACGGTCGAAGACCCGATTGAATACTGTCTTCCGAGAATCAACCAAGTTCAGGTGAATGCCCGCATTAATCTGACTTTTGCCGGTGTTCTGCGAACTGCGCTCAGGCATGATCCCGACATCATCATGGTGGGGGAAATGCGCGACGAGGAAACCGTGGAGATCGGTCTTCGCGCCGCCATGACAGGACATCTGGTTCTCTCCACCATGCATACCAATGATGTTGTCAGCACCGCGATCCGCTTTCTCGACATGGGCGCCGAGGGCTACATTGTGGCGAGCTCGCTACGCGGCGTCATTGCCCAGCGACTGGTCAGAAAGGTCTGCCGGAACTGTTCTCGCCCCGTTACTCCCGAGGGTCCGGAGCTGATCTGGTTGAAGTCCATTTTGGAAGAAGAGGAAGCGCAAAACCATCAGTTTCAGCTGGGTGACGGCTGCTCTCATTGCAACAACACAGGCTACCGGGGGCGGGTTGGCATCTTTGAAACCCTCGCGATGGATGAAGTGCTTGCCGACGCATTGAGGAAAAACGACAGCGCTCTTTTCAGCCGTGAGGTAAAAAAGCGCCCCGGCTATCAGTCCCTGTTGCAGGGCGGAATGAAGCGTGTCTTTGATGGGACCACCAGCCTCGCGGAAGTCATCCGTCTTGTGGGCCAGGTGGACGAAAAAATCACAGCTCCAAAACATCCCTGACTCAGATAAAAAGCGGAAGAGGTTTAAGTGCCTAATTTCCAATATTCAGGCCGGGCAGCGGACGGCCAATTTCTACAAGGCGAACGGGTGGCTCCGTCGGCTGAGGCACTGGCTTCCCAGTTGCAGGCCGGGGGAATCATCCCGTTGGCCATTGAAGAGGCCGGGAAAACCACGCAGAACCTTGCGAAAAAAAACGTATCGGACTTTTTGCCGCGCAAGGTAAAAAAAGATGAACTCATTTTTTTCTGTTCCCAGATGTATTCTCTGACCAAGGCCGGGATTCCTATTATCAGGGCCTTGAACGGCCTCTCCACGACGACGAAAAATCCGCTTATGACGGATACCCTGCGTACCCTGATCGAAAGCCTGGAATCAGGACGGGGGCTGGCAGATGGTATGGCCCTCCACCCCAAGGTTTTTTCCCAGATTTTGATCAGCATGGTTCGGGTCGGGGAAAACTCCGGCCAGACTCCCCAGGCCTTTCTTCAGGTCGGCCGTTATCTTCAGCAGGAAAAGGAAACCGCAGACCAGATGAAGGCGGCCCTGCGCTACCCCCTATTTGTCGTTGTGGCTATTTTTACGGCCATCGGCATACTCAATGTGCTGGTGATCCCTACTTTTAAAAAAGTTTTCGATCAGTTCGGGGCGGATCTTCCCCTGGCCACCAGAGTTTTGATCGGCACTTCCGACTTTATTGTAACCTACTGGTATTACATCATCTTTGTGCTGGCAATGGGAATAGTGGCGTGGGTCAGATATCTGCGGACCGAGTCGGGGCGCCTTTTTTGGGATAGACAAAAACTCAGGCTTCCCCTTGTGGGGAGCATTATCCTGAGGTGCACCCTGACGCGTTTTGCGCGTGCTTTTTCCATGGGTTTCCAGGCCGGTATCCCTGTGGTTCAGATTCTCAGCCTGACTGCAAGCGCGGTCGGTAATGCCTTTATCGGTTCGCGATTGGACTTTATGCGCAACAGCATCGAGCGAGGCGAAACTCTTACCAACAGTGCTGTGGGGGCGGCCCTTTTTACCCCCGTGGTGCTGCAGATGCTGGCCGTGGGGGAGGAGACCGGCGAGTTGGACACCATGCTGGAGGAAGTCGCGGATTTTTATGAACGGGAAGTGGCTTACGATTTAAAGCGCTTGACCGGCGCCATTGAACCGATCCTGATCCTGTTCCTGGGAGGGCTGGTGCTGGTCATGGCCTTGGGGATATTTCTTCCGGTCTGGAATCTTTTTTCCGTGGTCAGAGGGTGAAGACTATAAAAGAAAAAAATGGCCTGATGTTTGCAAAATTAAAGGCCTTAAATGGTCGAAAGTTCAAAAAAGTCAAAAATATAACAAAACTCTGGAGGGAAAATCGATGCGGAACGAAAAAGGTTTTACACTGATTGAGCTGGTCATGGTGATTGTGATCCTGGGTATCCTGACGGCGGTAGCTGTTCCCAAGTTTATTGATCTCAAGGTTGAAGCCCAGGCTTCGGCATTGCAAGGGGTTGTGGGCGCCATTTCCTCGGCAAGCGCCGTCAACTACGCGGGCCGTTCCGCTAACGCTGCCAAGGGAGAGATTACCCAGGGCTTGACCTGTCAGACGGCTGCTGCGGTCATTCTCGAAGGTGGAATCCCCGACGGTTATACGCTGGATAATGTGACGGCATTGGGGGCGGGTGCCAATACCTGCATTGTGACTCAAACCGATGGTTCTGCGACCGCCAATGCAACTATTATCGGAATTCTCTAAAAAAATCAGGGCTGAGTGTTTCCAGGCCATATTAAAAGCTGAAAACGAGGTCCGTTTACCCGGGCCTCGTTTTTTTTTGTGAGAAACTTCCGGATGCTTTTTCGGGTCGGCTGGGAATTGTAATGCGCTTTTTGTTAAAAAACCAATCCGGTTTTACACTGGTTGAACTGACTATAGTTCTGGTTCTCCTCGGCATCGTTTCGGTGATTGCCCTGCCGAAGTTTTTCGACAGCGGGACTTTTCGAAAAAGAGGTTATTGCAATGAGGTGGTGTCGGCCTTTCGCTACGGACAGAAACTGGCTCTCGCCGAAGGGTGCGATATCCGCGTTCGGACGTCATCATCGGGGGTCGATATCTTTCGCCGTCAGGTGTGCAACGGCAGTAGTGCCTTCAACCGTGCGGTGATTCACCCCGGAAAAGGTGGGAACTATAATGAGGCCCCTCCGACAGGTATCACTTTAAGCAGCTCCACGGTTGTTTTTGACGCAGTGGGAAGAGCCCGGGATGCTTCCGGAACAACCACCGACTTTTCCATTTCTGTGGGGGGCGATCTCGCCTTTCAGGTTGTCGGGGAAACAGGGTTTATCAAATCACCATGACTCTCCGGGAAATAATTCGCAGTAATCAGAGCGGACTGACGCTGGTGGAACTGGTCATGTCCATGGTTGTTATATCCGTGGCTTTGTCCGGTGTCCTGCTTCTTTTGAATACGACCATTCTCCATAGTTCCGATCCTCTTATCCAGCATCAGTCCCTGGCTATTGCGGAAGCCTACCTGGAAGAGATACTCCTGAAAGAATACAGCGATCCTGGCGGCCCGACTGAATCGGGGCGACCGGATTACGACGATGTGGCAGATTACCACGGCCTCCATGATATTGGCGCACGCAACCAGTTCAATGCTGCGACCGGCCTGAGCGACTATACCGTTGATGTTTCGGTGACGGCGGATACTTTGGGCTCACCGGCCGTCAATGCCCGGCGGGTGGATGTTACCGTTAGCCATATCCACGGATTCTCCATGACCTTAAGGGGATACCGAACCAGTTATTGAAAAGTTATGAATCTTTTCTGCGACAACTTTCGCAACCATTCCGGTTTCACGCTGATTGAGATGATTCTGGTGATCACCATTGCCGGCGTCCTGGCCTCGATTTCTTTTATTTTTATCTACAAACCGATTGAGGGTTTTCAGGATGCGGAAAGGCGGGGCCAATTAGTTGATGCGGCTGAAACGGTCATGTCCCGCATGCAGCGCGATGTCCGCCGAGCCCTGCCCAACAGCATCCGGATTGCTGCAGGAGGTGGGGTAATCGAGTTTGTGAGCACCAGGGATGGCGGCCGCTATCGGGTCGCCGCACCGGGGGACGTTCTCGATCTGACAGCCGCCGACAACGGTTTTGATGTACTAGGCTCTCTGCGGGAAGTGCCGGCGACGGGGAGAAGTCTGGCGGTGTACAATCTGGCGGCCGCGGGGACCATCGGCAATGTCTATTATGGCGACAATCGTGCGCTGGTCGGGAGCGGCAGCAGTGTCGATCATGTCGTCCTGTCACCCGCTTTCCATTTTCCTCTCGCTTCACCCCATCAGCGCTTTTTCGTTCTCGACGGGCCGGTGAGTTACATTTGTGATGGCGGAGCTGGAACTCTTGTTCGTTATCAGGGTTATTCCTACAGCGAGACACAACCGACCGGTTTTCCATCGGGAAGCGGCGATCTCATGGTGGAAAATGTTCAGAGCTGCCGGTTTGCCTATGCGCCGGGGACCAGCCAGCGGGTCGGGCTTCTTACCCTTGAACTCACCCTGGGAAAGGGCGGGGAGCAGATCACCCTGCTGCATCAGGTCCATGTGAGCAATGCGCCATGAAATCCGTTTTTCACCCACAGAACAGGGAGCGGGGCTTTACTCTGGTAATCGCTCTCTTCATTCTCCTCGGCCTGGCCGTTTTTGGCGGCTACCTGCTGACTATGTCGACGGTTCAGAATCGCAACTCAGTTCTTTCCCTGCAAGGGGCGAGAGGCTATCATGCCGCCCACAGCGGCATCGAATGGGGTATTGCCCGGGCCGCCGCCGGGAATTGCACGGCCGTCACCAGTTTTAACGTGTCGGGAACCGGCTTCAATGTCAATGTCAGATGCCAGAGTCAGGAGTTTACTGAAGGGAGTAATACCTACAACGTCTATCGAATTACGGCGTTGGCGGAGTCCGGCAGTTATGGGTCCGATGATTATGTGTCCCGGCGTTTGGAAGCCAAGGTTACGGGGCCTTGAGTTCGGAAGGTTAGGAAAATGGATATAAGGAAATCAACCTTTTTGGTATTACTGCTGGTTGTCCTGGCCGTCGCTCTGGTCCCGACCTTGTCGCGAGCCGAGACGGTCAGAGACGAATTCAACAATGTGTCGTATGACAATAATGACGGGACCAACAACTGGTCCGGTCCGTGGCATGAATCCGGCGATGATGACGATGTCTCCAGAGGAGATGTCCGGGTTACGCAGGGCCCTGATCACAGTCGTTACGTAATGATGTTCCGGGACAACAACCGGGGAGCCTATCGGAGAGCGGATCTGAGCGGGGCTGCCAGTGCAACGCTGAGTTACAGTTATTTTCGCGACCATTTGGACAGAAGCTCGGATTACGTTGCGGTTTTCGTTTCCGGCGATGGTGGCGGACACTGGACTGAATTGACACGGCATTCCGGCCCGGACAATGATTCCGGATATGTGGCGGTCTCTTATGATATCAGTGCCTATATCTCCAACAACACAGTAATTGCCTTCGATTCATCGTCATCGTTGGGGAATGACGACCGCGTTTATTTCGACGACGTGCAGATCCTCTACACCACAACCAACCGGCATTTCGCCATTGCTCACGATGGGATGGGGGATAACTGCAATCCGGAGCCTGTGACCATTGCCGCGCATGACGCCAGTCACAATGTCGACAGCGGTTTTACCGGAAGCGTCGATTTATCAACCTCGACCGGACACGGCAGTTGGTCGGTTATCTCCGGCAACGGGACTCTGAGCGATTCCGGCGGCGGGAATGCAGCCTATACCTTTGTCGCTGCCGACAACGGCACCGTCACTCTGGGTTTACGCGACTCGGCGGATGAAACCGTGAATGTCGACATCAGTGACGGCACCTTAACCGAAGAGGCTTCTGAAGACCCGGACCTGGTTTTTTTCACGACAGGGGTTGAGTGCCTGCCTGTCGGCGATTGGCGTATGGAGAATGACCCGTGGGGGCTGACGGCCATCGACTCCTCCGGCAACGGCCTGGACGGCATCATCAGCAGCGCCACCACTCAGGAGGACACCGATCCGGCCTTGGGCGGAACACCCGGCACCTGCCAGTACGCCGGTTTCAACGGTACCGTGCAGAGCATGGTGGAGATTGCCCATAATTCGTTGTTGGCCATACCGGAGGAACTGACCGTTTCCCTCTGGTTCAACGCCAAGACCCTGCCAAGCGCAGGCAGTCTGAGCAGCATTTTGTCTAAAGACGAAAACTACGAATTCCACATCGACGGTTCCCGGGAAATCTACTGGTGGTGGAACAGCACGTCCGGCGCGGCCCATACCTATACGACCAATGGTGCCAATATCCAGGCCAATCAATGGTACCACGTTTCCATCGTCTACAGCCGTTCCACGGCTGACCAGGTCATTTATCTGAATGGCGTACCTTTTCCAAAGCAGGAAGCCGGGGCGGATCGAGATGATTTAATGATGGACAGCGGTGACCCTTTGCAGATCGGCCAGGATATGGCGTTCAGCGGCCGTGAATTCGACGGCTTTATCGATGAGGTGCGCGTCTATTCCAGTGCTTTGAGCCAATCCCAGATACAGGCGGTTATGAACGCTACCCACCCATGCAGCCTGTTCAGTGTCGACCTCGACCATTACCGTATTGAACATGATGGCCAGGGGCTGACTTGTCAGCCGGAAGAGGTCACAGTGCGGGCTTGCCTGAATGCCGATTGTACAGATGAATATGCCAATCCCGTCGATGTCACCTTGAGTCCGGGTGGCTGGGTTGGCGGCGACGTGCAGACCATCAACGGCGGCAGTGGCGTTTTATACCTGCGTCACACCCAGGCGGAGAGCGTCTCCCTCGGAGTTTCCAGTAGCGCACCGGCGGCGACGAATCCGACTGAATGTTTTGTCAGCGGCGTGGTCGGCTCCTGTGACGTCCTTTTTCATGCCACGGGGTTTGTTTTTCAGGTTCCCGATTTCGAGTCCTGTCAAGGCACGACAGTCACAATGCGGGCGGTGCAACTGGACGACACGACCCAGGCCTGCACCGCCCTGGAGGGCTTCGGCACGCAGACCAAGGCTGTCAGTTTCTGGAGCGGCTACAGTAATCCGGCCACGGGCAGCCGGTCGGTGCAGGTCAACGGCAGCAGCGTGGCCGTCAGTTCGCCCGGGACCGCCATCACCCTGACCTTTGATACCGCTGCCAGCACCGAACTCGCCATCAACTATAATGATGCCGGACAGGCGCAGCTTGATGCCCGTTATCTGGGGAGCGGCGACGATGCCGGATTGGAACTGGTCGGCAGCGATACCTTTATCAGCTATCCGAATCGGCTGAACGTAGAGGTGACCAGCGACGGTAGCACCAGCCTCAACAATATGGGCAGCAGCGGTGATCCCCACTGGCCGTCCGGAGAAGATTTTCAGGTCAAGGTGAGCGGGGTCTGTCAGGATGGCAGCGTGACGACCAATTTCGCCTGGCCCACGACTTTGACTGCGATCACTCCCTTTGCACCGGCCAGCGGAACCCTCGGTTCCATGTCGAATGGTAGCATTGCCTTGACGGATTTCAGCAGCGGCAGCTCGACGGTCACCGATGCGCAATATTCCGAAGTCGGCAACTTCACCCTGCAGGCCAACGCCGTCAATTACCTGGCGCCGGGGATTGATATCCAGGGGGACGGCGGTGTGGTTGGCCGCTTCACGCCTCACCATTTCGAGGTCTCCACCAACACCCCCATGTTCGGAACGGCCTGCAGCGGGGGGAACTTCACCTATATCGGCCAGGTCTTCGATTACACGACCAAGCCGGTCCTGACCGTAAGCGCCAGAAATAAGCAGAACTTCACGACCCGAAACTACACCGGTGCCTGGTGGAAGATCACGGACGGCAGTTTAAGTGGAAAGCAGTATAATGTGATAAGCGGGACACTTGATTTGAGTCTTGTGCCGTCCCCTGATCCGGTCATTGCGGAAAACCCCGGCACCGGTGCGGGGACGCTGGCATTCAGTTCCGGAGGGGGTATGAGGTTTGTCCGGGGCGCTCCCGAAGCCGATTTTGATGCCGAGATCAGCCTCGGAATCAACGTCGTTGATAGCGACGGAATTGTTTACTCAGCCAATCCGGCCCGCTTCGGTCTCCCAACTCTGGGTTTCGGCATGGCTTTCGACAATGGCAAGGAGATGCGTTACGGCAGGCTGGTCCTGGAAAATGCCTACGGCTCGGAACTGCTCAACCTTCCGGTCTCTGCCTCAATACAATACTTTGACGGCAGCGGTTTTGTCACCAACACGGATGACAGCTGTACGGCCTGGGATACGGGACTGCTGACGCTGACCAGCGCGGAAGAATCGGTGGCCGGTGCGGGCCCCATACGCGTCAAAGGGACGGTCGACACCACAGCGACTTTGTCGCCGGCCCTTTTTAGCAACGGCCTTGCAAACCTGCTTTTTTCCGCGCCCGGCAGCGGCGGGGATGGCTGGGTGGATATCGACCTTGAGCTCGGAGGTCTGAGCTGGCTTAGGTTCGACTGGGACGGGAACGGATTTCATGACAACAACCCCGCCTCGCGGGCGACCTTCGGCATTTTTAAAAGCAACCCGCGCCTCATCTACCAGCGTGAATCCGTAAATTAAAATAAAAGTTACTGTTCAGCACAATGGTTGCTGCGAGGCCATTAGCCAAGGCAGTGAATAATTACAACTAAAAGAGTGTCGCCTGCGGCTTCGGATCAAATCAGAGCAAGCTCTTTGGCCAGCTCTTCCCATGCCGGCAGGCTGCGCTCGATCATATCCTTTTCCATGCAGTAAGCGATTCTGAAAAAACCGGGGGCGCCGAAACCGGCTCCGGGAACCAACAGAATGCGGTGTTTCTGAGCGACCCGAACAAATTCCACGTCATCTTCCAGCGGAGACCTGGGAAAGAGGTAAAAAGCCCCATCCGGTTTGATCATCCGGAAGCCGAGGGCCGTGAGCTTGTTGTAAAGAATATCCCGCTTTTCCTGATATTTTGCGACATCAACCGATTCGTGCTGAAGTCCCGTCACCAGCCTCTGGATGAGAGCCGGGGCGTTGACAAAGCCGAGAATGCGATTGCAGAAAACTGTACCCTCAAGGAATTTTTCCACCCCGCTCATTTCGGGGCTGGCGGCCAGATAGCCGATCCGCTCTCCGGGGAGGGCGAGGTCCTTGGAGTGGGATGTGACGATGACGGCATTCCGCACGCAGTCGAACAGAGAGGGCACTTCCCGCTTGTCGTAGGCAATCCCCGCATAAGGTTCATCTGAAATCACAAAGATGGTTTGTCCCAGTTCCTTTTCTTTTCGTGCGACCAGAGCGCCCAGCTTTTCCAGTGTTTCCCTGGGATAAATGACCCCCGTGGGGTTGTTGGGCGAGTTGATGATGATCGCCCGGGTCCGGGTCGTGATGGTCGCTTCGATGGCGGCCAGATCCGGCTGAAAGGTCTCCATGTCCGTGTTGACCACTCGGGAAAGCCCGCCGTGGTTATCGATATAGAAGCGGTACTCTACGAAAAAGGGGCTGAGAATGATGACCTCTTCTCCCGGATTGAGGATGGTTTTGAGGACTACGTTCAGAGCGCCTCCCGCTCCGCAGGTCATGACCACATGCTGTGCTGAAACCTTTTTAGACGAACGTTCGGAAAGAACTTCCGCCACCGCCCGACGGGTCTCTTCGTAACCGGCGTTGCTCATGTAGCGGTGACTTCCCTGCACCTGGTCTTCCGCCAACCTCTTGAGCTCTCGTCGAAATGCTTCAGGGGGCTCAACCGCTGGATTTCCTAGGGTAAAATCAAAAACGTTTTTCTCCCCGTGAATTTTCCTCAGGGCTGCCCCTTCCTCGAACATTTTTCGTATCCAGGACGCTTTTTCCAGATAATTTTGGATTTTGTCGGCGATCATATTTTCGGCTCCTCATTCTGTTTTCTTTGTATCATTTGATGGATTCTGAGTTTAAACAGGCTTTAATTGCGGGTCAAGAATAAAGCCAGGGAACCCATCAACCAAACAAGCAGCCGCATGGCCCTCTTTGGACAGATTTTCAAATGTTGTTTTATTTCCCGAAATTTCTTTGATATATTGAATTTTCCTGAAAGCCTTCACATATTTCAGCCGGTCAATTGAGAGGATAGTATTTTGGAAGAAAAAACTCTGGACGAATTGCGCAATGAGATCGATGCTATTGACGATCAGATACTCGACTGTCTGAACCAACGGGCGGCGCTGGTTATCGAGGTGGGCCAGTTTAAGGCGAAGAAAAACCAAGAGTTTTTTGTTCCGAGTCGCGAGCGTGCCATTTATGATCGATTATCCACCGGCAACGAAGGACCTTTTCCCAACAGCGGTATTCGCAGCGTCTACCGTGAGATCATTTCCGCCTCCCTTTCCCTGGAGCACCCCCTGAGCGTGGCCTATCTCGGACCCAAGGCCACCTTTACCCAGATGGCTGCTATCCGCCAATTCGGGCTTTCAGCCCGCCTGGTGCCGGTTAAAAGTGTTTCGGCTGTTTTTGATGAAGTTTTGCGGGGGAGGGCGCAATACGGTGTGGTGCCGGTGGAAAACTCCAATGAGGGAATCGTATCCCATACCCTGGATATGTTTCTCGAGTCTGATCTGAAAATATACGCGGAAATACATGTGGAGATTTCCCAGACCCTGCTTTCTCTTTCGGGCCACATGGAAGATATCAAAAAGATCTGCTCTCACCCGGTCGCACTTGCCCAATGCCGGAAATGGCTGGAGGAAAATCTTCCGGATATTCCTCAGGTGGATGTTTCGAGTACGGCTCATGCGGCGCAGATGGCGGCGGAGGACGGATCTACCGCAGCTCTGGCCAGTGAAGTCGCAGCCACTTTATACGGGCTCCGGATCGTCAAAAAGAAGATCGAGGACAACCCCAACAATTTCACCCGTTTTCTGGTGATCAGCAAGACGACACCCGAGCCGAGCGGTGCGGACAAGACCAGCCTGATGTTCAGCGTTCGTGATGAACCGGGGATACTGTGCCGGATGCTGGAGCCGTTCAGTAAACGTCAGATCAACCTCACCAAGATTGAAAGCCGGCCGATCAAGAAAAAAGCTTGGGAGTATGTCTTTTTCCTTGATATTGAAGGGCATATCAGCCAAGCGACTATCCAGGAGGCGGTCGAGGAGTTGGGTACTCATTGTCAGTTCGTTAAAATGCTTGGATCTTATCCCAAGTCTGGAAAAGAACACTGAGTTAACGGTTTCGAGGATTTTACCTGCTTCGCTTTTTACGACCTGATCATGTGGTGCGATATCGCCCTGACTAACCGTGATGCTATTGTAACCCGGATAATTCGTGAAGACTTCTGCTGTAACCGGAAATTCACAACAGTTTTATCCCAGAAAAGGACCATCTATGGACCGTATTGAAATCTCCGCCCCGCAAAAGGGCCTGAAAGGGGAGATCGCCATCCCCGGAGATAAATCCATTTCCCATCGTTCTGTCATTTTTTCCTCCATTGCCGAGGGCAAGTCGCTGGTGAGTAATTTTCTGCCGGGGGAGGACAACTTCCGTACGGTGGGTGCCTTTCGCAGGATGGGTGTCCGGATCGAAGAGAAGGGCGACGGCATTCTCGAAATCCATGGACTCGGGCTGAACGGGCTGAAAGAGCCGGACGATGTTATCGACTGCGGCAACTCGGGAACCACCATCCGGCTTCTGAGCGGCCTTCTTGCGGCCCAATCCTTTTTTTCGGTTCTGACCGGGGACCAGTATCTTCGCAAGCGCCCCATGAGGCGGGTGATCAAACCGTTGAGCGCCATGGGTGCGCGGATCTGGGGGCGGGCGCAAGGGGAACTTCCGCCCTTGGCCATCTCCGGCGGCTCCGTACAGGCGACCCGCTATGATTCCCCCATTGCCAGTGCCCAAGTGAAATCCGCCGTTATTCTGGCCGGGCTCTATGCCGAGGGGGAAACTTCGGTATTCGAACCTTTTCCGTCCCGGGACCACACGGAACGAATGCTCTCCTATTTCGGGGCGGAGGTCAAACCTAGGGACGGGGGGGTGTCGGTTGTCGGGAAACCAGTCCTGGAAAGCCGGGAAGTTGTGGTGCCCGGGGATATTTCTTCGGCCGCTTTTTTCATGGTCGCCGGCCTGATTGTTCCGGGGTCCGAGCTGCTCATCAAAAACGTCGGGATCAACCCGACCCGCAACGGCATTCTCGAGGTCCTGCGCAGCATGGGAGGAAGTTTGGAAACCCTCAACCAGCGGGATGCCGCTGGAGAGCCCGTTGCCGACATCCTGGTGAAAAGCAGTTGTTTGCGGGGGGTCGAAATCGGCGGTTCCATGATCCCGCGTCTGATTGATGAGATCCCGGTGCTCAGCATCGCCGCGGCCTTTGCCGAGGGAACCACAATCGTTCGGGATGCCGCCGAACTGCGGGTCAAGGAGACCGACCGCATCGCGGCGGTTACTTCTGAACTCAGGAAACTGGGGGCCGAGGTGGAAGATTTCGAAGATGGATTGGCTGTGATCGGGCAGGAGAGACTGAAAGGTGGCGCGGTTTATTCTTACGGAGATCACCGGATTGCCATGAGCATGGCGGTGGCGGCTCTGGGTGCCGGATCTCCTGTGAAAATTGAAGACATCGGTTGTACGGCCACGTCGTTTCCTGGCTTCTGGAAGGTTCTGGCGGATATTGCAAGCTGACCGATATCTGCCGGTTGCTCTCCGAATTGGGAGAAAAGAACAGGAACAATGAGCTGCATAAAGGAGATTTTTTGCAAAAAGGACTGATCATTACAATCGACGGGCCGAGCGGGGTGGGCAAAAGCACTTTGAGCCGCCTGCTCGCTGAAAAGCTGGGATATATCAGTATGGATACCGGCGCCATGTACAGGGCTGTTGCCGTGGCCGCGAAGCGGAAGGGCATCGGACCGGAAGATGGGCCCGGTTTGGATGCGCTGTGCAAAGGTCTGGAAATCCGTTTTTTGCGGCATGAAAAGGGCGAAAGAGTCCTTTTGAACGGGGAGGATGTCACCCAGGCCATACGTACCCCCGAGATGAGTCTTTTGAGCTCGGCGGTTTCCGCCTGTCGCGAAGTGCGTGTAGCCATGGTTCGTTTGCAGCGAGAGATGGGCGCCGAAGGGGGCTTTGTTCTCGAGGGGCGGGACACGGGAACAGCTGTTTTCCCCAGCGCCGATATCAAGTTTTTCCTTCTTGCAACGCCCGAGGAGCGGGGCCGTAGGCGCTATCTGGAATTGACTGAAAAAGGGGTTGATGTCGATCTCAAGCGCACCATGGAGGAAATTGAAGCGCGAGACAAAGCCGACCAGGAACGGGAACACAGTCCCCTCGTTTGTGCGGATGATGCTGTTCCCCTCGATACTACGAGCCTTTCCATTGAGCAGGTGCTGGGGAAAATGCTGGGCATCGTCCGTGAGCACCCGACTTTTGGTTCTCGGCCAAACGGAAGCACTTCTGCCGGAGCTTCAACGTGAAGATATTGATTGCAGAAAGCGCGGGTTTTTGTTTCGGCGTCAAGCGTGCCACCAACCTGGCCATTGACTCCGCATCCCGTACGGAAAACATCTATTCCCTGGGGCCCATTATCCATTCTCCGCAGATGGTTAAAAAACTTGAAGAAAAAGGGGTGCGGGTGATTCAGAGTGTCGATGAAGTGGATAGTGGCTCGGTCATAATCCGCTCCCATGGTGTTACAGTCCAGGAGCAGGAGCAGATAGCCTGCCGCCATATTGGAATAGTGGATGCGACTTGCCCCTTTGTCAAAAAAGCCCAGCAACATGCGGAACTTTTGAGCTCCAAGGGGTATACTCTCGTGCTGGTCGGGGAGAAGGAACACCCGGAAGTGAAAGGGATCGTTTCTTACGCTGTTCACGGGGAGGTTTTCATCGTAGCCGATGCATCCGAAGCGGAAAAACTCCCCCAGGTCAAAAGGCTGGGCGTCGTGGCACAGACAACCCAGGCGTATGAAAATTTCAGTCGGATCGTCGCGGTTTGTCTCGAAAAGTGTGACGAACTCAGGGTTTTCAAGACGATCTGTGACGCCACATCGGTGCGCCAGAACGAAGCCCGGGAGATTGCCCGCCGGTCGGACCTCATGCTCGTAATCGGTGGTTTCAATAGTGCCAACACCTCTCGCCTGGCGACAATCTGCCGGGAGATAATACCTAGAACCTATCACATTGAGACGGCCGAAGAGATCGATTTAGAATGGTTTGAGGGGGTTGAAACAGCCGGAATTACCGCCGGGGCATCCACCCCCCATTGGGTCATCGACGAGGTCGTTGAAAGGGTAAAAAACCTCGGCCAGAAGGGGGATAATTAATTTGTTTTTTATTATCTGTTATGTTATCGTCCCAAATTATGGCGGAGGAGCCAAACTGTCGCCCAGGTGACAGGAATATTGCTAGGGGGTCACATCTTAATGGTGGAAAATAACGATTCAATTAACAACGAGGACAACTCCGATCTCAATGAAGAGGATAACGAGTTTGGAGAAATGGAAGAAAGTTTTGCCGATCTTTTTGAGAGCAGTCTGAAAGAGCTTGTTCCAGGTAATGTGGTTAAGGGAATGATCGTCCAGGTCAATGACGACTCGGTTGTGGTCGATGTTGGTGGAAAGTCGGAAGGCTTGATTCCCATTCATGAATTCCGGGATGAAAAAGGTCAGTTGGCTGCCGAACTTTGTGTCGGCGATACCTTTGATGTCTTTATTGAAAGTACCGAAAATGAAAACGGTCTGATCAGTCTTTCCAAATCCAAGGCCGACCGTCAGAAGGTTTGGAATGCTCTCGAGGAAGACACGGTCGTTGAAGGTCGGATTATCAACCGGGTCAAGGGTGGCCTTTCCGTTGATATAGGCGTCAATGCGTTTCTGCCCGGTTCTCAGGTGGACCTGCGACCTGTTCGCAACCTAGACAAGTTGCTGGGACAGACCTGTGAATTTAAAATTATAAAACTCAACAAGCGCCGCGGCAATATTGTTCTTTCACGCCGGGCTCTGCTGGAAGAAAAGCGCGACCTCATGCGTCAGGATACCCTCCAGTCTCTTGAGGAGGGGCAGATTATGGAAGGGATCGTCAAGAACCTTACCGACTACGGGGCCTTTATTGATCTCGGGGGGATTGACGGACTTCTTCATATCACCGATATTTCCTGGGGCCGGGTCAACCATCCCTCCGAAAGGCTTACCGTCGGAGAAAAGATCCAGGTCAAGGTTCTCAAGTATGATTCCGAAAAAGAACGGGTCTCCCTGGGGCTGAAACAATTGGTTGCCGATCCCTGGCTCGGTGTCCAGGAAAAATACGAGGTGAAAAGCCGGGTTACAGGAAAAGTTGTCAGCCTTACCGATTACGGGGCATTTATTGAGCTCGAAGAAGGGGTTGAAGGGCTTATCCATGTTTCCGAGATGAGTTGGACAAAAAGAGTCAAGAATCCCAGTAAAATTCTCAATCTCGGGGAAGAGGTCGAAGCCGTTGTCCTTGCTCTCGATACCGGCAATCGCAGAATTTCACTGGGGTTGAAGCAGATCGAGCCCAATCCCTGGGATGTTATCGGCGAGAAGTTCCCTCCCGGCACCATTATCGAAGGGCAGGTCAAGAATATTACTGATTTCGGCGTTTTTGTCGGCGTGGAAGAGGGCATTGACGGCCTGGTTCACATTTCCGATATTTCCTGGACCAAAAGGGTCAAGCATCCTTCCGAGTTCTTCAAGAAGGGGGATATGGTCAAGGCGGTTGTGCTGAACATTGACCGGGAAAACGAACGTTTTTCATTGAGCATCAAACATCTGAGCCAGGATCCCTGGAGTACGATCCCCGAACGTTACAGGCCGGGAACCGGTGTTCGCGGCAAGGTAACTTCCGTGACCGATTTCGGTATTTTCCTGGAGGTCGAGGAAGGGATCGAGGGGCTGATCCATGTATCGGAAATCAGCAAGGAAAAACTTGATTCGCCCAAGGATTTTGTGGAAGTCGGGAAAGAGCTTGAAGCCGTTGTCCTGAGTGTTGATACCAGTGACCGCAAAATTGCACTGTCGATCAAACAGATGGATGACCATAAGGAAAAGGCCAATGTCGAATCCTACCTCGGTTCCCAGAACAATGCCACGTCCAATCTCGGCATTCTTCTGCAGGGGGCATTGGACAAAGCCAAAGAAGATAACGAAGAATAACTTCTCAACATAGTTTGCATCTGTTTTCAGGCGGGATTTACACTGGATACTGTTTAAATCCCGCCTGAAATGGCGGACACAATGAGAAAACGACCTTTTTTGATGGCCCTGGGGGTATTTGGAGCCATCTTTCTTTTTTTTGTAGCGCTCGGTGCCGTCTTAACCCTTACGGATGATGGACCTGGTTCCCTTTTGAGTCAAAAGGTGGGGGTCATTGAGGTCAGCGGGGTTATTATTTCCTCGAAAAAAATAATCCGCCAGCTTGATGACTTTAAAAACAGCGACTCCATTAAGGCGATTGTCCTGCGCATAGATTCTCCTGGCGGCAGTGTCGGGCCCTCCCAGGAAATTTATGAAGAGATTCAGAAAGTGTCTAAACTCAAGCCCTTGATCGTTTCCATGGGTAGTGTTGCGGCGTCAGGTGGATATTACATAGCTGTCCCGGCAAAAAGAATTTTTGCGAATCCCGGTACCATAACCGGCAGCATCGGTGTCATTATGGAGTTCCTGAATATACAGGAGCTGTCGCGCAAGATCGGTTTCACGAGTCAGGTAATCAAAAGTGGAAAGAACAAGGATATTGGCTCCCCTTTTCGTTCTTTGCGCAAGGACCAGCGGAAGATTCTCCAGGACCTCATTGATGATGTTCATCTGCAGTTCATGGAAGCGGTATCTGAAAACCGTAAAATGGAACTTGGCGACGTCAGGAAATTAGCCGACGGGCGGATTTTTTCCGGGCGCCAGGCATTGACTGCAGGGCTCGTTGATGAACTTGGCAACTTGCAGGATGCCGTGCAATACGCTGCCGGGCAAGCCCGGATATCCGGAGACCCGGCTGTGGTTTATCCCCCGGAAGAGAGAAAAGCGCTGTGGGAATATTTTCTTGAAAACAGCCAGACTCGCCTGAGTGAGATATTGGCCCCAAAAAGGTCGGGTTTAAACTATATTTGGGATGGGTATTGATTGAATCGAATGATAAGGAGATTGATTGCAAATGACCAAGAGTGAACTTTGTGAACATCTTGCCGATATTACTGGAACTTTGAACAAGAAAGAGGCTGAGCTCATTGTCAACACCATTTTTGACAGTATCCGGGATGCTTTGGCAAAAGGCGAACGGGTTGAGATCCGGGGATTTGGTTCTTTCAGTATTCGCGACCGGGACGCACGTTTGGCCCCGCAACCCAAAAACCGGCGAATCCGTCAGTATTGATGGAAAAAAGGTACCTTTTTTCAAAACCGGAAAAGAATTGAAAGAACTGGTGGACCAGTAAAATTTTTGCAAGTCATGATCAGGTGACTATAAAAGAGCTCTACAGGCAATGTCAGAGCTTTTTTATTACCCGAACCATCGTCCGCAGAGATACTTTTCGCAACCTGGAACTTACAGGCAAACGGATTGCATTGGAAACGGCAAAGTTTAAATAATCTTCTTTGCCGCGGAACTTGTAGGGATTTCCATAAAAAGTTATAATTGTGTCATAAGTCAGAGGAGGCTGTTATGCGAGAAAAAGTGGAAGAGATGCTTGAGAAAGTTCGTCCTTACCTGCAACGGGATGGTGGAGATGTGGAGCTGGTGGATGTTGAAGAGGACGGCACTGTAAAGGTGAGGCTGACAGGTGCCTGCGGGTCCTGCCCCATGTCGACCATGACTCTGAAAATGGGGATTGAAAAGACATTGAAAGAGCATATCCCTGAAGTTAAGGAAGTCGTTCAGGTTAAATAGATTTTTGCTGTTACGGGAGGACAAGATGATCAAAGTTAAAACTTTTGGTGAATCTCTTCTTCCATTGAGAACACATCAGGAACTGGAGACTCTCGACAATCGCATTAATGCTTTTATTCGCGAAAACAATATCTCCAAGGTTCTTTCCGTCAGTGACTCTACAACTTCGAGCGAAGGGTCCACTATCGGTATTGTCAGGGTTCTGGTCTATGAGGAATAAGAGCAGTCCCGGCAGGTGAACAACGATATGAGACATTAAAAAAGGAGCCTTTAAGGCTCCTTTTTTAATGTCTATCCGGTTTTGGATGGGGCATTCCTGAGCGCTTTATTCCATCTAAAATTCATCGCTTTTTTTGAGGAGAAATTCCGCTCCTTTGAGGGAGATAACCATCAGGGAAAACCAGATTGAAATCCATAGAAAAATCATATTGACCATCCTTTCAATAAAAGTCGTGGGACTCTTTGCCATCGACATCCTTGACCGAAATCTTTTCGGTATTCATCAGGCGCCAGACATAGCTGACATAGGCGAGAATAAAAGGTACAGCCAGGGCCACCAGGGTCATGGCTGAAAGTGTGTAAAAACTGCTGGATGCGTTTTCTATGGTCAGGCTGCTTTGAAGATCAAAGCGTGACGGGTAAAAGGCTGTCTGATTGAGACCCAGGATCAGGAAAATTGCGACGCCCGTTAATAAAGCTCCGGGGCCACTGATCCAGATACCTTTTGCTGTTTCGGTGAAGCGGGTCAGAATAACCCCGAGAACCACCAGCACAAGGCCCACCAGGAGAAAGCCGAGACCGGGGACCGGCATACTCAGCAGATTTTGAATATATTTACCCTTTACGAGGATTATTTCCTGCGTTTCAGTATAGCCGTATCCGGTCATTCCCACCCATTTATAGAGAATAAAGAGGAGAAACGGGAGGAGAGCCAGCAAGTTGTTGAAGGCCGTTTTCCGGAGGCGCTCGACCAGCTCCGGTGCGCTGACATTATTCACCAGATAAAGAGAGCCCAGTACACGGGCAAGGAATACCACCAGAAAGCCGATGGCCAGGTTGAAAGGGACCAGCAGTGCCTCAAGACCACGGAGAGGGTGCCCCCAGGTGAACAGGTTGCTTTCGCTGATGTGGAAATTCCCCCCCGTAAACAGGGTTCCGACCGCCGCTCCGATGGCGAAGAGCCCGAGACTGCCGTTGATAAAGAGAAACCACTCGTAGGTCCTGGTGCCGAGCAGGTTGCCCGGTTTTTTGCGGAATTCGTAGCTGATGGCTTGCAGCACGAACGTCATGAGGATGAGCATCCAGACCCAGTAGGCGCCGCTGAAGCTGACCGCGTAAAATTTGGGAAACGCGGCGAAAAAAGCGCCGCCGAAGAGAACCAGAAGGGTGTAGGTCAGTTCCCATTTGCGGCCCAGGGAATTAACGATGAGAGATCTCTCCAGGTCGGAACGGGCGGCTGTCACCAGGAGGGTCTGCCCGCCCTGGACAAAAGACATGAGAATAAAAAGGGCTCCCACCAGAGAGATGATGATCCACCAGATCTGCTGTAGTTGTAGATGATCAAAACCGAAAATCATATCATTTCTCCTCCGGGCCGATTTTGATTTGCGTGAGCATAATGCAGACTTCGGCCGCCAGCAATGTGGTCAATAACACGAGAAAGACGAAAAAGGTGGTTTGTACGGTGGCGGCCCCGAGGTTTGACTGGGCCACACTGACTGGGAGGATGTTCTGAATGGCCCAGGGTTGGCGGCCGACCTCTGTGACCACCCAGCCAAGCTGGGAAGCGGTGTAGCCGAGAGGGACAAGGAGTAAGCCGAATCTCAGCAGCCATTTCTGGGTGAAAATTTTATCTTTCAGGGCTAGATAGAGATAAACCAGGAAAACCAGCGGAAAAAGGAAGCCGAGCATCACCATGATCCGGAAACTGTAAAACACCGTGGGGACATGGGGGACGGCCTCCTCAGGGGTCTTTAGATAACCAAAACCGAGATAGTTCTCATTCTTGCGAAATTCCTGCAGGTGTTTTTCCGCACCGGCCTGGTCGTTGTTTTTGCGGGCCGTGCGATAGAGGGCAAGGTTGTCAAGAGCCGCTTTCCCTTTGCCGATCTTGTCCGTCACGCCCTCGATATTCCGTTCCGGATTTCCATAGACCAGATCATCAATCCCCGGGACGAAAGAGATCAGCTCACGGTTGGCCAGGATAGAGAGCATGAAGGGAAAGTGGATCTCCAAGTGAAAAGTGGTTTTATCGTCCCCCGGCTTTTTATCGGGGTTGAGAAGCCCGATGGCGACAAGTCCGGCCGGTTCGTCCCCCTTGTAGAGGGCCTCCATGGCCGCGAGTTTCATGGGCTGGAGGTGGGCGCTGTCATAGGCCGCCTGGTCGCCGGAGAAAATCACCAGGAAAGAAAAGGTCAGCCCGAAGACAGAAGCAACAATGATGCTTCTGCGTGCCAGTTGCAGGTGGCGTTTTTTGAGCAGGTACCAGGAGGAGACGCTGAGGACAAACAGGGAAGCGAGGAGAAAGCTGGAGCTGGTAGCATGGATAAAATGGCTTATGGCCACCGGAGAGGTTATCACCTCCAGGATATTTTGCATTTCGAAACGACCCAGGTCGGGGTTGAAGGCCATGCCAACGGGATGCTGCATCCAACCATTGGCGACGAGAATCCAGAGCGCCGAAAGGTTGGAGCCGATGGCCACCATCCAGGTGGAAAAGAGATGAAACTTTTTAGAAACCCGATCCCAGCCGAAAAACATGACGGCGAAAAAGGTGGCTTCGATGAAAAAGGCAAAAAGGACCTCAATGGCCAGTGGCGCTCCGAAAATATCACCCACCATCCACGAGTAATTGGACCAGTTGGTTCCGAACTGAAACTCGAGGATCAGTCCTGTGGCCAGACCCGCGGCAAAGTTGACGGCGAACAGTCGCATCCAGAAGCGGGTGATTCTCTTCCACTCGGGCTTGCCGGTTTTGTAGTAATAGGTTTCAAAAAAGGCGAGCAGAAAAGATAACCCGAGGGTCAGGGGTACGAAAACCCAGTGCACCATGGCGGTCAGGGCGAACTGGGCCCTGGACCAGTTGATTTGTGCCAGATCCATTTCAGTCAATGTCGACTCCTTTCGGATGGGGATTGAATCAGGATTTGCTCCATGACGAAGCTACCCCTCTCCGCATCTGTATCGAATTTGCTTTTCAATATATTGGGGAAAAAGACCAGCTTGAGAACGAAAAAAAGGATGGCCATTTTGATCAAGATCAGCTTCCAGAGGGTCTTTCCAAGCGTCATCGAACGGAACCCGTCAATATAAAAGCGGATTATGCTTATCAGTGGATTCAAAAGCGGGGACACCTTTAACTATTAATGGTTCACCAGAGATTTTTTCTTGATTTGGTATTTTACCATTTCAGTCAGCAATTGAAAGTGGGTATTGAGAAATTTTTATTAAAAAAGGGTCCGGAGGCTTTAATCAGCTTACCCAGCCTTGCAATTCAACCATCTTGTATTTAACTTGTATGCAGCGTCGGAAGAACTTTCCCGGTGGGATACAAGCTATGGGGAAGGCGAATCCGGGCTGTTTTTGTAAGGGAAACGAGACAATTAACTTCAGACTCAGGAGGTATGAATGGCAACGGAATTTTTATATGGCAAAGGTGTTGTAAAGGTGGTCTCCACCGAGTGGTTGGGTGAGCATCTCGACGATTCCGATCTGATGCTCCTCGATACCCAGCCCAATATCCATGACTATATCCAGGAACATATACCTGGAGCCGTCTACATGAATGAAGGTCTCTTGCGCGTACCGCTGGGCGGTCTGCCGGGGCAGTATGTACCTGCCGAGTCCATTGAGCCGGTTATCCGCCGCCTCGGCCTCAAGGCGGATGTCCCGGTAGTGGTTTATACCGGGACGGGACCCTACAAAGGCTGGGGCGACGGTCTTGAGCAAACCATGGCCGCCTATTCCTTGGCCCGCTTCGGTCATAAAAACGTTTATGTCCTTGATGGCGGCATCGACAAATGGAAAGCGGAAAGTCGACCTCTCTCCCAGGAATTTCCGAAAGTGGAAGAGTCAGATTTCCAGGTCGATGTCCAGCGCGACTTTTTTGTCGATTACCAGGAATTCAGGTCGCTCAGAGAGAAAAAGGATGTTCTGGTGATCGACGCCAGACCGTCGGAAGTTTACCAGGGGCAGGGACCCTGGATCAAGCCCGGCCACATTCCCGGGGCCGAGAATCTGCCTTGGAAAAAGCTGATGGATCCTGATAATCCGCGTCTTCTGAAACCCAAAACAGAGATCCTGGACATTCTTGAAAGCGGTATTATCCGTCCTCACAAAACCATCATCTGTTCCTGCGGCACCGGGCGCGAGGCGACGAACCAGTTCCTTCTTTTCAAGGAATATCTGCGGTATCCGAATGTCAAGATCTACGAGGGGTCGTTTACCGAATGGACCTCTTATCCGGAAAACGAAACCGTTACCGGGCCTCTTCCCCACGGCTATGAGGAGAAGTGTACTTAGGTCCTGGCGTAAAAGGAATAATTATTGACAGAGTGTCGGCAACTCTGATAAAAATGTCTCTTACCAAAATGGGGCTATAGCTCAGCTGGGAGAGCGCTTGACTGGCAGTCAAGAGGTCGTCGGTTCGATCCCGTCTAGCTCCACCATAAAATCAAAGGGTTAGCGAATTTTCGCTAACCCTTTTTTTGTGCCCAAGTCGCTACATATCACACCCTTTATGGCCGATTTTGTAGGTGGTGGACATTTTCCTCTAATATTTCTAAATTAATTAAAGGTGACATCCATCAATTCAAAAAACAAGGTCAGGCCCGAAAGATTGCATTATTGTTTTGTTGAGTAAGTTCCCATGAGTAGTAAACTAATTAACAGTGTCCCTGACCTCACACTGACCCCACAACGCTGCTGATGAGACTGGAGTTAGGTATTGCTTAAATATGTCTGTGCCTACTGTGGGAAAGATTTGCGCCCCGGCGGACAGCCTGGAAATGGGGTCCAGCCCATTAGCCACGGCATTTGCCGTGATTGCGTAGACCAGGTTATGGTTGGAAGCGGCGTGTTGTTTGACGAGTTTCTCGATACCTTGCAGGCACCGGTCTTCGTTGTGGACGATTCTGCCCGGGTGGTAACGGCCAACGCGCTTGGCCGAGAAACTGTGTCAAAAGACTTGGAACAGATCAAGGGGCATCTTGGTGGAGAAGTTTTCGGATGTTCTTACCATCATTTGCCTGGTGGGTGTGGAGAGACTCTGCATTGTAAAACTTGTACCATACGGAACCTGGTCATGAAGACTTATGCGACAGGGGAAGCATCCATCCGGGAGCCGGCCTGTCTAGATCTGGATACCATCGTCGGTCCCAGAAGAATATGCTTCCTTATTTCAACCGAAAAAGCAGGTAATGCGGTATTCTTAAGGATTGACGATGCCCAACCAGAAGAGTGCCCTGATGCTGAATAGCCGCGCTGCAAGAACCCGGAACGGTTGATTTTTAACGATGTTGGCGGATGTTTCGTGCCGATACAACGCTTTGCATGGGAAGTGGCCCGAGGAAAACAGAGGGTGAGTTCGGAAAGATTGTATTTTTGATCTGTTGAGTAAGCAAACTGATTAACAGCGGTTAGTCCACAGCCCAAAGCGCCAAATGGCCAGCAAAACAAAATCATAAGGCGGTTGTTTATGATCAGGATGGCCTTATTTTCAGATGCTTTGTCTTTTTGGTCTTGTGCGCTGCATTTTTCCTTGCATCCGGTTGCGCCTCCACTCAGATTGATTAAAGTTCCGACTGCGAAATTTGGGCAGGCAAGGAAACTGTAATGATTGATTCAAATTTTGAGATGTCAATTGTACATTTAGAGGACGTGGAAGATACTTATCATGTTCGGGGAGGTCTTTCCTGGGATATTAAAGAAACGGCTCGAGGTTTTGGCTATGGCCGAATGACGGCCAGACTTGAAGGCAAGATTAAGGATGGAATTCTGAACGCAACGATTTATGGGCATGCTTTTGTGACAGAGGGGGCTGTAAAAATTTTCAGTACCATGAGAGGCTCTTTTTCCAAGGCCAAGGCCAAGGCCAAGGCCAAGGCCAAGGCCAAGGCCTCTGGGGCGTGTAAAATCAAGGCTCTGGCTAATCAGATATATCGGTTTTCTGGGGAATGGTTTGCCGAAAAGGCCAACCTCTGATTAACCGGCTTGCAGGAAGCTACTAAGAATTCCAGGAACATAATTTTTAACCTACGACACGACGATACGCTATGAAATTTAAAATTACCAAAATTGATGCAGCTGTGGATCAGCTTGATTGGGCCATCAAACTTTTCCTTGACCATTCAGCATACGTTTCAGCAATTACTCTTTCCGGTGCGGCAGAAGAGATAATAGGAGGGACCCTTCCAGGGTCGGCTATTTCTCAGCCGTATCTTAACAAAGACAAAAGCTGGGTAATGCAATGGAGGGAGGTGGGCGAAGAAACGATTGAAATTGACCTTGAGACAGAGGTCATTCAATACATTCTGAGGGCTGTTACCAGCCTTTTTGCCCATGACCAGTCATTGTCAAGCGAATCGCCTCGTTTCCTCGAGTGGCTTAATAAAAACAAACCGGAAATCCTTGATGGCTTGGAATTCCAGGGTCATTTTCCCCATTAATTAATGGCAATAAATCCGGTTTGAGTCAGGGGGAAGCGAAATCTGCTCCTTGCTCCAACCATCATGGAGATAATATCTCCACTATTTCCAATCATGGGAGTAAAATCTTCTGAAAATTGTTTTATCCTAAAAGCTGCAAAACAATTCAAAAAAACCAGCCTTTCATCGCTGGTTAGACTGCAACCCCCTATAAATGAAGGGTCATGACTAGTTGAGAGGTCGATCTCTGAGAATTTTGAGGATCATTTGGTAGAGATCCTGACCTCTATGGTTGAACCTAAACTCACACTCTTTTAGATGCAAGTTAAAGGTTTCTGTTCGCATTCCACGGAAGCGAACCAGGCGGGTCTTAGCGAACCCCCAGAAACCTTCAATACCATTGATGTGAGTATGCCCTTTAGCAAATTCGTCACGACCATGATCGACGCGCAAGTGCTTTCCATAGCCAACGTCTACCAAACCGTCATAACCGCGCCAGCCATCAGAGTAAATGACGCTTTCGAGCTCGACTTTCCCTCTAATGGCCCGTTGTAGCGTGACTTTTTTACAATCTGGAACGATCTCTGTGTGAACGTGACCGTTCCTTTGAAAGAGGCCAAAGACAATGGTTTTACCAAAGGCTCCACGCCCTCTTTTGCCTTTAACGCGCCGAGCCCCAAAGAACGATTCGTCAACCTCAACCTCCCCAAAGAATGGAGATTGGGCATCACAATATTCAACGAGATGTTGCCGGATAGCCGTCAAATATCGGTTAATCGTATTGCGATTCAGACCGGTCAATTTGGCAAGCTGAGTGGCCTCTAAATCGACTGAAAACAGGCGCACAATTTGTCGAAATTGATGCTCCGAAATTCGTGAACGCTTTGCGTACTTGTTTTTACCAGTCATGACAATAAGTTAGCACATATCCAAAAGTGCTCAACTAGTCATGACCCTAAATGAATTATTAGCCATCCGCTTTTCCGTCTGGACCAGGGCTGCGATGGGGTTTGATTTCCTTCCTCGCTCGAACTGTCGAGCAATTAGATTGCCGGCTGGTGTATCGACATTTTTTAACCTTGGACTTGACAATCCACAAAATTGCAGTATTTTACTAATTAGTAATTATTCTTAATTTGGTTTTTCAGCAATACTTATGAAGACAATACCGAACGATCAATTTGCAGACTTCGAGACCGCCTGCCGGAAAAAAAATTTGCGCTTAACAGTGCAACGATTTGAGATCTTTAAGGGCTTGGCAAAAGCGACCGATCATCCGACACCGGAAATTCTGCATCAGAGATTACTCAAGCAGATGCCGACGTTGTCATTGGATACTGTTTATCGCACGCTCAGAACTTTCGCCGATCTTGGGCTGATCAATAAAGTTGAAACGGTTGAAAGTCAGGCACGTTTTGAAGCGTTGCATGTCCAGCATCACCATTTAATATGCGAAAAGTGTAAAAAAATCATGGACTTTCAATGGCATTTCATTGATGAAGCCTCATTGCCGGAAAATCTTCGCAACTGGGGAAGGATTGATCGGAAAAGTCTGGTCGTTTATGGAACATGCCACAAATGTTTAAGTGAATCATTCGAACAGTAGTTTTTCCCCAAAGTTGATGTGAATTTTTAAAATGTGTTCTTTTTTCGTGAATTGTCGGCCGGTTTTGTTAAAAGCAGGGACAGTAAACCACCGATTCCGCCATTGTTTAAAATCATCTTCCTAGAGAAAGGACAGGGTAAAATGAAAAAAAAATTGACAACCAATGCCGGGGCTCCGGTCGCTGACAACAACAATGTAATGACAGCGGGACCGCGTGGGCCGTTACTCATGCAGGATGTCTGGTTTCAGGAGAAACTGGCCAGTTTTGATCGTGAAGTCATCCCCGAACGGCGCATGCATGCCAAGGGCTCAGGCGCATTCGGGACCTTTACCGTGACTCACGATATCACCAAGTACACGAAGGCAAAAATTTTTTCCGAGGTCGGGAAAAAGACCGAGATGTTCGTGCGCTTTTCCACGGTTGCCGGTGAACGCGGTGCGGCCGATGCCGAGCGGGATATTCGCGGTTTTGCGATGAAATATTATACCGAGGAGGGAAACTGGGATCTGGTCGGCAACAACACTCCGGTTTTTTTCCTGAAAGATCCCTACAAATTTCCCGATCTCAACCATGTGGTCAAACGCGACCCGCGCACCAATCTGCGTAGTGCCAAAAATAACTGGGATTTCTGGACCCTGCTTCCGGAAGCTCTGCACCAGGTGACCATTACCATGAGTGAACGGGGGATTCCCCTTTCCTACCGCCATATGAACGGTTACGGCAGTCATACTTACAGTTTGCTCAATGCGGAGAATAAACGTTACTGGGTCAAGTTCCATTTCAAGACCCAGCAGGGGATCAAATGTCTGACCGATGCCGAAGCCGAAGCTGTGATCGGCAAATGCCGCGAGAGTAATCAACGCGACCTTTATGAGAGCATTGAAAAGGGGGATTTCCCGCGCTGGAAGATGCAGATTCAGGTTGTGCCGGAAGAGGATGCGGCTAAGTTTTCATTTAATCCCTTTGATTTGACCAAAGTCTGGCCACATGACAAATATCCGATGATCGAAGTCGGTGTCATGGAATTGAACAAAAATCCGGACAACTATTTTGCCGACGTCGAACAGGCGGCTTTCAATCCGGTCAATATTGTTCCCGGTATTGGATTTTCTCCTGATAAGATGTTGCAGGGGAGGCTGTTCTCCTATGGGGATACCCAGCGTTATCGCCTCGGTGTCAATCATCACTTGATCCCGGTTAACAAGCCTCGCTGCCCGTTTCACAGTTACCACCGCGATGGTACCATGCGGGTTGACGGGAACCATGGCAGCACCCTCGGTTACGAGCCCAACAGTTATGGTGAGTGGCAGGAACAGCCGGATTTTTCCGAGCCTCCACTAAGTTTGGAAGGGGCAGCGGATCACTGGAATCATCGTGAAGATGATGATGACTACTTCAGCCAGCCTGGCGATCTTTTTCGGTTGATGAGTGCTGAGCAGCAGGAAACATTGTTCGCTAATACCGGTCGTGCAATGGGTGACGCACCTCGGGAAATCAAGGTCCGCCATGCTGCCAATTGTTACAAAGCTGACCCCGCTTATGGGGAAGGTGTCGCAAAAGCAATGGATATCCCATTGAACGAAATTATGGAATAGGCATTGCCGCTGATTCAGCGAAAAAACAAAACCGCCCGTATGCTGACATGGCATTGGGCTGTTTTGTTATGCGTAGGCGCCTTTCCGGGTGAAAGCCGAGGGGCAGGCCTGAAAGATTGTAATCCAGGGCCAGCATCTCCAATTCAATAGTATGAAAGTGCTCCGTACAAACGACTAAGGGCCTGGAAGGTTTCTGCAGGCCCTTAGTTTCACTTTGATTCAAAACAGGAAAACTGAAAATAAATTTTTGGGAATAGGCCTTGCCCTTTGCCTAAGGCTCCGATGGCTTGAAAGGGGTTGACTGCCATTTTTCAGCAAGTTTTTGAGCTTTAGCCAACGCTTTCGGGGACATGTCCTTTTCCAGTTCCTTGAGTTTGGTCTCAGCCTTGATTTCGCCGTTTTTTAGCGCGAGACTGTACCACATATAGGCTTGAACATCATCCTGGGAAACCCCTCCGACGCCGTTTTCATACAACAGAGCAAGCTCGAATTGCGCCGGTCCATAATCCTGGTCAGCCGCTTTATACATCCATTTAGCGGTTTTTTCTGTGGTTTGGGGATACTGGAAATATTTAAGCCCTATCAGGGTCTGGGAGATCGGGTTCCCCTGTTCGGCCAAGGGTTCCCATTTGTTGAAAAATTCCTCGAGTTCCTCGCATTTTTCAGTCAACGTGAATTTAGCCATCCAGCTTCCACAGGGGATCCCCCTGACTTCCGGGTATTCACCAGGCGCCGCGGGCGTGCCCGTAAAATCAAAAGCCGAAGACATCCCCGGAAAGATCAGCAGGAACATCAGGCATGCAGGAATCAAAAACCCTGAGATTCTCATGGGGGAACAAACCGTCAATATCTTCATGGCAATCCTTTATATTTGGTATTTAATTCCGGTTCTGTCTTTTGTTCTGAAAACTAAGAGCCGATGAGGAACAATTCCATCATTGCAAGTTTTGGCAATGCGAAATAATATCCTTTAAAGAGGCGGATGGCAATATCTTTAGGTTTCGAACAATTCGTTCGAGGGGGCAACCCCGGTCACTCCACCAGAAAATGGCCGGATAGAAAACCCTGACGGCCACTGCTTTGTCCGCCACGTCGGGCCGGAATCCTATTATTCACTTTTTGCGAGCGACGGCGAATTAATGAAGAAAACTTTTTTTCTGCTGGCCCTGTTGGCGGCTTTTCCTCCCTTATCCACCGACATGTACCTCGCCGCTATTCCCATCCTTCAGAAACAGTGGCAGCAGCCTCTCGCCTCCGTCAATCTGACCCTGATCTTTTTTTTCATCAGTTATTGCTTTTTTCTCCTGATCTACGGGCCTGTTTCTGACCGTTACGGGCGCCGCCCGCCGCTGATAACCGGTATTGTCATTTTTATCCTGGCCAGTTTGATGTGTGCCTTTTCCAAGGGGTTGACGGAACTGATTGTTTTCAGAATCGTCCAGGGTGCGGGGGCTGCCGGCGCTTCGGCGATTTCCCTGGCAATTTGCAAGGATATTTACGAAGGGAGAGAACGCGAAAAGGTCTTGGCCCATCTCGCTGTCGCTATCGGTTTGGCCCCCATGCTGGCGCCTGTTTTCGGCGGTTGGCTCCTCAGCTTTTTCCCTTGGCCATCCCTCTTTTTTTCACAGGCAGCGCTCGCCGGTCTGGCTCTGGCTGGTGTCTGGAAAATGAAAGAACCGTACAGAGACGTGTCCGACGCAACAGTCTGGAGGCAGCTGGCAAACTACATTCACTTGCTTGGAAATGGCCGTTTTCTCATTCTGGCCGTGATTACCTCCATAAGCATGTTGCCGCTTTTTGCTTTTATTGCCGGCTGCTCCGATATTTATATCAACAAATTTTCCTTGTCCGAACAGGTCTTCGGGCTTTTTTTCGGGGCCAACGCCCTGGCTTATATGACGGGGTCTTTTGTCTGCTCCCGCCTGGTGCGCCGAGTGCCGTCCCGTCATCTCATGAGCGCTGGTTTTACGGGTATTCCGCTGGCCGGAATGATTCTCCTGCTTTCAGCTCGTCATACCCCCTGGGGACTGGCTCTGCCGATGTTCATCATGTCTTTTTCCATCGGTCTTTGTCGCCCACCGGGTACCAATCTGGCGCTTGAACAGGTCCAACGAAGCGCCGGTGCGGCCGCTTCATTTCTGGTCTTTACCCTGTTTGTTTTCGGCGCCACCGCCATGTGGCTGATTTCGTGGGACTGGAGTGATAAAATGGATATTTTGGGATGGATGGGGCTGAGTTGCGGAGCGCTGACACTGGGAGGCTGGTTCGCCCTCCAGCGCGTCCTGAAGCTTGAGGGGTGAGGATTTTCAGACAAGGGTGTTATTATTGTAACCATTAACCTCTTTGCTGTTGGCCTCGCACCGCCCATTCCAAGGGCCGCATGAACCCATCCCGGCGCCGGGCACCCTTTCCATGGGCGCTGCGAGTCAGGTGTGATGAAGAACTTATTATTCAGGAAATTCCAGTGTCGTTTCCAGCGCCTGTTCCAGCTTTTTCAGCTTATCCTCTTCCCGGCACCAGCAGTTCAGGCGGCTCTGGCAGGGAGCCTTATGCTGCCAGAACGAAACGATCATCGATTGGGGTTGCCAGGACTCCAGGAACCACTCCTTCAGAAGGGGGCGGTACGCAATCCGGGCCCAGGGTTTTCCGTCTTTGCGGATCACATACAGATTTTTGCCGGTGGAAATTTCCACCCTGAGACCGCTTTTTTGGTAGAAGCGGTCAATCTTGGCTAGGGTGAAAGGATTGGGGTGGGGTGTTCTCAGCGAGTCGCTTTCGTTCGTCATTTTTGTGATGGTTTCCTGTGCATAATCCTCCAGCACCGGTGCATCCGGGCGTTGCGTTGAAAATCGGGAGGGATGGTCCAGGCTGAAATATCCTCAATAGTCAATTCAGGAAAGATCTCCGGATTCATCTTGAATTTTCTGAAATTGTTGGAAAATATGAGTTCTCCGTCTTTTGTGAGGAGGCGGGAGACAGCTCTCAGCAGGTCCGGATAATCCCTCTGGATGTCGAAAAATGTTTTCCGATCCCTGGAGTTGGAAAAGGTTGGCGGATCGAGGAAGATCAGGTCGAAGCGTCGGGTTTCGTTTTTCAGCCATTCCAGACAATCGGCCTGGATGAAGTCGTGGTTTTCCAGGTCCAGTTCATTGAGGAGAAAATTCCGCTTGGCCCACTCCAGATAGGTTCGCGAACTGTCGACCGTCAGGGTTCCGGCTGCGCCGCCGGCGGCGGCATAAACAGATGCCGACCCGGTGTAGGCGAAAAGATTGAGGAAAAGTTTCCCCGCGGCCGCTTCCCGGATCATTTTCCGGGTCGGGCGATGATCGAGAAAAAGACCGGTGTCCAGGTAATCACTGAAGTTGACCAGAAAGCGCAAGCCCTCCTCCCGAACTTCCTGAAATTTTTCCCGGTTCTCCATTTTATGGTACTGGTCGCGTCCTTTCTGCTTTTTCCTGACCTTGAGAAAAATATGTTCCGGAGGGATATCCAGGGTTTCAGCCAGGGTCGCGAGGATTTCCCGCAGGCGGGTCTGGGCCAGGACCGGATTGATGTTTTGCGGCGGATCATATTCCTGGACATGAACCCACTCTTCGTAAATGTCGACTGCCGCGGCATATTCGGGGATATCGGCATCGTAAATACGGTAGCAGGTCACCCCCTCCCGTTCTTTCCAGCGGCGCAGGTTGCGGAGATTTTTGCGCAGGCGGTTGGCGAGCATTTCCGAGGTTCCTTCTTGGATGGCCGTAGCCTCTGTGGGGTGAGGAGCAGCAGCGCTCAGTCCTTCCCTGGCCGCTGTTAAGCCAAGCTGGTAATGGTAGAGGCGGCATTCAATCGGGCCGTTGAAAAGTCTGTGCTCAGTGTCTGCGCAAAGGCCCAGTTCCTTCTCCAACTCCGGGGAAGCGGTCAGAATCCCCGCATTCCATCCGCCAAACTGTTGTTTGAGCTGTTGCCCAAGGAGATGGTAAAGGTTTTTAAGGTTTTCATTGTGTCCGAGGCGCTGACCGTAAGGCGGGTTGGTGACGATCAGGCCGCCGCTTCCTTCTGCTGAGGCGGGCAGCTCGAACTTTTGGATATCGCTCCTCTGCAACTCGATGAAGTTTTCCAAGCCAGCCAGGCGGGCGTTCGCCCGGGCACCATCTATGGCGTCCGAACTGCCATCAAAACCAAAGATCCGCGGCCGCTTTTTCATCCCTGTCTCCTTGCGGGAGGAGGCTTCACTGAGCAGTTTTTTCCAGACTGCGGGCTGATGCCCCTTCCAACCGAGAAAACCGTAATATTCGCGCAGCAACCCCGGCGCCATGTCCATGGCCAGGAGCGCTCCTTCGGTGAGCAGGGTGCCTGACCCGCACATGGGGTCGAGGAGAACTCCTCCCTTTTCCGAGATCGCCGGCCAGTTGCTGAAAAGGAGAATGGCCGCGGCGAGATTTTCCTTGAGCGGTGCGGGGCCTCCCTTTTCCCGGTAACTGCGGCGGTGGAGACTGTCGCCGGAGAGGTCGAGGCTGACTGTCAGCTGATTTCGCAGGAGATGGAGGTTGATGCGGATGTCGGGCCTTTCCAGGTCGACCGATGGCCTGACCCCGAAGTTGTCCCGAAACTGATCGACGATCGCATCTTTGGCCTTCAGGGCGGCAAAGTGGGAGTGTTTAATCTTCGAGCGGGCGATGTTGCAATCGACGGCGAGGGTACCGTCTTTTTCCATATGGCTGCTCCAGTCAATCTCGCGGATGCCCAGGTACAGTCCTTCCGGTGTAAGGGCTGGAAAAGTCTTTAGAGGGAGGAACACGCGGTTCGCGAGCCGGGTCCAGAGACAGGTTCGGCAGGCTGTTTCAAGCGTGCCGATGAAGAAAACGCCCCCTTTGCCGGCGCGGATCTTTTCCGCGCCCAGCCCTTTCAGCTCTTCAGCAAGCAGGACTTCCAGGCCCAGAGCCGCGGTGGCGAAAAATTGTCGGATCTCCGTTTTTTCCGGGCGCTTCCTCTTTATGGTGCGGTTTCGGTTCTCAGTGCTCACAGGAGGGTACCCATTTTTTACGAAAATTTTTAATTTCCTCCACACACTGATAGGGGACCCTTAAATTCCCCCGGCCAGTCCCAAGCGCCAGAACATCGGGGTCGAAGCCATGGAAATCAGAGCCACCGGTGACGATCAATCCCCGCCGTCTGGCCAGGGTTATGAATTGCTGGGTTTCATTACAAGTAGTGCCGGAGGACCAGGCTTCGAGCCCCGCCAAACCTTCCGGAATAAACTTCTGGCAGAGATCCTCCAGTATCCGCATATCCCTGGTTATCAGGTGCGGGTGGGCCAGAACCGGCACGCCACCCGCCGAAAGAATGAGGGCGATAGCCTCCGGGGTCGGGAAAAAACGTTTGGGTTCATTACAGGGGTGGAGGTAGCGGTTGAAGGCATCAGAAAGATCTTTTGCATAGCCTTGCCGGATCAGGGCTCGGGCGACATGGGGCCGTCCCATGGCGCCCCGGGCTTGAGAACGAACCTCTTCGAAATCGAGGGGTTTGCGTCCCTTTTCGGCCAGAAGGTGGTTGATGTTGTCCATAATTTTAAAGTTGCGCGTTGCCCGGAAATCCTGGAATTCCTTGAGAGCCTGCTTCAGTTTCAGGTTATGATGATCAAAACCGTATCCCAACAGGTGGAGATCCTGAAATTCCCCGAAAACGGTGGATAGTTCGACCCCGGTCAGGACTTCAATCCCGGCTAGGGCGCCTTCGCTAAAAACCTCATCCGTTGCGTCGACATTATCATGATCACAGATAGCCACGGCGGCAAGGTTCTTTTCAGCGGCCATCCGGATCAGCTCGCGGGGTGTGGACAAACCGTCCGAGTAATGACTGTGAAGGTGGAGATCAACGTATCGCATAAAATATTATCACATTTTCTGAAAGGGGACGGCATTTCCGAGAAATTGTCTGACGAACGGGCACATTTTTTTCCACTCTAGCATGAATTTCCATTCTTAAACAATTGAGGTATTTAACTCCGAATCCTGAATCGGTTTACATTTTTAGCAGGGTTGTGGATGGAATGGAGTTTTGTGGCCACAAAACCCCCTTTCAGAGCATGTGAAATTGTGGTAATTTGCTCTATTGAAGTTTCCCATCAAAGGAGATGTTCTTGCTTCTCGATGTTCAAAACCTGATGACCTTTTTCTTTACTTCGCAGGGCTTGGTAAAGGCAGTGCGGGGCGTTGAATTTTCCCTGGATGGGGGTGAGACCGTTGCTCTGGTCGGCGAATCCGGCTGTGGGAAATCGGTGACCGCTCTCTCCATTCTGCGTCTCGTGTCTCCGCCGGGGAAGGTCGTTGATGGGGTTATCGATTTCCGGGGCGAGGATCTGCGGCGCATTTCTGTCGAGGAAATCCGTCGCATCCGGGGCAATCAGATATCGATGATTTTTCAGGAGCCGATGACCTCTCTCAATCCCGTTCTGACGATCGGCGAGCAGATCGGCGAGGTTTTGAGGCTGCACAAAGGCATCGATCGCAGAGAATCGTTGGCGGCCGCCGCCGAACTTCTCCATCAGGTCGGCATCCCTTCGCCGCAGCGACGTATCCGCGATTATCCACATCAGCTTTCCGGGGGTATGCGCCAGCGGGTGATGATTGCCATGGCCCTGGCCTGTGACCCTCTTCTGCTGATCGCGGATGAACCGACGACCGCTCTTGATGTTACCATTCAGGCCCAGATTCTCGATCTTTTGGAGGGGCTGAAAAAAGAAAAGGGGATGGGGGTCCTCCTGATCACCCATGACCTGGGCGTGGTTGCCGAGACGGCCGACCGGGTGGCTATCATGAATTCGGGTCTGATCATGGAGTACGCCACGACCCGCTCCTTGTTTGCCCATCCCTTCCATCCCTACACGCAGGGGCTGCTCGCTTCCGTGCCCCGCATCGGTGAAAAAAAAAGGCGCCTGAACCCGGTGGGCATGGGTAGCCCCGAAGATATTAAAGCGAAAAAATCCTTTCTGGATACCTGCCCTGAACCCTTTGCGCCTCGCAAGGGGAAAATTCCTCCCTTGCGGGAGATGGAGGCGGGTCATTACGTCCGCTGCTGGGAAGCCTGAGTATGGAACCACTTCTGGAAGTTAAAAACCTCAGTAAGTCTTTTTCAGTCACTTCCGGCCCATTGGAAGGGAAAAAGCTTCGCCTTCAGGCGGTGGACAACCTCTCCTTTACCCTGGCCAGGGGGGAGACGCTGGGGTTGGTGGGCGAATCAGGATGCGGCAAATCGACCGCGGCCAAACTTCTGATGCGGCTCACGGATGCCGATGCGGGGGAAGCCCTTTATCAGGGCACGGATATTCTCAAGCTTTCCCGGCGTCAGTTGCGGCCTTATAGGCGGAAGATTCAGATGGTTTTTCAGGACCCGGTTTCCTCTCTAAATCCCCGCATGCGTGTCGGAAATATCATCGCTGAGGCCTTTACCATCCACAAACTGGCTCCTCCACGCGAAATCCGTTCGCGGGTTCGGGAGTTGCTGGGAACAGTGGGCCTTCCGGAGGAGTATTACGACCGTTTCCCCCATGAGTTTTCCGGTGGCCAGCGGCAGCGGATCGGCATTGCCCGGGCCCTGGCCGTGCAGCCGGAGCTGATTATCGCGGATGAGCCGGTGTCAGCCCTCGATGTCTCCATCCAGGCGCAGATCGTCAATCTGCTTCAGGATATTCAGGAGGAATTCGGCCTTACGTATATTTTTATCTCTCACGATCTTTCGGTCATTGAGCATATCAGCGACCGGGTGGCGGTTATGTATCTGGGGAAAATCGTCGAAATGGCCTCCTCTGAAGCTCTCTATGCGCACCCGTTTCATCCCTACACTGAAGCGCTTCTGAACGCGTTGCCGGTACCGGTTCCGGGGGCCAAAAAGGACCGACCGATACTTTCCGGTGAAGTGCCTTCACCCATATCTCCACCGCCGGGGTGTCATTTTCATCCCCGCTGTCCCTATGCCCGGGAAATCTGCGGGACAGAAACCCCCGTTTTCGAGGAAAAAGCCCCCGGGCATCTGGCTTCCTGTCATTTCAGCCGGGACGTGGGGCGCTATCATGTGGGGCATCGGGTTGCCGAGCCTGAAAGTATCCAGGAACAGGGTGTTATCCATGACTTATAGTTTTAAAAAACGTTTCGGGGTGGCGACTCTTGAGGATATCAGTACCCTGATTCTGAACTCTCACGATCTGGGTGAAACCCTGGACAATATTGTCAGGCTGGTGGCGAAAAGGATGGGGACCGAGGTCTGTTCCATTTATTTGCTCGAAAAACCGGAAAATATCCTTCGCCTGCAAGCCACCAAAGGACTGGCCAGAAAAGCCGTCGGAAAAGTCTGCCTGAAAAAGGGGGAGGGGTTGACCGGTCTGGTTCTGGAAAAGTGCCAGGTGCTTACCATTCAGGAACCCTATAAAGACCCTCGCAACCGTTATTTCCGGGAGACCCGGGAAGAGCTGTATCACTCATTTCTGGGAATCCCTCTCTTTGACCGCAAAGAGGCGATCGGTGTTATCGTCATTCAGACCAAGTCCCCCCGCGAGTTCACCCCTGAGGAAATCAGCACCCTTTCGACCATTGCCTTCCAGGTCTCTTTTATTGTGATCAATGCCCGCCTGCTTGACTCCGTCAAACAGAAGGAAAGGCAGATCGGGGAATTTCCCCTCTCAAGGAGAAAAGAGGACAGGAGGAGTGCCACTGACGGTGAAATTCCTGCGGTTCTGACCCATAAGAAGGCGTTTGCCGGGACGACCATTTATCCCGGCGTGGTGTCCGGTCCCTCTTATATCGTGGATGATGCCTATTTCAGGACCGAAGCTCTGGATGAAAAACCGCGAACGGTGGACGAAGAACTGGAAAGGATGGCGGCGGCTCTGGAGCATGCCCGGATGCAGACGCTCTTTCTGGAAAAGCGTGTTGCCGAGAATCTTTCCCGGAATGATGCCGCCATTTTTCACACCCATCTGATGATTCTGGAAGATCGGGGCTTCCTGGAAAAGTGGGCGCAGGAAATCCGGGCCGGCGGGGGTGCTGTTTCCACATTGCGCAGTGTGATTCGGGATTATATCTCAGTTTTTGAAAGAATGGAGGACCCCTATCTCAGGGAGCGGGCGGCGGACATCAAGGATATCGGCCGGCGTCTTCTAGTTTACCTTAGCGGAGACGACGAAACGGTGTTGAGCCTCAAGGAGCCTTCCATACTTCTTTATGGCGAGATCCACCCCTCGGATCTGGCGGTTTTGGATCTTAAAAATGTACGGGGACTTATTGCGGAAAGCGGTGGAGAGACCAGTCATGCTGCGATCATGGCCAAATCTCTGGGCATTCCAGTGATTTTTGGCGTAAAGGGAGTGCTTGAATCGGTTGCCCTCAAAGATTTCCTGATTCTCGACGCCGATTCGGGCTGTATCCATGTTAATCCCGGCAGCAAGCTGATCTCCCAATACAAGCGTTTGGAGGAGAGCAGCAGCAGGGAAATTACCCGCCTCGGGGAGTGGCGAGATCGGCCCGCGCAAAGCCTTGATGGGGTGAACGTGAAGCTGAGGGCCAATATCGGGCCTGTAAGCGATGTCGATATTGCATTGCGCAACGGCGCCGCAGGGGTCGGGCTGTTTCGAACGGAATTTCATTACATGCTCAGTCCCGGTTTTCCAAGCCGGGAGGAACAGTATAATTTTTATCGTTACGTGGCCGAAAAGTTTTCCGAACATTCGGTTACCATCCGCACCTTTGATATAGGGGGGGATAAGATTCTTCCCTATTTCAAATGCCCGGAAGAGAAAAATCCCTTTATGGGCTGGCGCTCCCTGCGCATATCCCTGGACCACCGGGATATTTTTCTGACTCAGATCGAAGCAATTCTTATGGCTTCAGCCCATGGGCCGGTCAGGATTCTTTTTCCCATGGTTTCAGGGCTTCAGGATGTTCGGGACTGTAAAGAGGTTATGGAGGAAGCGCGTTCCCGTCTGGCTCGCGAGGGGATTCCTTTTGCCGACAAGGTAGAGGTGGGGGCTATGATCGAGATACCGGCGGTGGTTAAGCTGGCGCGTCCGCTGGCTCGGGAGGTAGATTTTTTCTCCATCGGGACCAACGATCTGATCCAGTACATGCTGGCAGCGGACCGCACCAATGCGTTGATCAAGCGCTATTACGACCCTCTCCATCCCGCTGTTCTGCAGGTGGTCAAGGAAGTCCAGGAGGTTGCCGTCGAAGAGGGGATAGAGTTGTGCCTGTGCGGCGAAATGGCTTCCGACCCATTGAAATTTCTGAGCCTGTTCGGGCTCGGAATACGGGAGTTTTCCATTCCCTCCCCATTTATCCCGCGCATCAAGGCTTTTTTGAGTACGGTGGAGAGCGGTCAGGCGGCTGAGGTTGGGAAGAAGATCCTGAAAATGGAGAGCAGTCAGGAAATTCGCGATTATCTCAAGGAGAGGATTGCCGCCATCTGATCGCAATCTTCGGTTCTCGAAATCAAAAAAAGGGCATGGCCAAAAGCAGGTCTGCCCGTTTTTTTGATTTGAGAGCTGGATTAGTCGCCGAAGGCACTAAATGTCGGTGCCCGTGATGCGTCGCAATGCCTCGCGATATTTTTCCGAAGTTTTCTGGACGATGTCGGTGGGCAGAGGTGGGGCCGGGGCCGTTTTGTTCCAGTCGAGGGTTTCAAGGTAGTCGCGCAGAAACTGTTTGTCGAAACTTGGCTGGGACCGGCCTGCCGAGTACCCCGTCTGGGGCCAGAAGCGGGAGGAATCCGGCGTCAAGGCTTCATCGATCCAGATCAGAGTGCCGTTGTCGATGCCGAATTCAAACTTTGTGTCGGCTATAATAATTCCTTTTTCATTGGCAAATTCGGCGGCCTTTCTGTAAATGGCCAAGGTGACGTCGCAAAGCTGGTCGGCCAGCTTTTTCCCACAGAGTTTGACCACCTCTGAAAAGGGGATGTTTTCGTCATGATCCCCTATCTCGGCTTTGCTGGAAGGAGTGAAAATTGGTTCCGGGAGCTGCTGGCTTTCCGCCAGACCGGGGGGGAGAGGAACGCCGCAAATGCTCTGACTGGTGAGGTATTCTTTCCAGCCCGAACCGGTCAGGTAGCCTCGCGCAATGCATTCAACCGGAAGAGGCCGTGTCTTTTTGACGAGCATGCTGCGGCCTTCGAGCTGATCCCTGTATTGGCTCGCCGGGGAGGGAAACGCCCCGACATCCGTTGAGATGATGTGGTGCGGGATGATGGAACTCATTTTTTTAAACCAGAATTTGGATATTTGCGTCAGGACTACGCCTTTGAAAGGGATGCCTTCCGCCATGATGACGTCAAAAGCCGAAATCCGGTCGGTGGTGACGATAAGGAGATGATCCTCCAATTCATAAATATCCCGGACCTTGCCACGGCTGTGAAGTTTGAGCTCAGGGCAGTCTGTTTGCGTGATAAGTGGTTGCATAATTAGCTCACTGCCGGTCGTCCAGGGTGGCCCCGGGGATGATTTCCGCATTGGCTTTCAGTTCGGCCAGCTTTTTGGAAAAAACATCTCTTTGTTTCTGGGTTTTCACTGTTTGACGCAGATTCTCACGCGTCTCTTCATCCAGTCGGGCCATGTCGGCTTTTTGAACTTCTTTCAATGAAACAACAACGAAGTTATCCCCTGAGCGGACCGCTTCTCTCAATATCGGCTGGGCGTCACTCAGTTCGAAAACCCGGTCGAACCATTCTTCGGAATTTCCGAGATTGGGAATGAACGGTTTTCCGGTCCGGCCGAAGAAGCCTGTTTCAAGAACTTTGGAACTATGACGGTTGGCCACATCTGTGATGTTCTTGCCCTCGGAAAGTTCCTGAATGATGTCCCGGGAAGTTTCTTCGGCGAGTTCTTCAGCTTTCTGCCGGCGGAAAATCTTCTCGACATCTTGCCGGACTTCGCCCAGCTCCGGGAGGCGGCTGGCCTGACGTTCCTTAACTGACAGCAAAATCACCTTTTTGTCCAGAACTATGGGACGAGCCAATTTTCCGACATCCAGGGTGAAAGCCTGACTGGTAATTTCAGGATTGTTGCCGATTCCCGGGATGGATTCGCCTCGGGCAAAGAGACCGGTGACACTGATTTTCAGCTTATTGGTTTCAGCAGCAGTCTCCATGCTGCCGGATTTGCGGTTGATATTGTAGGCATCCATGGCCTTATCCAAGGCCATTTCCTTTGCTTTTTCTTCACGGACGCCTTTTTCAACATCGGCTTTGACCTCTTCCAGTGGTTGGACGTTCGCCCGGATGTGTTCGAGGACCTTTAGAATGTGGTAACCGGAGGCTGTCTGGACAACCGTGCTGATTCCGCCTTTATCCAGAGCGAAAGCAGCACGGTCAAGGGCTGAGGCCAGTTTGCCGCGGGTGAATTGACCCAGTTCGCCGCCCGAGTCGGCCGTTTTTTTGTCATCCGAGTACTGTTTGGCCAGGGTCGCAAAATTTTCATTGCTGCGAGCTTTTTCAAGCACCTCTTCCGCTTTTTTGAGAACGTCTCTCTGTGTTTTTTCGTCAGCCTTTTGAGGAAGCTGGAAAAAAATGTGGGCGACGTGGACTTTTTCCTGGATATCAAAACGGTCCAGATGGCGCTGGTAGAATTTTTGCAAATCCCCAGGAGATACAACGACTTCGGGAATGTAGACCGCGGAATCGAAAAGAATATACTCAATACTGGTTTTTTCAGGAATTCTGAAGCGTTCCTTTTCGTCGGCAAAGAATGCACCAAGGTTCTCCTCGGAAATTTCAACCTGGTCTTCTAGAAGAGCGGGTGCCAGGCGCACAAAAGTGAGGTTCACCTTCTCTTCCTGTTTACGAAAGGCTTCTTCGATATCCTGGTCGGAAACCTGGACATTCGCAACTATGCGGTTTCGGGTTTCCTGGGTTACCAGACGCTCTCTCTGCATCTTTTCAAAAAGTTCCGGTGTCATTCGCTGGCTTGAGAGGATCTGAAGATATCTCCCTTTGTCAAACTTGCCGTCGGTCTGGAAATAGGGGAGAGCGGCAATCGATTCAACCAGCTGTTCTTGGGAAACGGAAATCCCCAGGCGTTCTCCTTCCTGGACCAGGAGGGCTTCTTCAATCAGGCTGTTAAGAGCCTGGTCTTTGATCCGCAGCTTTTTTTCCAGGGCCGGGGTGAAATGCTCCCCGTAAATGTTCTGGTAAGATCTGTAAAGGTTGACATATACTTGCCGGAATGCCTCCATGTCGATTTTAGAGCCGTTAACCATGGCTGCCAGCGTACTGTCCCTGCCCCCAGGGTCGTCACCTTTTCCCCATACGAGGAAGATGGTCCCTACGAAGGCGGCGATGATGGCCCAGAAGACAAATTTGAGAAGGAGGGTTTTTTGTTTTTTTCGAATAAGATCAAGCATGTCCGCGAGTTTTCCTTTTTAGATGTTGATGAGAGATAACCAGCGGTAAATATTAGACAATAGCAGGCGTATTTGCAATGCTTTTTTATCCGATAGGCCTTGAAAATAAAGGGTTATTTTGCTAACCTTAACCACCTTTTGAAGGCAGGAAGCCTTCTCTAACTCGGAAAGGAGACAGCCGAAACCATGTTCAATTTCCTCAACGCATTCTGGGGGATGTTTTCCAATGATCTGGCCGTGGACCTGGGTACAGCCAATACTCTTGTCTACCTGAAAGGCAAGGGCATTGTTGTCAGCGAGCCATCGGTAGTGGCTGTTCAGAAGGATGACACCGGACAGAAAAAAGTTTTGGCTGTGGGCATGGATGCCAAGAAAATGCTGGGGCGAACCCCCGGAAGTATTGTCGCTATCCGACCCATGAAGGACGGGGTGATCGCGGATTTCGACATTACCGAAAAGATGCTCAGGTATTTTATCCAGAAGGTTCATAATCGCAAAAATCTGGTCCGCCCCCGGATCATCATTTGCGTTCCTTCAGGTATTACCCAAGTCGAAAAACGGGCTGTTCGCGAATCGGCCGAATCGGCAGGTGCCCGCGAAGTCTACCTGGTCGAAGAACCGATGGCTGCCGCCATTGGAGCCGGCATGCCCATCACTGAAGCCTCCGGCAATATGATCGTCGATATCGGTGGCGGCACCACCGAGGTGGCCATGGTTTCACTGGCCGGGATCGTTTACGCCAAGAGTGTCCGCGTTGGCGGCGATAAGCAGGATGAAGCCATTGTTCACTACCTGAAGCGTAAATATAATCTTCTGATCGGTGAACGGACTGCCGAGGAGATTAAAATTGAGATAGGGAGCGCCTATCCCGACGAAGATGGCACACTCAAGAGCATGGAGGTCAAAGGGCGTGACCTGGTCAGCGGTATTCCCAAGCACCTGACCATCAACTCCGATGAAATCCGTGAGGCACTTTCCGAAACCGTCAACGCGATTGTCGAGGCGGTTCGAATCGCTCTGGAACGGACCCCGCCGGAGCTTGCAGCTGATCTTGTCGACAAGGGGATCATTATGGCCGGTGGCGGAGCCATGTTGCAGAATATCGACCGGCTTCTTCAGGAAGAGACAGGCCTGCCGGTGACCTTGGCCGAAGATCCGCTTTCCTGTGTGGCTCTTGGGGCCGGAAAGATTCTCGACGAGCTTGACCTTCTGAAGCGTGTTACCATTTCTTCATGAAATGGTCCTGTTTCTTCCACAGTCGGGGTTTAGCCGTTTTTTCCGAGCGTCGGAAAGCTCTCCATGCTGGACTGGCTTAGAAAATTTCGCAAGACCATTATCATGGTCCTGCTTCTGCTGTCAGCCCTCCTGTTTTATTCCATTAATTTGAGGGATCGGGAAAAAACCACTCTTTTCGAGAAGGTCGTTCTTGAAATTTCCGCCCCTTTTGAGATGGCCTTCGATTATTCCGTCGAGTCGGTCAGGGAGTGGTGGGGGCATTATATCTGGCTGGTTTCGACCTCTGAGAGAAACCGTTCCCTTGAGGATGAGAACCGGGAGTTGCGTTCGGCGCTTCAGGAAATGGAGGAGGTCCGCCAGGCCAATGAACGCCTGCGCCGGCTTCTTGACTTCAAGGAAGAGACGGCACTACCGGCCCTGCCTGCCCGTGTGATCGCGGAAGACAGTACAAACTGGTTTCGTTCCGTGGTTATCGACAAAGGTTCCAGCGACGGTATTCGTGAAGGGATGCCGGTGGTAGCGGCTGAAGGGCTTGTCGGCAGGATAATCCGGTCCGCCCCGCATGAATCCAGGGTGCTGTTAATTACCGACGCCTCCTCCGCGGTTGCGGCCCTGATTCAGAAAAACCGCGCTCGTGGCGTCTGCCGAGGACAGGGTGGGTTTCTCACCATGGAGTTTACGCTCCGTCAAAAGGACATCAAAGTAGGTGATCGGATTATCGCTTCCGGAACCGGTGGGGTCTTTCCAAAGGGTTTGCCGGTAGGAAGCGTGGTGCGCATCGGCCGCAAGAGCTATGGTCTTTTCCAATCGGTGACCCTCGTTCCGGCGGTTGACTTTTTCAGCCTGGAAGAGGTTTTGGTTCTGCGGAAGGGGGAGGAATGAAGAAGATTTTTCTTGTGACCCTCCTCGGGCTGACGATCATTTTTCTGCAGACATGGTTTTTCCCCTCGCTTCTCCCTTTTCGCTTAAAACCGGATTTGTTCCTGATTCTCGTGGTATATATTGGAATTTATGCCGAGTTCCATCGCGGTGCCGCCTTCAGCCTGCTGTTCGGGTGGTTTCAGGATGTCTTTGCGGGAAATTCCATGGGGCTTTACGGCCTGGTTTTTCTGATTATCTATTTCCTGGCTTGCTACGCCGCTTCACGCTTTAATGCGGAAGCTTTGGGGACCTTTTATTACCTGGTGCTTTTCGGCACCCTTACGGAAGCTTTCCTGGTCTGTTTTTTTCAGTCGTTTTTCACTGATGCGGGAATGTTGTGGTACGTCGTCATCCAGAACCTTTTTCCGCAGCTTTTCCTCAATATGCTGTTCGCTTTTTTACTATTAAGACTCCTGCTGTTACTGCAGTGGACAACCGAGCTGGCTTTTCCGGTCCCGGGCAGGTCGAGCAAGGATGACTTCTAGCCCGGTTTATTCATGATAACTTTTGCTGCGACAGTCGATTGCACGCCATCTCAAGTCATGCTCACTCCTTGCTCTTCGCCGTACGGCAAGTACGCCTGCAGAGCGCTTCTCTGCGCTTGACTTGATCTGACGCACACTTAACGATTTCGCAAAAAGGCCTCGTGAATAAACCGGGCTAGCTTCCTGCCATTTTTTAAATTATGCTTTTACCTGTGTTCCACGGTTTTTAATGCCCGGAACGGGAATAGGGAATGTCCTTTCAGGAAAAAAAACAGTTTCGAATTCTTGTTGCAGTTGTTGTCGGGATTTTTTTAATTCTTATTCTGCGTCTTTGGTATCTGCAGATCATCAATACCGACGGTTTTCGCACCCAATCTGAAGAGAACCGGACCCGCTATGTTCTGATCCCTGCGGAACGCGGTCCTCTCTTTGATCGAAACGGGGATTTACTGGTTGAAAATCGACCTTCCTTCAACATTCTTGCGTTGCGCCAGGAAGTCGGGGATCGTGAGGAACTTTTTTCTGCGCTTGCCAAATTGATGGGGGTCGAGGCGGCGGAACTGGAAAAAAACTGGCAGCACTCCAAAGCTCTTCCTCCCTATATTCCCGTTTTGCTGGCTGAAGATGTCGGCTGGGATACGATGGAAAAAATTGAAGAGAACACAGTAACCCTTCCAGGCATCCTGGTTGAACCTCAGCCGATGCGGGCCTATCCTCATGGGGTCATGGCTGCTCACCTTCTCGGTTATCTGGGGCAGGTTACGGAGAAAGAATTGAGAAGTCCTGGCTTTGAGGATTACTATCCCGGAGCTTATGTCGGCAAGAGTGGCCTGGAAAAGGTCCTTGACCCCTATCTGCGGGGTTCCCCCGGCGAACATCGCATCGAAGTGGATGTCAAAGGGAAAATGCTGCGGGTTCTCAAAACAAGGGAACCCAAGCCTGGGAATCGTGTTTTTTTGACCATCCGAAAAGACCTTCAGGAGGCGGCTGAAAAAGCTTTCGGGGATCAGGCCGGGGCCGCGGTGGCTCTGGATATTCATAGCGGAGAGGTTTTGGCCATGGTCAGCCGTCCCGGCTTCAATCCGGCCCATTTTGCTCGTGGAATCCGTGGGGAGGAATGGAAAAAAATCCTTACGGACTCGCGCCACCCTCTTCAGAATAAGGCTATCAAAGGGCAGTATCCACCGGGTTCAACTTTTAAAATCGTAACCGCCTTGGCGGCTTTGAAGGCGGGCACTGCAACGCCGGAGACTGTCGTTTATTGCCCCGGGAGCGTTAAATATGGAAACCGCAGATTTCGCTGTTGGAAAAGGGGCGGACATGGTTGGACCGACATCAGAAAGGCGGTGAAAGAGAGTTGTGATGTCTATTTTTACAAAGTGGGGTATGAACTTGGCATTGATCAGCTTTCCGAAACCGCCAAAAATCTGGGCCTGGGCGCCCGAACCGGAATCGACCTCGATGGGGAAAAGAAAGGCCTGATGCCGGATCGGGACTGGAAATGGAAGCGTTTCGGCGAGAAATGGTATGATGGTGAAACCGTTAATGCATCCATCGGTCAGGGCTTTGTCTTAGCCACCCCCATTCAACTGGCGGTGATGACCGCTGCCGTAGCCAATGGCGGCAAGGTCATGAAACCCTATGTTGTTTCCCGTGTGGAGCACTGGAGCGGCCAAAAACTTCTGGAAAATGAACCGACCGTGGTGAGGGAAGTTAAATTTGAAAAGAGGCACCTGAAAGCGGTTTCAGAAGGGCTTGAAGCGGCGGTTAATGAAAGAAAGGGGACCGCCTGGACAAGTCGTCTCGAAGGGGTTCGGATTGCGGGAAAAACCGGTACCGCCCAGGTGGTGAAGCTCAAAGAGAAATTGGGGAAAAATACCGCTGAGGAAGATATTCCTTATCGTTTTCGGGACCATGCTTTATTTGTTGCTTATGCCCCTGTTGAAGCGCCTGAAATAGCCGTCGCCGTGGTTGTTGAGCATGGCAGCCATGGCGGGAGCGTGGCTGCACCAATCACCCAGGCGATTTTCAGTCATTATTTCGGTATCGAAGTGCCTGACGAGGAGACTCCTCCTGGTGGATGAGCTTTATGTTTGATAGAAGATTACTGACTCATTTCGACTGGTTTTTTCTGCTTCTCATCCTGTTTGTTTCGACGATCGGGATTCTCAACCTTTATAGTGCCACCTTCTCCTGGAAAACCTATGGGGCGCCGATATTTTTGAAGCAGATTTACTGGCTGGGGATGGGGATATCCATCGCGCTTGGCATGTGTATTTTCGATTATCGCAAACTCAAGCGTCTGGGATGGCCCCTTTATATTATTACCCTGGGTTTGCTTGGCTGGGTTCTGCTTTTTGGGAAGACATCCATGGGGGCCACACGCTGGATTGATCTCGGATTTTTCAATCTTCAGCCCAGTGAAGTCATGAAGGTTGTGATTGTTCTTGTGTTGGCTTGCTATTTTAATGAACGATTTTATCCTTTGGGCTGTTCATTGCGGGACCTGATGGTCCCTTTTCTGCTCCTGTTGATTCCTTTCGGCCTGGTTATCAAACAACCGGACTTGGGAACCGGCCTTCTGATTCTGTTCATCGGCGCCACCACCCTGCTTTTTATACGAATCCGCGTCAAAACTTTATTGACCCTTCTGGTATGCGGAGGCTTGACTCCTATTTTCGGTTGGTTTTTTCTCAAAGATTATCAGAAGTTACGTATTTATTCCTTTCTCGATCCTGAGCGGGACCCATTGGGGGCCGGGTACCATATCATTCAGTCAAAAATCGCCGTCGGGAGTGGGGGGTTCTGGGGTAAAGGGTTCATGCATGGCACCCAGTCCCAACTCTCTTTTCTCCCCGAGCGGCACACGGACTTCGCCTTTTCGGTTTTTGCCGAAGAGTGGGGTTTTGCCGGGTGTGCGGCGCTTCTGCTCATTTATCTCCTCATCGTGGCCTGGGGCTTTTTCATTGCCTATCGCGCTTCGGACCGTTTTGGTAAACTGTTGGCCGTGGGTGTTGTATGCATGTTTTTCTGGCATGTGGTGGTCAACCTGGGGATGGTCATCGGGCTTCTCCCGGTGGTAGGGGTTCCTCTGCCGCTCTTTTCCTATGGTGGAACGAGCATGGTCACGACTATGATCGGCACCGGTCTGCTGTTGAATGTGAGCATGCGGCGTTTCATGTTTTGACGAGTGTCCCGTCCTGTTAAGCCTGTCTTCAAATTCAGCCTCCTTTTGGCATTGCCTGTATTGCACCAACTTCTTTGCAAACCAAATCCAATTCCTCTTGGTTGTAACCTGATCTACTGCCGGAAATCCCGTCGGAGAATAGAGTTTATTCGTGGTATTCTTTTTCTAAAAGGAGGGAATCATGCACGAGGCTCTTTTCTGGGAAGAACTCTCGGCCTTGAAGGTCCAGTGCCGCCTGTGTAGATTTTTTTGCGTGATCGGACCGGGAGAACGAGGTCGTTGCGGGGTGCGGGAAAACAGGGGAGGAAAGCTTTACTCTCTGGTTTACGGCAAAGCCATTGCCGAAAACATTGACCCGATCGAAAAAAAACCCCTTTTCCACTTTCTGCCCGGCAGTCGCAGCTATTCAATCGCTACGGCGGGATGCAATTTTCGCTGTCTTCATTGCCAGAACTATCAGATTTCCCAGGTGGCCGGTGTCGATCTGGAACGCTCCGGTTTTGATCTGCCGGCGGCAACGGCTGTGGCACGTGCCGAGGCAGGCGGTTGCGCCAGCATCGCCTACACCTACACCGAGCCAACCATCTATTTGGAATATGCCCTCGATATCGCTATGCTTGCCCGGGAAAAGGGACTCCGCAACGTCTTTGTTACCAACGGATATACCGGACCTGAAGCACTGGCAGCCACCGCCCCTTTCCTTGATGCGGCCAATGTGGATCTCAAAGGTTTTTCCGAGAGTTTTTATCGGGAAGTTACTGGGGCAGGACTTCAGGGAGTTCTCGAAACGCTCATCCTTTACAAAAAGCTGGGTATCTGGCTGGAGGTCACCACTCTGGTGATTCCGGACTGTAATGATTCGGAAGATGAGCTGGAGAACATCGCCCACTTTATTGCCGGAGAACTTGGGACTGGCACCCCCTGGCATATCACCGCCTTTTATCCCACCTACAAAATGCTCGACAAGCCCCGGACGCCGGTGTCCACTTTGCGGCGGGCGAGGGAAATTGGCCTGGAGGCGGGCCTTCAGTTTGTTTACGTGGGGAACATCCCGGGAGAGGAGGGGGAGAACACTTTCTGCCCAGCCTGTGGCCGTAAGGTCATAGACCGCAGCGGTTTTTCCCTGCGCGATGTGCGAGTGAAAGAAGGCAAGTGCGATTTCTGCGGCGAGAACTTGCCGGGAATCTGGAAGTGATATTTGCTGTCGACCGGGTCACATGGCCGTCAATAAGACAGAAGTGGCGGATTGGTTTTTTTGTTCCTTCCCGAAATCTATTTTCAGAAACGCGTCAATCACTTCAGGATCAAAATGTTTTCCAGAATTCTCTTTGAGCAGGTCTAAAATGCGTGAATTCTCCCAGCCGGGACGATAGGGGCGGTCCGAGGAGAGCGCATCATAAACATCGGCAACCGCCAGGATGCGCCCCGCCAGTGGAATCTGTTCGCCTTTCAAACCCTTGGGGTAACCACTGCCGTCAAAACGTTCGTGGTGATGCAAAATGGGAGGGATAATCTCCTCAAAGGTATTGAGTGGTTCCAGGATACGGACACCCAGGGAAGGATGTTGTTTGATGGTATTGAATTCTTCATCCGAAAGTTTTCCAGGTTTGTCCAGGATGGAAGCGGGTACGCCGATTTTTCCGATATCGTGGAGCAGACCGGCCTGGTCGAGTTTTTCCATCTCCGGTTTTGAAAGCCCCATATTCTTCCCTATTTGAACCGCCAGTTTGGCCACTCGTTCCGAATGGCCTGCCGTCCAGGGAGACTTGATGTCAACCGCCCGGGCTAGGGCTCGCAGAGTCCCCCGGCTCAAAGAATTCAGATCCTCTACCAGTTTGGCATTGGACAAAGTGATGGAAAGTTGATCGGCAATGCGATGTCCCAAAACGAAGTCTTCTTCATTGGAAATGGAAGTGTTCGGGCGTCCCCGGGCCAGAAAACCGGTTAATTTGCCAGACGTGAAAAAGGGTGCAAGTGCAAAGTCGCTTAACCCTTCTTTTTGAAGTGGAGTCAGAAACTCGGGAATATCCTCTCCCTGAGAAAAGGAGAGAGTTTTCGGGGCGGTATTCAGAAGCTTCAGTTCTTCCTCGGTAAGCTTGAAAGGCTTCGGATAGGGTGTGATTTCCGCGTCGACTTTTTCGCTAATATATGCCTGAGCGTTTCCCCTTTGATCAACCAGATATAAGGATGTGTCCAGGAACTTTTCACTCAGGGCGGAGAGGAGTGAAAGAATGATGGAGGATGACCCTTGAGAGGAAAAAGCCGTATGGCTAATTCTCTCGATTGCAGTCAGTGTATCGAATTGTTTGGAAAGTTTGACGGACATTTCGTTGAAGGAAACCGCCAGCTCCTGAAATTCGTCATGGCTGTCAACAGTAACCCGGCTCTTGAAATCTCCTTCGGCAACCTGGACCGTTCCTTTCTTCAATATCTGCAAAGGGATGAGATTTTTGCGGATGGAAGCAATAGTGAAGAGCAGAACGAACCAAATGGACAACAGAACGACAAGCAGAAAAATTCGTTTAAATTGATCTAGCGGCGCCTGTATGAGCGCTTTTTTCTGTGCCAGGACAATTTTCCAGCTGGGGGCATGAAAATGCGACTTAAGGAAAATGGACCATTCGGAAGTCAGATATTTTTGAGAACCGTTTTCCAATTCCAGGTGATTGGCTGGTAAAGGTAAAATATTTAAGTTGTCGGACGCAGGGAGCGACTGAATCAGAATATGGTTGTTTTCATCGCGAACGCAGATTTTGGTGTTTGCCGGTAAATTATTTTGTGCTCCTACCCCCCAGAGATAAGAAATATTCACTTCCCCGACCAGAATCCCGTTCTGTGTATGTTTTGGATCAACAGCTGTCATCAGAAAAACCCTGGCGGGTTTGCCGGGAACTTCCAGGGTGGTGATCGCCGTTTTTCCTGAAAGCAAGAGATCTATTGTTGTTTGGGAAATCGGGGGAGGGTTTTGACAACTTTGGCAGAGGGGGATAATCTGATTATTTTCCGTGAGAATAAATTTGGATATTAACCGGGGAAAATCAGCATTGTGGTCTGTTGGGTCATGGTGAATCCAGTTGTGTTCATATTCCTGGTGGATGTACAGCGCCGTATTCTTCAGCTCACTTTCAAGGAGCAGCAGCTTTTCGAAAATGGCCATTCCGCGGGCTTTGGTGGTTCTTTTGAGGTGGTCCTGGGCAAAATTTTCGAAATGTTGTGTTACATGAGTGATGCTCACAGCGAAAAGGACCAGAATGGGAACCAATGCGCAAAGGACGAAGGAGAAGAACATTCGCCGTGCGAGCCTGCTGCGGAATATGTTTTTTTCCAGTTTCATTTCAGATTTAACCTAATCAGTAATCGGAGACGAGCCCGACGAAAGAGCCGTCGCCTGCCCGGACAATGTCGTCCTGGCTTGCCTTGGCGGTGAATGGTGTCGAGCTTTTCCCATCCTTGCCCATGCTGTACAAATCGTAGTCCGAATTGACCGGGACCATGGAGTGGTCCTTGCGCAATTTGCCCTTTCCCTTAACGGTTCCACCTTTGATTTTCAGATATTTATAAGGGTTCCCCCAGGGGTCAAGAAAGTTTTCCCGGCCGATTTCGGCGAGGCTGTCGGGATATTCGCCATTATCAATAGAATATACGAGTATTTCCGACTCCAGAATTTTGACCTCGGAGATAGCTCTCTCCACTTCTGTCTTTTTAAGATATTTGGAATATTGGGGAACTGCGATGGCTGCCAGTGTCCCGATGATGGCCAGGACGATCATCAGTTCCAACAGGGTAAAGCCACAGCATCCGGTCTTTGCCTTTGAAATCAAGCTTTTGGATTTCTGAAAGTAATAGCGTTTCAAGGCAATATCTTTTTCCAATATCCAAAATGCAGAAAATTCAGTCAGGATGCAGGGCAAGTGGTTTGAATTTAACGCCTTGTTTTTCCCGGATAACTTTTTCTTCGAAGACAGAAAGAGTTATTGTCCAAATTATGTGCCAAGCCCAATTTTTTTAAATGAGCGGCAAAAGGATATCCATAGAAGTTTTTGATATTTAATGTTTTTTTTGGCTAGGGCTTGCTCAGGCCCATTAAAGAGGTGGGCTTTGGGAAATGACTGGATTTGTATTTGAAATTAACATGAGAGGATTTTCAAAGAGGGACTTGAAATTGACAAAAATGTACCATCCAAGCGACATTCAACGTCAAAAAGAAAAGTACGCTTTCCGCCAGTGAGGCCAGTAATAAATAGGGGATCATTGAAAGCTGATTGGAGGGTTAGTAAAAAGGTTTCCCCCTTTACTCCTCGCTGGTCATAATGAATTGAGGCTGTCCGCTGAAAGTTTCATAAATCGGCCGCATCCGGTCGGGATTGTAATATTTTTTAACATTAACCACCTTTTTCTCTCCCGTGACGATGTCAATGGGGACGCTGTTGTAACAGCCGTTGCGCAGGCAGATGAGAAGACCTGAGCGTTTGGAGAGAATAAGGTCGAGGGCGAGGTTGCCGAAGGCCATGGGAACGATGGAATCGGTAGCGTCCGGGTCTCCGCAGCGGACCAGATAGCCGAGCCTCTGGCTGACGATATTGATGCCCTTTCCCTGGGTGTGTTCAGCGGACCTTTCTTTCAGGATGGCTGCAACCCGGTCGCCGATCCCGCCGAGTTTGCGGTGGCCGTACTGGTCCGCTTGGTCGCTTTCAAAAGACATGTCCGTGTCATGCAGCATCTGGGCTCCTTCCGAGACCAGGACCACGGCATATTTGCTTGGATGGTGGTTGCGGTCATGGATCAGGAGTTCGGTGAGGCGCTCCATGTCAAAGGGATGTTCCGGGATGACGCAACGGTCGGCGGCACCGGCCATGGTCGGCAGCATGGCAGTGAAGCCCGCGTAACGGCCAAAAACTTCGATGACCAGGAAACGTTCGTGAGAGCCTGCCGTGGTGCGGAGTTTATGAGTCAGCTCTATGGTGCGTGTCACACAGGTGCTGAAGCCGATGCAATAGTCCGTCCCCGGGACGTCATTGTCCATGGTTTTGGGAATGGCCACGATTTTAACGCCCTCTTCATGAAGGCGCTTGGCGTAGCTGAGGGTGTCGTCGCCGCCGATAGCTATCAAGTAATCAATGCCTAGGAACTCCAGATTTTTGAGGATTTCCGGCGTGATATCGTTGATCTCGTTTGGATACTCATCCCGAAGGTGAAGGGGAACGATATTCAGGGGAAGGTGGCTGGGCCGGGTGCGGGATGTGTGCAGAAAAGTCCCCCCGGTTCTGCCCGCGCGGTTGACAATATCCTCGGTAAGGACCTGTACATGGGAGGCGTTGTCAGCCCCTTTATTTGGTATCAGGTCCACCAGACCGCCCCATCCGCGGCGGATTCCCAGTACCCGGTAGCCTTCACGCAGGGCGCGATAGGTGACGGCGCGAATAGCCGGATTGAGCCCGGGGACATCCCCGCCGCCGGTGAGAATGCCTAAAGTCCCTTTAATAGCGGCCATAATGTTCACCTCATGTTTGTTTAGGGTTTTAAATTTGATTTATTCCGGACATGACGACATGAGAAAAAATGGCCTTGAAAAATCACAGCAAAGTAGAGTCTGTTTCGCGACCTATCCAGGAATTGACAAAGAAGCTCATAAAGGCCGGAACTGTATTTTTGCGCTTACAATGTTCAGTCTGACATTTTTCCGGACAATTGCAAGGGGGCGTAAATAAGTGGCGGCATATTTCAGTGCAAGGGTGGAGCCTTGGGAAAGATCTCCTGCGCTGGTTGATTTAGGAAAAGCTAAAAAAGACCTGGCCCCTCTTGGAACCAAGTCTTTTTTAGTATGAAGGTCTTTATCAAAAGCCTAACAGTCTCCGGACTTTTTTTTGCGCATCAGTCCAGGCAGGAGTTGACAAAATCCCAGTTGACCAGGCTGTCGAGAAAAGCTGTCAGGTAGTCGGGGCGCCGGTTCTGGAAATCGAGATAATAGGCGTGTTCCCAGACATCGATGGTCAACAGCGGTTTCTGGCCATGGGCGATGGGGGTGTCGGCATTGGCGGTTTTGGTGACTTTCAGTTTTCCTCCCTCTAGGATCAGCCATGCCCAGCCGCTGCCGAACTGGGTGGCGCCAGCAGTTTTCATCTCTTCCTTGAAGGCGTCGAAGCTTCCGAAATCGGCCTTGATTTTATCCGCGACAGGCCCTGTGGGGGGGCCTCCTCCGTTCGGCTTCATGCACTGCCAGTAGAAGGAATGGTTCCAGACCTGAGCCATGTTGTTGAAGATGCCGACTTTAGAGCCGTCACCGGCGGTTTTGCGAATGATAGTTTCCAGATCCAGATTTTCAAGTTCAGTTCCGGCAATGAGTTTGTTGCCGTTGGTTACGTAGGCGTTGTGATGCTTGCCGTGATGGAAGTCGAGGGTCCTGGAGCTGATGACTGGCTCCAGTGCGTCTTTCGGGTAAGGTAATTCCATTAGTGTGATAGCCATTGTACGTCCTTTCCTTAAAATAATGATTAGATATCAAGAGAAAGAATAACATGAAACCGGGAATTGAAAAGTTTTGAGCAAGGCTTATTTTACGGGAGGGTAGGCAAGAGTTTCTTGAGCCGGCTTGGCGTCGGGAAGGGGATGGCGGTTTTTGTCACATTTGGGCGGTTTGAAAAGTTGCAATATCGGCTTCCGTTGTGGAAGCATGACGGGTCAGTGCCCAGTCGAGGAGTTGCTCAGAGGGGAGCGCGCGGCTGAACAGATAACCCTGGACGGTATTGCACCCCAGTTCCTGGAGCATGTCCGCCTGTTCCTGGGTTTCGACCCCTTCGGCCACTGGGTCGATCCCCAGGTGCCCGCATAGGGCTATTACGGCCGAGACGATCAGGGCGTCGTTTTTATCTGTGAGGATGTCGCGGATGAAGCTGCGGTCGATTTTCAGAGTATCAACGTTAAACAGTTTCAGGTAGCTGAGGGACGAATAACCGGTTCCGAAATCGTCAACTGCCAGTTTTACCCCCAGTTTTTTGATATGGTGAAGGTTGTTGTTGGCTGCTTTCTGGTTGACCAGGGAGTTTTCGGTAATTTCCAGTTCGAGATTCTTGGCCGGCAGTCCTGTCAGCTTCAAGGTCTTTTTCAGGATGTTGATAAGGTTTTCCTGCTGTACTTGCTTGGCGGTGAGGTTGACTGCAATTCTCAAATCCCGGAAACCGGCATCCCGCCATTGGCTGGTGCGGGTGCAGGTTTCCTTTAACATCCAGCCTGTCAACTCCGAGAGCATGCCGGTTTCGTCAAGAACCGGGATAAACTCGTCAGGTGGGACCCAGTTCCCCTTGTGGCGCCATCGAAGCAGGGCCTCCATGGCCACCAGGTCGCCTGTACCAAGCTGCAGCTGAGGCTGGTAGTGAATTTCGAATTCTCGTTTTTCAAGGGCCTTGCGCAGACTGTTTTCCAGATCCATGCGTTTGTGGGCCTGGATATTAAGCGCCGGGGTGAAAAATCGGTAGGTGCCTTTCCCTTCTTCCTTGGCCAGATACATGGCCGTGTCCGCGTTTTTGCACAGAGTGTTGATATTGGTTGCGTCCCGCGGGAAGATGGTAATTCCGATACTGGCTGTAATGAAAAGTTCCCGCCCCTCAATTACAAAGCTTCGGGACAGTTTATCCAGGAGCTTTTGCGCGATACTGGCCGGGTACTGAGTATTTTCCAGGTCCTCAAGAATGATGGTGAACTCATCTCCACCCAGACGGGCAACCGTATCGCTTTCCCGAAGGACTTTGAGCAGTCGGATAGCGACACTGTTGAGCAGTTTATCCCCAATGGGATGACCCAGACTGTCGTTTATGGCTTTGAACCGGTCGAGGTCAATGAAAAGCAGGGCAACGTTTGAGCCCTTCCGCTTGGCGTGAGTAATGGCATGCGCCAGGCGTTCCTGAAACAGGTTGCGATTGGGCAGGTCGGTGAGGGTGTCGTAATTGGCCAGATAGGTCATCTTCCTTTCCGCATGGCGCTGTTCAGTCACGTCCTGAATGGTCCCGAGACAGCCCTTTCTTTCGACGGTTGGTTCACCCTGAAGATGCACAATACGCTCTTCATTGTTGCGGAAAAAGGTGAATTCCACGGAAACCGGTTTTTTTATGGAAAGATTCAAAGCTCTGGCTATCCGGTTGCGTTCGCTGAGCGTCAGGAGCGCAAGAAGATTATCAACTGTCGGCTTAAAATCCCCAGGGTTTATCCCCATGACTCGAAATGCGCCGCTGGAAAGGATCAACTCCTCTGTTTCGTGGCTCCATTCCCAACTGCCGAGGCCGGCCATTTCCTGTGCTTTGGAAAGAAGCTGGCCGGTTTTTTTGAGGTCGCCGGCCATTTTGTTGAGAGCTTGCCCAAGGTCGCCAATTTCATCCGCGGTATGCACTTTGAGCTGGTGTTCCAGGTTACCGGCAGCAAACTGATCAGCCGCCAGGGTCATATCGGCCAGTGGTCTGGAAAGCGAATGGGAAAGTCGCCAGCTCAGATAAAAACCGAGCCCCATGGTGAGGCCTATACCCGCGATAGCCAGGAGTATCAGAGTGGTGCCGAAATTTTCCCAGAGGCTGTCAAGCTCTTTTTCAAGACTTTTGATTGGCGTGTGAAAAAGAGTGTTCGATATGTCTACTTTGGCGTAACCAGCTGTTTCCGCTGCATAGCCGATGGCGAGAAAAAGCTCATGTCCTTCTTCCGTCTGAATGAGGACGGGAGAATTGGGTGAAAGGTCTGCTGGAATTTTGATGCTTTCCCCATAATGGGGATTCGAATCGCTGCCGTCGGTAAGCACCCGGCTGTTTTTGTCAAGGATAAAAATGGAGTGCGTCGGTAACCAGCGGCTGATCTGGCGAATCTCATCATTGATGCCGGATATGTCGAGATTAAAAAGAGGGTTGAAAAGACGGTTGCTCAGATAATGACCGCTTTCCAGCAATGCTTCTTTCTGGTTGATGACCTGAGCCTGGGTATAGGCGTCCTTGAGCTGGTTGTGAAGATTCTGGGTCAGAGAAAACCAGAAAATTCCGGCCACTGAAAGCAGGGCGACAATGAGGACAGCCAGGAGGCCGGCAAAGCAGATTGCATATTTAGTGCTGAGAGTACGGTTCACTTTTTCAGCCCAGTGTCGTTAAAAAGTTTCCGCCAGTGATCAAGGTTTTTACGGTCGGCTTCGGAAAGTCTCTCAAAACGGGCAATACTTACAGCTTTGTGGAGAGCAGACTGACCTTCTTCCGATTCATGCATCCGGATAAGAATATCGTTAACAGCCTGTCGCACATGAGGTTTTACAGTCGTAACGAATGAGAACAGCCACCGCAAAAGGGGCTTAGTCTGGTGAATTATGCGAAGTTCTTCCCGGATTTGGGAAGGGGTACGCTGCCAGTCTCCGTCGTTAAAGGCTCCTGCTTCGGTCTTGCCCCGCTGCACCCAGTAAGCCTGATTGGCTTCCGAGTCGGCAAAGAGGTATTGGACTGCATCTGTTGGAACTTCCGGCCCGGCAGGAAATATCTTCAAGCCGTGGTTCAGCAACGTAATGCGTGGGAGGTAATAGGCGGAGGTGGAGCGGGGGGACTCAAAGGCAATGTTATGTCCCGCAAGATCCTCCAGATGCTTAATAGCGCTCTCTTTGCGCACGAAAAAAACAGTGTAATACTGGCGCTGGCCTTTTCTCCAGACGATGAGTTGGGGGTCGACTTTCCCGGTATCTCGCTCCACCTCGAAAGTTGGCATTATCCCTTCGATGAAGGAATCTACTTCGCCATGTTGGATTTTTTCAGATAGATCGTTCACGCTTTTGGCAATGATAAGCTTATCAACATGGATATTCTTTTCAGCCAGCCGCTTTTTCAGGTAGGCATGGAGTTTGGCGTATTGGCTGAGGGCGAGGTCTGGCTGGTCGAGGCGCTCGTTGACGACGCAAAGTCGGAAATTTGACGATTCGGCATGGCCGGGCGTTGAGCAGAGAGGCAAGCCGGCAATTATCAGGAGAAAAATGAAAAAAAACCCCGAATTTCGCATAAAAAAAATTTTTAAATCAGAAAAAAGCATTATTCCGGCTTATTTTTTAGAATAAGGGTCGGTTGGTCCTAGTATTCGCAACAACAGATCGATTTTTCAGAAAGACCGATTGGAAATGATCACTTTCCTGAAAAAGTAGATGAAAATCCTTTAAGTTAAAGGGGTTAAGGGGAAAATAGCCAAGGTTTCGTCAGGGGAAAAGAGTCGAAACAACCCGGCGTTACAGTGGTTTTTCAAAATTTGGAAACATTAGGGGGCTTTGCAGAATTTTGGCCAAGTGAAAATTTTACGGGATTCTTCAGACCAATGGTCTTGCGGCGTCGAGCAGAATGAGAGCGAAAACTGCGACCATTGCCAGGTTCAGATGGAGGAACAGCCTCCGGTATTGATCTGGCTTGCCGGTAGTGGAATAAAGGTTTTTGAGACCGAGGAATAATCCACCACCGGCCAGCAGAAAAAGTCCCCCCTGGAGCCACGCATTCCGAACCACTTCGAAACCGGCCAGCATGGAAATTCCCCCCAGGAAGGATATTAGCCAGACCATGGCCACCCGTTTGAACTGGTTTCTGTCGATGTGATCGAAAATGCTCGGCAGGCCGGCTTTCTGAAAATCTTCGGAGTGTGTAGCCGCGAGAAACCAGAAATGGGGAATCTGCCAGAGGAAGAGAAGCGCTGACAGCAGCCATATACGGTAGTCCTCAATCGGTCCGCCGGCCGCCAGCCAGCCCATCAGAGGGGGCAGGGCTCCGCACACTCCGCCCGGTAGCAGGCAGAGGGTGGAGCGTGGTTTCAGCAAGGTGTAAATGCCGTTATAGAGAAGGAGGCACAACAGGCCCAGAGCCAGTACTGTTCCGTTTCCGGTCTGAAAAAGAGAAGCCAGACCTGTCGCGATGAGGGCCAGGCTGATGGTCAGTCCCTTGCCTCGGGAAAGTCGCCCTGCCGTGATGGGGCGGGAGCTGGTGCGCTCCATCAGGCGGTCGCTTTTGAGCTCCTGAACCTGATTGAGAAGCGTGGCCCCGGAAGCGAGGAAAAATACGCCTGCCGCGAGGTAGAGAGCATCCAGGGGGTGGAAGTTGAAGCGGTAGAGATAAAATCCGCACACTGAGGAGAGGGTTACCATGGCGGAAATGGGGAGGCGGAAACTCCGCGCGATGCTGATGAAGCTACTCCAGGGTCTTGAGGTAGCCAATGATATCCTCGATCTCTTTTTCCGGCATATCGGCAAAACTCTGCATGACGGGCGGGTAGCCTTTGACAATATCGGCCTGTGGCTGAAGTATCGATTTTTTGATATAGGCATCGTCGACGGTGATGGTTTCCTCTATCCCTTGCCGGGTCACCACCGTTACCCGGCCGAAAATCCCCTTGAAGGAAGGGCCGATCCGTTTGCTGCCGTCGAGGGAGTGGCAGGCCATGCAGCCGTAGCGGGTGACCAGGTCTTTCCCCGTCGGCCTTTCCGCCTTCGAAGATGGCTTTTCCTTCCGATACCATTGATTGAACTCGGATTCCGGTACGGCTTCCACAGTGGTAATCATGCTCGAATGTCCCACTCCGCAGAATTCGGCGCAGAAAATATCGTAGGAACCGGGACCGGGAGCCCGGAACCAGGCGTAGTTACTCATGCCCGGAACGGCATCCCGCTTGACGCGGAATGCGGGGATATAAAAGCTGTGGAGCACATCTTCGGAAAAGATTTCCACCTTGACCGCCTTCCCGATCGGCACGTACAGCTTGTCACTGGTCTTTCCGTTTTCGTACTCAAAGGTCCAGGTCCACATGCGCCCGGTCACCTTGACCTGAAGGGCGTCGGCAGGGACCTGTCGCAGTGCCAGATAGCCCGTCCACCCATAGTAGAACATGGCCAGGAAGATCAGGGTGGGAATAACTGTCCAGGTGATCTCAAGCCAGATGTTGTGGTTCGGGCTCGGTTCCGGAGCAGGATGGCGTTTGCGGTTGTAGCGGAAAACAAAAAAAATCATGACCAGCGTGACCGCCGCCAGGAAGAACAGGGTTACCCCAAAAATATAGATGAAAACGGGGTCGACCTTTTCAGTTGTGGTAAACAGTTGCGGGTTCAAATTGCTTTCCTATCGGTACAGTACATCAAAAAAGTTGAGCCCGATGAAAATGGCAAGTGTCAGAAAAGCGATCAGCAGAAACAGTTTCAGATAGAGCGGTTCGTTCTTCAGGTGCATGAAGAAAAAGATGACCAGCGCCGACTTAAGCGAAGCGATCCCCAGAGCTGCCGCGATATTGAAGGGGCCGAGATGTATCCGCGAGACAATGATCGTGATCGCGGTCAGGGCCAGAAGGAGCAGCCAGACGATCACCTGGGTACGATAACCGATTATGTGAGTTGTTTCTTTCTCCATATCAAACCCCGCCAGGGTGTTGAAAAACGGTGTCTTTGGTCCTCATACTGCGTTGCGCAGATTTTTCAAATGCTCACATATTATGTTATATGCTCCGCTTTTCAAAATTTATGCGCCTTGTCTGAGAACAAAATTCTGGTTTTTTAACACCCTGTTATAGCAGCAGATAATAAAGCGGAAAGATGAAAATCCAGATCAGGTCGACCAGATGCCAGTAGAGACCGCTGACTTCGAGCTGGATGAAATCATCCCCGTGAATGGACCCGTTTCTGACCCGGGCAGCCATGATCAGGATGATGAAAAGCCCGATCAGGACGTGCAGCCCGTGGAGTCCGGTGGTCACGAAATAAAGTCCGAAAAAAATAATCTCCCCGCGTGCCATTTCGCTGAGCACCGCGGAATCGGGATAGATGCCGTGGCCGATTTTTGCCGACCACTCCACATATTTAATACCCAGAAAAAGCAGCGCCGAGACCACCGTCCCGAATAAAAGAAGGATGGTTGGGGTTTTTTTGTTTTGCTGCACTGCGGTAACTGCCAGCGCGACAAAGAGGCTGCTGGTCAGCAGAACAACCGTATTGCTCCCCCCCAGAACGAGGTCCAGCCGGTGGGCGGCCTGCGCGAATTCGACAGGATACCGGGCCAGGTAGACGGCATAGAGGACGAAGAGCCCGCCGAAGAGGATGACCTCGGTAAACAGGAACAGCCACATCCCGAGCTTGGCTCCCTGGGGATCGTTTTCTTCAAGATGTCCGTTGTTACTGTTCGAAATCATAAGGCCCTTTGGTGATGACCGGTTCTTCCTTGAAATTGACATGCGGCAGGGGGGAAGGGAGGGTCCATTCCAGGGTTTTTGCTCCCCAGGGATTGTCTCCGGCCTTTTCCCCCTTCAAAGCGCCGCGTATCAGGTTGAAAAACATGAGCCCGAGACCGGCGGCCAGGATCCAGGAGCCGACGGTGGCGATCAGGTTCAGAAGATGAAATTCCGGCAGATAATCGAAATAGCGTCGCGGCATGCCGCGCAGGCCGACAATTTTCATGGAAAAATAAAGGATATTGAACCCAGCGAAAAGCAGACCCCAGGCTATCGTGGCAATTTTTTTGTTGTAAAGACGACCCGTAAATTTTGGAAACCAGTAATGAAGAGCCGCGAAAAAGGCGAATCCGGTCCCGCCGAACATGACGTAATGGAAATGGCCGACCACGAAATGGGTGTCATGGACATGGATGTTGGTGGCCGCCGAGCCGAGAACCAGGCCGGAGATTCCGCCCAGAGAAAAAAGGAAGACAAAGGCCAGGGCGAAAAGCATGGGCGGATCGAGGGATATGGACCCTTTGTAAAGGGTGGCCACCCAGTTGAAGACCTTGATGGCGGAAGGAATGGCAACCAGAAAAGTGAGAAGTGAGAAGACAAAAATGGCCATGTCGCTTATCCCGCTCACGAACATGTGGTGGGCCCAGACGAGGGAGCCGAAGAGAGCGATGGCCAGGCTCGAAAAGGCGATGGCCCAGTAGCCGAAAATATGTTTGCGGGCGAAAACCGGAATGATGTCCGTAACGATCCCCATAGCCGGCAGGATCATGATATAGACCGCCGGATGGGAATAGATCCAGAACATATGCTGATACATGATCGGGTCGCCCCCCTTGGTCGGGTCGAAGAGCCCTATCCCGAAAATCCTTTCCAGGACGATAAGCGTGACCGTGATCCCGAGAATGGGGGTGGCCAGGACCTGCACCCAGGCCGTGGCATAGAGGGACCAGGTGAAGAGAGTCAGTCTTCCCCAAGTCATCCCCCGCGCGCGCAGGCGGTGAACCGTGGTAATAAAGTTCAGGCCGGTGAGAATCGAGGAGAAACCGAGGATGAAGACCCCGAAGGCGGCCATGGAGACATTGGTCGCGGTTTTGGTGCTGAACGGGACATAGAAGGTCCAGCCGGTGTCGGGTGGCCCGCCGCCGCTGAAAAGCGAGGTCAGGGCGAGCATCCCGCCGAGGACATAGAGCCACCAGGACAGGAGGTTGAGGCGTGGGAACGCCACGTCATTGGCGCCGATCTGGATCGGCATGAACAGGTTGCCGAAAACCCCGGGAATACCGGGGATGATGAACAGAAAAATCATGACCACGCCATGGACCGTGAACAGGGCGTTGTAGGTCTGGGCGTTGACGATGGTCTGCCCCGGAGCGATCAGTTCGAGGCGGATCAGGAGGCCTAGGAGAGCACCGACGCAGAACATGGAAAGCACCGAGTAGAGGTAGAGCATTCCAATGCGCTTGTGATCGGTGGAAAAGATCCAGCTCAAAATGCCCGAGTCTTCGCCGCTGCCGCCGAGAAATCCCCGATCTTCGATCTTTGGTGAAGGACGCAGTTGGGTCATGGTTTTATTTATCTCTTATTGAAACTATTCACGTTGTTGCTTGACCGGTTCCAGGCGCCCATTCCAAGGGCCGCATAAACTTAACTGTCACCATCCAGGCGCCAGAATACCATTCCCATGGGCGCCGGGAGTCGATTGTGCTGAATCGTTACGGTTTTTTCTTTTTTCTTCCGGTCAGGATCAGAAAGGTCAGCAGCCCTCCCAGGGTGATCAGGATAACGGTGGCGGAGATGCGCAGCAGGTTGAAGACATAGGTTTTCTGCTCGGGATCGTAGCTGAAGCAGAAGCTCACCAGCTTGCGCACGGTTCGCCCTTCTTTCCCTTCGGCGGCTTCCATCAGCGCCAGGGTGAGATCCATTGGGAGAAAAGAGGTGCCGTACAGGTAGCGGGCGATTTTCCCATCCGGAGAAACGATGAAGATGGCCACCGGATGGAGGAAATCCTTCCCCTGGCGCATAAAGCGGTAGCCGGCCGCATCGGTCAGTTGATGGATGGTATGGATATCCCCGCTAAGAAAAGACCAGGCTTCCACGGGAAATTCGTTATTCATGGCGGTCATGTAGATGGTTTGACTGCGGTGAGCCGTTGCGACGGTTTCGGTCTCGTCAAAGCTGATGGAGATGACTCGGAACTCTTTTCCTGGTTTGAGCTTGACGTTCCTCAGAACCTCGGCCAGCCCGGCCTGGAGAAAGTTGCAGACATTGGGGCAGCGGTAATAGACCGGGGCGATGATGGTCGGAACGGTTATCAACTCGCGCAGGGTGACCGTCTCTCCCGTGGCATCGGTGAAGCGCAGATCGAGCGGAATATGCTCGCCAAGCTTTTCCGTCAACCCGACCTTGTCCCCCATATCGGCAGGGGTCTCGGGATGGACGTGCATGGTTGCGTGGTTTTCCGGCGCCGCGGCTTTTTCCTTCCCGCCATGATCGTGATGCATCATGGGTTGGGATGTTTCCTCCGCTGTTGCCGGGAAACCCAGGAAAAAAGGCAGAATGAGAATCGAGAGGATCAAGAGCATGATGCCGGGATTTTTGTAGAGGTAATATCTCATAACAATATAAACGCTTTCAGGCCATTTTATGTTGTCAGGAACTAAAAAGTGAACGATGCGGGGAAAATAGCCCCACTTCACTGGAAAGTCTTTTCCTGAGAATATTACATGGTTCTGAAAAGATTGCAACGAATGGAGGTGGCGGCGTGCTTCGTTGCCTAAACGTTTTTATTCTGATAATATTTTTCAGCTTTTCCTTGTTGCCGTTGGAATAACCCCTACCGTTTTCCGAGCTTGTAATGTTTGAAGCGGCTTTCCCTGCCCGGCAGGCGATCGAACGAGAATGACGTGAGATGAAAGCTGATTCCGGAGTTAAATCAAGCAGCGCCCAGCACAATTTCCGGGTCCTTTTAATGGAAGCGCTGTTGATCTGCATTGTTGGCGCGGGTCTGGGGTTTGGCGTCAACTATCCTTTGATGTTAGAGGTATACAAAGGCGGTGAGATTTCCGTTGCCGATAAGCCCGAGGAAAAAGGGGAGCCGGGCCGGCCTTTTTTCTTTCCAGTAGAAAAGCAGGATGTTATCGAATTGCTTGAGGCCGGGGCTGTTCCGGTGGACGCTCGCTCCCGTGACTTTTTCTTTGAAGGGCATATCCCGGGCGCCCGGTCTTTTCCCGTTGATGAGACGGATTCCGCCCTCGGTTTTTTCATGCAGAAGGTTCCCCTGGATTCGAAGATCATCGTTTATTGTAGCGGTTATGGCTGCCCCGATTCGGAAGATGTGGCTGTCCGGCTTCTGAACGCCGGGTTTACCAATGTCATGGTTTATGAAGGGGGCTTCCCTGAATGGCGGGATTCCAGCCTGCCGGTGGAAACGGGGGGAGCGCCGTGAACAGCCGAATCAGGTCGTTAGCCTATGATCTCAGCCGCTGGCTGGTGGGAGGGATATTTCTTTATGCCGGGGCAGTTAAAGCCGCCGATGTTGTCTCTTTTGCCGGAGAGGTGGCCAACTACCAGATTCTCCCTTATGCATTAAACTATCTTGTCGCGGCCACGCTTCCCTATATTGAAATAGTGGCCGGAACCCTCCTTGTCCTCAATCGCCGGGTGCGGGCTTCGGCGCTGGTCATCGGCGGGTTGAATCTGGTTTTTATCGTTGTCCTTGTGTCCGCTCTGGCGCGGGGCCTGGATATTGATTGCGGCTGCTTCGGTAGCGATGGACAGGGGGCATCCAACGTGCTGTCGGCCCTGGTCCGGGATCTGGCGATCATGATCCCCATCATTCTCATCTTCCGTTTGCAAAAGAAAGGTGTGCGGGCCTGCTGAAAGCCGGTTCAAAAACCTCCATCAGGTATTAGTGTGGAAATCTGGCAGAAAAAACTGAGGGAAAGCCTCGTCGACCCCCAAAAACTCGCGGCGTTTTTCAACGTCGATCCCGAGCCTATCGCACGGGTTAGCGAGACCTATCCCCTGCGGATCACCCCTCACTACCTCAGCCTCCTCCGGGAGCCGGGCGACCCGCTCTGGAAGCAGGTGGTGCCGGATATTCAGGAACTGGAAGAACGCGGTCTGTCCGACGATCCCCTGAATGAGGAGGTCTTTTCGCCGGTTCCGGGGATTGTACACCGCTACGGCGACCGGGCGCTGTTTCTGGTAGCAGGCCAGTGCGCCTCCTATTGCCGTTTTTGTACGCGCAAGCGTCTGGTCGGCCGTACCCGGGTGTCTTTCAGTGAAGTTTTCGCTGGAATCGACTACATTTGTAAAACCCCAGAGGTCCGGGATGTTCTCATCTCCGGCGGCGACCCCCTGCTTATGGAGGATCGTCTTCTTGGGGAGATCCTCGACAAGCTTCGCCGCATCCCCCATGTGGAGATCATCCGCATCGGGACACGCCTGCCCGTGACCCTTCCGGAGCGGATCACTGAAAGTCTCTGTTCCCTGTTGAAAAAGTATCATCCCCTCTACGTCAACACTCACTTCAATCATCCCCGGGAAATTACGCCTGAATCGACGGAAGCCTGCGCCCGTTTGGCGGATGCAGGAATCCCTCTCGGCAACCAGACCGTGCTTCTGCGCGGGGTCAATGACTCCGCTGCTGTTCTGATGGAGTTGTTCCGCAAATTGCTGCAGATGCGGGTGAAACCCTATTATCTCCACCAGATGGACCTGACGCGCGGGACCGACCATTTCCGTACTTCGGTGGAGACCGGTCTTGATATCATGGCGGCGCTTCGCGGTGAATTGTCCGGGCTGGGCATTCCCGCCTATGTTATCGACCTTCCCGGCGGCAAGGGGAAGGTTCCGATCCTGCCCGAATATCTGCAAAGCAAAGGGGAGCAGCTCGTGCTCAGGAGCCCCTGCGGGGAACTGGTTTCCTATCCTAATTGCATTGAATAAAGCTTTTTTCTGAATTATGCGTCGTTTCGAGCACGTTCATTCAATTTGAGAATGCGGGGGTAACGCCCCCCGGCGACGTCTTACTCTTTTTGCTAGCCCAAAAAGAGTAAGCAGAAAAAGGGCAACCCCGCGACTTGCCCTTCGGGTTCCCCTCGCTCCATGGGCGTTTTGAGGACGGTCAGAAACTCGCTGTCGCTCAGACAGTCTGACCGTCTATTTCTCAAAATGCCCATTCCTCTCAGGCGGCGCCGGAGGGGGGGAATTCAACACCTTACGGGAGTACAATCAACCTTTTATAAAAGCTGAACGGAAATTGTGAGAAGTTTTGTGGGTAATTCGGACTACAGATAACGACCGAAGTTCAGAGCATTCTTGTTGATGGTAAGCTGCGAGCAGGGCTGGACCATTTCGTGGCCGTTGTCCATGAAGGCGAGGTAAGCGAGGGTCAGTTTTTCCACTTTGAAGCGGACTCTGGGGAGAAGAGGGAAAATATCGTTTTTCTTGATGGAAGAGGCGGCCAGGGTCAGCTTGAAAGTCTGGGCCGCTTCGGACGACGGGAGCGTCACCGGGAAAAGCGCTTTACGTTCAATAGACTCGCTGTTGGAATAAGAAGGCTGGGCAATGGTGGTGTTTCTGAGGAGGTCGAGGAAAAGTTTCGGCCGGATTTTGAACGCGGGACTCCAGAAACTCATCGGCTCGTCTTCCCATTCATCGAAGATCACTCTTGGCTGGCGAGCGATTTTCAGGAAGTCGGCAAAGGTTTTCAGGGGCAGACCCGACGTGCTGACCGTCATTTTCCAGAAAGGGAGGTAGGTAAGATTGCTTCCGATATCGGGAATGACCACATGATCGACGAGGGACAGACGCCCATTGCCGGCTTCCCAGGTTTTGCCGCATTGACGGCAGATCAGGACCACGCTGTCTTTTTCGCCCTCCAGGTTCCAGCCGCAGACCGGGCAGATGGTCGCCAGGACATTAAGTCGCCAGGAAGGTTTCTCTTCAATAATTTCCGGGTTCAACTCCTGGCCGCTTTGCAGAGGCGCCAGAGGCTCGTTGATCACGGCATCGTATAATTTATTCTGATGCATATAGAGCGGGAGGTAGATCAGGCTGGTGGCATCCCCGATGTAAGCCCGGTGATGGATCTGTTTCATGGAGGAGGTCTGGCCCAGGCGGCTGACCTTATTCAACAACTCCGTTTCCGGCAGGGACAGCTTCAGAAAGGTACCCTGTGTGGCCGGATCCAGGTATTTCAGGGTCATGGCCTGCGGGCGAAAGCCTAGGGATCGGGGTACCCCGCTCATTGGGATAGCACTCTGGGTGACGTCCACAAAACGAAATTCGGTTTTGATCCCCTGGCAGAAAAAGATATTCCCTTTAAAGCGCATGAAGGGGGAATAAATCAGCTCTTTATCCGGAGCGCTGTGGGGAAGGGTAAAATGAAAATGCTTGTTGGAGCTGAGGTAGTTCCTGACTCCGCAATAGGGGCACTCGAGAAAACGCTCTGATTCTTTGAGCTCGACGGGAGCCCCGCACTGGGGGCATTCATGTTCAAATTTAAGATCCATCTAGTGCCCCGTTTGATTGATCCTGTTCACTGATTCCATTCCTTTAGCCTGTTGCCGGGCTAGGTGAGTTTTTCTCCGCACTGATTGCAGAACATGGAGTCCGAGAGGTTTTCGCTCCCGCATTTGCCGCAGAATTTGGCTGCCGGCTTTTCGTCTGTCGGATGACCGCACTTTGAACAGAACCTGGCATTGGGAGGAAGGTTCTTGCCGCAGCTTCCGCACTGGGCAAAGACCAACTGCTGATGGCCGCACAAGGGACAGAACTTGGCATCACCGGGAATCGAATTGCGGCAGTCGGGGCAAGTGCTCTCAGGGGTTTTTTGAGGTGCCGCGGCGTTTCCGTTTTGCTGGGCGAAACTCTGGGTGAACATGGCCGGGAGCATGAAGCCCATTCCCATTCCCATGCCCGCACCGGCTTCCCCTCCAGGATTTTCAGCCGCTTTTTCCATGGCCATCGCCGCCTTCATCTTGAACAGTTTGTCGAGATCGGGCAGGGCATTGATGCGGCTGCGGTCGTCGATGGCTTGCTGGACTTCCGGGGGAGGGGTAATGGATGTGATGAAAAGATCGATCAGGCCGATGCCGAAATGACTGAAGTCGCTCTGCAGGCGATCCCTCAGGCCGGTGGAGGTTTCCTCGTAACTGCCGGGGAGGTCGAACAGGCTGTTGATATTTTCACCGAGATAGTCGTTGAAGCGCGAGACGATGACCCGCTTCAGGTATTCTTCCACATTTTCGGTGGTGAACTGGCCGGCGGTACCGACCAGGCTGTTGATGAACAGTACCGGCTGGGTGACATGAATATTGAACATCCCATGAGCCCGCAGGCGCACCAGACCCAACTCAGCGTCTTTGAAAGCCACCGGGTCCCGGGTGCCCCACTTGAGGTTGAAGAAGGTCTTCAGGTTGACGAAGTAGACTTCAGCACGCAAGGGGCTTTTCATGGCCCAGGGGATCGAAAGGATCTTGGTCAGGATCGGGATGTTGCCGGTTTTCAGGGTATGGCGTCCCGGCCCGAAAGCGTCGCAGGCCTTCCCTTTGTAGAACAGTACCGCGACCTGGCTTTCGCGGACCGTCAACTGGGCGCCGTATTTGATTTCTCCCGAGCCGCTTTCCGGAATGCGGTGAACCAGTTCCTCTCCGCTTTCGTCAAACCACTCGATATTTTCAAGAAAAATAACGTTGTCCATTCCCATTTGTTGACTCCTTACAAGGATAAAGAAATTTCAGCAAGCATGGTTTTTTATTCAAGTATTCGGAAAGTCTCTAGAAAGATGAAAGGAATTTCTCTGGACTGAATGCATGGTTTGTACCCACAGGAGAGAGGATGATGGAAAAATCTGCAATGATAAGGGAGGCTTTCAGGTCTTTTTGGTTTTAAATCGGTTTTTATCCGGATTGGCGATTTTGATCATTGTGTTTTTTAGTACTGGACAGCATTAGATTTAATTCATAATATGTTGATACGTCTTAAAATACCCTCCTTTTTCTGGAACTTCCTGTTTGTTGATGAGAGCTTTTGCGCCATTTTGCAGTTAATCAAAAAGGGGAATTCAAATGAGAAGTTTTGTTGAACTCTACCGAATAAACGCGTATCCGGATGAAGACATCGCGAGGATGGAAGCCGCTGGGATCAGAGTGGAGACGGAAGATATTAATGACGGATGGATTACTGTAGTCAAGGTTGATGAGGACCACCTGGAAAAGGCCAGGAAGATTTCCCACATGGCCAGACAGCATTGTTGAACAGTCAGTAAAGGCTGCTTTTTTCCCTTAATGCGTATACTCACCTAAAATTAACCAGGGCGCAACTCCGCCTCTTATATAATCTGGTTGACTGTTCCCCCCCCCCTGAGAATTTTCTTCAAGGAGATGGAAGGATTAAGGCATGAGTTTTTTCAAGAAGTTTTTTGGGGCTAAGGAAAAGCCAGGTATCCCTGAAAATAACCTGGAATCTTCACAGAAACACAATGAGAAGAATATGGCCGAAGATGCGGCGGAGGGTGTCGACGAGCTTTCAGGTTTGGAGAAAGTGATCTACAAGTTCGAGGGTGCTGTTCCCGAAGATGCAATAACAATTCGCTATGAACTGATAAAAGAGCATGCCTCGAACCTGTTTGCCAAGGCCTCCCAGTTTACCGATGTTATCCCCCAGGATTATCTGAGTAAATGCATTGCCATTTTTGAAAAAAATCAATATGGCGTTCTGGAAAATTTTATTGAGTGCGAGATTGAGGACAGTCCGAATCATTTTGGCTACAAAGATGATGGCGACAAAACCTTTTTCGTGGTCTCCCCCATGCCCTGGACCAAGGATGAGGCTGTTGAAGAGCTGACTCAAACGTCCGAGGACCCTCCGCTTGGTTATCTCAATTTATTCACCAATCTGATCAACAACAGGCCCTCAGCTGAGCTGACCAACTTCATTCAATTTCTGATCTGTTTCGGTGGCGGGATGTTTGAATTGCACGTGTGCCTGGCGCAGATGCGCTCAAGTAATCCCCAGGACGGTTATGAGTTCACCCTTTATCCAACAGAACTGCTTAACCCCGAAGAGCAGAGGATGGCGGGGTTGTGAGGGATGCGGGGAATGGTCGGATTCAAATATGGAAAATCAACAGTGAGATTTTCCACTTTTTACCCCTTATTAGTGAGTTAGGTGGAAAAACTTTCCACCTATAGGGATATTTAGGGTGGAAAATTTTCTACCTAACCACATAGTTCGGTCAAGCCAAAATGAAATTCTGCGAAATCACAGTTAATATCGAATCTGTTAAGTGGGAGCAGGTGTTAAAGCACTGGGCTTGGTTGTTAAAAGATCAACTTGAGTTCAACGTGTGGTTTTTGACGCGCTTCGCTGATCTCTTCGTGTACATGGATGACGATTCGGTTTGGCGACTGGACACCGGGGCAGGAACATTTGAGCGTTTGGCTGAAAGCCGAAACGAATTTGCTGATTTGATCGACATTGAAGATAATGTTGGTTTATGGTTCTTGCCAAACTTAATTGACGTTCTTGAATCACAAGGCAGACTACTTCAACCTGGGCAATGCTATGAAAATAGGGACAGCGCCCTTTTTACGAGGGGGAGCGGGACGTAGTTAATTAGTCCACTAGCAATAGGTACAGGGCCGTTGTTTAATTGTTCAATAAATTGATGGCCTTACTGGCCGGTGAATCTGCCCATGAACCCAAAACTGGAATCCGAGACTTTCAATAGGTGGGAAAGTTCATGACCAATGAAAAGACAATGCGCTATTTCCTCGACCCAGATGACTTGCCTGATAGGTTTCCTACCCACAGGCATGAGGCAGTCTTCTGGGAGAGTCTAGGCCGCGCCGTGGCCACGTTCGGGTTTCTAGAAGAAATTTTAGGAAAAGCAATTTTTTCATTTACCGCAACGCGACCTTTCAAAGAGGCAGAGATTCAACAGGCCTATACTGATTGGCTTCTTAAGCTGGAGCGCGCGCTCATTGATCCCCTGGGAAATCTAATTGACGCCTATGGAAAAGCGGTTCGAGAGAACCCGGACGCTATAATCGATAATCTCGATGGCCTGCTATGCGATCTAAGAAAGGCTTCACAAATACGGAACATCCTGTGTCACGGGTCATGGCGGAAGCCGGACAAAAGTGGGGCTTCGATTCCGTTTTTCGTGAATCGTCAGAAAGAGATCATTGAAAGCACAATGGACCGACAATTCATTGATCAGGTTCAGAGGCATACGGCCGATCTGGCATGTGCGGTTATCAACACTGTTACCCAAATGGGTTGGCAGTTTCCCGGGTCAGCGGGTCCAGGTAAGACGATTTGGTAACCATCCGCCCAACAAGGCAATGCACCGGACGCCTACGGCGCCAGTGATCTTTAACGTTGAGGCTGTAGAAAAACTTCAAACCTTGCGAGAACAGCCTTTTTAAAGGGTGCTAAAATTATCCAATAGCCAGAGAAAATCGATCTGAGGGCAAATTTAGAAGTCGGAATTTTCCGACATCTGTGTTCTTGGGGTTTTCCTACAGCCTCCTTAGCCACAATCAAATAAAGGCACCGTAAATCTGTCATGACATTTGAAATTAAAGAGGAACTGATTAAATCCAAAGTTTTGGCTATTGGTGCCAGCCCCCGGAAGGGTGGTAACTCTGATGTTCTCCTCAAGCACTTTTGCGCTGGTGTGAATAAGGGCGGAATTGAAACAGAGGAAATCCAACTGAGGGATTGTCAACTTACACCATGCATCGGTTGTGAGCTTTGTCGGAAAACCGGAGAATGTACCCGCTTTAATGACGACATGGTTGGTATCTACAAAAAAATTATTGAATCTCGTGGGCTTTTTTTGATTTCCCCTGTGCATAATTACAATATCACTGCCTGGATGAAAGGTTTTATCGACAGGCTCTATTGTTTTTATGATTTTACAGAGCCACGGCCAGGTCCTTGGAGCAGTAAGCTTGCAAACCAAGGCCGAAAAGCAATTGTAGCAGCCGTTGCCGAACAGTCGACCAAGGAAGATATGGGCTTCACTCTCGAAGCTATGCAGATGCCGCTTGAGGCTCTGGGCTATGAGATCAATCAGAAATTTCCCGTGTTGGGCATTTTTGAAAAAGGCAAAGTCGTCGATTTCCCGGAAATAATCCATACCGCCGAAATGTACGGTGAAAAATTGGCGAAAGATATTAAGTAACAATTTCAATAAAAACTGTAGCTAAGCATCTAATGTCTTGATGATAAACGCTATCCTTTGGATCAAAATCTCCGTGAAATGTTCTCAAAGCAATGGGCGGAATCAATCGAATATGGTCATTCCATAGGTGTTGGTTCTTTCGAAGCATCCAGGGAACTATACGAAAGAACTCCAACCAACAAATCACCAATATTGGAAAAGAAAAGCCGGCCGCTTGAAGGAGAAGCCGACAATTTTTAAGGAAGGTACTAGGAGCCTGTCGGACTTAGGTATGAATCTATTGCGAAATCGGCAAATCGGACCATATTCTCGTAAATTTTCGCCAAATAGCTCTGCTATTCGATCTCAAATTTACAAAAATCTGTCCTCGATTTCCCATTTTCTCATTACGATCCCCCAAGTCCGACAGACTCCTAGAAAAGTTACAAAACTGCCCCCAGGCCATCCTCCGAGGTAAAGGAAAACAGGAAATGAAAAATACTGAGAAAACAACCGGTAAAGGCAAAAAGGCTTACTGCAAACCACCTGAACGATACCCGACCGTCTTTGCCGGCTGTATAATTATGCTGTTATTGATTTTTGGATCTATGCGGGCTCACGCGGAATGGCCCCAGGTTATCTCTTCCAAAGATGGCACACCGATTTCTTATGAAATATATGGCGCCGGGGAGCCGACTCTGGTGTTTGTCCATGGCTGGAGCTGCGATGCCCGTTACTGGCGAACCCAGTTGCCACATTTTTCGAAAAAACATCGTGTTGTCACCCTTGACCTTGCCGGCCACGGCCACTCGGGCTCTGAACGCTCACGATATACCATGAAGTCATTCGGGGAGGATGTCCGTGCCGTAGCAGAGGCTAACGGCAGCCATAAGGTGATTCTGATAGGCCATTCCATGGGCGGCTCGGTTATCGCAGAGGCGGCCCGACTGATGCCGGCCCGCGTCATCGGGTTAATCGGCATTGATACGCTGGAAAACATTGAGTATCCGATGACCCGCGAGGAGCTTGATCAGATGATTGCTTCTTTGAAAATGGATTTTCAAAACTGTAGCCGGAAATTTGTCGAAGAGATGATTTCATCTCGAACCGATCCGCAACTTCGCGAGTGGATACTCGCAGACATGGCCGCCGCGCCTCCTGCTGTAGCTCTTAGTGCGATGAACGAAATGATGTCTCAGTATATCACTGGAGAAGCGGCCAAAATATTCGAGGAAATCCCCATTCCCGTTGTCAGTGTAAACGGAGATCTGTGGCCCATTAATTTTGAAGCCAACCGGCGGCATATGTCCTCCTTCGATGCTATAGTTTTGAAGGAAGCGGATCATTTCTTGATGCTCAACCGTCAGGATGAATTCAACAGTGCGTTGGAAAAAGCCATCGATATGGTAACCAAGAAGGCTGGAGGTAAAGGCCGTTAAACATGAGAAATGGGAAAAATTAATTTCGATAAAATAGGTCTCTTTATTATTGGGCTTTCCTTTGGGTTTTCCATTGGCGTTGCAGCATCAAGTTGGGAGTGGTTCCCAGAAAAAACATGGTGGCGTAATCCCTTGGCCCGCTTACCACAAACCAGCCTCTGTTATTTCAAACTGTTATGGCCTTTTATCGTTCTGTTCATATTTTTAATTGGTTGCCGAAAGGTATATAAATCGGGAAGAATTTGAGTTGTTTTCAAAAGCCAACAGACAGGGTAGCTAATTGTTTCCCAGCAGAGAACCGTCAGCGGTGGTTTTCGGTCAATCGGCTGATGAGGAGTAAAAGATGGCACCTGAGTTCGTTGAAAAGCAGCGGTCGGGTCCTATCCCCCGACGGGATGCCCCATCCCCCGATGCTTCCTTGGCATGGGAAAGGGAGCAGCCGGAGTTGCGCCGCATTCTCGACGGCGAGGGACCAACTGAAAACA
>CAXXSG010000012.1:0-59193 GCA_963665915.2 Desulfuromonadales bacterium
GGATCGTTGCGGATGCATTCGATAAATCCATCCCGGGGAAAAAACAGGGTCCGGCAGTCGGAAAAAGCTTCGGCATTGGCCGGAAAGGATTGCCCCGCAAACATGGCTATCTCGCCAAAGGGGTTTCCAGGCCCAAAAATATGCAGAATCTGTTCTTTGCCGCCGGGCGACATTTTAAAAATCTTGACCTGCCCGTTCAGGACGACATACAGGCCGTTCCCCTCATCCCCCTCTGAAAAAATGCGCTGCCCTCTGCTATATTTCATCTTCCTTGAGATAAGGGCCAGGTCTTGTTTTTGTTTATCAAAAAGCCCTTCGAGCAATGGGATTCCACTGATCTGATCGTTCATACTCAAAAAAGCCTCCAAAAGAATCTGGTTGTTGACTTAAATCAAGGCCTGCCATCCTTAGTTGTTATAACCTACAATCAATCAATTGGGAATTTAAACATCAAGTTTCAGACTCAAAAAATAGCCGGGAGAACCAATATGAAAACTTTGAGAAAAATAATCGAAATCGATGAAGAGAAATGCGACGGCTGCGGAATCTGCGTCCCTTCCTGCGCCGAGGGAGCCATCCAGATCGTGGACGGCAAGGCCAGATTGGTTGCGGAAAAATACTGCGACGGGCTCGGGGACTGCCTCGGTGAGTGTCCGAGAAACGCCATCCACATCATTGAAAAAGAAGTGGAGGAGTTCGACGAGGAAGCAGCAAAAGAACACCTGCGATCCAAGTCAAACATCCCCGATGAAAAAAACACCGCCACGCCACGTGGCTGTCCTTCCGCAAAAATTCATAGCTTCTCCGGGACAAGGGAAAACGCGCCGACCGCATCCTCGGAAGCCATGGATCAGGTGCCATCCGCCCTCTCCCACTGGCCCGTGCAGATCCGCCTGGTGCCGCCCCACGCGCCGTTTCTGAAAAATGCCGACCTGCTGGTTGCGGCCGATTGCTCACCCATGGCTTACGGCGATTTTCACCGCGATTTTCTTGCTGGAAAGGTCGTTATGATGGGCTGCCCGAAATTCGACGATACGGAACTGTATGAGGAAAGGTTCCGGCAGATATTCCAGCAGGCAGAGGTTAAAAGTGTGACCGTCCTGGTCATGGAGGTGCCCTGCTGCCAGGGCCTACCGGCCATCGTCAAGAAGGCCCTGAAAGACGCGGGGAAAAACATCCCACTGGAAATCGTCACTATCGGCCTGCAGGGTAAGATTCTGCAGCGGAATGCTTTTCCCAAGCAAAGCACCTGAAAAACCTTCGTATTTAAACCCTGCTTTTTTTACCAAAGGAACAGAGTCAGCCATGACTCCGCTTCAACTAACTGCTAACCCCGCATAATCCAATGCGGGGTTAGCAGTTTTGGTTTTTAAACGGTTTTGAATTACAGGCCCAATAAACGGCCTGTATGGGACTTAAAAATTCTGAATAACATCTGAAATGCTCCCGCAAAAGAATTTCCCTGTTTTCAGCTTACACGGAAGCAGTGTCATCTTTCCGAGGTTCCTTCAGGCGGCTGATAGAATACCCGCTCCAAGGTATGCAACAACCTGCGCATCCGTATGCAGTTTTGCCCATGCAGTTCTTTGGCATGGGCAAAGCTGTGTTCGATGGTCTCCTTGCTGCGTTATTCAATCCGGCAAACATGCGTCGTCTTCCCCATATGAGAATTGAGTCCTCATATCCTTTTTCGCTATCTACTGCCCCATTCTCTCTTGCTTCACCTTGAGTTTTTCTCAAAGCCTCTTTCTCAACTCCTTTTGTCTCATGCTATTCCCTTTTTCCAGGCCAGAAGCAGATCATCCTATTGAGTGTTTTGACACTTCGCCTACCTTAGCCGCCAGGATGCACTGTTGGAATTTTTTACACTCAAGGGATAAACAAGCTATTTTCTACACCCCGGGAAGGGGGCTTGGGGAAAACCCTCCCTTCTGCGAGGAAAAATTGTGTCGAAAATATTTACATTTTTCAGGGTGATTCAATGAAAAAAGGTTTGTCTCAAACTCGAAAAAAGGCCATTTTGCCGCCATATTCTGTCGTAATAAAAATAGAGCCACACAAAATATGAAAAAAAACAAGTACTTATAATTACATAATAGAAGACTTTGATATTCCACTGCTGTCTATCGCTACACATCTATTGCATCGTTGGAATGGAAAAATCTTGTCGGAAACTTTTACATTCAGCATTAGATGATTTTCGAAAACAAAAAAACCCATTATTTTCTAATTAATTACAAGGCTGGAACAGGAGATGCAATTTTTCTTAAGCATCACATCATGGAATGAATTGCAGGATGGCGGTAACTTGAAAAGGCTCAATATAACCAATCAGTTTTTCGGATGAGAGGAGGAGAGAGATGAAAAAAAACGTGGTTTTCATTTTAGCAATGTTAATTGCAATGCTTTTTGCGGTGAGTGCTTCAGCCTCTTATTTTGAGGCCGGCGATGCTGCAAATCAGGCATCTGCGGATGTCATTCTGGACATCGTATTTGTAGCCGATACCAGCGGCTCTATGTACGATGAAATTAATGGAATAGCTAGCACCGTTCAGAACATTGTTAACAACCTCGATTGTCCCGAGTGTGACGCCTGGGTCAGGGCAAGTTTTATGGGTATTACCGGTACTTATGGAGCTGTTTTCGATGAGACGGTTTACAGTTGTGTTACGAGCCAGGGTGGAATCCCGGTTTCCAATCAGTATGAAGACAATGCCCCGGCAGTAACCGATCTGGTGAACTGGTATGGTTGGAACGATGATAGCACTGCAGATCAGGATTATTACAAAGCAATCGTTACCATCGGCGATGAAGGTACTGAAAATGGCGCTGGCGTGTATCAGGATGACTGGGTTGCGGCCGATATTGCAAACCAGGCTGCAATTGATAATGATATCATGATCTTTTCCCTCATGGGCACAGGAATCACTACAGCTGGAATTAACGTATTCACAGCCATGGCAGAAGGCGGGACCGGAGGATACACTTCAGACTTAACATACGGCGACACCGGAGGCTTGGCAATATTAACCACCAGCAACACCTTGGAGACAGATATCGAGAATATCATCTGCACCGCTGCCGGTGGCGGTACTACTGAGCCTGTTCCCGAGCCTGGCACCATGCTGCTTCTGGGCGTCGGCTTGGCAGGACTTGCCGGTTATCGCCGCTTTGGAAAGAAAAAGTAAGCCTAAGGTTGTTTAAACCAAACAGATTTTGGGAATGGGAGAAAGCTTTCACTTTCTCCCACAAATTACGGACAAAACCCCACATTTTTCAATGCGGGGTTTCGTTTTGGATTCGGGACCCATCCTTGGGGTGGCAAAGGCTTTTTCCCATGCGCTTTGCGATCAACTTTGACCGCCTCTCCCAACCCAGAAACGTCGTCACAACCAAAACCGACAAGCGGCCAACGATCTTTTCACCCAAGCCCTGAAACCGCCAAAAACCTTTGAGGGAGCTGCCGAGAAAACCTAACGTTTGCTAAGCAAAAATTTGCCTTATAGCCAATTTTTGCTTAATTTTCAAAAGAGGGATTGATCGACAATCATAATCATATTAGATTAAGAGTGATTTTCGTTGTGGATAAATTAATTTCAAATCAACTGTTCTGCAGTTGATTCCCATTGGAGGTTGCCCGTGACGTGGGACTATCGTTATCTTCTTTTTGTCCTGTTGGTCGGATTCTTTATTATCTTTTCACTTTCCGGTTGCTCCCCGGCTAAAAAAGGGATGGACCATGATCTCGATAAGCTCGAAAATCGTCTGGTCGAATTGGAAAACGAAGAACCCGCACCAACAATCGACGCTCAAAAAATTGAACGCCTCGTAATTATCATGAAGTACGGCCCGGCCATATCCTATGATCAACCGACCCAGAAAGATGCCGTTGTCACCTTGGGCCTGTTAGGGAGCAAAGATGCCGTACCCGCCCTGATTGAACAGTTTCAAATTTCGGGAGATACTAACTTTAAAAGCTTTATTGCCAACTCCCTCGGCTGGATCGGCGACAAGAGAGCCATTCCAGTTCTCAAAAAAGCACTCAAAAGTAAGAATGTTCATCTTCGGAAACGGGCAGGACTCGCTCTGAAAAAAATTACCGGCAAATCCTACCTGTCGGATGAGCGAAAAAATCCCACGAGAATACCCATTACCAAGTATCATTCTTTTTAGGCCCAAGCCTGACAGGTTGTGGAAAAACCGGAATTTTCAATAACTTGCTAGACATTAAAACGGATATTCAGAATATCGCCGTCTTTGACTGAGTACTCTTTCCCCTCGAGACGCAACAGCCCTTTTTCCTTGACCCCTTTTTCCGAACCACAGTCCATCAGATCGGCATAATTAAAGCATTCGGCACGAATAAAACCCCGAGCCAGATCTGAATGAATGACTCCGGCAGCCGCCACGGCATTCTCCCCCTTGCGCAGATTCCAGGCCCTGACTTCATCGGAACCGACAGTGAAAAAACTGATATAGCCGAGAAGACCGTAGGCGGTCCGGGTTAACAGACTTCGGGCCGACTCCTCAATCCCCAGATCCTCCATGAAAAGCTGGATATCCTCTTCCCCGGTCATGCGCGAAAGCTCCATCTCGAAATTCCCCGCAAACTCGATCACGGTATAATTTTCTTTCAGCTTCTCAAGGGTTTCAGCGTTCCGAGCGAAATTCTCTTCATCAGAATTCAGCACCACCATCAACGGTTTGCGGGTGAGAAACTGGTAGCCTTTCAGCATTTTCTCTTCCTCTTCCGTCAGATCCATTCGACGAATCGGCTGATTCTCATTGAGCTGGTCACGAAGTTTGTGTAAAAGTGCCTCTTCAGCAAGGGTCTGGTTGGACTTCTTCCCTTTTTTGTTCTCCCACTCGATTCTTTCCAGGCGATTTTCCACAACGATCAGATCGGTAAGAACCAGTTCCCCCTCAATGCTTTCAACATCCGCAACCGGAGAAGGGTCACCCATGACCTCATGGCTGAAATTACGTGCCACCAGCGCCAGAGCATCGGTGTTTTTCGCCAGTTGCAGCAACTCCGGCGAAAACGCTCCCTGCTTTTCAGCACCTCCGGCAACACCGACAAAATCGATGAATTCGACGGTTGAATAAATGGTTTTGCGCGGTTGGTACATCTCTGAAAGACGGGTAACCCGCTCGTCTTCCACATCGATTACCGCCAGATTGGGCTCCGCTTTGACATTGGAAAAGTCCGCAACCTGTGCCTCCGAGCGGGTCAAGGCATTAAAAATAGTCGTTTTCCCCGAGTTCTGACAACCGATCAGCCCTATTTTCATTTTCAAAGTCCTTAAAGGTTAAAAGTTTTGCTCTGAATCTTAGAAGAAATAAAACTAAAAGAAAAGAAGAAAGCCCGCTGCAAAGCGGGCCCTCCCGGTAATGAACTCATGAATCGGAAAATCAGAAGTTAGTCGACCTTGAAATATGCTTCCGGGGAAGCGCCGCAAACAGGACAAGGAGATCCAGGCTTCCCGGCCAGGGTGTGGCCGCAGACCTTACAAACGTAATAGTCGGCCATTTCTTGCTGCCCCAGAGTTTTTAACGCCCCTTCAAAAAGATCATGATGAACCTTTTCCACCTCATTGGCCAAAGTGAAGGATCGTAAAGCCGCATTGAAACCTGCATCCTCGGCTGTTTTCATCATTTCCGGGTACATTTCGGTAAATTCCTCAGACTCTCCGGCCATGGCGGCTCCCAGATTCTCTTCGGTCGACCCCACTCCCTTGAGAAGGCGAAGGTGGGCATGGGCATGAATGGTTTCTGCCGCCGCAACCGCCCGAAAAAGTCTGGCAACCTGTTCATGACCTTCCTGTTCAGCTTTTTGAGCGAAAGCCAGATATTTGCGATTGGCCTGAGATTCACCCGCAAATGCTTCTTTCAGATCTTTCTCTGTTTGTGTTCCTTTCAGTTCACTCATTTAATATTTCCTTTCTTTTTAAAGAACCGTTCTCGCCAGGAGGCAAAAAAAAGTAGGCACACTAACTTAAATGCCCCTGCTGCAACGAAAAAGCATACTTCTTGTAGAGTAATCAAGAAATTAAAAAATCAAGCCTGCCTGACCTGCCTGCCCGCTTGATGAATGCACTCAGGACAAAGTCCAAAGAAATTCAGCTGATAACCGCTAATCTGGTAATCCTCTTTCTCCGCAAGCTTTTCACTTAAATGCTCCAAGTCGGGAAAATGGATATCTTCGATCTTCCTGCAGGAGGTACAGACAAAATGGGGATGCGGCACGGCAGTATAACCATCATAATGATTGCTTCCCTCACCAAAACTGAATTCAATCAGCTCACCCATCTCTTTAAGCAGGGAAATTGTCTTGTAAACCGTTGCAATACTGGTCGTGGGAAAATCGACGGTGACCTTTTCAAATATCTGTTCAACACTGGGGTGTGAGCGGCTGGATGTCAAGGTCTTCAGAATGGCCAGCCTTTGAGGAGTGATACGGTAATCTTTGAGTCGCAACTTATCTACCAGATCCTGTACCCGGGTTTCAACGTTTTTCATAATAGCCTCTGAACGTTTTAGGGAATTTGGTAATTTATTCTGGAAAGATGCCCCAAAAAAATATTTCTATAGCCAATTAGAAATATTAGCAAAAACTCTACAAATTTCAATTAATTTTATTTTTCTAACCAAAAAAATTTCCCAACCATCAAGAAGCTTAAGAGGACAAGAAGCTTTTACTTTATAAAATAATTAAACCTGCTGAAAAAAAGCTATTTTTTCTGAAAAAAAAGGAAGACCTTTTCAGCAGCACCTGCCGACAACCCTGGACAGGATAATAAATCCTCCAGCATGGCCTCCTGTATTTTTTTTATACTGCCGAAATGCTTCAACAGATTTTTTTTCCGCTTCGGACCGATCCCGGGTATCTTTTCCAGGGAAGAACGTAGAGCCGCCCGGCCTCTCACTTTACGATGATAGGTAATAGCAAAGCGATGGGCTTCGTTACGCAGCTTTTCGAACATAAAAAGAGCGGGGAGACCCTCCGGAAAGGCAGTCGGAGTAGCCTCTCCCGGCAAAAAAAACCTCTCCTCGGAACGTTCAACGGCGCTTTCCTGCGCATTGGCCTTCACCCGGCTTTTAGCCATACCGGCAATATCGATTTTCTCTTCCAGGCCAAGTTGTTTTAGAACAGGCAGAACTGCGGATAACTGTCCCCGGCCTCCATCGATAAGAATGAAATCAGGTAAATTTTCTTCCCGAAGTCCCCGCATCAGCCGTCGCCTGAGAATTTCGGCAAGAGAAGCAAAATCATCCGCACCCGAGATGGTTTTTACGCGAAAGCGGCGGTACTCATTTTTGGCCGCTTCACCATGAAGAAAAACCGACATGCTTCCCACGGAAAAGTGCCCCTGAACATTGGATATATCAAAGCATTCCATCCGCCGTGGAAGCTTCCGCAGCCCAAGATGCCCCTGAATCTCGCGCAGAACTTTTTCCCGGGCCTCCTTGCGGTTTACCCTCTGCCGGCAACTCTCCCGGGCATTGCGCTCAGCGAGCTCGACCATCTCCCGCTGGGTTCCTCTCCGGGGCACCACAATCCTGACTTTGCGCCCTCTCCGGTCGGCAAGCCAACCCTGAATAGCCTCAAGCGATGCTGGACCGGGACGGACAAGAATCTGATCCGGAATAAAAACATCGCCATCATAATACTGCTGCAGAAAGGAGGAGAGAAGCTCTTCAGGCTCCAACCGCCATTCGAGGCTGAAGTCCCGGCGGCTGATCAGGACCCCTCCACGGACGAACAGAACGGCGAGTTCCACACTTCCGCCCTCCCGGTGGAGGCCTATGATATCCTGGTCAACCCCCTGGGCATCGTTCACTTTCTGTTTTTCCGCAGTCAGCTCCAGGGCCTGGATCTGGTCCCTGAGCCGGGCCGCCTCTTCAAATCTCATGGCCGCGGCCGCTTCCCGCATTTTTTCCTTGAACGAACGCATCAGGTCCTTTTCTTTTCCTGCCAGCAGGGAAACGGCGCCATTAACCTGTTTCAGGTAAGCCTCGCGGCTGATTTTTCCATGGCAGGGAGCACTGCACTGGCCGATCTGATAATAAAGGCAGGGTCGGCTCCGTCTGCGGCAGCGGTCCATGGGATAATGGCGCAGGGGAAATATTCGGTAAATTTTCTTTAAGGTCTCGCGCACCGCGCCGGAAGAACTGTAGGGTCCGAAATAGGTGGCCCCGTCCTTTTTTACCCGCCTCACCACCTGCAGAAAAGGATATTCCTCATTGAAATCGATGCGCAGCGAAACATAGGTTTTGTCGTCCCGCAGGCGAATGTTGTAGCGTGGACGGTGTTTTTTTATCAGGGTGTTTTCCAGCAGCAATGCCTCTTTTTCGGTATCCGTGACAATCGTCTCAATTTTTCGAATCTGACAGAGCAGAAAGCGGATGTGTGCCCGGCCATCTCCGGAAGATGAAAAATAGCTGCGTAGGCGGTTACGGAGATTGTTGGCCTTACCGACGTAGAGAACCTCGTCCTTTTCCCCCCTCATCAGGTAAACGCCGCTTGTAGTCGGATAGAGCTTGGAATCGAATTGTGGAAGTTTTTCACTCATCAGTTGCACTTGGTAAGAGCTTTAAAAACAGGCTGGTATCTATTTTTCCATATATGGATAGATTCCAGGCGTTCTGATGTTATTCTGAAATAGGTGACTTGCGGAATTTTAGTATTTCACTTTATTCTAAGATAAAATTCGGCAAAAAGGCGATATCATTTAACTGCAAAGGAGACTTATGGATACGGAAAACGTGCCCCTCATCGGCATCAGTTCCTGCCTGCTGGGAAATAACGTCCGCTATGACGGACAACACAAACTGGACCGCTACCTGCGAGACCAGCTTGGAAAGTTCGTCCGCTTCGTTCCGGTCTGCCCGGAAGTCGAATGTGGGCTCTCCACACCCCGCGAGGCAATGCGGCTCGTGGAAATTGATGGCGAACACCGGCTGATGACGCAGAAAACCGGCATTGACCATACCCCAAGGATGCTGGACTGGGCCGATCGGAAACTGGACGAACTTGCTTCCTTGAACCTCTGCGGGTTCATATTCAAAATCCGCTCTCCCAGTTCGGGAATGCGCAGTGTCAAAGTTTACAAGCCCGGAGGCGGTGCGACCCAGACCGGTATCGGGCTCTTCGCCCGGGCTTTCATGGAACGCTTTCCGCTCCTCCCTGTGGAAGATGAAGGACGTCTCCATGACGCCGGTCTGAAAGAAAATTTCATAGAAAGGATTTTCCTTTTCAAACGCTGGCAAAACCTCGTCCACCAGGGCCTCTCCCTCAGCCGTCTCATGGATTTTCACGCCGACCATAAGCTGATCCTCATGGCCCATTCGCCGAAAGCTCTCAAGGATTTGGGAGCTTTGGTGGCGAGCGGAAAAAACCGGGAAATCGAAGAATTATGCCAAGAGTATTTTGAGTCACTGATGGGGACTCTCAAGCTGATAGCCACGACCCGCAAGAATACGAATGTTCTTCAGCACGTCATGGGCTATTTCAAGAAACACCTGACAAGCGATGAAAAGGCGGAATTGAGCACCCTCATTGACCAGTATCATCAGGGGCTTATCCCCCTGATCGTTCCGGCAACCCTGCTCAACCATTACGTCAGAAAATTCCAGGAACCCTACCTTGCCCGACAGTTTTACCTCAATCCTCATCCGCTGGAGCTGATGCTCCGCAACCATGTTTAGAGTAGAAGGAGAATTCAGGTGAATGTATACGAAGCCATAGTTGCCCGAAAAAGTGTCCGGGCTTTTCTCGACCAGGATGTTCCTGAGGAAACCCTGAATCGCATCCTCGACGCCGCCCGCCTCGCCCCTTCCGCGAGGAACCTCCAGGAGTGGCGTTTCATTGTGGTACGCGACGCCGCAATGAGGCAAAAGCTGGCCCAGGCGGCCAAAGGACAGAAGCAGGTGTCCGAAGCCCCCGTGGTGCTGGTCTGCTGCGCGGAAACCAATAACCACGTCATGACCTGCGGCCAGCTCTGTTATCCCATCGACCTGGCCATTATCATCGACCACATCACCCTCTGCGCAACAGCAGAAAATCTGGGTACCTGCTGGATCGGCGCTTTTTACGCTGACGAGGTCAAAAAGCTCCTCAATATCCCTGCAGATGTTCCCGTGGTGAGCCTCCTGCCTCTCGGCTATCCGCAATTTTCTTCAGGTCCGCCGAAAGACCGCCTGCCCCTGGAAAACATTCTCCGCTATGAGCGTTGGGAATAATCATCGCGCAAAAATTCCGCTGGCAACATAAATTGGAATCGGACTGGAAAAATCCTCCAGAAAGGTTTGCCTAACCCGGTATATTAATGAAATCTTCTGCTACAACCGTCAATTGCACGCCATCTCAAGCCGTGCTCGCTCCTTGCTCTTCGACGTACGGCAAATACGCCTACAGAGCGCGTCACCGTGCTTGACTTGATCTGACGCACACTTGCCGGTTTCACGACAAAGCCTCATGAATAAGCCGAGCTAAACAAAAAACTCTTCAACCCCCTTTATTTTATCGACTCTCCGTTATAAGATTAGAAATTCCGGTTTAAGTAAAGCATAGGTTTCAGCTTGAATTTTCCGGAATGAGGGACTTGCCCTGAACCGCTCTAGAGTTGATGGAGGAATAACCGATGAAGGAAGAAAAAAGGGGGTTTTCCACCCGTGCAGTACATGCCGGAGAGATTCGGAACAATGAATTCGGCTCAATAACGACCCCTATTGTGCAATGTTCCACGTTCATTTTTAAGAACACTGCAGAAATTGAACAACTGGCCGAAGGAGTCGCCGGTCGTTATGAATACAGCCGCTACGGTCACCCCACCCAGTTTGCTGCGGAAGAAAAACTCGCAGCCCTGGAGGAGGCCGAAGATGCGGTCCTTTTTTCATCCGGCATGAGCGCCATAACCACGACCCTCTTTTCCCTTCTCAGCTCAGGCGACCATATCATTATTACCGATGACGCCTACAAGCGGACCCTCGATTTCTGTAAAACATATCTCATTCGTTTCAACATCGATTGCACCATCGTCAAGATGTGTGACTACGAAGCGATCGAAAAGGCGATCCAACCGAATACCAAGGTATTCTTTTCCGAGTCACCGACCAACCCCTACCTCAATATCATGGACCTGGAACGCCTGCTGGACATTTTCAAGAGGAAAGATATCCTGATCATCTCGGACAGCACCTTTGCCACCCCCTACAATCAGAAGCCCCTTGATTTCGGCATCGATCTGGTCATTCACAGCGCCACCAAATATCTTGGCGGCCATAACGACCTTTTGAGCGGAGTGGTTCTGGGGAAAAAGGAACTGACCCAGTCGATCCGCGATTACCTCAAAGTCACCGGCGGGGTCATCGATCCTCATTGTGCCTACCTGCTGCTTCGCGGCCTGAAAACCTTTGAACTCCGCATTCAGCGTCACAATGAAAACGGCATGATCGTCGCGAAACACCTGGAAAACCACCCCAAAGTCCGACGGGTTTATTATCCCGGTCTTCCCAGCCACCCGCATCACGATGTGGCTACAAGGCAGATGAAAGGCTTCGGCGGGGTTATCACTTTTGAAATCGAAGAAAACATTTCTTATGCATTGGAATTTCTCAGCCGGCTCAAAATGCTGAGTATCGGACCCAGCCTCGGCGGGGTGGAGTCGCTGATTACCCATCCGGCAACCATCAGCTATTACGACTACCCACGTGAGAAAAGGCTGGAACAGGGTATTAAGGACGGCCTGATCCGTTTAGCCGTAGGGATTGAAAACGCCAAAGATATCATCAGCGATATCGACCAGGCCCTGCTCTGAAAGAAGGCGCACAGGAGAACGTAAACGATAACAAGCCATGATCAAAAAGATTTTAAGCACAGCAAACAAAACATAAACGGGGGCGGCCCGTTCTTTATTTCCGAAAGATCCTGAATTCAGATTTTTTCCTTGTTGTATGGTAAAAGCTCTTATCAGCTTAGCCATGTTTTTGGGCAGAAAAAACCATCCTTACTGGAAAGGAGAAATTACCGCATGTCTTTCACATTTGATGAACTCAAGCATAAAACCGTAGCGCAACTTCGGGAAATTGCCAAAGAAGAGGAGCATGAAGCCCTGAAGGGCTACACTCAGTTGAACAAAGAGCACCTCCTGGAAGCGCTCTGCAAAGCTCTCAGCATCGAGATGCACAAGCACACCATCGTCGTCGATATCGACAAAGCCGGCATCAAATCAAAAATCAAAGACCTGAAAAAGAAAAGGGACGAAGTGATCGCAGCAGGAAATCATGTGGCCCTGAAACAAATCAGAAGACAGATCCACCATAAAAAACGGATTCTCAGACGCTCTACCATTAAGGTTTGATCCATCAAAAACCCTTTTCAATTCGTCAACTTCAAGGGATGTAAAGCTGTAGCCAATTTCACCCTCCCGTTGCGGCCTGGTTCAAAGCGGGAGGGTGAATAAAATACAGCCCACCACTTTAAAGATCTATCATTATTAATTTTTATTATTTAAAAATCATATTTTTTATATTATATTTGCGGATGTAGACCAATTCGTGAAATCGTCCTTAATAAGAAAAGGGGGGCCAAAGCCCCCCTTTTCTTTTTCCCATTAGGCCGGATTAAACCTTGAGATATTTCTTTAGTCCATCCGGACAGTGATATTTTTCCCCTCACACCTGCCCTTTCAAACAAGGCGATCCTTTATATCAGGCCCCGGAAGTTGACAGGCTTCCTGTTTTCCAAACAGCTGGTAGCGTCTTATGGCAATCCGGTCGTACAGCCAGTCACGCACGCCTCTCGGCAGCAGAAATCCGAGAGCTAATAGCCGCCACCCCTTCCCCAGAGACACAATGATTTTTAAAAAGGCACTGGAACGATAAAATGGTTCCCCTTTGTGAAAGTAAATAAGCGTTTCATACCCTGCAGACGGCATTCCCAGCCAAGAAAGAATTTCCTCACCGGTTTTCGACTGAAAAAAAGCGAACTTGAATTGTTTGCGGGGATCTCTATTGAGGACGAAAATCATCCAGGCGCAGCACAAGCGGCAAACTCCATCAACAACGATAAGGTCCTCATTTTTTTCCACGGCCGAAGGCCTCTTCCCTTGCATATCGATTTAACCCCTCTGCGGAAATCTCTTTATTACAATAGCTTACCTCTATCTGCTTCTGTCGTCAAAAATCTCTAGATATGCACCGAACGGCAGTTTTGTTCAATGGTGCAAATCCTCTTTACACGGATTTTTATTGAAGCTTCGCCGTGAAAGTTCTACCCTTTTCAAAATACTGGTTTTCCGATATTTTCAACATTACTCCTTCTGAACCACCAAAGGCCTAACTGCTATGAAATTAAAATCCGAGAAAGAAATCAAACTGATAAAAAAAGCCGGGCTTCTCCTCTGGGAAACCCACCATGAAGCCGCGAAGATGATCGAAGCTGGCATTACAACCCGCGAAATTAATCAAACCGTCGAGCATTTCATTTCCTCCCATAAAGCGGAGCCGCTGTTCAAGGGCGTACCCGGGGTTGTACCTTTTCCGGCAGCCACTTGCGTTTCCATCAATGAAGAGATCGTCCATGGCATACCCTCTGATCGAAGGCTCCAGGAGGGTGATATTGTCAGTCTCGACATCGGGATCAAACTCGACGGCTGGTGCGCCGACGCCGCGGCAACCTACCCTGTCGGCGACATCAATCCTGAAAAGAGAAAACTTCTCCTAGTCACCGAGGAATGCCTGCGCAAGGCCATTGAACAGCTCGGTGAAAACAGTCGCTGGAAATACATCGCCAAAAAGATTCAGAAAGTGGCCGAACAGGCCGGGTTTTCGGTGGTGAGGGAACTGGTGGGACACGGCATCGGCCGCAGCCTCTGGGAAAGTCCCCAGGTTCCAAATTATTTTTCCAAAGATTTGCCCGATTTCCGGATCAAACCGGGGTTGGTTCTGGCCGTTGAACCGATGATAAATGTAGGCAGCAAGGAAATAAACACGCTATCCGATCACTGGACCATTGTCACCCGGGACGGGAAACCGAGCGCACACTTTGAGCATACCATCGCCATAACCCCATCGGGTCCGGAAGTCATGACCTGCGGGCCGCATGGGGAAGGCTGGGCTATGGGCAATGGAAAAGCGGGGTAACTTATTCACCTCGACAAATAACGGCCTCGCACAGCCCATTCCAAGGGCCACATGAACCCATCCGTGAGGCTTAACTGCCGCCATCCAGGCGACAGATACCCTTTCCATGGGCACCGCAAGTCCATTGTGCTGAACAATTACAAAAAAAAGGATGATTTTCCCACTGAAAAATTTACAGGTGAGTGAAAATTTCTGGCGCCACCTCCAGCAACTGGTGGAAACAAGCGAAATTATCATTGACAGGCCCAGGGGGAGCACTCATCCCTGTTACCCCGGCTATGTCCATCCGGTCGACTACGGCCATCTGAAGAACACATCCTCCACCGACGGCAGCGAAATCGACATATGGGTCGGCAGTTCCGGGACAGAACGGGTGGAGGGCATCCTTTGCATTGTCGACATGGACAAACAGGATTCGGAAATCAAAATCCTTTTTTCCTGTAACGGGGATGAGATCGAACGAATTTTTATACTCCAGAGTCAGGGAAGTATGAGTGCGGTGCTGATTCGGCGGGAAGGTACAAACTAATTAAGATTTGACCTGAAAGAAAGTGACCCATTTATCCTAAGGTCATGTAAGAACAATAATGGGATGATTTATTGGAAAACGCTCTGACTAAAACTTAAATACTGAGCACTGAGAAAAAGCAAGGCCCACCAGTTTCACTGGCAGGCCTTTTTGCGTTCTATTTATCGTGATTTGTAGAACGGAAAATTAATCTGTTTGAATGCATAAGTAGAGAAAGTGGAAGCCTCCCGGTGGCGGACAGCTCATAATGAAGAGCGAGCAGGGTCGAATAAATCGCCCTAAGTCAGGCCCACAAGGAGGCTCCCATGAAAAGTATCCATTACATCGGGACGTCCACAAAAAAACAATCGCCTACTGTATCAAGACCGTCAGCGGCGAAACGGTGCGGCAAGGGACCGTTCGCACCGAACGGGAAGTTTTACGGCAATGGTTGTCTGAGTTGTCAGGCCCTTGGATGGGGGCCTTGGAAGCAACGATTTTCACAGGTTGGATTTATGATTTTCTCAAGCCCCACGCTGTGGCATTGAAGGTCGACCACCCGGAGATGCTTAAGGCCATTACGGCGGTCAAGAAGAAAAACGACAGAGACGACGCGGAAAAACTTGCCGACTTGTTACGGGTTAATCTGCTACCGGAATGCACCATGCTGTCCGAGGAGTTGCGTGAGTTGCGCCGCATCCTGCGTTACCGGAATCTGGTTGTCCGCACGGCCGTTAAAATGAAAAATAAGATGTCCGGACTATTGATAGAGGTCGGGGCGACCTACGACAAGCGACGGTTACATGGGCGCCAGTATTTCGGCGAGCTTCTGGAGCGCGTGGAGGATGTGCCTGACTCGGTTAAGGAACTGTTGCGATTGAACCGTGGGAAGTTGGAGTTGTTCACCGCCGTTCATAAGAAGCTGACCAAAACCTTGCGGGAGCAGCCCCTTATTCGTGAGCGAGTTGCACGTTTGATGAGCATCCCCGGCGTCGGTGAAATCCTGGCGCTGACGTGGGTCTTGGAATTTGGAGACCCTTAAAGGTTCAGCAACTCCCGTCAGGCGATCAGTTATTGCGGTCTGTGCAGCGCTCAACAGGAATCGGCAGGTAATAAGCAACGTGGCCCGATCCCCAAAAAACGCAACAAGCATTTACAGACCATGCTGATCGAAGCCGCCAAAATTGCGCCGAATTGGAATCCTCAACTGGCGGCGTTACACACGAAAGAGCTGGCACGTGGCAACCGTAACCGGGCGACTTTGGCGGTAGCATGCAAACTGGTAAAGTATTTGCTGGCAATTGATCGATGTGGGAGCGCTTTTGAAGTGACAGCGCCGTCCCAAGCGGCCTGATGCACAGCAAACAACGACATAACCTTTGTATCTTTCGATCTTCCTGCCGGGCTTTGCAGAACCAGGGGACTTTGTGGACATGGGAAAATGTTGCACAACTGAAATCTGTTTCGGAGCCGGCGGGTTGACCCAAACTCAATCTTCCGTGGCGGGGTAGTACTACCAAAGACGGCAAATGGATGTCTGGTCGCTTGAATGGCGGACCACAAGAGCAGATTAAAAAGGTCGAAAAGAATGCAGGGTTGAAAAAACAGACCACCGGGAGGTTAAGGGAAATCTCCGTTTTTCCCTTGACTTTACTTATTATGGACGTCCCCTTTTTCGTGACTAACGAACCAAATAAACCATCAGACCTCTGAGCCGTGAGTGGCCCACTTGGATAAGAGAAAAAAAGGGCTCTAAGTTAAATCTTTTCCAAGATATTCTATTAAATTCTCTTGCCTTATGGGGCGGGAATAAAGGTACCCCTGGTGGTAATGACATCCCAACTCTTGCAAAAGGAGTTTCTGGTTTTCGGTTTCCACCCCCTCGCCAACCACATCCATATCGAAGGTTCCGGCCAGATTGATCATCGCCCGCACCACTTCGCAGGTCTTGTTGCCTTTTTCCAACTGCTGGACAAAGCTCATATCGATCTTCAGGGTATCTACGGGAAACTGGCGTAGGTATTCGAGAGAAGAGTAGCCGGTGCCGAAGTCGTCGATACTGATCTGCACTCCCAGCTTCCGAAGGGCTTCCAGCTTAAAAATCGTCTCTTTGGCGTTGTGCATCAAGGCGGTTTCTGTGATTTCAAGCTTAATTAAGCGAGGGGGGACCTCAGTCCTCTGAACAACCGATTCAAGATGGCTAAAGAATCCCTGCCGGGCGAACTGTTTCCCCGATACGTTGGTGGACATCACCAGGCCCCGCTTGGCCAAGCCGGCTTCTTTCCAGAACCGCAACCCCTGCATGAGCACCCACTCACCAATCGCCGCAATCTGTCCGCTATCCTCGGCGATAGGGATAAACTCGCTTGGGCCAATCACCCCAAGTTGCCGACTGTCCCAGCGCAGCAGCGCCTCAAAACCGTACAGCCGATCTTTCTGGATGTTCATTACCGGCTGATATTCCAAGCGAAATTCATTATTGGCCAACCCGGTGGGAATCAATTTGTCAATTGTTTTGCGCCGCAGGTATCGGTTGTGAAGGGTGTCGTCGTAAACAACATTTCCCCCTTTTTCATTACTTCTGGCGTCGTTGTGGGCCAGCGCCGCCCTGCTCACTATCATTTCAGGCTCTTCTTCTTCGCCTTCACAGAAGGTCAGGCCGAGAGAAACCCTCATTGCGATTTTTTCACCGTTTATGACAAAGGGTAACGACAGAGCTTCTTTAATTTTAGCGGCCAGTGAAAAACTTTGTTCACGGCTCAGGCCAGTGTCAAGTGCTACAAAATGGTCACCGCTGATACGGAATACTTTATCCTTACTTCCAAAAACATTGATAAACCGTTTACCAATCTGGGAAAGAATCTTGTCCCCAGTATGGTATCCATAGGCGTGATTGATGTCCTTGAACTGGTCGATATCGAAAAAAATGACGCAGAGAATATCCTGGTGATGACCGGTTTGATATTCCCGGATTGTCTTCATACACAATCGCCGATTTCCAAGACCGGTTAGAGGATCGTGATAGACCTCGAATTTCAGCTGTTCCTTGCTCTCCTTCAGGTCTTCGAGAGCTTTTTTTTCGGCAGTTATGTCCTGGGCAAAACCTTCAAATTCGACATTACCGTTTTCTTTTTGTACCTTTCTCATGCTGATTTGCAGCCAAACATCTTTTTCAGGGAACTTGAACCTAACCTCTTTTTTGGAGACCTTCTCTTCCCATAAAATTTCATCGACCAGTTTCTCCCGGTCTTCCGGATTAACGTAAAAGTCTCGAAGAGAGAACTTTTCAACTTGGACATCTTCGAATCTTGATAAACCAAAGAGGTTCAGCAAGACCTTGTTGGATCGCAAGAGTTTTCCGTCCGGCGTGGACGTGAAGATGGCGATGGGAGATTCTTCAACCAATTCGCTCAGCTCTTTTTCCCTTTCCTGTAACAGCAGACCGCTATGCTTGAGTTTTTCTTTTTCCGCCTCCAACTGCGTGAGGGCATTTTGAAGCTCTGCTGTGCGCTCTGAAACCTTTTGTTCCAAGGATCTCGAATATTCTTCGAGATCCTCTTGAGCCTGACTCAGCCTCGCAGTTTGATGTTCCACTTCCTCCGCCAGAGTCCGCTCACGGGATAGCATCCGCTCGTAGCGAAACTTTTTCAGCTCCTTTTGGATGGTGGTTGATGAGGGATATATCCGAAAGGTGACACGAGAATGGTCGGGATCGTAATGGCAGTTGTCCTCTGCCCAACAAGGGGTATTGAATGCATGGCTGAAGATACCGATGATCTTTCCCAGCAGAAAAGGGCACCCCCAGCGTTTTTCCACCGAAAGATTCCTCTGCATGCTCAGTTCCCAGGGGTTGTGTACAGTCACTGTGGCCTGTTGGACAACCGGATTATAATCGAGAAGCTCAAAGGTTCCCCACCCTGCTCCGGAAACCGCTTTCCCCCAGGCCAGAAAACCATCGGGGAAGTTTTCTCCCAAGGTGGAAACCATGGCATGATAATCTTCTTCCGTTCCCAGGCTGGATGAGTGAGAGATGAGAAGCCGAAAGAGATCAACTCCAATTTCCTCCGAAAGAGGGGCCAGGGTGCGAACCAGGGACGGATCGGTCCAGAAAAGTGCCGAATCGAGACCGAAAAAGGATAAGCAGCCTTTATCCAGGTCCCAGGAAATTGGAACCTGGTTCAGCTCGATTTCAACTTCGGTGTCGCCCTGGAAGGGGCTGAAGGGCAAACCCTGGCCTTTTTCCAAAAAGTTCACGTTCTCACTCCATATTATTTTCAAATCACTCGAAGAGAATAAACCAAGGAAAAAGATGGCAATTATAGTACCAAATTTTTCAAGCCACTTAACATATTGAAAAACAAAGTTAAAAAAGAATTATTGAAAATTTTCCCCGGTCCGGAAAGGTTTAAAAAAAGTTAAAAAAATTTGTCGGAACAAGTACCAAGGCTTGGTTAAATAAGGGTAAACGGTAATTTAACCAAAAGGTCTTGAGTTAGCTTTAGTTAAGCCCTTCCGAAAACTTTTTCTGGGGAGGAATGGTCTGTGCCTCACACGGCTGATCTTGTTTTCTGGTTCTGTCCCTTATTGTTTTGCCTGGCTATTGTTTTTAATATTTTTTAATGTAATACAAATCCCTCTGTAGCTCACGTCGTTGTACTTGTCTCGATCTGTCCCACACTTAGAAAATAAGTGTCCAAAAGTTGTGTTGGATCATTTGGAAAGTTTGAACTTTGGGAGGATAAAAGGGTTCTGACAACCCCTCATTTATTGGGACGTGCCATCCAATCAAAGAGAGTGAAGGGGCCAATGTGTGAAAACATCCCACATTTTAGAAGATAGAATACCTCCGCGGCCGATCGAATCGATGAATCCCCTCGTCCCGGGCTGCGCACATCGCTTCGTCATACTCCTTGCGGGTTACCGCCCGCTTCAGCTCTTCATCTTCGAGAACCATGCCGCAGGGGCGGTACTGGTCCATGACATTCACATAGGTGTCGGAAGAAATTTCCTTGGCCAGAAAACGCATCACCTCACGGGTTCCGGCCAGACCATTCGGCATGACCAGATGTCGTACCAGAAGTCCGCTGACTGCCAGCCCGTTTTCATCCAGGACCAAGTCCCCGGCCTGGCGGTGCATTTCTTTAAATGCTTCACACGCCCGCTCCCGGTAATCTTCGGAACCACAGGTTTTCCGCGCCACCCGGTTGTCCCAGAATTTGAAGTCCGGCATGTAGATATCGACAATTCCATCAAGAAGCTGTAGTGTTTCAACACTGTCATAGCCACTGGAATTATAGACCACCGGCAGCTTCAACCCTTTTTCCACAGCCCTCTCCAAAGCCTCCAGAATCTGCGGAACGATATGAGAGGGTGTCACTAGGTTGATATTGTGGCAACCCATCTCCTGGACGGAAAGCATAATTTTTGCCAGGCGGGCAACAGTCACCATTTCTCCGGCAACGCTGTGGCTGATATCAAAGTTCTGACAAAAATTACAGAGAAGATTGCACCCGGAGAAGAAAATATTCCCCGATCCGCCCTTCCCAACCAGGGGAGCTTCTTCGCCGAAGTGCGGGCCGTAACTGGCCACCACGGCACTTCTTCCGACCCTGCACATCCCCATTTCCCCGGAAAGACGGTCCACGCCGCAGCGACGCGGGCAAAGCATGCAGCTGCGCAGAGCATCAATAGCCTTTTCCGCGTTTTTCTGTAACAACCTCGATTCAGCTGCATGCAAGCTAAGAGGCTGACTTCTCATTGGATTTCCCCCTATGGAATGAGGCTTTTTGATCATCTTTAACATACTCCTCTCAACCTGTTGTCACAACTTTCGAGTTTTCAATTTTGATATGGAGTCGTACTGACTTGACATTTAATTACCTTTTTAGTTATATTTAAAACTGTGGAACAACTGGAAAACAAAATAAACGACCTCACGGAGGACGTCATGAAAGATATCAAAAAAAGCATGAAAAACGAAAAAGAAGGACAAGGTCCCCAGAAAAAGAAAAATGAAAAGATCGACTTCAAAGACTATCATAGATTCGTCAATTCAGAACATTCCGGCGGTTGCGACTCAGGTGATGTCTGATCGCCGTCAGGGTTCCTTGCCTTTCTTCGGCACATTTCATGGGTAGAGGGAAAATCAAATCAGCAACGGCAAGAAATTGTCGTTGCTGATTTTTTAGATTCTCTATTAAGTTATCTCAACCCAACTGCCAATCACCTTGCAAACAAACCAATTCCTTTTCTTTCTTATCTTGACTGCAGTACAATCAACGAGCAAACAACAGTTTTTGGAAGGGATGTATTTCCTCATTTGACATAAATATGAAAATTGCTTAAAGTTGCTGATTGCTGTGGAATATTTCAAATTTTTAAAAATCATTTTTTGATTTCAGAAGGATGTAAAACATGGAAAAAGGAACATTTGAAACCAAGGTCGGGCTCGCGGAAATGTTAAAAGGCGGGGTTATAATGGATGTCACCAACGCCGACCAGGCCAAAATCGCTGAAGACGCGGGTGCCGTGGCGGTCATGGCGCTGGAACGTATCCCGGCCGATATTCGCCAGGCGGGGGGCGTTTCACGCATGTCGGACCCGGCCATGATTGCCGCGATTCAGAAAACCGTCTCCATACCGGTCATGGCCAAATGCCGTATCGGCCATTTTGCGGAGGCCCAGATTCTCCAGCACATGAAAATCGATTTCATCGACGAGAGCGAGGTTCTGACGCCGGCCGATGAGGCCAACCATATCGAAAAACACCAGTTCAAAGCCCCCTTTGTCTGCGGCTGCCGTGACCTTGGGGAAGCCTTGCGCCGCATCGGTGAAGGTGCGGCCATGATCCGCACCAAGGGCGAGGCCGGCACCGGCAACATCGTTGAAGCCGTTCGCCATATGCGCCAGGTCATGGGGGACATCCGTCGCCTGACCACCCTGCGGGACGATGAAATGATGGCTTTTGCAAAAAATCTGGGCGCTCCCTATGAGCTGGTTAAACAGACTGCCAAACTCGGCAAGCTCCCGGTTCCCAATTTCGCAGCCGGCGGCATAGCCACACCGGCAGATGCCTCTCTCATGATGCAGCTCGGAGCAGAGGCGGTATTCGTCGGCTCGGGAATCTTCAAATCTGAAGACCCCATGCCGAGGGCCAGGGCCATTGTCGAAGCCGTTACCCACTACCTTGACCCGGAGGTTCTCCAGCGGGTGTCAACCAACCTTGGTGACGCCATGGTCGGTATTGAAATGAAAGACCTGCCCGAAGAAGAGCAGCTTCAGAAGCGAGGCTGGTAAGCATGAGCCGGAGGATAGGCGTCCTGGCTCTGCAGGGCGATTTTGCCAAACACCTCACCATGCTTGAAAAGCTCTGCGTGGAGACCCTGGCGGTTAAAAGGCCGGAGCAACTGGAAGATTGCGACGGCCTGATCATTCCCGGCGGGGAGACCACAACCCTGAGCAAACTCATGAACAAGTATGGCTTTTATGAGCCTCTTCGCAAGTTTGCCAAAAAATTTCCCGTCATGGGGACCTGTGCCGGGGCCATTCTGGTGGCAAAAGAGGTGGACGACCCCCGGGTCCAACCTCTGGGGTTAATGAACATCTCGGTTCAGCGCAACGCTTACGGACGCCAGGTCGATTCTTTCATAACCGACATTGAAACCTCCATATTGAACGATCCGGCATCCTTTCGTGCCGTTTTCATCCGCGCCCCCAAGATCGTGGCAACTCATAACGGGGTTGAAACCCTGATGATCTGTGAAAAAGAACCGGTCATGGTACGGGAAAACAATATCCTGGCCGTTACATTTCATCCGGAACTGACTTCCGATGCACGAGTTCACAACTATTTTCTGCAAATTCCAAAAAATTGAAGCCCCAAGGGGGAGATCTCTGCTCCCCTTTTTTCAACATAAGTATTATTGCCACCCCCCCCAAAACCGTTCTCTCACTACCATCTCGATAACTGGAAGTTTTTCCTGTATTTCTGATGACTTCTTGTTATAATTCCCGTGACTTGTCTTGAATCAAGGTACTGTGGATTCAGATCTTTCAGCCAATCTCCGGGAGTTCCGGCTTCTGCTAGTCCGGTTTATTCATGAGGCTTTGTCGCGAAACCGGTAAGTGTGCGTCAGATCAGGCCGAGCACAGTGACGAGCGATGCAGACATACTTGCAGTCTGTCGAAGAGCAAGTAGCGAGCAAAGCCAGGAAGCTGTTGGACTTGGGAAATCGTCACGAGAAATTGACAAATCGAGGACAGATTTTCGCAAAGTTGAGCACCAATAGCGGAACTATTTGTCGAAAATTTGCGGGGATATGGCCCGATTTGGCGTTTTCGCAGTAGATTCATTACCAAGTGTGATAGCTTTCTTAAGATGGCGTGCAATTGACAGTTACAGCAAAATTAATTATGAATAATCCGGGCTAAGTCTGGAAGGCGAAACAGCGGAGGAAACGAAAAAGCTGAATTTGAAGCAGAGAATCAACCCCACGGACACCCATCCAGGAGTTGGAAATCATGCATCCTTTATGGAGCAATATTTTCAGAAAAAATCCCGCTGAAGACAGTCTGGCCGCATTTCTCGGCACGGTACCGGTTTTTTGTGAAGCCGGAAAAAAAGATCTGATTCTACTGGAAACCCTGGTCCATGTCCGCAACTACCGCCCTCACGAAATCATCTTTGAAGAGGGCGATCCCGGCTCCGGAATGTTTATCATCCGCTCGGGTAAAGTCCTGATATTTGACCGCAACCCCGATCATACGGAAGAAGAGTTGGCCATCCTCGGCCCCGGAGATTTCTTTGGAGAAACCACTCTGACCGCCGCCATTCCCAGGATCGCTTCGGCACGCACCCTTGAAACAACGGAGCTGATCAGTTTCTTCCGTTCCGACCTCCAGGAAATTGCCCAGAAAAAACCAATGTCAGCCAACCGCATTCTACTGGGGCTGGCCAAGGTGGTCAGTGAACGCCTGGTTGCGGCATCCAGGGAGCTGCGTATACCGCAAGCCAAGGTGAAATAACATGGCCGGAAACAACAGGAAGAGTATCACCCAAAAGCAGTTTCTCCTCCTGTTCCTCGTCTTCACCCTTTCCCTGGCCACCGGCCTGACCATGTTCTCTTCCATTTCGACCATCACTTCATGGATCAAAACTGCCACCGGCGGACTTTTCCTACCGATCCTCCTGAGCATGATCCTGGCTTTCCTACTTGAACCGGTTGTCGGCTATTTGGAGGGGGAAAGTATTCCGCGCACAGCCAGTATCCTGGTTATCTTCCTTCTCCTCGCGGGGCTGTTGACTCTGCTGGCGGTTTGGCTGATTCCACACCTGCAACGGACCTTCCTGTCTCTGCAATCCGATTTCCCCCGCTATCTTTCCAGGGGCATAGAGTTTATCAACGAATTTCAGACCAATCTCCAGGAGCGTTTACCTTTTGTAGAGAATTACCAGTTTTCAACGAAAATCCGTGTCTTTGCTGAAAAACTTTTCGCTGAAATCCTGCTGGAAACCCCGAAATCCGCTTTACGTCTGGGGAGTCTCATGATTCTGGTTCCCCTTTTCTCCTTCTTTTTCCTCCGCGACGGTCGGCGCATGGTGAAAACCTGCCTCAACCTGGTTCCAAACCGTTATTTTGAACTCGCCCACGACCTCTATTTCACGGTCAGCTATCAACTCGCCAATTTTATTCGCGGCCGTATCCTGGAGGCTCTGATCATCGGGATTGTTGTCACCCTCGGCCTGAGCCTGACCGACATCCGCTACCCTCTGCTTCTCGGTATTTTTGCCGGAGTAACCAACCTCATCCCCTACATTGGCCCCATCGTCGGTATGGTACCCGGATTTCTCATCGCTTTCGTCGATCTCGGCATGGGCGGCCAGTTCTGGTGGATCGTCATCCTTTATTTCCTCATCGCCCAGGTCATTCTGGACGGCTTTATCCTGGTTCCGATCCTGATCTCCAAATTTGCCGATCTCCACCCCCTGTGGGTTATTATCGCTATCATCATGGGCGGTAAACTCTACGGCGTGCTCGGAATGATTATCGGTGTCCCTATTGCCAGCATCATCAAGATCACCATTATTGAAATCCGCCATTACCGAAGCTCATTTCAGCTCCCGGACGTCCCCCTGGAAAATCCACGCCTGCTGTAAGGTCCCTTCTGTCCCATTTCCCCACATGGCTCGCCTCTATCGAGTCGTTTTATGCGCAGTCTTTTCCCTGAAAAAAGTTCTATGGATAAAACGTTAAAATTCGCCACGATAGTTGCAAAAAGTTAATATTTGGTTAAAATTTCAATTTGTGACTTGATGACTAAAAGCTTTTAAGTTGTCTCCAAAAACAAAGGACTGGAATCATGAGAAAAAGAACCAAAGCCTCCCCGTGGTTTGGAATGACTCTTCTGCTCGTGACTGTTCTCACCCTCTGGCTTACTGCGGACTCTTGTTCGTACGCGGAAAAACCAGCTAAAGCAGCCAATGCCGATCAGGCCTTCGCTCTGGTTAAAAACCGAATTGCTGCTGGATCTTTTCAACAGCACAACGTTTTCATCGCCGATGAACCCATCAGTGGAGGCTCTTCCATCCCCAGCTGGGGGAGAAAGATTAAAGTCCCAACGCGTTTTGATACAGCCTGGTTTCTTTTTGTAGACGACCAGCCCGAAGCCAACTGGGAGCACGCCTGCCGTTATTTTTTTGTCAGCGTCAAAAGCGGACGCTTTTCGATTGTCCCCGCAAAAACCCCCCCCGACAACTGGTCGGAAATGAAAAAAATCCATTCTTCGGGAAAACGTCCCTGAAAACATAACCGCTTATATTCCCGCAAGTCGGTTCTGCGGGGATTTTCCTAATATTTTAATGAATTGAACAAAAGGAGATCATGATGAAGCAACAAAACCAGGGAAGGTGGAAAGCATCTTTTTCTCTCGCACTTGGAACGGCCTGTGCCCTCCTCCTTTCCGGTGCGGGAATCAGTCTGGCCGCTAAACCGCTGCAAATTCAGACAGGCCAGCAAGTCATTTCCAGACAGCCGGTCATGGCGCAGCTCTCCCTCAAGCAGGCACAAACAGTTATGACCAGCAAAATTTACCAGGGAAAAATCGGCAACCGCGCCCTTTACGCCAATCCAAAACTGAAGCAGGCCGGCACCAAGATCGGCAGCTGGAAAAACCCCAACAAGCTTCTGGTTTCTAAAGCTTCGTGGTTCTTTTTCGTCGACGAACAACCCGGCGCCAACTGGGAACATAAAGCCAGCTACATTCTGGTTGACAGAGCCAGTGGAGAGGTCAAGCGCATACCGACCATGAGTCCGCCCCGGGAAGCCCTGGATCTTCAGCCGCTCAATACTAAAGCCACCGCCGAAATGAAACTCATGAAAGCCAGCACCAGACTGACTCTTGCCAAGATGAAGATAAAACCGATCAGGCTGGTAAAACGTGAGAAATACGCCGTGCTGCTGTGCGGCGGCTGGAACAGCGGCTCCAATTATGCGCGCTATTGGAATGACCTCCAGTTTATTTTCAAAACCCTGAAGCAGAAATACGGTTATTCCGATTCGGAAATCATCGTTCTCTACGCCAACGGCACCCATAGCCCCAACGGCGACTTTGACGGCAACGGCACCAACGATATCGATTACGCGGCCACCAAGGCCAACCTGACAACGGTTCTCAACAGCGTGGCCAGAAACATTTCATCTTCCGGTAAATTCTTTTTTTATGCGACCAACCACGGTGGAGATGAACCCGGAGCACACAAATCGAACCTCACCCTCTGGGGAGAAAACATCAAGGACTACGAATTTGCCAATCTCGCCAAAAAAATTACATGCTCGGAAGCGATTTATGTATTCGAGCAATGTTTCAGCGGCGGCATGATGGATGATCTGCTCAACGCCCAGAGCAAGCCCTGCGGCAAACCGAAAGTCTGCGTCATGACGGCGGCTCGTCACGACGAAGTCTCCTGGGGATGCGACACTGAAGGACAGTATGATGAATATGTCTACCACTGGACTTCAGCAGTCAACGGCAAAACCCCTAGCGGCACAACGGTCAATGCCGACGCCAACGGCGACGGCAAAATAAGCATGAAGGAAGCCCACAATTATGCCAAAAGCAAAGACAGCCGCGACGAGCATCCGGTCATCGGCTCGTGTGCAACAGGGGCCTGCGACACGACCCTGTTTGTTGAGAAACCGGGCAAGGAAGACTGCCTTAAATTCAATCCAGCCAAGGCCTCGGTCGTTAAAAAGAACAACCGCTGGAAAGTGGTGGACGGCAGTCATTGGCTCTTCGACTTTGGCAGCAATAAGGCTGAGGCAGTCAAGACCCTCAATATCATCAAACATTACGGCATGAACCAGTCCTGCTATGTCGGTCGTCCCGACCCGAGCTTCAAGTACCTGCTTGTGAACGGGAAAACTCCGCAAGGCGCCATGGCCGGAGAGGATTGCATCAAATTCAACAAAAATAACATTCAGGTCAAGAAAATCAACAATCGCTGGAAAATCGTTGACGGTAGCAGCTGGCTGTTCGACTTCGGAAGCAACAAGAGTGAAGCCGTGCAAGCGTTCAACATTATCAAGAAGTACGGTTTCACCCGTAGCTGTTATGTTGGCCGGCCGGACCCAAGCTTCAGTTACCTCAGAAAATAATTAATGTCAATTAACCGCCGGTGTGCCCTGAAAACGGGTGCACCGGCGACAATTTAAATTAACCTTTTCTTAGCCCTGCCCTGTTCTCTTTTCCCGATCCTTCAAATGGCTCCCTGCCGCGAATTTTTGAGTGACAAAGCTTTCCCGGATGTGCTTAAATAGCGCGTTTTATTTGTACAAAATACATTTCCCGCAAAAGGAGAGTTCAACCATGTACACATGCTCCGACCTGAGAAAAGGTCTCAAAGTTATGATAGACGGGGAACCGCATGTCATTGCCCAATTCGACTTCGTCAAGCCCGGCAAGGGCCAGGCCCTCTATAAATGCAAGCTGCGCAATATGATCACAGGCTCCCTGTTTGACCGCACCTACCGTTCCGGGGAATCCTTCGAGCCGGCTTCTCTGGAAGACCGCAACATGCAGTATCTCTACCGGGATGAAAGCGGCTACGTTTTCATGGACCAGCGGAATTACGAACAAATTATCATGACCGAAGAAACCCTCGGCGACGACAAGTATTTTCTGGTGGACAACATGGAAGTGAATATCCTCTTATTTAACGGCCAGGGGATCGGAATCACCCTCCCCAACTTCGTCAACCTGCGGGTCACCATGGCTGATCCCTGGGTCAAGGGAGACACGGCAGCGGGCAACAACAAGCCCGGCGAAGTGGAAAGTGGATACAGCCTGCAAGTCCCCTCGTTTGTCGAAGAAGGAGATCTGATCCAGATCGACACCCGGACTGGAGAATATGTCACCCGCGTCAAGGAATAATATCCCGACGGATAAAAATTGGCTTCTGGCCCGCAGAAAAAGAAACCTTGTAGAAAGAGCCCGGATAACGGCAGCCATCCGGGCCTTTTTTGTTAAACAGGGTTTCCTGGAGGTCGAAACCCCCCACCGCATCCCGGTCAACGCCCCGGAAGCGCATATTGACACTGTTTTAAGCGAAGGCTGGCAGATGCACACTTCGCCGGAACTGTGCATGAAACGTCTCCTGGCTGCCGGATATCAAGGACTTTTTCAGATCTGCCGCTGCTGGCGGGAGGGCGAACGGGGATCCAAGCACCTTCCCGAATTCACCCTCCTCGAATGGTACGAAACAGGGGCGGACTACCGCAAACAGATGGTCGATTGCGAGGAACTTTTCCGTTATCTGGTACCGGAAGGGACACTCCACTACCAGGGGGAAAAAATCGATCTATCCCCACCCTGGGAAAGATTGACCGTTGCTGAGGCCTTCTCCCGCTATGCTCCGATCTCCGCAGACGAAGCTCTGAGAAACGGGCGCTTTGATGAGATTATCGCCCTGCAAATCGAACCTGAACTTGGCAAGGAAAAACCCCTTTTTCTGTGCGACTATCCCGTCGAAAAAGCCGCCCTCGCCCGCAAAAAAGCGGAAAGCCCCATGATCGCAGAGCGTTTTGAGCTTTATATGTTCGGCCTCGAACTGGCCAACGGCTTTTCGGAACTGATTGACGCACAGGAGCAGCGCCAACGATTTGAGGAAGAAGAAGCACAGCGTCGGCTTAACGGCAAACCTTCCTCTCCCCTGCCGGAAAAATTCCTCGCCGAGCTCTCCGCCATGCCCGAGGCAGCCGGCATCGCCTTGGGGCTCGACCGCCTGGTCATGCTCCTGACCGATACCACGGAAATCGATGACGTCGTCGCTTTCACTCCGGAAATGTTGTGACCTCCCGAAATCCGGCACCCTGAACAAAAACAACCCGATCAGGCCAGAACCAGACCGCAAATTGATGACACTTTCTCCATAAAAAAAACTTTCCAGCGCTGAACTTTCTCATCCACATTTAGACTAGGAGGGGTATTTGCATAAAAAATCATGATTTCTGAGTGGCAACCGGTCGAACCACAGCCGGACGCGTCTCGAACATAAGAGCTTCAAACCCGTCCTTGGGAGACAATCATGAAAAAATCCCGCTTTTCTATATTTATCCTTCTGATTTTTCTTTTCGTCTGTACAAGTTGGGCCAGTGCCGAAGATGCGACATCGGTCAACCTGCAATGGTCATTCAAAGGGAAAAATTTCAACTGGAATTCACAGTTCGCCAAAGAGGACTTTGATTACTACCGCAATCGTCCCCATCCCCGTACCAACGATTATTCCGTGTACGCCACCGATACCGTTGATAACGGCTATATCACCAGCCTTGCTGAGCAATTTCGACGCTGGATGGATGAGCTCGAAATGAATGACCTGGAAAGAATCAATTTTGTCGCAAAATTTGTTCAGAGCCTTCCCAACACCACGGACAGTGCCACCACCTCTCAGGATGAATATCCGCGCTATCCCCTGGAAACGTTGATGGAAAAAGGGGGCAACTGTGAAGATACCGCTATTCTTGCCGCCACCATTTTTAAAGAGCTTGATTATGAGGTGGTGCTTGTTGCGCTGGCAGAACATATGGGTGTAGGAGTCGTCTGCAACCACTGCAGCGGAGACTATTTTTATGAGGGTGACACAGAATATCTCTATCTCGAGACAACCGGTCAGGACTGGGAACTTGGTCAAATCCCCCCGCAGTTTAACAGCCCGAACTTTAAGGTCTATACCCTGACTCCTCAACCGGCTGTCGAATTTGAGTTCAGTTACAAGGAATTAAAATCTCTGCAGTCCCAGAAGGAATTTGAAATAACCGTTGTTGTAAAAAACAATGGCTCCAAGGCAGCGGATAATCTGAAAATAATCGCTTCCTTTGCTGCAAGTGAAGAAGGGCAAGTCTTTTCCGAAGTCGTCAGCGATCCCCATTCTCTGGCCCCCGAAGATAAACTGACTTCCAAGGCCACTCTTTACGTCCCGAAAAACGTTGAAACACAAATTCAGGTAGCCGTAACCGGGGATAATTTCACCACCCGGAAACTTGAATCTGAAAAATTAACTATCCAATAACAGGCAGAATTTCTGCGCAAGATAGTATTCAAAACCCGGAGGCAAAACCTCCCGGTTTGTTTTGGAGGTTTAATCAATTTTTCGTTCTGTTACCTCAGGTCTGCTCACATCCCGGAAATATCATCCGGGTAAAAACTCCGCATAGTATTTCTTTTCCAAATAAAAACCTGACAAGCCTAACACTGTGCTAACATTCTGCTAATATAAGAGCGTGATCAGAATTCAGGTTGATTTTCAAAACCCCTTCCAATCATCTCTGTGAAATTTAATTTAGTATTTAATATCATGCAGTTAAAACTCTCAACTCTGAAGCTGCCAAGTTTGAATAAATAAGGAGTCGTATGGATTGGTATGTTCTTGCCGTGGGTATCCTTTTTGCCATGGCTGTACTAAATCTGATGGTGGGTGTCAGCAATGATGCCGTCAACTTCCTCAACTCATCCTTAGGCTCCCGGGTAGCGCCCCGTGCCACAATCATGATCATTGCCAGTTTCGGCATTCTTACAGGGGTAACCTTTTCCGGCGGCATGATAGAAGTAGCCCGCAAGGGGATCTTCCACCCCCGTCTTTTCGTAATGCCTGAGTTGGTGGCCATTTGCCTTGCCGTCATGATCACCAATGTGCTGCTTCTCGACTTTTTCAACACCTTCGGCCTGCCCACCTCGACCACCGTTTCTATCGTCTTTGAACTCTTGGGCGCCGCGGTGGCCATTTCACTGATAAAAATTTACCGCAGCGACCAGAGTCTTCTGGACCTTGCGCACTATATCAACACCAGTAAAGCCCTGGCCATTATATCGGGGATACTTCTGTCGGTGGTGATCGCCTTTGTCTGCGGCGCGCTGGTGCAATACCTGACGCGCCTGCTTTTCACCTTCGATTACAAAACCAGGTTGAAGCGTTACGGCGGTCTGTGGGGGGGACTTGCATTTTCGATGATCCTCTACTTTATCCTCATAAAAGGTTCCAAGGGCGCATCTTTCCTCACGCCGGAAATGATCACCTGGATCAAAACCCACACCTGGACCATCATCGGCGGCGGCTTTATCGTTTTTTCCGTGTTCTTTCAGATACTGGTCATGCTGACCCGGGTCAATATCCTCAAGCCTATCGTTCTGGTCGGGACCTTCGCCCTGGCCATGGCTTTTGCCGCCAACGACCTGGTCAATTTCATCGGTGTTCCCCTGGCCGGCTTTAACTCCTTTGTCCTGGCCAAGACCGGCCCCGACCCCTTGACCACCTCCATGGCGGCGTTGCAGAAACAAGTTCCAACCAGCACCTTCTTTCTGCTTGCAGCGGGCGCTATCATGGTGGTAACCCTGTGGCTGTCACGCAAGGCGCGTACCGTGACCAGAACCGAACTCAGTCTGGGCCGCCAGGACGAGGGTCTAGAACGTTTCGATTCAACCCCGCTGTCCCGGGTTATTGTACGAATGGCATCCACGCTGATCGACGGCAGCGGCCGGGTATTTCCCAAATCCATCCGACACTGGAATCGGCGCCGGATGGATACCAAGGGCTACCAGCCGACCCTGGGTTACGACGGCACCGTCCCCGAGTTCGACCTGCTGCGGGCCAGCGTCAACCTCATGGTGGCCAGCGCCATTGTCTCCTGGGCCACCAGCATGAAACTGCCGCTCTCGACGACCTATGTTACCTTCATGGTCGCCATGGGAAGTTCGCTGGCTGACAAGGCCTGGGGCCTCGAGAGCGCCGTTTACAGGGTCACCGGCGTTTTGACGGTTATCGGCGGATGGTTCTTTACCGCGCTCATGGCTTTCACCACTGCCCTGACTTTTGCCTTTGCCATCAGTTATTCCAAAGGCATTGCCGTGATTCCACTCCTTGGGCTCGTTGTTTTCCTAATCCTCCGCAATTTCAAAATTCACGGACGCAGGGAAGATGCCGCAAAGGATCTGGACATTCTCGACCTGAAAAGGGTGACCGAAGCCGATTATGCCGTCCGCATCTGTTTTGAGCATAGCGGCCGCTTCCTTGCAATTGTCCGCGCCGACCTCTCTTCCTGTTTTGACGGCATCCTCACACAGGACCGCAAGCAGCTCGAACAATTGCGCCGCCAGACCAAAAAAATCCAGGCATGGTCAAACATCATAGTGGCCAATATTTACAAAGCCATCCGGTTGCTGCAACAGGAGAACGTTAAAAGTGCGGGAAGTTATATCGCCGTTATCGCAGCCCTGCAGGAGATTACCGAAAGTCTCCGTGACATGATCCTGCGTTGCCACATACACACCTCAAATATGCACACCAGGCTTCTGCCGATTCAAAGGAAAGAGCTGGAGCAGTTGCGACAGCACGTGGAATCGTTGCTGGGTGAATCATCCGCAATGCTCCTTAAAAACGAACCATATGATTACCAGAAACTGGCGGCCCACTATATCGCCCTCAAGGAAACTGTTGACGAATATGACCACAATCAAATCGGCCGGATCAGCAGAGGGGTTTCGAAAACCCGCCTGAGTGTCCTTTTTTACGGTATCAGCAATGCTTCCCGCAAGATCAGCAAGCAGACCTTGAAGTTGCTTAAGACTTTCGATAAGACGTTCACGCTGGAAGAAAAAACCGGGGTTCAGGATACGGAAAACGAGCAGACACCACTGGCTCGCGACAATTGAAAAGTTTCTTATGGATTATCTAATGAAATAATTAGTTACAGTTGCTACTACCTCGTAGTTGAATCAATTAATTATTTCTTGACCCTCTTTAGAAAAACACATTGAAAATACCAAGGTTTCAGGAAAAATTCGCCTTTACATGCTCTTTTAATGATGGTCATGGTGATTATCTCCTAGTAGCCACGAGATGAAAAAATCTCTGTTTCCGAACGGAATTTAAGTTATGTGATGATAGGGTCAGGTGTTAAAATAGGATTGTTATCCTTAAACGAAAAAGCGAGGCCAAAAGGCCTCGCTTTTTCGTTTGTTAAAGCTTTTTCTTATTTCTTAAACTTTTTCCTGGCTCCGACAAGACCGACTAATCCAACCCCCAAAAGAAGCAGGGTTGAAGGCTCAGGTACAGGATTGACTTGCTCAAGAGTACCGATTGTGAAGTCGTCAAAACCAAAATAGTCGACCCCAGGGGCCGTATTGGCAAAAGTGATACCCGTATATGATTGCTCTAAATCATAAAATCCATAATAAAGGACCGAGCCGCCGAGTATCCCGGTTGAATTCCCGATATTCAGCTCAGTCGTTCCACCATTTGCCAATTGAAGTAACACCTGCCCGTTAAAATCACCGATATCGATTCCGTAAAAACCGAATGCAGCTATCGCCTCTGAAAACGTAATGGAAAAGTTTTGGCCAGTTTCCCAGTAATTGACACCCGAAATAGGATAACGCCCAGCCCAAGTACCTGACGTCAGCGTTTTGACTGCCCCGCTGCCATTTAGGGTTGCAGTCCCTGCGGCCCCGAAGCTAACGGCCAACGGAGTTCCTGTCCCATCTGAATAGCTTTCAAAAGTTTCAGTCCCCACACCTTGCAAATTTGACAAAAAGGCCGTTTCAGCCGCTTCCGCGTTTGCCCACGATGCTAAAGCGGTTGATTCACCAAGACCGAGGTCCTCACCAAAAAAGGTGACCGGTATAGCAAATGCCGAAGAGGCAAATGCTAAAACCCCAAAGATGGATAACAAAACAAATGCTTTTTTCATGTTAACCTCCTCCCTTCAAAAAAAAAAATTAAAAAACTTATCGCCGTTATTCTTTTTGCTTTTTTTATCATCTTAAGTTCGAGGACAGGTCATTTTAGCCCAAACCTATTACATGCATATCAGTAACAACAGTAACAAAAGCAAAGTCCACGCCAGTGGAAAAAATCATGTAATATCAGTTTGTTACAAAGACAAAAGAATAAAATACCTACAAATGTAAAGTTTTTCGACAGCAACAAAACCCATGTAAATGTGACACTATTCAACAATATCAAGCATTTTAAGTCCTCTTACTGATAATCAGTTAGTAATCTCGTTGTAAAATGTAAAAAACTTCGACACATTGGCCCCTTTTGAAAGCTTTGGACTTTTCACACTCCTTTTACATTTCAAACAGCCACTGCGTCCGCCTTATGTTTAGACATTGTAAATTTTTCCGACAACTTTCATCCGCAAGACTGAAGTTACCCGGGTTTTATTGAGTCAAACTTTCCTTTTCTCTCACCCGCAAACTTGCTACAACTCGTCAACCAAAGAAGTTCAGAAATAATTTACGCCATCAACCTTGCCAACAACAAAAGGGAAAAAGTTCGACTAATTGAAAGAAAGCGCCTCCACGTTGAAAAGCGGAGGCGCTTTCTTTCTCTATTCCAGGTATCGGGGAAAGCGAAAATTTTACAAGGTCATTTATTCTGGGATGACTTCTTGGGAAGGTCTTTCGGTGGGATTCCACTGCTCCACAATGCGGCATCCCTGCATGATAATGACCTGATCGAAATTACTCATGAACCGCTCCACCTTTTCCCGTTCCAGCCGTGAAAGCGGCCCCTTCCCTAAATCATCTCCATAATAGGCGTTCATCAGGACCGTGGGAACCCCGGCCATAGTCTTTGCCAGACACTCGCAACTACCCGCCTGCAGATAGAGGGTGGCATCGTTGATCACGAGAATATCAGTGGGTGTTTCCCGGCTAACTTCAAGGATTTCTTCGATCCGAAGAAAAGCGAAAAGGGGTCAGGATTGACAAACGGGCTTATTTGTCTATCCTTTTACCATGCCCCGCAAACCCCGTATCCATTTTCCTGGCGCTACCTACCACGTCATGTTGCGCGGCAATGGCGGCCAGGATATCTTTTTTAGCTCCGTCGACCGGACCCGATTCCTGCTTTTTCTTCAGCAAGGGCTGGAAAAGTACCAGTGCCGGGTTCATGCCTACTGCCTGATGAGCAACCATGTCCATCTCGCCTTGCAGGTAGCGCACATCCCCCTATCGAAAATCATGCAAAATCTTGGATTCCGCTACACACAATATATCAACCGCAAGCAGAGAAAAACCGGCCACCTCTTCCAAGGGCGTTTCAAAGCACTTCTAATCGATGCGGACAGCTATCTTGTCGAACTTGTGCGCTATATCCATCTCAATCCCTTACGTGCCGGCCTGGTTAAAAACCCGAACGATTATCCATGGTCAAGCCATGTCTGTTACATGGGAAGCCAACAGACCCCTTGGCTGACCACCGTTTGGGTGTTGAGCCAATTTGATGACAATGCGGACAACGCTCGTCGGGCCTATGGAGAATTCGTTCAGGAGGGTCTTTCCGAAGGCCACAGGAAAGAGTTTTGTGGTGGTTCTTTTGAGGGGCGTATTTTAGGTGATGACCGTTTCGTCGAGCAAGCCCTCAGGCAAGCTGACGAGAGAGTTGATCGCCCTGCGGAGATTGGGGCGATTCTCGAAGCGGTTGGTGAATGCTACGGTCTTCAAAGGGAAGACTTATCGGCCCCGGGCAGGCAGCAACCCATGGCTGAGGCGCGGGCGGTGGCAGCGTGGCTGGTCAGAAGGTATCCTCATCTGCAATTGAAGGAACTCGGCGCGACGCTTCATCGGGACCTTTCCGGTCTGAGCCAAGCAGCCCGGCGTATTGGGGAGCGTGCCAGGTCCGATGAGGGTTTGCATGCCATGCTGGGACGGCTTGCCGAAAAGGTGGATAAATCCGTTAGTCAAACCTGACCCCAAGCCTTTTACTGCGGGCCAGCGTCAACCTCATGGTGGCCAGCGCCATTGTCTCCTGGGCCACCAGCATGAAACTGCCGCTCTCGACGACCTATGTTACCTTCATGGTCGCCATGGGAAGTTCGCTGGCTGACAAGGCCTGGGGCCTCGAGAGCGCCGTTTACAGGGTCACCGGCGTTTTGACGGTTATCGGCGGATGGTTCTTTACCGCGCTCATGGCTTTCACCACTGCCCTGACTTTTGCCTTTGCCATCAGTTATTCCAAAGGCATTGCCGTGATTCCACTCCTTGGGCTCGTTGTTTTCCTAATCCTCCGCAATTTCAAAATTCACGGACGCAGGGAAGATGCCGCAAAGGATCTGGACATTCTCGACCTGAAAAGGGTGACCGAAGCCGATTATGCCGTCCGCATCTGTTTTGAGCATAGCGGCCGCTTCCTTGCAATTGTCCGCGCCGACCTCTCTTCCTGTTTTGACGGCATCCTCACACAGGACCGCAAGCAGCTCGAACAATTGCGCCGCCAGACCAAAAAAATCCAGGCATGGTCAAACATCATAGTGGCCAATATTTACAAAGCCATCCGGTTGCTGCAACAGGAGAACGTTAAAAGTGCGGGAAGTTATATCGCCGTTATCGCAGCCCTGCAGGAGATTACCGAAAGTCTCCGTGACATGATCCTGCGTTGCCACATACACACCTCAAATATGCACACCAGGCTTCTGCCGATTCAAAGGAAAGAGCTGGAGCAGTTGCGACAGCACGTGGAATCGTTGCTGGGTGAATCATCCGCAATGCTCCTTAAAAACGAACCATATGATTACCAGAAACTGGCGGCCCACTATATCGCCCTCAAGGAAACTGTTGACGAATATGACCACAATCAAATCGGCCGGATCAGCAGAGGGGTTTCGAAAACCCGCCTGAGTGTCCTTTTTTACGGTATCAGCAATGCTTCCCGCAAGATCAGCAAGCAGACCTTGAAGTTGCTTAAGACTTTCGATAAGACGTTCACGCTGGAAGAAAAAACTGGAGAACAGGGCTCCCCCGGCGAACAAACACCACCGGAAAATATTAATTGAAGGACCGCTCACAGGTCCACACGTGACGTAGAGTAGCAAACTGACTCATCGCACTCTTTAAAAAAACAAAACGCCTTCACACATAGAAGTGGAGGCGTTTTACCTTGTAATACAGATTTTTCAAACCCTCTTAATGGCACCCTCCTGCCCCGGTCTGTGGGGTGGCGTGATGACCCAATGTTCGATTAATCCTTAGAAAAAGCAGAAAACAATTGTAGGATAACTTATAGAAAACCACTCCGTCAAAGGGTCAACTCCAAACCGAGAAGTAGCGAATAAAAGAAAGGCCCACCAGTTTCATGGGTAGGCCTCTTTGCGTTTTATGTATCGTGATTTGCGAGACGGAAAAGGAATCCGTCCCCTTTTCCCCCTGGAGAACACCGCCACCCTTCTGAAAAACAGAGGACATGCCTTTTTCCTTTCCAACTCCCAGCTTCATCACCAGAAATTAAGGGCGGTTAACCTCCGCCAGAATTTTGCGAGCGATAGTTTGAAAGATATGCCCGGTTCCGGAATCAGGTGCCGATACCATCAGAGGTGTTCCCGAGTCTCCCCCTGCTCCAATTTTGAGTTCAATGGGAACAGTCCCCAATAAAGGCAAGCCCGATTCTTTACTCAGTTTCGCCCCTCCACCCCGCCCGAATATTTCAATCGGTTCAGAGGTGTGGCCGCACATGAAATAGGACATATTTTCAACGAGGCCGACAATATTCAGGTTGTATTTCCTGAACAGCTCAACGGCTCGCCGCACATCGGCCAAAGCGACTTTCTGGGGTGTAGTCACCATCAACACCGAGGCCTTGGGAATGGCCTGAGCAATGGTCATCGACGGATCTCCCGTGCCGGGCGGCAAATCCACCACTAGGAAATCCAGCTCTCCCCACAAAACCTGTTCCAGCAACTGACGGATCGCCTTGCCCACCATCGGTCCGCGCCAGATAAAGGCTTTTCCCTCTTTGACCATCATCCCTAAAGACATGATTTCCAGATCGAATTTCCTGACCGGAATCATCATGTTGTTCTCCCAGGGCGGAGACTCCGAGAGGGCGAGCATTATCGGTACGCTTGGCCCGTAGACATCAGCATCCAACAACCCCACGCGTTTACCCTCCCGGGCCAGGGCCAGGGCGATATTCACCGCCAGAGTGGTCTTGCCCACGCCACCCTTGCCACTGGCAACAGCCAAAACATGGCTCACCTTGTTCAGGCCCGCCAGAGGGTGCCTAGGAAACAGTTTTTTCATTTCCTCCTCGCTTAATGTCGTCAGGTCCACTTCAACTCTTGATACCTCGGACAGCTGCCCCAAGATCTGTTTGATTTCATCGACCAGAGCATCTTTTCGGGGGCATTTTGAGGTAGTAAGCGCCAATGTCAATGTGACCCGGCCGTCTCCAACGGAAATATCACGAATCATCCCGAGATCCAGCAGACTTTTCTTCAACTCGGGGTCATGGACAACCTTGATGGCTTCTCGGACTTGTTGTTCGGAAATCATGATCTTATCCCTTCACCTGTAATATCGGGAAATCCCGGTACCTACCCTCATGCTCAAACCGGTGAGTCTTCCTGTCCCTGCGGATCCACCCCTTGAGAAAGAGTCCTTCATTTCAGATCAGCCCTGACTTGTGCCAACGCCCTATCGGCATCGGTTCCCGAAACCACAATAATCTCCACCCCGGCATTGCCGAGGACATAGCCCGGACCCATTTCGCCAATATCCTTGCGGACAATGATTATGTCCAGCCCATGCTCCAAAAGCCAGTTGGCCACCTTTATCCCTTTGGCTTTTTCTTCAAGCACCCAGGGATTGGCGAGAATGGAATTATTCCCGACAGGTTTCCCTTGAGGCAGGGAAAGAAGGCGGTAGTAGGGAGCTTCGCCAAAGTGTTCAGAAATCGTTCGCCGATCTGCGCATAGCGGCACGCCAACTTTCAGTGTTGTTTTGCACCGGGGCCCGTAATGGACAGAAACATGATCCACGTTGTCTAGGCCTTTCCTGATGCGGCCTTTAATCTCTTCTGTCACCCGATGCCCTTTTTCCAGCTCTTTAACGCGCAAGTTCAGGTCCAGTTCGACAAATTTATATCGCCCGGCGTTCCTGGCCCGGAGATCGTTTATCTTCACAACCCTCGGATCGGCTTCGACAATTTTCCGGATACGATTGAGGCTTTCATAGTCAAGGGAAGCGTCAAGCAGAACCCGAACGGCATCAATGGCAATCCTTAAACCCGCCCTTGCGATGAATGCAACCACGATAAGGGCCGCATAACGGTCCACCGCCAGCCCGAAGACGGAACCCAAAAGAGAAGCCAGGATCACAAACGAGGAAAGCATGTCGGTCCATATGTGGCGTGCATCGGCCACCAGGCTGGGCGAACCGGTTTCCCGGCCCTTCTTAAGTTCATAGCGGGAAAAGAGCCAGGTAATGAGAATCGTCAGGGCGATCCCTCCGGCGGCCAGGGGAATCTTCTCCGGGAGCACTCGGGAAGTCCCGAGGAAGATCTCTCTGGCGATCTCGTAGGCAGCCAGAAAAATCAAAAAGGAGGTTCCTAAGGCCACCAGGTTTTCCACCTTGTAGAGACCATAGGGGAAACTGCGGGCCTGACGTTTAGAGGTTTTGATGCCGAGCAGAATAATGGCCGAAGAAACCACGTCGGTCAGCGAATGGATGGCATCTGCCTTGATGGCCAGGCTTCCGGACAGGATGGCTAAAAGCGTTTTAATCCCGACCAGGACCAAGTTAGTCAGAATGGATAGCAATGCGGTCTTTTCTGAGACTTCCATAGCGTTACCAACCAATAAAAAGGCCAGTCAAACCCACCAATAAGCCAACGAAAAAGTTGATCGCCTTGATACGCAAAAAGTCCCAGCGCGAGTCGGCCAGCAGGGGTAGCATGCCGTGTCCATCCTGAACAACGGAACTGGCCAGCAGGACGCTGAAGGGAACGGCCCCTTGTGTGTACAAAGTAAGGAAAACCAGGTGCGGCCCCGATTCCGGGACGAGCCCCACCAGACAGGCGACGAAAAGGAGGGTCAGCCGATTTTCCTGCATCCAGCCGGTGAGATGGAGGTAGTCCACCAGTAGATGCATGAGCAGTAGAGCCCCAAAAGTCCACAGGAAAACACGCGGCACGTGGGCCTTGGCAACATGTTCCCAGAGGTGTGTTTCGAGAAAATGATCAGGAACCGTGGCGACGATGAAGAGACCTAGAGCCGAGGTTAACAGCAGAGTTGCTTTGATCCAGTTCCAAACGGGTGGCCCGAGTTGGCCGGTGAACAGACCGAATATGAAGAGGGTCAATGCCAGGGTCAGGGCGGCTCGAGCGAGGGAACAGTCAAGCCACTGCTTCCAAATACGTCCTCGGGGAAAACACTCGCAGGTTTCCTCGTCATGGAGATTGAGTTCATGACTGGCAAATGCCCATTTGGCTGCCCTGTCACCAACCATAGCATCGGTCAAAACACCGGCCACCAGGCCGACCAGGAGCAGGACTAGAAAAATACCCCCGGCGGTTCCCGGAACTATGGTCAGCATGACAAACGACTCATCGCCGCTGGTGGCGATCATGGCTGCCACCACCGCCCCCAGGGAAACCACCCGGTGGGAGAAAAGGGATACGACCGCGAAAGCCCCCAGGCAGCCGGGGGTGGCGCCCAGAAAGGATGCCAGCAGGTACTGGCGCCAGCGGCTGCCGCGTAAACCCTGCTGCCAAACGCCCTGAGTGAGCACATTCAGGTATTCGATCACCAGCATCATCACAAAGACGAAACCGGTAATCATCAGGGCGTGAGTAAGGCTTTCACTGAGAAGTGTGCTCATAGCCTCTCCCTCTCATCCTGTCTGAGGCCGCAACAGTTTTATGACCGGTCGGTTGAAGCGCCCCGGGCATTTTCAACCACGGAGTTATTTCTCCAACGAATGGGGGGAGCGAAGACCACCTGAAGACACATGATTCCTGAAAGCCTCTACAGCCTCTCGCACGGTTCCTCCATCTAAAGTTATGATCTTGACCTTGGCGGCATGCAGTACATACTCTGCTTTAGGTCCCACTTGACCTGTCACAACCGTGTCCGCTCCCCGTTGAGCCACAAATTCTGCGCTCCGAATGCCGGCACCACCCGGAGCCGAGATGTTAGGATTCGGTACCACTTCAAACTCCATGCTCTCAGTATCCACAAAGATAAAATACGCACATCTGCCAAAATGAGGATCCATCTGCGAGTCAAGGTTTATTCCAGAGGATGGGATACAAATTCTCATCGGCTGCTCCTTCGCGTTTTATTGCAAATTCAAAGATTAACGCACACAACCCATGCTTTATTCCAGATCTCGGGCGGTTATCACTCTCCCAGCACCAACATCGATGAAGTTTTTGCCCCACGCCTTTTGAAAACATTCCCGCGCCAGGTCTCCCGAACAATGACAAGGTCCGACATGCTCCACACCTAACGCCTTTAGCCGCAAGGCAATATTTTCAATTTCGTATTGGGACTTCCCCTGCAGATGAAAGCCTCCAAGCACCAGAAGCACATCCTTGGAGATCATTTCCTTGGCTTTTTCCACAATATTGACAATGCCCGGATGAGCGCAGCCGGTAACTATGATCAAGCCGCCATCCGTATCCACAACCAGGGCTTGTTCTTCCAGATAGGTACCGAGTTCACCGGTTGAATACATATTCGGAGAAATTCCAGCAGCCCCTGATATCTCTACCGTTTTTGTTTTAAGGCCTCTAACCTCGGCCTTGAAGTTTTCCGGAAAGGATTTTGGTAAATATACGACAACTTCCGGATTTTTCCGGAGGAATCCGAACAGTCCCCCGACGTGGTCCCCATGGATGTGGGAGAGCATGACCATATCGATTTCAGAAGGACGGATATCAAGCTTCCGCATGTTAACGAGCAGCGTGGGGCCGTCCCCTCCTGTATCGAAAAGAATGGTCTTCTCCGCCCCTTTTAGAACGCAGGAAAAACCCCAGTTGACGCCCAAATCCATTCGATACGGATTGTTGTCGTAAAGAACTGTAATATTAAGATTTTTCAGGCCGACACCGGTAGTTTGGCTCGGTAAGTGACGCATGTAAAATAGTTGCCCGTTGGTTGCAAAACTTTGGGAAACAGTCCTTGAAAGTAGGAGGACTGCAAAGAATGCTATTGAAATTGTAATGGGTATCCTTCGCTTCATTCTGAGTATTTGAGTTAAAGAACCATGATTTTTTATCTTTCCTGCCCTGCTCCGGGCAAATTGCCTTTTTTAGGAGGCCCTTTATCTCTTTCCCGTCTATTTGTTATTTGCCCTTCTCCAGCTCCTTGAGATGTTCTTCGGTAACCTTCAATGCCTCTTATAGGATCTCAATATGTTCTTTGAGGTCTTCCTTTTCTTCTTCTTTCGTCGGCCTTTCAGTTCCCCACCATGGCGGCGGTCCCCAATAAGGATGGGGCCAGGGACAGTATTCATATTGAGGCCAGGGACAGTATCCGTGTGAGGGCCAGAACAGGCGCTGCCTTATTCTCAATCTCCTGGGCATGGTTCCCTCCGTCTTGAAGCTTCAGCATATTTTCGGGCTTTGATATTCAGGGTATTGTGCGACTTAGGTCTTTGGAAAATAGTTTAGAAAGAAAGGGCCTCTTTTAAACCGGAAAGTCAGTGTCGTTTGAACCCACATGAACTGGGGTTCTGAAACTTTCATTCAACTTCCTGTTGCCATCCGAATTTTTTCTATACCCTTGTTTCAAGCCTAGCACCAATTGATGTGTTGGCAAACTGATCTGACTACCGGGTATTTAACCAACAAGGTCGCAAGTTCGGAGATATGAAATTGTTTGAGGGTTATATTCAGGAGAAGCAGTTGGGCAGGAAAAATTTGTAGGAGGTGCTCTGATCTAAGTGTTTAATTTTTTGACATTTCAAACTGGAAGATTTTTGGGACCAGTTTCCCTCGAATACCTCATGTTTACTATCCTCGAATGTTAGAACTCATGGGGGTGGTTTCCTGGAGAATAGCCAATCACATGTGCAGGCAAAGAAAGATGTTTAACCGAGTTTCCCCAAAATCATTTCAGATTTATCGGGTAGCTAAAAATTAGGCAGGTTGGCAGAATTCTTACAACCGTTGACCAATGAGAATGGCCAACACCAATTTGAGGTCGGCCCTTTCTACGTTTTATGGATAGCAATTAATAAGAATTGGTTTTTCACACTTTTCAAAAAAGCCTGCCCTTTAAATAAGCCTTTTTTTGATTTCAGAAATTCATTATTTGCAGCAATTCAATCTTCTCCGATGCCCTCTATGGTAAAAGTGTAAAATAAATTGTCGCCCCTCCATCTGGGCCGCCCTCAGCCCATGTTCTGCCACCGTGACGGCGGATAATTTTCTCAACCGTGGCCAAGCCGACGCCAAATCCCCTAAACTCACCAGCTTTTTGTAAGTGTTGAAAAGGGATGAAAAGATCCTTCGTTCGCTCCATATTGAAACCCTCTCCATTATCATGAACGAAATAGGTTTTTTCCCCGTCAACTTCTTCTCTAATACCAAATTCAATAACGGCCTCCTCTGACTTGTTGGTATGGGCTAAAGAGTTTTCAAAGAGATTACTTAAAACCTCCCGCAACAAATCTTTGTCACCGTTGACTTCAATTCCACTGGTGATTTTAAAAGTGATTGGACGTTCAGGTCTTGCCTTCTTGTGTTCTTCTGCCGTTTTGGCAGCAATTTCGCTCAAGTTAATTCTTTCCCGATTAAGAACCCTTTTTGAAAGGCTGAAATATTCGTACATTGAACCGATAAGTTCACCAAGAAATTTTGTCTTATCATAAATTCGCCGGCTATATCTCCGGCATACTTCATGCTCTTTTCCAGAATTTTGGCTGGAAATGATATCTGCGTTTTCAGCGATGGTCATTAATGATTTGACAACTTGATTAGCAAGGGCATAGCTGAATGCTTCCAAGTCCCTTTTTGCCCCCTCCAATTCTGCCGTACGTTCCTGGATACGCTGTTCCAGTTCCTGATTCAACCTGCGGAGCTCTTCCTCGGCCCCCATACGCTCGATGATCCGCCCGACCCGTTCGGCAACGGAATCGAGCAGGTCTCGTTTGCTCTGCAGGAATATCCCCTTTTTGGCGTCCGGCGTCTCTTTCAGCAGATTGACCTGAATCGTTCCAATTCCCTTGCCTTGCACCCTGATAGTAGAACTTAACTTCCAGGGAGTATGCTCCCAGTTTCTCGTCTTAAACTCCTGATCCGGCAGGGAAATCCAGGCACATAGGCATTCTGAGACCTCCCAGGCCTTAGGAAGCAGGTCAACGGTCCCTTGAAGGATTTCCTCTAACGTAATGCCCGGGGTCTCCACCAGATGAGCGATTTCGTAAAAACAGGTTAGTTCCTTGAGATGATCTGACTCGCGACGCTGTTCACTCTTTTCTTTGTCATGCATCCGGGGCCATTTCCTATCGTTGTTTTTCTGCGAATTCATGGGAAATCCTTATTTCTCAACTCTGAAGTGGGTGAATCTCTTTTGGTGCCTCAACGCTTCATTCTCTTGTACAGAGGCTCCATGTATAATCTATAAAACCTTTTAGACTATCAGCGTCATATCGTCCTCCTGGATTTTCCCCGCGTAAAAGTTTCTCGCTTTAATCATGACGGCAGAGAAAATTTCCTCGACGGACTTCAATTCCTCTTAAAGCATGTCAATATGTTCTTTCAGGTTTTCCCTTACTTCTTTTTTTGTCGGCCTTCCCATTCCCCACCATGGTGGCTGGCCCCAATAAGGATGTGGCCACATCAGGCGCTGTCTTATCCTCAATCTCCTTGGCATGTTTCCCTCCGTGGTGAAGCTTCAAGCCCATTTGGGATTTAATATCCAGAGTGTTTCACGACTAAAGTGGTCAGGCAATTACTTTTGGAAAGAAAGGGCCTCCTTTAACTCGGAAAGTAATTGTCGTTTGAACCCATATGAACTGAGGTGTTGAAACTTGCACCCAACTTTCAGTCGCCATCCGAATTTTCCAAACTTTCCTTTTATCCGGATAGCAAATTTTTTCTAAGCCACATTTCAAGCCTAGCACTAATCGAAACACGCGCAAATTGACCTGACGGACAGGTGTTTCCCCCATATACCTGACGGCTTAAGTCAAAGACCCCAGAAGCATGTCGGAATTGAAAAGGAGTCTACTGTGAAAACAGCAAACCCACGAATTGGTTGATTAGTCCCCTTGTATGGGCGCTGCGAAACCACCAAACAAAGAAAGGAATAGTTCCAATGGTAGACGGTCAGCAAATCAGAGTTAAACTTTTGGTAGATGCTAAATATTTTTCCGGGAGGTTATCAGATTTGGGGTGTCGCAACACACTAGATTCGTTCCTGATCCCGACAGCCTCCTGGATCAGCTAGTCACAAAGGGGGGAGCATGGAAAAGGACGAAAGAAAACTTAAAGACTGGATCAAAGAAAACCTCGACAAACATCAGATCCAGGACATGGGCACCTATGGTATCGATGCTGGTTGAAGCGGCATGGCTGGTTTTGCCGATACAAGAAAACTTTACGGGGAGTTCAAGCATGAAATATGGGAGACCCTGACTGAAGAAGCCAAAACTCTCGGCTTCAGCAACCCCCTTGAAATGATAGTGGGGGTTTTCAACAAAGAATCACTGGATAAACTCGAAACGGTCTGTCAATTTGAAAACCTTTTGTTCTGGAATCTGGTCAAAAAAAGAATTAAAGAACTTGTCAGCTAGAAACGGCCTGCCAAGATTGTGTGTGTGGGGGGGCGAGGTGAGGATCGTCGTTCCCAGTCTGGTTGCAAGCTGAAATGACACCATGAGATAGGAGACCATCTTCGGGATGGGATATGGAATGAATATGGGTAAAATCCGGGCAGTCCTGTTCGACTTCGGCGGCGTGCTGGCAGAAGAGGGGTTCCGAAATGGGCTCTTGAAACTGGCCCGACTCCAGAAGCTTGACCCCGAAGCTGTTTGCGAAACCGGCCGGGAGGCGGTTCACGAATCCGGCTATGTCATTGGTAAGGGTAGCGAAGAGGAGTTCTGGAAAATTATGCGCGAGCGAACCGGCCTGAAGGGAAGCGACAGGGACTTGTCAGACACTGTTCTTGCCAGCTTCATCCTCCGCCCCCGGATGCTGGAGTTCGTCCGTCTACTGCGCGCCAGGGGATTTATCACCGCCATTGTCAGCGATCAGACCGACTGGCTGGAACGCCTCGATCGACGCGACAATTTCTTTCGGGAGTGCGACCGTGTCTTCAACAGTTTCCGCTTGGGAAAGTGCAAGCTGGACCCATCCATTTTTGATGACGTGGCACAGGAACTTGGCATCGCTCCGGCCGAGGCGCTTTTTACAGACGACACATCCGGCCACGTCACACGGGCCAAAAGTCGGGGAATGCACGGGATCGTATTCGAGGATGAAGACCGGTTCAGGCGAAAGGCGGAAGAGATACTGGGAATCTGATCCACGATCGAAATGGCCCTTAAAAAACCTCAAATTTCTGTTTCCACAAAATGGAAAAATTTATGTCTGACAACCAGTCTAAAATGAGAATACATTCGCTTCAACACGTCCCATACGAATTTCTGACCACTTTTGAGCGGTGGGCCAAAGATAAAAAACACTCTATTTCGAAAACCTTGTTTTACCAGGATTTCGAACTGCCCGGGGCGGACGATTTTGATCTGCTAATTATCCTCGGAGGGCCAATGAGCATATACGAGGAAGATCAATACCCGTGGTTGAAGGCAGAAAAGGAATTTATATCCAGTGCCGTTGAACAGAGCAAACTTGTCTTAGGCATCTGTCTCGGTGCGGAACTTCTGGCCGATGCCCTGGGAGCCCGAGTGTACAAAAACCGTTATAAAGAAGTTGGCTGGTACCCGATTTCACTGACTGAAGCGGCAAAGGACTCCCGGATTTTCAGTCGCCTGCCAAGAGCCTTTACTCCTTTTCACTGGCATGAATATACTTTTGAGATTCCAAAGGGATGTAAAAGAGTCGCGGAAAGTGATGGATGTGCAAACCAGGCCTTTGAATGCGAGGACAGGCTAATAGGTCTGCAGTTTCATATTGAACCATCAACTGAAGATATAAGGAGGGTGATAACGTGCTGCAGCGACAATATCGGGACAGGCAAATATGTACAGAGCCCTGACGAAATGCTGAACAACAAATTCAACTTGGAAGAACTTAACTTCGAAATGTGTCTTTTAATGGAGAGCCTGGAGCATATTTTCAGGGCAAGTTGAGTCCTAGAAAAACCTGGCCTTGTTGTCTGAAAAGGAGGACCTTCATAACGAGTGGTTCGGCCGGAATGGTGCCCATAATTTTGAGAAAGAAAAGCAGAAGACCTGGGCGTTGACTCCTTTCAACTGAAAAATCGAATGCAGTGCCTACAGCAAGCCCTGTCCCGTGGAGCCGATCCGTTTCTCTGCACAAATACTACTTCTGTTTTTGGGAGGGTCTTTCGGTGGGATTCCACTGCTCCACAATGCGGCATCCCTGCATGATAATGACCTGGTCGAAATTACTCATGAACCGCTCCACCTTTTCCCGTTCCAGCCGTGAAAGTGGCCCCTTCCCTAAATCATCTCCATAATAGGCGTTCATCAGGACCGTGGGAACCCCGGCCATAGTCTTTGCCAGACACTCGCAACTACCCGCCTGCAGATAGAGGGTGGCATCGTTGATCACGAGAATATCAGTGGGTGTTTTCCGGCTAACTTCAAGGATTTCTTCGATCCGGAAACTGTTGGCTTCGGCCAGAGCCTGCACCTCGGCGTCGTTTTTACCCTGAAGGCGCGGAGCATCAATACGGGTCGTCATATAGTGGAGACGCGGATGTTCCGGCAGGACCATTTTTCCGCCCACGCCACGGACAAGATTGGGGGCGAAATCAAGGACGACAACCGTTCCGCATTTATCTTCCAGGATTTTCCTCACAAAAACACAGGAAAAATGGGTCTTCCCGGATTTTACTCCCCCGACAACAAGGGTCTTTCTATGGAGCAGGTTTTTGACTTTCATTTAACAACAGTTCTAACCCGGTTTATTCATGATGCTTTGTCGCGAAATCGTCAAGTGTGTGCCAAATCAAGCCAAGCACAGCGATTTGCTTTGCTGGCGTACTTGCAGTGCGTCGAAAAGCAAAGAGCGAGCACGGTTTGAGATGGCGGGCAATCGGCGGTTGCAGCAAAAGTTTTCATGAATAATCCGGGCTAAGGCTATCCATCGGTGGCCAAGCAGGAGAAAAAGCTGAGTTTGCTGACCTTAAAACGCAAAGCCAGAAAGAGAAAGTGAATTTTTTACAAGAACAGCCTCATCAGTATCTCGGGATCAGGTGCTTTGAATTTTTCACGATTGACGGCCTTGAAAATCGCAAGGCCGTTTACTGATGTCCAGAAAACCAGCGCTAACTCCTCCACATCACCCTGTTCAATGGAACCGTCTTTTTGTCCCTCACGTAAAATTCGGGCTATCAGTTTATGGGATACGGCGATTTCTTTTCGGATAATCGCTTTGGCTTCCTCGGGAACAGCTTCCGAAACCATGGCTTGAGCCATCAACAAATGATAGCGCGCGTTATCCTCGTCATTCTCCAGGTCCAGCAGAAGTCCTTCAATAACAGTGCTGATTTTTTCCCGGGGAGACAGCGGCAGGCGGTTCACAATATCGCAGGCATTGTTCAATCTTTCAAAAGCACCACGAATCAGCTCAATAAAAATCTCTTCCTTTGAACGAAAATAATGATAAACCAGACCCTGCGAAATTCCAGCCGCTGAAGAAATATCGGTAATTTTCGTGGCAGGCAACCCCTGGGTTGAAAAGAGCAGTAAGGCTTTGGAGAGGATCTGCTCTTTCCGCTCATCCCTGATTTTTTGATTTGTTTCCTTGTTTCTGCCCAAAAAAGATCTCCTGACGATTGATTGAAACCTCATTCAAAGATTATTCAATCCTGTATTTTTTGCAATATTTTTTTTCAAGCATCCCTGAAAAAGGTCTCAGGATTAGAAAAATGATGCCTCAAAGGGAAAAATTCGGTTGCGAACGCTCCCGAAAACATAAACTTGAGGTAAGTTCTTCAAAAATCTCCCTTTTTAGCAAATTCTCCCTTTGCAGGCCCGACACTGGAGTGTAACATTAAGATTCATTGTATGTTCGCATTGAAGGAAATTCAGGGGTTATGAAATTCCCGTCCCGGAAAAAACAGGAGAAAACCGTTCCCGAAACCTTGTCGACAGCACAGGACTCTCCAGCGGAGGGCACTTCCGGCGAGGCTTTCCACAAAGAGAAATGGGGAATCAGAGACCTGATCGACCTGGAATATTTTCTTCACGGGGATGAGGAAAAGGATGAAGAGGGTCTGATACGCCGTGACCGTGCCATCTTCCTGAAGGTCACTTCCCCCAAGGCGAAACGTCTGCCGTCCCGGCGTTCACTGGTTTGGCGCTGGCTTGAGACACGCAAAAAAGAGGGGCAGGAACCGGTTCTCCCCGGCACGGCTTTTCACGAAATCCTGGCGATCCTGAAATGGGTCGGTTTTATTCTCGGGATTCTCTCCGGCTGCGGCCTGGCGCTTACATTGTTGCATTACCAGGGTGTTCAACCCGTCAATGTGTCGGGCTATGTGGCGCTCCTGATCGTCCTTCAGGCGTTTCTCCTTCTTCTCCTCGGCGCGGGCTTTTTTCTGCGTCGTTTTGTCCGTTTCTTCCGCCGCAAAACCCTGCTTGCCACTTTTTGGGGGACATTGTTGTATGGCTTGGCCAAGCGGATGGCCGCGAGCGGAATGGCGCGTCTGGACGGCAACCGGAGGTCACGTCTTCAGGCCACCCTGGGCCTCCTGAAAAGCCGCCGGAGCGTTTACGGGAATCTTTTTTTCCTGCCGGTCTTTATGGTCAGCCAGATTTTCGGGCTGGCCTTTAATCTTGGGGCGCTAGTGGCAACTCTGGCACGGGTGCTGACTTCAGACCTCGCATTCGGCTGGCAGACAACTGTTCAGGTCGGGCCGGAAATCGTCTACAAGTTGGTCCAAGTACTGGCTTTGCCCTGGGCCTGGCTGGCTCCGGAGGGAACAGGATTTCCGACCCTGGTGCAAATTGAAAACAGCCGCATTATCCTGAAAGAAGGGATAACCCACCTGGCGACACCGGATCTGGTTTCCTGGTGGCCTTTTCTCTGCCTGGGAATCGTATTCTACGGCGTCCTGCCCCGGCTTGTGTTTTGTCTCGGGTCGTGGGCTGCCCGCCGGATTGCCCTGGCAAGACTCGATTTTTCCCACGCCGCCTGTGACAGCCTCATTCGGCGGATGCAGACCCCCCTTCTGGAGACAACCCATCCGAACATGGTAACGGAGCAAGATGAAACCGCCTCTCCCGAAGCCTCCAGCGAAACGACAGCACTGCTTCAGACGGAATCAAATCTCGGCATCGCTCTGATGAACGAAGAACTGGCGACGCATTCTTCCCGGACAGATATTGTCCGCGCCGGGGAAACATACTTCGGTATGAGCATCAGCGATACCCTTGAGATCGGCGGCCGGCTCGACCGAGATCAGGAAATCCTCAAGCATCTGAGAACCATGGATTGGGCAGGGAAACAAAGTGGTGTACTCCTGATCCAGGAAGCCTGGCAGCCACCGATACTCGAATCCCTCGCTTTTCTCCGCCAGCTCCGTATGGCCCTGCCGGAAAAAGGGAAAATAGCCGTGCTCCTGATCGGCAAACCGAGTTCCGAAACGGTCTTTACTCCCCCCGGAAAAATAGACCGCAAGGTCTGGGAGGAGCAACTTCAAGCACTGGGAGATCCGTACCTAGGGATTGCCTGCCCCCGGAAAGGGATATGACCGCATGAGTGAATCACCGCCCCTGCGCTTCGCCATTGTCGGCCACCCCAATGAGGGGAAGTCCTCCGTGGTCTCCACCCTGGCCGAAGACGACACCGTGCCGGTGGGCCCGATTCCCGGTGAAACCCGGACTTGCAACACCTATCCGGTCATTATCGACGGACAAGTTGTTGTCGAATTCATCGACACGCCCGGTTTCCAGAATCCCCGCCACACGCTGGCCTGGCTGGAAGAGCACGGCGATTCGGACGAAAACGCTATCCGCGCCTTTCGTGAAGCCCACCGGGCTGTCCCGGCCTATCAGCACGAAAACCAGCTGCTGCAGCCGATCGAGGCCGGAGCCGGAATCATTTACGTCATCGACGGCTCCCGCCCCCTGCGCAAGGACGATCTGGCGGAGATGGAAATCCTGCGACGGACAGGCCGCCCGCGCCTCGCCATCATCAATTCCAAGGAGCACGGAGAGGAATACCTTGACCAATGGAAAACAGCCTTCCGAAAACATTTCAACTCAGTGCGAATCTTCAATGCCCATCACGCCAACTACGCCGAACGCATGGCTCTGCTGGAAACCCTCAAAAGCATCGACCAGGATTGGCAACCCGCCATGGAACAGGTCATCCGGGCCTTTCGCGATGACTGGGAGCGCCGCGTTGCCAGTACTGGCGACCTGATCGGAGAGCTGTTGGAAACATCCATTGGGCATGCTGCCCTGGCCGACTGCGGCGAGACTAATGACAAGGAGGGGGAGGAGCGTCTCAAAGAACGCTACCGAAAAGAACTTGAGGAGATGGAACGCCGCTTCCACCAGCGCATCCGCAAACTTTTCAAGCACAACATCTTCCAGTATGAGCCGCCCGCCCAATCCGCCCTGCAGCAGAATCTGTTCAGCGAACGGGTCTGGAAAGTCCTGGGTCTCGACCGCACCCAATTGATGTGGGCAGCGGCCCTGGCGGGTGGAACTGGCGGCGCCGGTCTGGATGTGCTCTTTGCGGGAATCAGCGCCGGCGTTTTTACTGCCAGCGGCGCACTGCTGGGAGCGCTGGGCGCCTATTTCGGCGGCGAGCGCCTTGCCAAGGTCAAGGCCCCCGGCCCACGCCTGCTGGGACTCGACCTCTCTCCCCGGCTGGGCCGGACACAGCTGAAAATCGGCCCGATGCACAACCTGCAGTTCTTTTTTGTTCTCCTTGACCGGGCTCTGATCTTTTACTCCTATGTTATCAATTGGGCGCACGGACGCAGAGACCCGATTCCGGATGAGGAGGAAGAGGAAAGGAACGAAAGCTACACTGCGGCATGGCCCGACGAACCGCGCCGCTCGGCAACCCGATATTTCGAGGCCCTGAAACATACAGACGATGTTGAAAACCTGGACCGCATCCGCAGAGAATTCCAGACCATGCTTCGGAAAACCCTGTCTGGAATGTCGGGCGCGGAACATTAAAACCGGATTGATGGTGGGTGGAGGATTTTATGGACGCAAAACAGACGGCGGAATCGATCCTCAACATGACACGCGGCTTCATGGCCAGCCGTGTCATTTTCAGCGGGGCGGAACTCGATATTTTTACCCTTCTGGCTCAGATACCGCTCACCGCCGAACAGGTGGCCGAAGCGAAAAAAGCCGACCCGCGCGGGATGACCATCCTCCTCGATGCCCTCACAGCCCTGGACTTTCTGATCAAAAAAGATGGCTTCTACCGGACCGAAGCGTCGCTTGTACCCCTGCTGTCATCGGATGCACAAGGGACGATCCTGCCCATGGTTCTTCATCTTGGGACGGTGTGGCATAACTGGTCGCAGATCACGGACATCGTGGCGGGCAAAAGCACGGCAAAGATGGAAGAGGAGGGTGCCCTCGCCCCGGATCACATCCGGGCTTTTATCGGTGCTATGCATGTGGTCGGATCAAAAATGGCCCCGAGTATCGTGGCCGCCGTCAATCCTGGAAAAGCCCGTAAGCTCCTCGATGTGGGGGGCGCTTCCGGCACCTACACCTGCGCTTTTCTGGCCGCGGCACCTGAAATGAAAGCGACCCTCTTCGACCTGCCGCCGGTGATCGAAATGGCTCGCCAACGCATCCAAGCCGCCAAAATGGCGGAGCGCGTCACCCTTGTCCCAGGCGATTTCACTCAGGACGCCCTCCCCCGGGGACACGACCTTGCCCTGCTGTCGGCCATCATTCACCAGAACAGTTCGGAGCAGAACCAGGCCCTCTATGAAAGAATTTTTGACGCTTTGGAGCCCGGCGGCCGGATCGTGGTCCGCGACTATGTCATGTCGCCGGATCGAACGGAACCTCGGGACGGCGCCCTCTTCGCGGTCAATATGCTGGCCGGAACAGAAGGAGGAAATACATACACTTTTGAGGAAATCAAGGCAGGTCTGACTGCGGCGGGCTTCAACCGCATCAACCTGATTCAAAGCCAGGAGATGTCCTCCTTGGTCGAAGGGTTCAAATTTTGATGAGGTTTTAACCTTACCTGCGAGTCACTAAGAAGTAACGCTATTGAACGTCGACGGAACCGTCATTGCTCAAATACAGCCGGGGTAGGAATCAAGGGAAGCTGGATGGAAAAAACAGTGCCATTTTTTGCGGAACTGGTAAACCATACCCTGCCACCCAGAAAACGCTCCCCGATAAGCTTCATGCTATAGGTACCGATACCACGGCCCCGCCCTTTGGTGGAAAAACTGCGCTGGAAAATCTGATGATGAATCTCCTTCTCCAATTCCCCGGCATTGTGGATTGAAAAACGTAGTGCATCCATATCCGCTTCTTTCATGCACGAAACAGAGACCTTTCCGCCAGGCTCCGTCGCCTCCAGCGCATTTATAACCATGTTCCCCAGGACCCGCTGCAAGAGTACGGAATCCGTAACAAAGCTGATCTCCACCGAAAGGGGATCGATCACGATGTCCTTGTTATGGGCTATTTCAAATGCGGAAAAATCCTGCTTTACCTGTTCAAGCAATTGCCTGGATGAAACCAGCGTTCTGTTTACCGTTAGATCACCGCGCTCAGCAGACAAAAGATCGCGATGGGATTCGATCTCATCAGCTATGCGTTCAGTGAAGTGCAACATCATTTTCACCAAATGGTTCAAATCTGCGGAATCGGAATCTTTGCGGGAGCGAAACAGTTCGCAAACAGTGAGAAGACCGCAAACCGTGTTCGACAGGTCGTGTAGAAAGGTTCTTTCCAAAAGTTCACGCTGCTTTTGGGCGCTGATATCGAGCATCACGAGGATGGTGAACTCTTCCCCATCCAGATGAAAAGGGGTAGCGCAGACATTCAATTCAAAAGCCCGTGTCTCCCCAGTGAGAATCCGGCATTCCCTGATCGTCTGGTTGCCTTTTCGGGACTCCAGGATGGCGTTAACCGCACCACAACTCTCACAGAATTCCGTTGTCCCGCATCCCTTCTCGGATTCATGGGCTCGGATACAATTCAACACCTCTCCCGGCCTTCGGCCCTTGATCTTGTCCCAACTCTGACCGATGGTTTCAATGAATTTCCAGTTAGCCCAAACGACCTGCCGGCTCTGATTAAGGAGAACCAGGGCACTTGGAATGGCCTCCATGAAATGGCTCAGAGCCTCGTCCTGACGACAAGCGGCTCCCTGACGATCCACAGTTGCAGGAGCAGCTCTTTCCGCAGGTGCATAGCGCGATTTTGCTCTTTTCATATCTATCCTGGATTATGGGAAAAAATTGGACGAGTATCCCGTTTGGCAAGCCATGTCAGTCCCTTCGGAGGCATTTTGTTCGCCGTCAGGAGACACCGAATCAGGCTTGGACGTTGCCAGACAGGGGGGAGAATATGCCGGCGCCGACTACAGGCGAAAAGAGCGAAACTGGTGAATAAAATTCACCAGACTGGGCACTTTTTAAGGATAAATATAGGCTGACCGTGACTTGGGGTCAAGTCTATTATCTTATACTCTGTCAGGCTGATTACGTTCCTCGCCAAATCCACATTTGCTTGAAACAAACGACCTGTACAGGAAGTGAGAATTTTAACATGTAAACAAACGGACGATCCAGGGTGCAATAAAAAAACTGCGAAGAAAACACTTCCCCTCAATCCGAGAGATAATATTCCACCGTTGCCACAACGCGAATACGCTTGATATGAGGGTTGTTGGTATCCCGGTTATTGATGCTGAACTGGCCTTGAGATGCGCGCTTGATCTTGCCAAGTTGGCTCTGCGAGTCTTCGGCAAACTTTTTCGCCACTTCCCGAGCCTTTCTCGTGGCTTCCTCGATCATTTCAGGCTTGACATCGTTGAGTTTTTTGAACAGGAATTCGGTACGTGCCTGGTAATCGCCTCCGGTGATGGCTATACCCTGCTTGCCGAGTTCTCCCAGGCCACCTTTTACCGATCGCACCTTGTCGATATTTTCGGAATAAACGGTGACCGTCTGGACAGCGGAATAGCGAAATTCCGCCCGCGCAGAACCACCGTAATTCTGAGCAGACTTATCGGTGATGGCTGGAGAGGATACGGAAATCTCCGCGTGCTGAATCCCGTGCTTCTCAAGAAAGGTTCTGATCTTCGCGGTACCGGCCTCGATAGCGTTGTACAACCCTTCCAGGTCGTTGCCGGCCTCCGTAAACTGGATGGGCCAGATGACGATATCGGCGGGATACTCACGTTCGGACAAACCCTTTACCGTGACTGTGCGCTCATATTCTTTGAATTTAATAACCGCGTTTCCGAGCAGATAGCCGAGAGCGGCAAAACCGAAAAAAATGCAAACCCCCAAGGTAAGTGCGCTGATTTTTCCGTTTCCGTTCATATCCCTCTCCTTTGCTGTCCCGAGTTCTTGGGGTCAAATTCCAAAAATCGTCGGAGCCCCTGCCGACGGGAAGAAATTTTCGCTAACTTGAAGCCAGTCGAAAGCAGTCTCTTTGAAAACCGGCCCTGAAAACAACCTCCCCTTTGAACCCCAAGATCTAAGGTGCATTCTTCGGGGATTTTGAGAGGGTTTTTTTGAAAAAATCCAGTAAAGAACCCAGACCAAGGCACCGAAGATTATCATACCCGCGACAAACCACAGTTCGTAACGCTTGACTTCTTCAATCAGGTGTTCGGCCGCCTGGCCGAAAAAATACCCTAGAACACCGATTACAACAGCCCACGAAGCGGCACCGGCAATGTTCAGGACCAGGTAGCGTGCTGTGCCTATACCACTCGCTCCGATTATAAACGGGGCCACTGTCCTTATCCCGTATATGAAACGAAAGCCAACAATCAGAGCCACCTGGTGTTTGTGCAGGAGATTAAAAACACGATCCGTTTTGCGTTTCCAATGCGGCCTCGAATCAATGAAACGGATGCCTTTCCATCTCCCGATATAAAAATACAGTTGATCTCCAGCTAATGTACCAAGGAACGCCAAAAAAATCACCCAGGGGAGTTCCACATACCCCCTGTGAGCCAGAAAGCCGCCCAAAATAAGGACCGTTTCCCCTTCGAAAAACGTCCCGAAAAAAATTATGGGATAACCAAAAATCGTAACCAGCTGGGCAAAATTCATCTTTCCCCCGAAACGAAAAACCGGAGAGGGCAAAGATTGCAAAAGATCACAAGGTTCCTCAAAATATTTATGTTCATCTGTTCACCCGTATTCTTTTTCCGGGGTAGGTTAACACACGAATCGGTATGATATGGATTAAGGTTAAGGCAATATAGTCCGGAAAACAAAGTGATAAAAACAAGATGTTATAGTTTTACAGGACTTGCATTAAAATCAACCCGCCGCCCATCCCCTTCACCCCCGTCGCCCTCAAGCAACAGATTCAGAGCCGGAAAACGGGATATTCCCCGGCATGCTCCTCCGGAACAATATTGGCCAAAGCCCTGTCAAGAGCGCTCTCTTTGTGTAACAAGCTGAAATAACATCGCTTTTCCCCTATAAAAGCTATAGTGAGCTCCACTTAATAAACTGGAAGCAATGGGCTGGATCTCCGCCAGGCTTATTTGGAAATCAATTTGCACTGACATTAATCCAGGGGATTTGAAAATTTGCTTCAGACTTTACAGGGGGGTTGCAATGAGGTGGAGGAAGGGTGCCTATGACAAAAGATTCGGGCTGAATTGGCTGCCTGTTATCGCTTGGGTCGCTTTGGCCCTGGTCGGCTGTGGCGGCGGGTCATCCGCAAGTGGTCCAGCTGCAATTGAGGGAAATTTTGTCGACAGCCCGGTGGAGGGGTTGACTTACAGCACCGAAACCCGGTTCGGGATCACTGACCGCCATGGCCGCTTCCAGTTTCTTGATGGTGAAACCGTGGCCTTTTTCATTGAAGACCTGGAACTTGGTCAGGCCCCGGCAGCACAGACGCTGACACCTCTCGATATTGTCGCTGGGGCCGGGGGAATAACCGACCGGAGGGTTACAAATATTGCCAGAACTCTCCAGTCTCTGGACCAGGACGGCAACCCGGACAATGGCATCACCCTGACGTCCACGATCACCGGAAAGGTTTCCGGACGCGCTATCGATTTCGACCTCAGCCCCGAAGACTTTGGAAACAACCCTGACATTCAGGCGCTTTTTGACGACCTCAACGCACAGGGGGTTTTTACCGACGGCGGCGTTCGAACATTATGCTCCGCTGAACAGGCCCAAAATCATCTCCAGAGCAGCCTCCATGGGGATGACTTCGACGGCGACGGCTTCACCCTTGAGGAGGGGGACTGCAACGACCAGGACAACACCATTCACCCTCAGGCCACGGAGATCTGCGGTGACGGAATCGACCAGGATTGCAGCAGCAGCGACCTCGCCTGCCCGACGGGCGAAAGCGAATTCGAATTCAACCTGCGCGCATTGATCAATGACTACCGCCGGGACAACGGGCTGCAAGCCCTTGACTACGACCCTCACCTTCACGACCTGGCTGAGGAGCACAGCACTGAAATGGAGCGGGTCCACACCCTGAGCCACGATGGCTTCAACGACCGGTTCGACAGGTCCGGGTATAATCGTGCCGTGGAAAATGTCGCCTATAATTATCCCACACCCGAAACCCTGTTCGAAGGTTGGCGAACTTCCTCCGGGCATAACAGCAACATGCTGCATCCGGATATCAGCCATGCGGGCGTCTCAAGGGTCGGAGCTTATGCGACCTTCTTTGCTTGCGGTAATTAGCCCGGTATCTTTTTTAATTACCTGCTGCCGCCAAACAAAGCGAAAATCCCATATTTGTAAAAGCAATCCACGTTGTTGAAACCGATATCTTTAAGGGCTTCCAACTGCGATTCAAGCGTGTCAGGAATATTGTCCGGATTGACTTTTGTACTGATCCGGAATTTCCACCAGTTTTTCCCGGTTTTCCTTGGAGGGATGGCCATTTATCCAATCCCTTCAGAGCGACAGGTACCATATTTCCAATTGCTCCGTGGACGACAGAACAACGTCGTAATGAGCGAAATACCATCTGAAGGCAGATGCTTAGAAATACAGGTATAGAGTTTCTTCTTTTCTACAAATGAGAGGTGATGCATAGCCAAGGAAGAATAAAATAAAATCGAATCGTCCCTTCAGTGGATCGTCGGTGAGCAGTTTTTGAAAACTTGCCTGGACAAAATCGATATTTTTCTGTCCCGCCAATCGTAATTTCGCGGCTTTCAGCATTTCAATCGAGCCATCTACAAGCGTTACGCTTGCAGGTAAAAATGCCTTTAACAGCTCTTGAATAAAGAGGCCATCCCCACAACCCAAATCCAAAACCCTGGCTTCAGCGCGATTAGAAATGGAATGTGACTAGAGAAATTTGGCTGCTTCGACAAACTGGCTGCGAAAGGGCAGAAAAGAATCCGCCTCATTTCTGTATCTTTGTGAAAAAGCGGTATCCGCCCATCTGGATTCTTCAAATTTCGACATTTTCGACTCCCCCCTCGGCAGAGGATAAATCCGCCCACTTTTAAAATTAAATTTCAGATCTGATTAAAAATTGTAACCTTTTCCTCTTTTCTAAGTCTTAAAGATCAAACATTCAAAAAGGAGGTTAGAGAATGAAAAAGATTGCAGGGTTCATTATGGTTTTTATGTTTCTTTGTTCATCCGCAGCCTTGGCCGGTGGGGACAAAAATCAGAAGCGGCATGATGGGAGTAAGGGGCAGGGGAAAGTAACTCAGACAAGAGTCAACAAGTAACGTTTTAGTTTCATTGGGAAGTGGGGGGTCGGTTTTTTTCATTCGACCCCTTTTTTCTCTTTAGGGAGCTTTAGAAAAAATGCCCATCAACTGCCGTAGATCCTTTGAGCAGCACTGCCCTGAAGGATTGAGTTCCTTGCACCTGCTTCCGGTACAGGCAGTCGTGGCATTTTTTATCTTTTCAAGGGTATCG
>CAXXSG010000013.1:0-722813 GCA_963665915.2 Desulfuromonadales bacterium
GTTTAAAGAAAAAATGGCTCGTCAGCAGAATCTGTGGTGATAGTCAGGTTCCGGCAACCTGCCAAGTGTATGATATAAGGCGATTTCCAGGCACTTGAGGGTTTTAAAACCGTAGGCTTTTCTCATAGTGAGTTTTGCTTTGAGGTTCATACCCTCAACCGCACCGCTGGAAAGTCGCCCTTTGGCTTGAACCAATTGAGAATCAGCGGCTTGTGGTTGCGCAGCATCCGGGCCACTTTCCTCATTGGTTCCAAATCGGTTTGCAACGTTCGGGTGATCCAGTTGTCGAGGAACTTTTCCGCGAAGTCCGGACGTTGATAGGTCCAGAAGCGCTGAAAGTCTTCACGTAACAGGTAGCCCTTGATTGACGCCAGTTGAGCTTGAGCAACTCATTCAATCGAGCCGTCTGCTTTTCGGAGAGATTCTCCGGACGTTTCAACAACAGCCAGCGACCGTGTTCAAGAATATTCACTGGCCGTTAGCCTTGAGCTGTTTGACCTCATCGCGCCGGGTCTCGTCAATCGCCTCGTTGAACTTTCGCATGATGTGGAAGCGGTCCAGAATATTCAACGCCTGAGGAGCCTTTTTGGCGATCACTTTGAGATAAGGCGCCCACATGTCGCTGCAAACAAATTTGAGTTGGGCACTGCGCTCTTTACCAAAATGACGGAAGAAACGCAGTAGAGTTTTTGTCCTGCGTTCATGGCCACACCAGAGAAGCCGCCTGAACCCGGCATTGAGTTGATACACAAGGGTCAGGTATTTGTGTCCTTTGAAAACAGCTATCTCGTCCACACCGACCTCGGTCACACCCTCAAGAATTCTGTGGGCGAGGCCGTAATCGACGACGAACTGGACCGCTCGAAACACAGTGTCCCAACTGGTTTCGAAGATGTGGGCCACCTCTTTCCAGGAGAGCCTTTTGGCCCAGCGGGCCAGGTAAACCTGGTAAGCGAACGTTGTCCGTTCTTTGCCGTAACTCCAAGGCAGCGCTTCCACCTTGACACCGTGGTCCGGGCATTTTACGCGACGAGGTGCGTAGCGGAAAAAGACCTTGAACGTCCACACCGGCAGGTACTCGAACAGACGCGGTGGAAGCCTGTCATACATGTTCCGTTTTTTCCGGCACTCGGGACAAACCGGGCGGCTATTCCGGCGAGGCTTGATGTCAATGACCAGGGCTTCCACCCCCGTCAACGAATTGGACAGAGACGGAGCCATAAATGAACGACTTGAATCGTTCAACCTTATTCAGTAATGTTTTAATCAGCATTGCCTTTTTTGGGTTGGGGGTTGATCGTTTTGGGGAAAACAATCTTACCCTCCCAAAGGGGCAATGCTCTATTTTTTAGCGCCTTCTAACCACAAATTCTGCGGAAGAGGCGAAAAAATAGGGTTTTCCCTCTGATTGAAGAGAATGGATTGATGAGTGGTCAAGGGGGCAAAATTGAACGTTCAAATATCTTCCATCGGCGTGGGGGGGCAATTTTTGAACTTTTGATTTAAATATCAAAAGAAATATTTAGAAATAGAGCGCATGCCAATTTTCTTAGAATTAACTTCAATTTGTTTTAAGAAAACCATATTGGCTGTTAAGAAAAATTCCTAAATAATCTCACTTATAGGAAAGGGCCATCCGATCGCGTGATCAAAATGGCCCTTTTATTTCTTCAAGATTTCGTTTCCACCAAAATGGTTAATTTGGCGTCTGAAAAACAGTAACTAATGAGACAAGTTCCCCACTGGACCTATGGGTTTCCCACCAGGACCAGGGCAGAAAAAAAGTCTAAGTTGACTCTTTTTCAAGATATTTTGTCAAGTGCTCCGATCTTATGGGGCGGGAATAAAGATACCCTTGGTGGTAATAACATCCCAATTCCTGCAAAAGGAGTTTTTGGGTTTCGGTTTCCACCCCCTCGCCGACTACATCCATGTCGAAGGTTTTGGCAAGATCAATCATCGCCCGCACTACTTTGCAGGTCTTGTTGCCTTTTTCCAACTGCTGGATAAAGCTCATATCAATTTTGAGAGTATCCGCTGAGAACTGGCGCAGGTATTCCAGCGAGGAGTAGCCGGTGCCGAAATCATCAATACTGATTTTTACCCCAGCTTCCGCAATGCCTCCAGCTTGGGAATCGTCTCTTTGGGGTTGTGCATCAAAGCGGTTTCGGTAATTTCAAGCTTGATTAAGTGTGGGGGGATCTCGGTTCGTTGGATAATCGATTCTATTTGATTGAAAAAGCCCTGCTGGGCAAATTGCCGGCCGGAAACGTTAGACGACAGCACCAGGTCCTGTTCAGTGAGCCCAACCTCTTTCCAGAACCGCAAACCTTCTTTGAGCACCCATTCCCCGATGGCCGCGATCTGCCCGCCTTCCTCAGCGATGGGGATAAATTCGGCTGGACCAATCGCCCCAAGTTGCCTGCTGTCCCATCGCAGCAAAGCCTCAAAGCCGTAAAGCCGACCAGTTTGGACGTTTATTACCGGCTGATACTCCAAGCGGAATTCTTTCTTAGCCAATGCTTCGGGATCAACTGGTTGATCGTCCTGCGCCGCAAGTATTGTTTATAAAGTGCATTGTCGTAAACAACGCTTTCCCCGTTTTGGCTTCTGTTGGCTTCCTCATGCGCCAAAGCCGCCCTGCTCAGAATCATCTCAGGTTCAGCTTCCTCAGCTTCACAAAAAGTCAGGCCGAGCGAAATTCTTATAGCGATTTTTTTCATCGTTTATCACAAAGGGTAGCGATATAGCATCTTTGATTTTTCAGCCCAAGAAAACCCCTGTTCATGGTTCGCCACGGTTTCCATTGCGACAAAGTGGTCACCACCGATCCGGAATCCTTTATCTTTGGATCCCAGCACGTCTGAAAGCCGATGAGCAGTCCGGGAGAGAAGGAGATCGCCCATGTAGTATCCATAGGCATGATTGATATCCTTGAACTGGTTGATATCGAGAAAAATGACACAGAGAATATCTTTGAGGTGACCGATTTGGTATTCCCGGATTGTCTTCATGCACAACCGCCGATTTCCGAGCCCGGTCAGAGGATCGTGATAAGCCTCAAACTTCAGTCGTTCCTGACTCTCCCTCAAGTCTTCGAGAGCTTTTTTTTCGGTAGTTATGTCTTGGGCAAAACCTTCAAATTCGATATTGCCGTTTTCTTTTGAACCTTTCTCATGCTGAGCTGCAGCCAACCATCTTTCTCAGGGAATTTGTACCTAACCTCTTTTTTGGATACCTTCCCGTTCGTTAAAAGTTCCTCAACCAGTTTGTCCCGGTCTTCAGAATTGACGTAATAGGCTCCAAGGGAAACATTTTTTGCCAGGACTTCTTCGAGGCTTGAAAAGCCAAAGAAGCTCAGCAAAACCTTGTTTGATCGCAAAAGTTTTCCGTCCGGCGTGGACGTGAAGATGGCTATGGGGGACTCTTCGATCAGCTCGTTAAGCTCTTTTGTCCTTTGCTGCAGCAACTTAAGGATTGATTGAAGTTCTGCTGTGCGTTCAGAAACCTTCAACTCCAAGGATCGCGAATATTCTTCGATGTCGCTTTGAGCCTTTTTCAGTTCGGCGGTCTTTCGTTCAACTTCCTCCGCCAAAGCTCGCTCACGTGACTGCATCCGTGCCTGCCGAAGCTTTTTAATCTCCCTTGGTATAGTGGTTGAGGAGGGATTTATCTGAAAGGTAACGTGGGGATTGTCGGAATCGTAATAACAGTCATCCTCAGCCCAACAAGGTGACTTGAAGGCGTGGCTGAAAATGCCGATTATCTTTCCTTGCAGAAATGGGCAACCCCAGCGCTTCTCCATCGGGAGGTTTCTCTGCATTCTCAGTTCCCAAGGGTTGTGTACAACCACGGTGGCCTGTTGAGAAGCTGGATCATAATGGAGAAGCTCAAAGGTTCCCCACCCTGCGACGGCGACCGCTTTCCCCCAGGCCAAAAAAACCGTCGGGGAAGTTCTCCCCCAGAGTGGAAACCATAGTATGATAATCCTCATCCGTTCCAAGACAGGATGAGTGAGAGATCAGGAGCCGGAAAAGATCGCCCCCGATCTCCTCCGCAAGGGGCGCCAGGGTACGGACCAAAGAAGGATCTGTCCAAAAAGCCGCCGAATCAAGGCCGAAAACGGAGAAACTGCCTTTTTCCAGATCCCAGGCAATGGGAACATGGTTCAACTCGATTTCTAATTCGGTGTCGCCGGCAAAAGTCTGAGAGGCGAAAGCTGGTCTTTTTTCAAACAGTTCACGTTTTTCGCTCCATTCACTGTTAAACCTCGCGAAGTGAAATGCCTGATTCAGACATAAAGGAAAGGGACATGGCTGGCAAAGCTTTGTGCAATGAATATGCCCTATAAGAAAGGCCTTTTCAACAGAAATGCAAAACATAAATTGGTAAGTTTGTCTGATGGGTGTCAGTCTTGTTGGCGCAAAACCTACGCAAGAATTTTCCTAAAAGTTGCTCCACTCATTTTTAGGGGTGATGGAAGGTGCAATGGGCAGATTCCAACAATTTCTCCAAAATAAGAACGGCCTATCCAAGTTTTTGAATAGGCTGTTTGGGTGTCTGGTAAGCGGTGATTTGTAGGACGGCAGGTGTTCTCTACATCCTCAACGACTCATCAGGAGGTTTCGTTTAATAACGGTTTTCGTTCCATAACCAGTTGTGAGAGCCGCCAAAACACATCGACACCGTCTGCATCTGCAGGTATGTCCCCCTTGAGGATCTGCAGATAGCGATCCAACTCGTCGTTTTTTCGGCTTTCGATGGTTGAGGCGACGAACTTGAGGCAATTGTGCGTATCGTCGTAGATGACGGCAGTACCAAATTGCATCTCCCCAACGGAACCCCTTTCCAGGTTTCCCCCGAACCTTACCATAGGGGAACTGGAACATCTCCGGGGGTTTGCGGAATCCCAGCATCTCGCCGAAGAGGTCGAGGCTTTCCATTACGCCGTCAATATCACCGCTTTCCAACGAAGCGCCTCCTTCACTGGCAATCTCATCGATGTCCGCTTGGGTATAAGTTAAGTCCAACCCATCAATCAGCATCTTTTTGAGTATACGCACCGATTCGGTTCGTTCGCTGACCAGCACATCATTGTCGCTCAGAATTTTTCTGGCATTGCGGAGATTGAAAATCTCTTTGAGCGTCGGACTCTTACGCATAGCCACATCGTCGATGGTCGTGTCATAAATGTCCAGGGCGTTGTCCAACACGATGATTTTTTTCTTGTCCCCATCGTTTTCAAGGATGTATAGCTCCAATTTCCGATCCTTGAGTTCCAGATGGGAAAATCCCCCAATCTCGATCAGTCGCCGGCCAAGTCCTTGTCGAAGTTGGCGGCATCAACCTTGGGTTCGACAGTGGTGGAAACCTTTGCAGCCAGAGTTTCAATGTCCATCTTTTTCAACAAATTCTCTTTGAATCCCATAGCCTTGTCCTTTTTGTGGATTTCGGTTTTCTAAAGTTGTTTGGAAAACCTGCATTAGTGGACATTTCATCCGGCATCACGCCAAAGAGTTGCCGGCAAGGTTCATTTCGACTTTCGGAAACAGTTACGATATTACCGGGATTTTTGCCAAAAATATGGCTATGAAAACTTAAACTTTTTTTACACTTTAACCCTCTTTTACCCTCTGTCAATGATGATTTGTGGTGCGGGATTGGTGGAAAATGCTTATGTTTGATAAGTCGTCTCAGATTGTTTGGGTAGGTCGCAATGGTAGGTGCTGGCAGGATTATTACAAACCCTGCAATTCAGGACAATGCCGACGGTTAGTCAGATCGAGTGGTAAGTTTTGAAGCAGTAATGTCTAGCAGGTTTGGAACAATAAAAGGTGGAGGGGTTGATATCAGAACGACTGGACGGTTTTAACCAGAACATGCAGCTTTATTTCATCTATTTTCCAGGAAACCGAATTACTTTGCTTCCCTCCTTTGATTTTTCGTCAATGATGCTTTGAAGCCTTCTGCTCCATATCTCAAGCCCTCTTTGCTTTTCGGCGGCATAATCGTTTTGATCATAGATGGCCGTCACCCCGGATTCTGCATGGTTCAGGATCCGGGAGACATCGAATCGTGAAACCCCGGCTTTCGTCATCATGGTTGCTGCTGTTCTTCTCAAGTCGTGGGCTGTAAACCGTTCTTTAATCTGGAAGGTTTCCAGGTTTCGCTTAATCGCATGGGTTAGACTGGCTTCCCCTGCCGGCCTTGAAGGGTCCGCTGGCCCCGGGAAGACAAGCCCTTTTTTGCCTTCTCCGATGATATCCAAGGCAAGTTGTGAAAGATAAACCTTGTGGGGCTTCCTGCGGTTCTTGTGGTGGCCTGTTTTCAACCTTTCAATGGGAATGGTCCACCAGCAACCGTTAACTTCCTCAAAACGCATTTCCCCGGACCTCTGAGGGCCGCTGTCCAGTGACAAGAACGGTTTTCAGTATGCGTTTAATGGAATCGTGGATGTCTGCCTGGTCTAAACCAGGCCAGAAGGATTTTATTTCTACTTCGGGATAGAAAACGGTCTTTCGGGGTTTCGGTCGGCGGGTTTTTTTATAACGGTCGCCGGGATTGCTTTCCAACAATCCGCGCTCTATGGCAAAATTGAACATCTTCCGCACCAAGAGCAAGAACACGGTTTGCCAAAACAGGAGCCGGTCGGTCTTTGATTTCGTCCAAGAGGGTTACAACAGCCCGCCGGGAAATATCTTCAGCTTTTCAGGTTCTTCCATTTCGGCAAGGATGTCAGCATCAATGGTGCGCTTGTCGGCTTTACCGCCATCTTTTTTCTTGGAGGCATGACGCTTGAAGGTATTCTTTCGCCAAAACCTCAACAGGAAGTCGCTTTCTGTTCTTTCAAGCGAGCTTCATCGCTTCCCGCTTTTCCTTTAAAGACTTTGGGACCGTGGCCGCTCTTGGCGTTATTCTTTAATTCCCTGAAAGGACTTCCAGGCACTTTTCCTCGACTCCAGTCCTCAGAAGCCCATCCCAAGACCTTGTTCATAGTCGCGGCCATCTGTTTTGAAACGAACCGAAAATAACGGTCAAATTTGACCCCGTGTTTCCGGGTCTCATGCTTTCGAAACCTTACGCCTGGGAAATTGGTTTTTAATCCACTTGCCCGCCATGCTTCCTCCCTGCAATTCTGTCCCCACTCTGTCCCCACTTTTTTCTGATGAACCTACGGGAAGGTTGAGTTGGGATGTTTCAGGAAGAAGAATAACAGCAAATATTTGCTTTTCAATGATGTTTTTGATTTTTCGAAAAGACAACCGTCAGGAAATGGTTTACAAATTGACTCGAAATCAATTGTGGGGAAACCCACCGGGGGTTCGAATCCCTCCCTCTCCGCCAAATAAAAACAGGGGGTTAGCTTTAAATCTAACCCTTTTGCTTTATTCTAAATTTTTTAAATCTCGATTTTATCCCTACTTTGTCCTCCATTTAATTTGCAGGATACAAAAATCTCACTGGAACCTTCCTTTTAAAATCTCCTGCCAAACGGGTAAAGACCTCTCCTTTCCGTACAGCACACTCACCACACAAGCATTCATTGAACGTTTAATTTCCATCGCCCCTGTTTTTTGGTTCGATAAATACAAAAACAGATTGACAGGTGGTCGCTCTTTCGAATATTTTATTTCGACAAATATCGAAACATTCTGAACTAGGAGCCATCTGATCAAAATCGAGCAAAGCATTGCCATAATGAAAGCCCTTGCGGACCAGTCACGTCTGGCTATTGTTAATTCCCTTCTGGAACGCTCCCAATATGTGGAGGAAATTGCCAAACGCCATGCCCTGGCGCCATCCACCGTCTCGTTCCATCTGCGCAAACTGGAACAGGCCGGTCTCGTAAGCACCCGCAAAGAACAGTACTACGTCGTCGTCGAGGCAAACACCGCTATATTCGACACCACTCTGCGGGAAATCGTTTCAGCTACCCCGGCGGGCAAGGAGCTTCAGGGCCAGCGCATGGAGGAGTACCGGCGCAAGGTACTGGATGCCTTCTTCCACCACGGCAGGCTGGAGAAATTACCGGCACAACATAAAAAACGCCTCATCGTCCTGGAGCAGTTCGCCGTGCGTTTCGATGCGGGTCACCGTTACAACGAGCAGGAGGTGACCGGAATCATCATGCCCCTATTCGACGACTACTGCACCATCCGCCGTCTTCTGGTGGATGAAGGGCTGATTCGCAGGGATGGAGCAACGTACTGGCGGGAGCGAGCGGATGGCGGGCAGGTAAAACAAGCGAACTTGCCAGCTAAAAACAGGAAGGTTTCAGGGAACATGGAAAAACTTAAACGCACGGAAATCAAGCGGGATTATAAACAGAACATCCCGGATATGGGCATCTACCAGATCCTTAACAAGGCCAACGGCAAGATCTATGTCGAAAGCACAACAAACCTGGAGGGGGCACGCAACAGCAGGCTTTTTCAGATTCGAATGGGGAAGATCGTATTCAACCGGGACCTGCAGAGGGATTTGAATGAATTCGGCGCGGAAAATTTCGAATTCTCCGTCCTTGCCGTGCTCGACAAACCAAAACCGGGAACCGATGTCGAGCGATCACTGGCCAGGCTGGAGCTACAGTGGCTCGAAAAACTGCGACCTTTCGGAGAACTTGGCTACAACAGTGAAAAAGCATACCTGCGAGGATTGGAACGACTTCGAAACCGGAACGGAAACAAGCACCCATAATATTGGAACAACATCCACTTCGGTTATCCCAAGGTAATACTTTTTTCCCATCAATTCACTTTTCAAGAATTGGAACCAGGTCTTTCTTTGAAGCTTTTCAGCTTATTTCCCAGGAAAATTTTTCAATGAGAAAATGAAACGGCCAGGGAAAGAAGCCCTGGCCGGAAGATAACTCATGTTTTGCCTTAAGGTCAGCCGTTGCTGACCTTACCGCCGTAGTAGTAGATTTCCGGCGGCGCAGTTTTTTTCTTCAACTGCTCAAGTTCGATCCGGTATTTGGTGGCCAGAGCCAATGCATCCTCGTGGGCCTGGACCAGGTTGCGGTTCAACTCCTCAAGCCTGGCAATGTTTGCCTCAAGCTGTTCTTTTTCTTTCAGTAAGCTTCCATTGGACAGCACTTTTTCCATAACCTTGCCGCCTCCTTTCTTCTCCGACAGCACTTTCAGGACCGCCGCAATCCGGTGAACCACGCCGGCGTTCCCTGGCTGCGGGCCAGTTTGTAAGCGTGAAAAACCTCCCAGCGTTTATTGCTGAGATCCTCATGGGAAGGCCCTCTTTCGTCCCCCTCCTCCAGCGGCAGGTCATTAACGGTCAGGGCCTGAACTTGGCTATCGAGAATGATAAACCGGAAGGTCTCTCCACTGGGCTTCGTCAACTGAACGAAGCCGGCATCCACCTGTTTCTGAGCTTCAAAAGCATTCATCTTTTTTCCCTGGTTGTTAGAATTTATTCTTATTTTTCAAATTATCACTAATTTTGTCATGTTTGTCAAGATGTCAAGGATCGCCCCGCGCTATGACACACTTCCACACTTTCCGGGGGGGGCCGAAAAACTTGCACACCTGGAGTGCTCTGGCATAATTGGATTCAAATGGACGTAACCGCCGGAATATTTGGTGGAAGTAGAGGGAATTTACTGTTATGCAAAATTATTCGCTATATCACCGGTGATCAAATGAAAGATTTTCTGAAAAAATTTGAAGACGCTGTGATCAAAGTCCTTATTGCCATGATGGTCCTGGTCATTCTGATTTCCACCATTGAACTGGGCTGGATCATCATCAAAGATATGATCAACCCACCGATATTTTTCCTGGAAATTCCCGAACTCAAAGAAATTTTTGGCTTTTTCCTCCTGATTGTCATCGGCGTCGAGCTTCTGGAGACCATCAAGGCCTACCTCGACGATCGGGTGATTCATGTTGAAATTGTCCTGGAAGTGGCCCTCATTGCCATTGCCCGCAAGGTGATTATCCTTGATATGGATAAGTATCCTGGAAGTCCCATCCTGGGGATCGCCGCGCTGATCCTCTCCCTGATCATCGCTTTTTATGTGGTCAAGAGAATTTTCCGGGATCGGAGAGCGCCCAGGAATGCCACAGACTAATCTCCCAAAAAAGAAAACAGGCGTTTTCACGACCTGTCCATTTTTCCCGAGAGCGCCAATGCGGGGCGCCGGGAACATTCGTAAAAGTTTTCAGCAGGCTAACGGCCGCTACCTGCAGCCTGGTTTTTATCCGCCCCGTTTCCCGCCGTCCCAAACCTACTGGATGGCAATACTTTTCATTTTTTCTTTCGCTGCTTCACTTTTTGGAATTCTGATTTCCAAAACTCCATCCTTGAAAACGGCTTTGGCCTTGTCACTCTCCGTACCCTCCGGCAGGGGTATCTGGCGCCTGAAAGAACCGGCCGAACGTTCGTGGAAATAATAATCACCTTCCTCCACCGTTTTTTCGCCTTTCTTATCGCCGGAAATGGTGATCACATTTTCCTGAACTTTAATATCAAGATCTCCTTTCTCGATTCCTGGCACCTCGGCTTTAATCACCAGTTCATTTTTGTCTTCAAACACATCCACTGTCGGAGCGCTTTGTCTGAAACGCGGGGACCTGAAACCTGCATGTCTTCTTAGCGATCTCCGAAACGGTGATCCGAATAAACCTTCCATCCAGTTTTCCATATCCTCGAAGCGCTGCTCCATTTCTTCGAAAGGCGACAACCAGCGATCTTCCGACTCAAACCCTTTCAGCTCTTTTTTTTCTTTTCCGGCCATGACGCATCCTCCTTTCTTACCTTTTGCAGCAATTGTTACCTGTTTAAATTTTACCAAATTTTCCTGGGGTTTAGTTTATGATGTTCTCTTTGGCCATGATGTAATCATCTGCCATTCGCAATAAAAGCGAAACAAAATTTCTGTAAAATTTCCGTCGGGGCAGCCTTGTCAAAATTGTCCGAAATATGTAAAAACAGTTCCGGACTTCAGGTTTTTCACACAAAGGTAATTAACATTCATGATCAACAATTCTACGCCTCCTGCCGAAATTTACTGCCAATTAACCGCCGCCTACAGCAAACTGTCTCCTTGGGAAAAAGAGACTATTCAGCTTTTGTCGGTTTGTTATCAACCGGTGGGCCGATCAGCCTTTCTGTCCTGTCTCAATCAGTCCGGAATAAGGGATAATTGGGGGAGACTCTTTTCCACTAAAACTTTAAAAACGGCTCTAGACCACCTGCTGGATCAGGGTTTGCTTTTTCAGGATCGGGGTAGCGGAATCCGTTGTCATCCCCTGTTGGTGGAAATCGCTACCCGCGAAGCGGTCCTGAAAGGACGGTTCGAGGGCTTTGCCAACGTTGTCCGGGAAAAATTTTTGCCCGCCTCTGCCGGAAGAAACTCGCGCCGCTATTTTACTTCAAGAGAACAGTTGATCTGTGAGGTTCGCATCGCCATCTATCGGCAGAACTACGATGAGGCCCTCAAACAACTCACGGATTACAACCGCTACGGTTTCGGCCGGGAAGAAATCACTCTGAACGATGTTTTGCTCACCATCTTCAACAATCCTTTTGATAAAGAGTGGATCTGTCGGCTGCCGGAGCCGATGTTGTGCACCAGCCTCTGGGATATTCTTCTTAATTCGGCTTTGCTCTGCGAACCGGCTGTTGAACCCTTTTCTTTGCTGCAGGAGCTCTGTACCAACAAGAACACTTTCAACTCCGATCTGCTGAAAACCATACTGGCGGAACAACTCCTTCTTCGTGGAGAGCTTGAAGAATGCGGGAACCTTCTTGCCACGCTTCCCCCGGCAGTGGACCCTCTGATCCTCCCTTTGAAAGGCTGGCTGACCTTTCTCCTGGGCGACAACGATCAGGCACTTCATTATTTTGCCAACGGCCTTGCCGTTTTCAGAAAAAAGACAAAAAAACGCGCTGCCTTCTTTGATGATATCAGCGGAATATTTTTCATCCTCGCCCTACTGAAAACCGGAAACCATGAAAAGCATCGGGAAGCCGTCGCTTATGCCGACAAAATCCTGAAACAATCCGGACACTCGCTTGGGCCCATTTTCGCGGTTTTGAAAATGGTGCTTCTGGTGCAACAGGGAGACTTGTCCCGTAGAGAAGAAATGGACTATTCCCCGGAAAGCTACTACGACAGTCCCAACCGACTGACCTCGTTTTTCTATGGCTTGTGTCATTACTGGGTCGGAAATCGTAAAAACAAGGGGGCGCTGGAAAAATGTCTCGAAAAAATGGTGGCCAAGGCTGAAAAGGGCGGAGTCCTCTGGCTGGCCACGGAAGCGGCGGAATTACTCTCGCGCCTGAAGCCGGAAAGCTCTTATGGCACAAAGGCTGCGCTCTGGCGCAGGAAAACCGGTGTTATCTCTATTGTCGATATGGTCGGTCATGAGGAGCCCTGGGAGCTTTGCCTGAAAGCACTGGCGTCACTGACCAAAAGCTCTTCGATTCAGGAAAAAGCTGTTGCGGAATGCCGTCTCGCCTGGCTTATCCGTTATCACCACGACGTTTGCAGCATCCAACCCAAAGAACAGAGAATTTCGGCCAAAGGTTCCTGGAGCAAGGGCCGCAACATTGCACTCAAGCGACTCGCCACTAAACCGGGCGACATCCCCTATCTCACGGATCATGACCTGCGCGTCTGTGCCCACATCGAATCTCATTCCTATGGTTATTATGGGCAGACGCAGTACGAATTCAACGACCGGGCTGTTCTGGCCCTTGCCGGCCATCCACTGGTTTTCTGGGAGGATGCCCCGAGCAGCCGTGTCGAAATTGTTAAAGGAGATCCCGAACTGCTGGTCAAAAAAAAGAAAGAGGGACGCCTCCAGCTTGAGTTTGCACCGGTGAATTGGCAAGGGGAACATATCTCCTTTATCAAGGAAAGCCCTCTGCGACTCAAAGTCGTCGAAATCAGTGCGGAACACCGCCGCATAGCCGAAATTCTTCCCGACAACCGACTGGAGATTCCGGCGGGAGCCGAAGATCGGGTTCTGGCCGCCATCAAAGCGGTTTCCGCTTTTGTAACCGTCCACTCGGATATCGGCACCGGCGAAGAAAATGTCGAAAAGATTGAAACCAATTCCAGACCTCATATCCACCTTCTGCCCGTTGGGGAAGGTTTGAAAATTGCTGTTCTGTCCCGACCTTTTCCGGAAGGCGGGCCTTACTACCGTCCGGGCGAGGGCTGTGCGACGGTAATTGCCGAGATTGACGACAAACGCCTGCAGACTATCCGTAATCTGAGTGAAGAGAAGAGGCTGGCCAATGAAGCCATGGAAGCCTGTCCCACGCTGGCCCGGATCGAAGAAGAGCAAAATGAATGGCTGATTGACGATCCGGAGGAATGCCTGGAGTTGCTTCTGGAGCTGCGGGAACTTGGCGATGCCGTGGCCCTTGAGTGGCCCGAGGGAGAAAAACTTCGCATCCGGAATCAGGCCGGGCTGGACGATTTCAAGTTCCGCATCCAGCGTCAACGCGACTGGTTTGCCGCTGAAGGGGAGCTGAAGCTGGACGACGGGCTGGTGCTCGATATGCAGGCCCTGCTGAAACTGACCGAGAAGACATCGAGTCGTATTGTCCCTCTGGGAGAAGGCCAGTTCCTGGCTTTGACACGGGAGTTCCGCAAACGTCTCGATGAATTGCGGACCTATTCGGAAAAATTCGCCAAGGGGGTCCGTTTTCATCCTCTTGCGGCCCTGGCTCTGGAAGAGCTGACCGCTGAGGTCGGCGATTTCAAAGCGGACCAGCACTGGAAGGCTCACATTGGACGACTGGCGGAGACGCAGAGCCTTCAGACTCCGCTCCCCTCAACCTTGCAGGCTGAATTCCGGGATTACCAGATCGAGGGTTTTCAGTGGCTGGCCCGTCTTGCTCATGCCGGGATGGGTGCCTGCCTGGCCGACGACATGGGGCTTGGGAAAACCCTTCAGGCCCTGGCCGTCATTCTGATCCGTGCGCCGGAGGGACCGACCCTTGTCCTGGCTCCCACCTCGGTTTGCATGAACTGGGTGAGTGAAGCGGAGCGTTTTACTCCGACTCTCAGGCCGCTCCAATTCATTAACGGTGACCGTCAGCAACAGATCGACAAGCTTCAGCCCTTCGATCTGTTGATCTGCAGCTACGGACTGCTGCAGCAGAAAGAGGTCGCTCGAATCCTCTCCGCGGTCGAATGGCAAACCATTGTTCTGGATGAGGCCCAGGCCATCAAGAATTATATGACCAAGCGGTCGCAGGCGGCGATGAACCTGCAGGGTGGCTTCAAGCTCATAACGACCGGTACCCCGATCGAGAACCACCTGGGGGAGTTCTGGAACCTCTTCCGCTTCATCAATCCGGGACTGCTCGGATCCCTGGAAAGTTTTAACCAGCGCTTTGCCCAGCCGATTGAAAAAATGAAAGACAAGCAGGCGCGGGCCAAACTGAAAAAACTCATTCAGCCCTTTTTGCTGCGACGCACCAAGAGTCAGGTCCTTGAAGAGCTTCCTTCGCGCACGGAAGTCCTGCTGCACGTCGATTTAAGTTCCGAGGAAATGGCGTTTTACGAAGCGCTTCGCCGCGATGCCGTTGACAAGCTGGCTTCAAGCGATGCCGCCGCCGGGGGCCAACATCTGCAGGTACTGGCGGAAATCATGAAGCTGCGCCGGGCCTGTTGTAATGCCCGGCTCGTCATGCCCGACACCCAGCTTTCCAGCGCCAAACTGCAGCTTTTTGGAGAAGTCCTTGAGGAACTTCTGGAAAGCCGTCACAAGGCACTGGTTTTCAGCCAGTTCGTCGGTCATCTGCAAATTCTCCGGGAATATCTTGACGAGCAGAAAATCGCTTACCAGTATCTGGATGGCTCAACTCCGGCACGGGAACGTAAAAAAAGAGTCGATGCATTTCAGGCCGGAGAGGGCCATGTCTTTCTGATCAGTCTCAAGGCTGGCGGCACGGGCCTGAACCTTACGGCGGCCGATTATGTCATCCACATGGATCCCTGGTGGAACCCCGCGGTTGAAGACCAGGCCTCGGACCGCGCTCACCGCATCGGGCAGGTGCGCCCAGTGACCATCTACCGTCTCGTTGCACGGGGGACCATCGAGGATAAAATCGTTGAACTCCATCAGCACAAGCGCGATCTCGCCGATAGCCTTCTGGAGGGGACCGACATGAGCGGCAAAATATCCACGGATGAACTGTTGCAGTTAATCCGGGAGTAATCATTGCTTATTTCCAAGGCTGGAAGTGCTCATCAGGATATTCCCGCTTGATTCATTCCTGCTAAAACGGTTAAAAATAAATATCGACTGGAAGAAATTTTTCGGAGGGACAACAGAAGGATTAGCGCAAAGCCATGATGAGCGCCATTTTCAATGGGGTAACCAGGGTCTTCGACCCGCTGAACGCCTGCTGGGAAAAACAGCGGACCCAGAAAATTGTGACTGGAGCCCTGGTGGTTTCCTTCGTCACCGCCCTGGTGGCCATCGAACTGAGCCGCCAGGGTCTGTTGCCGACCTTTCTCCAGGGAAGAATTCCGAGCAACCATTATCAGGCGATCAATATTGCTTTTACCTTCGTCCTCGCCCTGGAGGTCGTGAGCCTGATATTCATCCTTCCTTGCTCGGTCTCCAAGTCCCTGGGAAAACAGTTCGAGATTCTCGCCCTGATCCTCATCAGGTCCTCTTTCAAGGAGTTTGCCGCCCTCCCGGAACCGATCGCATTCACCGATCAGATCGACGTGCTCTGGCGGATCCTGGCCGATGGCGGCGGCGCCATCGCCATTTTCGCTCTGCTCGGCCTCTACACCAAGCTGCTGGAGAAATCGCAGGAAACCCTCCCGCAGGGACCGATCCGAGACCGGTTTGTTACCTCCAAAAAATCGGTGGCGCTTGCGTTGCTGGCCATATTTACAGGGATGGGTTTATACAACGGCTGGCTGTTGCTGAACGGCGGCGAGTTCTTCCATTTTTTCCAGCACTTCTATACCGTGCTAATTTTCAGCGATATTCTTCTGGTTCTCATCGCCCAGTGTTTTTTGCCGGAGTTCCGAGGGGTTTTCCGCAATTCGGGCTATGCCCTGGCAACCCTCCTGATCCGCCTTTCCCTGGCGGCCCCGGCCTTCTACAACGTTCTTATCGGCCTGGCGTCGGCTCTCTTCGCCGTGGCACTGACTCTGGTCTACAATTATTTTTATACCCAAAAAACCCTGCCTGAAAGCCCACCCGGAAGCTGACCAAAGGATTATTTGAAAACGATAAAAAACAGAACTACCGTCAGAACCAGCACTACGAAGCGAAATGCCAGTGATAAGAGCAACCTTTGTTTTGACTTCCTCAAGTGATCATCCATAATCAGCCCCGTAATGCAAACCTGTAAAACGGAATCAGGATGCCGCTCCCTTTTTCACCCCTTCCGCCAGGAGGGGGATAGCGGCAGCCAGGACATCCTCGATCCGCTCCGCAAAAACAAACTTCATCTTTTCACGCACATGCTCTGGCAGTTCCTCCAATTCCTTCTCGTTTTCCTTCGGCAGGATAACTCGGAAGATCCGGGCGCGATGGGCAGCAAGAATCTTCTCCTTGATCCCTCCCACCGGCATCACCAGACCGCTCAGGGTTATCTCACCGGTCATGGCCGTGTCACTGCGCAAGGGCAAACCAAGATAGAGGGAAGCCAATGCCGTGACCAGGCTGACACCGGCCGAAGGGCCGTCCTTGGGGACGGCACCAGCCGGCACATGGATGTGAACCCCTGACTTACGGATCATTTCTTTATCGGCACCGAGTTCCTCCGCACGCGACCAGATATAGCTCTGCGCGGCCTTGGCCGACTCCTGCATAACACTGCCGAGCTGACCGGTGAGGATGAGTTCCCGGCCCTCGGCGAGAAGGGCGGTTTCGACGTAAAGCACTTCTCCCCCCGCATCGGTCCAGGCCAGGCCTGCCGCGACCCCGGGGGGAAGGGTGGAGCGGGCCTGCTCGGAATAGAACTGCTCGGTCCCGATCAGTTCGGGGAGGCGCTCTCTGGTCACGCTCTCCTGAACCGGTTCGCCCCTGGCCACCCGGGTGGCAACCCTGCGCGCAATGCGTCCCAAAACGCGTTCCAGCTCGCGCACCCCGGCTTCGCGGGTGTAACGGCGGATGATGTAGACCAGCGTATCCTCGGGAACAACCAGTTGCTCCGCACTCAGGCCGGCCTGGGCAATCTGCCGGGGCAGCAGGTAACGCTTGGCGATCTCGCGCTTTTCCTCATCACTATATCCGGGCAGGCGGAGCACCTCCATGCGATCAAGCAGGGGCTTGGGAATACGGTCGGTTGTGTTGGCGGTGGTAATGAAAAACACCTGGGAGAGGTCAAAAGGCAGATCGAGATAATTATCGTGAAACTCGAAGTTCTGCTCCGGATCGAGAACCTCCATCAGCGCCGCGGCCGGATCGCCCCGAAAATCCTGCCCCAGTTTGTCGACCTCGTCGAGCATCAGCAGGGGATTTCTGACCCCGGCCCGGCGGATGGCCTGGATGATGCGCCCCGGCATGGCACCGATGTAGGTGCGCCGGTGCCCGCGCAGTTCCGCCTCGTCATGCAGGCCGCCGAGACTCATGCGTTCGAACTTGCGCCCCATGGCACGCCCGATAGACTGGCCGACAGAGGTTTTCCCCACCCCCGGAGCGCCGACGAAACAGAGAATCGGCCCTTTGGCGCCGGGATTAAGCTTTCTCACGGCCAGATGTTCGATAATGCGCTGTTTGACATCCTTGAGGCCGAAATGGTCTTCATCGAGGATTCTCTGAGCACGGTCCAGGTCGAGAATGTCTTCCGTCCTTTCCGTCCAAGGCAGATCGACCACCAGTTCGATGTAGGTCCGGGTCACCTGGTAATCGGGCAGGGCGCTCGACATGCGTTCCAGCCGCTTCAGTTCCTTCTCAACTTCGCGGCCCACCTTCTCCGGAAGGTCGGCCTCCTCCACACGTTTCCGCAGATCATGCACATCGGTCTGTTCCGGCCGATCCTCCCCCAGCTCTTCGCGGATGGCGCTCATCTGCTGGCGCAGCAGGTATTCGCGCTGGGCACGGGTCAGTTCCGACTGGGCCTGCTTGGAGATGCGGTTGCGCAACTCCATGACCTGGACCTCATAATTGAGATATTTGAACATCAGTTCGAACACTTCGCGCTGGGTCGATGCGGCCAACAGGGCTATTTCCTTTTCAGTGTCGAGAGAAAGAATCGAAGCCAACATATAGGCCTTGCTCAGGGGCTCTTCCATGTCGGCCATGGCGAAATTGAGATTGATCTGCATCTGCGGCTCCATCAGGTTCACCATTTTTTCTGCCAGGTCGAGAACCGCGCGGTGCAAAGCGTCGGCTTCCGGACCGTCCCTGGGCAAATCAGGAAGCAGACGAACCCTGAGATGCAGATACGGCTGGTCCGTGGTTACGGCGACCATGCCGGCACGTTTAATCCCCTGCACCACGATATTCAGTTTGTGCTCGATGGAAACCATCTTCTTGATCACCGCGAGGGTGCCGATAGGAAAGAGGTCGTGACCCGTCGGATCTTCCTGCTTACTGTCGCGCTGGGTAAAAACACCCAGATGCTTGTCCTCGCTGCTCAGCGCCTCTTCAATGGCATGAATGAAGAAAGGATTACTGACCGCCAGCGGCATCAGCATGCCGGGGAAAAGGACGGCGTTTTTGATCGGCAGGACGGGAAGCGTGATCAGGTCAGAGTCATTCATGGCTTGCCATTCCCGGATTGCAATTGGATGGAGCAGAGGCCGCCGGACATCCCCGGCAGGAAGCGGAGTTTCTCCCGGCATATTATTATAAATTTTACCACGCTATCCGGAAGGCGCCTGCCAAAAGTCGTCAGCCTTATTCATTCAACCTTGCAAAAAGATATTTAAGGAGTATTTTTGTTTAAGGTTTTAATAGTTTAATGAGGTTGAGCATGCGCTTCGCGGCAGGACTAATTTTCCTGGTTTTTTTTCTTCTTCCCCGGCCAGGCTTGAGCGAAACCGTGGATCTGCGCAAGGCGCTTCTGCTCGCGGTACAGGAACGGCCCTTTTCCCAGGCGGCGCAATATCAATCCGAGGCATCCCGTTACATGGCGGATGAAGCCAGAAGCGGCTTTTTCCCGCGCCTGACCCTGACGGAAAATCTCTACTGGACCGATGAACCGGCGGGGAGCATGTTTATCTCCCTTAATCAGCAGAAGTTGAAACTCAGTAACAACGCCGACACCTACAACTCTCCCCCCTCCCGCAAGGATTTTGAAACCCGCCTGAGCCTGAAGCAGAGAATTTTCGACCCAGAGATCTATTACGGTTTTAGGAGAGCCCGGAAAGGGGCTGACTCGGCTGCACTGCAGTCAAGCTGGTCCCGCCAGCAGGCGGCATTCGAAGCTTTCCGGACGTACCTCCGGGTTCAGCAGGCCGAAGCGGCCCTGGGCTGGGTCAAAGCAGCCCGAAAAGAGGCCGTAGAGATTCACCGCCTCGCCCGAGAACGCTATGAAACCGGCGCCGGCCTGAAGGCTGACCTGCTGCGCGCCAGGGTACTGCTCGTCCAGACTGAACAGCGGGTCCTGTCCGCCGGGAACGATTTTCGAATCTCCCGCCAGGCCCTTGCCATATCCATCGGCAGGAGTGGAGGAGATATAAACATCGGCCCTCCCGTGGAGGAAAAACTGCTGGAGACCAAAGGGGATTTTCTCATCGATGAGCGGACCGATCTTCAGGTCCTAAAAGTCCGGATGGAGGAGGCGGACCTGGCACGCCGTCAATACCGCGCCGCCTATCTACCGGTTGTCGGCATGGACGCCTCCTACGCCTATCATGACGGCAGTGCCCCTTTCGGCACAGAGGCAGAAGACTGGACAATCCGCGCCGGATTGACCTGGGAGATTTTTGACGGCTTCCAGCGTTCCTCCCGTATTCACCAGGCTGTGGCACAACAGAAAGCCCTGCAGGCTCAATGGCGTGAGGCCCGGTTGCAGGCGGAATTTCAGGTTCGGGAGGCGGAGCTTAGACTGGAAGAGGCGCACCTGAATCTTGAGTCGGTACGGGCCGCGCACGAAGCCGCCCAGGAAGGCCAGCGCCTGACGCGCGAGCGCTATGAAGCGGGGCTGATCCGTCTCGGGGAACTGCTTGAGCTACAAAAGGAGCTGGACCGAGCCCGCTTCGAGAAGGTCCGGGCTGAAAGTGGCCTCTTGCTGGCGCAGGGCAATCTAATGTTCCAGAAGGGGATTTTCCTGAAAGTTCTGCTTCCCGGCGAAGGGGACTGATGATGAACAAAATGAACCCGTTGGTGTTTCTTTTTTGCTTTCTGCTGTTCTCCTGCGGTGAGGATCTCAAGCCAGGGCTTCGGGAATCGACCGCTGATTCTGTTCACGGTCTAGGCCTGATGACCGTTCAAACCACAGCTCTGAGCCAGGGGGGAGCCCTGGTCGGAACAGTCAGGAGCTCGGACCGGGGAGTTCTCCTGGCGCGCATCGACGGTCGGGTGGAACGGATACAGGTCAAACCGGGTGACCGGGTCAAGGCCGGGGAGCTTCTCCTGGTCATCAGCGAGAATACCGCCCTGCAAGGTCTGCGGGCGGCCAAAGCTGCGGTGACAATGGCCAGAAGTTCACTCAGCTCGGCCAGGGCCAACCTTGACATGGTGACCCGAGACTTTGAACGTTATCAGAAATTGTATCGGAAAGAGGCCGTCACCCCCCAGGAGATGGAGAGGATCTCGGCCCAGACCGAGGTGGCACGGCAGCAATTGAAGGCGGCGAAAGCGGAACTGAATCGTGTTGAGTCCTCCCGGGCTTCGGCACAAATGAACCTATCCTACAACGAGGTCAAGGCCCCCTATGCGGCCAGGGTGATCAGCCGCGAGGTTGAGCAAGGATCAAACCTGATGCCCGGCACTCCCCTTCTTACACTCGACCGCGAGGCTGGCTGGGAAGTCGAGACGGCCCTTCCGGAGACTGCGGCGGGGGCCTACACGGTGGGGGAAGAACTCGGGGTATGGGTGCCCGCCCTCAACCGCAAATTCAAGGGCCGGATCACAGAGATCAGCGCCGCCTCGGACCCGCAGAACCGCTCTTTTCCGCTCCGCCTGGCCCTGGAAGATGGCAAGGACCTCAGGGCCGGCCTATTCGCCCGCATTTTTCTCAAGGACCAGCTTCTCTCAACCCTCCTGGTTCCCACAACCGCATTGGTGGAAAGGGGCCAGTTATTCGGGCTTTTCGTTGTGGATAAGGATATCGTCCGTTTGCGCCTGGTGAAAACGGGACGCCGGGTGGGGGAACAGACCGAAATCCTGTCCGGCCTCAATCCCGGCGATGTCATCGTCGTGGACGGCCTGGAAAAAGTCCGGCCCGGCCTCCGGGTTGAGGACTCCTGATGGAAAAAGCATCCGACAGAAAACACTCCCTGGCGAGCCGCATCGTCGATAAATTTCTGGGCGGCAACCTTTCCATCATCCTGATTATCCTTTCTGTTCTGGCGGGTCTGTCGGCGATTATCCTCACCCCGCGGGAGGAAGAGCCGCAGATCGAAGTCCCCCTCGCCGATGTGTATGTGCATATGCCCGGTGCCGGAGCCGAAGAGGTGGAAAAGCTGGTGGCCACGCGCCTCGAAAAGCTTCTCTGGCAGGTGGACGGGGTGGAATATGTCTATTCCATGTCTCGCCCCGACATGGCCGTGGTAACGGCCCGTTTTTTTGTCGGTGAAGACCGCATTGCCTCCCTGGTCAAGCTGCACAACAAGATCGTCACCCATCAGGATCTGATCCCCCCCGGTGTGACCGGCTGGGTGGTCAAGCCGATAGCCGTGGATGACGTTCCCATCGTCAACCTCACCCTTTACAGCGACGCCCTCTCGGATCACGAACTGCGACGTGTGGCCGAAGAAGTGGTCGACCGCCTTCAGGGTGTTAAGAACACCAGCGTCACCGAGATCATCGGCGGGCGGCCGCGCCAGATGCGAATTAATGTCCACCCGCAGGAGCTCCAATCCCGCGGTCTGACCCTGCTCGACCTGGAAAGAGCTCTGCACAGGGCCAATGTCGAAATCCCGGCCGGTGGTTTTCAGCGCGGCAACCGGGAGTTTCTCGTCCGGGGCGGGGCCTTTTTCCGTACGCCGCAGGAAATTTCCGGGCTGGTGGTCGGGGTGAGCGGGGGGACGCCGGTCTATCTGCGGGACGTGGCCCAGGTCAGGGACGGCATGGCCGAGGCCGGAACCTATACCCGCCTGCGCTTCGGACCGGCCCATCCGCAGGGGAACGAAACTCCCGAACGGGAATATCAGGCAGTCCACATTGCGGTAGCCAAGAAAAAAGGGACCAACGCGGTGACCGTGGCGGAAGAGGTCATCGCCAGGGTACGTAGGATGGAGGGGGTGATTATCCCCGACCGGGTCCAGGTCGAGGTGACCCGCAACTACGGCGAAACCGCCAACCACAAGGTCAACGAGCTGATCATGCACCTGGGAATCGCCGTGACCACCGTTCTGGCGCTCATCTTCTTTTCCCTCGGCTGGCGGGAGGCCCTTATCGTGGCGGTCTCCATTCCGATCATCTACTCCCTGACCCTTCTCTTTAATTTATTGTTCGGCTATTCCATCAACCGGGTCACCCTCTTTGCCCTCGTCCTCTCCCTGGGTCTCCTCGTCGACGATCCGATCGTCGATGTGGAAAACATCTACCGCCATTTCAAAATGCGCAAAGAACCCCCACGGGATGCCGTACTGTCAGCGGTGGACGAGGTCAGGCCGCCGGTCATCCTGGCAACCCTGGCCGTCATCGTCTCGTTTTTGCCGATGTTTTTCATCACCGGGATGATGGGCCCCTACATGCGCCCGATGGCCATAAATGTCCCCCTTACCATGGTCATGTCCCTGGTGGTGGCCTTCACCGTCACCCCGTGGATGACCTACCGTTTGCTCAGGAGCCAGTACGGCAAGGGTGAGGAGGACGGGCCCATCGAAGAGAGCCGCTTTTACCGCCTTTACCGGAAAACTCTGAACCCTTTTCTCGCCACCCGGAAAAAGGCCTGGCTCCTCATGGGCGGGATCGGGCTTCTCATGGTCGCCTCCATGCTCCTGCCAGTTTTCGGACTCGTTCCCCTGAAGATGCTCCCTTTCGACAATAAGAACGAGTTTCAACTCGTCATCGACATGCCGGAGGGGACCACCCTGGAGGAGACCGACCGTGCAGTCCGGGCACTAGAGGATTACCTGGGGCGGGTAAATGAGGTGACTGACTTCGAAGCCTATGTAGGGACGGCCAGCGCCATTGATTTCAACGGTATGGTCCGCCACTACTATTTCCGCCAGGCACCCAACATGGCAGATATCCGTGTCAACCTGGCGCCCAAAGGGGAGCGTAGCCAACAAAGCCATGAGATCGCTCTGCGCCTACGCCACGATCTGACCGGAATAGCCGAGTCTTTCGGGGCCAACCTGAAGATCGTCGAAGCCCCTCCCGGCCCCCCGGTAATTTCCACCCTGGTCGCCGAGGTGTATGCCGATGCCGGCCTTCCCTATGTAAAACAGATCGCTGCCGGCCGGCAAATCAGGGAAAGGATGCTGCAGATGGATGGGGTGGTTGACGTGGATGACAGCGTCGAGTTTCCGCAGAGCGAATACCGTTTCGTCCCGGACCGGGAAAAAGCCGCCCTGAACGGCATCGCCGTGGCCGAGATCGCCCGGACCCTGGCCATCGCCCTGCGCGGTTCCGCCGCCGGGACGCTCCATGTCGATTCGGAAAGAAACCCTCTCCAGATCATGCTGCGTCTCCCCCGGAAAGAACGCTCGTCACTGGCGGACCTGCAATCCCTCTCCCTGCGGGGGAGATATGGTAGACTGATCCACCTTTCCGAACTCGGAAGTTTCCAGAAAGGGGGCCTGGAGCCGACCATTTACCACAAAAACCTGGCCAGGGTGGTCTATATCTTCGCCGAGGCGGCGGGCGTAAGTCCGGCCAACGCGATCCTCGACCTCTCCGGCCATTTCAGGGACAACCCCCTTCCACCCGGAGCCCATGTCGTCTGGAACGGCGAAGGGGAATGGAATATCACTGTCGATGTCTTCCGGGATCTGGGAATTGCCTTTGGCGCAGCGTTGATCGGCATTTTCATTCTTCTGCTGATAGAGACCGCCTCCTATTCCATCCCCCTGATCATCATGGCTGCCATCCCGTTAACCATGATCGGCATCATGCCAGGCTTTTTCCTTCTCAACCTGCTCCTCGACAGGCCGGTAGGCGGTTACGGCACGCCGGTCTTTTTCACCGCCACCGCCATGATCGGGATGATAGCCCTGGCCGGAATCGTGGTCAGAAACTCCATTATCCTCATCGATTTTATTCATAACTCACTCAGAAAAGGGCTCAGCCTGCAGGATGCGATTGTCGAAAGCGGCGCGGTTCGCCTGCGGCCGATTCTTCTGACCGCGGCCTGTGCACTGCTGGGGAACTGGATCATCACCCTGGACCCGATCTTCTCCGGACTGGCCTGGTCGATCATTTTCGGGGTTTTCGCCTCAACCGCTTTTACCCTGGTGGTTATTCCCGTGTTCTACTGGCTGGTTTTCGGGAAAAATGCCGAAGAACACGCTCGCCGGTTCCGGGAAAACGAGCACGGGGAGACCTCCTGACGGAGAAGCTACCTCACACGTTTTTCTGTGCGCCGGACTTTTCGTTTGCGGTTGATCAGGGACCGCCCGGTATCGAAATCATCGACCAGGATGCCGTAACGGTAGATAAAAGATTTGCCATTCAACTGGGTTTTAACGCTGCATTCGACCATTTTCATTTCTCCTCGCTAACAGGGTTTCACGTTTTAATTTCAGGAAGCACTTGGACTAAAATTAGACCTGTGTTATTTTTCAGTAACAAATCAGAAGCTCAAAAGGTCTATTTTTTGAACCTCGATGGTCTAAAATTAAACCTTAAAAGGTCTAATGTCAACACTAAAATATTAATTTTAGAACTTTTCCCAAGGAGTAGCTCAAAAAATGTACAAGGAACCCGAATTTCACGCCCGCCTCAAACAGCTCATGGACGGGGAGAGCCCTTTTTCCTGGGCGGCCCACATCGGCCTCTCCAAAGGCTCTTTCGCCAGGGTCTGGAAAGAGGGAACCATCCCCAACCCCAACAATCTCCGCCTTATCGCCGACAAGACCGGGGTTTCCATCGACTGGCTGCTGAGCGGCCGGGAACCGATGATGCGGGAGGAGATGGGGACGGTCGCAGAAGCCCGGGACTTCGCCCTGGTCCCAAGATTCAACATTACGGTCGGCGAAGGCGGCACCCTATCCAGCGATCAGATCGTGGATCACCTGGCTTTCAAAAAAGGCTGGCTCAAAGAGATCGGTCTGGGGGAGGACAATCTGATTCTGACTACCAGCCGCGGAGACAGCATGGAGCCCTTCATCCCCGATGGCGCTCTGCTGCTGGTCGACCGGGAGAAAAGGATTCCGGCGGACGGGGTGTTCCTGCTGCTGCTGGAAGGGGAGCTGATCCCCCGGCGCCTGCAGCGGGATATGGACGGCAGCGTCTGGATCCGCTGCGACAACAACAAGTATCCGCCGCTGAAAGTGGCAAAAGAGAAGCTCCATCAGCTGCGCATCCTCGGACGGGTCGTGTGGCTGGGACGGAAAGTGTGAACAGATGACGGGCCAACATTTCTATCACATTGGTTTTGGTCGGCAGGACCTAGGCCCTTCTCCCCCGACGGTAGCCCTTCTTGCGGGTGATCCGGACCGGGCACGACAGATTGCGCAAGAAACGGAGGGTGTCTCCTGTGAAAAAACTCTGTCACAAAATCGTGGCCTGAACAGCTACCTCTGCCGGTTGAAAAAAGGCAGGCATTTCCTTTCCTGTACGTCAGGGATGGGAGCTCCGAGCCTCTCCATCGTGATCAACGAGTTGTGCCAGATCGGCATCAAACAGATCATTCGGGTTGGGACCTGCGGCGCCATCCAGCCCGACATCAAAGTCGGATCAGTGATAATCTCCCAAGCGGCATTATGTCGGCAGGGAGCGGCTGACGACATTGCGCCGAAAGAATATCCGGCCGTGGCCGATCCTTTTCTGACGGTGTGCATGGTCGAGGCGGCCAAGCGCCTGGGGATCGATTATCGCCTCGGGATCACGGCTTCGACGGACACTTTTTATGAAGGCCAGGAGCGCACCGAATCTTCGGCCAACCCCCATCTGCTTCGCCATCTTCAGGGAATAACGGATGAATACTCCCGCCTGAATATACTCAATTACGAGATGGAAGCCGGGACCCTGTTCAAGCAGTCGAGCGTTCTGGGCCTGTCCGCGGGATGCGTCTGCGGGGTACTGGCCGAGCGCAGCGTGGGGGAGCGCGTGGCACTCGAAGAGAAGGAAAAAGCTGTGGGCAATGCTATCCGGGTCGCCCTGGAAACACTCCGTACCGAACCTTTTCCTTTGCGTATTCAAAAATGAGGTGAGCGGCCGTTTACCTGTGACTTTTTTCATCCACGCCTCCATGAATCAAAAAACCTTGCGGGACAAACGTCTTGAAACGAAATGAAAAGACACCATGAACAATCTTAAAATTCGTACCGAGCTGGATCTCACTCCTGCTGATCATTCGAATTATCTCGATCTTCTCGAAAAAGCCGGTGTGGCGAAAGAACATGCTTATTGTAAATATTCAGGCTTCAAGGTAGGAGCCGCCTTACTGGTGAAAGACGGAAACATCATTACCGGCTGCAATGTTGAAAATGCCTCTTACGGCCTGACGGTCTGCGCCGAGCGTGCTGTTATCTTCAAAGCGGTTTCCGAGGGCTACGGACCCGGCGATCTCCTGGCCATTGCGGTCGCAGCAAACGGTAAAGATTTCTCACCTTGTGGGGCATGCCGACAGGTTATCCATGAATTCGGAGAAAAAATTATTGTAATTTTTGAATATTCCGGGGAGATTGTCCTGATTCCAGCCCGGGAACTATTGCCCTATAATTTCAAACTCTGAATCAACCCATTTTTCCGGAAAGATCCAATTTTTCTGCAAAGCCCTGTAACCATTTCAGTGGCATTTTGCCGCCAAAGCTTTTTTAATCCTGCAGGGCTTTCTGCTGCCAGGGTTAGGCTTGCGTTTATCTCTCCCCTTTCCTCACCAAATTTTCATGTAAATTTAATAAGTTCCGAACATATCTCGCCCAGATTTTGCTTGTAATAATCCCAAATAAAATATTATGAGCAGACAAACGAATCGGGGCAAACATGATCAAAAAAAATTATCCCTACTCTCTGGCCCAACACCTGGAAAACACCGGTCGGCCCTCCTTTTCGGCACTTAAACAGAAACAGCTGGAAATGCTGGCTCAAGTTGGAGTCTCCAATGATTCATCGGAAAGCCTCATAGCCACGCTCCCTTTTGCCGGGGACGATACTACGGCCGGCTCGGAGACCGAACTGCAGGTGGCGGTGCAGGGAAATCGAGCCTCTGTCGATCTTCCACAAATCATTGAACAATCCACATATTTCGCCAACATCATGCGCCGGGAAAAAGCCGGGGAAGCCTCCCGCAAAACGGTCTCGGGCCTTGAGCAGTTCCTTTACACAAACCGCGGGAATATCTGGGAAAACAGCTGGGTCCGGTTTCCGAGGGAAGCCCTGAGCCCTTTTGCCAACCGGATTTTCGATTCCGATCTGCTGGCCGACAAAGAGAGTCCCGAAGGCGGGAAGCGCCAGGACGCAGACCGTTTCTTTTGCGGGGTTCAGAACCCCTCCGACTTCATCCGCGTGCCGATCAGCTATCTTCTGAAACTCTCTCTGGCCGATGTCATCGGCAGCCGGGCCGATGTCCCGCCGCTGGTCTATCGGACAGGTCAGCGCCTGATGAACCACCTCCTCAGCGATAACACTTCGCCGGAAACCTTTTCGTTTCACGTCGTGTCCCTGAAGCCGGATCACGGCATGGGCAGAGGGCTGGCCCGGGAAACCGCCAAACGCTTTCTCCTCACCCAACTTCTGATTCAGTACGCCAACAAAAAATTTCACCTTGAGGAAAACGGGCAGAAAGCCCTGATTTATTCCGCGCCCCATCCCCCCGTGCGCCAGAAAACTCTGAGCCGTCTCGTCTCCGACGCTTATTACCGGGAACTGTTCATGAGCCCCTGCCTGTCGGGCTGGTCCCGGGGCGAGCAGAAACATCAGTACATGCACCTCTGCCATGAAGTACTGACCCGAAGCCAGTTCAACGCCGTCCTCAAGCTCAAGGAAGCAGGGATCATCGCCAACAACCTCGTGGTGCTGCCCGACGCTTCCAACATCAGCCTGGCCAACAACGGCACTCATGTCAGCCTTGGCAGCCGCAAGCTCTCCGCCTGCCTCGCCGCGGAAAATCCCGGTTTCGGGGCCAACGAAGAAAAATACCTGGGCGACCTGACCGCCAAAATCGTCGAGCATTTTCTGCCTCTGTTCGTCGGTATTTACAGCGCCGCCCCCTACCGGCTCGGCTTTACCGATTTTCATCCGGAAAGGGCTCTCGGTTTCCTTCCTCACGAACTCGACTATACCCACCTGCGCAAAATGTGGCGACGCTGGAAGAAAAAAGCCAACCTCTCTTTTTTCGGGCACTCTATGACACCTTTCGGCCCGGAATGGCTGGACAACACCCTCGGTTCGGTCTTTTCTTTGAAAGGGGATTTTGTCCCCGATTTCCGGTTGATCGACTATCCGGCATGTTTTCTCAGCACTGACAGAAGTCCGGCCTTCGACGGCACTCTCGGCAACCAGGATCGCCTGAAAAACGACCTCGGCGACATGGGGATTTTCGACCGCCGTATGTCGGTCTATCTCCTCTACCGCCAGCGCCAGTTCTCCCAACTCGGCTTTTCCGGCTTTGAAGGCCGCCATTACAGCCTTTTCAAGGGTTTCGGACAGGACCTTGAGCACGCCACCAACCTCCAGGTGCTGATTACGGCCCTGGCTTTCAAATACATGGCCGAGGGAAAAATAACCCACCGCCACATCCCGGACAATCCGACAACGGAGAGTGAAAGACGCCAGATTTTCTTCGGCGCCGCCATCGGCCTGCCGACCTTTTTCGTCTGGAAAAACTCCCGAAACCAGATGTTGAGGCACATCCTCAAGAAGACCGGACGCACCCGGAACAGTCGACGCCATCCAAAATACCTGAGGGTTTACAATCACGAATTCCGGCTTGCGCTGCTGGCGGTGCTCCGTGAAGACGGGGCCGACCTGATAGAGACACTGAATCTTGAAGAAACCATGGAGGATCTTGAGCGGCGCCTGACCGCACCCGAAGAGCACTCCTGCGCCGGCAGGCTGACCCGGGGGATTCTAGAGGAACTCAACATCAAATCTCCGATGCTCGCCCAGGCCGGGGAATTCAACGCGGGCGCTGAACAATACTACCGCGCGACTCTGCGCAATCAGCAGACCGGAGAAGCCCTCGATTTTCTTGAAAAGGATATTCGCCGTCTGCAGGAACGGTCCCGCAACGGGGACGAATCAATCCGCCGTGCTTTCCACGAGATTCAGGAAGACGCCATTGCCGACGAAGTTCTGCCGCGCCTCAAAGAAAAAATCGTTCAGGAGGAGGCCTCTCTTGAGGAACTGTTGAAAGTGATCGACCTGCTGCTTATCTCCATCCATGCCGATACGGCGGACAATCAGCCCAAAACCTTTAAAAAACAGGATGATCATGACCATGCTGCATCATTACATCGAGCGGTTTAGCGGACAGGTGATTGAAGAAAAACCTCTGGGCGACCGGCTGGTGCGGTTTATTTACCACCCGATCCGCGAAAAAGCGCCCTATGTGTTCAGGAAGCTCACGGAAGCCCGGACATCGGCTCTGCTCGGCTTCCTGAACTACGACCTGCCTCTGGGGCATCAGCTTTTCGGCAGGGCGCAATTTCCTTCAATCCAGCGGCATTAATTTTCGCGAGTGCCTGAGGCCACCGGCCTATTTCAACACGGTCCGCAAGGTTTTCGAACGCAAGATCCGTTACTGGGAATGCCGGCCCATGCCGGAGGAACCACGGGCCATTGTCTCCCCGGCGGATTCACGGGTTCTGGTCGGCTCTCTGGAAACGATTTCGGAACTGTTCATCAAAGGGAAAGTTTTTTCAGACTGGAAGAATTGCTGGGCAGTGGATAAAAATCGCTGGCTTGGAAACTTTCTCCGGCGGCGATTTCGCCATTTTCCGCCTGACACCCGGATAAATACCACTTCAACCACACGCCGGTGGCAGGTGAGGTGGTCGACTTTTATGAAATCGACGGCCGCTATCACTCCTGCAACCCGGGCGCCGTGGTCCGCATGGCTACCCCTTATTCAAAAAACCGCAGGGTGGTCACCATTATCAATACCGATGTTCCCGGCGGCTCGCAAAGTCGGCCTGGTGGCCATGATCGAAGTGGTGGCGCTGATGATCGGAGACATCATCCAGTGCTACTCCAAAGTGCGCTACGATGATCCATCGCCCCTGTACCGTTCCATGTTCCTGGAAAAGGGCACGCCGAAAAGCCTTTTTCGTCCCGGCAGCAGTACGGACATCCTTCTCTTCCAAAAAGACCGAATCAGATTTGCCGAAGACCTGGTCCGCAACCAGTTGCGCCGGGACATTCCGAGCCGCTTCTCGGCGGGATTCGGACACCCCCTGGTTGAAACCGACGTTCAGGTTCGTTCCCTGATCGCCATGCCCGAGGACCGGCAAGAACCGATCAACGATAACCACAGAGCCGGGAGGGCTCCATGAGCAATTTTATTTTTTTGGCAATTATGACCCTGCTCTTTTTCCTTTATCTCAACTGGGGCTTCCGCAAACTCCCCCATGAGCGCTGGCAGATGTTTGCCTCGATTCCCATTCGAAGAGAGAAAAACGGCAGTTGGCAGGGAGTCAATCTGACTTATTACGGTCTCTTGACAGCCAACGCCTATCTGGCCGCGGTCACGCTTTTTCTCATTCTGCAGGGGGCCATTAATCTGCCCCTCGGCAAAAGTCTTTTTCTGGTCATGATGATTCTGGGCATCTGCGTTCCGGCATCACGGCTGATAGCCCGCTGGGTCGAAAAAAAAGCCCACACCTTCACCGTTGGCGGAGCTTCGTTTGCCGGGATTCTTGTGGCTCCGTGGCTGGCGGTTCTGTGCAACCACCTGCCATATTTCGAACACAGCCGAGCGATTCCGGTTATTCCCTTTCTGGCCGCCATGAGTATTGCCTATTGCATCGGCGAAGGTCTCGGACGCCTGGCCTGCATCAGTTACGGCTGCTGCTACGGAAAACCCCTAGAGGAATGCTCGCCGTTTCTGCAGAAAGTATTTTCGCGCTGGAACTTCGTCTTTTTCGGAAGCACTAAAAAGATCGCCTACGCCGGTGGACTGGAGGGCAGAAAGGTTGTCCCGGTGCAGGCCCTGACAGCGGTATTTTATGTGGCTACGGGCTCAGTCCTGAGCCTGCTCTATCTTTCTTCCCATTTCCTGACCGCTTTCCTCTTTGGGACCCTTCTCACCCAGGGATGGAGGCTGTTCTCCGAGTTCCTCCGCGCCGACTACCGGGGAAGCTCCAAAATTACCGCTTATCAGAAAATGAGCGTTATCTCCATTTTTTATGCTTTCGGAATTGCCTGGCTGTTCGCTTCTGAAACGATTCCCGCACCGGACATTCTGGCCGGTGTCCGCTCCATCTGGGAACCGTTGATGCTTATTTTCCTCCAGATGGTGTGGATGATTCTGTTCGTTTACACCGGACGTAGCGACGTGACAGGTTCTGTGGTATTCTTCCATGTCCACGAGGATCGATTATAAAAAAATTTTCATATATCCTGGAGTCGTCCTTTTTTGAAGGCTTTTTTCGCGAAAAAGATCCGTCAACCGATAACGGAACTTCTGAGGCAGGGGCTTACCCCGGAAAAATTGGCCTGCGCCATGGCGCTGGGCCTGACCATCGGCATGCTGCCCTGCCCCTGGGGACCCACCATACTCTGCGCTATTGCTGCCCATCTGCTGAGGATCAACCATGTGGCCATCCAGGTAGCCAATTACCTGGCCTGGCCTTTTCAGATTGCTCTTATCATCCCTTTTTTCTGGATTGGGCAGAAACTTTTTCCCTTTGGGGAACCTCTCTTGCTTGCAAACCTGTCCTTCAGTTCACTCCAGCAGCCACTGGACTCTCTGGGACTCTTTTTGGTTGCCGATGTCAAAGCCGTTTTCGCATGGCTCCTGCTTTCCCCGCTGCTTTACCTGTTCGTTTATTTCCTTGCAATACCCATCTTTACCCGTCTCATGAAAAAACATCCCGCAACAGCCTCAACGTGAAAAAGGCCGTGTGATTTAACCAAAAAATCACACGGCCTTTGCTGAAACCAAACATATTTTCATTACTTTTCATGTGGTTGAAAGTATTGCGCCCTTGAGAAGATCGGCCAGAAGCTGGGACAAAAGACATACCATGGAAAAGACGTGCGACAGATCGCAAGCCGTATTTCAGACCATCATCAACGCCCTGAGCATGCCGGGGAAAATCCTTGACCTTCCTTTTGCTCCCGAGGCGGAAGAGTTTTTCGACCCCTTGGTTCTGGTTCTACGGCCTCTGCTGAGCCGTAAAACCACCTACTGCTTAACCCAAGTGTCTCAGGATATCCAACTTGAAAAACAGATCCGGATGACGACCCAAAGTCGCCGTTCCGTTCCCTGCGAAGCCGATTTCTTTGCGGCCCCCCAAGGGAAAAGCTGCGGCGAAATAGTAGCCCTTAAAAGAGGATCCCTGGACTGCCCGGAACAAGGGGCCACTCTTGTTTATGGCGTAGAGTTTCTCGAAAGAGACTCATACGCTTTATCGGGCATCCGCTTCAGCGGACCGGGTGTGGATGGATTTGCAGAACCGTTGATCCGTGGCCTGCCGTTTAAAGAACTTCTCTATCTCAAGGAAATCAACCAGGAATTCCCACTGGGAATAGACGCTCTCTTCGTCGACCGCAAAGGTCGGCTCATGGGCCTGCCCCGCTCCACCCGGATCGAAGTCCGCCATTAAAAACCGCCTGAAAAGCGAGCCTGGAACTGACACAGGCTTCAGGATATGATATAAAATCGGAATCCGTGAGTTCTAACCGGGCAAGAGCGCAAGTCATTGATCTGCCAAAGCACTTACACTCTTTTCCCGGCCCCAACCCACGGATCCAGGTTAAAGTTGAAATTATATTTTATCCGGCTTTGGGTAAAAACGAATGACAAAAAGAAAAAAACAACAGACAGCAAAGACACCACAGGGTATTTCACTGGAAAAAAAAATGGCCTGGCTTAAAATAGCCTGTGTCGTTGGGACCTTAGCCATTACCTGCCTTCTGCTTGCCCTGTTCTTTTGATAAGCGGGAACCCCTTTCCCGGAAAACTCACAAGGGGGAAAACGGTTATTTTTCAGGTGACTTTTCAGGTTTCACAACAGTTGGGGGAGGTTTTTCCTCACCCTTTTCTTGGGTAGGCCAGGCCCGTTCGCTTTTGGGCTCGGAGGCCGAGGGTTTCTCAGGTTTCACAACGGCTGCGGAAGGTTTTTCCTCCCCATTTCGATCAGTGGGCCAGGCCAGTTCGCTCCTGGGCTCAGGAACCGAGGTTATTCCATGTTTTGCCTGTACTTTTTTTAGATAGCGCGAAGCGATTTCGACCTTTTCTTCAGTCCTGGCCACCTCTCGCGACGCCGCGATAGTCCTTTTACGGGCTTCAGTACTTTCCATTTTGAGAACCATGGTTTCATCAGCAGGTTTCTCGGCCATCTGCGCCCTGAGCAGCTGTTGAAACTTCTCCTCCCAGATTTCACCGAACCGGACCGCTTCCTCCTCTGTGTTTTGCAGTTCTTTCCGGGCGAACTCAAGGGCATCCCCGGCCATGGCAAGTTCCGCTGCCCCCCCTTCTTCCGGCTCAACGTCCAGATCAATGTCCTTTGCCGCCAATATCATGGCGGTGACCGGAAGACCTTTTAACAGCTCATCCACCGGCCGACCGAACGGATTTAGGATATTCTCCCCCCGCGGCTGGAACGGCATGAGGACCATTGAGGCATTCTGCGAGTTTTCGAGCAGAATTTCGGGTGTAAACTTTGGAACAACATACGGTTCCGCCTCAATGCGGACATCGGTCAGCATCTGCTTGAGGTGTTCCTCGGCCTGTTCTGCCGACTTCCCGCCGGAAGATGCCAGGACTCGGATTTTTGCCTGTTCCCAGAAAGAGTCGCGCTTTATCAGGTAAGCCATCAGCAACAGAAAACCCGTACACGCCCCGCCATTGCACCAGATGTCGATACGCCTTTCTCCCGGCAGGCTGGAATCGAGAGACTCCCACTCCTCTTTCCCCCCTTTCAGGAGAACAAAGTTGAAACCGAGGCGATTGGCCGCCAAAATGCTCCGCCCCCTGTGCAGACTTTCCGGTCCAAGAATTTTCTGTTCGGCGCCTCCGGCATAATTCATGAGCAGTGTATTCCCCTTGAGGGGGCCAATCCCGTAACTTTGCAGCAACAGCTCAAAAGCAGCCTCAGAAGAGGGGGCTGTCAAGACCAGAGGAAACACTTTGCGGCCTGACTCGCCGATATCCAGAACAAGTTTCTTTTCAGCTTCGCTTTTTCTCTTGTACATATGGCCGTTCTCGCCCACCAGAATTCTCACCAGAGTGGTCAGTCCGCTCCCCCCTTCCATCCACGAGGCAAAACGCAGCAGGTTCGGCCACTTGGCAGGATCTTCCGAAATGGCCAGGATCTGAGGCCTCCAGTCCCGAGAATGCTCAGGCTCGGCGGCAATGGCATAAAGGTTCTGGCGAACCTGCTGCAAATAATACGAGCGGCGGCTGTCGGCCCAGCGTGAGGGCCCGGCCGTTCGGCGCAGATACTGATAGAGCGCAAACATGACCGCCACGGCCACAGCTCCCGCCTTCCAATCGATCGCCAACATCGTGATCAGGCAGAGGAGGGCCCCGGCAAGGCTGAGCCGTTTGTCAAAAAACCGAGTTCGGGGACGGAAGGACGGACTCGCGGCCCGGGCCTCGTAATATGTGGCGTAATTGAGCAACCCGTAGGAGATAAGGAAAAACATGGAGACGACGCCGGCGATCAGGTTCAGATTGCCCAAAGCAGCCACCCCCAGAGCAATGCCAAGACAAAGCCAGACCCCCCTGCGCGGGTTGTTGGTCGCACCCTCGCCTTTGGCAAACGGGTTCAGAACCTTGAAAATCCGGTCTTTTGCAAGAGACTGGAGAATCCGGGGCGCGCCGAGGAATGAAGCCATGGCGGATGAAAGCGTTGCCGCTAAAACCCCGGCGCTGATCAACGGGCTGAACAGGGCAACCGACCCCATGGCTCCATAATCCAGACGCAACGTCCTGGTTGGCACCGAAGCGGCAAAAACAACAGCCGCTCCAAAATAAATCAGGATAGACAGGCCGACGGCGAGGAAAGTCCCCCTGGAGAGGCTTTCCCCAGGGGTTTTAAGGTCGCCGGACATGTTGACGCCTTGGGTGAAGCCGGTCACCGCCGGGAAAAAGATGGCAAAAAGCGGCCAGAAGAGGGGCCAGCCGAGCGTTGAAGACCAGTTAGCAGCCAAGGTAGAGGGACTCCAGCGAAGGATCCCGCCGGCAAAGAAGGAAAAAAGAGCCAGAACCAGAACGGCCATGACCACATACTGAAAACGCGTGGCCCAGTCCGCACCCAGCCAGGCAAAGAAAAATAAAAAAAGAATGGATAGAGCAGCAATGAGCTGGGCGGAAAGCCAGCTTGTTTGAGGCAGAAGTCCGACCATGACCTCGCCGAATCCCACACAGTAAAAACCGATGGACACCGCTTGGGCCAGAAAGAGCACCAGCCCGAGGGCCCCTCCGAACTCAATGCCGAGGGTTCTGGAAATCAGGTAGTAGACCCCGCCCCCCTTGACATGCAGGTTGGTGGCAATGGCGGCTAGAGAGAAGGTAGTGAAAACCGAAATGGTGTTGGCCAGCAGAATAATAAGGAGAGCCATGCCAAGGCCTGCGTTTCCCACCACAAACCCAAGCCTCAGAAAAAGGATAATTCCGAGGATAGTGAGAATACTGGGGGTAAAAACCCCCGCGAAGGTCCCGAGTTTACCCGAAGTGGTCAGCGTGTCCTTGGGTAATAAACCGCTCTTTCTGCCGGTGGTTTTACTTTTTTCTTTGGCCTGATTCATGTTTTTCCCAGCCATCCGTTCTGCCTGCAGTACGACATTTTGTCCATGCCTGCGATACTGGAATCACAACCATAAACCTCATTTTGAACACCGATATGTTCACCCTCGGAAAAACATTTTCAATCGCCTGAAGGCTCCTGAAAAATAACAAATTACCCCGTTTAAAACAAGCAACTCCAACACTGAAAGCGGCTTTTTATTCAAAGGCATTGACGATCTCGAGATTTGAGTTAGAAATATAAACATCCTGTCAAGATTGCCATTTTTTAAGATCTGTTCAGTATTTTTAAGAAATTCAACCGTAAGGAAAGATCAAGGTCTTCAAGGAGGAGCCCATGGGCAAAAATATCATTATCTGTTTTGATGGCACCTGCAACCATCCCAACGATGCCAGACAGGAAAGGGAATGGTTCGGACTGGGGGATATGGAGGACAGCGGCATCACCAACATTCTGAAACTGCATGTCCTGTTTGGCGGCAATCTGCAGAATCAGGCCCGCACCGACAACCAGCACAGTTTCTATTATTCCGGCGTCGGCACCTACGGAAATTTTTTACAGCGGATTTTCAATGCCGGGCTGGCCCCCGGCAATCTCGATGTCGGGCGCATTATAAAAAATGCTGGAGAAGACTTGGGGCGGGTATACCAGCCGGGCGATCAGATCTTCATTTTCGGCTTCAGTCGGGGAGCAGCCATTGCGCGCCGTTTTGCCACGGTGATTGCAAAGTATGTCCCCGTGAATACCACACCGAAACCAATCCGCTTTCTGGGTGTCTTCGATACTGTCGCATCTACCGGCATTCCCAACCTGGAGGATGAGAAAAAACCGGTCTCCGACGTGGTTTTTGAGAACGGAACGATTTCCCCCTATATTCAGGAAGCTCTTCACCTGGTATCTCTCGATGAAAACAGAACCGCTTTTCTTCCTACCCTCATGAATAAGGATAAACGGGTCACCGAGATCTGGTTCCCCGGCGCTCATTCCGACATCGGCGGAGGGTTCTGGTACGACGGCCTCTCCGACCTGACCCTCGAATTCATGCTCGCGGAAATTGAGAAAAGAGATATCGGCCTCACCACCCAAAACCCCAGGGCTATTGACTACACACCCCTCCAATCTCCTCACGGAGATTTCCGGATCGACCTGGAGGATGTCTTCCTGAAACCGAATCATCGCGGGAAAGCCCACCCCAAAGACCGCTGGTGGCCCGTCGCAAGGGCCACGCTCTGCACTCGGGAGGTCAGGGTCAATGCCGATGACAGGCCATCACCGGCCGACAATCCTGTCATTCACCATTCGGTCGTGGACCGGATCAATGATGTTCTGGAATACCGCCCCAAAGCACTGAAAGGAATCCAGCATACGGTTCTGAACAAGGACGGTAAAAACAAAACTTTCAAGGGCATAATCGACCACATTCTGCAATAAAAACGTTGCCGAAAAGAGCCCGTTGAAAAGTCAATGATGAACCCGGTTCAAATTTTTTGCTCTAAAAAACAAATAACCGCTGCGGTTCCAGTAACCGTGCTCATCCAAAACCTTTTCCTCAACAACCGGTATCGATTTTCGCCTGTGGATAAATTCTCAAAAAATTGGCCTCTCCTTTAGCTGGCTGCACTTTTTTGCGACAGTATTATTGCAAAAATAAAACACCTCACTATTGAGAAACTGGAAGGCCTAGCCACAAAAGCAGTTTTTCCTGCATCAATTCAGCAGGTTATATTTTAATTTCGATTTCTGGAATATTAATTGCTTAATTTTAGGAAAATGTTAAAAAACCACCAACCCTGGAGAGGATACTATGACAGAAATTACCTGCCCTGGCACCAAAGGCATGGTTAAAATCTTTGACGAAATGGCTATTCAAACTCGTCTTCTGGCATTGAATCTCGCTTTGGAGTCCGGCCGGGGAGAGTTTGTCAAAAAAATATCCAAGGGCATTTTCAGCAAGGCCATTGGCCTCTGTGATTCCATTGAAATGACAGCTCAGGAAATTTCCAACCTGCTGAAAACATTCTCCGCCAAATTGGATGACTCCAACAGTCAAAAAACCATCGCAAAACTGGATGAACTTGCCGACCACATCGGCCAGATGAGTTCCCTGGCTGCTCAAAACCAAAGTGGCGATTCTGTAGAACAGACAAACGACAGCGAGACAAAACCTGTGAATAAAAAACTCGAGCCCGAAAAAGCTCTTTTCCACCAAACATTTGAAATTCAGGACATGCTGAAACGCTTTAGATCAGACCTTTCTCACCCGGCTGCGGTCTCCTGACCACCACAAAACCTTTTTTTCCTCCCTTTGCTGCCGTTCTGATAAAGATCGGCAGCTTTTTTTTTGCTCAAATCTTTTGCTATAACCTTAAATGTTCCGTCGACAACTGCATCCAATTGTTTTTCCATTGGAAAGGACCTGGGAAAACGAGGAGAACTTTTTTGAATTTGATGTCAAATAGCGGGACTATTTGTCAAAATCTGAGAAAAAGTGGCCCGATCAACTGGTTTCGTAGTAGATTCATTCCTACATTCTACCGCACTCTGAATTTGCGTAATTTGCTATTGCCGCTGGAGATAACAAGATGCTGATGCAGGGAACATTAGTAAATATTCTCGCAATTTGCGCCGGGTGCCTTCTGGGTCGTGCCATTGGAAAATACTTAAACGAAAAAGTGCGCAAAACTCTCATGGCAGGGCTAGGACTGGCGGTACTGCTTATCGGGCTGCAGATGGCCCTTAAAAGTCAGCAGATCATGATTGTGATCGGCTGTTTGATTGTCGGAGGCATGATTGGGGAAGCCTGCGGAATTGAGAAACGCCTCGAAAATTTCGGCATGCGCCTGCAAAAACGCTTTTCCGGGTCCGGCACGGTAGCCCAGGGCTTTGTCACAGCCAGCCTGATTTATTGCGTCGGCGCCATGGCCATCATGGGCTCAATTCAGGACGGTTTAGGAGGTACGCCAACCATTCTCTACGCCAAATCCGCCCTCGATGGAATTGCCTCTGTTGCCCTGACCTCGACCCTCGGTATCGGCGTCCTTTTCTCCATTGTCCCTCTGGCGCTCTACCAGGGTGCCATCACCCTTCTTGCCGGCTTTGCCAAGGTTATTCTCACTAAAGCCGTGGTTCTGGAAATGAATGCTGTCGGCGGACTGCTGATCACGGCCATCAGCCTCGACCTGCTGGGCATTCGAAAACTCCCCATCGGCAACCTCCTTCCCGGGATATTTCTGGTTCCCGTCCTGATCTGGCTTTTTGCCTGAATGCCGACATTAATCCGCCGGATTTTCATTTGACAGCCAAGTAATACATTGTATTATAAAAAATGTTTGCCATTTTTTTAACACCCGCCAACCAAGGCTATGAAATCATGAAACGCAAAGAGGACGTCATCACTTTCAAGGTCGATGCTTCACTGAAAAAAGCCATGGAGGGCATTTCCAACCGCTCGGAATTTATTCGCGACGCCATTCTTGCCGCGTTGGAAAACGCCTGTCCACTGTGCCACGGCACCGGGATACTGAATCCCCATCAAAAACAACACATGGAGCGCTTTTTGGCGCACCACACCCTGGAGGAATGCCAGGACTGCCATGAAGTTTTTTTAAAGTGCCTGAAATGAAACCTTAATCTCAGCCTTTTACCGAAAGATTTGTCATGAAAAAAATTTTTGTCCTTTTCACTCTGGTTACATCTCTGATTCTCTGGGCCGCACCGGTTTTTTCTCAAGGGTCATCCCTGCCGGTTTATGTCAGCATACTTCCCCAAAAATATTTTGTTGAGCGTATCGGCGGGGACATGGTTTCCGTCTCGGTCATGGTCGGACCTGGGGAAAGTCCCGCTACCTATGAACCGACCCCCAAGCAGATGGAAAACCTGGCAAATGCAAAATTATATTTCAGTATAGGCAGCCCTTTCGAAAAAATCTGGATGAAACGCCTGCAGGCAAACCATCCGCACCTGCGCGTAATCGATACCCTCGACGGCATCCACCTCATACCCATGGCTACCCATAGCCACGGATCGGAAGAACGAAATCACGAGGACCACGAAAAGGCAAACCATGAGAAAGCGCAAGGCGTTCTCGATCCTCATGTCTGGACCAGCCCTCCGCGGGTGAAAATCATGGCCGGTCTGATACTCCAAGCCCTGATTGAGGAACTTCCCAACGATAAAAAAGAACTGACAGCCAACTACCATGCTTTTCTGAATGATCTCGACCGCCTGACGGAAGAGGTCCGGCACACACTCGCACCGGTCCGCAACCGCCGCTTTCTAGTTTTCCATCCCTCGTGGGGGTATTTTGCTGAGACTTTCCATTTGCAACAAATCGCTATTGAAACCGAAGGGAAAGAACCCGGCGCCCGAACGCTGGCCCAGCTGATCCGGCAGGCCAAAGAAGAAAAGATCCGGGTGATTTTCGTGCAGAAACAGTTCAGCCGCGCAGCCGCCCGAATGATTGCCGACGACATCGGCGGGCGCGTGGAACCAGTCGACCCCCTGGCCGAAGACTATCCCCAAAACCTGATCCGGGTCGCAAAGATATTCGCGAAAGCAATGACGCCATGACCAAACCCATCATCTCTCTGGAAAATATTTCTTTCAGCTACGACGATTTTCCAGTGCTCGAGGAAATCGATCTGGAAGTCGAAGAAAAGGAATTTCTTGGCATTGTCGGACCCAATGGCGGAGGTAAGAGCACCCTTTTGAAATTGATTCTCGGGCTTTTGAAACCTCTCTCCGGGAAAATTGAAGTGCTGGGGAAGACCCCGGTACAGGCACATCAGCAACTCGGCTATGTGCCCCAATTTATCCTTTTTGACCGGGATTTCCCGATTACGGTGCGAGAAACTGTTCTCCAGGGACGGCTCGGTCAGACCAGGCCGGTCTTCGGGTTCAGGAAAAAGGACATTGCTGTCGCCCGGGAAGCGATGGCACAAACCGAAATACTCAATCTCGAGCACCGGCCGATCGCCTCACTTTCCGGCGGGCAGCTTCAGCGGGTTCTTATTGCCCGCGCACTGGCCTGCGAACCAAAAATCCTGCTCCTGGATGAACCGACTGCCAATATCGACCCTAAAGTCGAGGAGGATGTTTTCGGTCTTCTCAAAAAACTGAACGAAAATGTCACGATCATCGTCGTTTCCCACGACATCGGTTTTATTTCGCATTTTATCAATCGGGTGGCATGTCTGAATCGCAGGCTGGTCTGTCATTCAACTTCACGCATCAGCGGTAAGATGATCGAGGACCTCTATGGCTCACCCCTCCAGATGGTCCACCACCACACCATAATCGACAGCGCCAGCAAAGAAGAACAGGACAGCCATGGATGCCTTTCTTGACGCCCTGACGACTCAGACCTTTCTTCAGAACGCCTTCCTGGGAAGCCTGCTCGCCAGCCTGGCCTGCGGCGTCATCGGCTCTTATGTAGTTGTGCGGAAAATCGGCTATATGGCCGGAGGGATTGCCCATGCGGTTCTGGGCGGCATGGGGGCTGCCTATTTTTTCGGGGGGAACCCGGTTGGAGGCGCTATAATCGCTGCTCTCGTTGCAGCCCTGATCATCGGCTGGGTGAGTCTTCACTGGCGCCACGAGGAGGACATCATGATCAGCGCCCTCTGGGCCGTGGGGATGGCCGTGGGCATCCTGTTCATCTCGCAAACGCCAGGGTACAACGTTGATCTGATGAGTTATCTTTTCGGCAACATCCTGATGATTCCCCGCCAGGATCTTTGGCTGATCGCCATGCTGGACGCGGGGATTGTCGGGGTTACAATCCTGTTTTACAAGCAGTTTCTGGCCGTATCGTTCGATGAAGAATTCGCGCGCCTGAGAGGCGTCCATGTCAATTTCTTCTCACTTCTTCTGCTGTGTCTGGTGGCTCTGACCGTCGTCATTCTCATTCAGGTAGTGGGACTGGTCCTGGTCATCGCCCTCCTCACCCTGCCGGCCGCCATTGCCGGTCATTTTTCCCGGACCCTCGGCAAAATGATGATCCTGGCAGTTCTGTTCGGTTCCCTTTTCACCACCGGAGGCCTGGCCGCGTCCTATCAGCCGGACCTCCCGGCCGGCGCCACCATCATCCTCTTTGCCGGGCTCGGTTATCTGATTGCCATCGCCGGTAAAATCGTGGCGCGAAAATACCGTAGCTAAAGCACGCTTGCTAAACAGTCCAAAAGCCCCATTTACTTTTACTTATTTTTCCTCGCCAACTGATTTCCCCTGAGAGGCAACGGCGGCCATTTTTTTTCTGATCTCTTCCTCGTTTCCAAGGTAGCGACGACCCCGCACATTCAGATCCGAATCAATATCGTAAACAAGCGGTTCTCCTGTAGGTATGTTCAGGCCTGGAATCTCTTCATCCGAAATGTCCTCAAGATATTTCACCAAAGCCCTGAGGCTGTTTCCATGGGCTACCACCAGCACATTCCGACCGCTGGCAACTACCGGGCAGATCACATCCTGCCAATAGGGGACGAACCTCTTGACCGTATCTTTCAAACTCTCTGCTTTCGGTATAATCTTGGGGTCCAGCTCACGATAACGCGGATCCCGCCCCGGAAAGCGGGGGTCACTTCTTTCCAATTCCGGTGGAGGAATATCATAGCTTCGCCGCCAGATCCTGACCTGCTCCTCGCCGTGCTTTTCTGCGGTTTCCGCCTTGTTCAGGCCCTGCAACGCACCGTAATGACGTTCATTGAGACGCCAGTGGCGGTGAACCGGGATCCACATCCGGTCCATGCCATCGAGAACAATCCAGAGCGTGCGAATCGCTCTTTTCAGCACCGACGTAAAAGCTACATCAGGAAGGATTCCGGCATCAAGAAGAAGCTCACCCGCTGAACGGGCCTCCTCAATCCCTTTTTCTGAAATATCGACATCGGTCCATCCGGTAAATATATTTTTCCGGTTCCAGTCACTTTCCCCATGACGTAAAAGAATCAGGTTTCCCATAAAAGGCCTCCAGCCCTCCCCGCCCTAAAGCAGAATCAAGAAAGTTTTTGTCAAAAACATATTTCAATTTGCCATATTTTCAACAACCCAAAGACTCACAAATCGAAACCAGCGGACAATTTTTATTAGTCTAATCATTTTACAATATTCAAGCACGAAAATCTTTTTTCAGCGGCGTGCCGAAAATGACTCATACCAGTATTTTTTTGTCTTTCTATTGACAACCCTTTTTTCTCCTTTATGCTATTCCGGTAAATAATCCCTGAAAAACGGAGTTGAGAAATGGACGTTGAAATGCCCTCAAAATATCGCCCGACAGACGATGAATCTTATATGAACTCAAAGCAGCTTGCCTACTTCCGCAGCAAACTGCTCCAGTGGCGAAACGAGCTTCTGGAGCAGTCCAACAAAACCCTGGAGCAGATGCGGGAGGAAAAACTGCGCGAATCTGATCTCGTCGATCAGGGCTCCACCGAAGCGGAGAGCGCTTTTGAATTGAGAACCCGGGATCGCGCCAGAAAGTTGATAAAGAAAATCGATTCAGCGCTGGAACGAATCGAGGACGGCAGCTATGGCTTCTGCGAAGAAACGGGAGAGGAAATCGGCATAAAAAGGCTGGAAGCCAGACCAATAGCTACCATGTGCGTCGAGGCTCAGGAGAGACATGAAAGGCTGGAGAAACTCCACAGAGTCATTTAGCCAATTTTCATCGGAACATTCATACCAGGTCCCTAAAAAAGTCGCCGGTTCCTTAAGGAACCGGCGACTTTTTTAGGCCGTAATGAGCGACATCAACTTGCGATATTCCCCACGAAAGAAGGTCCTTCTATTTCCTTTAACACTTTAAAAAGAAAAGGTTTTCCTGTGCTTCAGGCCTGGTTTTTACTGAACTAGAAAAAACTTTACAGATTTTTTTTTATGTTGTAGCTTATTGATCCTGCGGAGAGGTGACCGAGAGGCCGAAGGTGCACGACTGGAAATCGTGTGTACTGCAAGGTACCGAGGGTTCGAATCCCTCCCTCTCCGCCATTGAATTGAATCCGAGAATTTTGAGGGATTCGAAGCGAAGTGAACGCTGCCAGTGGCAGATGAGCGGACAGGATGTCCGCGGCAGCAAACGGAGGTGAGCCGACCCCGGAGCCGATACAATGCCGGCGAAAAATTGGTCGAATTCCTCCCTCTACGCCATGTTTTTTCCATCGGATATAACCGGTTTCTTTGCCAATAGAAGTGACAGCCGGGTCCTGTGCAACGAGAAGTCGCCAACTCCGTCAGGCCCGGGAGGGAGCAGCGGTAACGACATTCTTCGTGTGCCGCAGGGGTGCCTGGCTGTCACTTGTACTGGCAATCGTTGCCGGTTTTTTTCATTCGTAACCTTCGCCTCTTGCGCCGGGAGATTTTTTGGAGATGTCATATCTGGTACTCGCCCGCAAGTGGAGACCGCAATGCTTCGAGGATCTCGTCGGACAGGAACATGTCGGCAGAACTCTCAGCAACGCCATTTCTCAGGGCAGAATTCACCACGCCTACCTTTTCAGTGGGCCCCGGGGGGTAGGCAAAACATCCGCTGCCCGCATCCTCGCCAAAGCTCTGAATTGTGAAAAGGGGTTATCTCCGATTCCCTGCAATGAATGCCACTCCTGCGAGGAAATCACCAAGGGTCTGGGGGTGGATGTTTTCGAGATTGACGGCGCCTCCAACACCGGGGTCGATGACATCCGCGATCTGCGTGAAAATGTTCGCTATCTGCCAACCCACTCCCGCTTTAAAATATTTATTATAGACGAAGTTCACATGCTCTCCCTCAATGCCTTCAATGCCCTTCTGAAGGTGCTGGAAGAGCCCCCCGAACATGCCAAATTTCTTTTTGCCACGACCGAACCCCACAAAATTCCTCCCACCATTCTCTCCCGTTGCCAGCGCTTTGATTTTCGAAAGATCTCAACCCCCGGGATAGCCGCGCTTTTGAAAACCATTGCGGAAAAGGAGAATCTGCATATTTCGCCGCTCTCCCTTGGTCTCATAGCGTCTCAGGCGGAGGGCGGAATGCGGGATGCCCTTTCAACTCTTGACCAGATCGTTGCGTACTGCGGGGAAAATGTGGAAGACGGAGATGTCCAGGCTCTGCTGGGGATGATCGATCGCCGTCTCATATTCGAAACCGCCTCAGGGCTCCTGGAACGAGATGGCGGGAAAGTGCTCGACACGCTGCGGCAAGTTGATGAAATGGGCTTTGCCATTCGCCAGTTCTGCAAAGACCTGATCGAGACTTTTCGGTCTCTGATCCATATCAAGATTTTTAAAGGTGCGAGGAACATCCCTTCCGCTCTCCAGGAGGAAAGCGATATCCTTGCCCGGCTCGCGGAACAGGGCAGCCTGGAAGACCTGCAGAGGGATTTAACCCTATTGTTGAAAGTGGAAAAGGAATTACCCCTGACGTCACTTCCACTCATTATGCTGGAAACCGCTCTATTAAGGATGGTTCACCTCCCTCCCGCAGAAGCCCTGAGCTGCCTTCTGGAGCGGCTCGAAAACCTTGAGAAGAACCTCGGCGGGGCACCCCCCTCCCGTCCCGATTCAAACCCTGCGGTAAAGGCCGACCCGGAACAGTTGGCCACAACACCGGTGAAAGAGGAGACTCAAGAGAAAAAAAAAGTCGGCCCTGAAGACTCCTGGAAGGATTTTCTGTCCCATTTGAGTAGCAAACACCCTTTTATCTCCTCTTACCTCAAACCAGGCCGACTCCTCCTGCTTGACCTGCCGGAAATTCGACTCGGATTTCCCGAAGGGTCTTATGAGTTCAAACAGCTCCTGGACCCTGAAAATCGGAAAACCCTGGAAACGGTGGCGGACGAGGCTTTCGGCCAAAAGATTTCATTATCCATGGTTTCACTGCCTGCGGAACAATTTAAAGAGGAAGTGGACCGGAATACCCTTCAGGAGAAAAAACTGAGAGAGGAAGCCCTTAACCATCCGGCCGTCAAGGCTGTCCTGAAAGTTTTTGGCGGCGAAACGGAAGAGGTGAACCCGATAGAACCTTCCCGGGAAGAAGACTTCGTGGAGAAAGAAGAATAAGGTCCCGTAATAAAGGACTCTTCATTTTTTACAAAAGGAGATCGTTACCATGGCCAAGGATTTGGGAAATATCATGAAGCAAGCTCAGATGATGCAGCAGAAAATGGTGCGCATACAGAAGGAACTGGAAGACCGGGAGGTTGAAGCCACTTCCGGCGGAGGAATGGTCACAGCGACCGTGAACGGCAAACAGCAGATTGTCGCCCTGAAAATCGAGCCTACGGTTGTGGATCCCGAAGATCCCGAGATGCTGGAGGATCTGATCGTGGCCGCGGTCAATGAAGCTCTCAAAAAAAGTCAGGAAATAGCTCAAGAGGAGATGGCAAAAGTTACCGGTGGAATGAACATCCCCGGCATGTTCTGATTTAGCCAATTTGCCTGTTAAACAAAGCTGATTAAACAGCAATAGAACGCTATTTTATTGAATTTATCTCAAGGCCCATGTTAGACTTTATTCCATCTTTTGCCAAATTAGTTGCTGAACTGGCCAAATTTCCAGGGGTAGGCCAGAAAACCGCGACAAGGTTGGCTTTTTTTATCCTGACACAGCCTCAAGGTGAGGCGGAAGCACTTGCCGATACAATCCGCGACCTGAAATGCAAGGTTCACTTCTGTTCCACCTGCTTCCAGATGACGGAAACAGATCCTTGCCATATCTGTGCAGACCCGCGCCGGGATAGAAATATTTTATGCATCGTTGAAGAGCCACAGGACGTCCTGGCTATTGAACGCTGTCATTCTTTCAAAGGTCATTACCACGTTCTGCATGGCGCATTGTCGCCTCTCGACGGGGTCGGCCCCGAAGATCTCAAGATTTCGGAATTGAAAGAACGCCTGCAGGCTGGTGCGATCAAAGAAATTCTCATCGCAACCAATTTTAATGTCAAGGGTGAAACCACAGCTCTTTATCTTGCCCGAATTATCAAGCCTCTGAGTATACGCGTCACCCGCCTCGCCCACGGCATACCCTTGGGCAGTGATTTGGAATATATCGATGAGGGCACGGTCAGCCGTGCCATTGAAGGACGACAGGAGTTCTAAAGAAGCCTTTTCCCCTACCGGGGAAATGAACTGCTAAGAACCGTGTTATAATGAAAACTCAGCTTTCTGCTGAGCATTTTTGGTTTCCGGCTTTTCAACCTGAAACCAGCAAAAAAATCTCACAAGGAGGAAACAGAGAAATGTCGAGAAAGATGGTCTGTATTGATGGCAATACAGCTGTGGCTCACGTTGCCCATGCCACCAACGAGGTTATTGCTATATATCCGATAACCCCATCTTCAACCATGGGAGAACTTTCCGATGCCAAAAGTGCGGTCGGTAAACAGAATATATGGGGAACCATCCCCAAAGTTGTGGAAATGCAGTCTGAGGGGGGTGCCTCCGGTGCCGTTCACGGCGCCTTGCAGGCCGGGGCATTGACGACCACATTTACGGCGTCTCAGGGACTCCTGCTCATGATACCCAACATGTTTAAAATCGCCGGTGAACTGACCAGCACGGTTTTTCATGTTTCCGCAAGGGCGGTTGCCACCCACGCGCTTTCAATTTTCGGCGATCATTCCGATGTCATGGCCTGCCGTTCCACCGGCTGGGCCATGCTCGCGTCCAACAATCCTCAGGAGTGTATGGATTTCGCGCTCATCGCCCAGGCCGCCACACTGGAAGCCCGCGTCCCTTTTCTGCACTTTTTTGACGGCTTCCGCACGTCTAACGAAGTCCAGAAGGTGGAAGAGCTGTCCCTCGAAGATATGCGCTCCATGATCGATGACAAGCTGGTCCATCTCCATCGCCGGCGGGCTCTCTCTCCAGACCGCCCGATACTTAGAGGAACGGCACAAAACCCGGACGTCTTTTTCCAGGGCAAAGAGACTGCCAACACCTATTACCAGAAAGTCTCCAAAATTTTCCAGGCCCAGCTGGATAAGTTCGCCGCTCTGACAGGCCGCAGATATAGCCTTTATGAATATATCGGCAACCCTGAGGCCGACCGGGTTGTGGTTTGCATGGGCTCCGGTTGCGACACCATTCAGGAACTCGTCGAACACCTCGTGCCCCAGGGAGAAAAGATCGGCCTGCTCAAGGTCCGTCTTTTCCAGCCTCTTGACATAAAAGAATTCGTCAACACACTGCCTGCTTCCGTTAAAAAGATAGCCGTCCTCGACCGCACCAAAGAGCCCGGCGCCATTGGAGACCCTCTTTACCTGGCGGTCCGTTCCGCCGTAGGGGAGGCCCTTGAAGCAGGGGATACGCCTTTTAAGGACTACCCGCTTATCGTGGGAGGTCGTTATGGGCTCGGGTCTTTTGAATTTTCACCAGCCATGGCCAAAGCCGTTTATGACAATCTGGCTCAAGACACACCAAAAAACCATTTTGTCGTCGGTATTGAAGAGGATATTACGGGAAGCAGCCTCGACTTCGATCCTACATTCATACTTCCTCATGAAAAGCTCTACCAGGCGTTATTTTTCGGCCTCGGATCCGACGGAACAGTGGGAGCTAACAAGAACTCGATCAAGATCATCGGTGACAATACCGATAATAAGGCCCAGGCATACTTCGTATACGACTCCAAAAAGGCGGGCAGTGTGACCACCAGTCATCTGCGTTTCGGCCAGGAGGATATCCGCTCGCCCTACCTGTTGCAGAGGGCAAGTTTTGTGGCCTGCCATCATTTTTCCTTTCTCGAAAAATACGATGTTCTCGGCAAAGCTAAAGATGGGGCGACTTTTCTCCTCAACAGCCCCTACCACAAGGATGAGGTCTGGGATAAACTTCCCCGCGAAGTTCAGCAGCAGATCATAGATAAGAAACTGAAGTTCTTTGTCATCGACGGTGTGCGCCTCGGCAACGAAATCGGCCTTGGCCCGCGCATCAACGTCATCATGCAAACAGCTTTTTTCAAAATCTCCGAAATCATTCCCGTAGATCTGGCCATCAAAGCCATTAAAGAAGCTATCGTCAAAAGTTACGGCAAAGCGGGCGAGCGGGTCGTCAACATGAATTACCAGGCCGTGGATGCCGCACTCGCCAATCTTGAGCAAGTCGATATCCCGAATCAGGCGGACAGCAAGCTGACCATGAAATCAGCGGTCAGCGGCGACGAACCCGAGTTCATTAAGAAAGTCACGGGTCCACTCATCGACGGCAAAGGGGAAAGCATCCCCGTTTCAGCCCTTCCCGTGGACGGCACTTATCCGACGGGAACCTCCAGATACGAAAAACGCAACATTGCCGTCAACATCCCGGTCTGGGACCCGGAGCTCTGCTTCCAGTGCGGTATCTGCTCCTTTGTCTGTCCGCATGCGGTTATCCGTATGAAGATCTATGACCCGGACCAGCTCCAGAAGGCTCCCGCCACCTTTAAATCAACTGAAGCCAAAAGCAAAGAGATGGCAGGGAAGGCTTTCAGCCTTCAGGTAAGCCCGGAAGACTGTACAGGTTGCGGCGCATGCGTTCACAACTGCCCGGCCAAAAGCAAGGAGAAGGAAAACCACAAGGCGATCAATATGGAGTTCCAGCCACCTCTCCGCGAACATGAGGTCGAGAACTGGGATTTCTTCCTTCAACTTCCGGATACCGACCCCGCGCTGATCAATCGCAATTCGGTCAAAGGGAGCCAGCTTCTCCCCCCGACGTTTGAATTTTCCGGGGCCTGCGCCGGCTGCGGGGAGACCCCGTTTGTCAAACTTCTGTCTCAGCTTTTCGGCGACCGCGCTCTGATTGCCAACGCCACCGGCTGCACTTCCATCTATGGTGGGAATCTCCCCACGACCCCTTGGACAACCCGGAAAGACGGCAGAGGACCGAGCTGGAGCAACTCGCTATTTGAGGATAATGCCGAGTTCGGCTTCGGCATGCGCCTGGGAGTCAACAAGTTCAATGAGTATGCTCTTGAACTTTTGGAAAAACTGCAGAGCTGTTCCTGCAAGGCTTGCAAATCCAAGCAGGCTCTCATGGAAGAGATCAAAACGGCCGACCAGTCCACGCAGGACAATATTGAAGGCCAACGTGCGCGTATTGAGGAACTCAAAGAGACCCTCGCCTCCTGCTCCGAAACTGAAGCAAAGGAACTTTTGACAGTGGCCGATTACCTGGTCAAAAAATCGGTTTGGGTTCTCGGCGGTGACGGCTGGGCTTACGATATCGGTTACGGTGGACTCGACCACGTCCTTGCTTGTGGCGAAAACATCAATATTCTCGTCCTCGACACTGAAGTCTATTCCAACACCGGAGGACAAGCGAGCAAGTCCACACCTCTCGGCGCGGTTGCCCAGTTTGCGGCTTCAGGCAAGAAAATGCGCAAAAAGGACCTGGGGCTGATTTCCATGACTTATGGAAACATCTATGTTGCCGGGGTTTCCCTGGCCAATCCTGCCCACGCGGTAAAAGCATTTCTGGAAGCAGAATCCTACGATGGGCCCTCTCTGATTCTGGCCTATTCACACTGCATCGCTCACGGTATCCGGATGGAAACCGGCGTGGATGAATGCAAGAAAGCTGTGGATTGCGGTCACTGGCCCCTTTATCGGTTTGATCCGCGGCGCACCGCCATGGGAAAAAATCCGCTTCAGCTCGACAGCAAGCCGCCCAGTATTCCCTTTGAGGAATTCGCTTATGGTGAAAACCGCTTCAGAGTCCTCAAAAAAACCCACCCCGACGCGGCTAAAGCACTCATGCAGCAATCCAATGCCCAAGTCAAGGCTCACTATGACCTCTATCGCAAACTGGCAGACATGGATTCAGATTGCGGCAAAAAGGAATCATAAAATTCAATAATCATCCCGACCTTGAACCAAAAAACCCGGCAGAAAAACTGCCGGGTTTTTTGGTTCAAGTCTTGCAATGTCTCTGATAACAATTATCACTAATAGCCGCTGACCAAATCTAAATTAAAAGTGCCATTAAATCATTAAGGAGTCTGTCGAATGTTTGAAGCCCAGTCTTCGTTGGTTCTGCATGACGAAGAATTCAGCAGTATCGCCTCCGTCATTGACAAATTATTGCAGGAATCCAATTCCAAAGCCATATTTCTGGTGGACAAAGATGGTCAGTTAATTAGTTCAGCAGGTGACACGGGAGACCTCGATACAACAAGTCTTGCGTCCCTGACCGCCGGCAATATAGCCGCGACCGGAGGGCTGGCAAAATTAATTGGAGAGAAAGAGTTTTCCATCCTCTTTCATGAGGGGGAAAAGGACAACCTACATCTTTCCCTGATCGCCAGTCGCGTCATTCTGGTGGTAATTTTTGACCATAGGAGTTCGCTGGGCCTGGTGCGACTCCGAGTCAAAAAATGGGGCGAGGAGCTGGAAAGAATTTTTTGCGCCCTGGAGAAAAAAGCCAAACAGAATTCTGACAGCCCGCAGAGTTTCTTCGCGGAAATTACTGACGACGATATTGACAATTTGTTTCAATAAAACAGCAGGTCAGGTGATATGTCTTTTATCAATTATGCTTCCCGTGAAATAAACCTCAAAATTGTTTATTACGGTCCCGGGCTCTGTGGAAAAACCACCAACCTTCAATATATCTACCAACGCACTGCGCCTGATGCCAAGGGCAAAATGATTTCGCTCGCCACGGAAACGGAAAGAACCCTTTTTTTTGATTTCCTCCCGCTTTCTCTTGGCGAGATAAAAGGCTTTAAAACACGGTTCCATCTCTATACCGTGCCCGGCCAGGTCTTTTACGATGCTTCCCGAAAGCTCATTCTGAAAGGGGTTGACGGAGTTGTTTTTGTGGCTGACTCGCAGGCAGAACGGCTGGATGCCAATATTGAAAGCCTGGAAAACCTTCAGGACAATCTGGAGGAATATGGCTACAAGTTGGAGAAGCTTCCCTATGTGATTCAGTACAACAAGCGAGATCTCCCCAATGTCTCTCCACCGGAAGAACTCACTCGCCTTCTCAATCCCCAGGGAGTCCCTGAATTCACCGCCTGCGCACCCAAAGGGGAAGGCGTCTTCGATACACTTAAGGCGGTTGCCAAGCAGATGCTGGTCAATCTTAAAAAGAGCGGACATTAAAAGACACTATCCCGGGGGAGAAACCAACTTCATGGACCCCCTGGAAAATTCAAGAAGGTTCAGGTAAAGCCGCAACTCAAAACAGGTTGCGGCTTTACTTTGTGCATCTGACCCTACAGCCCCTTTTCCTGGACAAACCAAAACATTATTTAAAATATTCGAACCCTCTTAATATAGCACACAAAACTTGAAGATCATATCCCAACTGAGAGCCAAAATGGCTCAGTTTTAAAGGATTTTTCAAGGCCCGTTTCTGCTTGACAAGATTTTTTATCTTCGGTATAACGCTCGTTACGTAACTTCTATCAGGGGCTTGCAAAAGCCCTAGGTGAGTGATTAAAACTGACGATCCCCGGTAGCTCAGTTGGTAGAGCAGGTGGCTGTTAACCACCCTGTCGCTGGTTCGAGTCCGGCCCGGGGAGCCAGAAATAAAAAACCGGATACTTTATCCAAGTATCCGGTTTTTTATTTAAAGAGTCTGGGACTTCCTGTTCCGGTACAAGCCAAAATACGTCCCCCCATTCCAAAAGTTGCCTCATAATCTCACTTTTAAAAAGGGCCGCGAACTAAGCTCCTGGGGTTCCGGTTCATTTTATTAAGAAGTCTTCCCGCCTCCGCCAAGCTGCTTCTGCGTGCTTTTATTGGTTATACGAACAACCTTTGAAGAAGTTATCCTAAAGGAAAAACTGTCGAGGGAGTAGAAGTACGCCTCCCAAGTTCGCTACCATTCTTTTTCTTTTGTGTGGTAAAAAATACATAAAATTAACCGGTCGAAATTATTAATTTTCCCTGGGAACGGTTTTCTTACCTGCAAAACTTGAATAAACTTCAATTGAACAGTCAAAAAACAGGGTAGCTCTGGGACAGATCTTCGGCTTTTCGGGGTTTCGATTCTTCTTTTTTTGAAAGAAGGATGGCAACATGATTAACCAATCTGTAGGAGAGAGTGAATGAGGACACCGGGAAATAGCGGAACGGTATTGATTGTCGAAGACGACCGCAACACGGCGTCGCTGGTGAGGACTTATCTGGAACGGGAGGGTTTTCTCACGCTTACGGCTTTCGATGGCAAACAGGGCCTGAAAATGGCACAAGAGAAAAAAACCGCTTTTGTTATTCTGGATGTGATGCTCCCCGGGATGGACGGTTGGGAAATCTGCCGTCAACTGCGCAGTTTTTCCGATGTCCCGATTCTGATGCTGACCGCCAGGGAGGAAGAGATTGATCGTGTGTTGGGGCTTTCGCTGGGCGCGGATGATTATGTGGTCAAGCCTTTCAGCCCTCGGGAGCTGGTCGAGAGGGTCAAGGCTATTCTGCGGCGAGTCAGACCCGTTGCCGTAAGAAATGAAACCATTTTGTCACACGAAGGCCTCACTCTCGATCCTGATAAACATAAAGTCACTCTGAACAATCGTTTGATCAATCTGACTTCATCCGAATATAAACTGCTTTTTGCCCTCATGAGTTCGCCGGGACGGGTCTTTTCCAGAGAGGCGTTGCTAAACCAATTTTATCAACACGGTGAGGTCGTCATTGACCGGGTCATTGATGTTCATATAGGCAAATTGCGGCAGAAGATCGAGGAGAATCCGGCCAGCCCCGCTTTCATCCTGACGGAAAGGGGCTTTGGCTATAAGTTCGCAGAAAAAGACGAAGGAGCGACCACGTGAAGCTAAGTCTCCTTTGGAAACTGCTGCTCATCAATATTCTGCCGGTCATCGGAGTCATCATCCTGGTGGTCTGGCTGGCCGTCGACCAGCTTGCGGCCAACTATTTCATGGCTCTCATGCACAAGTATGACGTTTCGCCGACCGACATTCACCAGATGTTTCTGACGGCGGTCCATCGTTATCTTCTCTGGGCCAGTCTGGCCGCCCTGGCTTTGGCCTTTGTCCTCAGTTTCCTTCTCACACGCAGGGTTTTGCGTCCGCTCTCCCAGATGTTTTCCATCATCGGCGAGATGGCTGGAGGTAACTTCTCCAAACGTGTTGAAATCACCTCCCAGGATGAGGTCGGACAGCTCGGAACCGCTTTCAACAGCCTGGCGGACAGTCTTGAGCAGGTTGAACAACTGCGCAAAACCATGGTTGCGGATGTGGCGCACGAGTTGCGGACGCCACTGACAAATCTTCGGGGATACCTCGAAGCTTTGAATGACCAGGTAATTCCACCCTCAAAAGAGGTTTTTCAGATATTACAGCAGGAAAACCTGCGCTTGGTCAACCTCGTCGAAAATCTCCAGCAACTGGCCAAAGCAGATGCCGCCAAAGCCTTTTTAAATCGTGAAGAACTTTCTCTCCCTGAGTTGATCAAGCAGATATTGACCATTTACCAGCCCAACCTGCAGGCAAAAAAGATTCCCGTTGAAACTCATTTCGCTCAAAATACCCGGCAAGTCGTTGCTGACCGGGATAAATTGCTTCAGGCAATACGTAATCTGGTCGAAAATGCCTGCAAATATACCCCGTCTGACGGCAAGATAGCTGTTGCCACAGAACACCTGCCGGAAGGAATTCGAGTCACCATTACCAACAGCGGGCCCGGAATCTCGGAGGCTGATCTTCCTTTTATTTTCGAACGCTTTTTCCGCACTGATCGCTCCCGCTCCCGGGATGCAGGCGGCGCGGGAATCGGCCTGGCCATTGTCAAAGAACTGATCGAAGCCCACGGTGGGCGGGTCGGAGCCGAAAGTGACCCCGGGGAAACCCAAGTCTGGTTTCTTTTGCCAACCTGAACCCTTTAACAGGGTTCTGAAAACCAGAATTTGCTTCTCAGACAAAGCGCTGTTTTTCAATGGCCTGCCAAACGGCCTCTTTCTTTACCCAATCTTTACCTTGTCTTCACACCTCCTTTAAATCCTTTTGTTATGGTTTCAAAAAAGTGAAACCCTTGAAAAAAAACGAAAAAATCCTAAAGGAGGAAACAACATGACCAAGACATGGAAAAAGTTACTGACCGCATGCCTGTTTTTTGGATTGGCTCTAATCCTGGCCAGCTGCTGCAACTCGGGAAAAAACGGGGCCATGGAAGGAAAAATGGGTGACACCACGTCCGGTTCCATGGAAAAGATGGAGAAGGAAATGATGAAAGACTCCATGGAAAGCCTGGAAAATAAAAAAATGGAAAAAGAGTCGATGCAGGAAACCATGAATTAAAACTCCGGTATATTTTGACTAAGCATTTAAGCTTGGGAGGTTCCATATGAAATGGGCCACTATCATGGCAAGTGTGATCCTGGCAACTTCGATGTTGATATCCATCGGCCACGCAGAGTTGCCTGTGGATACGGCCAGGGCCACATTCATCGTACGCTGATATGATGTCGGCGTAGCGGCCCTGGAAGGGCGGCCTGGGATTTTATCGGTCGAGAAGGGATGGCGGGGTTTCAGCGAAGTCAACCGCGCTGTCTATGATCCGCTCAAAATAACTCTGAAGCAAATGGAGGGATGGCTCAAAGAATCAGGCACCTATGTCCGGACCGTGACAAAGCCGGTCCAACGAAACAATCGAAAGGAGATTCGGAAATGAAACGCATCATTTTTTTTACAGCTTTGCTGACCATGGGTCTGCTTGCATCATTCAGCCCCTTTGGAGGCCAGGAGTCACAGGCGGCGTCCGCGTCACAACTGAAAGTCTTTTCGGTTGAGAAAGGGGACTATTTCCTTACCGACAAAGTGATCATGCCTGAAGCAGAATGGAAAAAACTGCTTACCCCGGATCAATACCGGATCCTGCGGCAAAAGGGGACCGAACCCTCATTCTCCGGAGAAACCCTGCATATCCACGCCAAGGGAGTTTATCGATGCGCCGGGTGCGGCCTCGACCTGTTCAGTTCAACGGACAAATACGATTCCCGCACCGGCTGGCCGAGTTTTACAAGGCCGGTAGCTCCCGAAAACGTCCAGACCGCGCCGGACAACAGTTTCTTCACGCGCAGGACCGAGGTTTTGTGTCCACGCTGCGGCGGTCACCTCGGCCACGTTTTCGAGGACGGCCCCGAACCGACGGGCTTGCGCTACTGCATGAACTCCCTGGCTCTTCAGTTCGTATCTCTCGAACAAGGTGGGGCAGAATAAGGATAACTATGGAAATGCGAGGTGAAGCATGAGAATATTTTGGATACTTATTGTTGGGCTTCTGGGCATCGTTGCCACCCAGAATGCATTCACCGGCAATGTTCAGGGAGCCAAAAGCATGAAAGATGATACTGCCAAACTTGAAAAAGCCATCTTTGCAGGCGGGTGTTTCTGGTGCATGGAAAAACCTTTTGAAGAGTTGGAAGGGGTTTCTGCTGTGATATCCGGCTATACCGGAGGGAAAACCCGCAACCCCGATTATGGTAATTACGGCGCCGGTGGTCACATCGAAGCCGTGGAGATAGTATTTGATCCCGCGAAAATATCCTACCGCCAACTTCTCGATGTCTACTGGCGGCAGATTGACCCTACCGATGCCGGGGGGCAATTCGTCGACCGCGGTCATTCCTACACCTCAGCAATTTTTTACCTGGATGACGAACAGCGCCGTCTCGCGGAAGAGTCCAAGCGCGCCCTGGCTGAAAAGGATATTTTTAAAAAGCCGCTCATCACCCCGATCATAGCGGCCTCGGAATTTTTCGCGGCAGAGAAATATCACCAGGATTATTACCGCAAAAACCCGATCCGTTATAAGTATTATCGGTACAACTCGGGCAGGGACAGGTTTCTGGACAAGATCTGGGGGGACAATCATTAGTGCCACGCGCGGGTAATCCTGTTCACCACCGCCGACCCTTTTGTCTCCTGCCTACCGTTCTCGCCGCCAGGTTTTTCGGCAAAAGCCTTAACGCAAAACAATGAAGCCGGGCATTTAAAAATGTCCGGCTTTTATTCATGTGCTTGGATTTTTTTTGGGAAGCAGTGACTTGTGAGGAGCACCAAAAAATCTCAGGTTTGTTTTTTCTCTGCAGGATGGGGTATTCTGAAAATAAGACTTAATGTGGTTTTAATAATATGAAATGGTATCACAAAAGGATTCTTCCCTGGCTTTTTCCACCAGAACTTCACTTTGAGTGATATTTTTGACATATTGTTGAGCTGTTTGGAGAAAGAGGGGATTCACTATGGATAATGACAATACATTGAAAATTGTTGATCTCTGCCATTCGCTCGATCAAATTGCTTATGATGCATATATAAAGATTGGGAATCAATGTGAACATAAAAAACTCAAAACCTTCTGGCAACTGATGGCGGACGATGAGGAAGCCCATCTGGACTTCTGGGCCAGATTGCAAAACATCGCCCAGGAGCACCCCCTGCCGCAAATGTTTGATGCTCCTGATTCTGTTAAAGATGAATTGCTGGAAATCCTGGTCCAGACGCGCAACTTGCTGAAATCATGCGATGGGTTAAAAGGAGATCGTGAAGCCTTAATCCTGGCGTATCGGTTGGAATATCATTTGCTTCATCCGGCCTTCGAGCAGTTGTTTTATTCTTTGCGAATGCTGCTCTCGGATGAATTTCCCCCCGACATCGAGGACGAGTACGAAGCCCACATTGAACGTTTCATTAATGCTCTTGCAGCCTATGGCCATATGACGCCGGAGATGGAACTGGCCGGGCAAACACTCAAGCGTATCTGGCAGCACAACCGACAACTGGCCCGTCAGGCCTCGGAAGACCCGTTAACAGGATTGTTGAACATGCGGACTTTCCTGAGGACAGCACAACAATTCGCCCATCTTGCTCAAAGGCAAAGCGAAAACCTGGGAATCATGATGCTCGATATTGATGATTTCAAACAGGTCAATGACCGTTATGGGCATCAGCAGGGCGACAAGGTTTTACAGGACATTGCACAAATCATTCAATCAAACTTTCGAGCGTCCGACATTGTGGCCCGCTATGGCGGAGAAGAGTTTATTGTGCTCCTGTTCGGGCTAAAACAGGAACCCCTGAGGGAAATTGCGGAAACAATAAGAAGCTTGATTGAAAAAGACACTTCCAACGGGTTTGGGACAACCATCAGCATCGGCGTCGCGGATGGACGGGTCGGCGAAAGCGTGAGCGAGGATTTGAACAGCCTGATTTACAAGGCAGATAGCCGCATGTACACCGCGAAAAAAGCGGGTAAGAACCGAGTCGTCTGTTGCGATTAAGGAGGGAAGAGACCCAAGCAGAAAGATATAGGCACACAGCTGAAAGGGCCGAAAAGAACGGGGTGCCTTTCAACTGATCAGGTGAGAAGATTCACTTGAGAAAGGTAAATATCATTTGCAGAAGTGTGGAATTTTACGCTGGCCATGAGATGGAGCCCCTTTTCCCATCTATACGCAATTTTATCCGCTTTTCGAGCCAAACAGCCTGCCGAAAATACCACTTTTCCTGGAGCCCGAACCAAGGACCGTTGCGCCCACAGAGCCCTGACCTTTTACAGCCTTTCTTTGGCAGAGTTTCTGACAAATTTTTGCAAAATGCTCCTCACCGGCCTGAAAGCGCTTGATCTTAATCCCCATGCCGCTGTCTTTTATCAACCATTTGACATCATCGCGTTTTTTCACGCTCCACTGCACGACACCCTCCAGATGAATATGTTCCTTTTCCGGAGTCAGAATCTGAATTTTTATGACCGAACCATCCGGATAAACCTGGGAGGTCATAATAAAGAATCCGAACATGGAAAGATCATGGACAATGCCTGCATCATTCACGTTTTCCAACCCGAACCTGGCTTTCAAACTGGTTCTGAAGCGCTTTCCCCATCGGCTTTCCGTTCCCATAAAATCCCATTCCTTTTAAATACCGCTGATTTTACTATTTACTTTCATCAATAAAAACAATAGATTGTAGCTCTTCTTTTCTGCAAGTTCCCCGCCAATTAAGACCGTTTTGATAACGTCAGGAACAGATTAACGCCACTTCCATTTCACCCAGGTCCGGGGAATTTTCCAGTCATCCAACAGTTTGTAAAAAGCTATAAATAGCGACACAATAAATCCGCAAGGGGTGTTTTCCAAAAAAAGGAACCCCTGAGAAACTTTCCGACAGTCTTTATTGACACAAAAAGGCTTATACATGTAAATTAACGGAGTTTTCCCCGCTGCCGGATCAGGCGCACACAAAGCAAGTGAAATCGGACGATATTTTTCTCCGATTATTTGCAATTCTAAAAATAAAAGGAGAATTTCATGAATTTCATGAAGTATCAAATCAATCAGGAAGAGCAGGCAAAATGCCCCCACCCTAAGAACATGATCGATTATGAGTTGACACTTAACAAGTGGCGAACCGGGGATACCATTTGCAAAAGATGCAGCCAAACCTTTACCCCCGGTGAAGAGGTCCTCCCCCCAGAATACCGCGCGCAAGTCATCATGAGCGCCCATGCTCTTCTTACCGCTGTAAAACTGAACGACGATCTGCAACTGGGACATAATCCCGACCCCCCGGTCCGGAAATTCGTATGGGCACTGGTCAGTAAAAGCACGGGCAGTGTTAAAATGGGTGTTGCCCGCGACGTTGCTGAAGACTGTGTCGAAAGAGGGCTCATTGAAACGTTCGATATGAGCCCCCCACCCCCTGAAAAAACTACCAGGAGGCGGCGAGCGTAAGCCAGGCAGAGCCAAAAAAAAGGCAAGACGGTTGAAACAGTTTTTCGACGAGTACAAAGAGCAATCGCTGGTTAAGGCAACCATTGTTGCCAGGTACTTCGACGCTTGGGCTCAAGCGGCCATTGCCGGACAAAAGCCTGCGGCCAGGCGCGCGAAAAATCGGATCGCCTATATCGACCTTTTTGCCGGACCGGGCCGCCACGCCGACGGTACCCTTGCAACACCTTTAAAAATACTCGAAAACGCCTCTCGCAAGCCGCTTATCCGTAATCGGCTTGTGACCCTTTTCAACGACCAGGACAAGGGCAACACCCGCTCACTCGAGACGGCCATTGCCGAGCTCCCCGGTATTGAAAAACTGAAATACAAACCGCAGGTGGAAAACAGCGACGCCGGCGAAGAGATCGTCAGACTTTTCGAGGAGATGAGCCCTATCCCGGCCCTGTTCTTCGTGGACCCCTGGGGCTACAGGGGATTATCGCTGCGCCTGGTCAACTCCCTGCTGAAAGAATGGGGCTGCGACTGCATATTCTTTTTTAATTATAAAGAGATCAACATGGGCCTCGCCAACCCAAAGGTTGCGGAATACATGAACGCCCTTTTTGGAGAAGAGCGGGCGGATGCGCTGCGAAGACGGGCCGAGGGGCTTTCCTCCAGAAAAAGGGAACTTCTGATTATCGAAGAACTCTGCCAAGCCATCCATTCTTTCGGATGCCGCTACACCCTTCCCTTCAGGTTCAAGGATAAAGAGGGGAAACAGACCAGTCATCACCTGATTTTTGTCAGCAAGAACTTTCGCGGATATGAATTAATGAAGGACATCATGGCTCGAGAAAGCACCAGCGACCACCAGGGCGTCCCTTCGTTCGAGTACAGTCCCGCCGACTTCCTCCCCAGGCAGAGCCTTCTGTTCCTCCTTTCCCGGCCGCTGGAAGACCTGCAGAACATGCTCCTGGAGGAATTCGCCGGGCAGACCCTTGCCATGCACAAAATTTACAAGCAGCATAACATCGACACCCCTTACATCAAGGCCAACTACAAGGACGCCTTGTTGGCCCTGGAAAAGTGCGGGAGAATAACAACCATCAAACCGGATGGCAAAGGGCGCCGGAAAGAAACATTCGCCGATAATGTCCTGGCGGTTTTTCCACCGGCAAAGGGTTGATCGGCGTGGATAATTTCCTTTTGAAATTCCTGCTCGTTAACTTCGCCGTTCACCTGGCCACTTTTCTCTGGCTGGCGGCAACCCGCAGAAAAGACTACTATGTTGTTCTTTCGTTTACTTTCCTCTTTCTTGTTCTGTCATTTTCCCTGCACCTGTGGTATCCGGAAGCTGAATTCAGCGGGCATAAATTATACTGGTACTTCCGAATGTCCGCCCTGGCCACCACCGCAGCAGCTCTGCTCATGATCATCTGCCGAAAACAAAGAAAAACGGCTCAACAGTCCTCTGACTGAGCGTTTTATCCGGTTGTTACAGATACCCTCCCAAATCGCGCAAGCATTTGTTTTTCCGTATTCATTGCCATGAGGGGAAAAATAAACCATCACAAGTCGGTACTCCTGATTTCATCCACGATCAAAGCGCCCTGTTTGGCAGCTACCTGCGTAAGTGGATCGATGAGTTCGCCTACATCACCGCCGCCCTCGATTACCCCGGCAATCGTTTCGTCACCGGCTCACTGGACAATGTCGTTTCCAAGGAACCGATCCAGTGCGGCGGCATCTTATGCTTCTCGATTAACGGAGAAAAACTAGGGAACACCTCCGTCCACTATTCCGTCGTGGCAGTCAACGCGAAGGACACCGAAGATCACTGCAAGATCCTGCTTCAGACCGGGAGTACTTTTGTAAAGGTTTCGCCCTCCGGTGGAAAAGAGCCGATCCGAAGGTAAGTTGGGGACATTGCCTTCGCGGTAAATAAACTCTAGTTTATGAGTCGCCTTATGGTGCTTAGAACCAGAGTCCAGGCTAAAAGATAGTCGCCGGACTCGAACCAGGCATTGATCAAAATGCCTGGTTTTAATTCCCTGGCCCTGGGGTAAGCTGGTGGGACAGTAAACCGGCCGCTCCGAGTACCTGGGACAATATATTTATGGGTATATGGAATCTACTGTTGAAAATGGTTCGCTGATCAGAAAAAAACATCCCTTTAAAAATTGGAATATACTGTGGGAATTTTATCGTGAGGCATAAGCATAATGCCTTTCAAAAATCCTAAGGAGATATGAAAACCGTATTTTGACAGGATATTTGATTAATAGATCGAGGACATTTTCTGACCGCTGCTGTTACTGATCATAACTTCTAAGATTTGATAAGCAAAGCCCTGCAACTTCATTGGGTCACCTTTTGCTTCAGGTAGTTTCACGCTTATCCAACATACAGCTCGTTGAGCAAAGAATTGCCCCTCTATTTCATCAGTAATGAGCTACGTGGTTAAAATTAAATCCCATCAAAATTATATCCAGATATGGAGGGTTTTAATATTTCAATCTATATATGCAGAATGTTATATGTGTGATAGCTTTAGTTATAATTATCTTTAAATTGTTTGGCGGAGTAAAATACCTTCTACTCTTTTAAGAAAGGACACTGAACATGTCCGTTATCGTAGCAGAGCAACTTATTAAAACTTATTTTTCTGGCGACATTCAGGTCGAGGCGATTCGTGGTGTCGATTTTTCTATCGAACCTGCCTCCTTTGTTTCTTTTATCGGCCCTTCAGGGAGTGGAAAGTCAACTCTGCTGAACATGATCGGGTGTCTTGACCCCCCGACTGCAGGGAAACTCCAAGTTGTAGGGAAAGAGGTGACCCACCTTAGCCGGCAGGATGCTGCTCGCTTTCGTGGAGAACATATTGGTTTTGTTTTTCAGGATTTCAATTTAATCCCGGTTCTAACGGTTTTTGAGAATGTCGAATACCCGTTGCAAATGGTGCAAAACTGGCCTAAAGAAAAACGGAGGAAGCGGGTTCAGGAAATGCTCGAAGCTGTTGGCATGGCTGATCAAGGCAACAAATATCCAAGTCAGATCTCTGGTGGGCAGAAGCAACGGGTTGCTGTAGCGAGAGCACTGGTGACGAATGCCAAACTGGTGTTAGCGGATGAACCGACTGCTAACTTAGATCGAGTTACAGCGAATATGGTTATCGACCTGATGAAAAAAATGCGGGATGAGTTTCAGACAACCTTTGTTTTCTCTACCCACGATCCACGGATCGTCGATAATGTGGAGATTACTTTTGCCTTGGAAGATGGCACTTTGCAACGGCAGGAAAATACAAAAGGAGGCCATCATGGGTAATATCTTCAAGCTAGCGTTGAGAAACTTGTTTCGATACAAACGTCGCACCTTGCTAACTTCGATGCTGATTACTCTCGGGGTAGTTGCAGTACTGTTGTTTATTTCTATCTCTGGTTCTTTTAAATCCCTGATGGTCGGGCAGATCACTGATTCAATGCTTGGGCATATCCAGATCCATAAAAAAGGCTATCTCGCATCAATTGACAGTTTACCGTTGAACCGAAACTTAACAGGCAAGCAAATCGACAAGGTCATGCAGGTTCTTGCTGAAGATGTCGCAGTTGAATCCTATTCGATGCGCATTAAGCTCGGAGCTATGTTCAGTAATTTTACTGAGACCACCAATATCCGCCTAAACGCAGTCACACCTGCAGATGAAATGCAAACAGCGCCACTTCTGACAGAACGGATTCTGGAGGGAGAAAAAACCGGTCTGATCAAGTCAGGTGAGATTCTGATCCCGGAGCTAATTGCCAAAGGGATGAAAGTAAAGGTTAGAGATGGCATCGTTCTAGTTGCCAACAATAAGGATGGGTCTGTCAACGGTCAAAACTTCTTAGTTCGCGGGATTTTGGAGGGAATTTCAGGCCCCGGCGGGCGAGATGGCATGATTCATATCGAAGATGCCAAGTCTCTACTACGGATAGACGCAGCAGAAGTCAGTGAAGTCGCCATCCGACTGAAAAATATTGACCAATTACCAGGTGTGTTTGCCAGCTTGCAGAAGAAGCTAGATCCAATAAAAAATCAGCAGGGACAACCGGTCTTCGAGGTACACACGTGGGAAAGTATTTCACCTTTTTTCAACATTGCTAAAATGATCGATCTGATGACATTTTTTATCAAAATTATGTTAGTTGCTATCGTTCTTGTCAGCATCATGAACGTCATGATCATGGCCGTCTACGAACGAATTAATGAGATCGGCACCATCTCTGCTATTGGAACTTTACCAAACAAAATTCTCGGGTTATTTGTTGTTGAGGGGTTTTTGATGGGTGTTTTAGGAACATCCGTCGGTACGGTGATCAGCTTGGTCAGCATTGCCATTATGAATGCGACCCAGATCAGTTTTGACTTTGGCCGCCAGACTGGCTTGCTGCTTTCACCGACTATCGGTGCTAATGATGTTATTACGGTCGTGCTTATTGTTATCGCCATTGCCGTTATCGCAAGCTTACAACCAGCGTGGAAAGCTTCAAAAATGGACCCGATTACGGCCCTCAAGCATGTCTAACGAAAGGAACATTATGAATGCCATAATACGTACGTACCCGATGAAAACCGTCTTGTCTCTGCTGCTCTTCAGTATCGCCTGTCTGGCCATGCCAGGACGCGCAACAGCTTTAGATGGAACGGCTATCCTGCAGCAGGTAGACAAGAACCTGAACCCTGATACTTATGAGATGTACCGTAAATTGATTAATATCGAACCAAATGGCAATAAGAAAGAGTTCGTCCTATATTCTGTGAAAAAAGGGCAGGATAAAATGGTTGCTCTGTTTCTGTCACCGGCCAGTGAAAAGGGACGCTCAACGCTACGATTGAATGACAACATGTGGCTCTATATCCCCAATGTTGGCAAACCGATCCGAATTACCAGTCTACAATCCGTAGTTGGTGGGGTGTTCAACAACTCCGATATCCTGCGCCTTGATTACAGTGCCGAATATGACGTGGCCAATATCAGTGAAGAAGGGGATTTGTATCTGCTCGAACTAAAAGCAAAAACCAGCAGTATTGCCTATGACCGTTTGAAGATGCTGGTTGATAAAAAGGCCATGGTGCCGACCACCATCGAATGTTTCGCTTCCAGCGGCATGCTTATCAAAACTCTTTACTATAAGGAAACCAAAGATTTTGGAGATGGGATCGTGCGACCTTCGGTCTTGGAAACTGACAGCCCGCTCTACAAGGGTTATAAATCAGCAATGATTTATGCCAAAATCACAAAAAAAGAGCTGGCCGACGAAGTTTTTTCCCTCAACTATCTATCACGCGTTGAAGAGCTGCGTTAAAAAAACAGGCTAGGGTAAAAGATGCTGGTAACGAGAATCCCTTTCTTCTTTGTGATCTCCTTGCTGTCCTGCGGAGGGTTTCTGCTTCCAACTCTCACCTTGGCGGAAGATTACAGTTTCAATCTCGATGAATTTGAGAAAAAAGCTTATTCTTTGGGTGGTTATGCAGAGATCAAAGGAGAACATAACAGGATAAATCGCAATGGCGCATTCGGTCTGCTTGGTTTTTACGACAGCCCTCGTTCCAACCTGGATCGCCTGACAACAACGATCCAGCTTGAGGGAAACTTGAATCAGGGAATAGTCGATTTCAACTGGTTGCTACAAGCCTCAGCCCAGAAAGATCAGGTTGATGCAGAGCAGAATCTGGATATTTTTTCCGCTTATGCCAGTATTAAACCGGCTCCTTCTGTGACCTTTGAGGTTGGCAAAAAGACCTTCAAGTGGGGGAAAGGCTATACATGGAATCCGGTCAGTTTTATTGATCGCCCCAAAGACCCGAATAATCCGGAAGAGGCTCTCGAAGGCTATATAGGAGCCGGTGTTGACCTTATCAAGAGTTTCTCCGGGTCGCTGCAGACCGTTGCGTTAACCGGGGTGCTTTTGCCAGTCTGGGAAGATGTCAACGAAGATTTTGGTGTCAAAAATAACCTAAATTTTGCCGCTAAACTTTATCTCCTTTATCGGGATACCGACATCGACTTTATCCTTTTTACCGGAAACAGCCAATCGACTCGGATTGGGGTCGATCTGTCAAAAAATTTGGCAACCAACTTTGAGATTCACGCTGAACTGGCCTATATACCGGAACAAAAAAGTCGGGTTTTGAACTCACTTGGCGCCCTCACGACACGAGAAGATTCCGTTGCCAGCTATCTGCTTGGGCTCCGTTATCTGACGGAGACTGATATCACTACCATCATCGAGTACTACCACAACGATGCTGGTTACTCAGAAAACGAGTTGGAGCAGTTCTACCAGTTAGTGGCCGATGCTCATAGCAGTTATCTCAATACCGGCAATGACAGCCTCCTGAAACAAGCAACAACGATCAGCAAGAGCGGTTATGCTCGCGCTCAGTCTGGGCGTAATTATCTCTATGCGAAAATCACCCAGAAAGAACCCTTTGATCTGCTCTATTTTACTCCAGGCATCACCACGATTATCAATCTTGACGATCAAAGTTATTCCCTCAGTCCCGAAGCTGTTTACACCGGCTTTACCAACTGGGAACTACGCTTGCGCTACTCACACCTTGACGGAGGACGTTTTACTGAACAGGGTGAAAAACTCAATGAGGATAAACTGGAACTTCGCCTGCGGTATTATTTCTGACACTCTGCTGGTATGATTGTTTCATGTATGTTTTTATCTCTTTATGGAAGAGGGGTTTATGGCAGGCTCGAAACAAGCAAATATCTCCATTGGTTTGGCACAATACCGAGATCCAGAATTTTTAAGAGCAATGCTGATTGGTCTCACTATTGACTGTCCTCTCGACAGAAACTTTGACCAGTGCCCGCTCAGGCTCGATAGGTCCACCTCCTTTGATGAAAAAATAGCTTGGGCTGAATCGTTAACAGGTAGGGAAATAATGGATTTATACGCAGTTCACCATCAGTGCTTCCAGTCGAAATAAAGTGATGTTAGACTATTGCGTCTCCTCAGCGAGGAGGAGTTCGAAGGGGTCAGGGCGCATGAACCCGCCCACGTGCAGAACCGCGTCACCCTCATGTCAACTATTGCCGAGACCTTCGCCTGTTGATTGTCATCCGCAATACAAAAAAGGCCCAACCTGATTCCAAATGGTTGGGCCGTCTCATATCTTATGTTGAATTGCTGTCCTGCTTCATCTAAAGATAAATTGCGCAGATTCGTCATTTCAAATATCAGAATTTCACTTTTGAAAACGAATTTCTATCGCCCACACAAGATTGGCAAAAGTAGTAAAATTTGAAAAATTCTATATATCGGGGCATCAGTTCAGACTTTTGGTTTTCTACATTCTACTTCAGCAATTGAATCTAAGACCTCAAAGGATTTTCCACACCAGATTTCAAAGACCCATATTTATCTTTGACATCTTCAGCTCCGTTGTTAGGCTAAGGTTGGATGGGGCGTTGTTAATTTGTTGACTTGCGCCATTGGCAGGATTTTCGGGGCCGGGCTTCCCACCTTCGTCGGCAACTGGTTCGCGATGTTACTGCTATAAATGATAGGCCAATGACCTGTTAGAATTTATTGCAATTATTTCAAGATTATATAACAGCCTGGGATTTGGCTATTACCGATCAGGTGTTGTATTAAATTCAGCTCATTTTTTTCATAAGATTGAATAGAAATGAAATGAGGTGCAGGTTGACTGGAGATGTAAATATTAAGAAAGATAATAACAGTGTCGCTTCAGAAATGGCAAAGAAGCGATTTGGTTGCCTTCAGGTCCTTGGGTTGGTTGCCCTTGCTGTTTTAATTACCGCAGGGGTGTCCATTTTGGTTTTTAAAACCTACTTTTTCCCATCAGAATTTAGGCCTGTGAATTTGAACTCTCGAGAAGAGAAAGTTTTGGCTGAAAAATTTGAAACCCTCGATTCAATAAAGGCCGGTGTTTCTTCACAGAGAAACAAGGCCCTGCGTAAGTCAACAAAATCACCCCGGCTTGATTCAACTTCCACCATCGAACCAGTACCTTATAGTGAAGAAGGCGTTAAAAGGGAGATTGAATTCACCGAAAGAGAACTCAACGGAATGCTGGCAAAGAATACGGATCTTGCAAAAAAGTTGGCGATTGATTTATCTGACGATCTTATTAGTGCAAAATTAATCCTGCCTATTGATGAAGATTTTCCTATAATGGGAGGCAAAATTCTCCGGCTAAGATCTGGTCTGGTTTTTACATACGCCAAGGGCAAACCTGTCGTTATTCTCAAAGGCATTACCATTATGGGCGTACCCATTCCAAATGCTTGGCTGGGAGGAATAAAGAATATAGATCTGATTGAAAATTTTGGTGCCGACAAGGGTTTCTGGAAGACTTTTTCTGATGGAGTCGAGGATATCAGAGTTGAAGAAGGTCTTTTAAAGATAAAACTGAAGGAATGACGAAACCCTCACTGTCGAGACCAAATAAGGGGCCAACGCCCTTTTTACGGGCAGGCCCACTTGCCAATCAAAAGCTCTGTCTCTGTATTCCTTTCCGGTTTTCATCGGCATCCCAAAATTTTCTGCGGCATCATTCGTCTGCCGCATCCGTTTTGAAAAGGATAATAAATGAACCATCACACACTGGTGCTTCCTGAATTTATCAACGATCAGGGCAATCTATTTGGCGGCTACCTCCTCAAGTGGATTGACGAGTTCGCCTACATCACCGCCTCCCTCGATTACCCGGACAATCGTTTTGTCACCGTCTCGCTGGACAACGTGGTTTTCAAGGAACCCATCCTGTGCGGCGATATTTTATGCTTTTCCATTACCGAGGAAAAACTTGGCAACACCTCTCTTCGCTATTCCGTCGTGGTAGTCAACGAAAGAGAAATCAAAGAAAACCGCAAGGTTCTGTTTCAGACCGGGATTACTTTCGTAAATGTTTCCCCGTCCGGCAGAAAAGAGCCGATTCGGAGGTAAGGCAGGGGCATAGCCTTTGAGGTGGTTCACGGGAACATCTCCAACCTGAGACCGAAAAAGAAAAAAACGTTAAGCCAGGCCGGCATAAAGTGCCTGGCTTTTCTTTTCAGCCACCGGGAAAAACTTGACAAGTTCGAGCCTGAGGGCCAAATTTAAAGGGTACTAATCCGGATTATTCATGAAATTTTCTGCTGCAACCGTCAATTGCACGCCATTTCAAGCCCCCCTGCTACTGATGCAGGGCGTCCAACATATCAGAGGTTTTAAAAAGCTGAAAAAAGAGTAGAATTCTTCATCGGCCTGCATATAGAATTTTTCTGATAATATATACCTGCATCCATGAGTTATGACCGGGCAATAGCGCAAGTCATTGGCCTGCCTAAGCCTTCCAAAAATCACCGACGAACCTATGGGTGCGCCTCAGATTTTTGAAACACTTATTCAGGCCAAGCACTTTCACTTTTGTCCCGACCCCATCCCACGGATCCAGGATATAGAGAGAAATCGAAATGGTGAACGTTAAAAAATCCGGGTTACCTGTTATCGGGTGGCGTGAATGGGTCGGACTTCCGGACTTGGGAATCAAGGCTATCAAGGTCAAAGTCGATACCGGAGCCCGATCATCTTCGTTGCATGCCTTTGGCCTGCATGTATTCGAGCGGGATGGCGTGAAGTGGGTTCGATTTCAAGTTCACCCGGTTCAACGTAAACGAATTAAGAGCGTCGAAGTCGAGATGAAGATTTTCGAATTCAGATCCGTACGCACTTCGAGCGGGACCGTCACGCTGCGGCCCGTGATCATCACCAATATTGAGCTGCTTGGTATCAGCTGGCCGGTCGAATTGACTCTTGCGAGTCGTGACGAAATGGGCTTTCGGATGCTTCTCGGCCGCGAGGCATTTCGGCGGCGGTTTCTTGTCGATGCAGGTAAATCCTACTACGGCGGGCGACCAAACCGAAACAAAACATAAGCAGAAAATGCCTTATTGAACCTGGAACGATAACAGAAGGAGTATCTATGAAACTGGCAATTCTTTCATGTGGCCCGAAATGCTATAGCACGCGGCGACTTCGCGAAGCTGCCGAACATCGCGGTCACGATGTTAAGGTTCTCAATACGCTCAAGTTTGCAATTGACCTCGAGCAGGGCGACCCGGACCTTTACTATCGTCAAAAACAGCTCTCATCTTACGATGCCGTGCTGCCGCGAATCGGTGCGTCGATCACTTACTTCGGTACGGCAGTCGTACGCCAATTTGAACAGATGGATATTTTTTGTGCAAATACAGCTGCAAGCATTACCAATTCACGCGACAAGCTTCGCAGCCTGCAAATCCTCAGTCGACATAATATCGGTATTCCGAAAACAACTTTCGTCCGTGACAAAAGAGATATTCTCCCGGCGATTGACAGAGTTGGCGGAGCACCGGTTATTATCAAACTGATAGAAGGTACGCAGGGGATCGGCGTACTTCTCGCCGAGACTGTAAAGTCGGCCGAGGCCATCATCGAGTTGCTGCAAAGCCAGAAACAAAGCGTGTTGATCCAGAAATTCGTCGCCGAGAGCAAAGGGCGTGATATCCGGGCCTTCGTCGTCGGCGACCAGGTGGTCGGTGCCATGCGCCGCGTTGCGCAGGGGCAGGAATTCCGCAGCAACGTTCACCGCGGGGGTCATGCCGAACCGGTGGTCCTCAATGACTCGTATCGTGAAACGGCGGTGCGGGCAGCTCAGATCATGGGCCTTCGAGTCGCAGGCGTTGACTTGCTCGAGGGCAAAGACGGGCCACAGATATTGGAAGTCAATTCATCGCCCGGATTGGAAGGCATTGAAGGCTGCACGCAACTTGACATCGCTGGCTCCATTATCGACTACATTGCCGCACAAGTGAATTTCTCGGAGATCGACCTTCGCCAACGGTTGACTGTGAGCCGTGGGTATGGCGTCGCGGAAATTAACATCCCCTCCGGTTCAGAATACATCGGCAAATCGATCCAGGAATCAGGATTGCGTGAAAAAGACATCGTCGCGCTGACGTTCAATCGGGGCACGACCATTATTCCAAACCCTCGACCGAGTCGGCAACTTGAAGCCGGTGATCGGCTGCTTTGTTTCGGCAAGCTGGATTTGATGCGCGATCTGATCCCACCGAAGGTTCGTCAAAAGCGGCGCCCTAGGGTGAAAGACCTGCCTGAGTTGCCGGTGGCGACAGAAGTTTCCAAAGAGTCCGGCACAGCTTCACCCGTCTCAATACCTAAAGAAGAAGACGGGTGCGGCCATGATTAAACCCCGCCAAAGAAAACCAATTGACGAGTGGTTCGGTGAAAAGATCCCCGCCGGTGAGTCACGCGACGTAACCCTCGCCGTGAGCGAAAGCTACAGCAGCATGACGGTGCCGATTCCGATCCATATTCGGCGTGCAACGGAGAATGGCCCGATTGTATTCGTCACGGCCGCACTCCACGGCGATGAGATCAACGGAACCGGAGTCATTCGCCAGTTGATTCAAGACAATGATTTCCGCCTGCTTCGAGGATCAATCATCCTTGTTCCTGTGCTGAATCTACTCGCTTTTGATCGGCACTCCCGGTATCTGCCGGATCGTCGTGATTTAAACCGTTCGTTTCCCGGGTCACCGAACGGAAGTCTTGCCAGTCGCATGGCCCGTACTATTTTCGATGAGATTGTTTCGCGGTGCGATTACGGAATCGATCTGCACACAGCCTCTGTCAGGCGTACAAACTATCCCAACGTACGGGGCGATTTGACCGATCCCCAGGTTCGCCAACTCGCTGAGTCTTTCGGTTCAGAGATCATCATCAACAGCAAGGGTCCGCAAGGGTCATTTCGTCGTGAAGCCTGCCATGCCGGATGCCCGACGATCATCATGGAAGGAGGCGAAGTCTGGAAAGTCGAGCCGGGCATCGTTGAGACCGCTGTGCGCGGTGTTAAAAACGTGCTTCGCCAACTCGATATGCTCGACGGCGAAATAGATAGCCCTGAGTATCAAATTGTTATCCAGGACTCAAAATGGATTCGGGCAGAGCGCGGCGGTTTTTTGCACTTTCACGTCAAACCAGGAGACATTATCGAAAAAGGCCAGCCTCTCGCGACGAACACGACGCTTCTCGGCTTCGAACACAGCACACTCTACGCCCCGTTCAACGCCGTCGTGATCGGCATGACCAGCCTGCCGGCTATCAGTCCCGGTGATCCGATTTGCAACCTCGGCAAACTTCGCAGGGGACGCAAACCGTCTGAACTTCGGCGACAGCGAAAAAAGGAAGACAGCCTTGAGCAGCGCGTATCGGAAGAGCTTGCTTCAAACGTTCTCGTTGTTGACCCGCCCGAGGGAGTGAACAATACGTGAGACAAGGGGGTAGAGAAAGTTGCCGGGTCTGCGCATCGGACAAATTGGCTGGATTGTCATGGATGGGTGCAGGCCTGATACTTCCCAACTCACCTTGCCTAGAAGGTGCATCAGGTGGACACTCCCAACATGAGAACAAAAGCGAATTATTTTCAAGCCGGGCCTTAACCAAGGGCCCGGCTTTTTAGTTCCTAATGCATCTCGTCGGGAAAACCTTGACAAATTTCAGGCTGAGGATAAGAATTAATGGGAATTAATTTGAGGAAAGTGTTTGGGGTAATCTGGGCCGGTGTTTATTTGCTCAATTGGCTGATGGGATGATCGGCGTTAAATTTGGTCATGGACTCAAAGCTGGAATCTGAGAATTTCAATAGGTGGAAAAATCAAGGGGTAATTTTCCGCTTTTTGTCGATAATACCGCGATAGGTGGAAAATTTTTCCATATATAAGGGTGTTATGACGGAAAATTTTCTACCTAACCACACCGTTAGGCGTCTCAAGGAGCTTTCTATGCCCACAACAACCATCGGCATACTTGCTGGAATGGGTCCCCGCTCGACCGGTCCGTTCTTGGACCTCGTGTTCACTGCGTGCCAAGAGATTTACGGTGCGCGGTACGACATTGACTTCCCGAAGATGTTAATCTGTTCTCAGCCGGCACCGTTTTACGAAGACCGGCAGATCGACCACGCGGCCCTGGAAGCAGCAACGCTTGATGGACTGAAGCTCTTGGAGTCAGCGGGAGCGAACTTCCTTGCGATCGCGTGTAACACGGTACACATCTATTACCCTCGGTTGGCGGCCGCAGTTTCGGTGCCGTTGCTCAACATCGTCGACCTGGCCGTTCAAGCAATACCGAAGTCCATGCGAAATATTGCGTTGGTGGCGGCTCGTCCAACGGCGGAGTCCGGCTTGTTTCAGAGCGCGCTGCAAGACGCCGGATTCAGCGTTGCCGCCCTTGATTGGCAAAGCGACATCGACGCAATGCTCTCCGCGGTTCGCGAGACAACCAGCCCCGAAGTGTTTCGTAGTCTTTGGGATTCCTTGCTGAGCAGAGCACAGGCCGTTGGGGCTGATGCTGTGTTGGTCGCGTGCCTGGACCTGAGCGGCGTCGTACGCTTTGCCTCGGAGCAATTGCCAATCGTCGATGCAGCCAACTGCTTGGCTCGCGCGGTGGTTCAGCAGTGGTTGTTCACACGCGAGTAGCTGTTGCGCCGGAAGAATAGGAAAAATAGTAGAAAAATAGGGACAGCGCCCTTTTTAGAAAAATAGGGACAGCGCCCTTTTTACGAGGAGACACCTAGGGCCATTGTTTAATTGTTCAACAAATTGATGGCATTATTGGCTAGTGAATCCGCCCATGAACCCAAAACTGGAATCCGAGACTTTCAATAGGTGGAAAAATTTCCACCTGTCAACACCTTAGCTTTTGGAGAAGGATATGCCTATCAAGTATAAAATTTTCCAAGACAGAAAACTCGTCTACGTTTTAGGGATTGGCGAAATCATTTTTGATGAGCTGCTACTTCATATTGAAGAATTGGCCACTGATCCCAAATACATTTCGCCTATGAAAAAGTTAGTAGATTATCGAAATTCTACTCTATCTAGCCTATCAACCGAAGAAACAATTAAATTTGCTAACAAAAAAACTCAATTTATTGAAACTTTTAAAAATGAAAAATGTGCAATTGTAACAAAAAGTGATTTAAATTTTGGAATGACAAGACTTCATTTTGCTCACCTCCACAATGTAGACATCATGACAAATGTATTTCGCAATATTGAAGATGCTCTATCGTGGCTGCAAATCGATCTTGAGGAAAACGAAATTAATTTGGGGGGAAATAGGGATAGTGCCCTTTTTACGGGAGTTCCGGGGTCAGAATACCCAATTTAAAACCAAAAGTGCTAAGAAAGGAGTCAAGTCTCCATTTGACCTTTTCGGAAAAAAGGACCAGAAAGAGTCAAGCGTAGACTTGACCCCTTTCTTCATGTGTTAACACGGGCAACACCAAAGCCACTATTGAAGGCATCTACGGCAATGTATTTCTTACTGATCCTCTCAGGCCTGGTGCCGAAATGAACAGCATTGGGAAATTTAGCGGCAAAATTATCGATCCTGGTGATAAATTTCAAATCCTTGTTGCGTCCGATATTACTATCAATTCCGCCACTATCGAGAGTATGAAAAGCCAACGTGGGCAACAGTCCTTCCCAATATTCTGCATTGGAATAGTTAGTTACTCTGATGCTAGTGGTGCAAAACGCGAAACAGGTTTTTGCAGAAAGTTCAGCGCCAGTGACGCCATTTGGGTGAAAGTTGATAATTCCGACTATGAATACAGCTATTAATTGTTTCATTTTATTTCCCAATTGGTGCGGCAAATTTCTAACCCGTCACTGAACCGGACGGTTCAAACTCGGCGGTTCTCGATAAATGTCTAATACGCCCGGCTCTTTACGCCGCCGTTTAGCTCAAATGTTGGAAAAAACAATCTAACATATGGAGAAAAAATGAAATCATTAAAGATACTTGGAGTTATTTTAATTTTATTTTTCGGAATTCAGTTTATTCCATATGGAAAGAACCATACTAACCCTCAAATTGTTGAAGAACCCCAATGGGATAGTACAAAAACCAGAACAACATTTTTCATGCTATGCGGTGATTGTCATAGTAATGAAACTAAATGGCCAGGTTATAGCAATATAGCTCCAATTTCATGGTTGGTTCAAAATGATGTCGATGAAGGCCGTGAACATCTCAATGTTTCAATGTGGAACGTTCAAAAAAGAAATAATGGTGATGAGGCTGCAGATGAATATGAAGAAGGAGATATGCCTCCCTGGATTTATAGATTACCAAGACCACAAACAAAACTTTCAACAAAAGACAAAGAAGATTTCATAACTGGCCTTAGGGCAACATTTAGCAAAAAATAATAGCTAATAAGCTGAGAATGTAATTTATATATGCCAAAGGGGTCAAGTCTCTGTTTGACCTTTTCGGGAAAAAGGACCAGAAAGAGTCAAGCGTAGACTTGACTCTTTCTTTAATAAGGAGAAATGACTATGCCATCGAAGTCCGGTTCAATTTGCTTGATCATTACCATTTTTGTCTTGTTTTCATTGGTGGGATGCGCTGAGTTCTATGGGCAAAGGCAAAGCAGATACACCAGTAGCGTAGTTGAATACCTCTATCCGGAAAAAGAGGTTTCGGAGGTGCCTTCTATCCCGCGTCTTTCCTTGCCTCTTCGAGTAGGGATTGCCTTTGTCCCCGAATCGCACCCCGGAACGGTTGCAAACAGCCTGAACGGAATGGAAAAGACGGCTTTGATGGAACGGATTTCTGCCGAGTTCAGGACATTACCTTTTGTTAAGGATATTGAGCTGATTCCTACCGATTATCTTGTAAAAGGTGGTGGCTTTACAAACCTTGATCAAATAAAAACCATGTACGGTATTGATGTAATCTCGCTTGTCTCCTACGATCAGGTTCAACACACAGACGAGGGAATTTTATCACTTTCTTATTGGACAATCGTTGGTGCATATACTGTTAAAGGTGAGAAAAACGACACCAGCACGATGGTCGATGCAGTGTTGTACGATATCCCCAGCCGGAAGATGCTTTTCCGTGCTCCAGGCACAAGCCTTATTAAAGGCACCTCAACTTTGGTAAATTTGTCAGAGCAGTTGCGGGCTGATTCCTTGAATGGCTTTCATCTGGCAGCAGATGATTTAGTCACAAACCTTCAGGCCGAGTTAGAGCGTTTCAAGAAAAAGGTAAAAGAGATGCCGGAATCTTATGCTATTGAGCATAAGCCGGGCTACACGGGTGGTGGGAGTCTGGAGGCCGGGTATGCTTTAACACTGCTCATTTTTGGAGGCTTGGCAACATGGTCGGGCAGAAAAAAATAAGGGCTCGAGGGCAAATCCTGACGTTATCAATCGTTAGCCTTGCAATAATCGCTTATATCTGGCCACGATTTTCGGAGCTGCTTGTGTATGACAGGCAGGCAATCTTAAGTGGAGAACTATGGCGTCTTATAACCGCACCATTGGTCCATTTTTCAGCCAGTCATATCTTTTGGGACGTATTGGTTTTTGGTGTTTCCGGGTTTGCAATCAATGCATCGGGGTTTCGCAACTTCTGGCTTGTATGCAGTTTTTCAGCGGTTATACCAAGTCTAATATTCCTCATGATATTACCTGACCTTGGCCGCTATGGCGGACTCTCGGGGTTAGCCACCGGTGCTGTTGCATATTTCTGCCTCTGTAGTGCGTTCAAAACCAGAAAGAACCGGACGATATGGCTATTCATCCTTCTGTGTATGGGAATAAAGATTATATTAGAGACTAAAATGGGTAACCCGCTTTTCGCACAGATTGATGAAGCACCGTTTCGTGTTCTTCCTGCAGTTCATATCTTCGGATATTTAGGGGCATTTGCTACTATTATGTGGACTTGGCCCAACATGACACTAAACGCAGACGGCTAAATGCTGGGTGTTTTGAACAATATTACTATTTATACTTTGTTAAAAAATGCCGACAGGCCGTTCTTAACTATCCGCCGCTGGTTAATTTGTTGTTGGGTGTGGAATCAGACAATCAAGAAAAAGAAAGGGGAATAGTCATGCCAGAATTTGGGTCGCCCTTCTCGGGGCTGGCAAACGATCGGAAGCTCACAGATGAGGAACTCATCCGTGCAATCCGGTTCATGATCGCTGCGGAATACGAAGCGATTCAATTGTACATGCAGCTTGCCGAATCAACAGATAATAAACTCGCCATTGAAGTACTTAAGGATATCGCCGATGAAGAACGCGTTCACGCCGGCGAGTTCCTTAGACTTCTTCGCGAGTTAGCCCCAGATGAAGAAAAGTTTTATACAGAAGGGGCGAAGGAAGTTGAAGAAGAAATAGAGAAGTCAAAGTAGAAAACTATCGATAACTTCAGGAAACATCTTCAAAAACATAGTCAAGAACAGTGTTAAACGCCGATTTTCAGGGGCAACATCCTGGGAGATCTCCTGCTGCCAGGAATTGATCTCCCAGTTCATATCCGGGCGTTGGGAGGGCGAATATCATATGAACCCGTCGGCATTAGATGTTAATTTAAGTCCTGCACATAACCCACCGCAGCCACAAAAAATTTACCGGGGCCATTTCAGCTCCGAAAATCGGCCTATTGATCAAAATAACAGCTATTTTCAGGATGCTTTTATTTAAATATTAATTAGTTGACTTGCTTCGGCCCCAGAACCCAGAGAAAAAAATATAAAGTTCCCGAGATTTCGAGTTTCACATGGCAGGAGATTTTTTTGATGTTCGGCAAAGGCCAAATTTTGCCTGATAACGGACAGACCATCCAATTCGTAGTTGATAACTTTCTGTGCACCAGCTGCGGTGTTTGCGAGGGCGTGTGTCCACATGGGGCTGTAAAAATGCAAATCAGCAGATACGGCATATTTACCCCCATAATAAACCGGTCTGCTTGTACACAATGTGCCCTTTGTGTAAAAACTTGCCCCGGGCACGAGTTTAATTATTCAGACTTTTACCGCGACATCCATGGTGAACTTGCTTCCCATATCGCCCTGGGGGCACACCGGGAAATATATGCTGGGTATACGCGCGATGATGAAGTTCTCCAGAAATCACAAAGTGGCGGATTTGTATCTACTTTGCTCTTATACTGCCTTCAAAACAAAATCATAGACGGTGCCGTCGTTACTGCCTGGCAAAAATCTTCGCCTTTTGAGCCGATCACTTATATTGCACGAACTCGCGAAGAGGTGCTCGCTGCTACGGGCTCCAAGTACAATCCGGTACCCGCAGCAAGGATTATCCGTGATCTGTTAAATTCTCCAGGGAAATATGCGTTTGTCGGCACTTCCTGCCAAATTCATGGAATGAGGAAAGCCGAAAAGGTTTTCAAAAAGCTTTCTGACAGGGTTGCTTTATATATCGGCCTGCACTGCCTTGGTGTATTTACCTACCACTTTCATGAACGAATTCTTCATAAGATTGGGGTTGGAAGGGACGAAGTTGCCACGTTTCGCCATAGAGACAAAGAATGGCGTGGATGGCCGTGTGATATGAAAATTGTGACAAAAGGAGGCGACACATTACACTTGGACGCCAGCAATAGTCGTTTGTGGCCTCGTAGTTTTTATACCAACTGGCGATGCCAACTATGTTTTGACAAGGCAAATGAATTTTCTGATATATCATGCGGGGATTGCAGAAGTCCGGCTATGCATGAATTATTGACCGAGAATGGATTTGAACTAAAAAAAGGATTGTCTGAATTTGCTGCGCGCACGGAAAGAGGGCAAAACCTGATAACCCGATTTATCGATGGTCAGGAAATGGTGCTGTACAAGGGCAATGCGAATCATTTAACGCGCTCGATTAGGGTTTCTGGCAAAAAGCTCGGAATTGACTATTTCAGTAAAGTAGCTCATTTTTTTGGTGCAGGTGCGCCCAGGTATGGAGTGCGATTTAAGATTCATCGCTCAGGGTCCCCTCTGGCAAGAAAAATAACTGATTTTTGGTCCATTGTCTCTTCATCCAGGTTTTTCATCACCTTTGTAATGTCAAAATATAGAATATTTCGAAAAATACTATTGCTTGTTCCTGATCGCACCTTGGGAAAAACCAATAAACGGATGAACAAAAGAGTCGTGTGGCAATCATATAGAAAAGAAGTAAAGATTGAGAGACATATAGAACAATCACCTCCGGCCAAGAAGAGCAAAACAAATGCTGAGAATTCCTAATAGGCGCTGAGTCCAGCTGATTTTCGCGGTGGCGAAAAGGATATTTCCCCAGAACCGGTTGAGTAAATCCAGAAGAACATAGGACATACCATCAAAAAATTTTCCGGCGAAGTTGAATTCCAGGGCAATTTTTCAGGAGGGCTGAATGCAAGGCGTTCCGTGCAAAAAAAGAATTGAGAAAACAGGGACAACAGCTCTAATAAACGGAGTGAGTAATAATATGATGGTTGAGATTCGCCAGGCTCAGTTTGTAAATAAAGGTGCGGAGCTTATGCTGCGTGCGATTCTGGACAAAATGAGGAAACAGGATTTTCACACATCGTTTGCTATGGTGCCTTCTTTTAAAAAAGCTCCATACGCGAAAAGATCTGTTCTTGGACTTTATCAAAAAGTGCAGCATCGCCCGGGCCGGATTGAAAGGGGGATGCTGGCCAATTTAATCCCCAGGCGCATTCGTGAAAAATATGGAATTGTTCTGGATAAAGAAATCGATGTTGTTTTCGATGCGGCTGGTTTTGCCTATGGCGACCAATGGGGCGATAACAATACGGTTTGGCTGGCCCACTATTGCAAACACTGGAAGAAAAAGGGCAAAAAGATTATCTTTCTCCCACAGGCCTTTGGTCCATTTACATCCCCAAGGGTTCAAAAAGCGTTAATAAGCGTGGCTGATGATGCTGATCTGATTTTTGCGCGGGAACGAATTTCATATGATCATCTCACAGCGGTGGTCGGTGAGCGGGAGAATATTAAAATTGCTCCTGATTTTACCAATTTAATTGAAGGGATCGTACCCCCAAACTTTGATTGTGACAATAATCGATTTTGTATCGTCCCCAACTATCGAATGATTGATAAAACCAAAAAAGAGGTAAGCGAAGCTTATGTGCCTTTTCTGATTAAGTGTGCGCAGTATCTCCTGGAGAAAAAGCAGAAACCTTTCGTCCTGATCCATGAAAGCAAAAAAGACCTGTCGATTGCAGAAAAGCTACGCACATCCGTTGGTGACCATTTACCGATTGTCACGGAAGAGAACCCACTTTTTATTAAGGGCATGCTGGGTGTCTGCGCGGGAACTATGGGAAGTCGTTACCATGGTTTAGTCAGCGCACTGAGCCAAGGTATTCCTGCCATTGGTACCGGATGGAGCCACAAATACCAGAAGTTATTTGAGGATTATGGATACCGTGAAGGATTGATAGATGTGCGAGCTCAGGACAAGGAGGTCTTTAAACATATTGATAGGATTATTAATATGGACACAGGTGAACAACTCAAAAATGATCTACTCACCAAAGCTGGGGTGTTAAAAAATCATTCGGAAAAGATGTGGCAGGATGTTTTTCAAATAATGGGTGCAAAAAATTTACCGGGGCCATTTCAGCTCCGAAAATCGGCCTATTGATCAAAATAACAACTATTTTCAGGATGCTTTTATCTAAATATCAGTCAGTTGACTTGGTCCGACCCCAGAATTCAGCCCAGCCCCTTAGCTCTGCGTTATGCCGAGGCCAGGAGAAATACAAATGACCGACCTTATAAACATCGCTGTTCGTGCACGCAACAAAGCCCGGTTTGCCGGGACAGCACATCACATGGCAGCGGAACGGGCCTCAAGAAAGAACATCTGGCTTGGGGTCCCGGTTGTCATTTTCAGTTCTATCGTCGCGACTTCTATCTTTGGGTCAATCAGCGAAGCTCCGCCGAGCACAACTTGGCAGATAGTTACGGGCTTTGTGGCCCTGACAGCTGCAGTATTGGCCGCGCTGCAAACATTCTTTCGGTTTGCCGAGCAATCCCAGATGCACTTAGCCGCTGCAGCCAATTTTCTAGCGATGCGGAGGAAACTTGACGTTTTCTTAGTGCGTCATAGTGAGAGTGATGAATCTTCTCAGGAGAAGGCGCTACAGGAACTTGAACCGATGCTTGAGGAACTCGAAAACATTGGAAGAACCGCACCTGTGGTATCGAACGCTCTGTACCACCAAGCCAAGAGCGAGGTGATTCGATCAGAGCAATTCGGAGAACGGGAACCCGAAAAAAAATAAAAGGTGTCAAAGGTGTACGGGCTGTTGCCCTCATCTCACCCTCATCTTGTGCAAGGCTGACGCCCTGCTCTCAAGTGATGAGAAACGTTATGCCGTAAATATTCAAGGAGAAACAAAAATGAAAGTCTTAGCCATAAATGGAAGCCCGAGAAGCAGTGGCAACACTGCCATGCTCCTCGATACGGTTTTGGCAGAGCTGAAAAAAGAAGGGATAGAAACCGAACAGGTTCAGCTTGGCGGCAAAAAAATCCATGGCTGTACGGCATGCATGAAGTGTTTCGAAACTCAGAACAAACGCTGTGCAATTGACAATGACATCCTGAATGAACTTGTAAGCAAGATGGCCGAAGCGGACGGCATCATCATAGGTTCGCCAACATACTTTGCAAACGTCAGCTCTGAAGTCAAAGCGTTAATCGATAGAGCCGGACTTGTCGCTATTGCCAACGGGCATATGTTGAAACGCAAGGTGGGTGTTGCTGTAGTCGCGGTTCGCAGGGCCGGGGCAACCAATGCGTTCGATGCCATCAACAAGTTCTTTTTCATCAACCAGCTGATTGTTCCGGGCTCGACCTATTGGAACATGGGCTATGGGCTTGGCGAACAAGAAGTAACGGGTGATGAAGAAGGCATAAACACCATGACAATTCTGGGCGAAAACATGGCGTGGTTATTGAGAAAAATAAATTCGTAAAACTCCCTGCAGTTCTTGAATTTTCATCTTTTCCAGAAGGGTTATAAGTCCCGTTTTTCCTCTTCAGAATATCTCAAGAAGTCCAAAAAGAAATGGTGCCATATTTTGTGTGGCACCATATAAGACACTATCAACCTCTCAACTGGTCATGACCCTTTTTAAATTATCTGTTCAGTTTGTTTCGCTTGGTTTTTACCCGGCAGGAACAGGTTCAACAGTACGCCGATAATACCCGCCAGACCGATTCCTCCCAGTTTGACAACCGCCAGATCGAAGTTCATCCCACCGATACCGAACACCAGAATGATAGCGACAATCGCCAGGTTCCGTGGTTCCATCAGGTCGGTACCTGCTTTGACCAGGGTGCTGATGCCGATAACTGCAATGGCCCCGAACAGCAGCACCATGATGCCGCCCATCACCGGTACCGGAATAGTGTTGAGAAAACCGCCGAGCTTGCCGATAAAAGCCAGCAGTATCGCAGCGATCGCGGCCCAGGTCATGATCGCCGGGTTAAAGGCACGGGTCAGGGCAACGGCGCCGGAGACTTCCGAATAGGTGGTATTCGGCGGGCCGCCGAGACAAGCAGCCAGACTGGTAGCAACACCATCACCGAGCAGGGTATTTTTGATGCCCGGATCTTCAACATAATCCTTGCCGGTAATGCCGCCGATTGCCAGCACGTCACCAAAGTGCTCAATCGCCGGAGCGATGGCGACAGGGACGATAAACAGGATGGCTTCCAGATTCCATGCCGGAAACGTGAATTCCGGCATGGCAAACCAGGGAGCAGCAGCAACCTTCTGCATCGAGACCAGAGCCGGAGCAGTCCAATTCTGCAGATTGCCCGGATCAAAAGCGGCCTGGGTTGCGGCGCTGAAACCACTCATGTCGAGGACCAACGCGGTCGCGTAACCGGCAGCAATCCCACAAAGAATCGGAATCAATCTGAAGATCCCTTTGCCGAGCAGGGAAACAATAATGGTCACCGCCAGCGCGACTCCCGCAATAATAAAGGCCGTGGTTTCCGGCACCAGCCAGGCAGAACCGTCCCCGGTACGTCCCGAAGCCATATGTACTGCAACGGGGGCCAGCACCAGGCCGATGACCATGATGACCGGTCCGGTAACGATCGGTGGCAGAATCCTGTGCATAATTTTAGAACCGAAAATGCGGATCAAACCACTGAGGAGGACATACATCAGGCCGGCAGCGGCCAGGCCGCACATGGTGCCGGGGATGCCCCACTCTTGAACACCGTAGATGATCGGGGCGATAAAGGCGAAGCTGGAGGCCAGGAAGACCGGCACTTTCCCACGCGTGATGGCCTGGAAAAGCAGGGTTCCGGCCCCGGCGGTAAACAGCGCGACGTTGGCGTTGAGACCGGTCAACAGTGGCACCAGGACCAGCGCGCCAAAGGCGACAAACAGCATCTGAGCGCCGAGCAGGCTGTCCTTGAAGCGAAATTTATAGTCGGTTGATGACAAACTCATCTTTAGTTCTCCTTGGGTGAGGGGTTACTTGGTGCCGAAAATTTTGTCTCCGGCATCCCCCAAACCTGGCAGGATATAGCCGTTTTCATTGAGACGCTCATCAATCGCAGCGACGTAAATATCAACATCCGGATGCTTTTCCTTAACTTTCTGCAAGCCTTCAGGTACCGCAACCAAAAACAGGCCACGAATACTGGTGCAGCCGGCTTGTTTCAACATATCGATACAGGCGACCAGTGAGCCGCCTGTTGCCAGCATCGGGTCGAGAATCAGAGCGGTTCGATCTCCCATATTGCTGGTCAGTTTCTCGAAATAGGTGACCGGCTCAAGGGTCTCCTCATTACGGTAAAGACCTACCACGCTGACCCTGGCACTTGGGATCAGATCGAGAACACCATCCATCATACCCAGTCCGGCCCGCAGGATCGGCACAACAGTGATTTTCTTGCCTTTGATGCGCTCGACGTTGACCGGACCATTCCAGCCTTCGATGGTCTCCGGTTCGAGCTCCAGGTCCTTGGTCGCTTCATAGGTCAGAAGTCTTGCTACTTCTGAGGCCAGTTCCCGAAAATCCTTGGTACTGATGTCGTTTTGCCGCATCAGGCCGAGTTTGTGTTTGATCAGGGGATGATTTGCTTCATAAACAGCCATACGTACTCCTTGATATGGTGAAAAATCCCGCTTGAAACAGAACGAGTGCTCAGACAAAAATAAGTTCCGTCAGAACTGACAACGCAGAATAAAAGTATCTCATATCCGTGGTCAAGTAATTTCAAAAATGGGGACGAATTCCGGGCCCACTATATTTACGTTTCACATGGATGTTCCCGGCACGGGTTCGGATGGCACTGCAACTCCTCATATCAAAGAGTCCGTTCTGTACCCTACCTCCAGAATTTTAACAGTTCCGATTTTTCAATAGTTCTCTGTCACTTGCACCCATAAAAGCAGACCATTAGGGTTGACAAAGGCAATGCTGTATTGCACCAATTAGCAACAGCTAATTAAAGGAAACTTTGTCTGGTGGGGAAATTGCGACACCCTTGTTCCCGGCCATCAAAAACACAAGCCTATGGCTAAATGCGCATCCGGTTCCAAAAACCCGGTTTCTAACAAAAAAACCATGGGGAGTTATCGATGAAATCATTAAAAAGATTAAGAATTCCAGCATGTTTTATTATTATTTTGTTCGTGGCCTTCTTTATTTCATCTCAGAGCGTCAGTCATGCCGATCTCAAGTCAGTGACACCTTCAAACCAAAGGCAAATCCAGAAGAAAGGGACTCTATCCTTAAAGCTTTGCCCCGACCTGAAAGTCAGCCTCAATGTCTTCAAAAGCAGCAGTGGACTTGTCACATTACGCTGCACCGTTTCCAATGTCGGCAGCGGAGATTATAGCATTCTTTCCGAAGCCCAGATTTTCATGAACCTGAGCTATCCGCCAAAAACATACAATCAGGTCGGCGTATCCGAACAGGTCTGCACAAGGATATTCAGCACAGTGAATAAGGGTGCTTCTTTCCCTGTTAACTGCACCTTTCAGATCCCTAATTTCGATGGCTGGGGCACAGGTATTATGCCAGGAAACGCAAAACGCCTCTTTACCTTGAGAGTTGTCAAAAAAAACATGTCCCCTTTTAAAACAGGTGAAGACTGCAATCCTAACAACAATTCCAAGGGCGTTGAAGTAAAGTATCAGGAAAAACAGCACTGATACGGGAAGCGCTTCAGGGGATGTGATTCTATGGGTTCAGGCCCGCAAAGTTGGGCCTTGTGGGTATAGTTGCGTATTCCGGCAGAATCCGATCACCGATTTCGGCGCAAAGCGGGCAGTTCTAGCGTTTTTAACTGGGCCGCTTTTGAATACAACGGAACTGCGTTGATGATCATCACGCCGAGTGTGAAGAATGATAGTCAAAATACTAATACTCATTGGCCTCACAAGATTACTTTCAGCTACAAACAAGTCCCTGCTGTGCTCAGGAATTTATACAGGAATCGTCATATTCTTCTCCCTGCTTGGAGAAGATATTGCGTTTCTGGAAATATTGGTCGGTGGGGCTATTGTTTTTCTTATGTCGAGCATTTACTTTTGGTTGCTCAACCGATTTGAAGATAATATGCCTATCTACTTTCTCGTGCTTGCGGTGGGTCTTTTAATTGGCTTGGTTTAGGACCCTGTCGACTTTCAAGCATGAAAGATATCAAGAAAGTAACTTGATACTTATTTCTCCCCGCCAAAATTCAGGCGCCAGGGATATTCAATGGAAAACTTCAGGAGGTGAAAAGATTTTTTCAAGCGGGGTATTGCTTGAGAAGAAATGCTTGGATATCATGGGAAAATAACGAGTTCATGGGAAGAATAATGACAAAAGAAGCCGTTTGCACTGAAATACGGAAGTTTGTGTCGCGATATCAAAATCTGCAAGCATCGGAGACGAGGTGGCAAACACCTCTGGTCGGTTTTGCTTCTGCAACCGATCCCATATTTCATAAATTTAAACAAATTGTCACACCCACCCATTCTCTGCCCAGGGATCTGCTGCCCGATGCCGGAACAGTGGTCGCCTTTTTTCTTCCCTTCGACAAATCCATCGTCAGCAGCAATATCACAGGCCGGTTGGCCTCCCGGGAGTGGGCACAGGCGTACGTGGATACCAATGCCTTCATCCAGAAGGTGGGACAACATATGATGAATTTTATAGAAAAATCCGGCCACGCCGTGTTCGTTACGCCCCCCACGCATAACTTCGACCCGAAAATTCTCCTCAGTGACTGGTCCCATCGCCATGTCGCATTTGCCGCCGGGTTGGGCCGCTTCGGCCTGAATAACATGCTGATAACTGAAAAAGGGTGTTGCGGCAGAATTGGGAGTTTTGTCACGACGTTAACCATTGAACCTGACAGCCGTCCCGATCGGGAAGCCTGCCTGTTCAAACACAACAACAGCTGCCAACAATGCGTATCCCGGTGCGTCAACGATGCACTGTTCACCGGCGAGTTCAATCGTCATAAATGTTACGACATACTTTTGCAAAATGAACAGAAGCATAAAACCCTCGGCACGGCCGATGTGTGCGGCAAGTGTCTTGTTGCCATTCCGTGCGCAACCATGGATCCAGTGAAAGCGTTGATAACGCTTTTCAAACCATAGATAACAAGAAAAAATTAGAATGACAGGGGAGTGGCTCTGACCATGGGAAAAGTCAAAATCACAATAGATCGCTCAAAAGATTTAACCATCAACACGGCTACGGGTGCTTTGAGCGTTGATGAGATTCTTTCCGCGGCGAAAGGATATCTTTCTGGTGAACCCACCGGGAAAGTCCTGTGGAACCTTTTGGATGCCGATGGTTCTGATTTGTCAAATGTGGAACTGCAAAGGCTTCATCAAAGCTTGAGCAAAATTCCCATAGTTTTTTCCAAACGAAGAAAAATTGCTTTTGCCGTATCGCGGGACCTGGGCTTTGAATTATCGCGCATAGCCAGAACCTATGCCAAGATGGCATCCATTCCTGCAGATTATTATATCGCACGCAGTATTGAAGAAGCCATGTCGTGGCTGGAGAGTCAAAACAACCCTGAATAATCCCCTCCACGCAAAAAACTTGCTTACAACAGCGACACTACCAACTCCCTCATTCAAAAAATCCTGAGAAAATCTACGTCACCCAAAAATCGCCCTATTTCCTGAGGGCTCGCAGCCCCAGCCAGGAATTGACCGCCAGGGTCAACACGATTATTGCTCCCCCCGCAAAGGTAGCTCCGGAAGGGATTTCCTCCAGCACCAGCCAGACCCAGACCGGGGCGAGAAAAGTCTCTCCGAGGATGAAGAGGCTGACTTCCGCTGCTGAAAGGAAGCGGGTTCCGGCCGTCAACAGCACCATGGCCAGCGGCATCTGCACCAGACCCATGATGGCCAGGAAGGTGTAGCTCTGCCAGGACAGGGTGAAGGGGTCGGCAAACGGGGACGCCAGAAGGACCATCATCAGGCCGCCGACACCAACTGCTGCCTGGCGATTTACTTCCGGATAGCGGCGCAGCAACGTCAGGTGAGCACCGATAATCATCGTGGCAAGAAGCGCCAAGCCATCCCCCAGTGCACAGCCTTGGCCGAGAGAACCGAACACCACCATGAGAACGCCGGTCATAGCGATGCCAATGGCCGCCAATGTGCGTGGTGGACACTTTTCCCGCAGCCATATCCAGCTGAACAGGGCACTGAAAAGTGGCGAGGCGCTGAGAATGACCACCGCGTTGGCCGTCGCAGTGAGGGTGAAGGCCAGAACCAGGGAGATGCTGCTACATGCCATTAGCAGGCTGGCCGTCAAAAGAGCCGGAAGTGAGTTTTGCAGTGAAAGGGATGCCCCGCGGCGAACCTGAATCAGCAGCGCAACCCCGATGGCGGCCGCCATAAAAAGGCCACGCCAGAACGAGACGCTCCAACCGTCGGTGGCACACAGGCGCACCAGCAAGGCATCGAAACTGACGACGATCACGCCGACCGTGGCCAAGGCAGCTCCGGTACGATACTCCTCCCGACGATTGGTCGGTCGGCAAAAAAGAGCAGTTATTTTACGGCCGGATAAAGCCATGTGGTTCCAAAAAGGAAAAACAAATGCCGGAATGCGGCGGATGAGAATTGTTAGCGCAGGATCATACCATCTTTTTGCGGGGCGTAAATAATAAACCGGCCCGGTTTTATCCGGACCGGTTTATTGGATGCATTTTTCTGTTAACGGGTTTAGTGATCGCAGGCATTTACTCCCGTTTTCAGTATTCCGGACAGAAAATTTTTGACAATCTCCTCCGGAGAATCGGCTGGGGCACCAACCACCACTTCAATACCGTTTTCAGTGAAAAGACTCTGGGCGCGCTGTCCCATTCCTCCGGCAATAATAACGGTCGCCCCCTTTTCGGCCAGCCAGCGCGGCAGCAGGCCGGGTTCATGAGGTGGGGGCACGACCTCTTCTCTGCCGAGAATTTTTTTACTTTCCGGGTCGGCATCGATGAGAGCAAATGTCTCACAATGACCAAAGTGAAGCGCCAGACAATCGTTGGCGAGGGGAATAGCAATCTTCATGTTGTAAAACCTCCTGATAATTTTTATTTTTTTAATTTCAAGCTCTGAACAGTGGAGCCAGGGAAAATTCAACCCGGTTTTTTCATGGGACTTTGTCGCGAAGCCGACAAGTGTGCCTCAGATCAAGCCAGGCACAGTGAAGCGCTCCCGCCTGCCATAGCTGTGCGGCGGACAGGCTGCAGGCGTACTTGCAGTACGTCGAAGAGCAAGGAGCAAGTACGGTTTGAGAAATTGACAGTTGCAGCAGAAGTTTTCATGAATAATCCAGGTTACGGTTAAGGGGTTCAAAAAAATTTTAGATAGAGATGCCATGGGAGCCTGCAATCAAACGCAGTTGACTCCAGAGATCTTTTATATCTCCGGCCGAAGGAGCTGATTCAATTTCAATGACGGCCTTTTCCTGGATCTGGGCCGCTGTAACGGCGCTGTCATAACGGACACGCCCGGCCACCTCAGCACCGGCTTTTCTGGCGCTGTCTTCGATTTGTTTGGCCATTTCCGGATTCAAGTCCCATTTATTGACGCAGATTGCGGTGGGTATACCGAAGTGACGGGTCAGCTTTAACACCCTGTCCAGGTCGTGTTCACCGGAAAGAGTCGGCTCGGTCACCACCAGAACAAGGGAAGCTCCCGTTACCGAAGCAATGACCGGGCAACCGATTCCGGGCGGGCCATCGACGATAATCAGGGGAAAATCCTTATCCCGGGCAATGTGGAGTGCTTCACGACGTACGGTGGAAACCAGCTTACCTGAATTTTCAGCGCCGATCCCGAGGCGGGCATGGACCATGGGACCTTTCCGGGTCCGGGACACATACCATTCCCCGCAAATCCGCTCCGGAAAGTCGATAGCGTTGGCCGGGCAGAAGTGAACGCATACCCCGCAGCCTTCGCAATAAGCTTCATCCACCACAAAGCGGGCTTTCCCGTTGCTCCCTTTTTCCTTGACGATTCCCCCATAACGGCAATGATTCAGGCATGCGCCGCAGGAGATACAGTCTTCCTGGCGAATGACAGCTTCACGACCGGCAGTGAAGGTGTGTTTTTTCAGAATTTCCGGAGTCAGAACCAGATGCAGATCCGCCGCATCGACATCGCAATCGGCCAGAACCGCTTTTTCAGCCAGAATGGCCAGAGAGGCAGTGATGCTGGTTTTGCCGGTACCCCCTTTGCCGCTGATTATGACAATTTCGGAAGGGGCGGTCGCTGCTAAAGGTGTTTTTTCTTTCATGGGCATCAATCCATAGCACGGCTGCCGCAGAGGAGGTCAGACCCGCAGCAGGTTGCGCCGGAATTAGCAAGAGGACAACCGGTACTGGAGCCTCCTTCGCAAGGGGAACCGCCCTTGAGGATAAACCCGCTGCCTCCGCTGACCTGAAGTTTGACCTCACTGCGGCACTCGGGGCAATCCCGAATCATTTCATCCTTGATCGACTGGCGGCGCTCGAACTGGTTCCCGCAAGCCGTACATTCATATTCGTAAGTCGGCATTATTATTGGTTCCCTTGTGTCAGGTTGAGAATTGTGGCTTTTAATTCTGTAAAACGGTCGCGATAATCGGGAAGGGCATCGACCATAAGGCTCCCTCGGGAATAAGCCTCGGCAATGCGCCGATCATCGGGAATTTCGAGGAGAATCGGAACATCCATCTTGCGGCAGAAATCCGCCACGCGATCATCCCCCATGCCGGATCGGTTGATGACGACACCAAAAGGAAGTTCCAATTTCTGCACCAGCTCCACGGCCAGTTTGAGATCATGAAGACCAAAAGGTGTCGGTTCGGTTACCAGAGCGACAAAGTCACAATCACGGATGGTGGCAATGACGGGACAGGAGGTACCCGGAGGTGCGTCGAGAATGATAACCTCTGCATCCTGCGCATGGTTTTTGACAGCTCTGATCAAAGGCGGGACCAGGGGAACGCCAATATCGAGGCGCCCCTGAACAAGGGAGATCGAACCGCTCTGGCCGATCTCTACGACACCGATACGCTCTCCCCTTTCGGTTATCGCTTTCTGGGGGCAAACTTTAGCGCAGCCGCCGCAACCGTGACAGAGTTCCGGGAACACCAGAGGTTTGGTTTCAAGCGCTACGATAGCATTGAAAGCGCAGATACGACTGCATTCGCCACAGGCATTGCAGAGCTTCTCATCCACCTCCGGGACGGGTATGGTGACGATATCAGTCTGTTCGACAGAGTGATCGAGAAAAACATGACAGTTCGGCTCTTCTACGTCGCAATCCAGAAGTCGAACCTGAGCTCCCCAAGCTTTGGCGAGGTTCAGGGAAACCGTTGTTTTTCCAGTCCCCCCTTTTCCCGAGGCAATAGCAATTTTCATTCAGAAGACCCTTGTTTGTTCGGACCCAGCCGTTTCCCCCGACGTTCGACTTCTTCATCGTCCAGTTCATCCTGCCAGCCACAACGCGGGTCCTGAACTTTGTCGAATTGTTCGCAGTAAGGTTTGATATCAATAACGGCTGACCCGTCGAGAATGTCCATCCCCACAATATGCAGAATGTTGCCTTTCACTTCTTTCAGCTGGACAATGCTGAAACCGATAGGGTTGGGACGACAGGGTGCGCGTGTGGCAAAAATGCCTCGCTCAACATCCTGGAGAAAAGGCTTGACGATCAATTTTACCGTGGAGGCCTTGTGGAGGTAGAAAAACACGAAAAGGTGGGAAAAACCGTCCAGATCCTTTAGACCGGGAGCATATTCTTCCAGAATTTCGATGGTTCCTTCGCTCTCGCTATCAAAAACCGGTTGAATCGGAGTCGAATCCGGATCTTCATAGGGGCTGTGCACATAACCGATCGGTTTGTAATAGATTTGCTCTGCCGAAAATTTTCCATCTCCCTGGTTGGTGAAGAAGGAATCCTGGTCCGCCGAATTCCATTCCGACTTGTCATCCGCCATATTTTTATCCTTTACCAGTGTCCCGCCACGTCAGCAGAAGAGGCTTGAGTTAACTTCCCGGCCTTCAGCTCTTCAAGAGCCTCGGCAACCGTACCTGCCTGGGTATTGTACACGGCAATCCCGGCGGCCGCAAGAACCCGGAAGGCCTTAGGGCCGCAATGCCCCGAGATGAGGGCTTTGGCACCCAGTTTCACAACCTGTTCGGCGGCCTGGATACCGGCGCCCTGGACGGCATTCAGATTCGGGGAATTGTCCGTGACGTTGAAAGTTTGGCTGTCCGAATCATAAAGAATCAAATAGGAAGCTCGTCCGAAACGAGGGTCGATCGGTGAATCGAGTGTTTCGCCGGTTGCGGTAACTGATATTTTCAAAATTTCTCTCCCTGCCCGGTATATTCATGAGGCTTTGTCGTGAAACTGCCAAGTGCATGCCATGATCTGGCGTGTAATCGGCGGTTGCAGCAAAAGTATTCATAAATAATCCGGGTTAAAAGTTGTGGCAGACAAAACAGCCCGGCCTGGAGCCGGAGCTCCAGGCCGGGCTGTCACTGCTCAATCGATTATTCTACTTCACCTTTTGTAGATAAAAGCTCATTCAGGCGCTTTTGAATTCTGGTGAGTTCAAATTGAAGCCCTTTTACTTCCTGCTCCAGCGTCTGACTCTCAGTATTCGGGTCGTAAGCTATTGGTGCGGACGCGTAACTACCCCAACCGCCCCGCATCCCACCGGGCTGGCCGTTGGTTTCGACCCAGTACCGTCGGCCCCGACACCAGTTACCGACTCTGGCTCCAAAACCACCCCTTTGGGCCTGATTCATATATCCCGGCGCACCAAAACCGGAGCAGAATCCCGCTCCACGCCCAGTCCCCGGCCCCGCTCCTATGGGCCCTGTTCGATCTCCACCTGGCATCATGACCTCCTTTTCCTCAAGCTCTCTCTGTCCTGTCTATTTCTATTTAAAAATGCTCAACATATCAGCGCAAAAACGCGCAAGGTTGAAAAAGGCGTGCTAGGAGTCTTTCGGACTAGGATGATCGTAATGAGAAAATGGGAAATCGAGGACAGATTTCCGCAAATTTAAGATCGAATAGCAGGGCTATTTGTCGATAATTTGCGGGAATATGGTCCGATTTGCCGATTTCGCAATAGATTCATTCCTAAGTCCGACAGGCTCCTAATGAAGGCCTCGCAGCAAAATCTCATGAACAAGCCGGCCTAACCCTTCCCCGTGCGGCATCTTTGCCTGCGGCCGCAGCAACCGGGCATGGCGTAAGTGGAATCATTCAGAGTGCCGCTCAGCCAAGCCTGGATCACTTCCGGGCTCGGACCTGAAATAAATGGGATAACCTTGATATTGCGCGCAGCGACCATACGCTGGACCGGCCTGGAGATCGCCCCGCAAATCAGAACAGAGACCCCCATGTCCTGGAGCTGGAGGGCTTTCCCCGCCGGTTCCCCCGGGCAAAGATCCGCCTCCGTCATTTCGATAACACGGCCCGAAGCAACCTCCGCCACACAGATTTTCTGGCAGACATCGAAAAGTGGAGAAATCCTTTCATTCCAGACCGGCAAAGCCACTTTCATAATCGCAATCCTAACCTTCATTGTTGGCTAGTACCTGGATCCGTGGGTTAGGGACTGGGGAAGAGTGTAAGTGCTTGGCCTGAATAAGTATTTCAAAAATCTGAGGCGCACCCATAGGTTCGTCGGTGATTTTTGGGAGGCTTAGGCAGGTCAATGACTTGCGCTATTGCCAAGTCATAACTCACGGATTCAGGCATTATAGAATAGCAACGGCCGTACCAGCTCGGCATCCACATTTAAAATGGCCGGAAAAGGCTGTTATTACAGTGGCTTGATTTCTTTCAGTGTGAGTGCAAGGAGCTGTTTGAGTTGCGATTTTGCGACTCTTGGGACAACGTCGGGTTTCAGGATTGAGACTTATCAGCTCCGACTCGAACGACCATCGGTAGCAGGAGGGGAAATTCCCAGAGTTTTCATTTTGCGGAAAAGGGTGCTTTTGTGGATGCCGAGTTCACGAGCGGCTGCAAGACGGTTGTTGCCATTCCGTTTGAGAGCATCCCGGATCGCCTGGGCTTCGACGAGGTGCCGAGCGGACTTCATGTTCTCAAGGTTTTCGAAATCGGAAGAGCGGGCAGTTAATTCTCTTGGAAGATGGACGGGCTTGATCCGACCCTCACTGCACAGGACAAAGGCTCGCTCGATCACATTTTCCAGCTCCCGGACGTTTCCCGGCCAATCATGAGCCATGAGAAAAGCCATGACCTCCGGGGTAATGCCGCTGATTCTTTTCTGCTGAATGCGGTTGAAGCGGGAGATAAAATGGTCAACCATGAGGGGGATATCCTCTTTGCGGCGCTTCAAGGGCGGCAGGTCAATGCGGATGACGTTGATGCGGTAAAAGAGATCTTCCCGGAAGTTCCCGCTCTTTACCTCTGCAGTCAGGTTGCGGTTTGTTGCAGCAATGATGCGGGCCTCGGTCTTTTCAGAACGGACTGAGCCAAGCGGTTCATAAACCCGCTCCTGGAGGACTCGCAGCAGACGTACCTGCAGCGCTGAAGAGACTTCTCCAATTTCGTCCAGAAAAAGAGTCCCCCCCCCGGCAAGGGCAAAGCGACCGGGTTTGTCCTTGCCGGCACCGGTAAAAGCACCGGCCTTATAACCAAAAAGTTCGGATTCCAAAAGGGTATCGGGAAAGGCGCCACAGTTGACAGCAACGAAGGGCTTGTCCTTGCGGGGGCTCAGCTCATGAATTGCACGGGCAAGAAGCTCTTTACCGGTCCCGGTCTCCCCCTGGAGAAGCACGGTCGTGGCACTGGCCGCCGCCGCCGGAACTATCTCAAAAACCTGGCGCATTGACTGGCTGCGACTGACCAGGTCACCGATCTGAAAGCGCCCTTCCAACTCCTTGCGCAGCTCTTCAATTTCACTCAGGTCGCGAAAAGTTTCTGCCCCGCCGATGACATGATTATCCGCATCCCGGAGCACTGCCGTGGAAACGCTGATCGGGATGCGTCGGCCCTCACCGTTGACAATAAAGCACGACTTATTGACAATCGGTTTGCCCGTTTTAAGGGTCTGGCGCAGAGCGCAGTCCGCCTCACACATGCTGGAGCGGAAAACTTCCGAGCAGGGACGGCCAAGGGCTTCAATTCGGCTGATCCCGGTAATTTCCGTAGCCGCCCGGTTGAACGAGCTTATGCACCAGTCGAGATTAACCGTGAAGACACCATCCGAAATACTTTCTAAAATACTTTCAGTCGGAGTTTCAAGATGCTTTGGTACTTTTTTGGCCCTGTTTTTCATCTGTCTGCAATCTTCCTGAAAAATAGTATCATTCATATTGGCAAGGAAAACTGGTTGCTGTCAAACGGATTTTCAAAATTGAGAAATGAATTTAAGATGTCAGGTAGTTAATATAAAAACAGGCCCTGAGATATACAACTCAGGACCTGTTTTTTTGGAATCAAACCGTGTAAAAAAGTAACGAGGAATTCAAAATTTGTCTATTTTCAAATAGAAACTTTTCAATACTTGATTACGGTGCCGGAGGCATAAGTGCGAACAACATCTTTTCCATATTTAGCCTGAAAGTATTTGATGGCATTTTTACCGGTGCAGTGTCCACCATAAAAAGTAAAATTGTCAGCTTTCACATTATCTGTAAAGCTCGCAGCTTGTGCCATTACTTTCTCATCAGCAGATTTCAAGTGGAGACCACCTACAACAGAAAGGATTTTTTTATCAGGGAATTTTTGTTTAATGGCCTTCAGGATATTTATATACCCCGCATGGCCACACCCGAAAACAGCCACGATTCCCTCAGGAGTATTGATTGCCAGGGTGGCATCATCGGTGCCCTCCCATGGACCGGTTCCGTCTTCATTGTAAAATTTCCCATATGTTGGGCAGTAGCTGCCGGGTTCCTGCTTAACGTCGGTAAAGAAGTACATATTTTCATCGAGTTGGGTAACATTGTGAAGAGGTTTAAAATGGGGAGCTGCATATCTGCGTGCCAGATAAGGGATTCCACAGATTCTGAGGGGTTTGCCTTTTTTTACCTGATATTGTTTGACCCAGATTAAGGGGTGCCCATAAATCGGCGGTTCGCCGCCAAGTTGCGGATAAAAGGTCAAGCCGCCCCCATGGTCATCATGCCCGTGACTGATCATGATTCCTTCAAGATTGTCCAGCCTTTCGCCCAGGGTTTTGGCGTTTTCCATAAAAACATTGGTCGTACCAGTGTCAAAGAGCCAGCGGTGCCCGTTGGGGAGCTTGACGAGAATAGAAACAGCATGCTCCTTGACAAATTTTTCGGAAAGAGCTTCGTCATCGGCGAGAACACACAGTTCCAGCTTTTGCGAGTTTCCCGCGAAAACGGCTCCAACCATGGCCATAGCCATACAGAATGAAATTACAGCGACCCAAATTTTTTTCATAACCTTCTCCTTTGCTGAGGTTAAAAAAATCATGCTCCGTTTGTGAGCGCGGCCCCAAAATAATCATTAATTGTTTTTCCAACGCTATGGTCATACCCTATGTTTTTGACAATAACTCAATAGAACGCTTTTAATTCAAGATCTTTGGAACTTTTATGTTGGCTTAAAGGTTTCATAAGTGTCAGATCAGAGATCTCCACCGGGTCCTTTAGTTAAAAAAATTGCTCTTTTTCCACTGAGGGGAATAAAGCAGGAACAAAACTTTCCCATAAAAACTCCAGCAAAAAAGGAGAGGCGCAGACTCTAAACAAAGTAAGCCCTGGGGACCATCCCCAGGGCTTACCTTCTTCGGAAATGGGAGAGCGTTTTGAGGAAGCTAGTCTTGAAAAGATACAATTTCCGAAGAACCAATGATGGACCACCCTGGAATGCGACTTTCTCTGCCCGTAATTGGGGGTCGGGGCAAAAACAGCACAAAACAGTGAGTGACATCTTAAAAGAAGGCAAGGCCCATGCCAGACATATCGACATTATTAAACCAATAAAACCTTTTGTTTAATAACAACTTAAGGGGAATAAAAATCTCACGGCGAAGGATCAGAGTCGCAATCCTGGAACTTTCAGTTAATTCGGAGTCGCAATTCCAAGACTCTTTCAGGCTGCGACTTTGACCCTCTCCGAAAGCCATTTTGGCCAGTCCCTTTTTTCCCAAGTTTCAATAGTCAAGGCAGGGCGACTGGAATCGTCTGACCGGTTCTGAACGACAACCCCATACACGGGGTTGCTTATAAGGTTAATGATAAAAGACCCGACCCTTATCAAGAAAGATTGCATCTTCCATGATTAATCGTGTTGAAAAGGGCACAGTTAAAAAATAGAGGTAGTCATACGGGGCACTAATGATGAGCCCGCAACTCAAGGGATTTTTTCAAGGCCTGCTCCAGGTGAGCGAGCCCATCTTCCCAACGGATCCAGCAGCTGAGATACATATATCGTGGATAACTTCTCAGGTTATAGGCATATTCAAGGGATTTTTCATGAAAAGAATCAATAGTCCACTCATTGGTCCGAGGATGATACTGGATTCGAGCCAGCGGCTTTCCTTCCCAGCGAATCATATACCAGTTTTCCCCGGTAAAAACGGTCACACCGTTGCCTCTCTTGTTAAAAAAAGAATGAATCTTAGCCAGGCTGAACGGATTAGGATGCTGAGTTTCGGAGGAACCCATTTTCCTCTCCATAAAAATGTTTTTCAAAAAGGAATCGGGCTAACTTTCAAAAGTTACCACCTGATAATCAGTTGTCAAAGAGTCAAGACTCCTGGCAGCAATTGTCTGTGTTATGCGTGGAATTATAATTTGGCTTTTCCCGCGTCAACCAGTCTTGAATGCTGGGGAAAAGGGGAGGAAGTGAACAACAGGGAAAAGTTCTTGTTGATCTGTCGCAATGCCATTCAAACAGCGGTTACAACAGAAATTTTCATGTGCCATCCGGGCTGACTTTTTGTATCGCCCTGTCGTGACACCTGCCCAGGAACAGCAACGCCAAGATAGCTCCCACCAAAGCCACAGCCATGTCCGACTGTGTGTCCCACACATAGCCTTGGGTGCCGAGAAAATCTTCCGCTGCTCCTCCCGAGGCCAGCGCAACCCACCACTCGATGAGTTCATAAAAAGCACTGAAGGCCAAACAAATGGAAACTACGATAGAAAAGAGCCATCGGCTTCCCTTCAGAGGGGATTTTCTGATGAGAATCTCGCGCGCGATTAATGCTGGAATAAATCCCTGCGCAAAATGGCCCACCTTGTCGTAATGGTTGCGGCTGAGTTCGCAGACCTCTTTGAGCCAGTCAAAAAGAGGAACCATGGCATAGGTGTAGCGGCCACCGATCATGAGAATAATGGCATGAATCAGAATCAGTCCATAGACAAGCCTGGAAAACCGGAACTGGCGGTAGGTAAGAGCGAGAACCGCAAGACCGATCAGAGCGGGAGCAACTTCCAGAACCCATGTAAAACGATCATGTGGATTGATTCCCGACCACAAAAGAGCCGCAAAAAAAATGAGAAGCCAAATGGCAATGAATGTTTTTTCCTCGGTCATGGACAGCGATTTCATTCTATTATTGAGAAGGAGTGAAAATGACAAAAATTATCAAAAAAAGTCAGGAAATGTTCTTTTTCTGACATATTTTTTTATAATATCGGCCAATTCCCTGGTTTTTATACGCTCCAACGCCTGAGCTATCGGCACGATTTCTCTCTGCCTGGAGTCCATTTCCAACCATTCAGCAAGAATCCTTTCGACACGGAATGCAAAGACCTGAACCTTGCAGGTACCGCCCCATTTCTCGTACTCGTAGCAACCCATCGGCGCCTCATCGACAACACCCAGCAGACCCGCTTCCTCCAATGCTTCATTGGCGGCAGAGTCCTGCGGACTGAGGCCCGGCTCGATCACCCCTTTGGGGACAATCCACTTTTTGGCTTTCAGTGAAGTAATCAAAACGACTTTCACTTCACCATTTTCGACCAAAAAAGGAACTACGGCCGATTGCTTGTAAAGCCAATTCGGTTTCTTTTCCATGCTGTGATACCTAGCGACTCCGCAATTTGGCGAGAAGGCGTAAAATCTCCAGATAAAGCCAGATAAGGGTCACAATGAGACCGAAAGCAGCATACCACTCCATAAACTTGGGTGCCCGACCATCTCCCCGCTCGATAAAGTCAAAATCGAGGACCAGATTCAGAGACGCAATCACCACGACAAAAAGGCTGAAACCGATGCCGATAATGCCGCTTTCATGGATGTAGGGAAGCTGCCAGCCAAAAAAAGAACCGACAAAGCCGATCAAATATACCAGTGCAATTCCACCGGTCGCCGCAACCACGCCGAGGCGGAAATTCTCAGTAACTCGAATCAGGCGTGACTTGTAGGCCAGGAGGAGACAAAAGAGCGTGCCGAAGGTCAACGCCACCGCCTGCAGCACGACACCGGGATACCGCGTCTCAAAATAAGCGGAAATTCCGCCAAGAGCCAGCCCTTCCAAGGCTGCATAAGCGGGCGCCAAAACCGGAGACCATGATGGCTTGAAAAGTGTCACCATGGCAACCAGAAAACCACCAAGCACCCCGGTCATCAGCCACGGATAAATAGCTTCCGGGCCCTGATTGTAAAAAAGGTTCCACGTATATCCTGCGCCGATTACCACAAGAGCCAGCAAAACAACGGTTTTGTTAACCGCCCCCTGCAGGGTCATGGTCTCCACGCCGTGAAAAGTTTGAGAAAAAACTTTTTCTTTCAGAATCGGATTACTGGTGCGCATGTTTTCTCCTTGTGCGGATTCAGCTTTCTTCAACGCTAACAATAGATTTAAAACGAAAAACCCAAAAATCCCGGTTTTTGTGTCAACAAATATACCAACTGTCAACGAGGAGCGTATCGGCGAGATGTTGATTCGAGCCGGGACGGAGCAAGCTTCAGCCTGCATTTTCCACCAGCAGAAATAGTCAGAAAAACATCCAGACTTTTCCCGTTTTTCATACTTTTATCAAACATCGGAATTGAACACGGCAAAAGCGCAGAAAAGTTGTTGAATAAATGTTCAAAAAGCAGAGGGTGAGGGAAGCAGGGGCGTGTACTCTCTTCTATGATTTATTTGGCAAGCCACTCAGCGCAGGTGATGATTTCGCCAGCCACAATGACTTTCCCGACAAAAACCTGATTGGCCTTGACGACACCGACGCCTTTTGGTGTTCCCGTCATAACAATATCACCCTCATCCAGACTCATGAAGCTCAAAATCTCGGCCAAAATCTGCTCGGGTTTGTACATCATCAGGCCGACGTCCCCGGACTGAATATTTCCACCATCAATGTCCAATTCAACTGTGAGAGTGGGATCGACGCCCGAAATCTCAACAAAATCACTGAAAAGAGCTGAGCCATCAAAAGCCTTGGATCTCTCCCACGGCAGCCCTTTGGCTTTCAGCCTGCTCTGTAATCCGCGTTTGGTAAGATCCAAACCAAAACCAACGGCTGAAAACCTGCCGTTTTCAAAAACGAAACAGAGTTCTCCCTCATAATGGAGCGGCTCTTGATGGGAAGATTGAAGTTCTTCTGAAATGGCGGAATTCGGTTTTAAAAAAATAACCATATCTTCAGGAATTTCATTCCCCAGTTCTTCGATATGTTCGACATAATTCCGGCCGATGCAGACGACCTTGGATGGTATGATATTTCTGTTACCCACGGTTACTGTCTTCAAATCCTTCTCCATGTTCTTATAAGGTGATGTAAATTTAACGTTGGGGAGTCATTACGACGCTTCCTGTCCGGCGCTGCAAGGGCTGACGCCCGATCAACCTTAAGGCCGTCATGAGACATGACAACTCTTTATGATGAAGCCGCCCGACTTCTCTTCACGCTCAAGTTCAAGAATCCCTTGTGCTTCCGCCTCCTCCAGTAGTTGGCCGAAAGAGCGAAAGCCGTAGTAGGATTCACTAAAACCAGGCTTGCGGCGCTTCAGGGTCTGCTTGATCATGGAGCCCCAGATTTTCTCCCCCTCCCCGCGTTCTTCAACCAAAGCCTCGTAGGTCTCGACAATCAGATCCCATGCATGCTGCTTCTTATCGCCGGGGACCTCGGTGGTTTTGGCAGTCAAAGCCCGCGCAGGCTTGCGGCTCACCTCTTTGCCGCCAGACTTTTTGCGAGGCGTCTGAGGGCGTACGAGGTCGTCGTAATAGATAAACTCATCACAGTTTGCCATCAACAGGTCCGACGTCGAATTCTTGACGCCAACACCGATGACGATTTTGTTGTTCTCCCGCAACTTGCTGACGAGCGGGGAAAAATCAGAGTCACCACTGATAATGACGAAGGTATCCATGTGTTCTTTCGTGTAACAAAGGTCGAGAGCGTCCACAACCATGCGGATATCGGCGGAATTCTTGCCCGACTGACGTACGTGAGGAATCTCGATCAACTCAAAAGCCGCTTCATGCATCGCTGCCTTGAAATCTTTGTAGCGGGCCCAATCGCAGTAAGCCTTCTTAACCACGATATTCCCTTTGAGCAGGAGCCGCTCGATCACCTTGTCTATGTCGAATTGGGCGTAGTTTGCGTCGCGAACGCCCAAAGCGATGTTCTCGAAGTCACAGAAAAGGGCCATATTTCTAGTCTCAGCCCGAAATGTCATGGCGTGAATCCTCCAGTAAATGGTTATTGTGCTAAGGTTTCCTGAAAATATCCCCGGGAAACTGGGGTGTTACGCACCTACAAAACCTTCTTAATACCTCGCCAGAGTCAATCACAAGGGAAAACCTCTTGCTCATTAGTCTGGTTTAATTTTTTATCCGAAACGGAATTTTGTCAAGTAATTCCATGATTTTCGGGAAGAGGAGTAATCGAGAGCCAAGATTCTAAAATAATAAATACATTTTCTAGGGCAAACAAAATTCCGATTTCGAAATTCTATGCTAGCATAAAAAAAATCCTTCACATAACGTTTCAGAAAAGCTGAAAGGGATCGACAATGGCCGACCACAACCTGGATTTCACTATTGAAAGACTCGGCGAATGCCGCTATCCGTCACCCATCAGGGAATTCCGTTTTATCGACGATAACGAGCGCCTTCTTTATCATGCCCGACCCGAGGAAGTGAAAACCTTTTTCGAGGCAGGATTGGAACCCCCATCCATGGAGGTGGCCGGCCCGCGGGAGAAGCTTTTTTTCGATCCGTCCCAACTGGCCTGTGGCATTGTAACCTGCGGTGGCCTCTGCCCCGGTCTTAACGACGTGATTCGCGCGGTGGTCTTGGGGCTGCACCACCATTACGGGGTGAAAACCATTTACGGTTTCCGTTACGGTTACCGCGGATTGGCGAAACGCCACGGCAACCCTCCCATCGAACTCACGCCCGAACTGGTGAACACCATCGACAATATGGGGGGGACCATACTCGGGTCTTCTCGAGGGCCTCAGGACCCGACCGAAATGGCGGACTATCTTGAAGAGTTGAACGTGGGCATCCTCTTCGCCATAGGCGGCGACGGAACGCTCAAGGGAGCTCAGAAAATTGCCGAGGAAGCCAAACGGCGTGGCCGTTTATTGAGTATTATCGGCATTCCCAAAACCATTGACAACGATATTTCTTTTGTCCAGAAAACCTTTGGCTATGAAACTGCCGTGGCCCAGGCGCAGCAGGCCATTTACGGTGCTCATTCAGAAGCCGTGGGGGCGCCCAACGGTATCACCCTCGTGAAACTCATGGGACGGGACTCAGGTTTTATAACAGCTGGCGCGGTACTCGTGGAACCCGATGTCAATTTCTGCCTGGTGCCGGAAGTCCCTTTCACCCTGAAGGGCTTTTTGAAGAACCTCAAGGAGCGGGTCGAACGACGGGGGCATGCGGTCATTGCGGTGGCCGAGGGTGCCGGGCAAAACCTTCTGGCGTCGGCCGGGGAATATGATGAATCGGGCAACCTCAGGCACGGGGATATCGGGACCTTTCTGCGGGATGCCATCAAGACCTATTTTGCCGGGATCAGCATCGAGGCGAACGTCAAATACATCGACCCGAGCTACATCATCCGCAGTGTACCGGCTAATCCGCACGATTCGGCCCTCTGCCTGATGCTGGGCCAGAGTGCCGTGCATGCCGGGATGTCGGGTCGGACCAACATGGTGGTCGGCTTCTGGAATCACCGCTTTGCCCATGTTCCGATCTCCCTGGCCACTTCACAGCGTAAGAAACTCGATCCTAACGGGGTTATCTGGGGCAGTGTGCTGGCAACTACCGGCCAGCCGCATCAAATGTAACGCGGCCTTTTCTCAACAAAAGGGATGATAAGTTATCCGAAAAATAATTTTTGGCGAGGTTTTTCTCAAATGTTTGCGGTCATACTTCGGGCTAGATGTAGTGCAAAAGAGATCAGGTGCGAATGTTCAATAATTGACCCCGGATTTTGAAGTTCGGCTTTTGCGTTCCGGGTTCGGCCTCATTTTTTGGTGAGCCTTCCTGATCAGCCCCCTCGGACGTAATAGCTCCTTTGACACCTCTCTGCAGGCTTTCATTTTGTTCGGCGGACATTTCCATCCGTGCCTTGGAAGCCATCTGGGTCGCTTCTGCGGCTATGGCCCGGTCGGCAGCCGATGGGTTTTGCGGAGCGAGAGCCGCCTTTTTAATGATGTCCGCTTTTGCCAGAGTCTGTTGGGGATCACCAGGGATTTCCGAAGTGTCAATGTTCACCTTACCCTCAACAGCATAGCGCCGCCCGTCAGGCCCCTGTTCATAACTCAGCTTGGGAGCCCCAGCATAACGCCCGCCGACAGCGGCATGGGCTGCCTCATGAGTTCGCACTTCCTGGTCCCGCACAGAAAGCTCGCGCAACTTTTGCTGCGCTTCAGCACTCAAGGTCACTTTGTCCTGAATGGAAACAGACTTTTCGGAAGGGTTCTCCGTTCCCTGGGAAGTCTTTTCAACATCCCTTTGAGCCCGAGCGCCATCCAGAGACTGTTGCCTGGAGCTCAAACCGGGTTGCTGACAACCTTGGGAAATATGTGTGTAAGCTGAGATGCCATCCATCTTACCGGTCTCCTTTAACCTACCAGAATTTCAAGCAATTTTTGTTCCAAAAATCTCAGGAAAGAGTGTTGGCAAATTTGTCGCCCAGGCTCACACTGATCGAGGCCAGGATCTCATGGACCTGGTCCTCCGTATAATTCTTTTTCTCCTTGGTGCCCCACACAACATCGGGCCAGCAAAAATCAGATGGATCGCGGCCGACGATGTGCATATGGAACTGGCTGACAATATTTCCGATGGCCGCGACATTAAGCTTTGAGATTTTGAAGTTTCCTTTCACATACCTTGAAATTGCGTTGACCTCGGCCATAAGAGCCACCTGATCTTTGCCATCCAGCTCGAAAAGTTCCTGTGCAGGCGTCCGTGGGACGAGGATGAACCAGGGAACAAGAGAATTGTTCATCAGCAACAGCATGCTGAACTCCAGTTGACCGAGGACGAAACAGTCACTTGCAAGTTTCGAATGTATAACAAACTTTTCCATATCCTTTTCTCCTGTTTCCAACCAAACCTGTAACACACTGAAAATGTTGCAAATTAAAAAACTTTTGGGAAGCCGACACGGGCAATGAACCTGAAATCATCTGTGTACTGGACCTCTCGCGTCAGGAGATGTTTCAACGGCTGAATACTTTGTGAAGCAACTCTGAGCTTACCCTGAAAGCAGAATATCCCAATTCCATTGACCTTTTTTCCCAACGACACCGGGCTGGCAGGACAACAGCCTATACCAACAAAATCGGAATTCTGAAGCAACCTGCTTCACTAAAGAGCGGAAAAAAGATTTCCATAATCTTTTTATTTTTGGATTTTAATGAATTTGCAGAGGGGATCTGGAAAGTTTTTTCTGTGGGGCAGAAACCGGAACAAGTTTCTGCACTTCGGTCTATCGACAGAGAGAAGCGAGAATGAATCAAAAAAGACTGAACAGGGGGGAAAGCTCGGCTCAGTGCAACCGCCTTTCAGGGCCGATATAGTTTACCTTCCCCATACCGCGGACCTGGTCGCGACCAATAGTAACCCAGCCGGTGGAGCGGTGAAATTTGATGATTTCACCTGCCTGGATATAATCCTCAAGAAGATACTCCTTGATCATGTCGAACCTGTTGTTGTTTTTCAGAACTCGGATTAACATGGATATGTCCTCCCGGAACAATCAATTCGCAGCTACAATGTCATCGTCAATATTAATATTCTACCGGACAAATCCCTATTTCCCAAGAGATTTTTCAGATGTTTTTTTCAATAAACGATCAGAGGTGGCCAAAGAAGTCCATAAGCCGGGTTCTGTTCCTCCAGCCGGTTACCCGAATGGAGGTGATGATCATTCATCTAGGGTCACCGTTGCCGACAACCTCAAGCAGCCTAACCCGGAAGCCTCGGGCGGGCCACCCTTGAACGCTTCCCTATTTGGCCTTGCTCCGGATGGGGTTTACCAAGCTTCCGGCGTCACCGCCGGAACTGGTGAGCTCTTACCTCGCCTTTTCACCCTTGCCCCCTCAAGAGGGCGGTCTTTTTTCTGTGGCACTTTCCCTGGGGTCACCCCCGGTCCCCGTTAGGGACCATCCAGCCCTGTGGAGCCCGGACTTTCCTCCCGTCCGCAAAAGCAGACCGGCGATCATCTGTTCTTCTTTAACCACCCTTTGACATGATAACCAATAACAGTACTTTCGCAACTCAGGTGGAACTGAACCTTATGGGCTTTCAACAGACTTTACAAACAGAAAGCGATTACAGTGGGGACAACTCTGGATTTTCTCGCTGTTGTAAAGGCTGTTGAAAAACTGGGGCGGAAGACGCATGTTACATCCGAGACAAGCACCGCCTTTGGCTTCCACCACGGCAACGCCCCCGCGCTGTTCGATCAGAATCTGGTAGCGCTTTTTCAAGGGGGAGGAGAGGTTTTTCAGTAAAGCTTCCCGACTTTTGGTTCTGGCAGCCAGAGTCTGATCAAATTCGGCCATTCTGGGAGAGATTTCCGCGTTCTGCTCCTCTACCTTCGCCTGAATCTCACTTAAGGCGATTTCACACTCATCCTTTTCGCGGGAGACGGCCTCGATATCACTCTCTTTCGACTTGGCCTTTTCCTGGACCTCATGATTGTTTTTTTTGGCGGCGTCGATTTCCTTCATGACCGCCGTATACTCTTTTGTAGTCTTTATTTCGGGGAGTCGCTTTTCTGATTTCTGGATTTTTTCCTGCCCTTGTACAATGTCCTCCTGAATCTCCCGCTTTTCTTTTTCAGCTACTTCCAGGTCGGTACTCAGCTTGTCGAAAATCTCCTGAATTTTTTCTAGCTCGGATGTCAGCTCCTGCCCTTCTTTTTCCAGTTTGCGGCGAGCCGCCAAAGTTTCGCTGATTTCATCCTCAATCTGTTGAAGTTCCACCAAATTATCCATCTTTTGTTGCACGCCTTTCCTCCGTCAGGAACTACACATTTTTTTCTTTCAGAACGTTCTGAAAGGATCCTTTTCCTGGTTCATTTCTGAAAACGTTAGTTCATACCCGATTTTTTCTGACTCTTTCTTCAATCTCGCCACCAGATTTGGAACCATCCATTTCTCGGTGTGAAAATGCCCTGCGTCAATAACCGCCATAGCCTGAGATTCTGCGCTACGCGCCTCGTGATACTTCAGATCACCCGTAACAAAGAGATCAGCACCCTGGCGAACCGCTTCTCCAAAAAGGGATGCCCCGCTTCCGCCGCATACCGCAACCTTTTCAATGACCCGATCCATATCGCCGACCACCCGCAATTCCGGAGTTTCCAGCATTTCTTTGGTATGCCCGGCAAACGACTCCAGAGTGGTTTTTTCCGCCAGTTTTCCTATCCGCCCAAGACCGAGGTCCGCCCTGGAATTATCCAGTGGGAGCAAATCATAGGCGACTTCTTCATAAGGGTGAACCTGGAGGAGTTTGCGGATAATCCGATGTTGGTTTTCACGGGGGATAATAGTTTCCAAACGAACTTCTTCAACCCTCTCCTGCTTGCCGGTTTCCCCAATGAAAGGCGCTGTCCCTGGCCCCGGCCGAAAAGTCCCCCGTCCGGAAACCCGAAAGGAACAGTTGTCGTATGCCCCCACATGGCCGGCACCCGTCGCAAAAAGGGCTTCCGCCACCTCTTCCTCAAAGTCCACAGGAACATAAACAACCAGCTTCAGTAGTTCACTCTTGTATTCTTCCAGAGGTTTGACATTTACCAAGCCCAGCCGCAAAGCCAGCCAGTCGTTCAATCCATCCTTGGCACGATCAAGGTTAGTGTGGGCAACTACCACGGCAAGTTGGTTCTGAATAGCTTTAAAAAGGAGCCGCCCGGTTTCACCAGTGGGAACTACTTTTTTCAGGGGATGAAAAATGAGAGGATGATGAGTGATCAGGGCCTGACAGTCGGATTCAACAGCTGCTTCAACGGTCTCCATGGTTGGGTCCAGAGCAACCATCACCCGCTGTACCACCTGCCCGGGATCACCGACATGAAGGCCGACATTGTCCCAGTCCTCGGCCAAACCTGGTGGGTAGAGCCTGTTCAAAAGGCCGACAAGATCCTGAATGCAAGCTGTTCCGTTATTCTTCATTCCGCCTGTCAGTGGTACAGTTGAAAAAAAAAGTGCAACCCTAGCATGGTTGCACTTTTTTCTTTTATGGGTTGTTCAATATCGGTAATAGTTTCAGCCTCATTTTTATCCCAAATGGTGGGCCCACCAGGACTCGAACCTGGGACCTACCGGTTATGAGCCGGCGGCTCTAACCAACTGAGCTATGGGCCCGCTAAATATTGGATTTTAAAGATTCATCAAAAACATGTCAAGCTAATTAATGACTTGGGAGGCCATCGGACACAGGGAATATTAACGAGAAAAAGGGGAGCGAATCTCAATTTACCCGTTTCGCAGTAAATTCATGCCTATGTACGGTAGGCGCTTTTGGCTACTCTATAAAACTCTTCAAGCGCCGGGCCCTGCTGGGATGACGTAGCTTCCGAAGCGCCTTGGCCTCGATCTGACGGATACGTTCACGGGTTACGGCAAAATCCTGCCCCACCTCCTCCAGGGTATGATCCGATTTTTCTCCAATCCCGAAACGCATCCTCAGGACTTTTTCCTCGCGCGGAGTGAGAGTATTGAGAACCTGAGAAGTCTGATCCGTCAGGTTACCCTTGATAACAGCCTCCAGAGGTGAAACCGCCTTTTTATCCTCAATGAAATCTCCCAGGGATGAATCCTCTTCCTCGCCGATAGGTGTTTCCAGGCTGATCGGCTCTTTGGCAATTTTCAGAACCCGACGGACTTTTTCCAGGGGAAGCTCCATTTTCTCGCCGATCTCTTCCGGCGTCGGCTCCCGGCCGATCTCCTGAACCAGCTGACGGCTGGTTCGAACCAGCTTGTTGATGGTTTCTATCATATGCACCGGGATACGGATGGTTCTTGCCTGGTCGGCAATGGCGCGGGTAATGGCTTGCCGGATCCACCAGGTCGCATAGGTGGAGAACTTGTATCCGCGCTGGTATTCAAATTTATCCACAGCCTTCATCAACCCGATGTTCCCTTCCTGGATCAAATCCAGGAACTGGAGGCCACGATTGGTGTATTTTTTGGCGATTGAAACCACCAGACGCAGATTCGCTTCAACAAGCTCCGATTTCGCCCTTTTCGCCTTTGCTTCCCCCTTGCGGACATCTTTCAAGGCGGCTAGAAGTTCATCCGGTGCAAAACCGGATTCTTCTTCAACCTCCAGAAACTTCCGGCTCACGGCCCGGAGTCGCTTTTCAACACCGAGCATTGTTTCCAGGGCAACCCCGAACTCACGGCTACATTCCTCAACACTGCTCTCCTCCGCCCAAAGAAGCTTCAGAAGTCGGCCGCTCTGGTCGGCAGAAAGCCCCAGTTCTGTTTCACAGGTGTTGATTTCAGCTTTTCCCTTGGTCACAGTCAAGGCCAACGCTTTGAGGTGATCAATAATTTTATCGACCTGATGATCTTTGAGACGGATCTGCCTGATAAGTTCGACAATTTCACCCTTCAGCTCCAGAATCCCGCGGCTCAATTCTTCCTTCTCTGCTAACGAACTCGCCAGCACCATCTGCTCGCGAGCCTGGAAATAGCTGGCCTCCAGAGTTGAAATGGTTTCCATTATCTCGAGAATCCGCTGCCGGTGTTTCTCACCTTCTTCGCAGCCCTCTTCCTCATCGTAGGCCTTGGTCACCTCGGATACGCTTATTTCCTCTCTTTCCAATTCCTCGCGGAGGCTCAACATTTTTTTGACGGCAATAGGGGTCTTCAAAATAACGCTTGTTACCCGGCGGTCTCCTTCCTCAATCCGTTTGGCGATCTCCACCTCGCCTTCACGGGTAAGCAGGGACACCTGACCCATTTCCCGCAGGTACATCCGGACCGGATCACTCGTCCGCCCCAGCATGCCGGCTTCAAATTCGGTCTCTTCCTCTTCCTCTTCCTGGCTTTCCTCAATGTCATCATTAAAGGAGCACGTTTTTTGGGCGGCCATGTTCCGTTCCGATTCCACGACCTCGATATCCATTTCTCCAAACATGCTCATCACATCATCCAACTGTTCCGATGAGATCATGTCGGCAGGAAGGATATCATTCACCTCATCAAAGGTTAGAAAACCTTTTTCCTTCCCCAGATCGATCAGCTGCTGGACTTCTTCAATGCCATTCTTCTTCGCCATTATGTCGTTTCCCCCTCGGTCCCTTATATTTTAAACCATTTTTTGGGTCATTTATTCTTTTTGTTTGTCACTGTAAGTTCTATCGGCGACGATCCAGTTCCGTTTTTTCAGCGAGATATGCCGTTCGGTTGGAATTGTCGCCGGTTTTCTCCGCCTCATTGATAAGACGGGTCAGCTCTTTAGTCCTTTTTTTCCGCTGTTGCAGGTCCACAGCTATACAGCAATCCCGAAAAATTTCTGCTCTCACATCGGCAAACGCCATAAGGTCCTGACGGAATATCTCGGTGACAATTTTTTTCTGGCTATCCGTCAACTCCAAAACTGAAATGGCCTCCTCAGAATTCATCAAATTGCCATCCAGGTTCAGCAGAAGATCCGCCAGACTTCTGCGTTCTTCGTCAGCAAAAACCTTCTCCGTGCCTTTTTCAACCACTCTCCTGCGAATTTCGGCATCAATCGCCAGAAGAAGAAGAAGCAAATTCTGACTTTTCAGCTCAGGCCCTTCGCCCAAGTGAGGTCTGGAGTGTAGGGCTGCGCTTTTTCGAGGCGGTGGCGACGGAACTTTCCTGCCGGAAGCAGCCTCTTTCCCACCGGACTGGAGAAAACTGACATCCAGCCCTGTTTTCTCCGCCAGCTCCTGCAGATAGAGGCGGCGTTCAACAGAGCTATTCAATAATTTTAATTTGCCCAGGATAACTTCAACAGCTCTAGCCCGACTTTCAGAGCCCTCACCATGGTCGCGAAGGACCGACTCCATAAAAACAGCGAGAGCCGGGCGGGCATCCTCCAGCCGTTTCTGGAATGCGTCCTTCCCTCTCTTTTTCAGATAAGAATCCGGATCCTCACCTGCCTCCAACAGAACCATGGCCACGGACAGGCCCTCTTTAAGAAGAACCTCCATACCCCGGAAGGCCGCTTTCTGTCCCGCCTGATCCTGGTCAAAAAGAAGCAGAACCCTTTGTGTGTAACGGCGCAAAAGCCGGACATGCTCGGAAGTCAGCGCAGTCCCACAGGTCGCGGCGACATTTTCAAAACCGGCACCGGCAACCGCCAGGAGGTCAAAATAGCCTTCCACCAGGATGCATTCCCCGCTCCGTCGGATAGCATCCCTGCCCTGGTAAAGACCGTATAATGTCTGTGCCTTGCGATAGACATCCGTTTCAGGCGAGTTGATATATTTCGGGAGGGATTCATCCAGGACCCGCCCTCCGAAAGCAATCACCTTCCCATTAGAGTTAATGACCGGAAAAATCAATCGGTTACGGAAAAAATCATAATCCCCTTTTCCCGTTTTTCCCGCCCGGGTCAAGCCCAGTTTACGGCAGGTTTCAGTTTGAAAACCTTTTTCTTCCAGATGCCGGACCAGACCGGTCCACCCCGGTGGCGCAAAACCGATCTGGAACTGCCGTGCGGTCTCCGAACTGTAGCCCCTACGTTGCAGATAGGCAAGTGCTCCCGAACCTTCACTTTTTTCCATCAGAACACCATGAAAAAATTCAGCGGCAACCTCATTTATTCGGAAAAGGACTTCTTTTTCACGCTGCCTTTTTTCTTCAGCAGGAGTGATTTTTCGCTGTTCTACCTCTATGCCGAGCTTTTTTCCCATTTCAACGATGGCTTCCGGAAAAGAGAGGCCGTCCATGCGCATCAAAAATCCAAAGACATCGCCGCCAACACCGCAGCCAAAGCAATGAAAAGTCTGGCGAGCCGGATTCACATTGAAGGACGGAGTTTTTTCGCCATGGAATGGGCACAATCCCTGATAATTCGCTCCGGCTTTTTTGAGCGTCAAATAAGACGAGATCAGCTCCACAATATCGGCCCTGTCCCGAACTTCCTGAATTTTTTCGTCGCTAATCAAACGTTCTATCCTCTGAGTCTGATAATCGTCACGTTATCCCCACCATGAGCGGGGTCTGCGCTGAAAAAACTCTTCACCTCCCTTTCTTTGCCGAGAAAATCACGAACCGCGCGCCGCAGAACACCTTCGCCCGTTCCGTGAACCACACTGACCTCGCCCAAGCCGTTCAGAAGCGCATCGTCGAGAAATTTCTGCAGCAAAGGCAAGGCATCATCTACGCGTCTGCCGACGAGCTTGATTTCGGGCTGAAAGAGTTCCCGCACCACTCGGCTGTGGATATTTTTTCCCGAAGTTTTTCCCGCAAAGCGACGGGGCGAGAACTGTTCCAGTTTATCAAAAGAAAGCCGGAGTTTCTTTCCATTCAGCGAAAGCTCCGCTTCGTCTCCCTGAATGGAAACGACCTCCGCCTCTTTTCCAAAGTCCCGAATTCGCAGCAGTTCGCCCGGAGAAACAGTTCCGGGACTCGGCGTCGCAAGAAAAGAGGGCCGCTTCTCTATGGCCAGTTCCCTGCGGATTTCATTCAGCTCACCTTTCAGCCTGGCTTTCTGCCGAGCATCAAGCTTTTGCCGGTCAGCCTCTTCAAGCAAACGCTTTAATCTTTTTTCAGCGTCCCGGACCAGTGTTCGTCCTTCCGACAACAGCCCGGAGAGGACCCCCTCTTTCTCCGCCTGAAGTTTTTCCAGCAAGTCCTGATGCCGTTTGCGGGCAATTTCCGCGTCGCGATTCTTTTTCTGCGCCTCGTCAAGTTCTTGCGCAACCGACCACTTTAATCGGTTCAGCTCTTCCACCAGATCATATCCAGCCCGTTCCTCACCACCCAGATAGCTGGACGCCTTTTCCAGGATGGAAGGCGGAAGCCCCAAAAGTTTGGCAATGGAGAACGCATTGCTCGCACCGGGCAGCCCGTAATGAAGACGGAACGTCGGCTGGAGGGTTTGAGCATCGAATTCCACCGCCGCATTCTGGACCCCATCATTCAGAAAAGCATAGTTTTTCAGAAGATTCAGATGGGTCGACACAACAATTTTCGCTCCGGAAGCCCGCAGAGCATCCAGAACAGCCATGGCCAGAGCCCCCCCCTCGTTGGGGTCGGTGCCGCTTCCCGCCTCGTCCAGCAGTACCAGTGAATCCCTGTCCGCCTCTTCAAGAATATTTTTCAGGCGGTTGAGATGGCTGGAGAAGGTCGAAAGGTTTTCTTCAATACTCTGCTCATCTCCGATATCAACCAGAACTTTTTCAAAAAGAAAAATCCTGCTATCAGGATGGCAGGGGATATATAATCCGGAGCGTGCCATCAACAACAGAACTCCGGCGGTTTTGATGGCCACGGTCTTGCCGCCGGTATTCGAGCCGCTGATAACAAGCGTATCGTTTTTTTCACCCAAGAAAAGATCTATGGGTACCGTCTTTGTCTCCCGGGGCGTCCCGTCCTGATTAAAAAGGAGGAGAGGATGCCGAGCGTCCTTCAGCTCCAAAAGGGGTTTTTCAACAAGAGACGGTGCATTTGCACGACTTTCAATGGCAAACCTCGAAGCCGCCAGAACAAGATCCAGTTCCGCCAGAATTTCCTGGTTTGCCTGCAGAGCATCGACATGCTCCCTGGCCAGACCGGTCAGATCGCGAAGAATGCGCTCTTCTTCCCGCTTTTCCCGGCGCAGGCAGGATTGCAGGCGGTTGTTGTCCTCCAGAACAGCGGCTGGCTCAATAAACAGAGTCTGTCCAGTGGCTGACTCATCCTGGACAAAACCTTTGACCAGCCTTTTGAAGTCGGCCCGGACCGGCAAAACGAAACGCCCGTTCCGCTGGGTGATAAAACGCTCCTGAAAAGCCTGGGAAAGATTTTCCGTACTGAGCATTTTCTCCAGCCGGTTGCGAATCTTCGTCCCGACCTGGCGGATTTCATCTCGAACGTCAGCAAGATCAAAAGACGCGCTGTCGAGAATCTCGCCACGCAAACCGATACTTCTTCGAACCGCGTCCCTGACTCCCGGCAGTCGGGTAATCCGGGATGCCAGTTCCCCTAGGCAACTCAGCGACCGTTCCTGGAAGTAGTTCCAACAGCTGTGCGCTGTTTCCAAAGACGAAAGCAGATCGAGGAAAACCTCCGGCGCCAGGACGATCCCCTCAACTTTCAGCTGCTGAAAAACACCCACCAAGTCCCTGTTCCCGTGGAGAGGGGGATAACCGTCTTCATGGAGAAGACCAGCCATTTCAGCAATACGCTGCTGGGACTCCCGCACCTTTTCCGAGGAATCCAGAGGTTGCAGATCCAGAACCCTTTTCCGTCCCACTTCCGTAGCCACAAAGTGAGACAGAAGATTTTTTATTTTCTGATACTCCAGAACCTCAAACGATTCACAGGTCATATATTTTTTGCGCCTTGTTCCCGAAAAAAGCTTTCAACCCTTACCGGAAAAGACCTTTTGACTGTTTTCCAGAGCGATTTTGCCCAGCTCGATAAAGGGCGGTGCCAGTTGGGAATTGCGGATGCCCGATTTCATAAAATCCGGCGTTTCGACCATAGTAACCACGAAAAGAGCAAATGCAACCAGCAAAACCCCCTCGCCCAAGCCGAACAACGCACCGCCGATCCGATTGAGACCCCCCAAGAAAAGCATTTTGACGAACTGGGAGAGGACATAACCAAGGACCCCGAAAAACACGACCGTCAGAATAAAAAGAACCAGGAAGGCGGAAACCTTCGCCAGGGAAAATGGCAATCTGAAAGACTCGACCAGTATTTCCCCCAACGGCTCGTGAAAACGGAAAGCCAGAAAACCGCCCACCAGCAACCCCATGACAGAGCAGAGCTCACGAAGAAATCCGCGCCAGAGACCTTTGAACAAAAAGGCAAAAATCACTACCAGGATAATAATATCAAGATAGTTCATAATTTCCCGAACTTTGCCGACTTTTCTTTTCCTCAATGCCGGAAATCCCGAAACGTCTCTTCAGCTCCTCCAGCACCAGAGACGGCGGCAGATCATAATGGCCGAGCAGGATCAGCACATGAAACAGAAGGTCAGCCGTTTCGCTGACTACCTCATCACGGTTTCCACCTTTGCCCGCAATCGCCGTTTCCGTAGCTTCCTCCCCGATCTTGCTCAGGATTTTGTCCAACCCGCGACTGAAGAGTGACGAAACGTAAGAGTCCTCCGCCGGATTGTCGCGACGTTGAACAATCACCTCATAAAGACTGTCCAGGATTTCCCTGGTATCAGGTTTGGACATGTTGTTATCCTCTGTGGGGTTCAGATCACAGCCGGACAGGAACTCCGGACTTCCTCAGATACTCTTTGCACTCCTGAATGGTGTATTCCCCAAAGTGAAAAATGCTGGCTGCCAGTGCCGCACTCGCTTTCGCTTCCGTCAGTCCTTCGCGGATGTGTTCGAGAGTGCCGACGCCGCCGGAGGCGATGACGGGAATCTTCACCCGGTCGCTGATGGTCCGGGTCAGCTCCACATCATAGCCGTCCTTGGTGCCGTCCTTGTCCATCGAAGTCAGAAGAATTTCACCGGCGCCGTAGTCCTCCATCCGCTCCGCCCACTGTACCGCGTCAATGCCGGTCGGAGTCCGGCCGCCATGGATATATATTTCCCATTCAAGAGGACATCTCCCCACAACCCGCTTGGCATCAATAGCCACGACAATGCACTGGGAACCGAAACGTTCCGCCGCTTCGCGTACGAACTCGGGACGATGGACAGCCGCGGTATTGATTGAGACCTTGTCGGCCCCGGCATTGAGAAGGTTTCTGATATCGGCGATCTCACGAATTCCTCCGCCAACGGTGAGGGGCATGAAAACCCGCTCCGCCGTCCGCGCCACCACATCCAGAATGATGTTCCTTTTATCGCTGGAAGCGGTGATATCCAGGAAAGTCAGCTCGTCGGCCCCCTGGGCATCATAGGCCTCCGCCGCTTCCACCGGGTCTCCGGCGTCGATCAGTTCTACAAACTGTATCCCTTTGACCACCCGGCCATCCTTAACGTCGAGGCAGGGAATGATTCGTTTTGTCAGCATTTTTCCAATCTCAAAAAAAAGATTATTTTATTATTCTACACGGTTTTTCTTAGTTAATTCAACAGCTTCTCGAAGGTTCAAGGCACCGGAGTAGATGGCTTTCCCGGTAATAACCCCGTGAATGCCCGAATCCTCGATGGCGAGGAGATTTTCGATGTCCTGAAGCGATGAGATACCGCCTGAAGCGATAACCGGGATGCTGATCGCTTCGGCAAGCTGGCGGGTCGCCTCGATATTCGGACCGGTCATCATGCCGTCCCGGGCAATATCCGTGTAAATGATGGCTTCGACGCCAAAACTTTCCATCTCACGAGCCAGATCTACCGCTTTTTCTTCGGTCACATCCTTCCAGCCGTGGATGGCGACCAAACCGTCTTTGGCGTCGATTCCTACCACTATTCTACCAGGAAAAAGCCGGCAGGCTTCTTCGACAAGACCGGGATTTTCTTTGGCCACCGAACCAAGAACCACCCTTGTGATCCCCAGTTCGAGATAACGCTCAATGGTTTGCAGGTCCCGGATCCCCCCACCGAGTTCGGTCGGGATATTCACCGCCTCAACGATGGCCTGTATGGCTTCGCTGTTTCGCGGGGGTCCCGGCAAAAGCGCCATCCAGATCGACAATATGCAGCAACTCTCCACCCTGCTCCTGCCAGATGGCAGCCTGGGCTGCCGGATCATCGTTGTAGACTGTGTCCCTCTCCATCAGGCCTTGTTCCAAGCGAACACACTGGCCGTTTTTCAGGTCGATCGCGGGAATAATAATCATTTACATCTCTCCAAAGTTCTTCAAAATTTTCAGCCCGACCTGCTGACTTTTTTCCGGGTGAAACTGGCAGGCGACCACATTGTCCTTCCAGATGCTGGAACAGAAGGTGATCCCGTATTCGGTGGTCGTGGCAATAACTTCCGGATTATCCGGCACCACATAGTAGGAGTGGACAAAATAGACAAAGGAGCCCTCCTCCACCCCCTGGAAATCCGGTGGGGTCTTCTGCAGATGAATCCGGTTCCAGCCCATGTGGGGAACTTTGAGTTCCTCCCCGGCAACTGTCATCGCCTCAGGAAAACGAACCACTTTGCCTGGAATGACATCCAGGCCGCGATGCGCACCGAACTCTTCACTTTCGCTGAAAAGAAGCTGCAGCCCCAGGCAAATCCCAAGAAAAGGGCGACCGGCCTCAATATGCCTGTGAATCGGCTCCACAAAACCGCCGTCAACCAGGTTTCTCATACAGTCTTTGAAAGCTCCGACGCCTGGAAGAACCAGCTTGTCGGCGTTTTCCACAACTTTGGGGTCGTCGGTCACGCGGGCGCTGAAACCGCATTTTTCCAGGCCCTTCTGCACGCTTCGCAGGTTGCCCATACCGTAATCAATGATGACGATCATCTTTTTACAGCTTTCCCTTGGTGGAGAGAACCCCCTGTATCCGCGGCTCAAGACAGGTTGCCTCATCAAGAGCCCGGCCAAAAGCCTTGAAGACGGCCTCAATGATGTGATGGAGATTTTCCCCATAAGCCAGGTTCACATGGATGTTGGCCCCGGCCTGGTTAGCGAAAGCGACAAAAAACTCTTTGACCAGCTCGGTATCGAAACCACCGACCTTGGCTTTCGGCAGGTCGAGGTTATAAACCAGGTAAGGTCTCCCGGAAAAGTCGATAACCACCGAAGCCAGGGTTTCATCCATCGGAACGGTTTTCTGACCATAGCGGCGAATGCCCGCTTTGTCGCCAAGCGCCTCCCTGAAGGCCTGCCCAAGAACGATACCGATATCCTCCACCGTATGATGATCGTCAATCTCAACATCCCCATCGGCCGTCACCTTGAGATCGAAAAAACCATGCCTGGAGACCTGGGCCAGCATGTGGTTGAAAAACGCAACCGGGGTCTGAATGGAATTGTTCCCCTCCCCATCCAGCTCCAGTTCAATAACGATATCCGTTTCCGCTGTCTTGCGTGCAATTACGGCTTTTCGGGACATACTCATCACCTATAAAAATTGTGTTAAAAGGGTCAGACCTTTTTCCCAAGCCGGAGCGCAACTGTACGGGCATGCGCTTCCAGGCCTTCGAGATTGCAGAGATGAATTACCTCCTCGCCCAGCCTTTCCAGCCCCTTACGTGAAACATTGATAATGCTTGAGTACTTGACATAATCATCGACGCAGAGGGGCGAATGGAAACGGGCGGTGCCGCCGGTCGGCAGGGTATGGTTGGGCCCGGCCAGGTAATCCCCCATTGCTTCGGGAGTATTGTGCCCCATGAAAATCGCCCCGGCATGCCTGATTCTGGGCAGCAGTTCGAAAGGATTATCCACAGCCAGCTCCAAATGCTCCGGCGCGATGCGGTTGCTGAAGTCGCAGGCTTCATCCAGGCCTTCAGCAACAATAATGGCTGAATAATTCTTCAGGGCTTTGGCGGTAATCTCGTTGCGCAGCAGTTGCGGGAGTTGTTTTTCGAGCTCGGTATAAACCTCATCAGCCATTTTCTGCGACGAAGTCACCAGCACTGATGAAGCCATCTCATCATGTTCCGCCTGGGACATCAGGTCAGCCGCGATATGGGCCGGGTTGCCGCTTCCGTCGTTGATGATCAGGATTTCGCTGGGACCGGCGATCATGTCGATATCGACCTGCCCGAAAACCTGCGCCTTGGCAATAGCCACATAAATATTTCCCGGGCCGACAATTTTATCCACCCGGGGAATGGTCTTGGTGCCGTAGGCCATAGCTGCAACCGCCTGAGCACCTCCGACCTTGAAGATACGATCCACACCACAGATATCGGCCGCGACCAGCACGTACGGATTCACCTCGCCGCGCGGCATGGGAACCGCCATGACGATTTCGCCGACCCCGGCAACCTGGGCCGGGCAGGCGCACATAATGACCGAGGAAGGGTAGGCCGCCTTGCCCCCCGGGACATAGAGTCCCACCCGGTCCATGGGCGTCACTTTGGAACCGACCAGCACATCCTCCTCATCCGTGGAGATCCAGGTTTCGACCTTCTGTTTTTCGTGGAAGGCAAACACCCGCTCCGCAGCCAGTTCGATACACTCGATGTCCCTGTCGGTCATTTTTTTGTAGGCGTCTTCAATCTCCTGCTCCGAAACCTCCAGGGTTTCCGGCGTCAACTCAAGGTGGTCAAATTTGGCTGTCAACTCGATAACAGCCTGGTCTCCCCGCTGCCGCACCGAATCAATAATCCCCCGGACGGTATCGATCACCTCGGCCTGAGCCGTTTCGCCACGGTTGGCAATCTTTGCCAGAACCTCTTCAAAACCGGGATCATCGAAACGCAATTTCTGAATCAAAGACATCTTATTTACTCCTTTGCAGTGGCAGCGGCTTTCAAGCCTGGTAACATAAACACCCCGAAAATAGTGTCAGGAATCTTTCAGGGCTTCTTCCAACATCTCTATCATCGGCACCACCCTCGCCTGCCTTGTCTTCAGGCTGGCCCGATTGACCACCAGACGGCAGGTACTTTCTATCACGGTGTCCAACTCTTCCATGTCATTTTCAAGTAACGTGGCCCCCGTTGAAACCAGATCCACAATGCAATCCGCCAGATCGACCAGAGGTGCAAGCTCAATCGAGCCGTAAAGTTTGATAATCTCAGCCTGTATCCCTCTAGCGGCGAAATAATCTTCACTTATGCGGGGATATTTCGTCGCCACCCGCAGAATATCGGTCTTCTCTTCAAGCTTTTTCCTTACCGAGGAAAATTTTGGCGAAGCCAGAGCCAGACGACAGTAACCGAATTTCAGATCAAGCGGCTCCAGAAGATCTTTTTTCTGCTCCAGAAGGGTGTCCTTACCAACAATGCCGAAATCAGCACAGCCGTACTCAACATAGGTGGGAACATCCGTCGCCCGGACGAGGACAAATCTCAACTTTTTTTCTTCATCAGCGGCAATGAGCCTGCGCGAATCGCTCAACTGGCCCGGAGTGTCGATGCCGATACGCTGAAAAAGCTCCAGGCAATCGAAAAAAATCCGCCCCTTGGGAAGAGCGCAGGTCAGGTAGTTTTTCACATCAGCCTTTTTCCTTCAAAAAATCACTCTTGAATGCGACGGATATCCGCGCCCAGGTTACAAAATTTTTCTTCCAGATTTTCATAGCCGCGATCCAGATGATAGACACGTTTGACTTCCGTGGTCTTTTCCGCGGCCAGCCCGCACAGAACCAGAGAGGCGCTGGCCCGCAGGTCGGTGGCCATGACCTGAGCCCCTTTCAGTTTCTTTACACCCTGAACAATGGCCGTACTCCCATCGATGGTGATATTGGCACCCATGCGCTGCATTTCGCAGACATGCATGAAGCGGTTTTCAAAAACGTTCTCCGTGATGACGCTGGTCCCGCGTCCCATGGTCATCAAAGCCATGAACTGGGCCTGCATATCCGTTGGAAAGCCGGGGTAGGGGCGGGTTTTAATATTTACGGATTCGATTCTCCGGGGCCCTTTAACCCGCAGGGCATTTTCTTCTTCCCTGATTTCCACTCCGACTTCTCGCAGTTTCGAAATCAGGGCGTCCAGATGTTCGAGAACCACGCCGGTGATTCGGATATCACCACGATTCATGGCCGCTGCAACCATGAATGTTCCGGCTTCTATGCGATCCGCCATCACTGAAAAATTGAGAGGGGAAAGCTCGTCCACCCCTTGAATGTGGATGGTGTCGGTCCCGGCCCCCTCAATTTTTGCACCCATGCTTATCAGAGCGTTGGCCAGCTCGGGTATCTCAGGCTCACAAGCTGCATTTTCGAGAAGAGATTCCCCTTTGGCCAGGGCAGCCGCCATGAGGAGATTTTCCGTTCCTCCGACGGTCGGGACGTCAAGATGGATTCGCGCACCCCGCAGTTTTCTGGCACGGGCATTCAGGTAGCCATGTTCCAGATCGATCTCAGCACCCAGTGCTTCCAGGCCCTTGATATGCAGGTTGATCGGCCGGGCGCCGATGGCACAGCCACCGGGGAGACTTACCCGAGCCCGTCCATAGCGCGCCAGCAGCGGCCCCAGAACCAGAACCGAGGCCCGCATAGTGCGAACCACGTCATAAGGGGCTTCGAAACAGCTGATGTCGTTCGCATCCACCTCAAAAAAATGTCCATCACGCACAATATCGGCACCCAAAGAGGAAAGCAGCTTTTCAACCGTATCAATGTCTTTAAGAGACGGGACATTGCTGAGGCGGTGGACCCCGGGAGCCAACAGCGTAGAACAAATCAGAGGCAGGGCTGAATTCTTGGCCCCACTGACCTGAACACTTCCCTTCAGGCTATTTCCCCCTTGAATGATTATTTTGTCCACAGCAGTCCTTCACACGATTTCAGAAACAGGAGAGGGGCTTTCTTCCGCCCACGACCCTGAAGATTCCAGAATAATCCAGACGTTTAAAAGTTTCGGTAAAACCTTGTTCTTCCAAAAGCATCCTTACAGTTTCAGCCTGAGTCATCCCCACTTCCAATAGCAACCAGCCGCCGTTTTTGAGCGCGCCGGGGGCATTTCCCACTATCATTCGAACAGAATCGAGACCGTCTTCCCCGCCCAGCAAAGCCAGGCTGGGTTCAAAATTTTTAACCTCAGGCATACAGGTTTCATACTCTTCGCCCGAAACATAGGGAGGATTGGCGAGAACAAGGTCGTAGCAGCCTGGAAAAGGATCTACAAAACTTCCATTTAAAAAGTCAATGCGGCTTTCAACACCGTTGATTTTGGCATTTTCGCCGGCCACGCAGAGAGCTTCGGTGGAAACATCCATGGCTGTGACTCGGATCTCGGGAAGCTCATAAGCCATAGCCACAGCTACCGCGCCGCTACCGGTCCCCAGGTCCAGCACCTGAGAATCACGTCCAGCTCTTTTAACCCCTTCTTCAACGAGGACTTCGGTCTCGGGGCGAGGAATCAGCACCGCCGGGTTCACATTGAAGGGCAGCGACCAGAACTCGGCGCGCCCCAGGATGTACTGGAGCGGCTCCCTGGCAGCCCTTCTGGAAACCAGTCCCCGATAATGCTCCCGCTCTGCCGGCAAGAGAGGCCGATCAAAATTCAGATAGAGACCAACACGATCGAGACTGAGAATTTCACACAGCAACAGTTCCGCGTCCAGCCTGGGGCTTTCAATTCCCTGCTTCTGGAAATAATCGCTTGTCCATTGCAGGACTTCCAGAAGGGTCCAGTTTTTTTTCACCCTTCAGGACTCCTGCTGAGAGAGGGACTCGGCCTGGTAATGTGTAGTCAGCCGATCAACGATTTCGTCTATGTCCCCTTCGAGAATACTTTCGAGCCGATAGAGGGTCAAACCGATCCGATGGTCGGTACAGCGCCCCTGAGGAAAATTGTAAGTCCTGATCCGCTCGCTTCGATCGCCACTCCCCACCTGGCTCTTCCGATCAGCGGCCGTCCGGGCCTGGCGCTCCTCTTCCAACTGATCGAGGATGCGGGAGCGGAGGACCTTCATGGCCCTGGCCTTGTTCTTGTGCTGCGATTTCTCGTCCTGACAGGAGACTACCACGCCGGTCGGATTATGAGTGATCCGTACCGCCGAATCGGTCTTGTTGACATGCTGCCCACCGGCACCCGAAGCCCGGTAGACATCAATGCGCAAATCACTGGGGTCGATTTCCAAATCGACCTCCTCCGCCTCGGGAAGAACCGCCACTGTACAGGCCGAAGTGTGTATCCGCCCTTGCGTTTCAGTCACAGGAACCCTCTGTACCCGGTGCGTTCCGCTCTCATATTTCAAACGGGAATAAACCTTGTTCCCGCTGATTTGTGCCACGACCTCCTTAAAACCACCGGCGTCCGCTTCGGAGAGGCTCATCACCTCTACCTTCCACTTACGGGCTTCGGCATAGCGCGTATACATACGATACAGAGCCGCAGCGAACAGGGCCGCTTCTTCCCCTCCGGTCCCGGCCCGGATCTCCAGAAAGATGTTTTTATCATCATTCGGATCTTTTGGAAGCAGCAGAGCCTGAAGCTGCTTTTCCAATTTCTCTCTTGAGGACTCGAGCTCCGGCAGTTCTGCTTTGGCCATATTCTTGACCTCGGCATCCGCATCCTGAAGCAGTTCCCGCAGACCTTCTATTTCCTCACAGACTTTTTTATAACGTGAAAAAGTCTCAACAACCCCGGAAAGATCAGCATGTTCCCTGGTCAGAGAAAGAAAGTTTTGCCGGTCCGCCAAGACTGTGTTGTCCGCAAGGAGACCTTCCACCTCCTTAAAGCGCTCAACCACTTCTTCCAGTTTTTGAAACATCTTGATCTATCCTGAAACCGCCAGGCGGAAGGACTTGGGAAAGATTCCCGGTAAATCCGATTGCGCCTGAACTTCTCTGATTTATAAATGCCTGAACTCTTCGCGGACCTGCTCCATGCGCCCACAGGACATGGCCCCTTCCGGGCATTCCCCGCAAAAGCAACCAGGACCGGCTTCGGCAAAAAGAAGAGGGGATTGCCTGCGGACAAGCTTTAACATTTCCATTGCCAGATCCCGGATTTCCCATTGTGCCCGGTAGCAGCACCTTAAACGGAAAAAATGGTAAAGCTCCCTGGCGTTCATGGTCATGACCAGTTTAGTGCCAGAGGCATTAGGAAGAACAAAGCGCGCGTCTTCGGCCGGGATGCCGCTATCCAGCATTTCCTGGTAAAACTCCTGAGCCTCGCGGATAAAAACTGAAAAGCGCTCCTGTAGCTCGGGACGGGCGGCAATGGACGCAGGAGTCACGGAACCAAATTTATCCACGACCGAAACATACCGCTGACTCTGCTGGGAAAATGAGGCGAGACGGTGGCGTACCAGTTGATGAGAACAGGCCCGGCTGATATCTTCAATTCCAAACGTGAAAGACGCATGCTCCAGAACGGAAAAATGCCCTGCCGACAGGATTTTTGCCAGCAGAGCTTTTTTTTTGGAGCGTCCTCTTTCGAGGATCTGCGAGATGGTTGAAGCCGAATAACAAAGCTGAGCGGCAGCGGCAACCACATCTTCCGCATCCGGCGTGCAGGCTAACAGCTGAACGACCATAGGTCCTCCCCGCTTAGTGCCCGATATATATAAGTGAACAGGTCCTAAAGCAACAAGGGCCTGAAAAGAATAAAAAAAGAAGCGGCCCGGCGGGCCGCTCATTCAGCGCTATTTATTCTGCCCGTACTTCCTGCGGAAACGTTCTATGCGACCAGCCGTATCCAAAAGCTTCTGCTTCCCGGTGAAAAAGGGATGACACTGCGAACAGATTTCAGTCGTAATTTCATCCTTTTTAGTGGATCGCGTCTGGAAAGCATTGCCGCAATGACATTTAACCGTTACTTCTTCATAACGTGGATGAATGTCTTTTCTCATCTGATTCCCCCTGGCCATGATAATTCTGTAGAGGTCCAGCTAAACCTGAACACAAAGAAGAGAATTTACCATCAAAGATTTCCCCCTGCAAGCTTTTTTTACCAAAATCATTGGTTCATATTATCGAGAAATTCCTGGTTGGTTTTCGCGTCAGCAAGTTTATCAAGCAAAAATTCCATGCTGTCCACCACATTCATCGAGGATAGCAACTTGCGCAGGAGCCAGATCCGCTGCAGATTGTTTGCGTTGACCAGCAGTTCCTCCCTCCGTGTTCCGGATTTGTTGATGTCAATAGCCGGGAAGGTCCGCTTATCCACCAGACGGCGGTCGAGTTGGAGTTCCATGTTGCCGGTCCCTTTGAACTCTTCGAAGATAACCTCATCCATCTTGCTGCCGGTATCAATCAGGGCCGTGGCAATAATGGTAAGGCTGCCCCCTTCCTCAATATTGCGAGCCGCCCCAAAAAACCGCTTGGGTTTATGCAGAGCATTGGAATCGACACCACCGGAAAGAATTTTGCCGCTGGGAGGCACAACCGTGTTGTAAGCTCTGGCCAGACGGGTTATGGAGTCAAGGAGAATCACCACGTCTCGCTTGTGTTCGACCAGGCGCTTGGCTTTTTCAATGACCATCTCCGCTACCTGGACATGGCGGGTCGCCGGCTCATCGAAGGTTGAGGAAATCACTTCCCCTTTGACAGATCGCTGCATATCCGTGACCTCCTCAGGACGTTCGTCGATCAGCAGAACGATCAGGTAGATCTCCGGATGATTGGCCGTAATGGAATTGGCAATATCCTGCAGGAGCATGGTCTTTCCGGTTCGGGGGGGAGCAACAATGAGACCGCGCTGTCCTTTGCCGATGGGAGCGGCCAGGTCCATGACCCGCATGGAAAGATTATCCGGAGCGGATTCAAGAACAATGTGTTCCTGTGGATAGAGAGGAGTCAGGTTGTCAAAAAGGGTTTTGTCACGGATGACCGAAGGATTCTCAAAATTGACATCAGAGACTTTAAGGAGAGCAAAATACCGCTCGCCCTCTTTGGGAGGGCGAATCTGGCCGGATACCGTATCGCCGGTGCGCAGATTAAATCGCCTGATCTGGGATGGCGAGATATAAATATCATCGGGACCGGGAAGGTAGTTAGAATCGGGAGAGCGGAGGAAGCCGAAACCATCCGGCAGAATCTCAAGCACCCCTTCCCCGGTGATAGCACCATTTTTTTCCGCGGTGTTATTAAGGATGCTGAATATCAGGTCCTGTTTCCGCATTCCTGAAGCACCTTCAACGCCCAAATCCTTGGCAATGGAAGTCAGGTCAGTGATTTTCTTCTCTTTCAACTCTTTTAAGTTCATGTTTTCTCCTTGGCCGAACTTTTTTTCAGGAATCATAAAAATGGGTTTGCATACGCTATCCAAGAGTGAAGTTGACGAAGCGGGTAGGTTTTCGGCCGATCAATCTGTTGGTTGCCATAAGGCAAAACGGCAGGATTTGGGAAGTGCTTCCTTCAAAGAACAGGGGAAGAACCGGAAAGCATTTGTGTGCCGGTCCTAACGTAGAATCAATTATTTTTATTTTTCCAAATATTAGTCTTTAAGGTTTGCAGCTGGTTTTGTCCGACAGGAGCCGTGAAAGGCTCAGTTTTCGGGAATTGGGGATATGTGGTCAGTTCCTTCTTTGGCCGAACTATTTACTATTTTTAATCAGATATGTCAATCCTTTAATTTCACCAGGGATCCGTTTAACGGATTTTATTCTCTCCGCTTGGGACGGAGAGCCATCCCCGGTTTACAGACCCATCAAATACCGGACGTGAAGAAATATGGGAATTGCCCTGCATCAAAGCAAGTTTACTGCCAGAAAAGAACCTCCTAAAACTTTTTCCGATATCACGTCATTTTTTCCGACAGGGTTTTGAAAGAAAGCCAATTAAAAGCCGCTGAAAATACCCATCTTCAACTCTTTGCTGATACGATCAAAAAGTTTCTGGTAAGGCTCAGGATATTTTTGGTCTTTCTGGATCAACCCGGAAGGCGCTTTCAAGGTTCTTTCAAGTCCTTCAAGGTCGACAAATTTGACTTTGACTTTGTTGGTTTTATTATAATGGGCCTCATCAAAGTCAGGATATTGAAGAGTCAGAAAAGCTTCCCCGGCTGCACCCTTTTTTTCCCACACAATCTGACCTGAAGGGAGGACCACGTAAGCATTCTCAATAATCACATTGTATTCGCTTTCGAGATAATTGAGGTGAGTCCGGTCCCAACGTTTTTGCGGCAACATAATACCATGAAGAATGACCACCAGATAGGCGTCCACAAGATTTTTTTCGGATAGGCCTGTCAAAAACCCGGCATTAAATGCATAGCGTCTCTCAAGACCATTCTTGCTGGCCTGAAACTCAGTGCTCCTGACCAGACCGCTAAAAAGGGCGTCGGGCTCTCCCGGCACATGACGGACATCAAAATAGTGTTTCTGCTGCTTGAGCTGGGCAATCAAATAGCCGGTCTTGCCCCTGTTATTCTCCTTGATCAGGCTCAAAAGCCTGTTTTTTTCAGGATGCGTTATTTCCGAGCCGCCATCAACCAGCAAAGGTAGAACCCCCAGGGTCTTGACCTTCTGGGCATACTCCTCTTTGGAAATATTAAAGGATTTCCCTCCACAACCGACAATAAAAACAGCCGCCAGCATGATAATGGCAATCCGACGCATACGCTCCTCCCGGCACCCTGTGCCTGTAACATCTTTAAATTATAACTTTTTTGGGATACCTGCCGAAATTCAATGGAAAGATTATATTTATCCTAGCATAAAACTGCGGGAATATTTTTAAAAAAGTTTAAATTTCAGAAAGCATCGAGTTTTTTCTTTTCCCATATCCTTTCACCGGCTATGTGAGGGTTTATTTTAGGTTGACAAAAAAAACTCAAAAGTTAATTATTACTTAAAAGGTTCTCTATGGAGGGGTATTTTGGTCATCACACGGGCAACCGAATATGCAATACGCGCTCTTCTTTTTCTGACAAAACAACCAAAAGGGCAAATTGTCTATAAAAAGGATATCTGTAAAAGCCAGAAAATCACCCCGGCCTTTCTTACCAAGATCCTCCAGCCTTTAATCAAGGATGGCATCGTTGGCTCTCAACGGGGGGTCGGTGGTGGTTTTTATCTTATCAGGGATCCTTCCAGAATCAGCGTCCTAGATGTCATAAAAAGTCAGGAGGGGCCATTATATCTCAATCACTGCCTTTCCCCTGAGGAAGTCTGCACAAGAGAGGACACCTGCCCGGTCAAAATTGTCTGGGAGGAAGCAAATCGCGGACTTATCAAGACGTTGTCCGATTATAATTTCCAGGCCCTTGCCGAACTTGAAAAACGATCAACCAAATAAATAAACTTCAGTGGAAGCGCTTCCCTGTACCAGCAAGTAGCAGCGGGGGCTTTTTTGCATAACACGCGTCTGAACAAAAAGAGGGAATTGACAAAGGCCTCTTGTTTCGTTAGGTTTTACTTGAAAATTTAATACAATCTGGATTCGTGGGTTAGGGACTGGGAAAGAGTGTAAGTGCTTGGCCTGAATAAGTATTTCAAAAATCTGAGGCGCACCCATAGGTTCGTCGGTGATTTTTGGAATACTTAGGCAGGTCAATGACTTGCGTTATTGCCGAGTCATAACTCACAGATCCAGGTATCAGCTTCTTCTTTATCAAGAGTGGTGGAGGGAAAGGCCCTTTGAAACCACAGCAACCGGTCCCGGGACAAGGGATGACAGGTGCTAATTCCTGCCCATATATTTTTGTGTTTATAATTAAACATATGGGGGCGATGAGGAGAGAGCCGGAGTGACCGTTTTCCATACGCATTTCCAGGCCTTTTCTCATCTCTGTGAGAAAAGGTTTTTTATTTTTCAGAAGGTTTTGAGCGTGGAAAAGTCGGCAAACCTTGTAAAAACCGAATCGGTCACCTTCAAACAAGGTCTCAGACTTGAAAGCGGGCGACTCCTCGGACCTATCACTATTGCTTTTGAGTGCTATGGCCGCTTGAACGCCGAAAAATCCAACGTAATTCTTGTGACCCACGCCTGGACGGGGGATGCCCATGCCGCCGGCTGGAATGCATCCAAAGACGGGAAGCCGGGCTGGTGGGATGATATGATCGGAGCCGGCAAGCCTCTCGATACCAACCGTTTTTTTGTCGTCTGCAGCAATGTTATCGGTTCATGCAAAGGCTCCACGGGTCCGACCAGCATCAACCCCCAGACAAACCGTCCTTACAACCTTTCGTTTCCAGTCGTCATGATTCAGGATATGGTGCATGCCCAGAAGCTGTTGATCGACCATCTCCAAATCCCTTCTCTTCTGGCGGTCATAGGGGGAAGCATGGGTGCCATGCAGGCTCTGGAATGGGGTATTCTTTACCCGAACATACCAAGGTCGATCATTCCCATCGCCGGGACCGGACGAACCTCACCCATGGCCATTGCGCTCAACGGACTGGCGCGCCAAGCCATTTACAATGACCCCATGTGGAAAAAGGGGAATTATAAACCGGAGCACCCGCCGATGGAGGGTCTTGCCCTTGCCCGGGCGGTCGGCCACATCTCTTTTCTTTCCAGCACTTCCATGGAAATCAAATTCGGAAGACGCTTTTCCATCAGAGACGGCCTCTTTGATTTTTTCGGGAAGTTTGAGGTCGAACGTTACCTCGACTACAACGGCAGCAACTTTGTAAAACGTTTCGATACCAACTCGTTCCTCTATCTTGCCAAAGCGCTCGATCTGTTCGACGCTGCCTGGAATTTCGACAGCTTGGAGGAAGCTTTTTCCAGAATCGAATGCCCTTCTCTCTGGTTTGCATTTTCCTCGGACTGGCTCTACCCGCCCGAGCAGGCACTTGAGACCGTGGGAATCCTACGCAAACTGGAGAAAGTGGTTGAGTATCACCTGATCGAGTCGGAATACGGACACGACGCCTTCCTGGTTGAGCCGGAAAAATTCACCCCCATTCTCCGAAAGTTTCTGGACCGTCTTGCTGCATAACTCGGACTTTTTCAGCCTTGCGGTAAAAAGCCCGATTTTGTCGAAGTCCGAATCAGATATCTCCATCCGCCAAATTCTCAATAGCGGTTTTCAGTCGCACAACCCCCATTTCCTCCGGCTCAATATCGATTTCAATTCTCTTTTCCGGACGCGTATGGGCATAAAGGGGATCATAGTAACCGACCATCAGTTCCCGAACGAGTTTTTCCCACTGTTCACTCTCAAGAAGATCCAGAAGGTCATCCACGACCTTTTTCCCGAGCCTTCTTTTGAGAGCTTCAATAGGAGCGACAAACGATTCTTTCATATTCCGGAGTGCGGGGTAATCACCCAGGATGATCTTCACACGGTAATCGAGAGAGGCATTTATCCACAGCGTGGTCCCTTGCTGAAGTGAAGCATAAAAGTGCTCCGGCAGTGCCAGTTTGCCGATGTTCCTGCTTTCCCCTTCGAGCAGAGCCCATGTCTCTGTCGAAAGCGTTCTCAAGCGATCCCAAAGAAAACTTTCAAATGCCTTCTGGGAAGGTTGAGGGCCTTTGCCCAAACCACCGAAAGCACTACCCCGGTGCCCCGCCATCTCTTCCAGGTCGATAACCGGGTAGCCTTCATCGGCAAAGTGTTTGAGAAGACGGGTTTTCCCGACTCCGGTAAAACCTCGCAGGACAAAAAGCCTTCCCACCTCAGCAGAAGCCAGGAAATCCATGACATGGCGCCTGAAACCTTTATGGCCGCCAACCAGTTGTCGGGCAGGGATTCCGGCAAGACTGAAAAATATGGCCATTGCATGACTGCGCATTCCCCCCCGCCAGCAGAAAATGATGATGGGAATTTCTTCATTACGGGGATAAGAAAGGACCCTGCCGATCATTTCCGGTATCCGTGGAGATACGATTTCCACCCCCAGACGGCGGGCCGCAACAGCCCCGGATTTTTTAAACATAATGCCAACCTGCGCTCGCTCCTCATCGCTGAAAAGAGGAATATTGACAGCTCCGGGGATGGTCGCTTCGGCATATTCCGCCGGGGAACGCACATCCACAAAAAGCGCCCCCTCTTCCCGCAAAGAAAGAGCTCTTTCAAGTGTTACAGGATCGAGAAACATGGGACATTACTCCCCTTTAAGCGAATCAACAATATTCTCCATCCCTCGGGCAGGCATGATCAGCCGGAGCTCATTCGGGCAGGAACGAAAGGTCATGGGCAGCTTTCCACAGTAATCGCCGTCAATCTGGACGGGAACTTTTTCACCTTCAACAACAATCGATTTGCTTTTGAACCGAACAACATCGCTAGCCTGAAGCTCTTTTCCCCCGGCGACCCGAATCAGATTCTTCATCAGATTCCGGAACCCGAGCTTTTTAAAAACACAGATATCAAGCGCATCCTCTTCCAGGCTGGCATTGGGTGCAATAGGAAATTTACCACCGTAAAGTTTTCCATTGCTGACAATCACGGTATTGCCTTCCACCACCTCTCCATTTGCAGGGACCAGCCTGATCGGGGCTGAACCTCCCTGAGTCAAAACCTTCAGGCTGCTGATCACATAGGCAAGCTTTCCGGTCCAACGCTTGAGAATCAAGCTAACACGGTAGACAGCCTCGGCATCGAAACCGGCACTGGCCATGAGAAGAAAACGCCGGCCATTGGCATCGCCGATATTGACCGGTTTCGGATCTCCCTGAAGAAAAATAGCGCAGGCTTTTTCGATATCAAAGGGGATGCCGAGCTCCAAAGCCAGGACATTGGTCGTACCCAGGGGGAGAAACCCGAGGGGAACTGGGGAAGGGATCAGTCCGTTAATCACTTCATTCAAGGTTCCGTCGCCGCCGGCGGCGAGGATGCGGTCAAAGTTTTCATCTCTGGCCGCCGCAGCAGCCTTTTCAGCCTCCCCCCGCGCCCCGGTAATGGTCAGATCGACCTCAAAACCGGCCTTGCGGAGATATTGTCGCGCTTTTTCAATTTTCTCCCCTGCACCTCTCCCGGCAACAGGGTTGGCGATAAGCTTGACCCGTCTTGTCATTTATGACTCCCAATTTCAGCTTCTTCTCTTTGCTTTGTGTCCGGAACTTTATCCGAAAAAGGGTAAATGTTCAGCACAATAAACTCGCGGCACCAATGGGAAGGGCGGTACGATACCCTCAACCAACGATGTGAACAATTGCAAAAAAAAAGCGACAACAGCTTACGTTATATAGTAGCTCCATTATTCTTTTCCAGTTAAAATTTCAGATTCGACTTCATCTGAAAATTATTTTGAGCCGCAAGAAAGTCTGTTGTCCATGCCCCGAAAAATGAAAAAGCCTCTATCAATGCCCGCAAAACCTTACAATCTTTTTTCCGATCATCTCAAGGAGGTTTTCGGCCGCCGCATCCACAAGATTTCCGTAGACGCAGGATTTTCCTGCCCCAATCGCTCCGGGACCCGCGACCTGGCCGGATGCCTTTTCTGCAATCCTGAAGGGTCCGGTGCCATCGGCATCCGCAAGGGGACATCGATCCGCGAACAGATTGAAGACGGCAAAGAAGTCATGGTCCGCAAATATAAGGCCGGAGGCTTTCTGGCCTATTTCCAGCCTTTTTCCAATACTTATGCGCCAGCAAACAGGCTCCGGGCTCTTTACGATGAAGCCCTGACAGTGGACGGTGTTGTCGGTCTGGCGGTGGGCACCAGGCCTGATTGCGTCTCCAGAGAGGCGATGGACCTGCTCGCCGAATATGACCGGAGAACCTACTTCTGGCTGGAACTCGGCCTCCAGAGCATTCATGACGCCACCCTCGAATTCATCAACCGGGGACATGATTACCAGACCTTCCTTACAACTTTTCAAGCTGCCAGAGAATGGGGGATACGGGTCTGTGTCCATGTCATCCTCGGCCTCCCCGGCGAAAACCGCGCGCAGATACTCGAAACAGCAGAGGAGATGGCCCGCCTGGAAGTGGATGGCATAAAACTCCACCTTCTGCACGTTCTGGAGAACACACCCCTCGCTGCTCTTTACCATGAGCAGCGACTGCGAATCATGGAACAGGCGGAATATATCGCCCTGGTTGTCGATTTTGTGGAACGCCTTCATCCCCGCACCCTGATTCACCGCCTGACGGGGGACGGCCCGAGGGATCAATTGCTGGCCCCCCTCTGGTCACTGAACAAGTGGGAAATAATCAATGCCATCGAGGATGAGTTCCGACTCCGGGATACATGGCAAGGAAAACGAGCAGGCCATGCCCGCCCCCAGCCGGTTAAACAAAAATAAAAAACCCCCGGTCCCGGGGGTTTGCTCTTTAACATCATCTCAATTTGGTGGATACCTCAGTCCCAAAGAACCACTGCCGCCAAGGCAGTACCGATTTTCTCCACCTTGTGTTGAACGGAAATAGACTGGATCTCTTGCACCTCCTGAGCCCGCATCCTCAGCCCTTCCTCTGCCATCCCCCGGACAAGGGCTTCGATATCTTCCTTGTGGCCCCGGGAAGCATAGTCCATGATCAGACCCGCCTGCGTCCGGTCCTTGGGATAAGCAACCGCAACGCCGGCAGAAATCAACTCTCCGGGCATTACCGAAGTAATCGAAGCATAAACGACCGGGACAAGGGCTCCCTGGGGAAGTTCCTGAAATTCAACCAGGCGGGACGCAGGCGGAATGATGGAGCCAATTTGGACCGGGTTGACGTTGCCGATCCGGGCGGCCAGAAATGCGCCGTCCAGAGAGTTGCGGGAGCTGGAACCCTCTGATGATCCGCAGGTAAAAAAATGGCTGACAGGGGTTTTAATAATCATTTGCTTTTCCTCTTGGCTTTTCAGTCTTTCACCAGTATATCAAGAACAGCATAACCGTATTCAAGCCGGGTATCAAGAGGCGGGTGGTCTGCGATGAAAATTTCTACGGGTGCCTTTTTGTATGTTAATATGCCGAATAAAAGTTGGGAGAAACTCGAAGGGAAGGGATGGGAAAATGAGTTCAGCATCAAAAATAGGATTTATCGGCGGAGGAAACATGGCGGAGGCCCTGATCAAGGGGCTGCTGAACAGGAAAAAATCAGGGCTGTCGATTGCAGTCTATGACACTGCCGAAGAACGCTGCCATTATTTGAAGCAGGAGTATTCCACCCAATTAGCTGAAAACAACAAAACTCTTGCGGAAAGCTGCGACATAATCTTTCTGGCAGTCAAACCCCAGATTTGCGAAACGGTTCTGAAAGAGATCAACGACAGTGTTACCGACGATAAACTTCTGCTCTCCATCATGGCCGGGATAACCACTCAAGCCATGGAAGACCACTTTGCGAAGCTTCCAAGACTTATCCGCGCCATGCCAAACACACCGGCACTGATTGGTCAGGGAGCCACCGCCCTTTGCGCGGGGCAAGGAGCCCAAAAGTCGGATATCGCCACTGCAAGCTCACTGTTTAAAGCCATCGGCCCGGTGTTCGAAGTCAAGGAAGAGCAGATGGATACCGTGACAGGCCTTTCCGGGTCCGGCCCCGCCTATGTTTATTCTTTTATAGAAGCCTTGGCTGACGGAGGCGTTCTCGGCGGAATCCCCCGCGACATCGCCCTTGAACTGGCTGTTCAGACCGTACTGGGCGCCGCAATGCTGGTAAAAAAGAGCGGCGAACACCCGGCCATTCTGAGGGACAAGGTCTGCTCCCCCGGAGGAACCACAATCGCCGGGGTCAAGGCGTTGGAAGCCCACTCTTTCCGCAATACCGTCATGGAAGCTGTTAGCGCCGCAACCCGAAGAGCTCGGGAGTTGGGTAAAAACTAGGCCGGAAGTCCATGGTTTTACTCCGGACTTCCGGCCTCACTTAATACCAACCGGTTATTTTGTGCTCGCAGGATTTATTTTTTCTCGGGCGCTGCTGCCACAAAAGAAGGCTTGATAATCAGGTCGATACGGCGATTGATGGCACGCCCTTTTTTTGTTTCATTAGGAGCCAGGGGGCGATTGGGACCATAGCCAACAGCTGAAATATTTTTTGCCTCAATCGTCCGGTTGGCCACCAGGTACTCTTCCACAGCCTCGGCTCTTTCCTTTGAAAGCTTCTCGTTGACCTTCTGGCTCCCGCTACTGTCGGTATGCCCCTCCACAACCACTGTCGGTGCCTCAAAAGAGGCTATAACCTTCTGCACCCGACTCAACAAGGCGTAATTAGCTGGAATGAGAAAGCTTTTCCCGACCGGAAACTGGATGGCCTTCAGACGGATAACCAGTTGATTCCCCTGTTTGTAGACTTCCGCTTCTTCAGGCTGAAAGTACCCCTGGACCTCATTGAACATTTCGTTGAAACGCTTTTCCGCCACCAGTTTTTTCCGCGCGGCCTGTTCTTCCTGGGTCCTGTGTTCAAGATATTCAAGGTCAAATTCCATATCCGCAACCTGAGTATTCAGCTCATCTCGATCCTGCCTGAGGTTCCTGATCGTCTCCCCCAGTATTTCGCTCTGAATCTCGAATGAACGATTGCGCAGGTCCTCGCCGGAAGCATCCTGGGAAAGTTTATAAAGAATCCTTTCAACGCTCAGGGCAATCTCTTCAGACGTCAGATTTTTAAAAAGACTTGCCTGCCGCGTTATCTGAAGAAGGCGATTGGCCTGAAAACCGGCTCTTTCAACCTGCTCCATAATCTGATCGTCCTGATAGCGGTTTTCAGTGATGAAAGTATCCGCTTCGGCCAAGCTTTCCTTGGCGACCTTAAAGGTCTCGGGAGCCAGTTTAGCCGAGCCTTCGCTTTCCGCCGCTTCAATCTGGCCGCGAACCTCATTCAGGAATCTGTTTTTTATGGCACGCAGTTCGAGGTGGTCAAAATCCTGGGTCACCTGTGCTTTATTTTTCTGCGCTCTGCTTAGATTGTTGTTTTCGATTGCCTCGGTCAGTTCGAGAAAATCATCCTCGGCTTGCTGATAATCTTTGCCCAGATCCTCCGCGCCGGCTTTCCGGGCAAGTACACGGGCCTGAATGGCACTCCCCAAGGTCGATTTGACGATCAGAGAAACCTCTTCCGCCTGCCGCAACTGGACCCGCCCGTAAGCGGCCATTTGCGAGATGTCGGCGACAGGCTCACCTCTCTGCAAGTCCCTCTGAGCTCTTTTCAGGGAATCTTGCGCTTTTCCAAACCAGGTCGGGGCCAGGACATTGAGCTGGTCCTGTCGGCCTTTCTCGATTTCCTGAGCCAGGCTCTCCACCTCCTCCACTGGGTTTGCAGGTAAACTCGCTTCCCGCAAAGGCATTTTTACGTTTCCGCAGCCCCACAAGGTTGCGAGCAAAAAAAGCACAAAGATCAAGGGGAAAACTGATTTCTTCACGGTTCCTCTCTCCTCCAAAAAAAGATTCAATTTATCTAAAAAGGCATATCCGGACTATTTTTTCAACAAAAATCAGCCCAAACCCACCCCCCACCTTCGCCGCAGGGAAAACTCAAATCTCTGGACCAACAGAGAACAGGCAAACGTCAGAATAAAATAGAGCAGGGTGATGGTAATCCATATTTCCAGGGACAGGTAGGTTGCCGCCATGATCTCCATCCCCTGAAAGGTCAGTTCCTGGATCGACACCACCGAGACAATGGCGGAATCCTTGATGGTAGAGATGAACTGTCCCGCCAGAGGGAGGAGCATTCTCGGCAACGCTTGGGGTAACACAACATAGCACATCTGCCCCCGGCGGGGAAACCCGAGAGACGCGGCGGCTTCCCATTGCCCCTTGTCGATCGACTCGATCCCGGCACGAACGATCTCCGTGATATAGGCTCCCTCCAGAAGCGCGAGGGCCACCACCCCCGATATGAAAGGGGTCAGCAGATGGGGCGGGGCCAGGCAGAGAGTCACCAGGTCCTGAAACGGGCCGGGCCCGGAAGCAAACAACTCGTCCAACCTCAAAAAAGGAAGCAGTTGGTCACCGATAAAAAAATAAAAGATAAAAATGAGAACGAGAGGCGGAATATTTCGGATCAAGCCGACATAAGCCTGCCCGATCAAGTTGAGAAACAGGCTTCGGCTGGTTCGGGCCAACCCCATGGCCACTCCGACCACGGTCCCCATGAGAGTGGCCCAGATGCTCAGTCTGATGGTGGTGAAAAATCCCTGCACCAGTAGATTCGGCACCCAGGAACCGGAAGCCGCATCCCGTTTGAAAAAAAACTGGGGGATCGACTCCCAGCTCCAGGGGTAGTCAAGAAAAACCACCGCCCGATAACCGATATACAATGCCCCTCCCAAAAGGAGAGTCAAAAGAATCAGGTCGGAACGGGAAATCCTCTTCCGCTGTGATGCGAATACAGTCATTACCGGATTAAGCCAGCCTTGGATTTCAACATGTCAGAACTGTTTCATCTACTTCAGAAGGTTATCCCAGTCACGGCCACCAAACCAGTAGTCCCGCCGCTCCTGGAGCCAGCCTTCAGCCTCCACGATCAGAATCCAGTTGTTGAAAAAATTCAGCGTGTCCACATCGCCCTTTCTCAGGGCAAAACCGATCGGCTCTTTGGTGAAGGTCTCCTTGAGCGGGAGGAAAAGCTTCTTGGGGTGCTTGGCCGCCAGAGAAGCCGGCGTCGGCTTGGAGCTGACAAAGGCATGGGCGCGCCCGTTCAGAAGCTCCTGAATAGCCTGGGCCTCATCATCGAATTTTCGCAGTTCAGCCTTGGGCATATGTTTCTGGGCCGCCTCTACCGATGTCGCGCCGAGGCGGGCAACTAGAACGACGTCCGGACTGTTAAATTTCTCCAGCACGTCGAACCCGGCGGCTTTCTTTTTATGGGCAACCAGGGACATGCCGCTGTAATCATATGGAATTGTGAAATTGACCTTTTTGTTCCGTTCGGGGCGAATACCCATACCGCCGATGATGACATCGAATTTTCCGGTCAGAAGCGCCGGAATGATCCCCGACCATTTGGTGGGAACAAACTCCACTTTCACCCCCATGTCCGCAGCCAGACGCCTGGCAACGTCGATTTCGAAACCGATCAGCTCACCGGTCTTGTCTTTCATCGCCCAGGGGACAAAGGTCGACATCCCCACACGCAGGACTCCGCGTTTGAGAACATTTTCCAGAACGCTCTGTTCCACCAGCTCCTGGCGGATTTCCTTGGCCATTGAAACCCCGGCCAGAGATGCAATCAAAATCAACATCACGGACAATTTAAAAAACCGGTTACAAAGTTTCATTGCGCTTTCCTTTCCTTTTCTCAGTATGGATTTTCAGGCGGATACTCTCATTCTGTTTTCCAGCAGACGGGCAAGACCGGAAACAGCCAACGCAACACAGAGATAAATAATCGCGACGGTAAACCAGATCTCAAAAGTCAGAAATGTTTCAGATACAATCGACTGCCCCTGCATTGTCAGGTCGTAAATGGCGATTGTGCTGACCAGGGCCGAATCCTTGATCAAACTGACCGCCTGGCTGGTCAGCGGAGGCAGTATCCTGCGAAAAGCCTGGGGAAGAATGATATGGCGATAAATAGCGGCGGTTTTCAGCCCGGAACTGAAGCCCACCTCCCACTGGCCCTTGTCGATCGAAAGGATTCCCGCCCGGAAAATCTCCGAGGCGTAGGCGCCTTCGAACAGGCTCAGAGTCAGCACTGCAGTGTTGAAGCGACTGATATCGAGGATCGGGGAAACAACAAAGTAAAGAAAAAAAAGCTGGATCAGCAGGGGGGTGTTGCGAACCGCTTCCAGGTAACCCCGTGCCAGGGTCCTGGCCACAAAGGAGTCGGAAAGACGCATCAGGGCCGTCGCCAGACCGAAAACAGTAGCCAGCACAAGGCTGCAGGCGACAATCTGGAAGGTAACCCCCAGCCCCTGCAACAGCAGCCCCGGCTGCCAGCGCCCATCCACGGAGAGAAACAGGTAGCTCGGAACGCGATACCATTGCCAGTGGTAGCCAAGGGCGGCTATACTTTGCGCGCCCAGCCAGGCCAGAACCCCTATCAGCATGGCCAGCTTGGAAAGTTCCCAGCGAAGACCTCGATTCTGAAGCCAGGAGAACCTACCCTGCAGAAAATCAGTGATTCCGGTCATTCAAAAATCTTTCTGGGTCGCTTTGTCGACACAAACAGTTCGCCACGCTTTTTAGCTAACCGTTTATTTTTTTTTTGTCAAGGGAGACAAAAGCGTTTTTGCCTGTTTGGTTCACGATCCGCCACAAGGATCACTGAAAACCCGAAAATTGGATTCCATTATATCTGCCGTATAATTAAATGGATAAGCAGATACGACCGTGACACAAGCTGTTTATTCCGGCGAGAATGTCGGCAACGGAATGTCAGTAACGATAACACAGTTTCAGCCCAGCCCGGAGGCTTTGTTCCCCCGGCCAAATAAGCACCAGGGTCAACAACCTATGTTTCAAACCGAATCATTTTCTGACGCGAGGAATAACCCGTCCAGCCTTGTCTCCCTCTGGATAGGTCTTTTCACACTTCTTTGCTGCTGCCATTTCAATCCGGCACATGCAGCTGAACATTTAGCCGAAGCCCGCCGGCATCTGGTCCGGGTCATTGAAGAGGATGTCAGGTCAACCAGTTACTACCTGAACAAAGAAGTGCTCAATCCGCGCGTGATGAAGGCGATGGGCAAGGTCCCCCGCCACGAGTTCGTTCCCGTCGCGGAAAGGTCCTGGGCTTATTTAAACCGGCCGCTGCCGATCGGGCATGGCCAGACCATATCCCAACCCTATATCGTCGCCGTGATGACCGACCTGTTGAAGGTCACCTCAAAAAGCAAAGTCCTGGAAGTGGGAACCGGTTCAGGTTACCAGGCAGCCATCCTGTCTGAGCTGGTGGACAAGGTTTTTACCATTGAGATTATCAAACCCCTGGGAGAGCAAACCGGCAAACGCCTCGCCCGCCTCGGCTATGATAATGTGCAGGTCAGAATCGGTGACGGCTACAACGGATGGGCGGAAGAGGCCCCTTTCGATGCCATTGTCGTTACCGCCGCTGCGAGTCATGTTCCCCCTCCCCTGATCAGACAGCTCGAAGTCGGCGGCATCATGGTGATCCCAGTCGGCAGCCCCTTCATGACGCAAGAGTTGCTGCTGGTCAGAAAAGAGGCAGAGGGAAGAACCACCATCCGCCAGATTCTGCCTGTGATGTTCGTTCCTTTGACCGGAGAGCATTGACCCGGATTAACGAAACGAAGCCTTCGAGATGTCGACCCGCCCGCCATATTTCTCCATCATGCTCCTTTCAGCCGGCGCCCTGGCCTATGAAATACTGCTCATGCGCCTCTTCTCCATCATCCAGTGGCATCATTTCGCCTACATGATCATCGGCCTGGCCCTGCTCGGCTACGGCATCAGCGGCACCTTGATAACCATTACCCAGCATCTGCTGCTGCCGAAATATCAGGGCTTTTATATCGCCTCAGTATTGCTGTTCAGTGTTTCGGCAACAGGCTGTTTTTTTGCCGCCCAGACGATCCCGTTCACCGCCGAAGCAATCCTATGGGACGGATGGCAGGCATTCCACCTGCTACTCATTTTTCTTCTCCTGACCCTCCCTTTTTTCTTCGCTGCCAGCGCCATCTGCCTCACGTTCAGACACTTCGGCGGACAGGTTGCGCGCATTTATGCCATGGACCTGATCGGGGCCGGGGTCGGCAGTCTCGGCATTGTCTTTCTGCTCTTCCACGTTTTTCCCCAGCAGGCACTTATAGTCATTGGACTTCTGGGATTGGCAGCGGCACTGATTGCCGGTCGGGAGTTACGAGTTGAAAAATGGTTATGGATCAGACTGGGCATATCTATCGTTCTGCTGATGATGTTCATCGCCGGGCAGTCGCTGCAGCTCAATCTCTCGCCTTACAAAAGCCTGGTCCAGACCCTGCGTATCAGCGGAACGCGCATCGTCGAAGAACGCTCCAGCCCTTTGGGGCTGCTCAGTGTTGTGGAAAGCAAAGATATCCCGCTTCGCCATGCTCCGGGATTGAGTCTGAACGCCACCCGGGAGCCGCCGCCGCAACTGGGCGTTTTTACCGACGGTGACAATATGACCGTCATCACCAGGTTACCTGCTAGAGTTGAACAACTGGCTTATCTGGATCAGACAACATCGGCGTTGCCTTATCATCTGAAAAAACCAAAGCGTGTTCTGATTCTCGGCGCGGGTGGCGGAGCGGATATTCTCCAGGCTAAGTACCATGATGTTCCGCAGATCGAAGCCGTCGAGCTTAATCCACAGCTCGTGGACATGGTCAAGGAGGATTACAATCAGTTTGCAGGCGGGCTTTACCATCAGGAAGGAGTCACCATTCATATTGATGAAGCGCGGGACTTTCTCACGAAAAGTGCTCAGCGTTATGACCTGATCCAGCTGTCCCTGGTGGATGCCTTCAACGCCTCAGCTTCCGGCCTCTACGCCCTGAATGAAAGTTACCTCTACACGGTTGAGGCACTGCAGATTTACCTCGATCACGTCGAACCCGGCGGCTGTCTCGCCCTGACCCGCTGGATCAAAATTCCGCCTCGCGATACGTTGAAACTTTTTGCCACGGCCGTCGAGACCTTGGAAAAAAACGGGGTCCAGTCGCCTGAAAGCCGGCTGGTTCTGATCCGCAGCTGGCAGACCAGCACCCTGCTCATCAAAAACGGCCTATTCAAAGCGGAGGAAATCCAGGCCATTCTGCGGTTCTGTAATGTCCGCGCCTTTGATCTGGCCTATACCCCGACAATTACCCCTGATCAGGTCAATCGCAACAATATCCTGAAACAGCCGATTTTTTACCTGGGTGCGATTAGCCTCTTGGGGGATGAACGCGAGACATTTTTTGATCGCTACAAATTCAACCTCCGGCCTGCCAGCGACGATCAGCCCTATTTCCATCACTTCTTCAAATGGTCCGCACTGCCGGAGATTCTGCAACTGCGCGGGAAGGGGGGGATGCCTCTTATCGAATGGGGCTATATGGTTCTGCTCGCCACCCTGGCTGTCGCGGCAATGCTGAGTTTGGTATTGATTCTTCTGCCGTTATGGTTTTTCAAACGCTCTCAGGATAAACCGGCTAAAAATATCAAACGGACGCATGTGCTCTGTTATTTCTTCGCCATTGGCCTGGCTTTCCTGTTCGTGGAAATCGCATTCATCCAGAAATTCATCCTCTTTCTGCATCATCCGATTTATGCCATTGCCACAACGCTCTGTGCATTTCTGGTTTTCGCCGGGTTGGGAAGCAACGGTTCAAAAAGGCTCTCGCAGCAAAGATCGACAAGGCAGGTTGTACGGCTCGCCGTGGCCGCTATTGCAATTCTCGCTGCGGCTTACATTTTCGCGCTGCCGCCGCTGTTTGCATCCCTCATTGCTCTACCCGTCAGCATTAAAATATTCCTCACCATCCTCCTCATAGCGCCCCTTGCCTTTTTCATGGGGATGCCGTTTCCCATGGCCCTCACAAGCCTTGCGGAACACGCCTATCAGTTGATTCCCTGGGCCTGGGGGATCAACGGCTGCGCTTCGGTGGTCAGCGCCGTTCTCGCGACCCTGCTCGCCATTCATTTCGGCTTTACGACGGTGATTCTCTGCGCGGTGGCGTTGTATGCAGGTTCAGTGTTGGTTTTTCCGGAAACTCTAAAGAAACCATTCTGAATTCTGTCAGAAAAGTTTTCTCTTTTGCTTTTTCCCCAAAAGCAGGATAAAAAAGAACCTGTCCCATGAGTGTTTACACGGCTTTTTCAAAAGAATGACCCTACGAAATGACCAACCAAGCTAAAGCCTATATTTACGGCCTGGCCACAGTTTTCCTCTGGTCGACCGTGGCCTCGGCGTTCAAGCTCTCGTTGCGTCACCTCAGCCCGGTGGAACTGGTAATGTACTCCAGCACGGTTTCGACCCTGATTCTAGGCATGGTAGTACTGATCACGGGCAGAATGAAGGACGTTTTCCACTGCAGCTCAAAAGAGTGGCTGCATTCGCTTCTTCTCGGCCTGCTCAACCCGTTTCTCTATTATCTGATTCTGTTCCAGGCCTACGATCTCCTCCCGGCCCAGCAGGCTCAGCCAATCAACTACACCTGGGCTCTGACTCTGGCGATTCTGTCCGTTCCCTTGCTCGGCCAGCGCATCGGTACGGCGGACTTTGCCGGTCTGTTTTTTGGATACTCGGGCGTGGTGGTCATCTCTACCCAGGGACATCTGATCGACTTCAAACTATCAAGCTCCCTGGGAGTAGCCCTGGCCCTGGCCAGCACGGTCATCTGGGCCCTGTACTGGATATACAACACCCGGGATGCGCGATCGCCGGTCGTATCTCTTTTTCAGAGTTTTGCCTGCGGCCTGGTTCCCATTGGCCTCTATTTTCTAACAACTGCAGAAATTCACCTCCCTTCCTGGCAGGGTCTTTTGGGCGCCACATACGTGGGGACCTTTGAAATGAGCATCACTTTTATTTTGTGGCTCTCGGCCTTGCGATTATCCGAAAATACCGCCAAAGTCAGCAGTCTTATTTTCCTCTCCCCCCCACTTTCCCTTTTTTTCATCCATCTTTTTGTCGGCGAATCCATCACGGCTACTACAATTACCGGCCTGGGCCTTATCCTCCTGGGCCTTCTGGTTCAGAAACGTTATGACAGTTGGGTGAAAAGGATCGCCCTCAGACGCCAGGATTAACCGAAACCTTTTGGATCTGTCCTGTTATGTTAGAATGGAGATGTTTAATAAGGGTTTGAAAATGTCCACCACCTACGAACGCATTTACAGCATTGTTCGCCGCATCCCGGAAGGCCAGGTCGCGACCTATGGCCAGATCGCCCGCCTGATCGGCTCCCCTCGCTGGGCCCGGCAGGTCGGCTATGCTCTCGCGGCTCTGCGTGACAATAATCCGATTCCCTGGCATCGCGTCGTGAACGCGAAAGGGGGGATCAGCCCAAGGGCCGAACCAGGATATGAACAGTTGCAGCGCATTATGCTGGAAGACGAGGGCATCGCCTTTGACGATAAGGGCTGCATTCCCCTGGCACGATTTCAATGGCAACGGGATCTTGACGATATTCCCACACGCTGCTGTTAACCCGGTTTATTCTTGAGGCTTTGTCGTGAAACCGACAAGTGTGCGTCAGATCAAGTCAAGCGCAGCGACGCACTCTGCAGGCGTACTTGCAGTACGTCAAAGACGTAAGAAGAGAGCACGGCTTGAGATGGCGTGCAATTGACGGTTGCAGCAAAAGTCTTCATGAATAATTCGGGTTAAGCCGAATCAAGCGTTTCATCAATCACTATGAACAACAAGCGGCCGATGGTTCGCTTGCCGGATGACCGGTTTTAATTGGAGGCAACTATGACCGACAATACGTCCACACCCAAAGGCATACCTTTCAACCTGGAAAAACATGTTGGCTACGCTGATGGTTCTGTTGTCAGCAAGACCCTGTTGAAAAAGGAAATCGGCAACATCACTCTTTTTTCGTTTGATGCGGGGCAGGGTCTCAGTGAGCACACCTCGCCATTTGACGCGGTAGTAAATATCCTGAATGGCGAGGCGCAAATTACCATCGGTGGTAAAACACAGACAGTAGCAGAGGGGGAAATGCTGATCATGCCGGCCAACGTTCCCCATTCACTTCATGCCCAGAAACAATTCAAAATGCTGTTGATTATGATCCGCGGGGAATAATCATTGGAATACTATCCTCTATCAATACATTGAGAGAAACGCCACACAAGGTATAATGGAGATAAAATCGGAATTTTGATTTCACACGCTCCAATCTTATACTTTTGCTTCCCCTGCGCATCAAACATCTGAAAAACACTCTCAGGAAAGGAAAAAGGCGATGCGGGAGAACATCAAAAAATACCAAACGGCTTCCGCCACCCCTTCCGCCAAATCGGAAAAGGCTGAAACCACGCCTGTTGCGGATATCGAGGATATCCGCTTAATTTTACACTCGCATGCCACTGACAATACATCGAAGCAGAGAGAAGCCGCAGCAACTGTCAACGAAAACCTGGAGCCACAGCCCCGGATTCAGGCAAAGCTGACCGTCGGTGAGCCTGACGACAAATACGAAGAAGAAGCGGACCGCATTGCGGACAGGGTCATGCGAAGCTCGCAGCCTTTGAGTGAAAGAACCCCTCAGCAGGAAAGAACCTCCGAAGCGATTCCATCGGCCCTCGAATCCCGCATCCGCGACACACAGCAAAGCGGTCAACCCCTGCCCGATGAAACCCGGGGTTTTATGGAATCCCGATTGGACACGGATTTAAGCGCGGTGAAAGTCCACACAGACACCGAAGCCAACACCCTGGCTGACGCCCTGGACGCCAGAGCCTTTACGGTCGGCGAAAATATCTGGTTCGGCCGGGGGGAAGGTCCGGCTGACCGAAGCTTGCTCGCCCACGAACTGACCCACACCATTCAACAGAAAAAGAGCTGGCAGATGCCGCTTCCTGCGGGCGTGCACATGACCTCGGAAGCTACCCGCATCCAGAGGGAGGTCAGCACTCCCCTCGACGATTATGTGAAAAAGGTCGACAAAAAGAAGAGCGCCAAATTCAAGGTCGGCGATGTGTCGGTAGAGGTAAAGCACGACAAAAAGTCCAAGGACATAGTCGAAACCGGTGGGGAAACCAAATTCAACATTGATTGGGGCTTCGCCAAAAAAGACGGCAATCCGGTCTACCCCGGATACAATTATGATAAAGACGGAAAAATCACCAAGTTCCAAGGGCCATTGCCTAAAACGCCCAAGGTTACCATTCAGACTCTTTATGGCACCAAAGCCTCACCGAAAAGCCAATCGGCCTATGGGAGGGGAACAACGAAAGCCGACAAAAAAGCGGGGAACACAAGTCTCCGTTTTCACGAAGGGAGCCACGGAGAGGATTACCTCCGATACCTTAAAGACAACCCACCCCCAACATTCCAGGGAAAAGTGGGTATGAAGAAAGATGATTATATAAAAGCCCAGAAAGCCTTCAATAAGCAGATCCAGGATTATGAAAAGGCCATGGAAGATTATTCCAAAAAGAGAACTGACTGCGTCGGCGATGAAGCCGGTTTCTGTGCAGAATAACCGCTGGGAGCCGGTCGAACTTGGGAGATCGTAACGAGAAAATGGGAAATCGAGGACAGATTTCCGAAAATTTGAGAGCGAATAATGGAACTATTTGTCGATAATTTGCGGGAATATGGCCCGATTTACCGATTTCATAGTAGATTCACTCCTAAGTCGGACAGGCTCCTAACCATATAGTGAGAATCATGAACCGAAAAAATATGATGGGAAAAGACGACGGAGCAAGGGAGCTGGACTCGCAGCTCAACAAGCTCGAAATGGATTTATCCGGCGGTTTACGCTTCACCAACCTGCTGGCTTCCTCGAATCAGGAGGAAACGCGGGAGAATATGGTCCTCCTCCATTCCCTGACCGAACTGCTGGTCAGCAAAGGCTTCATCCACGTTCATGAACTGGAAAAAAGGAAAGAAATGCTCCTCGAAAGCCTCAAGCAGAGCGAAGAGCAGAAACCGCAAATACACCTCCTCGACGCGCCTGACAAATATGCCGAGGAACACAAGGTTGCAGTCAATTGCGCCGAACACCACCCCGCCTGCAAAGGGGCCTGTTGCAGCCTGTGGTTCGCCCTCTCGGTGCAAGACCTGAACGAAGGAATCGTTAAATGGGATTATGCCCATCCCTACGGTATCGCCCAGAGCAAGGACGGCTTCTGCGTCCACTTCAACCGCGATGATTACACCTGCGGCGTTCACGAGAACAAGCCTTTGGTCTGCCGCAGCTACGACTGCAGCAAAGACCAGCGCATCTGGCAGGATTTTGAAAAGAAAATCATCAATCCGGAGATGCAGACCCGGCTGTTGGAAAAATCGAAGGAAAATAGTTAACCCGAGTGGATGGCTAGTGTCCAATTAATCCCAAGGACATGCAGGAATCAATTATAGAATAACTTTTAAGAATTCACTTCTTTGAAGGGTCAATGATCGACAAACATTCACCGAGAAAAAGAAAGGCCAACCCGTATCTTGGTAGGCCTTTTTGGCGTTCTATTTATCGTGATTCACGAGACAATTTTAAAATTAACACTAAGAGTCAAACGGAGATTTTACCCCTTTCACGTTTTAATTATTTCCGATATTAACCCTATAAGGATACCAGGGACACTCCCCCTATTAATTCAGCCGCAGAGCCTTTTTCTTGCCAGGTTAAGGGCACTCACAGCATCCCTTATCATCTCGTCATACAGTTCCGGCAGGGTAATCAACTTGTTGACGAGACCGACACTCTGCCCGGCCATCAACGATCCATGGTCGATATCCCCTTCATGGGCCGCATTTCTGAGGGCCCCCATCCAGAAATTTTCGACTTCATACTGGGCATCCTGTCTGTTAATCTTACCCGCTTTTTTCTTCAGGATGAGATCCATCTGTAAATCGGCAAAGTCGGACATCCCTTTGTTTCGCAAAGCCCGTACAGCAACCACCTTCAGTTCGGAACCTACGGCAGGCGTAGCTATGGCATCCCTGGCCCTGGCTTTCATGAAAGCTTCCCTGAATTTCGGGTGTACTTCACACTCTTTTGTCAGGATAAAACGGGTTCCCATTTGAATACCGGCAGCACCGGCCAGTAACAGATGCGCCATGAGCTGCCCGGTTGCGATACCACCAGCCACAAAAATTGGAACTTCGTCCATGGACAGCAAAACCTGTTGAAGGAGAATGATCAAGGAAACATGACCGATATGGCCACCCGCCTCGCTGCCTTCGAGAATCAAGGCGTCAATGTTGGAATCGATCATCCTTCTGGCAATGGAATCATTCGATGCAAAAGCCATTACCTTTGCACCGCTCTCTTTTGCCATTTTTATTTCCGAAGCTCGGGGAAAGCTTCCTGCAAAGATAATTAACGGGACCTTCTTTTCAATGGTGAGTTTCAGATGCTGTTTATAGTTCGGGGAAATTGTAATCAGATTGACTGCAAAAGGCTTATCGGTGAGTTCAAAGGTTTTATCAATTTCAGCAGCCAGCTCTTCGGGGGGCATGTTCCCCGCTGCCAGACACCCAAAGCCACCGCTATTGCAGACAGCGGCTACAAACCTGGAATTCGAGATCCAGGTCATGGCGCCTGCCATGATCGGGTATTTAACGCCAAGAAAATCCTGACCCTTTTTCCACAAACGATTGAGTTGCTCCATAACAGTTTCCTGTTCTGGCAGTCTATTCTGCCCGAAGAAAAGAGGGACACTTCCTATTTTATTTGTCAAGGTAGTCAATAACTTTCTAAACCCTGAATTAAACTAAATTTATTTTAATAGGAATCCGTCCAGGGAACAAGGGCGAATTTTGGAATGATGAAAAATACAAAAAAACCAAACAAAATGCCTGATCTTTTTTTGTGGATAGAGTGATTTAATTTTTGTCTGACAAGTTGTTTCAGACCAACTGGGCAAGTTTATTTGCAAGCTGATATTTGGCTTCTTACAAACCCTGCAAAGCAAGAAAGGCCTGCCTAAAAACCTGGGCAGGCCTTTCTGATTTCTTTAAAAAAGTGGTAACACACAGACTAATCCGATTTTTTATTCAACGCCTCATACAAAGCAATCTGTTCGGCCATAGAAAGCTTTTTCTTGCGGCAGCAGCCTTTGTTTTTCAGGCACATGCGACAGCGTTCATCGGAACACCATTGGCATTGCTGACAGTCTGCGCAGGGATGTTTTTTATCCAAAGATGGTGCCTTTCCGAAAAAAGCAGGAACAGGTAATCTTCACCAAGGGTTCAGTTTTATGCTAGTGGAGGTTCAACTTGAGGATCAAGGACTTTTCTTGGGGCTATACAAACATCGAAATTTTATGCGGGAAAATGCTTCATCAGATCGGTCGGGGTCTCAGCCAGATAATCGTAGGAGATGCCGCCGTCCTCCCCAATCCCCCAGGCACAAAAACAGGTTTTAATACCGGCGGCCCGGCCGGCGATAAGATCCGTATGGTGATCACCGATCATCACCGTCAATTCGGGACGAGACTTTAAAATCCGGAGAGCCTCCAGCACGGGTGCCGGGTCCGGCTTTTTCGCGGGACAGTATTCCGGGCCAAGAACCGCAGCAAAACAATCTCTCACCCCGAGATTTTCCAAAAGTTTTTTGCTGAGCCCGGTCGGCTTGTTGGTCACAACCGCCAGTTGGCAGGGTTGATGGGCATTCAGAAAATCAAGAATCCCCGGATACAGATACGTCTCTTCACAAACATGCTCGGCGTACAACTGAAGAAACAGCTCAAAACACTCATCAGAAAACACCCCTTCCGGCAGTGATCGTTCAACGAGACTACGGGCACCGTCACCGACTTTGGTCCCCACGTCCAGCCTGCTCAGAGGCTCAAGGCCAACCTCTCCGCGCAGCAGGTTGATGCTTGTCGAAATATCCGCTACCGAATCGACGAGAGTTCCATCCAGATCAAACAGGAATGTGTCCATTTTCATCATGGCAGTTTTATCGTTTGGGCTGGCGAGCACCGAAAATGGCTGTCCCCACACGGATCAGGGTAGCTCCCTCTTCGATGGCGACCTCAAAGTCATGGGTCATACCCATGGAAAACTCGCGCATATCCACGCCCGGAATGTTCAAGCCGGCAATGTACTGCCCAAGTTCCCGCAGTTCCCTGAAAAAGGGACGGACCTCTTCCGGGTCATCACAATACGGGGGAAGCGTCATCAAACCTTTAATCCTCACGTGGGGAAGTTGAACGATTTTCCGTACCAGAACTTCGAGCTCTTCTTCGGATGTTCCGGACTTGCTCGCCTCGTGACCAAGATTGAGCTGGATGAGAATATCCGCCGTCTCTCCGATTTTACCCCACTGACGGTCGATCTCCTCGGCGAGATGAAGCCGGTCCACCGAGTGAATCAGAGCGACTTTGCCGCGCAGATATTTCACTTTGTTGGTCTGCAGAGCACCGACAAAGTGCCACTCCACCGGCTCCCCAATGGCAGCGACCTTATCCGCGAATTCCTGAACATAACTTTCACCGATAATTGTCTGCCCTGCAGCCAAGGCTTCCCGCACCGTTTCCACAGGCTTGGTCTTGGCAATGGCCACCAGTCGGACGTCCTCCGGGCTGCGACCGGTCCGGACACAGGCCGCAGCCACCTGTTCCCGAACATGCTCAAGATTTTCCCGTACGCTCATTTTCCACCCCTCCTTCAGGGCCGATCAAAGTTAACCCGTCACAATCTGTTCCGTGCTTTATTCGCTATCCCAGGAAAACAGCCGAGCAGCCCCGGCCCGTGCCAGCAGTTCAACCACCTCACAGAGAGGAAGGCCGACAACATTAGTATAACTCCCCTGGATATTTTTCACCATAAAAGAGCCGACGCCCTGAATCGCGTATGCGCCGGCCTTGTCAAAAGGCTCTCCAGTTGCGATATAGCCATCGATTTCCTCTTTGGTCAGCTCCTTGAAATTTACGCTGGTCGTCACCGCACGGGCCTCCTCGGTCCCGGTTTCGCGATCGAAAAGCGCGTAGCCTGAAACCACCTGGTGGGCGCGCCCGGAAAGGGATTGAAGCATGGCAAAGGCCTCTTCCGGGCCTTTGGGTTTGCCAAGGATATGCTTGTCCCGAAGAACAATGGTATCGCTGCCGAGAAACCAGCGACCCGCAACGTCACTTTTCATGGCCACATCCCTGGCCTTTTCGAGACTCAGCCGAAGGACATGCTCTTCCGGCGTTTCCCCGGGGATCACATCCTCAACAGCATTGCTGGGTACCACGGAAAAGCGGATTCCTACGGAATTCAACAGATCCCGGCGGCGCGGGGAAGCCGAAGCCAGAACCAGAGGACAAGCGGACATCAGGGATTTCTCCTTTGCTCTTCGAGAGTTTGCCACCAAACTTCCACATCATTGAGCGCCCTTTCAGCCACGGCCAGGCGGCGTTCGGTACGTTTTCTCAGCCTTTTTCCTGAAAGGGGCGGAAACAAGCCGTAATTGACATTCATGGGCTGGAAATGATCTGGGTCCGAAGCGACCAAGTGCGTAACAAGGGCTCCCAGGGCCGTGGTTTCCGGAGGCTGCTGAATTTCCCGCTGTGTCAAATAGCGAGCCGCAGAAATTCCCGCCAGAAACCCACAGGCGGCCGATTCGACATAGCCTTCGACCCCGGTGATCTGGCCGGCAAAAAAAAGTTGGGGATTATTTTTCAGCTGCAGCGAAGGGAGCAAGCTGCGGGGAGCATTAATAAAAGTATTGCGGTGCATGCTCCCCAAGCGAGCGAATTGGGCGTTTTCGAGGCCGGGGATGGTGCGGAAAATGCGACGTTGCTCTGGATAGGTCAGCTTGGTCTGGAAGCCGACCATGTTAAAAAGAGTCTTCTGACGATTTTCCATGCGCAACTGGATCACGGCGAAAGGATCCCTTCCGGTACGGGGATCCGGGAGACCGACCGGCTTCATGGCACCGAAGGCCAGGGTCATCTCGCCCCGCTCGGCGAGAACTTCAACCGGCATGCAGCCTTCGAAATGAATCCCTTTTTCAAACTCTCGAAAAGGGACTTTTTCCGCCCGGCAGAGCTCATCCACGAAGCGCAGATATTCTTCTTTACTGAAGGGGCAATTGAGATAGTCCTTTCCCCCTTTGTCGTAACGGGAAGCCCACCAGGCAATATCATAATTTATGGAATCCGCCTCCACTATTGGCGCAATGGCATCGTAGAAATAGAGGTGTTCCTGGCCGGTCTCACGGATAACGGCGGCGGTCAGGGCCTCGGATGTCAAAGGGCCTGAAGCAATAATCACGGACTCACCTTCAGGGATTTCGGTAATTTCCTCCCGCCGCAGTTCGATCAGGGGATGCCTTGTAATCTTTTCCGTGATACGGGCGGAAAACTCATCCCGATCCACTGCCAGAGAGCCGCCGGCAGGGACCCGGCAGGCATCGGCCACCGTCATGAACAGGGATCGACAGCGCCTCAGTTCTTCCTTGAGGCACCCAACGGCGTTATTCATCCCTTCCCCCCGGAAGCTGTTGGAACAAACCAGTTCCGCGAGGTTTTCTCCCTGATGCACAGGGGAAAAACGCTGGGGTTTCATTTCATATAATATGACCGGGAGTCCTTCCTGCGCGGCCTGCCAGGCGGCTTCGCAGCCGGCCAGACCGCCGCCTATGACAAGAACTTCCGGTTTTTTCGAATGAGGATACGGCATCTATTTCTCGTTTTCGACAGTTATTTCCGCGCTTCCAAAGTTGCAAAAAGACCGAAAGCCTGTTGCGATTCCAGGAATTCTTCCGGAACGAACAGGCTTCTGACTTTACCACACAGCTTGAAATAATTTATTTTGGGTCATGACACCTTAAGCGCTCTCGAAGATGTGTTAACCTACTGTCATGACTATGAAAAATAAGTATGTTTGGCGTTCACGCATTTCGGAGCATCAATTTCGACAGATTGTGCGTCTCTTTTCTGTCGATTTGGACGCCTCACAAATTGCTCGTTTAACAGGTCTCAGTCGCAACACCGTCAATCGTTACTTGAAAGCGATTCGGCAGCGCCTGGTCGAATATTGCGGACTTCAATCTCCCTTTTCAGGGGAGGTTGAAGTCGACGAATCGTTCTTTGGCGCCCGTCGCATCAAAGGCAAAAGAGGCCGGGGTGCTTTTGGCAAAACCATAGTCTTCGGCATCTTTCAACGGAACGGTCACGTTTACACGGAAATCGTTCCAAATTGCTCGAAAGCCACGCTCCAAGCGGTGATCCGGGGCAGAGTCGAGTTGAAGAGCATCGTCTACTCTGACGGCTGGCGTGGCTACAATGGCCTGGTTGATGTAGGTTATGGCAAACATCTTCGCATCGATCACGGCCAGAACGAATTTGCCAAAGGGCACACTCACATCAATGGCATTGAAGGATTCTGGGGCTATGCGAAAACACGCCTGGTTCGGTTTCGCGGTATGGCCCCCAGCACCTTCAACTTGCATCTTAAAGAATGTGAGTTTAGGTTTAACCATAGAGCCAAGGATCTCTATAAACTGATCCTCAAAATTGTTCGGGACCGACCTCTTAAAGTGTCATGACCCTTTATTTTTTCTTGGCTGCCTTTTTCGGAGTCGCTTTTTTCGGAGCGGTTTTCTTTTTTTCCGGTTCTTCCAGTTGCAAGCGCCAGTCGCACTCATCCTGAGGACATTTCCTGTATTTCCCATCCCTTTTGGTTGTTTTTTCAACCACTATGGGAAAACCACATTTGGGGCAAGCTTCGCTGACGGGAATATCCCAGAGAGCATACTTACATTTGGGATAACGGTTGCAGGAATAGAATATTTTCCCGTACCGGCTTTTTTTCTCATGAATCTCCCCTTCGTTGCACTTGGGGCAGGCAATTCCAAGGGCTTTCGGCTTCACCAGCGGCTGGATATTTTTGCATTCCGGGTAACCGGAACAGGCGAGAAATTTCCCATAACGTCCGGTCTTTAACAGCATCTTCGCCCCACAGCGCTCACAATTTTCCTCTGAAAATACCACTTCTTTTTCTTCCTGAGGCGCCAGGGACTCGGTGAAACGACATTCCGGAAAGCCGGAACAAGCGAGGAATTTTCCGGAACGGCCCAGTTTGATAACGAGCGGTTTTCCGCATTCAGGACAATCGCGTTCGGTCTGCTCAGTAGTGACATCCTGCTTGCTGACCTCCACTTCCTTCTGCTCCAGAAGAGCAATGAAAGGCTCCCAAAACTCTTTCAGGACCGGCCGCCATTTTTTTTCATCACGGGAAATAGCATCCAGATCCTCTTCCAGGTGGGCGGTGAAGTCGTAATCCACATATTTCTGAAAGTGCTTTACCAGCAGGTCATTAACCACCATCCCAAGATCTTCCGGGAAAAAGGTCCTTTTTTCAAGGCGGGCATACTTTCGGGTGGTCAGGGTATTCATGATCGGAGCGTAGGTTGAAGGCCGGCCGATGCCGTTTTCCTCCAGAGCCTTGACCAGGGTCGCCTCGGTGAAACGGGGGGGCGGCTGGGTAAAATGCTGCTCAGGTACAAGCTCACGGCAGGTTACCGCCTCATTTTCGGAAAGGCTGGGAAGTAACTTGTCATCATCCTGGCCCGCACCATTCTCATCCGAACCCTCAATATAAAGTTTCATGAAACCGGGGAAACGAATGACCTGCCCGGACGCCCGGAAAATAAAACGATCGCCGCCACGAATATCAGCGGTGGTCACATCGAGAAGGGCGGAAGCCATCTGGGAAGCCACCGCTCTGCGCCAGATCAGATCATAAAGGCGAAACTGGTCCGGAACCAGGAAAGATTTGACCTTGTCCGGGGTGTTGGCAAAGCTGGTCGGCCGGATCGCTTCATGGGCCTCCTGAGCATTTTTGACTTTACTCTTAAAAACCCTAGGCGTGTCGAGACAGTATTCCGGTCCGGCAATCTTTTTGATGACTTTTTTGGCCTCGGAAATCGCCTCTTTGGAAAGGGCAACGGAGTCGGTTCGCATATAGGTAATGAGACCCTCCGCGCCACTTCCGATATCGATCCCCTCGTAAAGCTTCTGGGCAACACTCATGGTCTTACGGGCTGAAAAACCGAGCTTCCGGCTGGCTTCCTGCTGCAGCGTGCTGGTGATGAAGGGGGCAGCAGGGTTTCGTTTTTTTTCTTTCCGGGTAATGGAAGAAACCTGAAAATCCTGTTTTTCTTTGACTTTTTCGAGGTCGACAAAAAGCTTTTGGGCCTCTTTTTCCGTTGTTATGGAAAATTTTTCCAGCTTTTCCCTGTCCACGGAAAAAAGTCGGGCCTTGAAACCTTTTTTATCGCTGTTTTCAAAAAGCCCCTCAATGGTCCAATACTCTTCGGGCCTGAATTCCTTTATCTCTTTTTCTCTTTCACAGATCAGGCGCAAAGCCACAGACTGGACACGTCCGGCGGAAAGGCCATAAGAGATCTTTTTCCAGAGAAACGGGGAGAGGTTGAACCCGACCAGATAATCGAGTATGGAGCGAGCCTGCTGGGCATCGACTAAGGGACGGGAAACCTTGCGACCCTCCTCCATTGCCCGACTGACTGCGCTCTGGGTAATTTCATGGAAAGCGACTCTTGTTACTTTAAGCTTTGAGTCTTCCTCGTTGATACCAATGGACTCCAGGAGATGCCAGGCAATGGCCTCCCCTTCACGGTCGGGGTCAGTGGCGAGAATCAGCTCTTCCGCCTTTTTGACTTCTTTCCGGATATTGTCCAGGTAGGCTTTGCTTTTGGGAAGAGTGGCATAATGGGGCTCGAAATCTTTTTCCACATTTACCGAGCCTTTTTTACTCGGCAGAGCCCTGACATGGCCGTAGGAAGCCAGAACCTTATAGTTTTTCCCAAGAAATTTTTCGATTGTTTTCGCCTTGGCGGGCGACTCCACAACCACCAGAGATTTTGCCATTTAGACCTCGTTTTTCAAGAAATATATACCGTTTTTCCCGAAAGGTTTTTCCTTGATGAGAAAACAGAGTCGTGCAGCCTAAACGAAAAAGGCTGCAGTCTCTTCTGCAGCCTTCCCCAGCTCAATGGTAAAGCAAGGACCATTCATCTCTTAGTATACACTCAAGTTCCCTTCCATACTGCTCCAGCGAGCGAGAAAAAAGGGTCAGGGCAACAACCGCTTTCAATTCCTGCAGAGATATGCCCTCATCCTCCACAGAAATGACCTGACTGATAATTTCTTCCATCTCATCACAGGAAAGCATTCCCATGGTCCGCATTTTCAGCAGCAGTCCCTGTGCATCCGGTGAAAGAGCCCGCTTTTCCTCATCTGTAAAAACCCTGGTTGAACCTTCCCCCGTTTCGGGGTCGTCCTCCCCATGTTTAACTTTCTCCATCGAGAGGTTTTCAATCCAGTGGAAAGCGGCATTTATTTCTTCCAGGTCAAACCCAGTATCCAGCAACTCCTGAATAATATTTCCCTCGCTCAGCAGATCGCGCTTTTCAAACACATACTGGGCAAGAATATTTACAATGGCCAATACGCGATCTCTCAAACAACCTCCATTTTGAACAAGCTTCTTACTACTGATTTCCGAAAAACTGCATGCCGGGAAGTCGGGATACAAGCCCGGCGAGTTCTAAATGCAGTAAAGTAGCGGAAACCTCACTGGGTGTCAAGCCGCTTTTCTGGACAATTTCATCCAGACTAAAGGGTTGTTCATTGAGAAATCTGAGGATAGTCAACTCCTGCGAACTGAGGTTGGACGGCAATTCACGGCTTTTTCTATCGGCAACCATTTTAGCCTTTTCAGGCCAGAGAACCTCGAGGATATCCCGCGATTCTGACACTAGATGCGCCCCCTCGCGAATCAGGTGGTTAACGCCACGGCTGTTGGAAGAAACCACTGAACCCGGGACTGCAAAAACCTCCCGGCCCTGCTCCAAAGCAAATTCAGCCGTAATCAGCGACCCACTTTTCTCGGAGGCCTCAACAATCAGAGCACCCCGACTCAAACCGCTGATGATCCGGTTCCGGGCCGGGAAATGATGGGCCAGGGGCAAAGCCCCCGGCGGATATTCGGAAATGATCATCCCCTGCTCAGAAATCTGCTCAAAAAGGCTCCTGTTTTCGGCCGGGTAAACATGGTCAATTCCGCAGCCGAGAACAGCAATGGTTTTGCCTTTTGCAGCCAGAGCCCCTTGGTGGGCCGCCGAATCGATTCCCCTGGCCAGCCCGCTGACAATAGTCAACCCTCTTCCGGCCAGGTCGTTACAAAGTTCACGAGTAAAACGAAGCAGAGAGGAAGATGCTCGGCGTGACCCAACGACAGAAAAACAATCCTGCACCTCGCATGTCCCGCGGATAAACAACAATGCCGGCGGATCATGAATCTCGCGCAGCCAGGCAGGATATTTTTCCATATCCGGGAAAGCGACCAGATCAGCTCCAATCTTTTCCAGGGTCTCCAGAGAATTAACCAGAACCGCTTCTTGTTCCGAGATAAGATTGTTTTTCAGGGAAGCGGGCAGACCCGCCCGAGTATACCACTCTTCAGAATCGGCATTTAGCACAGCTTCGCTTGTGCCGAAGGCTGACATGAGTTTCATAAGGCTGGATCTTCCCAGCCCCGGGGAAAGATATAATCTCAGCCAGCCGCTGTTCGCTTCGAAAGTCATCAGATCAGGCCAAAAATTGAAAAGGGATTGAAGATTTTCTCCAATCCCTTTTCAGCAGACAAAAGTAACTTACGTTTTCATCAATGCTTCACAGTGAAGGCTTTGTCTCCAACGTGAATGCTTTCCCTTGATTTTAACACCAGGGCTGAAGAGGTGTGAGCTTCGGTCTCAAGAACCAGGGCACTTCCCAGAAGAACATCGGGTAATTGAAGGTCTTCTTTGGTGATTGCCCTTTCCGTGACTTTTCTTTCACGGGAGAGATAGACGAGATTTCCTGCCATCAGACCATCTTCCGAACCCATATCAAGGTAAAGGAGGTCATAAGCGCCAAGTGCAATCTGATCACCAGCAGAAGAAATAACACAGCCGGACAGGGGCTGACTGCTCTTTTTCATTTCAATCTCATAGGCCTTGGAGCGAAGAGCAACTATGGCATCCCCACGTAGTATTTCTTGGGCCGCGTTGGTAATCTGGGCCGTCGCAACCGTCTCGTTCATTTCAAGAATCTGGACTTCACCCACATCAATGATCTGGTATCCCATCATTTCCCCGGAATGAGGATGTTTGACTTCCTTACCTTTGTGGAAGATGGAAAACTTATCTCCGATCTTCACCGAAGCTGTATCCTTCATTTTCAGAAAAACATAATCGTCTTTGGTCAGGAGAATCCGGTTATCTGTAGCATCGACCAGAATGCCGCTGGTTTCCAGTTCGTCTGACGTTATAAAACCTTCGGCTCCGCCCAAAGTTTTCAAAGTTATAACGCCCGGTTCGATTTTTTCTTCATACAGGGACTTGCCCGGGACATCCTTCTGTTCGCCGACAACCAGCTTTCTGCCGTCAATTATAGTAATTTTCTGGCCCGGAAAGATAAGGTGCGGGTTCGTTATAAATTCGTTGTAGGACCAGAGGTTGGGCCAATATTGCGGGTCCTTGAGAAAGCGATCCGAAACACCCCAGAGCGTATCCCCTTTTTTGATGATATAAGTTCTTGGAACACCTTTTCCTGCGATGGCAAAACAGGAACCAATCAGCATTAGACCTAACGATATTGCGATCAATCTCTTAGCAGTCATAACCTTCCAATCCTATGCATTTATTGGTAATCCGAGTTCAGACTTTCCTCTGTTACCATCCGGGCCGCGGAACTCTCCGGATAGTTATTCAGAAGGAAACGGAGAGCCTCTTCTGCTTTTTCTTCCTGATATAATATTCGGTACACCTTCACAGTCTTCATCAATGCCTCAGGTACCTTCTCGTTGCGAGGATAAAGATTGACAACCTGATTGAACTCCGCAAGAGCTTTTTCAAATTGTTCTAAAGAGAAATAGCACTCTCCGAGCCAGAAACGCGCATTGGCAACGTAGTCATTATCCGGAAATTTTTCCAGGAAAGTATTAAATTTGCCGATAGCGCTTTCATATTGACCTGCGGCAAAATCGCCAAAAGCCTCCAGGTATACCGACGTGGGAGTAACCTCACCCCCCGGTTCATCACGGCCAAAAACCCTTGCGAAGCCTTTTGGAGCCGTTTCGGTGACTTTTTTCGCAACCACACTGTCAATAACCCGCTGATGGTCCCGTATTCTGGCTTCCATCAGAAGCAGGTTGTTTCGGTTTTTTTCGACCTGCTCCGAAAGTTCCTGCAAATTCTTTTGCAAAGTAAGAACATCACTGCTTGCTCCTCTTTTATCCAGAGAAGACTGAGGAACTGCACACCCTGCAAAAGCAAGACCTAAGCCAAAAAGAACCATGAATCGAATGAATACACTACCGGATTGTTGAATTCTCATTGATTATTACTTTCAGACAGGTTAGAAAAAAACAAAAAAGTCGTTTCCGTCTCTTCCGGAAAATTGCTCTGAGTTAAATCAAAAGGCTGTTTCCATTTTCAGTCAAATCCTAGGAGGCCGCCAAACTTAGGAATGAATCTACTTTAAAACCGGTAAATCGAGGACAGATTTCCCATTTTCGCGTGGCAATTTTCCAAAGCCTTAAACCTCTCTAGCATAATTAGCACAATCTTAAGAGCAATTAAAATACCAAAATCCTTTTTTCACCTGGTAGACTTTTCATCGCCCGTTATCTCAAAATACCTTTTGAAAAATTATTCTGCCGACAGAGTTTGATGGAAAAAATGATAAGAATACCGGAATTGCTGGCACCGGCCGGCGACTTGGAAAAACTTGATACTGCCATCCATTTCGGTGCGGATGCCGTTTATGTTGGTGGAGAAAAATTCAGTCTTCGCGCTGCAGCCGGCAATTTTTCCCTGAAAAATCTGGGCCAAGCCCGGGATGTGACACGCAAAAACAACAAAAAGCTTTATTTGACCCTGAATGCTTACCTGCGGCAGGAAGACACCGAAGCTTTTCGTCGTTTCCTCCGGGATATGATCCCTCTCGATATGGATGCCTATATTGTCTCGGACCCTGGAATTCTGGACCTGATCCGTGATAGTGACCCTGACCGGCCCCTCCATCTTTCAACGCAGACCAACACGACAAATACAGCAGCCGTTAATTTCTGGCAAAAGATGGGACTCAGTCGGGTCAACCTTGCCAGAGAGTTGAGTCTGGATGAAATACGTCAAATTCGGTCCTCTTCCACTGTTGAACTGGAAGTTTTTATTCACGGAGCCATGTGTGTCGCTTATTCCGGACGCTGCCTGTTGTCCGCGGCACTCACCGGCCGCAGCGCCAACCAAGGGGCCTGCACCCACCCCTGTCGCTGGAAATATGCATTGGTTGAAGAAACCCGCCCTGGAGAATACCTGCCGCTGGAGGAGGACGAAAGCGGCACCTATATTATGAACAGCAGGGATCTGTGCCTGATCGAACACCTCCCCGAACTTATATCCGCCGGGATTGACAGCCTGAAAATCGAAGGGCGAATGAAAAGCCGTTATTATCTTGCGGTGGTTACCAGTGTCTACCGCAATGCCCTGGATACCTATTTTGCAAATCCCCAGGATTACCGCCCCGACCCTCTCTGGGAAAAAGAACTGAAAAAAGTCAGTCACCGTCCCTTCGGAACGGGATTCCTGTTTTCACCTGAAAATCAGCAGATTCAGCCACAAAATTCTAATTATATCCGCACCCATGATTTTATCGGCGTTGTCGTCCAACCCACGCACAGCCAGACTCTGATCCAGGTTCGCAACCGATTTTTCCCCGGTGAAACCCTTGAAACAATTTCGCCTCGTATGCAACGGACGGCGTTTCAGGTTTCTGAAATTCGCACACCCAATGGAAAACTGCTTGAGGTAGCCCAGCCCAACGACCTGGTTCAAATGAAATTGCCACCCCAAGTTCGAACCGGCGACCTTCTGCGCCGGGAAAAAGCGAAAAAATCAGAATAGCTTTTCTTCTTCGCAGCCTCTGGAGTCCCAGAAATAGCGACATCGGACATCGCAGCAAGTTAAATAGCGACCATAAACCGCCCCTGTATCCAATCCAATTTTTCTCGGTTCCTGAAGAGGATCGGATAGAGGAGTATGCCCAAAAACCACCGTTTTTTCGAATTCATAGTCCGAATCCAGAAAATCTCCCCGTATCCAGAGGAAATCCCGTTCATCATGGTCCTCAAGAGAAACTCCCGGTCTCAGCCCCGCATGAACAAAAACAAACGACTCCTGCACATAGTAAAGCTTGAGACTTTCAATGAAAGTCAAATGTTCCGGCACAACTTTGATTCCGGCCCCGGTTTCGTAACTTTTCAGAGTCTCCCAACCGCCGTTGGCCATATATAACAACGTGTTTTTTCCCTTAAGATAGTCCAGAAGCATTTTTTCATGGTTGCCCTTCAAAAAGACCGTGGACGGGAAACACTTGCGAAAATCGAGGAGGAAATCAATTACGCCCCGACTATCAGGTCCACGATCGATATAGTCACCCAAAAAAACAAATTGATCTTTTTCCCGGGGCCTGACACGGGAAATCAAGCATTGCAGGTGGTCCAGGCAGCCGTGGATATCTCCCACAGCCAGCAACCTTCCCTCATCTGAGTTTTTGACCAGGCATTCCAAGCTGTCACCTTTGGAAACAGTTCCATCTTCCTGAGGTTGCATCTGAGCGTTAAGATCAGAACAAAATTGGGGAGGCAAACGCTTCCCCAATGTCATGATTTTTCTCGTTTTTGTCACTTTTTTCATAATTTTATTTTATCATAATAAAACCCATCTGCCGACCCGTGTTCCCGCCGTCGCGACGATATGAGAAAAAAAGCTCTCGATGCAGGAATGTGCACTGCTCGGCTTTTATGATATTGGCTGGCGTGACCCCTGCTTCCTCCAGCTGAAGGCTACAACTTTTTCCAATGTCCAGATTCCAGTGACCGTAAGTCGCTTCTGAGGCGATTTTACTCCAGGTTTGCACACCACCCGGGAAACCATCACGCACGACCCGATCCACTTCATAACACTTCGCGGAAATACCTGCCCCGATCGCACAGAAAAGGTCCGCGGGCAAACTTCCGAATATATCCAAAAGCGCCTTGACCACTTTGCCGATAATGCCTCTGGCCGCCCCACGCCAGCCGACATGGGCGGCTGCAACCACACCTTTTGAGGGGTCGCTGAACAGAACCGGATAGCAGTCAGCAACCAGAATCCCGAGCATTATTCCAGGCTGGTTGGTGATAATTGCGTCGCATTCAAGACCCTGAAAGTGGGAAAGATCCAGATTGGGCTCATCGATAACCAGAACATCAGTGCCATGAACCTGACTCACAGTCAGAAGCTTCTGGGGAGGTAGGTTGAATGCCCGGCAAAAGGTAGAACGGTTCCCTTCAACATTGTGACGAGGATCCTCTGTACCGAATCCCAGGTTCAATGAATTGAATGGAGGGCGGCTAACTCCACCGTTGCGGGTGCTGAATCCCGCACAAAATGAAAATTTATCAGCCCACTCTGGTTTAAAATAGGTGATTTTTCCCTCTCGGGTTAATCTCATCTTGGCAGACCTCATAATTGATTCGGCAATTTTATTCCAGGTAGAAACCGGACTGGCTCTATCTCATACTTTTTCAAAAGATACTCCAGTATTTCCATCATATCCACTGGGACAGGACTTTCAAACTCCAAAAATTGTTTTTTTGAGGGGTGCTCAAAGCCCAGAGTTCTGGCGTGCAGAGCCTGCCTGTTCAAACTCATAAGCAACCCCCGCAATGTGATGTCCTTTATCTGCTTTAGCCACCCGCTGTTCCCATAGACAGGGTCACCCACCACCGGATAGCCCATTTTGGCAAGGTGAACCCGGATCTGATGGGTCCGACCTGTTTCAAGTCTAAGTTCAACCAGGGAGAGGCGATCCTCTTCAAAAAGCTGCAGCGTTTTCCAGTGGGTAACGGCCCGACGCCCGGAGGCCGGTAGAACGGCCATTTTTTTGCGTTCCCTGGGATGACGTCCGATTGGTTGATCAATCTTTCCGATTTTTCCAGGCAACAGACCCTGAACAATAGCTAAATAACGCCTTCTGGCCGTATGATCTTTAAACTGGCGGGCAAGAGCATTATGTGTCACCTCATTTTTGGTGGCCACAAGAACACCCGAGGTATCCTTGTCCAAGCGGTGGACTATTCCCGGCCGCAGCTCACCCCCAATGCCTGACAGATCCCGACAATGAAAAAGGAGGGCATTAACAAGAGTCCCGCTCTGATGGCCTGGCGCAGGATGTACAACCATCCCCGCCGGTTTGTCAATAACAATCAGATGCGAGTCTTCGTAAAGAATTTTAAGAGAAAGGGGTTCAGGAATTGCGACAGCAGGGACAGGATCGGGAATAGTGACAAAAAGGTTTTCGCCCCCTTTAAGCTTTTCTCCCGCTTTGGCTTGATGTTCATTTATCTGAACAAGTTGTTCTTCAATAAGTTTTTTTATCTGAGATCGCGATATTTCAGGGAGACAGTCTGCAAGAAAGCGGTCCAGCCTTTCCGGCGGACGTCCCACTTCGAAAAAAAATTGACACTTTTGGGTCATCCGCTACCAGATAGGACTCTCAATGACTCCCGCCTGCTTGATCATTACATCCACAATGGCTCGATCGTACAAATGATCACGGTCAGGAATATCAGTAGAGACTCTGTTAAAAAAATGCTCGCGACCTTCCGCCAGCTCTTCACTTAAGATATCAAAGATACAGTCTTTTTTTATCCCTTCCTGCACTTTGTCCTGATTGTAAAGAGCAATGTCGGAAACAATCGCTCTCGCTAATCTGAAAGCGAGCTCAGGGTTATTCACAAGCCTAGCCATACAACCTCCAAAAAAATGGGATATTTCGCAATTGCAATTTCCCATTCAATTTATATACCGATTAATCAAGGCTTGCTTGCTGGAAAAGCCAAATACAGGGTAGTCCTTCCTCTTTTAAGCAACAAAAGAATAGTATCAGAGTCACGGACTTTTCCAAGAATTTTCTCTAAATCCTCGACGGTTTCAAGTTTTTTCTTATTCAAAGCGAGTAAAACATCCCCAGCACGAACACCGAAAGAAGCCGCGGAACCTTTGGGGGCGATTTCCTTGACAACCAGCCCCGGACCCTTCTCGTTGGGGATTAAAACCATTCCCAGTCGAGAGCTTTTCAGGGGAGATGACTCGCGCGCTGCACTTGTCTCTCCCCGGCTTGAAATTTTCACATGGAGGGTTTTCTTCTCCCTTTGTCGCCAAAGAACCAGATCAACTTTTTTCCCCGCCGGAATACTGGCGACCAGAAGCTTGAACTCTCCAACACCTGCAACAGGTTTACCGTCAATGGAAAGGATAATATCTCCCCTCTTCAGCTCTCCTTTTTCAGCAGGGGAATCCGGAAGAATGCTGCTAATCAGTACCCCCCGGGTTTTTTCCAAACCGAAGGAACGTGCCAGGTCCGGCTTCAGAGCCTGAATTCTCACACCGAGCCAACCCCGCTCCACTTTTCCGTTGGCAATCAACTGGTCCGCTATGAGGAGGGCCAGGTTGACGGGAATTGCAAAACCAATCCCCTGACCGGTCGCGACAATGGCCGTATTGATGCCGACGACCTCGCCATAAATATTGACCAGAGGTCCTCCGGAATTACCGGGATTGATGGAAGCATCAGTCTGGATAAAGTCTTCATATTCCTCAATGCCCATATTGGATCGTTTGGTGGCAGAAATAACGCCAACGGTCAGAGTCCCTTCCAGACCAAAAGGATTGCCAATAGCGAGAGCCCATTGCCCGACCTGAAGCCGATCAGAATCTCCCAGAGTAACCGGAATCGGAAGGTCTTCATCCGTTTCAATTTTTAAAACAGCCACATCGGTACGCGTATCGAAGCCAACCACTTTTCCGCTGTATATTTTCTGGTTGCCCAGCTTGATCTTAACCTCTTCGGCACCCTGAATAACGTGAGCATTGGTCAGGATGAAACCTTCTTTGCTGATGATGAATCCGGACCCGAGACTCTGTTCCTTCCTTTCCGGCTGCGGAAGTCGGTTCTTAAACATGTCCCGAAAAAACTTATCAAACAGCATTCCGAACTTATCAGTTTTTGCCTTTCGCGCGGCCCGAATGTTGACCACGGCCGGAATAACTCGCTGGGAAACTTCTACGAAAGCTTTCTGGGTTTTCAGAAGTTCTTTTTGCGGCTCAAGCGCCGGCTTCTCGATTACTTTTGCAGATTCCTCCTGGGAGGTCCGCTGTTGACAGCCGCCCAAGGAGAAAATCACAAAAAAAATGATATTCAAACTGATCAGAAATTGTAAAATTTTTTTCATAAAGCACCTGTTCGGGAAAACAATTTTGAAATCTTAATCCGAAAATACGGCAGGTGTCAAACTACCCATTGCCCGGGTAGAGTGAAACCACAACAAAAAATGGTTTAATCTTGTGCCCTTTGGGTTTATATTTTTAAAAATGAACTTTTATTATAAAAAACTCTCTCACAAAAAGGAGGCTGAAAATGGCAAAAAATATAGGGGTCATCCTGTCAGGATGCGGCGTCTATGACGGCAGCGAAATCCATGAAGCTGTCATCACACTTCTGGCACTGGACCGGGCCAAGGCAAACGCCGTCATCATGGCCCCCGATATGAACCAGAAGCATGTCATCAACCATTTGACGGGCGAAGTCGCGGAAGGAGAGACAAGAAACGTTCTCGTTGAATCCGCCCGCATCGCCCGCGGAAATATCAAAGATATCAAAGATGTTCAAGCAGACGACCTGGATGGTCTGGTTCTGCCGGGAGGCTTTGGAGCAGCCAAAAACTTGACCAACTTCGCGGACGAAGGACTGGACTGCGAAATTCACCGGGAAGTGCGCCGCCTCATCAAGCAGCTGGTGGTCCGCCAGAAACCGATAGCCGCTATCTGTATTGCTCCGGTATTGCTTGCCAGAGTCCTCGGGGATGAAAGCATCAGCCACAAAATTACCATCGGAACCGACAAAGACACGGCCCAGACGCTCCAAATGATGGGCTCCACGCATAAAGATTGTAACGTGGATAGGGTCGTGGTCGACGTTCCGAACAAAATTATTACGACACCCGCCTACATGCTGGCTTCATGTATCAGTGAAGCCGCTGACGGGATTGAAGAAGCCATTGAAAGACTTATGGATTTCGTCAACGAACCGCCCAGAAACCAGTGGTAAACTTGGCTTGACGCAAGGCTCTCGGAATACCCCGACACGACTCAGAGGAAGGGACACCGGGTGGTCTGTCAGACTTAACCCGCATTATTTGTCGCGAAACCGGAAACATATCCCTTAAAGCTCGGCAATCTTTGTTTTTAAATATTGTCGGGCTTTATTTTCTTGTTTTTTTCAAAATTATTTGACAAAAAGCCCCTCTCTGAATAGCCTAAGAGTTTCCGAAATTATCATGACCTATTAATATTAATTTTAAAAGGAGAGTTATAAATATGTCCCAGAAGCATGATATTGCAGTTCTGCCCGGCGACGGAATCGGACCCGAGGTTATGGTTGAAGCCCTCAAGGTTCTGGACGTCGTTGAAAAAAAATACGATGTCCGCTTTGAACGTACTTACGGCAACCTTGGGGGGGTGGCCATCGACAAAGAAGGGACGGCCCTGCCCCAAACAACCATAGACCTTTGCAGAACCTCCGAGGCCGTGCTACTGGGAAGCGTTGGCGGCCCAAAATGGGAGCATCTCCCACCCATGGAACAGCCGGAAAGAGGCGGGCTGCTGCCGCTGCGAAAGATTTTCGGTCTGTACGCCAACCTCCGCCCGGCCATTATTTTCCCGTCCCTGGTGGAAGCTTCGGTCCTGAAAAAGGAAATTATAGGGGAAGGACTGGATATTCTCGTTATTCGCGAATTGACCGGTGGCCTTTATATGTCACAGCCCAAAGGAATTGAAGGAACAGCCCCCAACAGGGAAGGGATCGACACCCTGCGCTATTCGGAAGCTGAAATCAAAAGGATCGGCCATGTCGCTTTCCAGGCGGCCATGAAACGCAAGAAAAAGCTGACCTCCGTTGACAAGGCCAACGTCCTCGCCTCTTCCGTCCTGTGGCGGGAAATTATGATCAGCCTCTCCGCCGAATATCCTGAGGTTGAACTCAATCACATGTATGTGGACAATGCCTCTATGCAGCTTGTTCGTAATCCCAAGCAGTTCGACGTTCTGCTCACTGAAAACATGTTCGGCGACATTCTCTCCGATGAGGCCTCCGCACTGACCGGCTCCTTGGGCATGGTCCCCTCCGCATCACTGGCCGAAGGAAGTTTTGGTGTTTATGAACCGGCGGGCGGGACAGCTCCCGACATCGCTGGGCAGGGCATCGCCAATCCCATCGCCCAGGTCCTCTCCGCCTCACTGATGTTGCGCTATTCTTTCAACATGAAGGAAGCGGCAGACCAAGTCGACGCGGCGGTTGAAAAAGCTCTGGAGGCCGGTTACCGTACGGGTGACATTTTCTTCGGCAACCCGGGGGAGAAGAAAGTATCTACATCCGATATGGGTGATGCTATCGTTCAAAACTTATAAAGTGAACATCCTTTTCAGGAGACTGGTTTTATGTCCAGAAAATTCAATATAGCCATTGTCGGAGCCACTGGCGCTGTCGGCAACGAGATGATCCGGGTACTGGAGGAACGCAAATTCCCGGTTCAGGAACTGCGTCTTCTGGCATCAGCGCGCTCCGAGGGCAAGCTTCTGGACTTCAACAGTAAACCGCTGGTTGTTCAAGAGCTTAAGGAGAGTTCTTTTGAAGGCATAGACATCGCCCTTTTCAGTGCGGGGGGCGGCCGCAGTCTTGAATTCTGCCCGATCGCTGCGGCCAGCGGAGCGGTTTGTGTCGACAACTCCAGCGCCTGGCGCATGGACCCGGAGGTCCCCCTGGTCGTTCCAGAGGTCAATCCGCAGGATATCGGCCAGTATAAAAACAAGGGGATCATCGCCAATCCGAACTGTTCCACTATTCAGATGGTGGTTGTCCTTAAACCTTTGTACGATTTTGCCGGGATCAAACGGATTGTTGTTTCAACTTACCAGGCGGTTTCCGGAAGCGGCCAGAAGGCCATTGACGAGTTGCGCATCCAGACGGGAGAACTCCTCAATGGGCGGCCGGCAAAAACCGAGGCCTACCCCCATCAGATCGCTTTCAACTGCCTTCCCCATATCGATATTTTTCTGGACAATGGTTATTCCAGGGAAGAGATGAAGATGGTCCATGAAACCAGAAAAATCCTGGGGGACGACAGTATGCGGATCACCGCAACCACCGTTCGTGTCCCTGTTTTTTTCGGACACAGCGAATCCATCAACGTGGAAACCGGGAAAAAGGTCACGGTCGAAAAAGCCCGGGAACTCTTCTCGGCTTTTCCCGGTCTGAAAGTCCTCGATGATCTCAGCAAAAATACCTATCCCATGCCGATTGACGTGGCTGGACAGGACCTGACCTACGTTGGGCGTATCCGCGAAGATGAATCGATCGAAAACGGTCTGAATTTATGGGTGGTGGCGGACAACCTGCGAAAAGGCGCGGCAACCAACGCCGTTCAGATAGCCGAAATACTGGCTGCAAAGTACCTTTAATTGATTTCTATTGAAACACGGGACAAAAAAGGGGCTGAAAGGCCCCTTTTTTTCTCAGCAGATTGCATGGCATGAGCCTAATCGATGACATCACTCTCGGCCGCTTCTATCCCCGGGATTCCATTCTTCACCATCTGGACCCGAGAATTAAATTGGCCGTCCTACCACTATTTGTCATCGCCTCTTTTTCCGGCTCCGGTTTTTCCCACCTGGCCCTGCTGGCGTGTGCAGCCGCTCTTCTGATCATTCTCGCCAAGGTCGCCTGGAAAGTCTGGTGGCGGGGGATCTGGATTTTTCGCTGGCTGTTTCTGTTCACACTGCTCCTGCATATCCTCCTCTCGCCCGGTAAAACCCTGCTCGGAGTTGCCTGGCTGTCTCAGGATGGGTTGAGGCAGGGGGTTCTGGTCTGCCTGCAGTTGACCTTGGCCGTCACGTTTTCCTCTCTCATTACTCTGACGACTCCGCCTTCGAAAATTGCTGCGGCACTTCTGAGCCTTCTGTCCCCCCTGAAGCGCATAGGCGTTCCCGCACAAAAAATATCTTTTCTTTTCAGCCTTGTTCTGGAGTTCATTCCAGTGCTGCGAGAGGAGGCAAAAGACCTTATCCTGGAATGCAGTTACATCAAAACCAGGGATGACAACCTTTTTAAGGTTGTTCAAAAAAAAATCCAGGTGTTGAGCCAGGTTGTCCCCCTGCTTCTTCATCGACTGGTGGAACGGGCGGATAAAATGGCCCGGGCTTATGCAGAAGGTGAGCTTTCCACCGACCAGGAAGAGCCGCTTCAACCTCTGTCGGAGAATAAATACAATTATTTCGCCCTTGTACTGGGCCTGCTCTACCTTTTTCTGGCCTTCAGCAGGTTTGGATGAAAACAATCAAATTGACCATAGAATACGTCGGCACCCGCTATGCGGGCTGGCAGGTTCAAGACAACGACCTTACCGTCCAGCAGAAAATGGAAGAAGCATTGGTAAAAATCCTGGGGGAGAAAGTCCGGCTCATTTCTTCCGGGCGCACTGATGCGGGTGTACATGCCCATGGCATGGTCGCGCATTTCCAAACCGAACGGGACCTCCCCTTGTCCGCCTTCCGGGAGGGGGTCAACCGCCACCTGCCTGAAGACATCGCCGTTCAGAAAGCTGAATTTGCTCCTCCCGGTTTTCATGCCCGCTACAGCGCCGAAGGCAAATGGTATCGCTACATCATTCTACAGGCTCCGGTGCGTGCTCCCTTGCTCCAGCCGTTCTGCTGGCACATCCGCACCCCCCTCAATGTCGAAACCATGCAGAATGCGGCCGAAAGTTTTATCGGGTGTCATGATTTTGCAGGTTTTCGCTCCTCCTCCTGCGATGCGCAAACCACCATTAGAGAGATTTTCTCGATTTCCGTGCACCAGGAAGATAAGAAGATCATCATTGATATCAAGGGCAGCGGTTTTCTTAAAAACATGGTGAGAAGAATGACGGGAACTCTGGTTGAAATCGGTATGGGGAAAAAACTACCGACCGAAATCGAAGAAATGCTGTCCCGGGGAAAAGATGCCCCGGCCGGAAGAACAGCCCCCCCGCAAGGACTCTGCCTGATGGAAGTCTGGTATTGAACTTTTCTGCCGGACCGTTCCGCCAAATCGGTATTCCTGGAAAAACACGGATGTTTTTCTATCTTCTAGGCGTGTGTCGGACTTGGGGGATCGTCACGAGAAAAAGTGAAATCGAGAACAAAATTTCGCAAATTTGAGAGCGAATAGCGGGACTATTTGTCGAAAATTTGTGGAAATATGGACCGATTTTCCTTTTTTCGCAGTAGATTCATGCCTAAGTCCGACACACTCCTAGCGCCCCGCTAAACTTTCCTTGTGAGGCCGGAAAGACCCATGTTAAAGTGACGAAAATTCAGCAATAAAGGTGTAACTATATAAAATGATAAGTTTTTCTGAAATTCTGGCACAAATCAACCGGCCGTCCCGGTACCTCGGCGGCGAGTTGGGGAGTATTCGCAAGGAACAATCGAAAGTGGATGTGCGGGTGGCCCTGGCTTTCCCTGATGTCTATGAAATCGGCATGAGCAACACCGGCCTTGCCATCCTCTACCACCTCCTCAACCAATGCGAATGGATAGGAGCCGAACGCGTCTATGCGCCTTGGCCGGATATGGAGGAGAAATTACGCTCGCAGGGAATCCTTCTGTCCTCCCTTGAATCTGAAGTCCCCTTGAAAAAGTTCGATGTCCTGGGCTTCACACTGCAGTACGAACTTTCCTACACCAATGTCCTTAACATGCTTAGACTTGCAGGGATTCCGCTTCATTCCGACCAGAGAGGAGAAGATTTCCCCCTGGTGATTGCCGGCGGACCCTGCGCCTTCAATCCAGAACCCCTGGCCGATTTTCTCGACTGCGTGGTGATCGGCGACGGTGAAGAGGTCTTCCCGGAGCTCTGCCAGACCGTCCGAAGAGCCAAACAAACCGGCGAACCCCGTTCCATTCTTCTCAAACGGTTGGCGAAAATCGAAGGGGTCTATATTCCTTCCTTTTTTTCCGTGGAGTATTGTCCCGACGGCACAGTTTCCTGCTTCCACCCGCTGGAGAACAATGCGCCCCGCATCCGTCGCAGCATACTGACCGACCTGGAGGGTGCACCCTTTCCAGACAACCCGATAGTACCATTCATGAATACGGTCCATGATCGGGTGGCCGTTGAAATATCACGGGGCTGTACCCGGGGCTGCCGGTTCTGCCAGGCCGGCTTCATTTACCGTCCGGTGCGCGAACGCAGCCCGGAGAGAATCTCTTCCCTTATCGAAGACTCTCTGAAAAAAACCGGCTACGGAGAGGTCTCTCTCCTGTCCCTGTCTGCTGGAGACTATGGTTGCATGGAAGCTCTTTTAAAGCACCTCATGTCCAATCTCTCCGCGCAGAAAGTATCGGTCTCTCTCCCCAGTCTGCGAATTGGCTCCCTCAGCGAAGAAATCCTCAATGAAATCCGCAAAATCCGCAAAACAGGTCTGACCCTGGCGCCGGAAGCGGGAACCGAACGCCTCCGCAGAATCATCAACAAAGACATCAGCGAGGAGGACCTGTTGCACAACTGTCAGCTTGCTTTTTCCCTGGGGTGGCGGCTGGTCAAGCTCTATTTTATGATGGGGCTTCCGACCGAAACCGAAGAAGACCTGGCGGCGATCGTGAACCTGGCCGCCAGGGTCAAGCAAAGCGGGAAAGGGACCCAGGGGGGGAGCGACGTGAATGTCTCAGTTTCCACCTTCGTCCCCAAACCCCACACTCCCTTCCAATGGGAACCGCAGATCAGCATCGAAACCATTCATGAGAAACATGAATTCCTGTGGGTGGCTTTAAAGGGAAAAAAGCTCCGTCTCAAGCGCCACGACGCCCACCTTTCTTTTTTGGAGGGGGTTTTTGCCCGGGGCGACCGACGCCTCGGGAAAGTCCTTGAAAAGGCCGTGGAAGGGGGATGCCGGTTTGATGGCTGGACGGAGCACTTCAATTTTGAGCGCTGGATGGAGGCCTTCCAGGCCTGCCGGGTCGATCCCCATTGGTATCTGCGAAAACGGGAGGAAAGTGAAACCCTCCCCTGGGATCATATCGACTCGGGAATCGAGAAAAGTTTCTTCCTCGAAGAGAAGAAAAAAGCCGGCCTGGAAGCCCCGACATCCGATTGTCGCTTCAGCCATTGCACCGGATGCGGCATCTGTGATTTCAAAAACATAAAAAACCGACTGTCTAAAGACGAGCCCTTTCATTTAAGGCCGTTTGCCTCTACTGATCCGCTCCCGAAAAATGATCCGCCAAAACGGCATAAGGTCCGCCTGCGGCTCGCAAAAGAAGGAAAAGCCCGGTTTATCGGCCACCTTGAATTCATGACGGTTTTTCATCGCGCCGTGAGACGAGCTGGGATTCCGATAAAATTTTCTGAAGGATTTCACCCGGCACCGCGAATATCCTTTGCCGACGCCCTCTCGGCCGGCGTGGCAAGCCGTGCCGAAATAATTGACCTGGAACTCCTGGGGGCTGTCCAACCCGGGGATATTGCTGTACAATTAAATCGCCAGCTGCCTGTCGGGCTCGAAGTCCTGGAAGCCTGGGGAATCGGCCCGGAAACAGCTTCACCAGGCGACTCGATTGAGGAAAGCTGCTTTAATGTCAGCCTCCCGGACAATATCCCCGTGGACCTCAACAGGCGCATTGAAGATTTTCTCGTAACTGATAAAATCACAATTATCCGGGACCAAAAAAAAGCCCGGAAACAGGTTGATATCCGTGCCCCCATACGTAGTATCGAGTGGGAGGGAAACACTCTGGTGCTGAAAATGTCCAAAGGCAACCCGCTCTTTGCCGTGGGATACCTGCTCGGTTGCAGCCTGGATGAGACCCGAGCCCTGGCAATAACCAAAACCTGTGTAATTCTGAAATCGACTTAATCTTTTTTTTCGGTTAAATTTATATATTGAGTTATTTCTCCTGGATTTAACTTTATCCGGAAGGAGGTGTTATGACAAAAGAACTGGTAGTCAGTTCGACGTCAAATGAAACGCGGGTCGCTTTGCTGGAAAACGGCCATATCGCTGAACTTTATATTGAACGCGGACATGAAAAAGGCATTGTCGGGAATATTTACCTGGGAAAAGTCATTCGCGTTCTACCCGGAATGCAGGCCGCTTTCGTCGACATCGGACTCGGAAAAGCCGCTTTCCTTTATGTCGCCGATGTACGTTCCGAAATAGAAGCTTTAGAAGAGTTTATTGATGAGGGCCGCCGTAATGTTGGTGACGAGGAGGCCGTGGAAAATGGTATTCACCCTTTGCCCCCGATCGAGGACCTCCTCCAGGAAGGGCAGGAACTCCTGGTCGAAATAGCCAAAGAGCCGATCGGAACTAAGGGAGCACGCATAACCTCCTATATAACTCTTCCAGGACGCCACCTGGTCTACATGCCGACCGTCGACCACATCGGTATTTCGCGACGCATCGAAAACGAAGAGGAAAAGGAGCGCCTGCGCGCGCTGATTGAAAATCTTCAACAGCCGGGGACCGGATTCATAGTGCGTACCGCGGCTGAAGGGAAGGCCGAGGAAGACCTGCAGAACGATGTGGACTATCTGGTGGGACTGTGGAAGGACATTCAGCAACGCAGAGAGAACAAAGTCCCCCCCGCATTGATTCATTCGGACCTTGATGTAACCAGCCGAGTCCTCCGTGATATCCTGACCGAAGATGTGGAACGCCTGATAGTCGACTCCGAAGAGGAGTTCAACAAAATTCATAATTTCATCCGCCGGTTCATGCCCAAGCTACGGGTAGCGGTGGAACTGTATCGGGGCAAGGAGCCTATTTTCGATTCATTCGGACTGGAAATCGAAATTGCCCGCGCTCTTGGCCGCAAGGTCTGGTTGAAAAGCGGCGGCTACATTACCGTGGAGCAGACGGAAGCCCTCACGGCGGTGGATGTGAACACGGGCCGTTTTGTCGGCAAGCATAACCTCGAGGATACGATTTTCAAAACCAACCTGGAGGCAGTCAAGGAGATCGCTTTTCAACTCAGGCTCCGCAATATCGGCGGCCTAATTATCATCGATTTCATTGACATGGAAAAAGAAGTCCACCGTGAAAAAGTCCATTCCGCCCTGGAGGAAGCCCTTCAGAATGACAAGAGCAAAACGAATATCCTCAAAATCTCCGAACTCGGCCTGGTGGAAATGACGCGCAAACGGGTTCGCGAAAGCATCGGCCGGACCTTGTGCGAATCCTGTCCTTATTGTGAAGGGAAAGGATATGTAAAAAGCCGCCCCACCATGGCCTATGAAATCATCCGCGAGCTGGAGCGGGAAATGCAAGATCGCGACAACAAAAATCTGACGATTCTCGTTCATCCCGATATTGCCGCTTTTCTTTATGATGAAGAGCATGGCGGTATTGAAGACCTGGAGATCCGGTATAATAACCGGATAACAATCAAAGCCCGGCAGAGCTACCACCTTGAACAATACGAAATTTTTGAAGAATGAATTTTCCCTTGACAGGATTCCGCCTTCTAAATATAGTGCTGTATTCTGTAGTCAAACAAAGTAGAAACGGAGTGAATTTCAATGTATGCCATTATCCGAACCGGAGGAAAACAATATAAGGTTTCCGAAGGTGACTTTTTGAAGGTTGAAAAACTGGTAGGTGACGTCGGTGATACCGTCGAACTTGATGAAGTTCTCATGCTTGGTGCTGAAGAGACCAAAATCGGCAATCCACTGGTTCCCGGTGCAAAGGTCAAGGCCCAGATTATCGAACAGAAAAAAGACCGCAAAGTACTGGTATTTCATGCCAAGAGACGGAAGGGGTATCGTAAAATCTACGGACATCGCCAACCGTTGACCCGACTGAAAATACTGGGTGTTGAAGCGTAAGGAGAAATAATCATGGCACATAAGAAAGCAGGCGGTAGCTCACGAAACGGCCGGGATACTTGTGGAAAACGTCTGGGAGTCAAACGTTCTGATGGTCAGGCGGTTACAGCAGGGTCCATACTTGTCAGACAACGCGGAACCACTTTCCACCCAGGCAACAATGTCGGGTGCGGAAATGACTATACCCTCTTTTCGCTGGTTGACGGCGTTGTAAAATTCGAGCGCAAAGACAAGACCCGCCGAAAAATCAGCGTATACGCAGGTTGACAATTATCAATCTGTCTGCAAGAAACTCGCTTTAAAAAAGCCCGAAGTATTTATAACTTCGGGCTTTTTTAACCTTTAAACCGGTTTTTTGATGAGGCTTTGTCGCGAAGCCGGTAAGTGTGCGTAAGATCAGGCTGAGCACAGTGACACGCGATGTAGACGTACTTGCAGTACGTCGAAGAGCAAGGAGCGAGCACGGCCTGAGATGGCGTGCAATTGACGGTTTCAGCAAAAGTTTTCATTGAATAAGCCGAGTTTATCCCAATAGCTGCTATAGTTCAGGGCAGAAACTTCTTTTCCCCCGGAATCAAAAAAACAGCGCCATGAAATTTATAGATCGTGCAAAAATTTTTATCAAAGCCGGTGACGGTGGAAGGGGATGCGCCTCCTTCCGCAGGGAAAAATTTATTCCTAAGGGGGGACCTGACGGCGGCAACGGGGGCGACGGCGGTAATGTCTATTTCGAGATTGACAAAGGCCTCTCGACCCTGGCCGGATTCCGTAAAAAAGTCCACTTTAAAGCCTGTAGTGGCAGTCATGGAAAAGGCAAAAACAAGCACGGCAAAAAGGGGGCACCTCTCATCATTCAGGTCCCACCCGGAACCATACTCTATGAGGCTGAAAGCGAAAGACTGGTGGCGGATTTGGCTGACTCAGCCGAGAAAATCTGTCTCTTCAAAGGGGGAAGAGGCGGCCGCGGCAATACTTCTCTCTCCTACCGGGGTAAAAACGGTTGTCTGGTGGACTACGCTGACGACGGCCAACCCGGTGAAGAAGGATGGCTGCGACTGGAACTCAAGCTTCTCGCCGATGTGGGCCTGGTGGGTCTCCCCAACGCCGGTAAATCGACTTTCATTTCCGCGGTCTCCGAAGCCCGCCCGAAAATTGCGGACTATCCTTTTACCACTCTGACACCTCAATTGGGCGTTGTTCAGTATGACGACTTCAAAAGTTTCGTTCTGGCTGACATCCCCGGTTTGATCAAGGGAGCCAGCCAGGGGCAGGGCCTGGGTTTTCATTTTCTGAGGCAGGTCGAAAGGACCTCTATCCTCCTCCACCTGATCGACCTCTCAGTTCCGGAGAACGAGGATCCCATCATAAATTACGAGACTATTAACCGAGAGCTGGAACAACACGGCGGAAACCTTCTGCAGAAACCTCAATTCATCGTCTTCACCAAAATGGACATTCCGGATGCGCAGGAAAAAGCCGCCGAGATCCTCCCTTATTTCGAATCGAAAGATCTACGCATCTTTCAGGTTTCGGCTGTTACCGGCCAGGGGATGAAGGACTTGGTAAGAGATGTCGGATGGAAAATTGAAGAGATGAAAGCCGCTCAGCACAAGGCCGAAGCTTCTGCGCAACCTTGACAAAAAACTTTTCCCGAAGCTAAGATGGGAAGCTTTTCAGCCTATCGACTGCAGTGTACGTTAGGCAACTCCTGCTGACTGAACTCCACCCCCAGGCTGACAACCGGAACCGTCCATATAAATTTCAACCATCAGGGTAACCCCGATGCTCAAAGAACTCCTCCCTACCGTCAAACGGATCGTCATAAAAATCGGTAGCGGTGTCATTTCCACGAACACGGGCCTTGACGGTGCCATAATTGACTCTATATCGGACGATATCTGCCAACTGATTCGGGAAGGCTACGAACTTACAATAGTTTCATCCGGTGCCATTTCAGCGGGGAAGCAGGACCTCTTTATCAACGGCAAGCCCCCATCGATCCCCCTCAAGCAGGCGGCGGCTGCCATCGGCCAGAGCCGCTTGATGCGTTACTACAAGAAAGCGTTCCGAAGTCAGAATTTCAAGGTCGGGCAGATTCTCCTCACCCGGGAGGATCTTACCGACCGCAAACGCTACCTGAATGCCCGCAATACGGTAAAAACGCTCCTTGAGTACAAGGTGACCCCTATCATCAATGAAAATGACACGGTGGCCGTCGAGGAGATCAAGTTCGGCGACAACGACAACCTGTCTGCCATGGTGACGGCCCTGGTGGAAGCCCAGATGCTCATCATCCTGTCCGACGTGGACGGTCTGTTCAATTGTGACCCGAATAAACATCCGGACGCCAAGATAATTCCGGTCGTAGAAAAAATCACCGGAGAGATCGAAGCCATGGCCGGGGATTCAAACACCACCTTGGGGACAGGAGGGATGATCACTAAAATCCAGGCCGCAAAAAGGGCCTCGCTGTTCGGCGTCGGCACGGTCATCGTCAACGGCCGCACACCCGGCATCCTCCGGCAGGTTATGGGTGGAGAAAATGTCGGCACACTGTTCCTTCCTTCCTCACGCAAAATGGCCGCCAGGAAGCACTGGATTGCTTTCACCAAAAAAACCAGTGGAAAACTGTTTCTCGATGAAGGGGCCGTCAAAGCCGTTCTTTGCCAAGGCAAAAGCCTTCTTCCGTCGGGTATCAAGCAGGTGGAAGGACGTTTCGGCCGAGGGGATGCGGTGAGCCTGTGTGACCTTCAGGGGAAAGAAATCGCCAGGGGGGTCAGCGATTATGCGCAAGGGGAAATTCTTCAGATTATGGGTCAGAAAAGCTCCCGCATAAGGGATATTCTTGGCTATAAATATCACGAAGAAGTGATTCATCGGGATAATATGGTTATCAAACGTTCAACCCCCTATCAGGATGGAGATTCGGATGAGTGACACCCAGATACGCAAACTCGCCCTTGAAGCCAAAGCGGCGGCCCGGATTATGGCCAACGCCTCTCTTAATGTAAAAAATAGTCTCTTGAACCGGATGGCGGACGCCCTGGAAGCAGGTATGCAGGAGCTCCTCCCCGCCAACGAAAAAGACATAGTCGCAGGGCGAGAAAAGGGCCTTTCTGCCGCCATGCTGGACCGCCTGGTCCTGAGTGACAAACGCATCGCCGACATGGCCGTTTGTCTAAGGGAAGTTGCCGCTCTCCCCGACCCCGTGGGGGAAATAACCGGATTCAAAATCCGCCCCAATGGAATCCAGGTCGGCAGAATGCGTATTCCCCTGGGCGTCATCGGAATCATTTACGAGTCCCGCCCCAATGTCACCTCGGACGCTGCCGCGCTTTGCCTTAAAAGCGGCAACGCCGTCGTCCTGAGAGGAGGATCCGAGGCCATTCACTCCAACACCGCCATCGGCAACCTGCTCAAAAAGGAACTACAGAACGCTGGTCTGCCTGCCACAGCCTTGCAGGTGGTACCGACCACTGATCGCGAAGCGATCACGGAAATCCTCAAGCAGGAAGACTGCATCGACCTTATAATCCCCCGCGGCGGCGAGGGACTGATCCGCTTCGTTACCAAGAACTCATCCATTCCCGTCATCAAGCATTATAAGGGGGTCTGCCATACCTATGTGGATTTCGGCGCTGATTTCGATATGGCCGAAGATATCTGCATCAACGCCAAGGTTCAGCGGCCTGGGGTCTGTAATGCTATGGAAACCCTGCTCGTGCACCAGGACGCGGCAGATGAATTCCTTCCCCGCATGGCCAATGCTTTCGCCCAACATAAAGTGGAACTCCGCGGCTGCGAAAAAACCCTGCGGATACTGCCCCACATAAAACCTGCCACGGAAGAGGACTGGGGTGAAGAATACCTCGACCTGATCCTGGCCGTGAAAGTCGTTGCGGACATGGACGAAGCTATCAGCCACATTCAGACCTACGGCTCCGACCACACCGAGGTGATTGTGACCCGGGATTATTCCAACTCCCAGAAATTTCTCAGGGAAATCAACTCCAGCGTCGTCATGGTCAATGCTTCCTCGCGCTTTTCCGATGGCCACCAGATGGGGCTCGGAGCCGAAATCGGCATATCGACAACCAAGCTGCACTCCTTCGGCCCGATGGGGCTGGAAGATCTGACCACCCGCAAATTCATCATTCTTGGAGAAGGGCAGATCCGTAACTGACCCTTTTGGATCATGCTTATGAAGATCGGTCTTCTGGGAGGGACATTTAACCCGATTCACCTGGCTCACCTGCGCATTGCTGAAGAAGTCAGGGATGCCTGCGACCTGAATCAGGTGTTGTTTGTTCCCGCCGCCACTCCGCCGCACAAATCGACAGTCAGGGAGGTTTCCTTCCAGGATCGCTACGCCATGACCAAGCTGGCAACAGAAAACAACCCGGCTTTTGCAGTAACCGATCTTGAAAATCGCCGGCCGGGGAAGAGCTATTCCGTCGACACCCTGACCCTTCTCCATCACGAAAACCGCGACACTCAATTTTATTTCATTGTCGGCATGGATTCTTTTCTCGAAATCCACACATGGAAGGATTATCAAAATCTTTTCAAGCTCTCACATTTTGTGGTTGTCTCCCGGCCAGGCTTCTCGCCTCCCAAATTCCCGGAGAAACTCCTCCCGGTTGCGGTAAGGGAGCAGTTCTGTTATGATGAAGCACCTGGAAAGTTGATTCACAAATCGGGTAACCTGCTAATTTTTTTAAAGGAAACCTTCCTGGATATCTCTTCGACAAGAATTCGTCAACTGGTTGAGGAGAAACATTCGATTAAATATCTGGTAACCCCGGCCGTGGAAAACTATATACACCGCCATGGCCTCTACCTGAACCGCTAAAGGATTTTACTTTGGAGTCAAAACAGAGGGCTTTTCTCTGCGCCCATTATGCCCTGCAGAAAAAAGCATTTGATATTCGTATTCTGGAAATCAGGGAGCTCTCCAGCCTGACCGATTACCTCGTTATCGCATCGGGAAACTCCGATCGTCAGGTTCAGGCCATTGCCGAGGCGGTCCGTCTTGGCTGTAAAAACAATGAGAAGCTTTCGCCCCTTGGAGTAGAAGGGATGAAAGAAGGACGCTGGGTTCTGCTTGATTACGGGGATATCATGGTTCACTTTTTTCAGCCTGCGGTACGGGATTTTTACGACCTGGAAAGTATGTGGAGTGAGGCGCCTCAGGTTCCACTTCCGCCTGAATTTTCCGAGGAGCAAGTTCGACTTCAGTGAAACTGCGCCTGATCTGCATTGGAAAACTGTCCACGCCTTTCTATAAAGCCGGAGTTGATGAATACCAGGCAAGAGTCAGACGTTACAGCAACATTGAAGTAATTGAGATAAAAGAGGGGGGAGGGGTCTCAGAAAAGAAGGCTTCTGCACAAACCACCGAACGGGAAGGCGAAGCGATCCTGCGCAAGATTCCCCCCAACGCATATGTGGTTGTCCTGGATGAACGGGGAAAGGGGATAAGTTCCCGAAGGCTGGCAGTACTTTTCGAAAATCATATGCTGGAAGGAACTGGGGAGTTGGTTTTCATTATTGGCGGCCCCTACGGTCTCAGTGAGAAAGTCAAAAACCGCGGCAATCTGACTCTTTCCCTCTCCCAAATGACCTTTCCTCACCAGTTAGTCCGCCTCGTGATTTTGGAGCAGATATATCGCGGCTTTACCATTATCAGAAATGAGCCTTACCACAACGCCTGAAACGAAATAAAAAGGCAAATTATTAAAAAATGTTGAAAATGTGCATTCTAGGGTTTAAAAAAATTCTCATTCCACTATATTTAATATTATTTTCTTTTTGATATGATCAAGACTGTTTTCCGGTAAGTTTTTCCCCGGCAAGTTGGACTTACTCGGGGAGTTACCCAGGAGGATGCCATGACCCTGACCATTCTGTTACTGCTGATTATTTCCCTGTTAACCTTTTACATCTTCTTTTCCACCCTCAACCCCCAAGAAGTGACTATTCTCTACTTCTGGGATCATTCAGTGACAACCACCGCGGCAATACTGGTGGTCGGCTGCATCATATTCGGTGTGGTCCTGGGTCTCCTGGTTCATTTTTACTCTCTTCTCACCCATCAGTTCTCTCATCTGAAACAGAGTAAGCGGGAAAAACGCGATAGAGAAACCAACAAACTCTACCGCGAGGGGATCAATCGTCTTCTCTCCGGTGAAAAGGATGAAGCCCAGAAGCTGTTTACCAAAAGCCTTGGGCCGTGACCCGTCAAGGGTCGACATTGCCCTGGCCCTGGCAGACGTACACAGGCAGAAAAATGATACTCGCCAGGCGGTGGAAGTCCTGCAGAAGGCCAAGGACAAGGAGCCGAAATGTCTTGAGGTACTGTTTCATCTGGCGGCCTCATTTGAAGAGCTGGAACAATATGAGAACGCCCAGAATATTTATGAGGAGATACTGAAAATAGATAGCGGAAATCGCAATGCACTTGAAAAGTTCCGTGATCTCCATGTCAAACAGGGTCTCTGGGGAAATGCGCTCGAACTCCAGAAACGTCTGCTCAAAGCCGTACAGGGGACACCTCAGCATGGGGAAGAACAGCTCAAGCAGACATGCCTTCGTTATGAACAGGCCTGGCAGAAGTTGGTCGAGAAAAATTATAAAAACGGGAAAACCGAGCGTAAGGAATTCCGTGAAATAATCAAGCAGGCACCCGATTTCATTCCGGCTCGGGTAGCGATGGGCGACTCCTACCGGGCCGAAGATCGGACCAAGGACGCCGCGCAAGTCTGGCAGGAAGCCTACCAGGCCACCGGCAAAAGTATTTTCCTGGCAAGGCTGGAAGATCTTTATATGAAAAAAGAGGACCCCGCCACACTCCTCTCCTTTTTCCGTTCGGCACTGATCGAAAGAAACAGCGATCTTCTCCTCCATTTTTTCTTCGGAAAACTTTGCCTGCGCCTGGAAATGGTGGATGAAGCTCTCGAACAACTCACCATCGTGGAAAATGCCGGCCTCGAACTTCCCCAGCTGCACCTGCTTCTGGCGGAAGCTTACCGCCGCAGAGACCGGATCGATGAGTCCAACCAGGAATTTCAGAAAGCCATGGTTCTTAAGCAGGACCAGGGAATGGGCTACCTGTGTGGCAAGTGCGGCGCCTATTCTTCGATCTGGCAAAGCCGTTGTCCGGAGTGTAAAAACTGGGGAAGCTACAGACTGGCCGATTACTCTGTGTTTCAGAATGTAAAACCCCCGGAAAATCCTCCTCAGATGGGATACGGTAATGAGGCTGCCGAGAAGGTTCAATGACAAAGGAAAAGCGGTCACCGACCGTTCTTCTGATTCTCGATGGCTGGGGCATTGAAGAACCTGGGAAATTTAACGCTTTTTCCCAGGCAAAAACCCCGCTCATCGACTATTTAAACAAGACCTGGCCCCGCACAACTCTGCGAGCCTCAGGAGCTGCCGTTGGGCTTCCGGAAGGGCAAATGGGGAATTCGGAAGTCGGACATCTCAATATGGGTGCCGGCCGCATCGTCTATCAGGATTTCACCCGCATTAACAAGTGCATTGAGGACGGTAATATTTCCAGCAACAGGACCTTTCTCGACCTTTTTTCCCAAGTCCGTCACAGCGGAGGGAAGCTACATTTCATGGGGCTCCTTTCCGACGGCGGCGTTCATTCGCACATCCAACATCTTTTCGCCCTGCTGAGCCTGGCCAAAAAAGAAGGTCTGGAAGACATCTGCGTTCATGCTTTCATGGACGGCCGGGACACCCCCCCCAGCAGCGGCATAAACTATTTAAAAGAACTTGAAAATTATCTCGCAGAGCTGGGCTGCGGCCGAGTAGCCACAGTCACAGGCCGCTATTTTGCCATGGATCGCGACCAGCGCTGGGACAGGGTGGAAAAAGCCTACCGCGCCCTGACTCTTGGCGAAGGGGAAATTGTTACTTGCAGTCTGGATGGGATCGAAAAGGCTTATCAGGCCGGGCAAACCGATGAATTCATCCAGCCTCTGGTTATCAAATCGGCAATTGATCCTTCCGGAGTGGTTGCGGACGAAGACGGAATTATTTTTTTCAATTTTCGCGCAGATCGAGCCCGGGAAATCACCCGGACTTTTACAGAGCTCGACTTCCGGGGCTTTGAACGCCCCACAATCCCGAACCTCGCAGGTTTTGTGTGCATGACCGAGTACGAAGAAGGGTTCGGCCTCCCCATCGCTTTCCCCCCGGAAGCCTACGTTAATATCCTCGGCGAAACCATTTCCAAAGCAGGTCTGAAACAACTTCGTATCGCCGAAACCGAAAAGTACGCCCATGTCACCTTCTTTTTCAATGGCGGCGAAGAACAACCGTTTCCCAATGAAGAAAGGGTCCTGATTCCATCACCCAAAGAGGTCGCCACTTATGACCTGAAACCAGCCATGAGTGCCCCGGAGGTTACGGACGAGGTCATCCGGCGCATCCGTTCCGGAGCTTACGATTTCATTGTCCTGAACTTTGCCAATTTCGACATGGTCGGCCATACCGGCATTATGGAAGCCGCCGTCGCGGCCGTGGAAACCGTTGACCATTGTGTCGGCCGAGTTGTCGATGCGGTTCAGGCTGCAGGTGGAAAAGTGATTCTGACCTCAGATCACGGCAATTGTGAAAAAATGCTGGATGAAAATAAAGGCCCTCACACAGCCCATACGACCAACCCGGTCCCACTCGTTCTCATCGACCCCGATCGTCCCGATTGCTGCCTCCGTGAAGGAATCCTGGCGGATATCGCTCCGACTATTCTGGAACTTCTGGGGTTGGAAAAGCCGGCTGAAATGACCGGCAAAAGCCTCGTTATTCCTTAGGGACCTGTCGGACATGGGAAGTAAGCTAATGCGAAACTGGCGAATCGGTCCATATATCCGTAACTTTTCGATAAATAAGCCCGCTATTCGCTCTCAAATTTACAAAAAGCTGTACTCGATCACCCATTTTCTCGTGACAACCCCCCAAGTCCAAAAGATTTTCAGGCTGGGATCAATTTGAATCTGGTCAAATTTCTCAAAGAAGAAATCCTTGGTTTTGCCGGCATTCTATTCCCACCAATCTGCCCCCTGTGCCGAAGCCAACCTCTTCATTCCAACTATCCGGGCTTGTGTGATGAATGCCTTGCCGAGCTCAAGCCGCTTTCATCCCCCTGCTGCACAATCTGCAGCCTGCCGTTCGAAGGTCCCCCGGGCAGCGACCATCTCTGCGAAATCTGCCTTCGGGATCCTCCGCCTTTTTCCGGAGTCATTGCCTTTGGAGTTTATGCGGGACTCCTCCGAGAAGCCGTTCACCGCTTCAAATACGAGGAAGCCTTTTACCTTCACCGCCCTCTTGGACGCCTTCTGGCCGGAGTTGTGACCGAAAAGCGGGCGGAAGATTTTCCTGACCTCCTGATCCCGGTCCCTCTTCACATCAGTAAGCTCAGAGAGCGCACCTACAACCAGGCCCTGCTTCTCGCCAGAACCCTGGGTAAAACCTTGAAGCTCCCGATCGAAGCACAGGGTCTTGAAAGAACCAGGGCCACATCGCCCCAGCAGGGGCTCAAATCTGCAGAGCGCAAAAGGAACCTGATGGGAGCCTTTTCCCTCCGGAAAGAGGTTAAAGGCCTGCGGGTCCTGCTCGTGGATGACGTTCTAACTACCGGCGCCACAGTTAGGGAATGCAGTCGCATTCTAGTCAAGGGTGGTGCCAAAGAAGTTCAGGTGGCGGTCCTGGCCCGTGCGGCTAAGAATTTTTAGAGGAAAGCTAAGATTAGTGCAAAAACGGTTAATGAATACCTATGAACGCCTGCTCGCGGAATTCGGACACCGCAACTGGTGGCCAGCGGAAACGCCCTTCGAGGTTATGGTTGGCGCGATTCTGACTCAGAATACGGCCTGGGGGAATGTGGAAAAAGCCATAGCGAACCTAGCTGTGGCGGAGGCCCTGACGCCCGATACTATCACAGCTCTCCCTATGGATGAGCTGGAGAGACTCATCCGGCCGTCAGGGTATTTCCGGCAGAAAGCAAAAAGGCTCCAGCTTTTTTCCAGCTTTCTGATGGACCGCTATAAGGGCGACCTGAATCTCCTGTTCAGCGGGTCACTGGAAAAAACCCGCGAAGTGTTGCTTGCGCAAAAAGGGATTGGCCCCGAGACAGCAGATTCCATGCTCCTCTATGCCGGCCATTTCCCCTCTTTTGTTGTCGATGCCTATACCATAAGGATTTTTTCCCGGCTGGGCATTTTGAGCGAAAAAGAAAAATATGCGGAAGTCCGCTCTTTTTTCATGAATCACCTCCCCCATGACACCCGGCTATTCAACGAGTACCATGCCCTTATTGTCGAACTCGGCAAAACTCTCTGCAAAAAGAAAAAGCCGATCTGTTCAGCATGCCCCCTTCAGGAAGCGTGTTCTTTTCCTAGAAAATTTCCAAAAAATAAGCATAAATTATAAAATGATTTCTATTGTTTTAAACATTTCCTTTCCCCTATAATTTCTCTTCATCTTTGGACTTTTCAACCTCAAAAAAAGATTGTGTCAATGAAAATCAAATTGCCTTCTGAAAAGCAGGTTGGTCATTTGACCTTGTTGCGCCAGCCTGGATCAATCACCACGGGCGAACTAAATGCTCTCCCTTTTGAAGAGCGACTCGACATCGTTCGCAGCGCTGACGGAAAGCAGAAGTGCCAGCTGATCTGCGAAGCGAAGGATGGCCCTCGCATCGTGAGAAGTCTCCCCTCTCAGGATCTTTTCCTTCTGGCCAAAGACGTCGGCTTGCGGGATTTTTCCAACATTCTGGATATGGTGACCCCTGCCCAGTTCACCAATTTTCTCGATTTTGACTGCTGGGATTACGACCATCTGGAACAATCCGCCGTGCTTGAGTGGCTTGAAGCTCTTTTTGAGGGAGCTGACGCTGACAAGACATTCGATATTCTCAGGCAAATGGATCAAGGCCTCCTCACATTGATCGTTAAGCGCTTTTTGTGCGCCCTGGAAGAAAAAAAACAGGCTACGGATGAAAATGAAGCGCTACCCGAAGCTGACAGGGGAAAAAATCCGGAAACCTTCAAAACCGTCGAGGAGACCCTGAACCTAATCCAAAACCGGGATCCGGAATTTTTTCAACAACTATGTTTTGTGGCGATCTCGGAAGGGGAGTCAATTCTGGAAGAAGAGGTTTTCCAATTTCAACAAGGGCGGTTGCTGGACCAGGGCTTCCCCGAATACTGGGAGGCCCGGAAAATATATACTTACCTTGAGCCGGACAATTTCACACCAAACCCGAACGCAACCATTTCCCCCAGTTACCCCATAGAAAAAGTCTCTCCCGGGTTTGTAGCCAAGGCCGATGACGGCGAAGCTCTTTCTGGACTCTTCGACAATAACGGGACAGAGAAACTGATGTGGGAGCTGGTTTTTCTGGTGAACAAGGTGATGGTTGCTGATCGTCTCAATTTTGGAGATCCCGCTCAGACAGGAAATGCTCTTGCGGAAGTGAAAGACTACCTGAATATCGCCCGGCTGTTTGTGCTTGAAAAGCTTACGGGGAAAACGGAGGTCAGTCCAGGATCTCTTCCTCTGGAAACGCTTTTTCGCCTCGGATTCAGCCTCACCGTAAAGCTTGGCAACAAAGCGGATAAGCTTAAAATGACGTCGGTCGGGCCACTACTGGACGGTCCCTTTCAGGAATTCATCAAATGCCTCTGTCTGCCCAAGCCCCACTTTTACAAAGGTATGGAAGATAACTGCCGCAGCGGAAACCGCCCTTTCAAAAACCTGGAGGATATCCGCAAAGCAGAACAATGGCTGAACAGGGTGGAAATCCAAAAGCGACTTTTTGAGGACCATTTCCAATTCGACCTGAGCTTGTTTACCGCTCAGGGAAACCAGAGTTCGGCGGAAAAAGGTCCTGAAGATATCGTTCTCTCTGAGATATTTCTTACCGCGCTTGCCAATCAGCTGCTGGGCCGAAAGTTTTCCCCCCGCCCGATTCCATGCGAGGACATAGCAGAATTGCATCAGATGGTTTCATCCCAAGGGAAGCTGCATCCCGAAATTCATGGGAAAACGACCGGTTGGCTGGAATCTTTGGAAAAAGGTGGGGGAGACTTCGCCGAGTTCTGCCTGGAAATCTGGTCGGAGGAGTTCTGTCCTCTCAAGCCTGATGCTCTTGAGCCAAGCTATATCGGCGGGTTGTTGATAAAAGTATGAAAAACGGGTCCGCCTTTTCTTATGACACGACATGCAGAGGACTTTCCTTCACCTCCATTTTATGGCCGCTCCCAGTCAGGTAAAAAAACACTAGAACCGTCGGCTGCTCCAGCCCCGGAAGCCGCCTGAAAACAGTCGCAAAATACTGTACCTTGATCCCTTGCCCCTTGACTTTGAGGGTTTCCTCACGAACCAGTTCGCGAACCGCAACAGTCTCCGAATGCGAAAGATTCGTATCGAAAAATGCGGGAGCTCTGTCGGGAACCACTCGTTCGCTTCGAGCACAATCTCTTGCCAGCAGTTCGGTCAGGAAAGAGGCTTCCTCGCCGGCAAAACTGTTGCGGATAAAGATCCACATATTTTCGAAAATGTCCTTGCGCTGCATCGGATTTCGGAAAAGATTCCGCATTTCCCAAAAACTCTCAATTTTTTGGAAGGTGCAGGCCAGGGACCCCAGAGACATCGCCAGCCCTTCCAGAAAGCCTTGAAAGTGACCGCTGTTATAGGTCATATCCACAATCCGGCTGATCCCTCTCAAACGACTCAGGTCGGCAAAGCTGAGGTCCCTGGTTTTCAGAACGGTGTAGGGAGGATGAGGGTCATAATCGATGCCTGCCTGACGGGCCTCTTTTCGCAAAAGCGAACCGGGAAGAAGTTTGACCAGCTCAATCTGCAGATGATGGGGCTTCAATTCTGCAATTCGGTTGATGGAGACCAGGAAATCTGCGAAATTTTCATGGGGAAGGCCGGCGACCAGGTCCAGGTGAAGATGGATGTTCGTCTCGGCTCGAAGCCTGGAAACATTTTCAAAGATTTTTTCCAGCGACACGTCCCTGTGAACAGCCTGTAATGTATCCGGAGAACAGGACTGAATCCCGATCTCGAACTGGAACATATGCTCAGGGACCCGCCAAAGAAGCTGAATTGTCTCAGCGTCCAGCAGGTTGGCTCCCACCTCGAAATGAAAATGGCTTGTGCGATTGTTTTCCAGAATATAGGAAAAAATCTCCCGGGCGCGCTCCGGGTCATAATTAAAGGTCCGATCCACCAGCTTTATTTTGGGCACTTTTTTGGAGATCAGGAAATCAAGATCGCGGCGGATACGCTCCATGGAGAAAGAGCGGACTTTTGTTTCAAGGGCGCTCATGCAGAAGAGACAGCGGTAGGGGCATCCCCGGCTCGTCTCAAGATAGACAAGACCACGGGAGAGATCGACCCGCCCGGACTCGAACGGCGAGGGAATACGGTCGAGTTCTTCCATCGGCAGCCGGATGGGACCTTCGACGGCATCCGGATATTTATTCCAAAACGTTCCTGGCGTGTCGGCAGGATCCTGGCCTTTGGCAAGGCGTAGAAGAACCTCCCTGAAAGAAACCTCCCCCTCTCCCCGCACAATAGCGGTGAGCCCAGGGTGAATTCTGAAAAACTCGGGCTCTTCAAAAGAAATTTCCGGACCACCCAGAATGATGACCATGTCCGGTTCAGCTACAGCCAGGGCATCTGCCAGGTCCAGAACGGCTCGTCGGTTCCAGATATAGACTGAAAAAGCCACCACATCGGGGTTCGAGGCAAGAATAGTTGCCAGGATGGTCTCCTTGGGCTCATGGACCGTATATTCCTGGATGATGAATTCGCAGTCCGGGAGATCTCCGCAATAGGACGCCAGGCAGGACAAGGCAAGACAGGAGTGAATGAACTTGCTGTGAAGGGTTGTCAGAATTATTCGCATGGGGAAAGGTTACGGTTTCTCAACCCGGTTTATTCATGAGGCTTAGTCGCGAAACCGGCAAGTCTGCGTCAGATCAAGCCAAGAACAGTGGAATGCTCTGCAGGCGTACTTGCGGTACGTCGAAGAGCAAGGAGCGAGCACGGCTTGAAATGGCGTGCAATTGACGGTTGCAGCAAAAGCCTTCATGAACAATCCGAGTTTAGCCTAAAAATGGTCTTGATTCTGCGCCTGCAGCCAAGTACTCCTGATTGTTTAAATAATCGGAACATGTTATGTTTTATTCGCAATTAAGCAATTATTAAATTCGAGTGGTCATGCCGAAAAACAAGACGATATTGGCTGTTGTGGCTAACTCAATGGGAGAAATTTTTGAGCACCCGGGTCTTCTTATGGTCGGGATGAATGGCTCGAAAGTTCGCCTGCCACACCCTGATGAGATCATCCCTCTCCCTGAGGGAAGTCGCCTTTTTACCCTTCCGGAAACCGCCCCGATCGGCTTTGACCGAAAAACCCGCGGCTTAAAATCCGTCGATCAACTGCCCCGCCGATTTGGCGGTGACAAGATCCAGGCTGTGTCCGCCTTCCCAGCACCGGCCTACATGAGAACCTTGCTGCCGGCAATGAATTGTAGCACCCACAGCAACAATCTTTCCCTCTGGGCTTATACTGCAGTCGGCTGGTGCGTGGAAGAGGAACGTTTTTATACCGCTGCCGTGCGTGTGGATGGTAGCGACCAATGGAATCCCGACAATTTCGATGACCGCGTCATTGAACCCAGGGTGAGAAGCGTTTTAAAAGAGTATCCGAACAACCGTCTTCTGATGCAGCTGGGGAGATGCGCTCTTGATTACCATTGTTTCGCGGCCAAGAACCTTTTCCTGCAACGTTGGGAGGCACCCCTGCCAACGTCACCGGTCTGTAACGCCCGTTGCCTTGGTTGCATTTCCCTGCAGGAGTCGGACTGCTGCCCCGCTAGCCAGGAGCGTATCACTTTTGTTCCAACGGTGGAAGAGCTTTGTGAAGTTGCCGTTCCCCACCTGGAAAAGGCGGAAAATGCTATTGTTTCATTTGGACAGGGATGCGAAGGAGAGCCGATTCTGCAGGCCGATCAAATCTGTGCTGCTGTCAGGGCCATGCGTCACCAAACATCACGGGGGACCATAAATTTCAACACAAACGGCTCCATTCCGAAAGCAGTTGATAAGTTGGCCGAAGCGGGTATCGACGCTATCCGCATTTCTCTGAATTCGGTTCAGGAAACCTATTATCAAGCTTACTACCGACCGCTGCATTTCTCATTCAATGATGTCATCGAAGCCATCGCCAGAGCGAAAAAGAATGGCCTCTATACCATGTTGAATTATCTTGTTTTCCCAGGCCTCAGCGACCACCCGACCGAGGTGGACAACCTGATCCATCTCATTGAAGAAACCGGGCTGGATATGATCCAGATGCGAAATCTGAGCATCGATCCCGTTCAGTATATCCGGGAAATGCCCCTTGGAGACGAGGGGATGGGTATGAAAAAGATGCTGGATCATGTCAAAAGGAAAGTGCCTCGCATTCAATACGGTTATTTTAACCGGACTCGGGAAAACTTTTTCCCCCGTGGCTATGAAAACGACTGGCCCGTCCCTGCCGGTTCCACACGAGAGCAGAAGGTTTCTTCTGAAAAATAAAAAAATGCGCTTGTTCTGGCCTAAATCTTTTCGTTTCCTGATCCTGATCGGTTTTACCGTTATTGCACTGCCTCTGATCGTGGTTCTGGTCAGCGCTGAAATTTCCATGACCCGCCTGGCCCTCCAGGGAACAAAAGCGGTCAGTAATTCGGTGACCGTAACGCAGGAAAGCGGCAACCTGGTGGAACAGGTGCTGACCCTGGAAAGGATGGCACGTCAGTTCCAGGTTCTGAAAGACCTGCAGATGCTGGAGACCATATCGGAAAAGCACGTGGAACTTGTGCGCACACTGGACGTCCTGGACGGTCTTCTTAGAGACCCGGAGCAAAAAAAAGCATTACAGGCAATTCTGAAAGGAGTAAATAGTATTCTTGAAGTTCTTAAAAACGATCCTCAGGAAAAAAACATGCTGGAAACTTCACTCGGGGTGTTCGCCCAATTGAATCAGCTGGCCGGAAAAATCAATTCCGACAGTCAGGACCTGATCCTCCACGAGATAAATACCATGCAGGAAGCCTCTGAAAAAAAACAAGGTGATCTTATTATTCAAGCCGTTGTTTTTATTCTTTTGACAATCCTGTCCATGATGGTTTTTGCCCGGCTCATTTTGAGGCCGATCCGGGAGATGGATAAAGGAATCCGCCGTCTTGGGGAGGGGGACTATACAACCCCGGTTTCAGTAAGAGGACCCAAAGATCTCGAAGCACTGGGAGGACGTCTGGACTGGTTGAGAGAAAGACTGGGTGATGTTGAAAAAGAGAAGAGCAAATTTCTGGCTCAAGTCTCCCATGAACTCAAGACGCCACTGGCCTCAGTACGTGAGGGGGCGGAGCTTTTGAGTGATGAACTTGTCGGTCATCTCAATGATCAGCAGAGAGAAGTATCCAAGATACTCTGCAAAAACAGCATCCAACTGCAAAAACTCATCGAAAACTTGTTGGGCTTTAGTACTGACCAGATTAAATTGTCTCAAATGTTTTTTTCCAAAGTAAACTTAGAAGATGTCGTGGAGGAAGTCCTGGAAGACCAACTCCCCGCAATCTTGAAGAAAGAAATCCATATTGAATCCGACTTGAAAAAGGTGGAACTGCTGGGCGAACAGGACAAAATTCGAGTAATAGTAGATAATCTTATTTCAAATGCAGTAAAATATACCCCTTTTAGTGGCCGTATTGTTATTCGATCTTTCCTTGAGGCGAAAATGGGAGTTTTCGAGGTGGCGGATTCAGGCCCGGGCATTCCCGAGGTGGAACGGGGGAAGATTTTTCAACCTTTTTACCAGGGAGCAGCCCCATTGAATGGAATGATTAAAGGGACGGGGTTGGGCCTGTCCATTACAAAAGAATATGTACTCGAACAAGGAGGACGTATCATCGTAAAAAACAGCCGGTCAGGTGGAGCGTGTTTTCAGGTTTCCCTGCCCTTGGTCATTGAGGAACAGAAGGTATGAAAATGATAAAAACAACATGGATTCCAGTGCTTTGTCTTTTCTTGGTGGTTACTATCCCCGGATGTCTTCCCGGATCATATTATGGAGGGGAGAACCGCTTCGGCGATAAATGGGAAGCCGTTTTCGAAAAGGATGCCCAAGCCGAGACTTTATTTTCCCGTTTTCATCACCTGAAACAACTTCCCCAGGAAGAACGTGGGAAAGAATATGAGAAAGCCCTGGAGAGAATTGAAAAACAGCCGGAAGTTTCCCGGCGTCTGGAAACGGTTTTTCTGGCAATTCTGACTGGCCATTGCCAGAAAGGAACAGCTTTGATCTCTGAATTGAAAGAAGAACTAGGGACAGAGAAGTATGAAAACGATTTCGAGCTGAAAGGAGTGGTCGGCCTTCTGGAATTGCTTCTGAAGCAGAGAAATGAGATTAACTTCCTCCGCAAGTCCCTGGATGATGAAAAAGAACAGTCAGATAAGTTGGCACATCAATTGAAAGAATTGAAAAATATAGAAAAAATAATTCATGAACGCGAAACCAACAAAGAAAATGAGTGACAGCCCCAACATGAAAGAACCACGCCCCCGCGTTCTTCTGGTTGATGACGATACTGACCTGTTGAGCCTTCTTTCCATCCGCCTGAACGGCGCCGGCTACGAGGTCTGTGTCGCCGAAAGTGGAGAAGAGGCCATGGCCAGATTTTCACTTTTCCGGCCTCACCTGATTCTCACAGATCTGCGTATGGAAGGCATGGATGGCCTTGCCTTGTTCGATACCATCAGGGAGATAAATTCCTCGGTCCCGGTGATAATCCTCACGGCCCACGGGTCTATCCCCGATGCCGTTGCCGCCACCAACAGGGGTGTTTTCTCTTTTCTGACCAAGCCTCTAAATAGCAAAACCCTCCTGAGAGATATTGAAAAGGCCCTTGATTTCAGCGGCTTGGGAGGAGAAACGGGGGATGGTGAAGGCGAGTGGCGTCAGGATGTCATTACCCGCTGTCCGCTGATGGAAGACCTGCTAAGCAAAGCCTACCTGGCGGCTCAAAGTTCCTCAAGTATTGTGCTTCGCGGTGAAAGCGGTACAGGAAAAGAGGTTTTTGCGAGAGCCATACATCGTGCCAGCGGCCGTGCCAACCAGCCATTTGTAGCTGTAAACTGTGGAGCCATCCCTGAATCTCTCCTGGAATCGGAGCTTTTCGGTCACGCCAAAGGTTCATTTACCGGGGCGTTACACAACTACCCGGGACTGTTCAAGTCAGCCCATGGGGGAACTCTGTTTTTGGATGAAATTGCGGACATGCCGACTCAACTTCAGGTCAAGCTGTTGAGAGTGCTTCAGGAAAAGCAGATTCGTCCCGTCGGTTCCACAGCTCCTATCAATGTCGATGTCCGAATTCTATCGGCAACCCACCGCAATATTGAAAAGGAGATTGAAAACGGAAACTTCCGGGAAGATCTTTATTACCGTCTGAACGTTGTATCGCTAACTCTTCCAAACTTGTCGGAGCGGCGAGAGGATATTCCACTGCTGGCGAATCACTTTCTTCAGGAGTTTGACAGAAAGACTGGAAAACGCGTCACCAGCTTTTCTCCCGAGGCCATGGAAATCCTGCTCCATGCACCTTGGCCCGGAAATATCAGACAGTTGCTAAATGTTGTGGAGCAGGCTGTCGCTCTGGCGACGACGCCTGTTATTTCAGCGGACCTGGTAAATAATGCCCTAGAGCAAAATTCCGAGAAAATCCCAACGTTTAGCGAAGCCCGAAAAAAATTCGAACAGGAATACCTGGTGCGGCTGTTAAAAATTACCAATGGGAAAGTCACCCATGCAGCACGGCTGGCGGGACGGAACAGGACGGAATTTTACAAACTGTTAAATCGTCACCATATCGTTCCGAGCCTCTTTAAGAATCAGGAGGAAACCGGCGGCATTAAAGACACAGAGCCCCTGCGAGGGGATAGGTCAAGTTTTTAGTGGCCAAATCACCTTGTTTTTTGTTTGAAAAATAGGAAGGCATTTCAGTTTTTTGGAGAAAAGGCGTCATCTGTGTCGTTTTTTTGAGACAGCATAATTGTCTGTTTAATTTGAGAAAGATCATCGCATTCTCTTGAGTGTCTGTTTTTTGAGACAAAAAGGCTGATTTTTTTTTAAAAAAATGCGTTTAGAGAGTTTTTTCAGTTTAAATTGTAAGAAATTTATTTTTCCTGAAAAAAAGGTACACAGTTTGCTGAGGTTGTTGCAACAGTGAAAAAAAGAGGGGACACTAAGCGGTAAACTATGGTGAATTCCTAAAGAAGTAAGCATCTCAAAACATGGGATGCTACCCTGACAATCCTTCCACCTCTGTTTGCAGTAGGTAAAAGACGATATGATCCGTGCTTTAATAATATGTGTACTTGGCGCATTTATGGCAATAGTTGTTTATGCAGGGCAAGTTGGTTATGGAAGAGATTTTCCAAAAACAAAGGATGAAGCACCCAAAGCAATACATGAAAGCCAGGTAAAAGGTTATGAGTTTTCCTATCAGCTTGTTAATACAGAAGGTCCCTTCTCCTTTTATCGGAATATCCCCTATCAACTTGCAGAGCAAACCCAGGAGAATAGCCTTGGAGGGTCGCAAAAACCACAACTGATTCTTTTCATAACCGATTCTCTGGGAAACGAAATTATTGATGCCAAAGTCAAATACAAAATAGTGGGCCCACAAAAGGATATCCTTGAAGCAGGAGGGTTCCCGCTGCAAGGTGGCTATGCTGCCGGCATATACTGTACAGACCCAGGCACCTACAGAATTGAAGCAGAAATAGAACTATCAGAATACAAGAAAACACTGGTTGATCGTTTCGCATTTTTCAACCGACCCTGATATACCAACTTCTCATTTTTCGAAAAAGGGGTGAAAAAATGAAAAATTTTGGGAAACTTCTGGTTTTTATCAGTATTCTTTTTGGAGTTTTGCTGGGATGCCAGATTGTTGCTTATTTTGGAGCAAGACTTGGTGTTGGGATTATCTCCCTTCTTTTCATGGGTGGTATTGCCCTCAGCCTTGTTATGTCTGGCCATAACGGCAACGAAGACGATCTTTTTATGGACAGTTTCCTTGAGGATTTCCCGGAAAATTGAGGGCAATCCTGTAAAATTTTGTTGCTGTTTGATTATTTGGTTTATTGAAATCACATTGGGATCATCAGAAAATCCTTCGGAAAGCATTTTGAGAATCGATTTTTATTCTCTAATGCCCCTCCTTATGTTAAGCTCTCCACATGCTGGTGCCAATTGAATAGCTTCTGCAATTCAATGATTCTCGGCACTGGATCATAAATTTCCTCATTTCCTGACTGATCTCCCCGTTTTTTCCTTGTGGAGGGATTTTATGTTTATACGATTCTCGCTTTCAATTATTCTCCTCTTTTTATCGTTCAGTCTGCCAGCTTATGGAGAGACCGGTTATGTTGCCGATGAACTGATCATCACTCTCCGCCAGGGGATGGGAAATCAATACAAAATTCTGCGCACCTTGAAAACGGCAACCCCTTTGGAGATACTGGAAAAAGGGGATACATATTTCCGGGTACGAACCCGGAAAGGTGACGAGGGTTATGTATTGAGACAATACGTCTCCATGCAAACACCCAAACCTACAATCATTGCCAACCTGAGTAGGGAGGTGGGCGCTCTAAATTCAAAGATTGAAAAGCTGGAAGCCGAGCGAAAAAATTTACAAGAGAAAATCACTGACCTGCAAAAAAATAGTACGATGAGCGAAAAAAGCCTGAACCGACAACTCGCTGATGTTCAGGAAAAATATCGTCAAACCCGCCAACAGCTGGATTCAGTCAATAAAGACCATTCCTCCCTATTGAGTAAATCTGAAAATCTCATCAACATTATTGCGGAGCGGGATCAACTTGCCGCCGAAAACGAAAAACTTGCATCCAAAGCGGAAGAATTGAAGATAGAAAACTCCGACTTGCTACGGACAGGCGTCATCAAGTGGTTTCTCGCTGGTGCTGGTGTGCTCTTTTTCGGATGGATTCTTGGTAAATTTTCCAAAAAGCGCCGGGGTAGTTTCTAACTCCTCCTGCAACCTCCTTCTTTTAGTTTCTTTAATGGTTCATAAGATTCCCTGCTGGAAAGATCTTTTTGCAGTAAGCTGAATCCAAACTTCAGAGTTTGAGCCCTCCCATGGAGCCATTAAAAAAGAGGCCCTTTTCTCGTAAGACCTTTCCCCTTTTCCTGGTGGGAATCTCGGGCTTAATCATTACCATTATAGTCTCTTTTACTGTTCGGGAGAAAGAACTCCAGGAGATCAGAAGTAATTTCCATTTTACCGTCAATAACCTCAGCACAGATATTAAAGATATCATTGAAAATGATATCGATACATTACGGTTGGTTGAAGCTCTTTTTCAAGGTTCGGAATTCGTCACCCGGCGTGAGTTCCAGAAATTCGTGCATCCGGTTCTGGAGCGGCACCCCAATATTCTGGCTTGTGGCTGGATCCCTTTTGTAAAAGCTGAAGAACGGGAAATTTTTTATCAAAAAATAACCCAAGAAGGATATCAAGCGCCGGGCAAAAAAAACAAGTTTTCTGAATATATTGAAAAGAGGGAAGGTTATTACCCTGTTTATTACCTTGAAGGGAAGGAAAAAGATAAACTGGGGGTTGGTACTGAAGTCGCCAATTCGCCGGAGATATATAAGGCACTGACCGATTCAGCTGATAACCAGACTATGGGAGCCGTTGAAGTAACATGGTCTTTCGGAGCTGAAAACAGGCAAAAAGTATACATGGTCTTTTTGCCTGTTTTTGGGAAAAACTTCCTGCTTGAGAAGAAGCAGAGAAACGTCGATAAATCTTTAGGAGGTTATATCTTCGGCCTTTTTCCCGTATCGACCGTGTTAAAGGAAGCTCAAGAAAAATATGAATTGTCAGGCATCAAAGTGGATATTTTTGGAAAATCCGCTTCAAACCAGTTGCAAACAATCGAATGGCAGAAAAACCATCAACGCGAAATTCTGCAACATTCTGAAACCTTGACAATCGGAAATCGTGAACTGGTGATCGAGTCCCGTTCCCTACCCGGGTTCATTCCCCTCAGGCTCTCATGGCGTCCCGGCTCTTCTCTGGCTGCCGGGATTTTAATGACCTGTCTGCTCCTGATTTATCTCGATCATACTTTCAGGAGGACCGCTCATATTGAACTTCTGGCCGAAAAACTTTCCGGCGAGATGGCTGAACGCCAGCGGGTCGCAGAAGCAAGGGAAATGCTGGTCGCCGAACTGGAAGCCAAAAATGCTGAACTGGAAAGGTTCACCTACACGGTTTCCCATGATTTAAAAAGTCCTTTAATTACTATACGTGGCTTTACCGGACTTCTGGCCAAGGATTCAGAGAAGGGTGATTCGGAGCGCGTGCAAGCGGATGTGAAACAGATCAAGTCCGCCACGGATAAAATGCAACGGCTTCTGGACGAACTTCTCGAACTTTCCCGCATTGGTCGCCTAGTCAATCCAAATCAGGAAATTCCCTTAAACGGCCTCATTCAAGAAACACTGGATATACTGATGGGGAGGATAGCTGAAGGAAAGGTGGAAGTATCGATAGCACCGCAACTGCCTGTGGTCTTTGGAGACCATCCTCGTCTTATTGAGGTTTTTCAGAATTTAATCGACAACGCGGTTAAGTTTATGGGAAAGCAGCCGTCTCCGCGGATCGAAATATTTGCTGAACAATGGGAAGAAAAGGTTGCCTGTTTTGTGCGTGACAACGGGTCAGGTATCGCAAAGGGCTACCAAACTAAAATTTTTGGACTGTTTGAAAGATTAGATCAAAATACCGAAGGAACTGGAATCGGTCTGGCGCTGGTCAAGCGTATTGTTGAATTCCATGGGGGCAGGATATGGGTGGAGTCCGGTGGGCCAGGCAAGGGATCCACTTTTATTTTTACCCTGCCGGCAAAACAGGAAGGAAAATCGAATGCATAACTCCAAACCAATGAATGGAGAACCGCTAACTATTTTATTGGTCGAGGACAATCCTGCACATGCTGAACTGGTCATTCGCAGCTTTGAAAATCAGCGGGTCGCCAATAAAATTTTTCATGTCCAGGATGGAGAGGAAGCTTTGGACTTCCTTTTTCGGCGGGGAAATTATCAGGATCCGGAAAAAGCTCCAAGACCCAATGTGATCCTCCTCGATTTGCGTCTCCCAAAAATTGACGGTTTGGAAGTTCTGCGCGAGATTAAAAATACCGACAACGTAAAACGTATTCCCGTTGTCATACTGACGACGTCACAGGCTGAAATCGATGCATCGAGGGCTTATGATTACCATGCCAACAGTTATCTGGTCAAACCGTTGGACTTCGACCTTTTTACCAAGTTGATGGAAGAATTGGGCTTTTACTGGCTGGGCTGGAACTACAATCCCTGGATGTGAGTAACTTCTATGCCTGATACACCTTTGAATATACTGTTGGTCGAGGATGAAAAGGCTCATGTTGAGTTAATTCAGAGAGCCTTTTTATCTCATCCGGGAAAAACTTCTTTTCATGTGGTTACCACACTAAAAAAAGCTTCAACCCTGTTGCGGGAAAAAACCTTTGACCTGGTACTCCTTGACTTCCTTCTCCCCGACGGCAAAGGGATAGATTTACTTCCTAGAGATAAAGAGGAGGCTCCTTGCCCAATTATCCTGATGACCAGCCACGGGGATGAAAAACTGGCCGTGGATGCTTTAAAGGCCGGCGCCCTCGATTATGTCGTTAAGTCGACTGAAAATCTGGCGGCTATGCCGATTCTGGCAAGTCGGGTTCTGCGTGAATGGAAGCTTATTCAGGGACGCCGGAAAGCGGAAGAGGCACTACGTACCAGCGAGGAGAAATTTCGCACCATTGCCGACTACAGTATGGATCTGGGGATCTGGCTGGGAATTGATGGTCAGCTTCTCTGGGCTAACCGTTCAATGGAGAAGCTGACGGGCTATACTTTTCAGGAGTGCCTGAATAATCCGGATCATTTTTTTTCTTTTGTTCACGAAGAAGACCAGGCGGAAATCAGGAATACATTTGTCAACGCCGTAGCTCAAAAAACTTCAGGCAACAATATTCCCTTTCGCTTCAGGCGCAAGGATGAGTCCATCCGCTGGGTTTCAGTCTCCTGGCAGCCAATATACAGCAATCGCAACGAATACCTTGGAATCAGAGCCAGCGTTCGGGATATTCATGAGCTAAAAAGCGCGCTGGAAAAACTCGAAGAAGCCAATCACGAACTGGATGCTTTTGTTTACACGGTTTCCCATGATTTACGCACGCCCCTAACCCCAATTATTGGATATGCCCAGCTTCTAAGAAAGCATTACGGCGAAAAACTGGACGACAAAGCCGATGAGTTTCTCCTGGCCATTGAGCAGCAGGGGGAAAACATGCTCAACCTTCTCGAAGACCTTTTGCGCCTTGCACGGGTCGGTTTCCTGGAACGACCCAAAAAAGCTGTGGATACGGAAATGGTCGTTCGAGAAGTGATAGACTCATTAAACGGCCAAGACAGTGACGTGGAAATTAAAATCCAAAAAAATTCCCTTCCCGTGGTTTGTTTACCCAAAACCCTCCTTGCACAGGTGTTTGAAAATCTGATCAAGAATGCTTTGGTCTATGCCGGCAAAAAGGGAAGTCCCATCGAAATCGGAGGAGACCGCAAAGGTGGTATGGCGCGTTTTTTTGTTCGGGATCACGGCCCGGGAATCCGGGATGATGAAAAAATAAAGATTTTTGAAGTCTTTTACCGCGCAGCCAAAGAAGAAGACATCCCGGGGACCGGAGTCGGTCTTGCAACCGTTCGCAAGATCGCACGCCAGTATGGAGGCCTGGCCTGGGTCGAGGATACTTCCGGGGGAGGCGCCACGTTCTGGTTCGCCCTGGAGGATGTGACTGAAGCAAACACCTCAGGTTAAACCCGCCATTATTTTAACTCCACTTTAATTTTCCCCCCAAGCTTTTTCTATTGCCCCCGACTTTCAGATAATATATTTAACTTCAACATTTTTGCGAAGAGGTAAATATTTATTGCGTTGAAGGTAGGGGATTTTTACTATAGAGTATGTAGCAAAGGGCCTCCGGGCCCCATTTTTTTTGAAAAACAACAAAAGGTAAAAAAGTGGAAAAGTATAATCAAAAGGAAATCAGCCGAAGAAAAACATTCGGCATCATCAGCCACCCGGACGCCGGGAAAACAACCCTCACGGAAAAATTGCTCCTGTTCGGGGGCGCCATCCAGTTGGCCGGAGCGGTGAAATCGAAAAAGGCCTCCCGCCATGCCACCAGCGACTGGATGGCCATGGAAAAAGAACGTGGCATTTCCGTCAACACCTCGGTGATGAAATTCAACTACCGGAATTTCGAAGTCAATCTTCTCGATACGCCGGGCCACCAGGATTTTTCGGAAGACACCTACCGGGTTCTGACGGCGGTTGACAGCGCCCTGATGGTCATCGACAGCGCCAAGGGGGTGGAAACCCAGACCCGTAAGCTGATGGAGGTCTGCCGCATGCGCAACACACCGATCATGACCTTCATCAATAAGCTGGACCGCGAAGGCCTGAATCCCCTGGAAATCCTTTCCGATATTGAAGAGACTCTGCAGGTTGAATGTGCGCCTCTGACCTGGCCGGTGGGAATGGGAAAACGCTTCCGCGGCATCTACCATCTTCAGAATAAAGAGATGCATTTCTTCACCTCCCACATCAAGGACCGCGTTCAGGAAGGGACGGTTATAAAGGGCCTGGACAATCCCGCCCTGGATGAAATACTCGGAAGCCAGGCTGATGAACTGCGTGCCGACGTGGAACTCCTCGACGGGGCGGCCAACCCGTTTGAGATTGAGGAATATCTGAAAGGGAATCAGACGCCGGTTTTTTTCGGCAGCGCCATCAACAATTTTGGCGTCAAGGAACTGCTTGACACTTTCGTGGAACTGGCGCCCGACCCTATGCCTCGCGCCACCGCCTCCAGGGAAGTTTCCCCATATGAAAAGGGGTTCAGCGGTTTTATTTTCAAAATCCAGGCGAATATGGACCCGGCCCACCGGGACCGCATCGCTTTCCTGCGCATCTGTTCGGGCAAATTCCAACGCGGGATGAAGGTAAAACATCACCGCATCGGCAAGGATGTGCAGATCGCCAATGCCATGATTTTCATGGCCCAGGACCGTCAGAATGTGGAAGAGGCTTATCCCGGAGATATCATCGGCATACCGAACCACGGAACGATCAAGATTGGAGATACTTTTACTGATAAAGAGCCGCTGCGATTTACCGGTATTCCCAGTTTCGCCCCTGAACATTTCCGCCGGGTCAGGCTGAAGGACCCCCTGAAAATCAAGCAGATGGACAAAGGCCTTCAGCAGTTGACCGAGGAAGGCGCCGTTCAGCTCTTCCGTCCCCTGAAAAGCAATGACTATATTCTCGGAGCGGTCGGCGTTCTGCAGTTCGATGTCATCATTGAGCGCCTGAAAGCCGAATACAATGTCGACGCCATGTATGAAACCGTAAATTTTGCGACTTCCCGTTGGGTTGAATGTGAAGATCGCAAAGAGCTGGATAAATTTATTAAGAAAGAGGAAGTCAATCTCGCTTGGGATGCCGGAAAGAGCCTAACCTACCTGGCCTCCAGTGAGTGGCGGCTGGGGAACGTCCAGGAACAGTGGCCGAAGATCGAGTTTCTCAAAACCCGGGAGCTGAATTAGCAGGAGGCTTTAGATGGAAAAGGGATCAAACCGCCGTTGCCTGTCCGTCAAAGAGGCGCTTGCCGCTGAACATGAGGAAAAAGCTGTAAAACTCAGGGGCTGGGTTCGCACCGTGCGCTCGGGCAAAGGTGTCATCTTTCTGGCTTTGAACGACGGCTCCTGCATGACCTCCATCCAAATTGTAATCGATGACGGTCATTCAGATTTCAAGAAAATATCCGCAACCGGGACCGGAGCCGGGTTAGAGGTCGAAGGTGAATTGGTCGAATCGCCGGCTGAAGGCCAGCGCTGGGAGATCAGGGCCACACGGATAGCCGTGGTCGGTGAAGCAGACAACGAATACCCCCTCCAGAAAAAGCGCCACTCTTTCGAATATCTTCGCACCATCGCTCATCTCCGCCCGCGCTCCAATACCTTCGGAGCGGTCTTCCGGATGCGCAACGCTCTCTCTTTCGCCGTCCATAAATTTTTTCAGGAGAAAAATTTCCTGTATGTCCAAACCCCCATTATCACGGCCAACGACTGTGAAGGGGCCGGGGAAATGTTCCGTGTCACCACCCTCGACCCCAGAACCCCTCCGATGGAAAATGGTCAGGTGGCCTGGCAAGAGGATTTCTTCGGCGAAAAAACAGGTCTCACAGTCAGCGGCCAGCTTCAGGCGGAGCTTTTTGCTACAGCCTTTTCCAACGTCTATACTTTCGGGCCGACCTTCAGGGCCGAAAACTCCAACACCAGTCGCCATGTTGCCGAGTTCTGGATGATCGAACCGGAGATTGCCTTTGCCGACCTTAACGATGACTGCAAGCTGGCCGAGGATTTTCTGCGCTATCTGGTGACGTACACTCTGGAAAACTGCGACGAGGACCTGCGTTTTTTCAATGACCGGATAGAAAAAGGGCTGATCGACAAACTGGAAAAACTGGCCAAAGCCGAGTTTAACCTTCTCCCATATACTGAAGCGGTTTCGGTTCTTAAAAAATCAGGGGGGAGCTTTTCATTCCCTGTGGAGTGGGGACTTGACCTGCAGTCCGAACACGAACGCTATCTGACCGAAAAAGTTTTTGACGGTCCAGTCTTTGTCGTCGATTATCCCACCCAGATCAAGGCGTTTTACATGCGTCTCAATAATGACGAAAAAACCGTAGCCGCCATGGATCTATTGGTTCCACGGGTGGGGGAAATCATCGGTGGCAGCCAGAGGGAGGAGCGTCATGACATCCTCAAGATGAGGATGGAAGACATGGGCGTTCCCAGCGAACCCCTTTCCTGGTATCTCGATATCCGCCGCTGGGGAAGCTGCCCCCACGCCGGTTTCGGCCTCGGATTTGAACGATTTCTCATGTACGTTACCGGTATGGAAAACATCCGCGACGTCATTCCTTTCCCGCGCACACCCGGAAATGCACAGTTCTAAACCGGCAATTTTTTGGAGAAAAGAATGGAAAAAACACCTCGCTATAAGGTGGTGGAAATCAGCCTGGTGACGGATGAAACCCTGGAAGAGATAATTAATGAATGGGTGGAAAAGGGCTGGAAGTTGGAAAGCATCCAATTTGCCATGCGCGAGGCGAGTAAAAGGCCGGCCATGGCTTTTGTTCTTTTTGTCAGATAAATTTATATTTGTTTTCTACAAACTTGATCAAACAAAAAACCCGCTTTAAAAGTGGGTTTTTTGTTTGATCATTACGAGAAGGTCTTGAGCCAATATGTAATAGTAGCAGGTCCCAAAAACAGGCACTTGCAATTTGATTTCACCCTGTCCCTATTTGAACAGAAGAGGCTTGCATTGGTAGGGATATAACTTAAGCTTTAAAAAAAGGATGTTTCTTGATTCACAGTGCTAAACACCTTTTCTGACAATAGTTCCAGGTTGAAAAACAACGATGTGGATAATCACTTTGGCTTAAAGTGCGATAGAAAATTTGACTTTTTATCTTCAGCCTGAATTCAACCCATTACCAAAAACAGGAGGCGACCATGATTAAAAAAACTTTGTTTTTCAGTTTATTTGTCTTTCTGTTTATAACATTTCTAAGCGGTTGTGCAATAAAAAGGCCCTGCGAAAAAAATAAAATTCTTATCAAAGATTCAACCTGTGACAGAATTGTCAGTATTGTCAATAACAAATCGATGCCAGAGAAATCGAATATTCAAAGCTACGATCTGGTTTGCGAGGATGATGGTAAACAGAATAGCGACACCATTAACGTTGTCTTCACAAAAACCGGAAAAATTAAAGAGGTGCAGGTTTCGGATAAAACCAAAGCAATGGGGAGAACGTACCATGTTGTTTCCATGTTCAGCCTCTGTGAAGAGGGCCAGGTTGAAAGATGTGTGACGGTTTGTGAATGGCCCCAGGGAGGGACACCCTTTTGTTATTACATCTGTGTGTGTACTGATAATTAAAACAAGAATGAATTGCTAATGAATGGGTTGGAAAGGGCTTGAAGTTTGAGAATATTCAATTTGCCATGCGCGAGGCGAGTAAAAGGCCGGCCATGGCGTTTGTTTTTTTGTTCGAGAAATTCCTGTTTATCTCTGCCAAAAAATTTCACACTGGACACGTCTATAAAGCAAAACCGATCTTGCCCTTTTTTCTCGAGCTTCCTACCTCAATTGTAACCTCGATATCCGCCTAATCCACATTCCAAAGCACCGATTCTTCTGTACTCTTAATAAGATTATCTCCGCGGAAAACCTTAAAAAAGAGGTCCGGTTTGCGATCAAAGAAAAGCTCGTTGAAATAGGACTCATCAAACTGAATTCGAAATTTTCCATCAATTCCTGTGGTTGTATCACCAATAAAATCGGAAAGGATAAGGTCTTTGTCCCAGACTTCCACCCGAAACCCTTTAATGCCAGTCTCTGTTTTGCTATCAATAACCTGACCGGAAATTTTAAAGGTTCTCATTGCCATCCCCCTTTTTCAAAAGTACTAACGCTACGGATGAAAAATGTCTAAAGGGCGCCTGTTCGATACAAAATTCCCTGTAAATAGCAGAATAATTGACAGATGATTTATATGCAAATTTTGATGGTAAACCAAAAAGCCATCTTTTAAAAAGCAGGTTGCTTTTCATCTAAAATCTGTAAGATCTGTTTGGTTCGACTCTGCATGAGTTCTTGTTTTGACCTTGCTTCGACATTAAGCCGCACGACAGGTTCAGTGTTAGAAGAGCGAAGATTGAAGCGCCAGTCGGCAAACTCCATTCCCAAACCGTCTGTACGAACGATCCGACCGTCGGGAAAAGCAGCTTCCACCCGCGCTATGGCAACCTGAGGACCGCCAGTCGCCAGTTGATTTCTCCGGAAACGGGAAACAGCTTCATCCTCTCAGCAACCAAAGATGAAAGAGTTTTCCCTGTTCTGGAAAGAACCTCCGCCACCACCAGCCAGGGGATCATGCCACTGTCACAATAAGAAAAATCCCGGAAATAATGATGGACACTCATCTCGCCGCCATAGACGGCATCCTCACGGCGCATACGTTCCTTGATAAAAACATGGCCGGTTTTGCATTCGATAGGCACCCCACCGCATCGTTGGACAATATCGTGTAGAAGGGTCTTGTCGTCAAGCAAAGGCAGCAACTGCTTCGGATATTGCTTTCGAGACAGCGGCCACAGGCGTGTGCCGGAAGCGTCGGATAATATTGCCGGTCACAGCATTGAAATCTCCAAAAAAACAGTTTAAATCCTTGAACTGCTCCATAACACAAACTTCATTCAAACTTCTTGCGCCGCACCAAATATCTTATCAAAATCATTTCCAACAATGACAATGGTGCCGACTTCGCAGGTAATCGGTCGTTCGGTCTTGTTTCTCGGAGTAATGCAGACAATCCCCAGAACCGTTGTTTCCTCCTGGACGCAGGCCGGGGAAATTCTATAGCCCCCCAGCTGTCAGGCACTGACTTTCCGGTCAAGAAACATTTGAGCCCATAACTCGAAAGCAAAAATAAACCAGAGCCAGTGCTTGTTCCTTCCATGGGGCTGCCCTTCCATCTTCTTATAAGAGGCGGATAAAAAATCGTGATTGAAGAGCTCCCGGTTCTTTATCCCCGGCAAAATCTGATCGTGAATCATTTCCTTCATCTGCGGAAATACCAAATAGTCGTAAAGAGGCTGACCGAAACCCATTTTTTTTCGATATACAAAATCTTTGCTGTAGTATTTCGAAGCCACCTTTTTGAGAAGGATTTTAGTGTACCTGTTAGGTGATTTAGCATCCTTTGGGTTATAGCTAGCCCGCAGGAAATACTCAGATGGTTTTGAAAACACGAAATCGATAATATTCCTGTCGAGAAAGGGCACACGGTTTTCAACTGAGTGGGCCATTGTCATTCGGTCCTGCATTGCAAGAAGATGTACCAGCCTCCCCCTCATATCATAAACCCTTATTTTTTCTGAGGAATCACCACTAACGGGAAATAATTCCCGATGCTGCGCAAAAAAAGCCGCAGCGTTGATATCGGCCTTTACCAAGTGGCCATATTTGTAACTTACGCTCCGGACACGAATAAAAAAATCGCTTTCATCCATCCGGGGGAGAAAATATTTTTTTGTTTTTTTTCCGATGATTGGTATTTTTGAACCAAGCAGGATCCTGGCTAAATGGCGTTGCCTGTAGGCATGCCGGTAAAATTCAGGGTAGCCGCCCATAACTTCATCAGCCCCTTCCCCACTCAACAGAACTTTCACATAGCCACTCGCCTCCTCTGCCAGTTTTTTAATGGCCAGGGTGTGGGCAAAACTCACCGGTGCATCTAGATGGTAGGTTGCGGCGCAAATATTATCGACCCAGTACTTGGGCGTAATCTTTATCTTGTGCGCATCGGGCTGTGTTTTTTCGATTACCTGATCAATATATTCTTCCTCTGAAAATTTTCTGTTTTCAGGAATCACGGAAAAGGTATTCATACCGTCGCTGAAATAGCGACGCGCAAAGGTTGTAACCAGTGAAGAATCTATCCCACCGGACAACTGACAACCAACCTTCACATCGCTTCTAAGTTGTGATTGCATTGCATCTTTCAATACGGACTCAAGCGCGGAGGCAGTCGCTCGTGTACCAGATGCATTTTTTACTGAAAGAGCTGGCTCCCAATAGCGCTTAAGCTCCTGGCCCTCCATGGTGAATTCCATGAAATGGGCCGGAGGGATCTGATGGACTCCCTTAAAAAGAGTCCGATCATAGGCCGTGTAGCCCAATAGCGCATATTCATCAACATTTTCAGGATTGAGTTCAGCTGCAAAGATGGGATGCTTGTAAAAAGCCTTAATTTCAGATGCAAAAAGAATGGTGCTTCCACTTTTGTACCAATACAGTGGTTTAATACCGGCATGATCTCGGACAAGAAACATTTTCCCAAGAGTCAAATCTACAATACAGAGAGCAAACATCCCGTTGATCAGCTCCAGTAATTTTTTTATACCTTGCTCCTGATAGAGATAGAGGAGAATTTCTGTATCACTGTTACTCTGAAAAAAATGTCCCTTCTCTTCGAGATTTTTCCTGAATTTAAATGCATTATACGTCTCACCATTATAGGCAATTGTCACCTGCCTATTACGTGAAATCATAGGTTGGCGACCATTAACTGAGAGATCCAAAATCGAAAGTCTGTTAAAACCAACCCCTCCGTGACAGGCTATATTTTTATCCTCTTCGTCATGAACCCGGACGACATTTCTTTCCGCAAAAGAAAACCCGACGAAACTCTGGTCATCCGGCCCTCTGTGCCTCTGTGTATCAGACATTCTTCGTAAAATATGAAAATCTACAGGCTGATTATTTCTATTAAAAATACCAACAATACCGCACATCAATAACCCCTTGAACTATATACTTTATACTTTTTACGGGGAAAGCTCTGTTGGCGCCACTTTGTCAGCCAGCAGCGTCAAGAATCCGCTGCACAAAAGCTTTCATGCCCATGCTCTCTCGCCACATGCTGCTGATGCCCTGCATATCCCGGGTCAGTTGAGGAAGGTGCTCCAGCGCCTTCAGGATGGCTTCGGCAATAGCCCCCACTTCATGCCGGGCATACAATACGCCGCCGCCGCCAAGCTTTTTAGTCATATCTGCCATCCAGGTTCCTTCGGGGATAATACTAACCTTGCCCATGGCCATGGCTTCAGAAAATATCCCGGATGTCTGCAGGGTGTATCCCGCCGAAAGGTAGGGGAGGAGTACGAGATCAGCCCTGCTCATGGTGTTTTGATATTCCTCCTGAGTCATCTCTCCTCTATGAATATGAACTCGCGTCATAGCGTTCTGCCCGATGTCATCCGTCCAGCGTTTTTCCCAGCATATTGGATTAGCCTGTAAGAAAAAACGGCAACAGGGATGTTGCTGCAGAACCCGGCGTATGACTGGACCTGCCAGATCCGATCCTTTACGCTCCCGCATCCACCCTAAAAAAGCGATCAACGGTGCTTGCTCAAAAAATTGATTTTCGGGTCGAACGACGGGAAACTCATGTTGGACCGGCAGAGGGAAATCCTCTACCGGATGGTTAAGAATCCCGGCCATGGTCTGAGCGAAAGCGGTTCCACCCGCAGATAACAACAGGCGGTCCGGATCGAAACTTTTTTTCAGAAGGTTGAAAGCGAATCGATAGAATCGTGCGGGCTTTATATTTATGGACCGATGTTTCGTTTTGCTGAATGGCTGGGAAATATCATCGATCATGAAATTGAGCACCAGAAAAGGGTGTTTATTTTGAGGTGTTCGGGCTAACCACAATGCCAGGCCAAGTATTTCACGAGCCCTGGTAATAGAGCACACCAATATGTCTGGTGAGGTGATTGTTTCGGCAGGCAAACTCAGCAACTGATTTTTCATCGCCCGGCCAAAGAATATAAAATCCAGCAGGGGAGCAAGGTAGCGTCGTTTATGAAGTGGTTTATAGGGCGTGTGCTGAAACAGGGGCAGGGCATCTAACTCATCACGAATCAAGGGACCGATGTCACGATGGGCCAGAATCTTACAGTCCAAATAGTGCTTTGCTGCCTCTTCTTTAAAGGCGCGGGCTTCCATGTAATGATGGCCGCTTTGGTTGATCAACCCGTGGGCAATGAGGATAAGGCGCATGGGAATACTATTCAGATGAATTTGTAGGTCATGCTGTCTTCCAGTATCACATGTTCCATAATCTGGTTATGTGGCTGGTAGGTACAGCGCGGACAGTTTGCCAGGTCGATGGTATCAAAAATGGCCCAGTGTTTGCCACTACCCCAGAAATCAGCGATTTCCTCCACCGAGCTTCCAACTCCCGTCGCTTCCAGCCTCAGGTCGCCCCGCCGGTCACAGCAGAAGCCCAACCGGAACCGTTCTCTGTTTTCATCTCGTGGCGGCATGACCACACAGGTCATAAAGATTGCATGGCAATGATTGAAACTGTTGGCGAAGTTGAGGTCACTATTGAATTTGTGAGTTATGCCATAGACACCAAACGTCTCATCTTCCAGTGGACGAACTGTTTCTAGGGCTACTTCAAGACGTATGTCTTCCCCGTTGTGAAACAGGGTCGATTTTTGAGCGGCTAGCTTGTCCCAGGCAATACTCGCCGGACGTAAATGGAAATTTGTACAGCCCAGTGTCTTCGCCAACCGAACGGCGGGAACGATGTCGTCGATGTTGTCCGGCGTCAGCAGATACTTGTAGGAGACACCATGGCCGGCGCGACCGCGCCCCAGGCGGCAGTCGTGAGCTGCGGCATAGACAGTCAGTTGTTGTATATTGTCTAAAACACGCTTGAAACAGTCCACCTGTTTAAGCCGCTTAAAGGTGGCGGCAGTGCCCGCGTCTACCGAAACACCGACCCAGGTACATTTGGACAGAGGTTCCAGTAGTTCGTCTAGGTTGGTGCCGTTGGTTACGACCCCTACTTCAAGTCCGTTGGCCACCGCTCGCTCGATGAATGGGCCGATATCCGGGTGCAGCAAAGGCTCGCCGCCGCCGGCAATACAGATAGCCTCCACGCCCGCCGGCCACTCCTGGCACCCTTGCCAGCGGGGTAAGAAGTCAGCAAGAGCCATCAACGTATCCCGACTCATCATCCGGTTGTTTTCTTTCAGCATGAACTCGGCGTTGCACCACTCACACCTGAGGTTGCACTTGTTGATGGGATCAATGGTGACCAGAGCAGGTTGTGGAATAGCCTTTTCGCGCTCGATGTGGCGCCAACGGTAGACATGAGCCAGAAGTTTATAGCTGTTGAAAGGGTTCCATTTTTTGGCGGGGGACCATTCTTTCAAGATTGACACCTTTACGATGACAGGGTTGTTTTTTCACGAGGATCAAAAAATCCAAGCGGGTTGGGGACGCTTTGCACCAGGAGCCATTTGCTTCTGAATTTGGTATCATGTTTTGGGATTTATTTCATCTTTTAACAGATGAATAAACACGTCAGTAAGCCTGTAGGCGGGTGTATTCCCTGAAGTTACATCGAGGATAAAATCGCTTTCTTCAAGAATATCTAAATGTTCCATCAGGTCTTTGTGTTGATCCTCATAGTAAATAAATCTTCCCTTCGAATCGCTGGAAGAGTGTTTTGTGGTCGGTAAAACCACAAATTCCCGAACAACCTTTGATTCATCATTTTTTATATCGGCTTTTATCTCCTTGATTAACTTTGGCATCAAATTAGAAACTTTTTCAAAATTGCTTTCCAGTCTGTAAGATGTCTCTTTTTGTTGTCTTTGCTTTGTATGTTTTATTCCCCAATAAAGAGCAATGGCACCACCAAGAGCACCAACAAGAAACGCTATAAAATGAGAGATTATCAGTTTCATAAAATTCTGAGAAATGGTTGCAATCTTGTAAGCCTGCCTCCGGCTCCTTCTGAGGTTATGCGATTCATTAACCGAGCGATTTCAGCAATTCGGCAATCCATTTCCGATGTTTTTCGGTTTCGATAACCAACTTCATTTGGATAGACTTATACTCCTCGACCATGGAAAAATCGAAGACGTCCAAAAACTTCTTTTCGATTAGCGCGTTCTCAAGGTCCAACGCCAGGGCGTAGGCTTTCTTTTTGGGCATCCATCCCGCCCGGCATTCTTCGATTAACGTGTTTATATAGCGGATATTGGTCTGTACCGCTTGAGCCCGTAACTTTGATTTCCCGAGGGGAAGTGTCCCTTCCGCCGCCAGCTTCCGAAGCTGATCAATATCCTCGCCGTGAGAAATTTCCTGATAGCTTATTTTTCCCCAGAACTCGGCATCCTCCGGGAAAGTTTCAGAGAACTGACGGTAAAGCCTGCTGATAGCCATTTCATTGTCTCTGAGAAAAACCAAAAGATCGTTGATATCGGGATTCATGGCTTTCCTTACATCGCAGCTGATGCATACAAGGGGTTGAGGGTTGAAATTTTTTTTGAGTTAAATATCCTGTCCCTTCATCTCTCCCCGGGTCAGGCCAAAACGATCTGATGTGGGCAATCTGCAATTTAACGTCATTGGCAAACCCCAAACCGCTTCATACTTACTGGTTATCGAGTCAACACATGTTACATTCTGTCGGAAGATATAGTGCCTGTGCAAAACGTCCCTGGATGCTCTACCCATTAAAATCTTGAGAGTGGCATCAATAGTCTTGTTTGGTGTCTTGTTTGGTGTCTTGTTTCCGGTACATCTCTTCTGTTTCAAACATATAGTCTCGGGTCAATCCTGCTGCCTCTCGGATACGGGAGAGCTGCATCTGAAATACCATCTGTGCACCCGTGCGAAACATCGTTTCTGCGCTTAGCAGATAAAATTCCCACATGCGGCAAAAACGTTCATCATATATTTCAGCTATGCGTGTTCTATTTTCCTGGAACCGTTTGTTCCATTCGACCAACGTATCCGCATAATGAACACGTAATACCTCAACATCACTTACCCAGAGGTGCTGGCGTTCCGTAGCAGCGAATGTCTCGGACAAAGCTGGGGAATAAGCGCCAGGAAAAATATATTTGCGCAACCAGGGGCTCGCCACCGAGGGTGGGCTCATGTGACCGATAGAATGCAGCAAAGCAAAGCCATCATGCTGCAAAAGCTCATAAACTTTTCCAAAAAATTCGTCGTAACGCGACACACCAACATGTTCAAACATTCCAACGGAGACAATGCGGTCAAAACGCTCATTTACTTTACGATAGTCGAGCAACTTAAAACGTACCCGGTCAGACAAACCAGCGGCCTTTGAACGTTCGACGGCCGATTGGTATTGCTCTTCAGACAGTGTCACACCCAGGACTTCAACATTGGCACGTTTGGCCAAATAAAGAGCCATTCCACCCCAACCGCATCCAATATCCAGAATACGTTGGCCGTCTTCTAGCTTAAGTTTGGCAGCAATATGGCGTTTCTTTTTTTCTTGCGCTTCCCACAGTGACTCATCACCGTTTTCAAAATATGCACACGAGTATTGCATGTCTTTATCCAGAAACAAGCTGTACATTTCTGCAGATAAATCATAGTGGTGCGCAACATTTTTCTGAGCTTTGCCAATGGGGTTGCGTTGTTGAAAAGATCGCACACTGCGTGAAATCCGGCGCAGGACTTTTTGCATCGGATAAGAGGCTATAGCCCCGCGATTGATAGAAAACAGCTCCAGAAAGTCCTTAAGCGTGCAATCTTCGAAGGTTAAGGTACCATCCATATAGGCTTCGCCTGTATTTAATTCAGGGTTCCGGAACATCTTAAAAGGCAGGGTTGGATCATGTAAACGTACTGTGGCGACTGGCTCAGGAGTACCCTTGAATTCGGTCAAAGTCCCATCAGACTCAATCACCCGCAATGTCCCATTTTTAATAAAGCGCTTCAACATGTTGGAAAAAAGAACCATGCCCAGTTTTTTCCGTTTTGTTTTCTCAGTGGATGTTTCAGCCATACTTCTCTCCAGTTATGGAAAATGCCACACAGGTGTTACTCCATATTTCAAATGAGGGTTAGGGACGTTGTTAATTAGTCTATCTCATCAAATCAATAAAAAATTTGTCCCCTTCTATCTGAATTTCCGGCAGATCCGGTGGCCAGGAGGGCTTACCGTCGGGGTGATGTCATGGTGTCAATCTCTCAGGAGGCATTGCCATTATATCGTCCTCTCAGTTTCCTGCAACTTTAGTTGGGAAGGAAGGAGTGTCCCGGTTTTCAAAAGTGAAGAAAACAGCTCTGTCCAGAATGACGTTCTTGCATTTGAGAGGGATACCATGCTCGAAACCTGAAAAAATCAGGGCTCAATAAAGACGAACTTTTCTTTTATGGTATGCTGTTCAAATTAATGGAATTTGTGAAAATTTTTTCGTTTGCAGGTTGGCACAGTGCAAATCGTAAAAACAGACCTGTTAAGCCTGTTTTTTCTTTTTAGTGCGATTGGATTTTCACAAGGAAAACACTAGGGGGGTAAGAGAAAAATGGCTACAGGTACTGTAAAATGGTTTAACGACAGCAAGGGGTTCGGATTTATCGAACAGGAAAGTGGACCGGATGTATTTGTTCACCATACCGCTATCCAGGGGGAAGGTTTCAAATCACTCTCGGAAGGAGATCGTGTGACTTTCGACGTGACTGAAGGGCAGAAAGGCCCTCAGGCAACAAACGTGGAAAAATCTTAACCGGGAAATCCTCTCAAAAAGGAAGAAGCCTCGCCAAAATTGGCGGGGCTTTTCTGTAGGTGGCGGGTATCCCGAATTATTATGGGGTGTTTGTGGGGCACTTTGCGTCGGGAACTTTTTTGTTTTGAATTAAGTATGCTGGCCCCGAAACTCGCCTAAAAAGGGCGCTGTCCCTATTTTTCGTCCATACTTCTCCATCCGAGTGTCCATTTATTTGGCTAACCAGTAATTTATAAAGTTTTTTGATAACGACCCCTGGGACACTCGCTATTGCGAGTTGCAATCTTGCAAGCCGGCCCCGGCTCCCTTTCGAATTAAGAAAATGGGGGGTAATATTGTAAATTGGGAACTTGCCTTGGTCCGACCCTCATTGGCCTTATTGGCACGGCCCTTTTCTGTTTTTTTATCGTGCGCAATAATTTATGGGAACAGCCATGATTGGCTTGTCGCTGCAAGGTGCAGCAGCATGGAAACCAGGGGAACAAACCCCTTTCCAGTCTTTTGTTATGCTACCTAGTTTCCGGAAACTGTTATCCATTGGTAGATACCATACGAAACAAGCATAATTATGATAAACACAGCCGCGACGACCGGCTTATCCTGACCAAGGTCATCAGCCCCCGCTTGTTTTGATTTCGCTAATTCTTCAGGATGATACATCCCTTTTCGACAAAATAGAAGGATGGCGAAAAACATTCCGGATACAGCCAGAAAAATATGCAGAGTGTAGGTAAATACGGTCAAAGCGAATTCACTGCTTACTTGAGTAGCGCTGACCCCAAGAATTGCGGAGCAAGCCATCATTGCCAGTGAAAAAACATTGATAGGTGTTCTGGACTTTGTAACTGCGTTCCAGGCAGCACTCAAGTGGCTTTGTGGTTCAGTACTTTTATTAATCGGATTCCCGCACTTAATGCACATAATGGCCTGACTTGAAATCTCATAATCACACTCCGGACATTTGATTAAACCCATTTCCACACTCCGATCGGGAACGGCTTACAGCCTAAAAAATAAAGTTTCTGTTGGGAATGATATTTTTTTCGGGAGAAAGGGTTTTCTTTCCCCGTTCATTCAACCAAACTCTGAAATTCCTTCAGGAATTCCCGGCATCCATCTTCCCTTTTTCGACATTTAGCTTTTTCCGCAGAAGATCGATGTGGAGCCGGAAATGATAAAGCATATCCGTGTATGCCAGAGGCACATGGATATTGGAAACCTTGTCTTCAAGATCATCCAATAAAGCCAGATTCTTTTCCAGGTTTTCCGGGGCAATATCCTTGTTCAGCTCAGGGTCGATCGCCTCAAGCTGTGCATACCAGCGATAAACACGGGAACGGATTCGCCACTGGTAAATGGGTGGCATGATTTTGAAAAATGGAAATAAAAGTACCACCAGCGGCAGCAGAAGAATCTTGATGCGGGACAGGAAACTGGCGAGCCAGAAAGGGAGGTAGCGCTGCAGAAACGGGGGACCATGCTTGTAAAACCGTTCAGCGCTCCCGCTCAGCTCAAAATCGAGATATATGGGCGCCGGAAACTGCCCCTTGCGTTCAAAACCGCCCCCTTTCTCATGGACTTTTTTTGCGGCCATCAGGAGGGCCTCGATCAGGGCCGGATGAAGGCTGGACCTTGCCGCCAGTTGCGTAGTCGGCGCCACCAGGGTGAAATCCTCGGCCGGAATGTTGGCCATAAAGTCGATGACCCCTTCAGGCAGGTTGAGCACATGGAGATAGTGATAGCGCAGTGCATAGGCCTCGGCGCGCTTGACCCCCATCAGTTTGACCGACCCGGATTCCAGCAATCGTTTGATGATCGGTGCCTGATGGGAGGCGACGAAAAAAGCGGCGTCCAGATCTCCAGTCAAAAGCATTTCACTGGCTGTTTGGGACTTTGGCGAGAAAATCTTCGTGTTTTTTTCGCTGATGCCGTTAAGGCCGAGGAGCTCCATGGCCAGAACCCGAGTTCCGCTCCCCTCTCCCCCCACTGCAATGCGCAGGCCCTGCATATCGGATATCAGGTTCAACGGAATATCCGGCTTGTGGAAGATCCACAACGGCTCGAAATAGAGACTTCCCAGGGAAACAATCTCATTGCCCTTGGCCAGGCTCCCCGTTCCGCCCTGAATAAAAGCCACATCCACGCCATCGCTATCCGCTTCAAGCAGCTCGATGTTTTCCACGGATCCGGCGGTAGTGCGGACTTCCAGGGTTATCCCGTCTTTTTCAAGCAACTCACTTAACGTTTTTCCAAAAGCATAGTAGGCCCCCGTGGGTGATCCGGTGGCGATGACGATCCTGCGGGGTGGGGCTGGCTGAACAAACTGGAAGGCCACGATAAAACCGATAATCGTGAGGGCAATGGCCGGACCGAAAATCTTTACTCTTTCTCGATGTTCGAGTTTTTCACGTCTTTTCATCGGAGACACTCCAAAAGCTCATTGAACCAATTTGCCAATATTTGCGAATCCAGGGCCCGTATCTATTTGTCATTATACCATTTTAATTATCGCAGGTTTACTTAAGCCCCGAAAAAATGGCCAATCCCTGGTAATCTTTACTATCATAGACCGGTAATTTACCGAATTGCATAATTAATCGTGAGGAACTATGGATTCCCCTATCCCAAGATACGCCCCGCCAAACTTCAACAACCCCAGACTGAGAAAAGCACCGGCCGTCCAGGTGAAACCAGCGCCAATTGATGGCGTGGCTCCGGAAAACTATCATGCCACGTCCAATTATCCGGAATACGTCCACCTCGGGAAAGGCCGCTGGCTTCTGGCCCCCGAAAGCCGAATGGATTCTGTCCTCGTTCTGGGAGAAGGAACTCTGCGGGTCGTGGAAGCGCGCAACCTGAAAAAAAGCGACCCGGTGGTCATCGGCCGGACGGAAAACGGCGAGGAAGGTATTTTTGTCCATGTCAGCGGTTTTCGTTCCAAGTCAAGACAGTCAGCAGACAAATTTTCCTTTCACACCCATGGCACCCGGGAAACCCCGTTTTCCAACTCCTATGATCAACTTTATGAGATTCTCCGCCATGACCGGGAGCACGGCACCATCGCGTGGGTGCTTGGACCGGCTGTTGCCTTTGACAAAGACAGCCGCAATGCCATGCAAGGCCTGATTGAAAACGGCTACTGCCATGCCCTGCTGGCCGGCAACGCGCTTGCCACCCACGATCTCGAGGCCGGCTGTTTCGGCACCGGCCTGGGCCAGGATATCTATACACAGACCCTGAAACAGAATGGCCATTACAACCACCTGGACATTTTGAATGAAGTGCGCAGAGCAGGCGGCATCCGAAAGGCTTTGGAACCCCTGAATATCCGGGACGGAATCATTTACGCATGCGAAAAAAACAGGGTCCCTTACGTTCTGGCCGGATCGATCCGCGATGACGGGCCGCTCCCCGAGGTGATTTCCGATTCCTGCCGAGCCCAGGACGCCATGCGGGTCCATGCCCGCAAAGCCACTACGGTGGTGGCCCTGGCCACCCAGCTTCACGCTATCGCCTTCGGGAACATGACGCCCAGCTACCGGATCATGGATGACGGCACGATTCGTCCGGTGTTTTTCTACGTCGTGGACATGACTGAATTCAGCGCCGCTAAACTGGTCAACCGCGGTTCAGCTCAATCGATAGCCATCCTGACCAACGTGCAGGATTTCATTGTAAATCTCTGGAATAACCTGCGTGAATGAAGTACTCAGCTGGAGAAAACCCGCATGAAAGGAAAAATAAAAATAATCGGCATTCCCCTTGATCTCGGCCAGTCCAACCGCGGTGTCGACATGGGACCGAGCTCCATCCGCTATGCCGGGCTGTCAACGCGCCTGAAAAAACTGGGGTATGAGGTTCACGACACCGGAAACCTTTCTGTACCTATCCGCGACTCTCTGGACGAAACCGAGAACGGTACGTACCTGACTGCGATTCAAAAGGTCTGTGAAACCTTGTACAAAGAGGCCAGGGCGGCCGTCGAAAATGGTTTTTCTCCGGTGTTTCTGGGCGGCGATCATTCCATTGCCATCGGCTCCATCGGCGGAATAACCCATGATGGGCCAACCGGGGTGATCTGGATTGACGCTCACGGCGACGCCAACACCCCGGAGAGCTCTCCATCCGGAAACATTCACGGCATGCCTGTCTCCGTCCTTCTTGGAGACGGTTTCCCAGGCCTCGTGAACGTCGGACGCCAGGGACCCAAGCTGGCCCCTGAAGATATCGTCATGATCGGCATTCGGGATTTGGACAGGGCAGAGCGGGAGCGGCTCAAGGAGAACGGTATAACGATCTACACCATGCGGGATATCGATGAAAGGGGGATGGCCAGAGTTGCCAATGAGGCGCTTGAAAAGCTGAGCCATCGCGAACGCCTTCACGTCAGCCTCGATCTGGACGCCCTCGAGCCCCATGAAGCTCCCGGCGTCGGCACCCCCTCCAACGGGGGCCTGACTTACCGGGAAGCCATGCTCCTCATGGAGATCATTGCCGACTCGGACCGTTTTTCCTCCCTCGACCTGGTGGAGATCAATCCCATCCTCGATACCCGCAACCAGACATCACGCATCGCCGTGGAACTGGCCGCTTCACTGTTCGGTAAGAGCATCCTCTGAAAACCAAAAGGCCCGCTTTTTTTGCGGGCCTTGTCAAACATGAAGGGTGCTTCTCTAAATTTCCAGTTATTGATCCAAACCCTTTATAAAAGAGTCCGCCTCGGCAATCGACTTTTCCATCTCGCGAATAAGAACGCCGATATCCGACTTGACCGAAGCCAGTTCTCCCTGAAGCGAGGAAATCGCCCTTGCGTTGAGGTTGTGCTTAAGATACAGGACCTGATCCTGAAACGCAGCCAGAGGCGGGTCCATCGATTTTTCGGCCCGGCGCATGGCCCGAATCAGGCGCTTGTAATGGGTACGCGTTTCCCTGAGCTTTTTTTCACTGGAGCGGCGCAGGTCGGCTCGGCTGTACTGCTCAAGTTCTTGTTCCCACTCTTCGAACAGTGCCTCGGCGACGTCCTCCACGCTATCAATGCGTTCGCGAACTTCTTCCGCCCCTTCCAGACTGTCCTCATACTCGTCGTTCAATTGGCGGTACTTTTCTTCAAGCTCACCACCGTCAAAGCGGAGAACCGCCGAAAACCTATCGAGGGCCGATTTGAACTGGTCCTTGGCCTCCTCCTGGGCATCCCGCGCTTCTTCGACACGATCCACAAGAATATCGCGCTTATGCACGCCCATCTTTTCCATGGTGCTGTAATAGGCAGTTTGGCAACCGCCGAGCCCAATGATCAAGGCAAACAATACAACATACTGAAAAGCCGGAGCGAAACGAGATTTCATTACAGCCTCCTTTGGGGTCAGGTCTTTTTTAATCATTATTTTTTTGGTTAACCTGGTTTACCTCAATAAACAAGCCCTACTTTTTTCCTCACCTTGCGCATGGTCTTGCTGCCGATGTAGCGAGCTTTTTCAGCCCCTTCGGCGAGGATTTTTTTCAATCCATCAGTATCCGCCAGGAGTTCCTTGCGCTTCTCCGCAAAGGGAGTGAAGAAATCCCGCACGGTTTCAAAAAGCTCCTGCTTGACCTCGCCGTAGCCCATGCCGCCGGCCAGATACCGTTTCCGCAGGTCTGTCTCCTGTTCCTTGTTCAGAAAAAGCCGGTAGATCTTGAAAACATTGCACTTATCAGGATCCTTGGGATCCTCGACCGGGGTGGCATCGGTGACGATGCGCATGATCTGTTTGCGCAGGGCCTTTTCCTCAAGAAAAAGATCGATGGTGTTGCCGTAGCTTTTGCTCATCTTCTGGCCGTCCAGGCCGGGGACGGTAGCAACATCTTCATCAATCTGGGGCTCGGGCAGGGTAAAGACGTCGCCGTATTCATTGTTGAATTTTATGGCGATATCCCGAGTCACTTCGACATGCTGCTTCTGATCTTTGCCGACCGGGATGATTTCGCTCTGGAACATGAGAATGTCGGCGCTCATCAGAACAGGGTAGGCAAAAAGACCGTGGTTGGGGGCGAGACCCTTGACCACCTTGTCCTTGTAGCTGTGGCAACGCTCCAGCAGGCCCATGGGGGTGAAATTGGAAAGGACCCAGGTGAGCTCCTGCACTTCAATGACATCGGACTGGACCCAGAAAATCGATTTTTCAGGGTCAAGACCGAGGGCCAGAAAGTTGGCTGCCGCCTCAAGCGTCCCCTTGGACAGGGCTTTGCCGTCCTGCAGGCTGGTCATGGCGTGATAGTTGGCAATAAAGCAGAAAAGCTCGGCATTCTCCTGGTAATCGATCATCTTCTTCATCATACCGAAGTAATTGCCAAGATGCAGAGAGCCTGAAGGCTGGATTCCGGATAAAACTCTACTCATTTTTCATTTTCTCCAATACAAGTGATTTAAATCCAAAAAAGAAACTATTTATCTCGTTGGCTGATGGACTCGTAGTGCCCATGTAAAGGGTGTCTGGCGCCCGGATGGCGACAGCCAAGCCCCACGGATGGGTTCATGCGACCCTTGGAATGGGCGGTGCGAGGCCATTACCCTGAACATTTTCCCAATAAAAAAAGCCGTGGTTTTGTCGTCCACGGCTTTCAAGAATTTCTTTTTTCTCTCACATGCTGCCGCGGACCTCTGGTCCGGAGCGCACCCAAGGGTTATCGCCCCGCAACCGACATGGGAACGATCCACAAGCACCACCAACGAAATTTTGTTGTTAAAAAACAGAGGCTTCTCATGGTTTGTAAAGCTAGCAGGTCTATCCCGGTTCGTCAACGGCTTTTTGCCTGATGATTGGCAATCAATTTCTTCCGACAGCTCAGACCTTTTTCCTTTTTTTCGCGGCAAAGGCAATCTTGAAAACGTCCTTAAACTCTTTTGCGAAATGGACGTCCAGACCCTCTTTCAGATACTCCGGAAGTTCTTCAAAATCCTTGCGGTTTCCTTCCGGGAAAATAAGCGTTTTGAGACCGACACGACGCGCTGCGATGGTCTTCTCCTTGAGCCCTCCGATGGGCAGTACTTTCCCGGTCAGGGTCATCTCGCCGGTCATGCCGAGCTTGTCGATTACCGGCTCGTTTTTGATCAGCGAAATGAGAGCCGTGGTCATGGTGACGCCGGCCGACGGACCATCCTTGGGCGTGGCTCCGGCGGGCACGTGAAGGTGAATGAATTTCGTGTCGAAAGATTCCGGCTCCTGGCCATAATCCTTGAGGTGTGCATTGACGTAGGAGTAGGCGATTTCAGAACTTTCCACCATAACGTTGCCGAGCTGTCCTGTCTGCTTGAACCCTTTGCTTTGACTCTGGATCGCCGCGGCCTCGATCTGCAGGGTTGCTCCCCCCATGCTGGTCCAGGCCAGGCCGGTAACTACACCGGGCGTATTGGCAAAGACCTCGTCCTCGGTAAAGACCGGTTTGCCCAGGAACTCCTCTAGATCGCCTTTGCGCACGCTGACCTTTTCCACCTTTTCTGTGGCGATTTTCATGGTCGCTTTGCGCATGATTTTTTTGATGCGGTTTTCAAGGCTGCGCACACCGGCCTCACGGGCGTACTCATCAATGATGGTGCGCAGACTTTCCTTCGGTATGGAGACCTGCCCTTTTTGCAGGCCATGGGTTTTGAGCCCCTTTGGAACAAGGTAACGCCGGGCGATCTCGATTTTTTCCTCAAGGATGTAGCCGGCCAGACGAATCACCTCCATACGGTCGAGGAGGGGTGCCGGGATGGTATCGAGTTGGTTGGCGGTAGCGATAAAGAGGACATTGGAAAGATCGAAAGGCACGTCGAGATAATGATCCCGAAAGCTGGAGTTCTGCTCGGGATCGAGGACCTCCAGCAACGCAGAGGCCGGATCACCCTGAAACGAAGCACCGATCTTGTCGATTTCATCGAGCATGATGACCGGATTTTCCGTGGCCGCAATCTTCATGGCCTGGATAAAGCGGCCGGGCATGGCGCCGATATAGGTACGGCGATGCCCCTTGATTTCGGCTTCATCCCGCATGCCGCCGAGGGAGAACCTGTAAAAGGATCGGTTCAGGGCGTTAGCGATACTCCTGCCGACAGAGGTTTTGCCTACCCCGGGAGGTCCTACGAGACAGAGAATGGATCCGGAAATGTCCCCTTTCATTTTGCCCACGGCGATAAACTCGAGAATACGCTCTTTGACATCCTCCAGGCCGTAATGGTCCCTGTCTAGAACCTTCCGCCCGCGGTCAATATTAAAAGAGTCCTTGCTGAATTTTCCCCAGGGGAGAATAGTGAGCCATTCTAGGTAGTTATGGCTGACGTTATATTCAGGGGAAGAGGGTTCGAGAAAGGCAAGCTTAGTGAGTTCCTCTTCAACAGTACTCTGGGCTTCTTCATTCAGTTTTAGTTTTTTCAGGCGCTCCTGAAATTTTTCAAGCTCTGATGTTTTCCCTTCTTTTTCCAGTCCAAGTTCTTTCTTGATCGCCTTGAACTGCTCCTTGAGGAAAAATTCATGCTGCTGTTTGGAAATCTTTTCCTCGATCTGCTTGGAAATTTTTCCCTGTAACCTGGAAATCTCCAGCTCCTTTTTCAATAAAACCAGGACCCGGTCGATGCGCTTCCGAACATCAAACGTCTCAAGAATTTTTTGCAGTTCCTCACCCTCGCCGGTAGTAAGATTGGCGGCAAAATCGGCCAGTCTTCCGGGATCATCCATGCTGGAACGGGTCAGGAAAGCTTTGATTTCTTCCGAATAAAGGGGATTGATCTGCACCAGTTCCTTAAGAGCGGCGATAATGGCCATGGAGTAGGCTTTTAATTCACGGTTGACGGAAAGCTCGGTGCTGAGGTGATATTTGACTTGGGCAAAATAAATGTCGTCGCTCCGACGGGTTTTTTCGATGGAAAAGCGCTCCAGGCAATTAAACAGAAAGTTTGCGCTTTCATCGTCCTCCTGGATGACCTTAAGAACATTGCCGGCCACCCCCACCTTGTGGAGATTACCCAGGGAATCTTCCGCCTCGGTGTCTTTGACCAGCACCAGGCCGAGGGTTTTGGAAGGGTGATCCATGGCACGCTTGAGGGCCGCAATTTTCCCTGCGCCGGTAATGGAAATGGGTATCAGAAGGGACGGAAAAGCAGGTCGGGGGCGAATCGGAATGATCGGAAGATCCACAGGGAGGACCTGGGAGGCGACGACCAAGCTACCTTCGGATTGGTTGCTGTTTTCATCACCGGTCTCGATTTCATCCGCTTGAATTGTCTTATCATTTTCTTCGGTCATGGATATTCTCCAAAAATTATCAATGCTTATGCAAAATTAATCATCCGAATGGCAATTGTCAACCTACAAAATAGGGGGTTGAAAAGGGCTGATTGATACTCTTCCCCCATTCGATGCAGCCGGAGCGAAGGGGATGTTTTGAGAAAAAGACGGGCAAACTGTTTGAGCGACAGCGAGTTTTTGACCGGCTTCAAAACGGCCATGTAGCGCAGGAAACCCAAAGGGCAAGTCGCGGGGCGCTTTTTTCTTTATTTCTTTCTTTTTGGCGTAAAAAGAAAGAAGGCGCCGTCGGGGGGCGCAACCCCCGGGTTATCAACCTGGACAAACAGCCACAATTAAAAACCTGCTGGAACAGAATAATTTTTTCCGAAAGAGTCCGATTCTGTGTTTTTTGCAATCAGCGCAAAAGGGGCCGTCCCAAGGCCCCCTTGAGGCGGATTTGATAAGAGCCGTCCGGCGCCGGCTTTTTGATCAGTGAGAACAGGTCTCCGACTTCGGGTACCCCGGGGTCCGTCCTCAGAACCGCATTCAAGCGCAGGGTGCTCCTGTCCACGGGAGTACGTAGAACGACAACCCCCTCGCCATCCCCTTCAATCGCCCCGCCACTGAGGTTCAGCTGCTCAACCCGGAATGACCTCCCCTGGCCTTTCCCCTGCAAACGGAGTTGACCCAGGGGGAGAACGTCCTGCCCGAGGCCAAGAACCTTCGTTCCGCTCAGCTCCAGTTTTTCAATATCCAGCGCCAGGACCATTTCATCATTTTTTTCCGGCGGATATTTTCCGGAAAAACGGCCTTCCCTGGCAATTCCACCCATCATTAAAGAACCTTTTTCGTTCACGGGGAAAGAAAAACGCATATTCTGCAGATTTAAAATGAAATGCCCTTCTTCATCCGCCTCTCCTTCGGCTGTACCCTGGTTAAGGCGAGCGGAAAAGGTGTAAGCGCTTGTTCCTCTCAAAAAGGCATTCCAAACCGGCTTCAAAAGGAGGGAATCTATTTTCAGAATATAGGGCGTCGGCGTGGGCAGGGTCGCCCTGACATCCTTCGCCTCGAAGTTCAGAGGGAAAACCATGGCGAGATTGCCGATAGCGATGTCGGCCTTCAGATTCCGGGCAAGATCCCTCTCGACTCTCCCTTTCAAAGAGTTGACCGGAAAAAAACAGAGGACACTGAAGAAAAAAGCGACCAGCAGGAGAAAAGTCAGCAGAAAAAAATACTTTTTCCCTTCCGTAGGGAAGGGCCACTTACAGGCGAACTCCGAAAAAATTTTCGCTATTCGATTTTTCATGTTTTCTTCCGCAAAGTGGAGATGTCCAAGGTGACATCGAGAAGGGAAGCGTTTCTCGCCCGGTTTCTGAGCTGAAGAGTTTTGACATTGAGAGGTACATCCGCGGCTTCCATTTCATGAAGAAGCCGAACGACCTGCTGAAGGCTTATTTTTTCAAGCTTGACCTCAAGTGATGTCTCCTCGAAATCATCCTGCTGAGTTGCGGGCTTGGGGCGCATGTAAATCAGGTTTTCTTTGCCCGCCACCCCTTGGACTTTCTGCTCAACAAAAGAAAAAAGGGAAAAATTCCCGGCTGAAGAAACCTTCTTCTCAGCCACAAGCAACTGCTCTTTCAGCAGGAGCAGTTCATTTTTCAGAGCAGCCACTTCGCTGACCTGCTTCTGTCGCAGGACTATCTTCCTGTCAAGACGGGACATCAGACTGCTATACGGCGCGATGACAGCCACATACAGGAGAGTCAGAAGAACAATAACAGCGCCTGCGCAAACAAATATTTTCTCCCGCTTATTCAGATTCAGACGATCCATCATGGTCCGGATGTTCCTCCCTTCAGAGCGACGCGGATACGAAAATTGACATGGCGACCATCCAGGCTCATTTTAGCTTCGGCAATCTCAATGTCTTCGAACATCTCAGATTGTTTCAAATCTCCGCTCATGCGGTTGACCGCTTCAAACGAAGTGGTGGTTCCCTCCAGACGCACGACTCCGGGATCGTAATAATAGGTTCGCAAATCCAGATCCGGAATTCCCTGCAAACGCTCCGAAATATCCTTGAGAACCTCCAGGGTCGAGGACCTCTTGACAATTCTGAAAAGCGCGCCCTTCTTTTCCAGTTCCCGCAGATGACTCTGCATGTGGAGCGAAACTTCAGACACCATTTTCGAGCCGGGAAAGGTTTCCCGATAGGTGCTTTGGATCTGCTTGTCCAGGCGTGAGAGAGTCCCGGCCCTGGTGATATAATTTAGAGTCAGGGAGGTGATCAGAGCGACAATGGCAAGCACGGCCAAGCTGCCTGAAACATACAACTGTTTTTTCAGGGATGACCAGTCGTTTTTCAAAGCCAGCGGCCCCTGCCTGAAGTTGAAAGACGCCTGGCTTTTGCTTGCGTAAGCCCCCAGAGCCAACAGAATCGCCGGAATAAAATCCGTCGCCGGAGAGGCTCCGCCAAGCTTGGGCAAGGGCTCAGCAACAACCCTGTGGCCGTGATTTTTCAAAGCGCCGATCAGCTCCGGTTCGACTTGAGAGCCGATAAGACAGAGCGGAAGGTTTTCCCCTCCGCTACGATTTTTATAGAAAAGAGACTGTGACTGGATGAAAGCCAAAATTTCGCCCGGTTTTTGCTCACCTATGCAAGGCCAAAGACGATAATCGCTGACATTTCCATCTTCTACCAGGGCGACGGTCACTTCTTCCTCGTTACAGCAGACAAGGAGGCTCTCCCGCAGGCCGCTCTTCAGACCCGGCGCATAGGCAAAAGGGGCCATATCAAGGACGTGGAGGGGGACGGCCGCCTGCTCAAAAGGGGCCAGGACAGCTTCCAGGGAAGTGACGGGAACAGCCGCCGCAGAAACGAGATAATGGCCGTCCGGAGCGGCAGAAGGCTTCTGAAAACTGGTCAGGCAATCCTCCAGGTCGACGGGCAGATGGCTCCCGAGTTCATAGGGGAGAGCCGAGGCTATTTTTCGGGAATCGGCAAAAGGAAAAGCGAGTCGCCTGAAAAAACCTTTTCTCGCGGGGAACGCTGCAACCACTTTGCGCGGACGGGGAAAGTCCTCCGTAAAGAGTTTCCGCAGAAAAGCAACCAGCTCCTCTTCGCAGGAAAAAGAATTCCTACTCAGGGACTGGACCTGCACGGGCTCCTGTCCCATGTCGAGAACGGCCACCCTGAGGCAGTTACCACTGATATCCACACCGACAAAAAGGGAAGACATGCGCTCTATTCCACCTTAAATGAAAGCAGACGGTTGTTGTCTTTTTGCAAAACGGCCTCAATCCTTTTACGTGAGTCATTGACTGTGGCACTCGAATGAATGCGAAAAAAGTTACTTTTTACCGTTACGGATGATTTTATGGCAAAATATATGTCCTCTGCCAGCCCGGAGGTTTCTTTAACATCCGCCACCTTTTCATAGGGAGAATCTTTCCGGTATTCGACGATATAGTCAGCCGCTTCCGCAAACATCTTGTTGCTAAGCGACATCAGCACTTCAGACCCGGCCGTATTGACATTAATTTTTTCACCCCCCATGACTGTCAGATGGGGTTTGATTTTCTTGACGATTTCCGAAGTAAAACCCTTGATTTTCAATAATTCATCCAGGCTGTCGAGCTTGCCGTTTTTGCAGGCAAAACCTTTTTCCCGCTGGTAATAATCACCCTCGGCCCCGAATGGCCGAAGATCGCTGTCGGGATCGATCCAGTCAATCAAAGCATCCGTCAAGTCTTCCGGATTCGCTATCTCCAAATTTTCAAAAAACAACAAAAATCTTTTCTGGAAAGAAACACTGACGTTTCCCAAATCGGTCACCAGCCGATTGACATCCAGCTTTCCATCCAGAGCCTCAGTCTTCAAGGAAACCGAGCCATCCGCTGCCGCAATATTATCCCAGGATTGCCCCCAGGGCTCGCTGTAGGCATCATAACTGTTGGTGTCGTTCTGCAGTGTCATCCTCCCCGCCTGAACCCCGCCTTTGGCCAGATAGTAAGCTTTGGTGCTGTCTCTGAAGGTTTCCGTCAGGCGGAGCTGAACAAAAGTGGAAAAGGCAAACTCCACGACCAGGGATGTCAGAAAAACGACAATGACGAGAACCAGAAGCAGCACCATCCCATTTTCGTCTTTTTTCAATGGTTTCATTCCCTAATTCAAGGCCATGGGGAGGTCCACCGTGGTGGAAAAAGGCAGAACCTGCTCCTCGAATTGAATATGCAGGGTGATCTCCACCATTCGTGGAAGTTTCTTCTCATCCTCCGAGTTCCATTTTTCAAACCAGTCCCCCTTGTTGTAAAACCGGAGCCCCATTGCGGAAATATGGCTGACCATAATATATTGCGAAGCCTCAGAGCTGTCCGGTTTTTCCGCCACGGACGTGGAGCGGTAGAGGGTTTTAAAATCCTCGGCATCCTCTTCCAGAATATAACGGACCATCATTCCATTGCTTCCTGCCGTTCCATAAACAGCATCCGCAGAGGTCGAAAAACGGATCTCTTTGAACTGGTTATCTTCGACCGTGCAGACAAAGGCGGTTCCAGCGTTATCCGCAGACCAGTTTGCGCCACGAAGTTCACGGCTGAAGCGCTCAAAAAACACCCGCGTCTGATGGAAGCGGCTGCTCGAATCTTCCACTTTCCTGTGCGCGCGACTGGTCGATGTGAAGACACCATAGATGGTTGTCATCAGAAATGCGGCAATAGCCACCGCAATCATCACTTCCAGGAGCGTAAATCCCTTTTGAGTCCTCATCATCGGCAGTTACTTTTCCATGAGAAACGAGGTCAGATCCACGGAACTGGTTTTTTCTTTGCCCTCCCATGAAACGGAAACCGTTATCATTTTGACAGCTTCCAGCAGAGTGTCCTCATATCGGGTAGTCCAGAGAAACTGTTCAAACGGATCCTCAAAACGGCCGTTTTGCGCCACGAAACTCAAAGTCCCGCTCTCGGCTTCCGCTTCAAACAGGTTCATCTGCTGCTGGGCAAGCAGGGTGGCCGCCGTCACCTTCTGCAGCTTGTGATGGACCTGAATGCAGCGGTTACTCAGCCCCAGCAGAGTCACCAGGGAAATGCTGACAACGGCAAGGGCGATGATCACCTCGAGCAGGGTAAAACCCTTGCGCTCAGAAAGCATGATATCCTTCCCGGACCTCAGTTGCCCCGGTGAAAGGGTTAAGCCGAAGAGTCATATCTTTCTCCGTGTCCGAGAGGTGAATGAGACTCTCTTCCAGAAAGCCGCTCGGCAAAAAATGGATATTGGCACTGCCGCTTGAAAACACGCCCCGCCCCGCGATATGGACATCCTTGACCTTGACGTTCTCAGGCAAAATCAATCTTTTCTCCCACCTCTCCAGGCTCACGGTTTCGCCGTTTTTTTCCACCAGCACGGCGGTCATGCGGTTTTGTTGCAGCTCAAAAGCAAGCCGGTGTTCCCGACCGCTGATCGCCGCTTCATTAAAAAGAAACTGGACGGTTCCGGCGATGCGGCGTGACGACCAGGCCAGGTCGTCACGCCCGAAGCGGCTCAAGACCGGGATCGTCAGCGCAGCAAAAAGGCTGAGGAGGAGAACGACTATCGTCAACTCCAGGAGGGTGAATCCCCTTTGCTTATTGAGCTTATTCAATTTCCCAGCTGTTGATGTCGGCATTATTTCCCTCGCCGCCCGCTTCTCCGTCAGCCCCGTAGCAGATAATGTCGATATCATCATGGATTCCGGGGGAGAGATAGAGATATTCTCCCTTCCACGGATCCTGGGGAACTTTTTTCAAATAACCTCCATCAGGATATTTGGAAGGAATTTTCCCAGTGCTCGGCTTGGTTACCAGGGATTGAAGTCCCTGCTCCGTAGATGGGTAATAGCCATTGTCGAGCTTGAACAGGCCCAAAGATCCTTCCAAGGCCCGGATATCAAGGGTAGCCTTTGTACGGCGGGCTTCATCCGGTCTGTCCAATAGCTTGGGAACGATAAAGGTGGCCAGAATTCCGAGAATAACCACCACCACCATGATTTCGATCAGGGTAAAACCTTTCTGATCCAAATATCCGGGCATTTTTGAAGGTACTTCCATCTGCTTTTTCCTCCTTGCAGAATTAATGGTTCGATTAATCAGCCAATCCCCTGGCTGGCCTGGAAAATCGGCAACAGGATTGCGATAACGACAAAACCAACCACCACTCCCATAATTAGAATCATCAACGGCTCCAGAAGAGAGAGCATGGTGGTCAGGGTCATGCTGACCTGCTGCTCATGTGCCTCGGCCACCTTGAACAGGACATCCTCAAGCTCCCCGCTTTTTTCGCCGATGGTCACCATTTGTGCCACAATGGAAGGAAAAACAGCGGTCTGCCTAAGCGGCACCGCAAGCCCTTCACCTTCCCGAACACTAATGATGGTCGTTTCCAGAGCGCTGATGATGAGGCCGTTCCGGTAAAGGTTGCGGACGATTTCCAACGCTGTCAGCAGGGGAACCCCGCCGTGGAGAAGAATGGCCAGGGTGCGGGCGAAACGGGAGGTGGCGATATATAAATTCAGTTTTCCGAACAACGGCGCACGCAAAGCGGTCCGATCCAACAGATTTTTCCCTTTCGGGGTCTTTGCAAAACGGAAAAGACCATAACCAAGAAGCACCCCGATGATCATTATCTTCCACCAGTGGGTACTGAAAAAATTGGTGGTTTCTATCAGCAGCCAGGTGGGAAGAGGAAGCGTCTGGCCCAGATCCTCCAGCATCAGCGTCACTTTGGGAATGACGTAAACAAACAGAAAGCTCAGGACAAACACGCCTATAAGGGTCATCAAAAGGGGGTAGGCGAGTGCGGCCTGAACTTTCGAGCGAAGTTGGGCCTGCTCTTCCAGAAAGTCTGCCAGACGTCCCAAGATCTGTTCAAGACGGCCGGTGCTCTCTCCGACCTGGACCATGCTGGTAAAAAGTTTCGAAAAAATCCGCTGATTTTCAAGGGCCTGGTGAAAAGCCTCGCCGGAGAGGACATCCTGTCGCGTCCGGTTAATGGCCCGGGCCAGCACCGGGTGATCCAACTGCTCGCCCAGGGTTTCCAAGGCTTCGTCCAGGGGCAGGCCCGCTCCCAGCAGAATGGCAAGCTGACGAGTGGCTGTCGCTGTCTGCAAAGCTGGAACCTGGCGCCGGAAAAAGTCACGCCACGCAAACCGGCGGGTATGACTTTCCCGTTCCTCGCGCAAATTTGAAGGAAAGATCCCCTCGTTGCGGAGTTTCTGAATAACCGCTTTTTTCCCGGGGCCTTCCACTAAACCGCTGACTTTTTTCCCGGAAGCATTAAAGCCGGAATACTCGAAAAGTGGCAAAGCTACACTTCCTCCTGAGTCACCCGGAGAACTTCCGCAAGCGACGTTTCCCCTTTGAGGGCTTTTTTCAAGCCGTCCGTTCGGAGGGTTTTCATCCCTCCGCGAATAGCGGAACTTCTTATCGTGGCGGAATCTTTTTTCTGCAGCAGAAGATCTCTTGCCTCTTCATCCACAACCAGCAGTTCGTAAAGCCCGGTTCTTCCACGATAACCGATATTCATGCACTGCTCACATCCCTCCCCATGGTAGAAAACAGCCTTTTCCGAATACAGCCCTTCCACTTCCAGTTCCCGAATCAGCTCGGGCGAAGGAACCGTCTCGATCCGGCAGTGAGGACAGATTCTCCTGACCAGACGCTGGGCAAGAATGCCGACAATGGAGGACGTAGCGAGAAACGGTTCCACACCCATTTCCACCAGCCGCGTCAAAGCGCCGGCCGAATCGTTAGTATGCAGGGTGGAAAACACCATGTGGCCCGTAAGAGCGGACTGAATGGCGATTTCTGCGGTTTCACGATCGCGGATTTCTCCGATCATGATGATGTCGGGGTCTTGGCGCAGAATGGATCGCAGGCCGCTGGCAAAGGTCAAATCGATTTTCGGATTGATCTGGATCTGCCCGACACCGGCGAGCTGATACTCGATGGGGTCCTCCACAGTGATAATATTTTTCTCCCGCGAATTCAGCCGGGTCAGAGCGGCATACAGGGTTGTGGTTTTTCCGGAACCGGTGGGACCGGTCACGAGGAATATGCCGTGGGCTTTTCCGATCAGGTTTTCGACCTGACCGAGCATGGCGCTCTCCATCCCGAGTTCTTCCAAAGTCAGGATGCTGCTGCTTTTATCCAGCAACCGCAGGACTGCCCGCTCACCAAATGCGGTCGGCAGGGTCGAGACCCGGACATCGACATCTTTCCCGGCAATACGCACCCGGAAACGCCCGTCTTGGGGAAGGCGCTTTTCCGCAATATTGAGATTGGACATTATCTTGATACGGGAGATAAGCCCGGCGTGAACCTTACTGGGAGGACGCAAAACATCATAGAGAATCCCGTCCACGCGGTAGCGGATAGCCACCTCGTTTTCAAACGGTTCGATGTGGACATCACTGGCCCGCTGCTTATATCCCTGGGTGATCAGGCTGTTGACAAAACGGATAATCGGCGCTTCATCCGAAGTATCCAGAAGATCCGCCGGCTCCAGGTTTGCGCCCAGGCTATCGCCAAGGTTCCCTTCCATTTCATCAATAAATTCCTGAGAACTGTCCCCTTGTTTTTCCACATTCCGGTTCAAGGCCTTAAGGATTTCCTCCGGTGAGGAGAGTGAAATTTCAACCGGCCCGCCTGTCAGAACGGCCAAGTCGTTCAGCGGCTGGGTCTCCTGAGGGTCGGCCACGACAATAAAAAGCCGCCCTCCCTCTTTTTTCAGAGGGAAAAGGAGATGCTTGCGCAAAAAGGAGACGGGGATATTTTCCAGGCTTGTCTCGCAGAAAAGTTCTTCGGGGATCGATTCGAGATAATCGAGACCCTGCTGAAGGGCGAGAGCGCCGGCCAGAATAGGGCTGGTGACAGCCTTCATATCCAGCAGAACCTCACCGACGCGCTTGCCCGAAGCCTTCTGCTTTTCGAGAGCGGCCTGCAGCGTTTCTTCCGCGAGCCCGTGCCTCTCCCGGAGAATTCTTCCGAGAGGAACCCAGCCCTGGTCGGGAAGAGGAGAAAGTGCTGTCAGCTCATCGGTTTTCACTGCGGTTCCCATATCGGTAAGCTCCGGATGACTTTTCGGTTTTAACCGGCTTTTTCTGCAGAATCAGCATTTCCTGCAAAACTTCCGTCCCTTTTTGCAGGCGCTGCATAAGCTCCCGGTTTTTATGGGTTACATCTCGAAGTTCACCAGCATTGCTGATAATCTTTGGGGTAATGAAAACCATGAGATTGGTTTTTTGCTCGGTTGTGCTTTTGCTTTTAAACAACCAGCCAAGTCCGGGAATATCCCCTAGCAGAGGAACCTTGGAGACGTTTTCCTGGGTGTTGGTTCCGATCAGCCCGCCCAATACAACGGTCTGGCTATCTTCCGCGAGAACCGTATTCTTGATCAGTCTCTTGGTCCAGGTGGGACCGTTGACACTGTCAAGGGTCTGGGTTACAAGGTCGGTGAGTTCCTGGTATATCTGCAACCGAATCAGCTTTCCCTGGGTGATCTGAGGCGTAAAACGGAGAGTCAGGGCGACATCCTGACGTTCAACTGTTTGACTCTGGGCCAGTCCGGAGCTTCCGGTGTCGGTCAATGTTCCCGTCACAATGGGGACATTGGCGCCGACGACGATTTCGGCTTCTTCATTATCCGAAGTGAGAAGTCGCGGCGCCGAGAGAATATTGACGTCACCGCTGGTCTTGGAGAGATGAAGCAGGGCGGAAAAAGCAGGTATGGTAATGGCGTTGTCTCCACTGCCTACGGTAATGGGATTGAACAGGCCGCCCAGAAGAATCCCTTCGATTGATTGTGCCAGAAGATTTGAATACCCGTCGTCAGTCGTGCTGATTACATTACCAATTGAAACCTTACCCTGGTTCAGGTTGGATGTTCCGAAAATAACGCTATCGTTGCCGACATCGGCAGCCCCCTGAAGAGATACCCCAAGATCTTTGGTCGCATCCAGGGAAAGTTCCATAATCAGGGCCTCGACATAGACCTGTTTGCGCTGAATATCCAGCCCCCTGATTAAATCTTCAATAATTTCATAATCTTCGGGAGGCGCATTAATGATCAGCGAGTTGGTAGGAATGTCCGCGGTTATGAAAGTCTCACTGGAGCGGAGAGGGGATTTTGGATCAGCCTCCTTTCCGGAAGAGGCCGCCGGGGTCTTGCTCAAAAGCTCGTTCAAGGTTTTGGCCAGGGTTTCCGCGTCAGCGTTTTCAAGGTAATAGACATGAATATTGGACTGGCCGGCCTCCCGTTTGCGGTCAAGCTTCCATATCCACTTTTTGATAGTCGCCAAGTCCGCGCCCGAAGCCAAAATTATCAGGGAATTCGTCCGCGTATAGGGAAGAATTTTGCCGCCGCCACGGGCCTGTGTGACTCTTCTTTGTTTTCGTGCCACAGCCCCCGCACCGACCTGAATATTCTCCTGCATCGCCTCTGAGAGCATCTGGTTGCAGATCTCCGCGATCTCCTCCGCGGAACCTTCTCGGAGAGGGACGACTTCGAAAGTACCCAGTTTCCCGGAGATATCGAGTTCACGGATAATTTTGACCAGGCGGCCGATGTTGGCCCCATTATCCGTAACGATCAGGGTGTTCGTGGGGGCATACGCCACGACACTGCTGGTTTTAGGAATCAGCGGCTTCAGAACAGTTGAGGCAATGACGGCGGCGTCAACGTTTTTCAGTGGAATCAGGCGGGTGACAAATTGTTCGGAAACCCTATCGCCAACCGGCCGGGTGACTGTCGGAATATTTTCTTCCTTGGCGCTTCGGGTAGGAACGATCTTGTTGACTTTGCCGGAAGGGACAACGGTAAACCCTTTACTGCCCAGAACCGTGAGAAAAAGCTCGTAAGCTTCACCAACGGACATCTGCTGGGGGGAAATAATGGTCACCTTCCCTTTCAGAGAATTGTCGTAGAGAAAGTTTTTCCCGGTCAACTCGCTGATTGTTTTCACAAGGGCGCTCAATTCAACATCCTTGAAATCGAGAGTGACCATTTCCCCTTTTTTCCCAGTTAGGGACACCGCTTTAGGCTGGGCCAGGATATTTCCAACCATGAGAAAAACAAAAAATGCGGCGGTCAAAATTGTAAAGGATTTTTTTACGTTCACCGTTATCCGTCTCCTACTCAACTTCATACGCAAAAGTTAAATTTTTGCCCCGCCGCTGAAGGCCTATAGAAATATTTCGGGCCTCTTTCAGCTGCTGATATATCTCCAGCACCTTTTCGTCACTGTCGAGCTGAACACCGTTGATTTCTTTGATAAGATCGCCCCGCTTCAGACCAAGTTTCCACAATAAAGTCCGGGGACGGATCATTTTAACCGTGAACCCTTCAACCTGGCCATTAACCTTTCGGGCTTCAAGGCGGGCCTGTTTAAAAATTTCGCTCATGTTTTCACGGGCTTTTGATGCTTCCTGGCTGGATATGACCCAACGATTTTCACCCACTTCCTTTATGCCCGCAGAGGGAGGAGCAGATGTTGAAAGTCTGCGGCCGGAATCCGGGGCCATTCCTTTGGGCAGGGCCAGCGTAAAAAGCGTTCCGTCCTGATGCCGAACCCGGACCTCCTCCCGAGTTATTCCCTCCAACTTGCCTGCACCGGGAATCTCCTCATCAAGGCGAAAAATCTGTTCCTGTCCCTTGAGCTGGATAACAGCAAACGGACGATTCGATGAAATCACGGTTCCAAGCAGGATCATGTCGGCTCGCTGAGTGGTTGTTTCCTGCCTCTTTTGCGAACCTTCATTGGAAACCCCTAGCCCCGGCTTGTTTCTGCCGACAGGATCAAAAAGGTTGTATGCCAGTATCGGCTCATAGGTCTGAAGAGTCGGCTGGCGGATATGAGTGCTTTTCCGGCCTGAGGGAGCTTCCGTGGGAAGCACCTGTCGGTTCAGATAGAGACCGGCGGCAGACGAAAACAGGTAGCCGAGAGAAACTCCGAGGAGTATTACCAGGACCAGGTTTAAAGTGCGAATATGTTTTTTCTCCAGAGTGGACAGCATCAAATTCCTGTTCTCTGATTGGAGCAAGCTGTTGGTCTAACTATTGTGCCAACAAATGTACGGATTAAAATCCCGAACACAAAGAAATTAATTAAGGAAACGTTTGATTGACGTTAGAAAAACCGTCCAGTTATACTCGCCCGAAAAAACACCGTACTTTAAATATGAAATTCTACAAAAGTTTTTGGCGGCATTCCAGTGAATTCGGGCTTTTTGAGCAGTTAGGCAAACACTTAAATATTATTTGGGGACTAAAAACCACTTGAAAAACGTTTTTTTCTATTTGAAGAAAAAGCTTTTAAGTATGGGTTAAACTACTTCCCACATCCAATTATATGCATTAAACTTTTTGACAGTAATTTTTTGGGCAGATTGACAATCCATTGAAAGGGGAAAAATGTCTCCATCCACCCGAAAGACCTATCTGATTGACGGGTCATCTTATATTTACCGAGCCTTTTACGCCATCCCCTACCTTTCCACCCGGGATGGTACTCCAACCAACGCGGTTTATGGTTTCGTGAACATGCTCCTGAAAATCATCCGCGAGGAAAAGCCGGATCGCCTGGTAGTGATTTTTGACGCAAAAGGCCCCACCTTCAGGAAAGAAATTTACCCCGAATATAAGGCCAACCGCAAAGCCATGCCGGAAGAGCTCGTACCCCAAATCCCTCTGATTAAAGAGGTGGTCCGGGCCTTCAACCTGCCGCTCCTCGAAAAGCAGGGGTTTGAGGCGGACGATATCATCGCGACCCTGGTCAAACACTTTGCGGCTGACGGGGAGGATATCACCGTGGTGACGGGCGACAAGGACTTCATGCAGATTGTCGGGGAACATGTCCGCCTCCTTGACACCATGCGGGACCGGGTGTTCGGACCCGCGGAGGTGGCCGAGCGTTTCGGCGGCGGACCGGAGAAGGTGGTCGAGGTCATGGCCCTGTCGGGGGACACTTCGGACAATGTTCCCGGAGTTCCCGGCATCGGTGAAAAAACCGCTAAAAGTTTGATCGAAGAATTCGGCACGCTGGAAAACCTGCTTGCCAACCTCGACCAGGTCAAAGGCGCGAAGCGGCGGGAAAACCTTGAAAATTTTGCGGATCAGGCCCGCCTCAGCCATCGCCTCGTCACCCTGGTAGCGGACGTCCCGGTGGAAATTGACGAGAAAAATTTTGACCTGAAAGAACCGGATCAGGACGCGCTTGAGGGGCTATTCCGGAAATTCGAGTTTCACACCCTGCTTTCGAACGTTTCGGCCCAGAAAAACGATGCCGATTATCACGCCATCCTGACGGAGGAGGACTTTGCCGCTCTTCTTAAAACCCTGAAAAATGCCGGCAGTTTTTGTCTCGATACCGAAACCACCAGTCTCGACCCCATATGCGCCGAGCTGGTGGGGCTCTCGTTCACCACGGAAGAGAAAAAGGCCTGGTATATCCCCGTTGGCCACGCTTACGATGGCGTCCCTCAACAGTTGGACCGCGAAAAGGCCCTCCAGGAACTCAAACCAATTTTGGAGGATGAAAAAATCGCCAAGATCGGCCAGAATCTCAAATATGACGCCCTGGTCCTTCGCAGGGCCGGTATCCAACTGCGGGGGATCGCTTTCGACACCATGATAGCCTCCTATCTGACCAACCCCAGCTCCCGCTCTCATGGCCTTGATCGTCTCGCTCTGGAATACCTGGGACATAAGATGATTTCCTATAGCGAAGTCACGGCCGACGGCAAAAAAAACAAAAACTTTGCTCAGGTCGATATTTCAAGCGCGACCGGATATGCTGCCGAAGACGCTGATATCACTCTGCGCCTGAAGCACAAACTTGCTGAAAAAGTCAGACAATGCGGGGTTGAAAAACTGTTTTCCGAACTTGAAATGGCCCTCCTGCCGGTTCTGATCGAGATGGAATGGAGCGGGGTTCGCATCGACAGCGGACTGCTTCACGACTTCAGCCAGGACCTGGAGAAACAGATCGAGCAGCTGGGAGGGGAAATCCATAGGCTTTGCGGAGTCAAATTCAACATCGGTTCACCCAAGCAGCTGGGAGAAGTTCTGTTTGAAAAGCTGCAGCTCCCAACGGGAAAAAAGACCAAAACCGGCTGGTCTACGGATGTCGAGGTTTTGACAAAACTGGCCGAAAAGCACGAAGTCTGTTCGAAAATTCTCGATTTCCGCTCCATGTCCAAGCTCAAATCGACCTACACCGATGCCCTGCCGCAACTGGTCAACCCGGAGAGCGGACGCATCCACACCTCCTTCAACCAGACGGTGACGGTCACCGGCCGCCTCTCATCCAGCGGCCCGAACCTCCAGAACATCCCCGTCAGGACTGCGGAGGGACGGCGCATTCGCGAGGCTTTTATCCCCGCCGACGGATGCCTGCTGCTGTCCGCCGACTATTCCCAGGTGGAGTTGCGGATATTGGCCCACATGGCCCAGGAGGAAGCCCTGAAGTCGAGCTTTGCCAATGGAGAGGACATTCACCGCCGCACGGCAGGAGAGGTTCTCGGCCTTTCTCCGGGAGAGGTCAGCAACGAACAGCGGCGAGATGCCAAGGCTATCAATTTTGGTATTATTTACGGCATGAGTGCCTTTGGTCTGGCGAGAGAGCTGAAAATCGGGCGTAAGGAGGCCCAGGAATATATTGATCGTTATTTCGCCCGCTATCCCATGGTCAGGGCGTTCATGGAATCACGTCTGGAAGAAGCGAAAAAGAACAAATGCCTGCATACCCTGCTCGGTCGTCGCTGTCCTCTTCCCGAAATCGAGAGCAGGAATGCGGCCATCCGCGGCAATGCGGAACGCAACGCCGTCAACTATCCGATCCAGGGCAGCGCCGCGGATATCATCAAAGTGGCCATGATCCGCATCGATCGCAAGTTGAAGGAGGAAAAGCGTGCCACACGAATGCTCCTTCAGGTCCATGACGAACTGGTGTTTGAAGTTCCGGAGCAGGAACTGGAGGATATTCGCGTCCTAGTCAAACAGGAAATGGAGAATGCCGTTAAGCTGGATGTTCCTTTGCAGGTCGACATCGGAGTTGGAAAAAACTGGAGCGAAGCCCATTAAATTATTGTTGGAAGAAAGGGGAAACGATGATAGCGCACGAAATTGACTACAAACTCTTCGGTTCCGAGATGCAGTTCGTGGAAATTGAGCTCGATCCCAGCGAAACAGCGGTGGCGGAAGCCGGCGCCATGATGTACATGGACTCGGGAATTGAAATGGAGACCATATTCGGAGACGGCAGCGAGCAGTCACAGGGGATCATGGGGAGAATTTTTGGCGCCGGAAAACGCATCCTGACCGGTGAAAGCCTGTTCATGACCGCCTTTACCAATCAGGGCAGAGGGAAACAACAGGTCGCCTTTGGCGCGCCTTATCCCGGCAAAATCCTGCCTATGGATCTTGGGCCATTGGGAGGGGAGATGATATGCCAGAAAGATTCCTTCCTCTGCGCAGCCAAGGGAGTCTCCATCAGCATCGCTTTTCAGAAAAAAATCGGCGCCGGTCTCTTCGGCGGCGAGGGCTTTATTCTCCAGCGTCTTCAGGGGGATGGGATGGCCTTTGTTCATGCCGGCGGCACACTGGTAGAAAAAGACCTTCGTCCGGGGGAAAAAATGCGCGTCGACACCGGCTGCCTGGTGGCCATGCAGCCGAGCGTCAACTATGATGTCGAATTTGTTGGCGGCATCAAAACCGCTATCTTCGGCGGAGAGGGACTTTTCCTGACCACCCTGGCGGGACCCGGCAAGGTCTGGCTCCAATCTCTGCCTTTCAGCCGCCTTGCTGACCGAATCGTCTCTTCCGCGCCACGAGCCGGCGGAGAACGAAAAGGCGAAGGATCGGTGCTGGGAGCCCTCGGAGGGCTTCTGGACGGGGACAATCGCTGATTCGGTTTTTTAATCCAAACAGAAAAGGGCGGTAAAAACTCACCGCCCTTTTTCTTTTTTTCATTTCAAAGCCAGGATCTTATCCAGGCTGGCTTGAAGTAGCTGACACTTATCCCTGGCCTCCTTGAGTTTTGCCCTGTTCTTTTCCAGAACCTCCGCCGGGGCCTTGGCCACAAAATCCTCATTAGCCAGTTTTTTCTCGAACATAGTAACGTCTTTTTCGACTTTTTTGATTTCCTTGCTCAGACGTTTTTCTTCCTCTTCGATATCGATGAGTCCAGCCAGGGGGACAAGAATCTCCACATCACCGGCCACCTGTGTCGCCGATTGTTTCGGCCTGTCGATATCAATTCCGTAAGAAAGGCCCTCCAGCCGGGCCAGGGTCCGGATATAGGGTTCCCCTTCCTGGACAACTCCGTTTGCTGCAGTATTTTTACAATCCAACAGGGCGGGAATCTTTTTACTGGGAGCTACATTCATTTCACCGCGGATGTTGCGGACCCCCTTAATGACCTCCATGATCAGTTCCATTTTTTCGGCACCCTCATTAAACCTCGGAATTCCTTCTCCGGAGGGATAGGCCGCCTGCATAATGCTGGCGCAGGGGCGCTTGCCAGGCAGAGCCTGCCAGATTTCCTCGGTAATGAAGGGCATAAAAGGATGCAGTAGGCGGAGGAGATTTTCGAGTACGAAGCAGAGGACCGTCTGGGTCCGCTCTTTGGCCTCGGCATCCTGGCCGTAAAGGACATCCTTGGTCAGCTCGATGTGCCAGTCGCAGAACTGGTGCCAGGTAAAGGCGTAAAGAGCGCCGGCCGCTTCATTGAATTTATATTCTTCCAGAGCTTTATTCGCCTCCTCCGCCGTCTCGGCCAGGCGGGTCAGAATCCACTGATCCGCCAACGAGAGGTCGGACAGCTCCGGAACATCGTCACGCGGCTCGAAATCCTCCAGATTCATGAGCACGAAACGGCTGGCGTTCCAGAGTTTGTTGGCGAAATTCCGGTATCCTGAAATTCGCTCCATGGAGAGCTTGATGTCTCTCCCCTGGGCCGCGAAAGCGGCCAGAGTAAAACGAAAGGCGTCGGTACCGTACTCTTCGATAACGGTCAGCGGGTCGATGACGTTCCCTTTACTTTTGCTCATTTTATGCCCTTGAGCATCCCGCACCAGAGCATGGATGTAAACCTCCCTGAAAGGCACCTCACCCATGAATCTAGTCCCCATCATCATCATTCTGGCCACCCAGAAGAAGAGGATATCGAAGCCGGTTACCAGGCAGGACGTGGGGTAAAATTTCTGCAACGTTCCGGTTTGCTCCGGCCAGCCCATGGTGGAAAAGGGCCACAGGGCTGAAGAGAACCAGGTGTCGAGAACGTCGGTCTCCTGGTGGATATCCGTACTGCCACATTTCTGGCAGGCGCTGACATCCTCCCTGGAGACGGAAATCTCATCGCAACTGTCACAATACCAGGCAGGAATTCGATGTCCCCACCAGATCTGACGGCTGATGCACCAGTCCTGAATGTTGTTCATCCATTCAAAATAGGTTTTTTCCCAATGCTGAGGAACAATTTTCGTGTCCCCCTGGTTTACCGCTGCAATAGCTTTCTCAGCCAACGGCCCGACGTCTACATACCACTGGAGACTCGAATAGGGCTCGATAACGGTCTTACAACGGTAGCAGTGGCCGACGGCATTGGCATGGGCCTCGATTTTTTCAAGGAGTCCCTGCGTTTCGAGGTCCTTGACCACCCGTTCACGGGCGCTGTAACGCTCGAGTCCCTGATATGCGCCGCCATTCTCGTTGATATTGCCGGAAGAATCGAGAATATTGATCAGCTCCAGGTTATGTTTTTTGCCGATCTCAAAATCGTTGAAATCGTGGGCCGGTGTTATTTTCAAAGCTCCGGTCCCGAATTCCCGGTTGACGTATTCATCGGCGATAATAGGAATTTCCCGGTCCATCAGCGGGAGGGTCACCATTTTCCCAATCAGGTCCTGATAACGCTCATCTTCCGGATGAACCGCCACACCCGAGTCGCCCAGCATGGTTTCGGGCCTGGTGGTGGCCACAACCAGAGAGCGGTCCATTCCTTTTACGGGATAACGAATATGCCAGAGAAAGCCGCTTTGCTCGTCATGCTCAACTTCCAGATCGGACAGGGCCGTATGGCAACGAGGACACCAGTTGATGAGGCGGTTGGCCCGGTAGATCAGGCCATCTTCATAAAGAGAGACAAAAACCTCCCGCACCGCCTGGGACAAACCCTCGTCCATGGTGAAGCGTTCCCGATCCCAATCGCAGGAAGCCCCCAATCGCTTGAGCTGATTGATAATCTGCCCGCCTGATTCGCTTCGCCATTGCCAGACACGCTCCACAAACTTTTCCCGGCCCAGGTCATGCCGGTCTCTTTCTTCCATCGCAAGCTGCTTTTCAACCACATTCTGGGTAGCGATTCCGGCATGGTCGGTCCCCGGCATCCAGAGAACTTCATAACCTGTCATTCTTTTCCAGCGCACGAGAACGTCCTGAAGGGTATTATTCAGAGCATGGCCCATATGCAGAACCCCCGTAACATTGGGGGGGGGGATGACAATGGAATAGTGAGGCTTGGGCGAGTCTTCATCCGCATGGAAGAATCCGTTTTCTTCCCAGAAGGCATACCATTTTTTTTCAACATCCTGCGGTTCGTAGGTTTTTCCGATCGTTTTTTCAAGCATAACTGATAAATCCTTCCTCCTCGGTTCAACCTGAATCCGTGGGTTGGGGCCAGGAAAAGAGTGTCAGTGCTTGGCCTGAATAAGTGTTTCAAAAATCTGAGGCGCACCCATGGGTTCGTCGGTGATTTTTGAAATGCTTAGGCAGGTCAATGACTTGCGCTCTTGCCTGGTCAGAACTCACGGATGCAGATTCAAGACAGGGTTGTAACTTTATAACAAATATAAAAAAAAAGAAATGGGGATTGACTTATCCCCATTTCTTTATTAATGAAAACTTTCACCAGGCAAAATGCCGGTACTATTATAGCTTATTGTGCTGCTTTAATTTTTTGGATCTCTTCTTTGATGATATTTTCCGACAGATTGGGAACCACCTCCCAGGCTACCTGCTCAATAATTTCCTTGGCCATTCTCTCGATAGTGGCACCCGCCACTTTTTCAACAATGGAATGCAACTGGGCATCTGTCAGCGAATGAACTTTCTGCTCCATTTGCGCATAGGTTGGCTCAGGCTTGGGCACTTCAGACGTTTCGTCCAGAGCCGGAATCGTCACAGGAGTCATCTGAGGAACAGGTTCTTCCGAAATATCAGCAGAGATTTCGGTTTCTTCATCCACACCCTCATCGAAATCATCGAAAGAAAACTCCCTTTCTTCTTCGGGTTCGCTCTCTACAGCCGTAGAGGAAGGCGTACCAGAGAACTGGATTTTTTCCGTTGCGGAGGGACTCTCATCGCTTTCTTCGGCAAATGAGAATTCACCAAGTTTCCTGTGTAATTGAATGCCGCCTTCCGCCGGAAGCGAAAGTTCTTCCTCCGCAGGCTCGATATTAAATGAAGACTCGGGGAGGTTATCAAAAAACTCCTCCCCCTCCAAGGACGGTTCCTCAGTCAGGACGTCTTCATCAACCGAGGAGTCCTCTACAGCCAGGGACTCTTCTTCAACCAAGGCCTCTTCAGCCAGGGTCTCTTCTACACCCAAGGGCTCTTCTACACCCATGGCCTCTTCTACACCCAGCGGTTCTTCTATACCCAAGGGTTCTTCTTCACCAAGGGGTTCTTCTTCAGCCAAGGTTTCTTCTACAGCCAGGGTTTCTTCTACAGCCAGGGTTTCTTCTACAGCCAGGGTTTCTTCTTCAGCCGGGGTTTCTTCTTCAACCAAACCCTCTTCTTCGATCAAGTCCTCTTCTTCAATGACAATGTCGTTTTCATCTAAAAGGAGGATTTCTTCGTCATCGTCTTCCGCCTCTACCTCAAACGAGGAAAACTCTGCCGCAGCGGGAACAACTGGAGTCTCAGGTTGAGTCAGGGTCGGTTCCACCATCGGGGGAGGGGTCTGAATGGTGGCAATATCTTCGGTTGCATCAGGTTCGGGTTCGGTTATTTCCGAAGAAAGTTGAGGTCCGCCAGGACTTTCAAGTTCAACTGGAGAGGAGTCCATGATGTCGGGAAGAGATTCCATTGTAACTGGAGTCTCCGGTTCGTCAAAGGTCGGCTCAAAAGTCAATTCTTCCTCACTGACGCTCAATTCCTCTTCCTCGGCAGTGAGTTCTTCCATCGTAAAGTCTTCAGACGGCGCCTCATCTAAGCTAGCCGTCTCCAGCGATACAGAACTTTCCAAAGGAATAATTTCCTCCAGAGCTGCCTCTTTCTCTTCCAGAGAGGGAGATGGAGGCATGGCAGGCATCTGGACCGGTTGAGGAGAACTTTCAAGAAGATTCTTGACTTTTTCAACCAGGGCTTGGGATTCGAAAGGCTTGGCGATCCAACTGTCGGCGCCCACTGAGCGGGCTTTTTCCTCATCAAAAGGCTCAAAACTTCCTGCTAGAAGAAGAACTGGGGTTTGCGCGAGCTCCGGGGCATTCTTAATCTCCGAACAAAGTTCGTAACCATTTTTCCCCGGCATTATTATATCTGCAAGAATAAGGTCGGGGGGGTTGAGCTTCGCTTTCTCCAGAGCTTCATCGCCGTTTCCCACTATCGTCAGTTCATAGTCTTCATTGGCAAAAGTAATTTCAATAACCTTTTGAATGGTTACACTGTCGTCCGCCAACAACAGTTTCTTGCTCATTCATGTCCTCCTTGCCTGCAGTGCATTACTGTTTGAAGATGCAGAAAATATTTGAAAAAAATCTTTCTTAAACCTGAAACCACTTGGATTCTAAAATTGTATTCGTTGACAAGTTTCAGTACAGAGCAACCTCGAATCGATCAGTCGAGAATCCGACAGGAAAAAATTCCACCCGACAGATAGCATGTTCAGAAATATCAGAAAAACTTTTTTAATTCAATGGCTTTGATATCCATCTCGTAGTTTTTTGAAATCCTGAATGCTTTTTTAGCCCTTGACCCTGACAAACTGCAAAGGATTTCGTGCAAGTATTGAACCTAAACCAAGACCATCGTTTGAGATTTTTTGGACCCAGGAGTTCGTCGGATACTTTTGGGAGTTTTTCAAAGAGGCATCCCTTCCAGACATTTATCAGAAAACTAGAAATGCTGCCCTCAAAAAGGGTTTCTGATTGAACATTATTAAACCATTTTTGAAAAACACCGATATCCCCAGCTCAAAAACAACCAAACTATTGTCCAAAGAAAAAATAAAAAACTATTGAATAGACTGCAAATCCAAACTTATAATAAATAAATTTTCATTGTTTTTAGATTTTTATTAAAAAGGATAAAATTTCTTTGTTGGAATAAATTTATTGAACTCTCTGGAAAGGGGAAATCTGTATGGCAACTTTACTTGAAATGGCTAAAGACATTATTGTAGCACACGCAACCAAAACTGAAATGAATAAAGAAGAACTATTAGGTGAACTTACAGAAATTCACAATACTCTTTCACAGTTGCAAAAAGCAGAAGAATCTTCTGGTTGCAGCTGAAAATCAAGCTGGTAGTGGTGAGGAAGAGGCTTCAGCACCCACCTTATCTTTAAAAAAAGCTTTCCGAAAAGATAAAGTGATCTGTCTTCTTTGCGGCAAAGGTATGAAAACCCTTTCCAGACATTTGCGATCCGCTCATGATATAACTCCAAATGAATATCGAATACAGTTCGATATTCCGAAAAAACAACCTCTCGCTGCGCGGAATTATTCCGAAAGCCGGCGTCAAATGGCGATTGCCAGGGGGCTGGGAGAAAACCTGGCCAAAGCCCGCGCTGCCCGACGCGCAGCTAAAAAGTAAAACAATAAGTACTATCCTTGAATATATTTAAAAGAATGGGAATTTATTATCATCGGGACAGTCTTTATCGCTGGATAAATGTCTTCACTCCAGCCTGAAAAGAACCGAGGCCAGCAAGTTGCCATTTTCATCAAGGATTTTTACCTCCCAAGCTCCGGTCCACTCAGGGCTCAGGGTTTTAGAAGACCAGGTTCGCCAGCTGGAAGAACGGACCAGAAGCTCAACCCGCGCCATTTCCCGCCCTTCAAAAAGCCAAAGAGGGGTAATGCGAGTTTCCTTCTCCGCACCATTTGATATGAGAAAAACAATATAGCTTTCTAATAGAACTCAGAAAAAATTTCGCTTCAACAACCGGTGCCCTGTTCTGAAGGTAGCGAGCAATTGCCCTGCTCGTTACCTCCAGAGAGAAGGCTTTAAAAGGAAGACTGAGCAAGCAAAATGGTAAAAAAACCATAAAAATCTTTCTTCTCATTTGCCCACCTACACAAAAGCATTTTTTCTGTTTGTTGAATAAAGTCGAGCTAGTGGTTTTTCCCAGATTTGTCTATACTATAAATTGTGACAATAAATTGTATTAAAAGAAATTTTCTGCTGGTCCGTGTTTAACAGGGAGAATCAGTTTTGAAACTTGTAGTCATCGGCGATCATCGTGAACAACTTCTGGATGTCTTCGAAGTCATCCTCAAGCATTGGGGTTATCGTGTCATGGTGTCCTCCAATCCCCCGCAAATCGAAGCGCTTCTAAAAGAGATGTCCCCTGACCTTATCCTTATGGGAGCTCATATTCTTGAGAATACGCCGCCTTCTTTGAAAAAGATCCTGCAAAGTACAGTCCTCTCTCTTCAGTGCCCCTTAATATTGCTAACAGATGGAAATATAAAAGGGTTTGAAGATCTGGCGAAGGAAGTACTCCATGTTCCTCTGGATATTTTTTCTTTTTTCCAAATGATGCAAAAGTATCTGGAAGATATCCCTCGGGAGAACATGCGCTTGACAGTCCAGTTGCCGGGAATGTTAAGTACCGGGGGTGATTTTTGTTTCGCGGAAGTCCTCAGTCTAAGCACCCGAGGGATGTTTCTGAAACACAGTTCGCGCCTGGAAAAAGGCGATCAGATCAAAGTCATTTTCCCACTTCTTGGTATGAAAAAAGAGATGGAGGTGGAGGGGAAAATTTTATACCACATCAGGCCCGCCCCCGAAAACAACTACCTCGAAGGCGTGGGGATAGAATTTCTGGGCCTCGAAGGGGACGATTTATCCTACTTGGAAAAATTCATTGAAAAGTGTTTCCTGGGCGAGTTGAGTGCCTACCCGTCCAGCCAGGCAACGATGCCCTCGAAAGCGTCGGAAGAAGATAAGCCGGTAGCTCTCAAGCTTAAAAGAATCGCTTAATAGTCACATGCCAACGCAGGCCTAATTTTCTCCCCCTTTTCACAGATTAAAATTGCCCGAAGACATTTCCACGCCATAAAAGCGCCCGATAAAAGCAGCCACATCCGAAAAAAATCCAGTACCCAGGGATTTCCCTTTATGCCTCATCGGCCGGTAAACCAGCAAAGGGACCAGCTCACGGGTATGGTCCGTACCCGGGGTGGTGGGATCACAGCCATGATCTGCGGTGATGACTAACAGGTCAGAATCCTTAAGTGCGGCCAGGAGTTCGGGGAGCCAGAGATCAAAAACTTCCAGCGCTTGACCGAAGCCCCGTGCATCTTTGCGGTGTCCGTAGTACATATCAAAATCGACCAGATTGGTGAATATCAAACCCCTCTCTAGGCGCCCCAGTGCAGTGAGGGTTTTTTTCATCCCGTCCCGGTTGTCCTCTGTATAAACAAAATCCGTCAACCCCTTACCGGCGAAGATATCCCTGATTTTGCCCACGCCAAAAACCTCGTAACCGTTTGCGCACATCAGATCCAGCAGGGTCGCGCCGGGGGGAGACATGGCGAAGTCGTGACGGCGGGGGGTGCGCTCAAAATCGCATGGGCCAGTCCCTGTAAAGGGTCGGGCGATAACCCTCGCGACCCGAAACTTATTCAGAATATCACGAGTTTTCCGGCAGATCTCATAGAGCTCGGATACGGGAATGATATCTTCGTGAGCGGCGATTTGAAACACGGAGTCGACACTGGTGTAGACGATCGGCCGCCCGCTGCGACAGTGAATCGCTCCCAGACGTTGAATGATTTCTGTGCCACTGGCCGCTTCATTACCGAGAGGCTCGAGGCCGGTGGCTTTTCGAAAGGCTTCAATAATTTCAGCGGAAAAACCATTGGGGAAGGTGGCAAAAGGCTCTTTCTGGACCAACCCGGCCAGTTCCCAATGACCGACGATAGTGTCTTTCCCGGCGGAAGCTTCCTGCAGACACCCATACGATGCTGACGGGTTGCCAACGGGAGCGACGTGCGGCAGGGGTAGAATGTTTCCGAGACCCAGGGCCGCCAGGTTGGGGAGGTGAAGATCAGGACACTTTTCAGCAACATGCAGGAGGGTATTGGCTCTCTCGTCCCCATAGAGATAAGCATCCGGAGCCGCCCCTATCCCAACCCCGTCGAGTGTGATCAGAACGGTCTTTTTTTTGGGTGCTGCCATCGCTCAGTCCATCCCCGCTGCCCACTCCTTCATAATGGCAATTCCGTGGCTTGTTCCAATCCGGGTGGCACCCGCTTCGAGAAACGCGCGACAGTTTTTCCAGTCCCGGATTCCACCGGAAGCCTTGACACCGACACGCCCCGCCGCAGTATGGACCAGAAGCTGGACATCCTCCAGGGTGGCACCGCCGGAAGCAAAACCGGTAGAGGTTTTGACGAAAGAAGCTCCCGCCTCGACGGCAAGATGAGTCAGTGCTTCCTTGGATTCATTTTCCAGGTAGCAGCATTCAAGGATCACTTTGACTAGGGAGCCCTTAGCAGCATCAACAACCTGACGAATTTCTCTCCCAACGTCATCAAATCTTTTCTCCAGGGCCAGAGAAATGTTGATAACCATGTCGAGTTCCTCCGCTCCTGCTGCGGACAGCTTTTCCGCTTCAAACGCCTTGCTGGAAGAGAGAGAATAGCCCAGGGGAAATCCGACAACGGAGCTGACGGCCACTGACGTGCCGGAAAGGATATTTACAGCCGCTGGAACATGAATGGGGGGGACACAAACCGAAGCAAAACCGGACTCAAGAGCCTCCAGACAGAGTTTACGAATCTGGTTTTCCGTGGCATCCGCCCTGAGCAGGGTGTGATCGATAAATGAAACTGGGGAATCTTCCATTTACGTATGATATTCCGCATTGATCTTTACGTATTCGTAAGTCAGGTCGGAGGTGTAGTAAAAAGCCTCGCCGGCGCCTGAATGAAGTTCAATATTAACGGAAAACTCAGGAAACTTCATAACCTGTGCCGCTTCCGCCAGGCCCTCTTTGCTGACTGCGAGACCGTTCAGCATGACAGGGATATCGTTAAAAAGGATATCGATTCGAGTAGGATCGACTTGGGCTTTGGAATAGCCAATCGCAGCAATGATCCGTCCCCAGTTTGGATCTTCACCAAAAAAAGCGGTTTTCACGAGACTGGAAGTAGCCACACTGCGAGCCACTTCCCTGGCACCCTGTTCGTCTCCGGCACCGCTGATCTGAATACGCACCAGCTTGGTAGCCCCTTCACCATCCCTGACAATCATTTTAGCGAGGTCGAGGCAGACATCCTCAAGCTGGCGGCTGAAAAGATCACCGATCTCCGTCTCTTTTTTTATTTCAAGACCTCCCGCCAAGCCATTGGCGAGAAGCAGAGCCATATCGTTCGTCGAAGTGTCGCCATCCACGCTGATGCAGTTGAAAGATTTTTGGACCGCATTCTGAAGGACCTCATTCAGGAAGCTTTTTTCAACCTGGGCATCGGTAAGCACAAAAGCCAGCATGGTGGCCATATCGGGATGAATCATTCCCGCCCCTTTGGCAATCCCCAGGATGGAGTAACCGTTTTCCCCGGGATGGCTCCGGTGGGAAATCTTGGTGAAGGAATCGGTGGTAAGGATGGCTTCGGCCACCGCCTCGGGGTTCTTGGAGCTCAGAGTTTCGGGGAGCAGGGGAATGTGCCGCTCCAGCTTATCCATGGGGAGTTGTTCGCCAATGATTCCGGTTGACGAAACGACAACCAGGTCCTCGACGATCCCAAGCACCCGGGCGGTGATTTCGGCACTGCGCAGAGCGTTCTTCAACCCGTTTTCACCGGTGCAGGCATTGGCACTCCCACTGTTGATCAGGACCGCTTGACAGCACCCGTTCTTGACCCGGGGAGCCGAGACAACCAGAGGCGCAGCCTTCACTTGGTTGGTGGTAAAAACTCCGGCGCAACGAGCCGGGACTTCTGAAAAGATCAGAGCCAGATCGGGCTTGCCTGATTTTTTGATGGCGCTGGACCGGGCAGCAAATTTATATCCCTTAACACCTTTAAAATCTGTGATCATCTTTTTCGACTTTTCCCTTGCCGGCGGAACCCTGGGCCTGAAAGGCGTTTATTTTCCGCAGCATTTTTTGTATTTATTACCACTTCCGCAGGGACATGGATCATTCCTGCCGACTTTTTCCTCGTGACGGGTGACAGGTTTTTGACTGGCGTCCTCCCCACCGAGCTGGTCAAAAATCATTTTCTGGCGCCTGATTTCCTCCCTCCGCGCCCTTTCCATATCATCTTCGCTGGCAAGCTGAACCCGGAAAAGTTTCATGAGAAACTCCTGGCGGATTCGGCCCATCATCTCCATGAACAGGGAGTAAGCCTCCCGCTTGTATTCCTCTTTGGGGTCTTTCTGTCCGTATCCCCTAAGGCCAATCCCCTCTTTCAGATGATCGATGGAAAGAAGATGATCCTTCCATTGGGAATCGATGGTCTGCAAAAGAAGCATGGTCATGACTTTTTCCATCATGGGAGGAGTAAACTCCTCCTCTTTTTCCTGGAATCGCAACATCATCTGTTCATTGAGACTTTTTTCAAGATCGGGCGCGGTCAGTCCATTCTCTTCCGGGGAAGGAAAGTGCGGCTGATGGAAAAACTGGTTGTAAAAATCATCTGCGAGAACTTCCCAGTTCCACTCCGAAGGTTTGGTTTTTTCCGGACAAAAAGTGGCAACCATATCCGCCACGGTCTCTTCCATGATGGCTACCGCAGTTTCGCGGATATCCTCTCCGGCCAGGACTTCCTTGCGCTGGTCATAAATAACCTCGCGCTGTTTGTTCATAACATCATCATACTCGATAAGATGTTTGCGGATTTCAAAGTTATGGCCTTCCACTTTTTTCTGGGCATTGGCAATCGCCTTGGAAATAAAACGATGCTCAATCGGCTCACCTTCCGGAATTTTCAGCTTATCCATGACAAAAGCGACTTTTTCCGAACCGAATATACGCAGAAGATCGTCTTCAAGGCTCAGATAAAAACGGCTCTCGCCCGGGTCACCCTGGCGGCCGGAACGGCCTCGGAGCTGATTGTCGATACGTCTCGACTCATGTCGCTCGGTACCCAGAATGTAGAGTCCACCGGCCTCGATAACCGCCTTTTTCTCCTCCGCACAGCGCTCCTGATAAGACTTCAGGAGAACCGGGAATTCGTCCTCATCAGCTCCGCTGTCCATAGCCTCTTTGCGCGCCATCATCTCCGGGTTCCCCCCTAAAACGATGTCCGTACCACGCCCGGCCATATTGGTGGCAATCATCACAGCCCCTTTTCTTCCTGCCTGGGCAACGATTTCCGCTTCTTTTTCATGGTGCTTGGCGTTCAGAACGTTGTGGGGAACACCGCGTTTTTTGAGCATCCGGGAAAGGAGCTCCGATTTTTCGATGGAAATGGTGCCGACCAGAACCGGCTGACCTATTTGATGACTTTCAAAAACGTCCTCGATAACAGCCAGAAACTTTTCTTTTTCGGTTTTATAGATGACATCCGGCTGGTCCAGACGGATCATCGGCTGGTTGGTTGGAATGACGGATACATCCAACTTATAAATTTCATTGAATTCGGCCGCTTCCGTGTCAGCTGTACCGGTCATGCCGCCCAGTTTTTCATACATGCGAAAATAATTCTGGAAAGTAATGGTGGCGAGAGTCTGATTTTCACTTTCGACCTTGACCCCCTCTTTAGCTTCCACGGCCTGGTGGAGACCATCACTCCAACGTCGCCCTGGCATGAGCCGTCCGGTAAACTCATCCACGATCATAACTTCATCATCTTTAACGACATAATCGACGTCCCTTTTAAACAGGGCGTGTGCTTTGAGAGCCTGGTTGACATGATGGAGCATCTCGATGTTGGAGGGATCATAAAGGTTCTGAACGTTCAGCAGCTTTTCAACCCTTGCAACCCCTTCTTCCGTCAATGTTGAGGCTTTGGCTTTTTCATCGATGGTGTAATCCCCCGTGTACTCCCGCACAGTCTGACCGATTTTGCCGTCCCGGGTTTCGATCACCTCCCCTTTTTTCAAGCTCGGAATAATACTATTGACCGAATGATAGAGTTCGCTGGAAGCTTCGCTGGGGCCGGAGATGATTAACGGCGTCCGGGCTTCATCAATCAGAATGGAATCGACCTCATCGACAATGGCATAGTGGAGTTCACGCTGGACATAATCTTCGATGGAAAACTTCATATTGTCACGAAGATAGTCGAACCCAAACTCATTGTTGGTACCATAGGTGATGTCATAACCATACGCTGCTTTGCGTTCTTCATCGGTCAGTCCATGCACTATGCAGCCCACGGACAGACCCAGAAAGCGGTGGATTTTCCCCATCCACTCCGAGTCGCGAGTGGCCAGGTAATCGTTGACGGTAACTATGTGCACCCCTTTTCCGGTCAGGGCGTTGAGATAGGCGGGAAGGGTGGCCACTAGTGTTTTCCCTTCACCGGTTTTCATTTCAGAAATTTTCCCGGAATGGAGCACCATTCCACCGATTAGCTGAACATCGAAATGGCGCATGCCGAGAACCCTTTTGCCGGCCTCGCGAACCACGGCGAAGGCCTCGGGAATCAGGTCGTCCAGCTTTTCACCCTTTTCAAGGCGTTCGCGAAATTCGGGAGTTTTTGCAGCCAGTTCCTGGTCACTAAGGCCCTTAATGTTTGCTTCCAGGGCATTAATTTTATCCACTACAGGACCCAAGCGCTTCAGTTCTCTTTCGTTTTTGCTGCCGATAAACTTTTTTACTATCGATCCGATCATTTAAATGCTCCAGCAGAGATTTATAGGAGGATTGAGCGCCCGAAAGACATCCTGTCTCCAAGCTTGAATATCATAATGCAATCATTGGTGGAAAGGCAAAAAATTAACCGGAAAAACGGCAATCTTTGCGGGAAATTCCACGGCTGCCGCGAAGTGCAGGATCTGAGCCTAGGAGCCTGTCGGGCTTGGGGAATCGTAACAAGAAAATGGAAAATCGAGGACAGATTTTCGCAAATTTGCGGAAATATGGTCCGATTTGCCGATTTCGCAACAGATTCCCTCCTAAGACCGGCAGACTTCTGATTTGGTTTTTCATTCCGCCTTTTTAGGGAGGAACATTTCAATTTCCTCAATACGACGGTCAACAATCTTGCGCACTTTAAAGGTCGTACCATCGGTGGTGCAGGAATCGCCTTTTTTAGGGATGGTTCCCATGGTGTGGAGAAGAAACCCGGCCAAAGTAGTCACGTGCTTTTCCGAGAGCTTCAAAGCGAATTTACGGTTGATGGTGCGGATGGATACACTACCGTCAATCAGGTAGTGGCCCGGACTCAGCTCCTGGAAAAGGAGAACCTCTTCCACGTCATATTCGTCCTGAATCTCCCCGACAATTTCCTCAAAAATATCTTCGAGAGTGACGATTCCCTCCAGCCCTCCGTATTCGTCTACCACAACAGCGAGGTGCAGACGTTTATCCTTGAAGGACTGCAGCAGAGTTTCCACCAGCTTGGATTCGGGAACATAGTAGGGCTCTCTGGCAATATCCCGCAATGAAAAACCAGCAGGCAGGTCGACATAACTCAGCGCATCCTTGGCGTGGATTATGCCGATAATATTGTCAAGATGTTCCTCAAAAACAGGATAGCGTGAATGCTGGCCCTCCTGCAGAATCGATACGAGCTTGTCGAAAGGGGTGCTGACTTCAATGCCGATGACTTCGGTTCTGGGAACCATAACATCCCGAACCCGGGTTTTAGAAAGCTCGAAAATACCGTGCAACATTCGCCGCTTCTCCCTTGCCACCACCCCCGCCTGTTCTCCCACGGTGATCATGGTGCGGATTTCCTCTTCGGAAATCAATGAAGCTTTTTCCCGAATACCTACCAGGCGCGTGAGGAGACTGGTGATGAAGGTGAGAAGCGAAACCACCGGAGTCAGAAGCCACATGACGATCCGGATGGGGCGCAAAACCATGAAGGACATTTTGACCGAATTCCGGGCGGCCAGAGTTTTAGGGAATATTTCTGAAAATATGAGCAGCAGAGGCGTCAGAATTATAATCGTCATGACTTCGCCCTGCTCACCGTAAATATTCACAAAAAAGGTGGTCGCAAAAACCGAGACGGCAATATTGACCAGATTGTTCCCCACCAGAATGGCGCTGATCAGCCGGTCGGGAGGATGCAGAATCGTCTCAAGCTGTTTTGCTCCCGGTTTTTTTTTGTTAACCAGGTATTTGAGCTTCAATCTGTTAATTGAAAGAAGGGCTGTTTCAGAGCCTGAGAAAAAGCCGGAAAGGATCAGCAGACACATCATGCCGATTAGGTGATAAATCTGTTCGCTTGTCATCAGTTAAACCTGAGTACCTCCAAGGCATTAGAAATTAATTATATTTTTTCTGAAATTTTAACCCAAGACACGAGATAATACAATCCGGATCAGGTCTTTGCCAGCTGGCTTGTAAAGCTTATTTTTTCCTGTTATAAGGGTTCTGCAAAAGACCTTCACCCTCTTTTGTGCCAGTCATCTTTTTAATTTTTTACTTGAGGGAATGGAATGAAAGAAAACCAGGCCCGGAAACGCCACAAAGAACTCTGTCGCTTGCTGAATTATCATAATCACCGCTACTATGTCCTCGATCTGCCTGCAATCAGCGATGCCGAGTATGATAGCCTTTTTCGTGAACTTCTGGAAATTGAAAAGGCCGTGCCGGAACTGGCCTCTGCCCAATCCCCTTCGCAGCGCGTAGGCGGCGCCCCTCTTGAAAAATTCGAAACTGCCCGACATTCAGAACCGATGCTTTCGTTGGACAACTCTTTTTCCGACCAAGAAATCGCGGAGTTTGACCACCGGGTGAAACGTTTTTTTCAATCCGAAGTTGAAATCGAATACTTCTGCGAACTCAAACTGGACGGCGTAGCAGTTGAACTGGTCTATCATAATCGGACCCTGGTAGTCGGATCGACCCGGGGGGATGGGGTCCGCGGCGAAAAAATAACCGAAAACCTCCGCACGATCCGTCAGATCCCCCTGACCCTGCCCGAAGACGCCCCCGAATTGCTGGAGGTAAGAGGAGAGGTCTATATTGATATCGAGGACTTCCGGAAATGGAATGAGGAGCGAGAAAACAACGGCGAGACGGTATTTGCGAATCCCCGCAACGCAGCCGCAGGGAGTTTGCGTCAACTCGACTCTGCGGTTACCGCCGCACGGCCTCTGCAATTATTTTGCTACGGTGTCGGCCAGGCGGATGAGCCGGGCACAACAACGCATCAACAGCGGCTGGAAAACCTTCAACGCTGGGGCTTCAGGATAAACCTGGAAAACAACCGCCTAGTGCAAGGGGTTGAGGGGGTCATAGACTTTTATCGGGAGGTTGTTGAAAAGAGGGATCTCTTTCCCTACGAAATCGACGGCCTGGTCATCAAACTGAACAGCCTTGCCATGCAACGACAGATGGGGACTACTTCCCGCATGCCGCGCTGGGCAACAGCCTGGAAGTTTCCTCCGCGTCAGGCGGAAACTATCGTAGAGGATATCCGCCTGCAGGTAGGGCGCACCGGTGCCATCACTCCGGTAGCTTGTCTGAAACCCGTCAAGTTGAGCGGCGTGGTGGTTTCCAACGCAAGCCTGCACAACTGGGATGAGATCGAAAGGCTGGGCCTGAAAAGCGGAGATACCATAATCATTGAACGGGCGGGCGACGTCATCCCCCATGTGGTCAAGGTCCTCAAGGAAAAAAGGAGCGGAGCGGAAAAAAAGATCCCTCTGCCGGAGAAATGTCCGGTCTGCAACAACCCTGTAACCCGACTGGAGGGAGAGGTGGTTCCCCGCTGTCAGGGAATGGACTGCCCGGCTCAACTGCGAGAATCGCTCAAACATTTCGCTTCCCGCACCGCCATGGATATCGACGGCCTTGGGGAACGCTACATCGATCAAATGCTGAAACTCGGGCTGGCAAAAAGCGTGGCCGACCTTTATACGTTGAAACAGGAGGACCTCTTCACATTTGAGAGGATGGGGAGGAAACTGGCCGGAAATCTTCTCGCCTCGATTGCGGAGAGCAAAAACCGAACTTTAGACCGTTTCATCTATGCGCTGGGAATTCGTCATGTGGGGGCACATCTGGCCAAAGTCCTGGCGGATCATTTCGGCTCACTACAGGCGTTGGAAAACGCTTCCAAAGAGGAGCTGGTGGCTACTTACGAGATCGGCGAGCAGGTTGCTGACAGCGTTGTCCGCTTCTTCCAGTCCCCCCACAATCAGGTAATTCTCAAGCAACTTGAAAAAGCAGGGGTCATACCGGAACAAATGGAGAGAAAAACGGGATCGTCCCTGGCTGGAAAAACTTTTGTTTTCACAGGCGCATTGAGCCGCTTCAGCCGCCATGAAGCCAAGGAAATGGCCGAAAAACTGGGGGGAAAGATTATGAACTCGGTCAGCAAAAAAACCGATTATGTGGTAGCCGGGGAGGCCGCCGGAAGCAAATATCAGAAAGCCATAGATCTGGGGGTTTCAATTCTGACAGAAGAGGAGTTCCTGAATCTGATGCAGAACCTTTAAGCGAGTTGGCTTTCCGGGAGATCGATCCGTACCAGAGAGCAGCAGTCAATGTGGTGGAAGGTGAGGTGCTGGCCGATTGGCATCCGTGCGTCAGAGAATTTTCCTCCGGCCATCTTGGTAGAAGTTTAGAGAAAGTTTGCCCAACAGATCGATCTCCCGGATCAGGTTGCCACTGGATTCAAATGCAAATACCGCTCTCTTGCCCTCGTGGTCGGTCAAGCTGAAAACATTTCCGACCCTTCAGGTTTTTCCCAACTATGAAGACAACCAGTCAAGACCCAGTTCAAAACATGAATCGTTTAATTATTAATATTATTTATTATACACATAGGTTCTTACTTTTTTCTTACATGCGAATAAAATTTGGAGTTTTTTCAAAATAAATTCAATTTTTCAAAATCAGTCTCACAACATATTCGTTTTAAAAGAAGTTTTTCTTTCGCTTCAAAGCTTTTCCCATCAACATAATTTTTCTGAAAAATATTTAGTCAATTCCCTGAAACAATATTTAGAAGCGAAAAATTACGGCGTGGTTTTTTTGCGGGAAGTAATTTTGTTAAAAAATATTCCATCATAAAATCCTATAACCTGTAATTCCCAACCCCCTGAAAAATACAGTAAATTTTTGCAGGAAAGATTGTATCATCACAAACTCCGCCAGTGTTCGGAAAGCTTGAAATCTTTCAGGCAAATAAAAATGGCTCGAATGGTGCAATTATTCTCCCCAAAATATCTTTATTGAAAATCATTGATGGCCGAAAATAAATCAATTTGTCATCATTAACTATTTTATTTCAAATACTTAAATCCTAATAAATTTTTGAGTTATTCAGACTCCAGCAATAATTCACCATGATATGACCTGACCAAAAAACGACTAAAAGCGGACCTTAAAGTCTTGAAAAAAGTTGCCTTAAGTCGGGGAACTGATCGAGAGATAGAGCCGGATCCCTTCAGGAACTCTTCAACGTAATTCAGCTTAAAGAGGGCACAAAAAGTCGATGAAATTCATCAAAAAAATAAATATATCTGCCAGACTGATCCTTGTCATGAGTCTCATCGCCATTCTGACGGCCAGCCTCTCGGCTTACCTTATCATCCGATTCATTGAAAGCGGAAAACAGGTTGAGGTTCTGGCTGAAGAAGGGACCAAAGGGATCATCTGGGGTGAAAAAGCTAATTTCTATCTCCATAACCTGATTATCCACTTCTATCGAGCCAACAGTGGCGACATGAAGTGGGTCACTGCCATGGAAGACAATATCCCAAAGATTAAATCCGCTCTGAACGAATATTCAAAAACCGCGCAGGATCCGGAGAACAAAAGACTTCTGGCAGAGACTTACGAAGCCCTCGACGATTATGCGAAAGATATTGGGATACTTGGGGAGTCCTTCAGAAAAGGAATTTATGGGCCGAATATCATCCAGGTATTGAATAGGCTCGGCACCAAACCCAAAGCCAATCGGTTGATTACGGATATCAAAAATCTGGTCGAATACTCCAAGGCAATGGCGGAAAAAAATCGCCTGAGTTTTTTTGCCGATATGGCCACCAACACCCGGGCTTCGATCATTCTTGCCTGTTTTGTGGTCCTTATCCTGATCTGGGCCGGATATCTGGGGGTAATCTGGACCCGGGACGAAATTGCTGAATATAACGCTAAAGAACGGCTGTTGAAAAAGCTGCAGGCCGACCTCCTGAGCAGCCTCGAAGCTGCAGGCGCTGTTTCCCGCCAATTCTCTTTCGACAGCGGTAAGTTCACTTACGTTGGGGCCGTTGAAAAAGTTCTCGGCCGGAAGGCGGCGGATATTACCACCTTTGCGGATTATATGGAGCAGATACACCCTGAAGACCGAAAGGCCTTGTGCGGCGAACGCTCCTGGGAGGATATCGAAAATTGGGAAAATATCCTCGCTAATTACAAAAATGATTTTTTCGAAGTGAACGGGAAAAAGGTCCTGAAAAAGGGCTCTGAGCTAATCAAGAAATTTGGCCACAAAACAGACATCTCCGGAGCCACCAAACAACTGGAATACAGAATGATGCCGGAAGGTGGGGATGACGATGCGGAATGGCGATGGAAACACTCCCTTTCCAAACTCCATCTTGATGAATCCGGGCAAGGATACGTTGGAGAAAGCGGCATTGTTTTCGACATCACGGAAGAACATGAGATAAAGAACGAATTGATCCGCGCCAAATACGATGCCGAAGCGGCAAACCGTGCCAAGAGCGACTTTCTGGCACGCATGAGCCATGAAATCCGCACACCGATGAATGCCATCATCGGAATGACCCACCTGATCTTGCGCACCCAACTGAATGAGATTCAAAGGGACTATCAGAACAAAATCCAGAATTCAGCCCAGTCTCTTATGGGCATCATCAATGATATTCTTGATTTTTCCAAGATCGAAGCTGGAAAAATGGACTTGGATAGCATTCCTTTCCGCTTGGATGAAGTGCTCAATTCCCTTGCCGACGTGGCCCTTATCAAAGCCCAGGAAAAGCAGTTGGAGGTCGTATTTTCCATCTCTGACGATACCCCTCAATGGCTGGTCGGTGACTCGCTGAGGTTAAACCAGGTTTTGACAAACCTCACCAACAATGCGGTTAAATTCACTCCCAGCGGTGAAATCCTGGTTAATGTGGGTGTTATGGAGTTGACCGATCATCAGGTTCAGCTTCATTTTTCCGTCACTGACAGCGGCATCGGCCTGACGGCTGAACAAATCCAAAACCTGTTTCAACCTTTTGCTCAAGCAGATGGCTCCATTACCCGCAAGTTTGGAGGTACGGGTTTGGGGCTGGCCATCTGTAAAAACCTGGTTGAAATGATGGAAGGCAGAATATGGGTTGAAAGTCAACCGGGCAAGGGGAGTTCCTTCCATTTCTCGGTAAGGCTCGACCTTGCTTCCGATCAGCCGAAAAAAATGATCCTGCCTCAGGACCTGCGCCAGTTGCGGACACTGGTCGTCGATGATAACGCCACTGCCCGTAATAGTTTTGCCGATATGCTCGGCTCTATTTTCACCCTGCCCCCGGATACGGCCTCTTCCTCAGCCCAGGCCCTGGAAAAAATCGCCACCCAAAGTGATCTGGGCAAGAGCTACGACCTGGTCTTTTTGGACTGGAAAATGCCGGAGACCGACGGTATAGAGACCACCCGCCTGATTAAGAAAAAAACCAGGGCGGAGAAGAAAAAGACCTGTATCGTCCTGATGACGAGCGGTTATGACCTGGAGAAAGCCCGTTCCTCTGGAAAGCAGGCAGGGGTCGATGGTTTCCTGACCAAACCGACCTGCCCGTCAAATATTTTCGACTGCGTAGCCAATCTCTATGGTCAGGAGGGTGGAACTGATTACACCACCCACATTGAAGTCAGTCGCGAGAAGCTTGAAAGAGTTCGGGGCACACGCATCCTCCTGGTGGAAGACAATCCGTTCAACCAACAGGTTGCCAGGGAGTTTCTCGACCAGGCCGGAATGGTGGTGGAAATTGCAGAAAACGGTTTTGCTGCTCTGGAGGCGGTCGAAAGTAAAGAGTATGATCTGGTTTTCATGGATATCCAGATGCCTGATATGGACGGGCTTGAAGTCACGCGACGCATGCGGGAAAAAAAGGACCAGACAAGCCTCCCCATTGTAGCCATGACAGCCCATGCCATGACTGGTGATCGGGAAAAAAGTCTTGACGCAGGCATGAATGACCACATTACCAAACCGATTGACCCCGAAGAACTGATGTCCATGCTGGTCAAATGGGGGAAAGTAGGTGGAAGGGAAGGAGCAACTCAGGTTATCCCTCTTTTCAAGATCGACCCGTCGCGCACCAGGGATGCGGATTTGACTCCTTATAGATTCTCCGAGATCGACGCCGAAGAAGGTCTCAGGCGGTGCATGGGAAATGCGCGCTCTTATCTCAAGTTTTTAAGGATGTTTCACCGTGAGTATAGAGACTTCAGCCGACGCAGCGAAGAAAAAATGTGCGCTGGAAAATACGAAAAGCTCAGACATCTTGCCCATGCAATCAAAGGCCCCGCAGGATCGATAGGCGCCAAAAATCTACTTTCTTCCGCACATGACCTTGAGCAAGCTATCTGGAAAAGCGAGGTGGCAATTTACGACGATCTGTACCAGGTGTTTCAGGGCACCCTCCAGGCTGTCATTCATGAGCTAACCCCGATTGTGAAAAGCACTGAAGAAAAAAAGTCAAACCCAGACCATGAGTCCGTTCCTGCTTGCAGCGATCTTGAAAAAGGCAAAGAACTGATGGCTCAACTGGAGATCTTCCTGAAAAGAAACGATGCCAGAGCTTGTGAACTCCTGCCGGGCCTACAGCAAGCCCTGACGGGGAAAGATTTGGATAATCAGCTGGCTCTTCTCCACTCACAAATCGAAGGTTTCGATTTCGAAGAAGCCCTTGATACACTGGCAACAATTGGAAACAGCTTGGAGCCTCAAGAAAGTCCGGAAGATGGATCAGGAAAAACCTCGCCTTCTTATAGTTGATGATGAAACCTTCAATCTTCAATTTTTGACTGAACTGCTTATGGACGATTACGATATCAGTCCAGTCAAGGATGGCAATAAAGCACTGCAACTGGCGGAGTCTCTTATCCCCGACCTCATTTTTCTGGATGTGGTTATGCCCGAAATGGATGGCTATACCGTTATCCGCGCCTTGAAAGTAAATAAAAGAACCCGACATATTCCAGTCATCTTTCTGACCAGCCTGGACAGTGATAAAGATGAAGAAAAAGGCCTGTCTCTGGGAGCTGTAGACTATATCAGCAAACCCTTTCATCCAGCCATCGTCAAAGCGCGGGTCAATAATATCCTGGAGCTGGTTCAGCATCGCAAACTGATCGAAAAGATCGCCATGCTCGACGGACTGACGGGAATCCCCAATCGGAGGGCCTACGATGAGCGCCTTCTGAATGAATGGAAGCGCGCGTGCCGTAACGGGGAACCGTTCTCGCTGGCTTTTTTGGACGTCGATTATTTTAAACCCTTTAATGACACCTACGGGCATGCGGCCGGAGACTTGGCCCTGAAAAAAATTGCTCAGACCCTGACCCGGATACTGCGGCGTTCGTCTGATTTTGTGGGACGTTACGGTGGAGAAGAATTCGCTTTAATCCTCCCGAGCATACCTTTCAAGGATGCGCAGGTTTTTGCTGACCAAGCCTGCCTTGAGATACGGAAACTGGCCATCGAACATAAGGCTTCCGAGGTCGCGAGAATGATCACAATCAGTGTCGGTGGTGCCACGACCTTGCCCTCTTGGGATAGTCAATTGACCGATTTCACCAGCCATGTGGATAAGATTCTTTACAAGGCCAAGGAAGCGCGCGACTCCTCAATCTGGAGCTTTTTCAAACAATCTTGAGCGATACCAGAACCAAGAAGTTCTCCAGCTATGCCCTTGATGACACAAACGGCCTTCAGCCTGCCCATCCTTCATGGCCCGGGGCAAAACCTTTTCAAAGAAGATGCTTTTTAAAAAAGCAAAGAGGAATGCCGTGCCAGTTCATTAGAAAGCATACCTGTTCGTGGAATTTAGGTTGCGGCAGGGGATAGTTAAAAAATTGAGGCTAATCGTTCAAAAGATTGTTTCAAGCGGGAGGAAAGGTTAAATATTATTCCTTGAAAAAGATTGAGCGCCATGGCGGGATGATTTTTGACAATGTCATCAAAGTTTTCTCTGCTAAGAACTCCCAAGAGGGTCTCCACGTGGCCCTTGGCTGTCCAAGGACGTGGACTTGCATCCAAAAAACTGGCAGCACCCAGGATTGAGCCTGTGGTGTAAGCACCGATGACTATTTGCTTGCCTGGAAACTCCGTCTGCTTTTTCATGTGGATCCGACCATTTAAAATAAAAACCAGACTCTCAGAAGGCTCTCCTTCTGCCCATAATATTTCGCCCGGAGCCAAACTACGCCATTCCAAATGGTCGAGGAGAAGTTCCTTTTCGTCATCGGAAAGAAAGCGAAATGCTTTCAACTCTTCTTTTGCACTTTTAAAAAGATGGTTACGTATTTTGGTTTTCATTTCGGCGGTTCATTTCCCGGTGGATTTTTGAGTTCCTCAATTTTCTTTTCCATACGCTCAAAAAGACCTTCAAAACCCTCTTTTTTGACAAGTTCCCCATAAGTACTCCGGTAATTGCGGACCAGACTCACTTCCTCAATTACCACATCATAGACCCGCCACTCATTGCTGTTTTGAGATAATTTATAGTCCACCGGAATTTCAGTGCTTTCGGTAACTATAAAAGTTTTTACCAGAGCACGGCCTTTTTTGATATTTTCTTCCACATATTTGACATTGTTTTCAGAATAATTCCCCGTGTAGGCCTCAATCCGGCCCTTATATGTATTCTCAAGAAGCTGAGTAAAAAGACCGATAAATCTGTTTCGTTGATCCGGTGTCGCCTTTCTCCAGTTCACACCCAGAATCCACTGGGACATCACCTCAAAATCGAAACGCTGTCGGATCAAATCAATAATCCGCTGATCTCTTTGATCCTTGGCAAGAGTTTGGTCACTAAGGGTTTTTATGATGCGGTCTACATCCGTTTTCAGTTGTTCAGTCGGCTCTCCTGCATATGCATTCACAATGGAAAAACAACACAGAACTACCAGAAAAACAGCTGAAACAGCCTTTTTGCCAATAAGCATAGTCTTATCTCCATTTTATATTATTTGTTTTTTAGAGCTTCGCGTCTCTGTGAATAAGCATTTCGAATAAACAGGTAGGGGTCCAGAGAATCTTTTTTAATACTCTCGTATGTATCTTTGTCCAGAGATATCGTGTTGACTGTTTCATAGGCTTTAGCGCCGATCCGTTCAGGAAATTCAAGATAATACCTCATAGGCTCGAGAAAGGAGTCAACCACCAATCCCGCACCGTCGCGCAGACTGGAGGGCCCCAAAAACGGAATTACCAGATAAAAACCTTGACCGGCACCGTAATGTCCAAGGGTCTGACCAAAGTCCTCTTTCTTTTTTTTCAGGCCAAGAGATTTGGCTGGATCGAGAAGTCCAGCCATTCCGACGGTCGTGTTTAGCGCAAGCCTGCCGAGTTCTTTTCCCGCGTCTTTTAACTTAAACTGTAACAGACAGTTGGCAAAACGGATTGGGGTGGCAAGGTTTGAAAAAAAATTGGAAACTGAAGTCCTGCCCTGTTCCGGAACAACCCGGTAGACCCTGGCCACAGGTTTCAGAAGGTAGAAATAAAGCTTGTCGTTGAACCAGAAAGAGGCACGGTTAAAGGGTTCAATAGGGTCAGCAATTTGAACATTCGCTTTTTCATCCGAAAAAGGGTCGTCTTCAAAATCGCCAAAATCCTCATAGGTCCCTTCAGAAACAGCGTTGGGATCAGGGCCTTTTTCAGTGTTTTCAGCAGCGAACACAGGGGACAGAAAAGAACTGAAGATGAAGCATGCCAGAAGAAAAAGAGCTGTTTTCCGCATAATAAAATTCCATTATTATTGTTTTTCAAAAATATACTTACTGACCAGTTCTTCAATATTTATTGCTGACTCGGTTTCAATAATTTCGCCCCCCGGCCCTATATTCTGAAGAGAACCTCCAGGGGAAATACTGATGTATTTATCCCCGATGATTCCCGCCGTACGAACTGAGGCAATGCTGTCTTCCTGGATCTCAACACCATTATTGATAGCCAATTCCACTTGTGCTTCATAATTTTTTGTGTCCAGGAAAACCTTGGCTACTTTGCCGATCTGAACACCGGCGATCTCGACACTGGCACCTTCCTTAAGGCCGGAAATGGAATTAAAGCTTGCCACAACCTGATAGGTTTTATCACCAAAAAGGTTCAGATCACCCAACTTAACAGAAAGATAAGCAAAGCAGATAAAACCCGCTACTAAAAACAGACCGACGACCGTTTCAATTTTAAACCGTTTCATATAATCCCATTTCCTCCTCTTCGCTTGAGTATATGGGTCCCATAGTTTCCTTAACGAAGGTTTTGATTTCCGGATTGTCCGAAAGCTGAAAATCTTCAGGAGACATGCATCCCTGAACCTGTCCTTTTGCCACCAGAGCCACATAATCAGCCAGTTTGAAAATTTTAGGAACATCGTGGCTGACTATCACGGCCGTATACTTTAACTGCGCCTGGGTTTTATAGAAAAGCCGATAGATTTCATTGCTCCGGCTGACATCGAGTCCGGTGGTAGGCTCATCAAAAAACACCACTTTTGGATCCAAAACCAGAGCTCTGGCCAGACCGACCCGTTTCTGCATACCACCGCTGAGCTGTGCCGGAAACTTTTCACCTGCCCCTGTCAAATCCATCAAAGACAGCTTTTCTTCCACATTGGCCCGTATTTCCTCTTTGGAAGCCTTTGTTCTTTCTCTAAGAGGAAGAGCCACATTATCAAAAACTGTCATCGAATCAAACAGCGCCACATTCTGAAATAAAACACCGTAATTCTGGCGGACTTCCTTAAGTTCGTTTTTACTGATTTTTGCCAAATCCTTGCCAAATACTTTTACCTCACCATGGTCCGGCTTCATGAGCCCCAGCATGTGTTTCAAAAGGACGCTCTTACCTTGCCCGCTGGCACCTACGACAACCATGGTGGTTTCTTCAAAAATGGACAGGTTGACTTTTTTCAATACTTCCTGATTTTTGAAAGACTTTTCTACGTCAATTAACTGTATGACTGCTTGACGATTGTCTTTTTCCATTAATAGCTCTATTAACTTCTTAAATTTAAAGAGTTCTTCCCTGACTTATCGCATGTCAAAGAAGAATGGCCGTAATCAAATAGTCCCACACCAAAATTGTAACAGAGGAAAGAACAACTGCATTGGTTGTCGTGCGACTGACACCCTCCGCTCCAAAACCACCTGAACGTTCATGGTGGAGAAAAAATCCTTTTGAAGTGGATATCCAAATAATCAAAAGTCCGAAAACCAGCGATTTTACAATACCCATGTGAATATCCTGCCATTCCACACTGGAATACATACCGTGGAAAAAGGCCCCTTCATTCACTCTGAAAAGTCCGACCCCGACAAGATAACCACCAAAAATGCCCACCACATCAAAAACGAACGTCAGCAAAGGCAGGGATATTATACCTGCAATAATTTTAGGCACTATGAGGTATTTATGTGGATCGATGGCCATACATTCCAAGGCATCGATCTGCTCGGAGTTCCGCATTATTCCGATTTCTGCACAAATGGCTGAACCAGCCCTTCCAATAACCATCAGGGCGGCCAGAACCGGTCCCAACTCCCTGATAAGACTCAAAGCGACGGCAGAGCCCAGGAAGCCTTCTGCACCGAATTTACGAAGGGAATAATAACCTTGAAGGGCCAGAACCATACCGGTAAAAAGGCCGGTAAAAAGAATGACGAAAATGGAACGAGCGCCAATAAAGTGAACCTGGCGGATAACAGGAGCGATTTTGTAGGGGGGCTTGACTGCACTTATAAAGCAGTAAAACAGAAAAACACCCATTCTACCGGCCTGATCCAGATAATATAAAAAGTCGTCCCCAATTTTTTCAAAAAATCTAAGCATAATTTAAAGAGTTCTCAGGAAAATTGTATGCTGAAACGGCCATGGCCCGACGGTGTTTTGTTTGAAAAAAGCAATTGAGAATACCGTTAAATACCATCAGACTTTGTGCACTTATTCTGCCAAAAATATTGGTTTTTTTCTCGAGAATCATCCACAGAGAATAAAAAAGCCAGCCAAAAAAGTGAAAAAACAGGGGAATGCCAATTTTACTCATTTTTTAGCAGTTATTCTCAACGAGTTACCATTAAAAACCATTTCAAACGCTCATTTTTGTGTCAGCGGTTGGGGTTTAAAAAACCGTTCCGCTACCCATAAATTCGGCGAGTTTTTCCTGTTCCAAGGCATGACTTTCAGAACTCGCCACTCTGTCTCTGCAAGGGAGCGAAAAAATCGGGAGACCTCTCGTTCCTCCTCTAAACCACCAGAGTGCCCCACATAAGCCACCACAACCATCCTTCCCCCGGACTGAATCAACTCTGCGGCTTTACGCAAAGAAACCAAGGTGGTCTCTTTCAGAGTTGTCAGCTTTTTGTCTCCCCCGGGAAGGTAGCCCAGGTTAGCTATGACACATTTAAGCTCCCCTTTAACAAAATTCTCGACTTGATCGTGACTACCATGGATCAAGCACACTCCATTTGCGTTTTTATGTCCAGCAGTTTTCCCATCGTAGCGAAAAAAATTTATGTTACTTTCCTTCAGCAACTCGGAAGTCCTTGCAATCGCCTCCGCCTGAATGTCGATGGAGAGGACTTTTCCGCCGGGGCATACCTGACGAGCTAAAAAAAGTGTATCTTGGCCCCCTCCCGCAGTCAAGTCCAGGGCCGCATCCCCATTTTGTAGAATTTCAGCGAGAAAAAAGTGCGACCAGCCAACTATGTCGGTCAGTTCATTTTTCATGCTTTAACCTGGATCCGTGGGTTAGGGGCGGGAAAAGAGTGTAAGTGCTTGGCCTGAATAAGTATTTCAAAAATCTGAGGCGCACCCATAGGTTCGCCGGTGATTATTGGAATACTTAGGCAGGTCAATGACTTGCGCTATTACCTGGTCATAACTCACGGACCCAGGTTTAAATTAGCCGCCCAACCCACCCGGCAAGCCGTTCGACCCCTCACCCAGAACTTTCAACTTTGCCTGGATCATCTCACGGTGACTTAGCCGCATGAGCTTCGCTATTTTTCTGACCAACGCCTCTTCATATTTATCAAGAATTCCATCGGCATAGACGACACACCAGATATTTTCCAAAATCAGCGTTTTGTCCTCATGTTCAAAATACCCATTGATTTCTTTGGAAAACTGATAAAGGTCAAAACTCTCCTCCCGGGCTTTATGAGCCTTTTGGAGAAGAGAATCAATGTCTTTGCATGAGCTTCCGAAAACAGCCTTAAGGCCATCCCTCACTGCTGCCTCTTCCAGGTGATGAACCCGGGAGTCTGCATGAGCTATTTCAATGAGAAAAACCGCTGTGGCAATTGCCACAGACTCATCTTCCCCAGCAGCTTTTTCTTCTCCAATATCTTTTCCAAGGATTTTGGAAAACAGATCGAACATTGTCCCTCCATGTGTTTTCGCTTCGAGCTTTTTTTGGCATTTATTTTCGACTTTATACTCTTATTTGGAATTTTATCTTTTTTTCAACTTGAAAACAGGCAAAATTTCTGGTAAAAATCTTGTTAGCACTCGCGTGTGATGAGTGCTAACAGTTCTCAAGCGGAGAGAAGGCTACCGAAAGGACTATATAAGATGTACGAACTCACCGTTCCCACCATGACGGATACCCTGGAGTTTTACATGATGCAGGTTAAGCAGTTTAAACTGCTTAGCCGTGAAGAAGAGCATGACTTGGCGGTCCGCTACCACCGGCATGGCGACTTGGATGCAGCCCAGCGCCTCATCTGTGCAAATTTGCGTTTTGTTGTAAAAATCGCCCATGAATATCGCGGCTACGGCATGAAAATGCTCGATTTGGTTCAGGAAGGCAATATCGGCCTGATGATGGCTGTAAAGAAGTTCGACCCCGAAAGGGGCCTGAGGCTTATTTCCTATGCCGTTTGGTGGATCAAAGCTTATATTCATAATTTCATCATCCGAAGCTGGTCTATGGTTAAGATCGGAACAACCCAGGCGCAAAAAAAACTTTTTTTTAAACTGAACCAGGTTCGGAGCGCCTTTCAGAAGATGGGAGACGAATACCCCGCTTCAATCTTGGCCAAAGAACTGGAAGTGCGTGAAGAAGAATTGGTGGAAATGGAGCAGCGAATGAGCGCCAGGGATGCTTCTATCGATATCCCCCTTACGGAAGGAAGTGATTATACCCTTCTCGACACATTACCTGACATTCGTGAAAACCAGGAAGACCAATTTATCAAACACGAGCAGGAGAAATCTTTGGCTGCAAAGATTCAATCTGCCTTACTGACCCTTAATGAGCGTGAGCGGAGCATCGTACAATCAAGAATCTTATCGGAAACCCCCATGACGCTTCAGAACCTCGCTGACAAATATCAAGTCAGCCGCGAAAGAATCCGTCAGCTGGAAAAAAATGCCCTACAAAAAATCAAACCCACTCTTGCTTCTCACGCTCACATACAGCACAGTTGAGAAAAAAAGATTGTTTAATATTAATCTTTTGTCCTTCTGGTCCGCAATCTTTTCCCTGGACCGTTATTATATCAGATTATCAGCATTTACATTGCTTTCCTCTTCCTGTAAAATCACAAATTAAAACTCTGGAGAGTTGTTTTCTATGAAGAGGTTTTCTGCAATTCTTTTGCTGGTAATTCTAAGTGGCTGCTCCCTTCTGAACCCCAAACCCACCTATTATTCCACTGAAAATCATTTTAAACAGGGCGAAGAACTGCTGGCGCAAGGGCATTATAAAGAAGCCAGAAAAGCCTGGGAAAAAGTCCTTGAAGCATATATTTCTCCTCAAATGAATATGCTGGCCGAACTCAAAATTGCAGAAGCCCATTACCTGGCAGAGGAATACCCGGAAGCAGCGGCGGCTTATGAAGATTTCCTGAAACGCCACCCGGAAGAAAGAAGGACTCCAGAGATCATTTTTCAACTTGGGATGAGCTATTTCCAGCAAAGGCTTTCGCATGACCGCGACCAGACCGCTACAGACAACGCCCTGGTGACTTTCCAGAGCCTCGTAAGAAACTTCCCTGGAAGCAACAAAATCCAAGCCGCCAACAAGAAAATAAATGTTCTGAGAGCGGATCTGGCCAAACATGAGTTTTATGTGGGAAGATTCTACTATCGAACCAAAAAATATGAATCAGCAATATCGCGATTTGACCATCTCCTCAAAAACTATCCCGACTATTCCAAAAAAGAAGAGGCTTATTATTATCTTGGCCGGGCCTTTTTCAAAACCGATAACACAAAAAAGGGCGTTGAAGCATTCAACACCCTTTCCAGAAATTATCCCCAAAGCCCTTTTGTTCCTAAAGCCAACAAGTTTCTTTCGAAAAATTGATTTTCCTATGTCCTCGGGTTTTTGCTTACAGTATTCCCCCAAAAACATATAATCAAAGAATATCCGACAAATCTTTCAAAACAAAAAAAGCCTCCCGGACATAAGGATCCAGGACAAGGCGTTCAGCCAGTTCTGACTTTGAAGCCGTGCCTTCAGAGCCTTCCAATGTTTTTTCCCGCACGACAAAATCCTCAAATACGGTTTTATCCTCCATCTGGAGTTCATCCAGCTCCTGACGCTCTTTCTGAAAAACATTAAACTCCAGCGACTTGAGAGTATTAACAATTTGTCTTTCTTCCAACTCTATATCCTGGAGAATTTTTGAAAACACAGGAGATTCTCCGGTTCTTTGCTCGCTTCTGCGACGAATATCCTGCAGCTCAACATAATTCGGGTGTGGCCAATTTTCAAAATCAATGGCCTCAACCCTGTCCCAGGGAAGTGAGTAATCCAGATACTTCTCACCACTTTTTATGGGCATAAGCCGATCGGGAAGAATGATATCAGGAATAACACCTCTGTACTGGGTGGAATCCCCACTGATTCTGTAAAATTTCTGGATTGTAACCTTGAGAGCTCCAAGAGGCTGATACTTGGCGATCTTCTTGGAAAAATACCCCTGATCCAGGTCAATCAACGCCTGAACAGTCCCTTTCCCGTGGGTGTGTTCACCCCCGATAATGATGGCCCGCCGATAATCCTGCATCGCTCCAGCCAGAATTTCCGACGCGGAAGCACTGAATTTATTCACTAGAATCACCAACGGGGCTCTGAATTCAATTGAAGGTCTCTGGTCGAAAAGGACCTTGACCTCCCCGCCGCCGTCTTTGACCTGGACAACCGGCCCGGATTCAATGAAAAGGCCTGCAATATTGACAGCATCCTGCAGGGCACCGCCACCATCGTTGCGCAGGTCAACGATCAACCCCTGAATGCCCTCCTCCTTGAGTTCACGCAGGGCTTTCTGAAAATCATCGGTGGAATTTTTACCTGTTTGTCCCTCTTCCGACATATGCAGATCCCGATAAAAAGCAGGGATATGGATATATCCGAACCGGGCACCGTTCTCTTTTGTTTCAAGGTAGGCTGATTTAACAAACGTGTCCTCGATTTTAACGACGTCCCTAATGATCGGGATCACCAGAATATTTCCGTTTGGCTTCTGAGTCGTCAGGCGAACTTCCGTACCTTTTTTTCCGCGAATCAGTCTTACGGCTTCCCGCAGGCGCATTTCAGTCACATCGACCGGTTCCCCCCGCCCCTGGCCCACCTTAAGGATAACGTCTTCCTTGGACAGTTGCCCCTGCCGTGCTGCGGCACTCCCGGGAATGATCTCCACCACCCTGATATAGCCATCTTTTTCTCGGAGACTGGCACCAATCCCTTCGAGAGAACCCTTCATGCTGATGTCAAAGTCCTCTTCCATGTTAGGGTCGAGGTAATTCGTATGAGGATCAAATGCTTTTGCCACGGCATTGAAATAAAGGGAATACAACGTTCTCATCTCCTGGCGAGACATTCGAAAAAGGAGGCTGCGAAAACTCTTGAAGGCCTTTTCCCGAGCCTCTTGCCAATGCTTTTTCTCTTCCGCCGCAGAAAGAGGCTGGACCTTGGTCTCGCCGTTATCTTTAAGAGAGCTGAGATAGTTTAATTCAATCTGATATTTAAGAATTTTGCGCCATCGGTCTTTCAACTCCTGTTCACTACTGCAGAAACTCCGTTTTTCCGGGTCAATTTCAAATGTTTCTTTCCGCGAAAAATCAAAAGAGTAATCAGAAAGACTGTCGACAATTTTTTGGACCTTGGCGATTCTCTGCTCCAAAAGATGAAAAGTTGTTTCCGGAAGATTTATCTGCCCCAAAGCCATCTCATCATCAATAAGTTTTTCAAAGGTCCGGAGTCTCGAAACACTCTCAGCGGTCAAAAACCTTTTCTGAGAGTCAATTTCTCCAAGATAAATATTAAAGGCCGCGCTGGAAAAATTGTCATCAAAGGGCTTTTGGCTGAAATGGTGCCTGGAAAGGTGCTGACGCATAATATAGCTCAGAACCCGACCCCGCTCGATTTCAAAGTCACGTGGCCCTTCCTGGCTGAAAGAGACCGTGGCGAAAACAATAATCAGGAGGAAAGAGAGGCAAAAGTTTAATACTTTATTCAGTGGACACTTAGGCATAAAGATCCTGTTTTTCGGAAAGAACATTTGCTTGAGCCGTTTCTTCTTTGGGTAAATATTTCAATATGTTAAGACATGAAGTCCAAAGACCGGTCGAATATATAAAGGAAATATTATAGCACTCTTTGGATTTCGCTGCTAAATTTAGTTTTTCCAGATTGAATTCCATCCACGGCAACAAGCAAGATCTTTACCAGCATCTATGTTTGTGAAATTTAACGGGCAGGATGAAAGCTTTTAGGAGGAATTGGAGACTAGAAGAGGGGCCAGCTTTTTCCCCGAGCCCTTAAACTGGAACTCATGGTCGGCCAAATGACAAAAAAATACCGGAAGTCATGACTTCCGGTATTTTCCTGAGATGGTCTAGCGAGAAAGAATAAACCTGTTCTTTGCTTCACGGTCAAGGAACTTGGTCAACATCTACCCCAATAGTCATGGTCCCGACGTGTTTTTCACCGTCCAGAACAGGAATGGAAACCTGAGAAATATTTTTTCCATCTTCTGCTTCAACATCACTGACAAGAATGCCCTGGTTGAAAACCTTCTGGAATTTGGCTTCATCACCCTGCCAGTAGTCGCCGGTTCCGCCAGTCTGGGCAACATTGGCACCCTGATTGTCAGTTACAAAGATTTCTGTGATAAAAGGATGTGCGGCCATGATTGAATTGAGCTGTTTAGCACAATCATTTTCCATGAGTTCCGTCATATAAGGAGCAGTATTACCAGCTTTTTTATCAGCCTTCCATTGAGTATCCATCTCCTCAATCTGCTTCATGGTTTTGCCCTCTGCGTTGGCCGCATTAACCGCTTCCACAACAAGCTGATCTGCTCCTAACGGCGCAAGCTGGGTATTAGCCAGATCAACTACTTTCTGAGGGGCGGGACCTGCAAAAACAGCTGCGGAACCGATCAAGACAAAAATTAATGCCGTAAAAAATGCTACCTTCCTCATAATTTTCTCCTTTAAATAAAAATATAAAATAGTTACACTTTCAGGAAAACCTATAGAGTTCTCGGAGCAACCGTTGCATTTGAGCAATGGCTTGTTCATTTTCCTCCTTTCTCTCTGGCCACCTCTTTTCAAAAAAAATCTTATCTTTAAATTCTTTGAGGCAACGAAAACTCAGATGGTCTTTTTACAAAAAAACCAGTCTGTGAACTCATGCCCTTCATTTATGCGCTTTTCAGCTTCTTCCGTTGTTCCAGGAGGAGGCACGATTACCTTCTCCCCTGGCTGCCAGCCTTCCGGGGTGGCTACGCCATGCTGGTCTGAAGTCTGTAACGCTTTCAATAACCGCAGAAACTCAGGGATGGACCTTCCATTACTCATTGGGTAATAGATCATCGCCCGCAGGATATTTTCCGGATCGATAAAAAAAGTCGCACGCACAGCAGATGTATCGCTCGCCCCCGGCTGAATCATGCCATATTTGTGGGCCACCTGCATCGACAGGTCTTCAATAATGGGAAAGGGAATTTCGATACCGAATTTTTCCTTAATGGCTCTTACCCAGGCAATATGGGCAAACCGGCTGTCAATGGAAAGGCCCAGAAGCTCGCAGTTCAATTTTTGAAATTCGGGGTAATGCTTGGCAAACCCGATAAACTCCGTGGTACATACGGGGGTAAAATCCGCCGGGTGGGAGAAAAGGATCAGCCAATTACCTTTATAATCACTCAATTTTTTCATGCCATGCGTCGTGTTGGCTTCAAACATGGGCGCAGTTTCATTCAATTTTGGAAATGAGGCTGCTTCCGTCATCTTCTTCTCCTATCAAAAAAAAGAAAGATTTTAAAGTGATATGTATTTTATCATATCCTTTAAAAAAGACATTTAAATAAATAAATTGTCGTTGTTTTTAGACGTTTTTCAGCTTTTTTGACTCAACTTCTTGCTCTTCCGTTAAAACAATTTATCAAGAAAAAACTATAAATAAATGGAATTTTTCACAAAATGCAATTTGGGCCATTAGTATACCCATTGCTTCAACAGCTTTTTCCCCAAAAGAAAAAAGCAGGAAAATTATCAAGAACAGCTTGAAAAACTTTTCAAGTCTCAAAAGTTAGAAATCTGAGCGTTTTTTTTACTCAGAAACATTTACTCACGCAAGAAAAAATTAATACAGATCCAGCTTTTCCAGTTTCGCGAGCGGCCATCTGCCCCCGTGGAGTTCTCCAGCAAATTCTTCGAACGGGGGAATATCTAAAAAATGGTAGAGATGGGAGGGGCATTTACAGTCGGAACTTCCGAATTTGGCCACAGGCACAGGCCCCCCCTGGAGCTGCCCCAGTTTTTGCGCCAGAAGACACTCCAACCGTTTCTCGCTCCGCACCAACCAGACTTGAAAAGGGTTCGCAAACCTGCGAAGATAATCCACATGCCATCGGGACGTCCCTTTTCCTCCCAGGTGCCGGCCAACACGGCCGGCAAGACCGCCAGGCCCCTGAGCACTTCCGACATAACAGTAATAACCTTGCAGAAAATTAAAGCTCCCGAGCCGGCCGATTTCGATGGTTTTCTCTTCCATCAATCGAAGCACCAGCACATAATGGCCTTTCGATTTTTGGACAACGGCCGAACAGTTTTTCATATTCACACAGTATTCCTGTACTTTTTAATAAGAAATATTTTTTTTTGCTCGCGACCCCGTTTAGCGGGAGATTGAGCTTGCCCATTTAATATGATATACAAAACACCTTTGTATTTTTATCACTTTCTATGGAAAGAAGAACGGCATGTACTGGCAAAAAGATTTGGAAACCATGACCGGTTCCGAGCTAGCATTTTTTCAGCTTCAAAAGCTGAAAGAAACCGTGTCGCAGGCAGCAAAATCTCCCTATTATAGCGAACTGTTCAAAAAAAAGGGTCTATCACCCAGCGAACTTCGCTATATCGAGGATATCCGAACTCTCCCCATGACCACCAAAGAGGATCTGCGGGAGAACTTCCCATACGGGTTTTTAACTTTGCCCCTCGATAACACCATCCGCCTCCATTGCTCCAGCGGGACAACCGGTAATCCGACGGTCATATTTCATAACCGCCATGACCTCGATTCCTGGGCCAATCTCGTAGCCCGCTCATTGTTCGCCGCAGGAGCCCGGCCCACGGATGTTTTTCAGAACATCTGCGGCTACGGTCTTTTTACCGGCGGACTCGGTTTTCAGTATGGAGCCGAATGCCTCGGCGCCCTGACCATTCCGGCCGGTGCCGGCAACAGCAAGCGTCAGCTCCAGCTCATGCAAAATTTCGGCACTACCGTGGTGCATGCTATCCCGAGCTATCTGACCCGCCTTCATTCCGTTTTTGAGGAAATGGGTATCAACACAGCCAGAGATACCAAGCTCCGCCTCCTGGTCATCGGTGCGGAACCTCACACCGAAGCTCAGCGCCAACGCATCCAGGAGCTTTTCGGGATCAAGGCCTTCAACTCTTTCGGCCTCTCGGAAATGAACGGGCCCGGAGTCGCCTTCGAGTGTGAACATCAGACCGGCCTCCACCTTTGGGAGGATGCCTTTATTGCGGAAATCGTCAACCCTGAAACTCTGGAACCGGTTCCGGATGGCCAGGTTGGGGAACTGGTCATGACCACTCTCGATCGCCAGGCCATGCCGCTGATCCGCTACCGGACCCGTGACCTGACCCGGTTCCTCCCAGGAGACTGCCCTTGCGGAAGGACCCATCGCAGGATTGATCGGATCACTGGCCGGACCGATGATATGTTTATTGTCAAGGGCTGTAACGTCTTCCCCATGCAGGTCGAAAAAATCCTCATGAACTTCCCGGAAATCGGGCACGATTACGTTATTGTTCTCGAAACCATCAACGGCGTGGATGAAATGCTGATAAAGGTCGAAGTCAGCCGCAACTGGTTTGCCGGTGAATTGGACGCCCTGGAAAATCTTCGCCGCAAAATTGTAAATGAAGTCCGCGACGAAGTCCTCTTAACCCCTCAGGTTAAACTCGTAGAACCAGGCGCTTTGCCGAAACCGGAAGGAAAAGCCGTTCGCGTACAAGATTTACGTAAAAATGAAGGAGCTTAAACCATGGCCTATCAAGTCTCCATATTCCTGGAAAACCAACCGGGTCACCTGGAAAAGGTGACCTCCGTTTTGAAAAAAAACATGGTCAATATCAGGGCAATGACCCTTTCCAGCAGTTCTTATGGCTGGGGAATCCTCAACCTTCTATTGAACGAACCGCAAAAGGGGTGTGACGTACTCTGCGAAGCCGGCTACAGCGCGGTTCTGCGAAAAATCGTGGTCGTCAAAATGCCCGACCGGCCCGGTGGATTGCACGATCTTCTCGAATACCTCAGCCGTGCGGGAATAAATATTAAAAATGCTTACGCCACCCTGGTTCCGCGGGAAGGGTCGGCTATTCTGGTCATTGATGCGGAACATATCGAAAAAGTGGAAAACTTGGTGAAAGAGGCGGGAATTACCAAGCTGACACGCGAGGAAATCTATCGTCTCTGATCCCCAGCCAGCAGGGCTTGACACAATTGGACAAATCCTCTACAACGTGTTGAAAAACAAGAATTTATTCCTCAGACTAGACGAAATCATGGGCCTTTTGAAGGCCTTCTCGGAAAAGGCCGGTATAGCGGATCACTAATCAAAACCATTTTCCACGACCAGAAAGGTTGGGAGGTAGAAAGGCGCTGAGATAAGGTTCATCCACAGGCCCCAGAGTAGCGGCCACCCCTTCTTCGATCATCCTTTTGCACCAGACCTGGCTTCCCTCTTTTTTCAGGGTGGCGCATTCCCCACTCGCAATGTGATACCTTACCGCTCCGGGACACCATTCGAAAGCACCCACATATTTGCCCAGGCTATACCAGCCACTGTAAAGCCGCCGCATTGGGACACTCCCCGGATTGAAACAGCTCCGGTTTTTCGTTGATTACTACCAGCATGACACCAGTCCCGCGGATCAGGTCTGCAGCTCTGTAAAGCGTCTGATCGTAAACTTCATATAAATCCGCTTTCTTTCTGTCCCTGTCCATCCTATCGGGTCGGGGATAGCGGGCATCAATACAGGCTTGACCCTTGAGCCCGCCGGCTTTCTCCACCGCCAAGCCATCGTCGACCACGCGCCGGACCAGTCGGAGCATGGGTGCATCAAGCCTTGAAACCATGAGGACGCGGCCTGGCATCTCGCCCTTTTTCTGGCCCCGGGATATAAGAAAAAGTGGATTGGGAACCCAACCGGAAAGGTAATAATTATCTTCGAGGAGGAGCGCCAGTTTCGAGTCAAAAGAAGCGCCTTTGTTCGCCTGAAGAGTCAGGGCGTTAAGTTCATTTCCACTACAAGCAACTGACTTTCGAAACTCTTTTTCCTGCCTGGGTTTTCGCCCAGTTCCTTCATCTGTTTTTCCAGGGATGTTTTTCACCCCGCAAAATTTCAAACCGTTTTATTTGTGCTCCATCCTTTTTGGGGCCTCTAACTTTGAGCGGCAGGCCACACATGGTGACGAGACAGCGGATCTTGCTCTCCAGTCCAGTTGCTTTCAAGTATTTCCGGAGGGGGAGAACGACATCCCGGTCATAGGTTTTGCAGTTACAGACTTCCTGGTCGGCTAGTGCAAGCTTCAGCAGGTGGGTGGCGGGTATCCCCGTTTGTCCATGTAATATTCCGCCAGCCTGACGCTTTCAGGTTGGCCACCACCAGAACCTGGTCAGCCGTCAGCGAAAACCCCGTTCCACTGGAAAGGAGAATAAAACCCAGGAAAAAAAGGGAAGAGCGTTCGAAAAAACACTCTTCCCCCCAGGAAATGTCGACTCGTGATGGATTTATTACCCGGCATCTATTTTATTCAGACAGGGAAAGCAGAAAATAAACTTCAATAATCCAGGGTCAGGATGCGGCCGGAAGTAAAGGAGAAAAACCGCTCCTTATCCGCCAGCTGTATCCCTTTCATCAGGTCAGAAGGCTTTTTACCGGCTGCTTTCAGACATCCTGGACAAACCATGACCGGAACCTCTTTATCCAGCAAACTTTTCAGGGAAGTATGCAAAGAAGGGAAATGCGCATAAGTCATATCCTTGCTCCCCAGCAGGGCCAACTCCACCCCTTTAATGTCCATGAACACCAGAACGTCTTTGTCGGCGGACATTTTTTCGGCCAGCCAAAGGGCCATCAGCACCCGATGAGGGTTCTCATAACCACGGCTTAGGTGAATAAAAACCCCGTCCCTTGAATCAACTGGTAAAGGTGCCGGATGTTCAGCAGCAAAACAGGTCCCCGTCAACATGACAAAACATATCACCAGCGCTTTCAGGCTATTCATATTTCCTCCTTGTGTGGAATTAAAAAGAACAAAAATTTGTTCGGATAACTTTCAATTAACTGAAGTAGTATTTGACTGTAAGGCTATGCAGTTTTTCAGGTAACACCCAGGATTCAGATGGGTTCAAAACACTGCATTTCGATGTTTTTTCGCACCCTGTCAGCCGGAAAAACAACGCCGTTCATGGTGATATAAACACCTGCAGGAAGGATCTGCACAGCTGTCAGGGCAGCAGCTATATTGAAAATGGCATCGGTCATCCGAAATTTTGCAGGCTGCATGGCCCCTGTGAAAACAATCACCTTGTTTTTGATGCCCATGAGCATTCGGGCCGTTTCAACCATAGTATCCGTTCCATGGGTGACGACAAAGCAACGATGATCGTCCTTGTTAACAGCATGATAAATTTTCTCCCGGTCTTCATCTGTCAAGTCCAGGCTGTCCTTGCGGAGGACCGAGACAACTTCATATTTGAAGGCCACATTCGCCTCTTTAAGGATTTCAATGGCCTGCGGTTCTCCGACCTGAAACTCGCTTTTTTGGTCGAAATATATTTTATCGATGGTCCCACCGGTAGCAATAATTTTAATCTTCATGTCGTTTTTTCACCCGGTCAGAAAAAAGCCACATCCATGCTTTCCAAACATAAAAACTTAGCCATCCTTTGGCACTTCTATAGCGGGTTCGTCTTTTGGCTTACCCCCGAAAAGGCGGCCTATGTAACTGAACAATTTTTTCAGCCCTCTCCACAACCTGGGAAGTAGCCAGATCATCAAAAGGGTAAAGAGCACCAGCAGGACGATGAAAAGCCAGGGATGATACAAGGCCGCAAACAGTCCCCCGATGACAATGACATCTTCTGAGACTGAGGTAACCCAGTTGGAAAAGGGCTCGGGCGACGTGTTGATTAAAATCCTCGTGCCAGCCTTGGTAGCATGAACTCCCGCTGAGATACCACCCCCCACGATCCCGGCAGCCAGGGCCGCCGCAGGACTGACATCTCCAACCGCAGCAGCGGCGAGAGCCGCACCGGCGGGGATACGAATAAAGGTGTGGATGGCGTCCCACCCGGAATCAACCCCAGGGACCTTATCCGCAACAAACTCCACCAGGTACATGAAACCGGCCGCAAAAATAACCAGCGGGTCGGAAAGCATCGCCAGGTTTTCCGGTAGAACCATATTCCCCGTCGCGCCAAGCAGACCCAGCATGAGAATCGCTGCGTAAAGATTGATGCCGCTCGCCCAGGCCACCCCCATGGTCAATGCGATGGTATGTGCGACTTGATTTAATTGTTCCATGCAACCTCCTGTTGAGGGAAATTAAACTATCCTCCAACAACGGTATGTTCTCTTTGCAAAACAAAGTTACAAATTCGGGTTCGGGACCATGGTGCTAATTCTATCACATAACCGCAAGTTCTCTGATAAGCGGGCGAGGTTCTTTGCCCTTTCCAGAAAAATCAAAGAGCAAATAAAAATCTGAGCAAAGGTAATATTTATTGTCAGGAAGATACAGAAACGGGAGAACAAAGTTCGTTTCAATGACGGTTAAATGTCCACGCCGAGAAAAACACGAATCACCCACCCAATGAGAAAGCTCAGACCCGCCACCCCAAGACTTAAGCCGGCCATTTCAAAAAAGCGCGACTTAAAAGGGAGGTCCTTGGCAACGGAAATATAATAGTTGAAAAAAGCGATAATCAGAATGGCGGAAAACAGCGTCAGAAAAAGACAGGCAAAGTAGTTTTCCAGCATAAGATAGGGAAGAATCAGGATAAAAACCGTTACGACATAAGCGACGCCGGTATAAATAGAGGCCCTTAAAGGATGTTTATCCGAATCTTCACTTTTGGTGGACAGATACTCCGAGGCAGCCATTGAAAAAGAAGCCGCTATACCGGTAATCAGGCCAGTGAGTGCGATCAGTCTGGTGTTCTGCAGAGCCAGAGTCAGCCCGGCCAATGCCCCTGTCAACTCCACCAGGGCATCGTTCAGCCCCAGAACAATCGACCCCGTATACTGAAGACGTTCCTCATCCAGAAGTTCAATGAGGGCGTTCTCATGATCGTTTTCCTCCCGGGCAATTTTTTCGGCTTCAGGAATGGCCTCAAAAATAGCCGCGTAATTTTTTTGGGCGGCCTCTTCACCCCGTTCCATCAACTTAATCCCAAAAGTCAGGCCAAGGATGCGGGCAATCCAGAAATAAAACCAGATTTTCAGCTGATCCGGCCCGGGGCTGCTGCCCGTGTATTTTTTCCAATCGTCGTAATGCCGCCTCTCATCCTCGGAAATCCGGATAAGAACATCCCTGTTTTCCGGGGAGGATATGACTTGAGCCAGCTTACGGTAGATGTGGTACTCAGTTATCTCGTTTTTCTGAAAAATCAGAAGCTGGTTTCTGATCTCGGGGCTGATGGTCGAGGTCATACCATATCCCTTTCTTCAGCAGGATTTCTCCCCGTTCGGTGTCGGTAAAAGGTCAGGGCTGAATCATCTGTTTGAGAATTTTCCCCCGTGTCTGCAGAAAAGCCGGATAAAAGGGGTTGCTCTCACCAGCCCCCTCCAGGGTTTTTTCGATCTCCGCCAAAGCCTCTTCGTATTTCCCCAGGCTGGCCAGAACCTCAGCAAGGTTGTTGCGAATGATGAGGCGACCCGGATTTTTCAGGAGATACTGGTTAAATGCCTCAACCGCCTGCTCGGGATAACCGGCGGCAAACAAGGCATTCCCAAGCCCCAGAAAAGCCATCTCGCTGTCAGGCCAACGGGTCGCCGCAGCCTGATATCCCGGTATCAGAAGATCAGAAAAAGTTTCCAGGGGTATCTGAGCAAGAGTTTCCACATAAAGGTCATGGTCAGGCCTGGCGGGCAACTCCCCCGGCTTGAGAAGAACCAGACCCCAGAAGTCTGCCTTGCTCCAGGTTGTTAAATATTTTTGGGTCGGCATCCTTTTCCGGGCCTGGCTTCCTGAATGAAGAATCAGAGTATCGCCGGTTCGGTCAAAACCTACCACCACCGCATAATGCCAGACCGGCCAGCGCTTGAAAGCCAGGTTTTGCAACACCAGTACCGGCCGACCCGCAAGCATTTCTTCCAGCAGAGCTGTCAGATCCTGCTCAATGACATAGGGAATCCGGCCATATCGGCGGGCTACGGCCAGAAGTTCGACCTGGAGACTTCCCTTCCTCTCTGGAAGAAAGATCTTGGCAACCAGATCCTCGGGCGTGACCTCAACCCCGGAGGCTTTCAGCAGGGAAGCCATGGATGCAGGGCCGCATTGATATTTTTCCTGGGGAAAGAAAGGGACCTCCCGCAATTCATATTCGAAAGGGGTGGTCCCTTCTGAAATCAGTGATGGCAATATTTTCGGACCTGGAACGCACGCCCCCAGCCAGAACAGAAAGACCAGGCAAACGGCTCTCGGCCAAAATTTCCCCCGCATTCAAGAACTAAAAGCGGGAAAAGACGTTCGTCACGCCAACCAGTTCCAAAATAAGCAGAACCAGGAAAACGATTCCGACAACAACCAGAAGACCTTCTGCGCCCGCTCCAGCGGGAAGATCATTGATTTGCTGAGCGAGCAGGTTCAGTTCCCTGTCACTCAGAGCTTCCACCCGTTCCTGAACTTCGTCAGAATTTACCCCGAGAACAACCATCTGTTCTTTGACATCTTCTCGCTGCAAAAAGGTTCTGGCTTTTTCAACCTTCTCAGCCCGCTGCTGTGCATCCAACAACATCTGGACACCAATCATTTCCGCACGAACCATGTGAGGAAAATGCAGGGACGCGAGGCTCATGGCCAAAAAAAGACAAGTGACACCTTTAAAAAACTTTCTCGACATTTTTTACCTCCTGACTTTTTAAATAAAGAAGCATTTCAGCCAACGAAAATTATTCCCTGTTTTTTTGACATAAATTCCGGAAAAGACCTCAGGTGCCTTTTCACAGAACGATCGGCTTTTAAATTGAGCCGTCTCGACTAATTTTTATTCTATCAAAATTACCAGATAAAAAAGCCGATGACAATTGTTTGGTGCAAGACATCAGAAAAATACCCGTGGGAAACCGCGCCTAAAAATCGATTTGAAGAAGTTGCTTCCTTCCCTTTCCAGGAAAAAGCAATGCGCTTCATTGTTTTTTCCGACCCAAGCGAAGTTTACCTTATTATCTTTTCTTGACAATCTGGCTTCTGACACTATCTTAAGCATGTGTGTCCCGTCTTTCGCCCATTGGAACAGCGGGAACTTGCCTTTTCGGAAAAATAATTTTCATCACTCAAACACCAAGTTCTAGCATGACCATCGATATTCACACTCACGCATTTCATCCGAAAGTGGCCGAAAAGGTAGTTAAACAGCTCGAAGAGCACTACCGCCTGGCCCCTGTCGGCAGCGGCTTGATTGAAGATCTTCTCGTCCGCCTCGACAAAGCAGGGATTAGCCACGCCGCAATGCACACGGCCGCCACCAAAGCAGAGCAGGTGATTCCCGCGAACAAATGGGCTCTTTTCATCCAGCAGGAATATCCTCGCATCTTTCCGTTCGGAACGTTTCACCCTGACTTTAAGGACTGGGAAAAAGAGCTTCTAAAGCTGGAGCAGGCCGGCATCAAAGGCATAAAACTTCATCCGGACTTTCAGGGCTTTCACCTTGACGACCCCAGGCTGGAGCCGATTTTTGAGCATATCTGTGACCGCTTTCTTCTGATGATCCACATTGGTGACCGCCTGCCTCCTGAGAAAAATCCTTCCAGCCCGCAAAAACTGAGCATCCTGTTGAAAAGGTTCGGGAAACTCAAAGTTATTGCCGCACATCTCGGAGGGTATCTTCATTGGCAGTATGTGGTCGAAAATCTGGCTGGAAAAGATCTCTATCTGGACACGTCAAGTTCCCTGATGGCTATCCCGGAGCGCCACCTTTGGGATATTTTCAACCATCATCCCAGGGAAAAAATCCTCTTCGGAAGTGATTATCCTCTGTTTGACCCACTGGAGGAAATCGAACAACTGCAGAAAAGACTCCAGCTCTCATCCAGAGACGTGGATAAGCTCCTGACCAATGCCGAACCGCTTCTGGGCCTGTCTTAACAAGCCCGGGTAATTCATGAGACTTTGTCGCGAAACCGGTAAGTGCACGTCAGATCAGGGTGAGCACGGCCTGAGATGGCGTGCAATTGACGGTTGCAGCAAAAGTTTTCATAAAAAATCGGGGTAAAAGGTCTCAGGCCTTATCCCATCCTTTAACGGAAAGGCCGTCTCTTCCCCAAAGAACAGATCGCGACTTCCCAAAAAAACAGAAGTTAAATAAAAGGGTCAGGTCTTTTTAAAAAAGATTAAAAAGAAAGCACACGTCCAGAAAATTTTAATATTGAGCGTTTATTTTTTTCAGAATATCGAGAGCCCGATCAGCTCCCTGAAATTTTGTCGAAAAGTGAAAAGCCCTTTCCAGAGTCTGCCGGGCAGCTTGAAAGTCTTTTTTCTGATAAAAAGCATACGCCAGATGGTAGAGAATAACCGGATCTTCCTCCTTCTTTTTCTGGGCGGACAAAACTTTCTGCATCCCTTCATCCACTTTTCCTTCTAGAACCATGGTCCAACCAGCCGCGTCAAGAGAATAAGGATCCTCAGGAGCCAGATATTCAGCCTTCCTGGCCAAGCTTACCGCTTCCTGCAAGGTGCTCCTGTTCTCGGAAAAAAGCCTGGAAAGGCGCGCATAAGCCTGAGGGTTCCATGGCTCCAGGACGGTCGCCCGGCGGTAGCTCTCCACAGCGGATTCGATTTCTCCACGCTTCAAACGAAGATCTCCGAGAAACACATGTCCCTCAGCCTGCTGGGGATTAATGGCCAGAGTTTTCTGGAATGCCGCTTCTGCTTCCTCAAAGTCATCCGTCTCCAGGGCAATTCGGCCAAGGCCAAAATATGCGGCAGTCAGACTCGGTTGAATTCGAACCAACTCGACAAAAGATTCTTTGGCTTCCTCCGGTTGCTTCTGTATTTCTTGAACCAGAGCCCTGTAATACCAGGCAAAAAGGTCCTCCGGGGAGACTCTGGTCAGGCGATTGCTGGCCTCCAATGCTTTTCCGTACCAGGAGTTGATGAAGTAGAGAACCAGAAGGCTGCGGTCCCTGGCAATGCTGCGCAGGGTTTTGCCTTCCGGGGCGGTAAAAAGCACATCCCCAGAAAGTCCGGGGATCAATCCTACAGCCTGGCTCATCTTCTGCCCGTATGCGTTCCAATCCCCCCTGGCAAGAGAGGTCTGGGCCATCAGGAAATGCACCAGAGGCGGTGACTCTCCTCCTGCAAGAGCCAGAGTCAGACCCTCCTGTGCCCGCTCATAATTTCCACGCATCTGTTCGATAACAATTAGAGGTAAAAAACTTTTGCTTATGGCCGGGCTTCTGAAAACCGCCTCCTTGAATTGTTCTTCAGCGGCTCCAACATCCTCCATGGCCAGAAAACACATCCCGGCGAAATGATGAGCCTCGGGAGAGCCCCAGCGTTCAAGAAGGTAGGATCCCAAATCCCGACGGGCTTTTTCAGCTTTCTCCAGATTGGCAAAAGCCACCGCCCTAAAATAATAAGCTTCAGGAGCATTTTGATAGATGGAAAAAAAACTGTCCATCTGCTTGACAGTTTTCCGGTAAGCACCCTGTCTTAATAGTTTCCGCCCCTTTTGCAATAAAGCTTCCTTCACGTCCGCCGCATACAAATTCATGCGCTGCACAGCCTTGTCCTTTTTCGCTATCGCGCCCTCTTGCTGATAAACCTCAATCAGACGTTGATGGTACATCAGGTTTTCCGGATCATATCCGACAGCCCGGTCAAAAAATCGGGCCGCGATCCTCGGTTCATCCTGTAGCAGCGATACTTCTCCCATGCCGGCCAGAGCCAGAGCAAAAACAGGTTCCAGGTTCAACACCCGTTTAAACTCCTTTTCCGCCGCTTCAACCTCTTGCGCCGCAAGAAACATCCAACCTGAATAGTAGCGAGAGACAAGATGATCCCCCTTTTTCTTCAGTGCTTTATTTAAGGCCTTTCGTGCTTGATCATGTTTTCCATCCTCGACTTTGAGAATCGCTTCCAGCAGAGAGACCAGCACATCTTCGCATTGATTCTCTTTCAGGAGTTGGAATTCCTGGTGAGCTTGGCTCATGTCCCCAACGAAACCCGAGGCAACACCGAAAACGCCATGGGCCTCTAGACTCTGTGGGTTCACCGTCAAAGCACGCCGGGAATAAGCGAGAGCTTCTCCCCACTGCCCTTGGTTGAGACTGGCTTCCGCCAGTTTGTAGAAAACGGTACCTGGTTCGACCTTAAGTTTTTTGTAAAGGGTTGGGGCGTCGGGAAAAAGATCCCAGTATTTGACTGTTTTGCCGTAGGCAGGGGGAGCATACCCAAAAGCCGCCGAAAACGTCACGATAACAAAAAGGACCAACCAGAAACCTGGCGGATAACGCTCAAATTTATTGACCAAAAATATCCTCATCAAAAACTCCACTTGCGATCAATCATAAAAAGACCGGAAAAATACCGCTTTCAGCAGTTCAGAGATTTTCACATCGGTTAATATAATTTTAAAAGTAAATCTGGAAAATATCAAAAGGCAAATAAAAAAGCAGGTTGAGATTTATTCTCTAACCTGCTTTTAGTCCTGATAACTCATGAAAGTTTTTGCGCAACCACCGCCTGCACACCATCTCAGGCCGTAATCACTTTCGGTGATTCTTACGGCTGATCGTGTCAATAATGCCTGAGATATTTCTGTGATTCCAAGATGCCGTCAACGTCGGATCGCCGGTCTTTGTCAAATCTTGTCGAAAATATAGACCAAGTTACCGCTTTCACAGAAAATTCAGTCCTAACCCGGATTATTCATGAAGACTTCTGCTACAACCGCCAATTGCACGCCATTTCAAGCCGTGCTCACTCCTTGCTCTTCGACGTACTGCAAGTACGTCTGCATCGCGCGTCACAGTGCTTGGCTTGCTCTGACACACACTTGCCAGTTTCACGATAAAGCCTCATGAATAAACCGGGCTAAACCTGCCTGTCTCCCAGCATCCTTTCATTGAGCCACAAGGCCGCCACAATGATGCCGCCTCCCACCAGGAGCCGCGGGAGGTTGACAGCTTCGTGGAAAAAGAGTGCGGAACAGGCCACAGCCAGAGGGATTTTCAAGTTGTTGAGAATAGCCAAGGCGCCCGCATCGACCTTTCTGGCACCAAAATTCCAGAGAAAGAAGCAGAGCCCGGAAGCGAGCACGCCCAGATACAGAAGAGTCCAGACCTGTTTAGGAGTCACCACAAGTGCAGCCCATTCCGTGGTCCATCCGGAAAAAAATCCTGTGAACAGCACCGCGCCAAGGAAAAGAAGAGCAAAAATCCGCACATCCTGAATTTCGCCATGGGCCGTCAGGAGCTTCCTGTAATAAACCTGACCGAAAGCAAAGCTGATATTGGAAACCTGCATCAACATAAACCCCGCCTGGAAGTCGGTCCAGGTCACCTGGCGGTAAACGATCACCGCCGTCCCCGCGATAGCGAGAAAAACCGTCAGCAGAAACAGGCAGTTTATCCGCCGCTTGAAGAGATCATGAATCAGTGTCACGTAAAGGGGCGTAAATATTGTGAAAAGAGCCACCTGGTAAGCCTTTAGAAACTGATACGAATAAATATAGCTGCAGTACATCAGGCCGTACTGGACCATACCGATCAGCATCAGCTTCAGTGCCAGCGACCGGTGCAAATTTTTCAGGCGGAAAAAGGGCAAAAAAACCAGAAGCGCCAATGCCATACGGCAAAATGAAACGAAGTTGGGATCCAGGCCGGTCAGGTTTCCTTTGATCAAACCGAATGAAAACGCCCAGATAAAGGAGACGGTCAACAGGTAAGACATGTTTTTTTTCCTTGAAACGCTAATGACAAAAAAAATTATTGTTGGATTATTGTGCTGATTCTGTGGTTTCGAAACCGGAAGCGTTGCCAGGTCCACCTGTGGTATTCCGGAAAAACCGATCGATTTGCGGAAAAACATCCTCCACGTTACCGGTCACAACTCGCGGCTCCGGAAGGGATTGAAGAAAAATTTTTCCATATCCCTTGTTAACGATCCGGCTGTCCAGAATAAGTACCACACCCCGGTCGCTGCGATTGCGGATGAGGCGCCCGAACCCCTGTTTAAAACGAATAACTGCCTGCGGAATCGTATAATCCCGAAAAGGGTCTCCCCCCGCTTTTTCAATCGCCTCTGTCCGTGCCTGAATGACCGGGTCGGTCGGAACCCGGAAAGGGAGCCGGGTGATGATAATCTGTTCCAACGAACGGCCGGGCACATCAACACCCTCCCAGAAAGAGTCCGTGGCAAAAAGCACACTGGTCGGGTCCTCGACAAAAGCCTGAAGCAGGCGGTGCCGGCTGTCTTCTCCTTGACGAAGGCAGCGATAGCCTCGAGCGGAAAGCGCGGGAGAAATTTCAGCATGGACCTTTGTCAAAAGCGAATAGGCCGTGAAAAGAACGAAAGATCGCCCATCTGCCGCCAGAACCGCCCGTTCACAAATCTCACTCAAAGTATCCGTATAGCCTTCGGCTCTGGGTTCGGGAATATTCCGCGGCACAGCCACCAGAGCCTGATTCCGAAAGTCGAAAGGAGAGAAAAGTTGGAGTTCCGTCAACCGATCCGCCTCGACCAGGGAAAGACCGAGCCTCTCCTTGAGGAATCCGAAAGAACGCCCGACCGCCAGGGTCGCGCTGGTCAGAATCACGGTCTCATGACGATCAAAAAATGACTCCTTGAGAATCTCCGTCACCCCAAGAGGGGCCGTACAAAGGCGACAGACAAGGCCTCTGCCCCGCCCGATGCGGCCTTTTCCCACTTCAACCCAGGCACAGGTTTTTTCATCCCTGAGGAGAAACGAGGTCAGGTCCGCGGCCAATCGCTCTACCCTGTTGATCACAGCCGAAAGATCGACCCAGAAAGAGGTGAGGTTTTCATGGATGCCTTCCTCCAGATCCGCACACTCCATGAACAAAGCCTGGAGAGCTTTTCCGTAGCGTGAGGTTTCTTCACCCAGAAACCGGACTTTTTCCGAAATCGCCTCCCATTCAGACGCATCTCGAAAGTCATCGGTAATCCGTTGCCTATGTTCTTGGCCATCCGTGAGCGTACATCCCAAAAAATCTGCGGTCAGTGTGCCCACGTTTTCCAGATCAGCAATTGCCTTCGAAAGAAGTTCCTCCCGACCGTTCAACAACGATTGAATGCGTTCGTAAAGACGGCTGAATAACTCATTTTTATCGGCAGGCACAACGTTGCCAAGTCGAACCTGCAAGCGGGGCAGAATTCCCCTGTCCCTTTTGCGCGGATGACGAAGCCGGTTCAGAACCCGGGCAAAACCGAATCGGGTGGCCTGCGTCGAAAAAAAACTGGTGGCTACATCTTCCAGATGATGGGCCTCATCGAGAATTAAACGTTTGAAAGGGGGAAGAATAGCGGAAGATGAATAATTACCTGTTTGCGTGCGGACCGCCAGGTCGGTCATGAGGAGGGCATGGTTGGCCACTAAAATATCAGCCTGAGCCGCCTCGCGCCGCGCTTTATGAAAAAAGCACCTTTTGAAATGGGGGCATTTGACCCGCAGACATTGATCGTACTCGCAACATACCTCTTCCCAGATTTGATCGCTGGGGATAAACGGCAGTTCCCCAAGAGAACCGTCATTGGTTTCATCGGCCCACTCCCAGAGCACATCCAGTTCACTGCCTTTTTTGTCTTCAAACAGACCGGGCTCTCGCCGCGCCAGTTCAGCCCTGCGCAGACAGAGATACTGATTTCTTCCTTTGACCAGCACGGCTTTGACAGCGCTGTTAACGGCTCTTTTCAAAAAAGGAATATCCTTGCGGATCAACTGTTCCTGAAGGTTGATGGTATTAGTCGACACCACCACCCGTTCCCGGTTGGCTTCGGCCCAGAGAATCGCGGGAACCAGATAGGCCAGACTTTTGCCCGTTCCGGTACCGGCCTCCACCAGCGCCAACCTGTTGCGATTAAAAGCGTCATTGACCAGAAAGGCCATTCGCAACTGCTCAGGGCGCTCCTCAAAGCCGGGAAGTACGGTCGAAACAGTCCCCTGGCTATCCAGAACGGCGGCAATTTTTTCCGGGGGAATCAGAGTTTGTGTGCGAGGAGAAAAAGCTTCCACGACTTTATACACATTTTCCACAGGGTTATCCACAATATAGAAGCCGACCCCAAGAGTGCCGAGATGCCCGGCAATTTCCAAGTCCGCAGTGGAAGGTTCCAGTTTTCCGGTAGGGTGGTTGTGGATAACCACATCGCCAAAATCACAGGTGGATAAGATCGCCGGTACTGCGTCACGTGATCCCCGCGCCAGAATTTCGACCTTTTGCACAAGCCGATCCCCGTCCGTATGCCCGAGAAAGAAAACTTCATTTCCTCCCGCGCTTACTATCGCCTTGCGGACAAAGCTGCATGCTGATTCTGAAAAAGCTGCCTTCACGAGCCAAACTCCCGAAAAAATTGGTATTATAAAGAAGCGTGCCCTTAAGTTAAAGGCAAATCGACCTTGGATTAACCGCGATTTTTTGCCAGAATAAGAAAAGCCTGGTGGCTAAATACCGGCCAGCCCGGGCCGGATTTAATTCCTGGAAACAACGGAAGAGAAAAAGACATCCATGAATGACCAAGAAAAAAAGGAAGGGAATACACCCGATCCTTTCGACGAATTGAACAAACTCCCTCTTCCGAAGATGTCGCTGGGGGGAATGATCAAAAATTTCGGTCCCGGGATCATCCTGATGATGACCGGGATCGGCACCAGTCATATCATCAGCGCTCCAACCGCCGGAGGCAGGTTTGGCTATGATCTCTTGTGGGTACTGCCGGTGGCCTACATTTTCAAATATTACGGTTTTGAAATGGCCTTCCGTTTCTCTGCCGCCACCGGGAAAAGCATCATGGAAGCCTATTCTACTGCCTGGAAAAAGTGGCCCCTCTGGTACATTCTTGTGACCACCCTGCTGCAGTGCGCCATTGGCCAGGCAGGCCGTCTTATTGCGGCAGCCGCTGTCGCCTACTACATATTTTCCGTCTATTTCGGTCTTCCGCTTTCCATGCCGGTTTACGCTCAGATACTGGCTCTCATCTCGGTGTGGATTATCCTGAAAGGAAGCTATCGGGCCGTTGAAATCACTTGCAAGATTTGCGCAACGGTGCTTCTTGTTACCATTTTCATGGTTTATTGGGTTGAACCCGCTCCGGTCGAAGCCTTTGCCAACTTTTTTCTGATCAACAGACCGGAAGGCTCCTGGATAATCATCGGTGCTTTTCTGGGACTTCTTCCCACCGGCATGGACGTTTCTCTGCAAGCCTCCGAATGGGCCAGAGCGAAAAAAACCGGGATCGGTAAAATTCGCCCACTCCTAGAAAAACATGGTCTGGCACCAGAATTTGATCCTTTTTCATCACCAAAAAAGGATCTTGCTGTGGATTTGACCCGCTTGCCCCCCCACGCCCAGGAATACTGCCGACGCTGGTGGAAAACCAGTCTATATGACTACCGGACTGGCCAGGTTATCTCTTTTGTGATGGCCTGTATGTTTCTTTTCATGGCGGCTATCTGGATATATCCGGGAGGAGAGACCGACAGCAGCACTTACCAGGGGGTTGCTAAAATCTTTTCCGTCGGCCCCTGGATGATGATCATACTTCTCCTCGGCATGTTTGCAGCCGCATTCTCCACCGCATTCAACTATTTTGACGGCTGGCCCCGTGTTGTCGGAGCTTGTTGCCGAAATATTTTTCCTCGCACTGCAGCATTAAAAGGAGTCTTGCTGGAAGACTTGACCCCAGAAAAACGAAAACGCTTGTATTCTGAGTACAATATTTATCGGATAACCATGTTTTTCTCCCTGGTGACATCGGTCATCATTATTTTCGGTGTCCCAAAGCCAACCGGCATCGTGCTGCTGGCATCAGCTCTTGCGCTCCTTATTGCACCGGTAATCTACTTTTTGAACCTTTACTACTGTTTCACAATTATCCCCAAAACCAGCAAGGAATTTTTCCCCTCACTTTTTGCAACTTGGTTCGGCTGGGGAAGTTGTGTTATTTTTACCGGGATGACTATTTTTCTGCTCCTGACCCGTTTTTTTAAAGGTTTTTTCGTTTAAGTGTCACCATTTAGACAGCCTTTCAAAAGATCTGCACATTGAATTTTTCCATCCCTGATTGATGCTAATATGCCCCATCCGGCTTTGAAAATCAGACGACTCAGCAAAATTTTTGGAAAAAGCACAGCCGTCGACAACCTGACCCTGGATATTTCCCAGGGAGAGATATTTGGCCTCCTGGGCCCGAACGGTGCCGGGAAAAGCACCACAATCAATATGATTACCGGCGCCACCCGCATCGGCTCCGGCAACATTGAAGTGTATGGTCACTCAATCCAGAAAGACTATCTCCTGACCCGACGCCTGATCGGGGTTATGCATCAGGAAATCGTCATTGACACTTTTTTTACGATAAGTCGCGCTCTTAAGATTCATTCAGGCTACTACGGCGTTCCAGATGATCCAAAATGGAGGGAAACCCTTCTCGAAAGACTTGGCCTCGTTCCCCACCTGGAAAAACCGATGCATAAGCTTTCCGGGGGACTCAAAAGACGTCTTATGATCGCCAAAGCTCTGATTCACAAACCCCGCCTTCTTATCCTAGATGAACCCACAGCTGGTGTGGATATAGAATTGCGCCATTCATTATGGGAATTTGTTCACGAAATTAATCAAAACGGCACGACCGTTCTTCTGACCACCCATTACCTGGAAGAAGCGGAGCAGATGTGCGGCCGCATAGCCATCATGGACAATGGCTCTCTGGTCGCGTTGGAGAGCAAGGAAAAACTTTTGGATCGGCTCGAAGGACGCAAGTTGATACTGACCCTGGAAAACATCCCGGAATCTTTTTCCAAAGATGCTTTCAGCTTAGAAACTCCTGTGGATATTCAGGAAAACAGAATGTCACTTTGCCTGAAGGAGGGCCAGACGCCTGGTGATATACTTCAGGTTCTGCAGCGGATGGATCTCAGGGTGGTAGATATCGAAATCAAGAAACCGGCACTGGAGGACGTTTTTCTCGCGCTGACGGGAAACAAACCCCTGACCCGAAACAAAAATGGCCTATGAAAGACAATCCTTCACAGCCTCCGTATAATTCATGGCTTCCCTTTGCCACTTTGCTTAAAAGGGAAATCCTTCGCTTTTTAAAGGTTTCCTTTCAAACGCTTCTGACCCCTGTAATCACAGCTTCCCTTTACCTGTTCGTATTCGGGGCAACCCTGGGAGAGCGAATATCGGTTCTGGAAGGATACAGCTACGCTCAGTTCGTGATCCCGGGGTTGATCCTGATGGGAATCATCAACAACTCATTCGCCAACGTTTCCTCATCTCTCTTCATGTCCCGCTACCTTGGAAACATCGTTGACCTTCTGGTTGCACCGATTACTCCGCCCCAACTGATTTTGGCCTATACCCTTGCCGCCATGATCCGCGGTCTCCTGGTCGGCGCGGTCATCACCCTGATTTCGCTCGGCTTTGCTCCTCTGCCTTGGATGCATCCCGCACTCTGTCTCCTCATGGTGCTTCTGGCAAGCTTTCTGTTTGCCCAGTTCGGTATCATTGCCGCCATATACTCGAACACTTTCGACTCGTTGAGCATGTTCAATAACTTCATTATCCTCCCTCTCATCTATTTCGGCGGCGTTTTTTATCCCATATCAATACTCCCCTCCTTCTGGGAAAGCATATCCCGCTTCAATCCTCTCTTTTATCTCATTGACGGCTTTCGTCATGCCATTCTAGGCGTGGGGGATGCCCCTATCCTGTTTTCTTTCGGGTTTTCCCTGGCTCTGGCCATCGGACTTTTTGCCTGGGCCTCGCTCCTGATTGCTCAAGGCCATCGCCTGAGGCCCTGATCAAACAACCAACAGGAGTGGGAAAACCTCTTGTGTCTCTTGCTTTTTAGCTATTGTAAGGCTACTATTTTCCTACCTTTATTTTGGGAAAAAGCATGAATTCGACTCATCATCTTCGTTACTCCATTCTCTTTTTGATCTGTATTGTTCTCACGGGAACCGTCGGCTATTCTTTCATTGAAAGCTGGGGCCCGTTCGAAGCCCTCTACATGACTATCATTACCATCACAACGGTTGGATTCCGCGAAGTCCACGATCTCTCCACGCCCGGCAAAGCCTTTACCATCATTTTGATCGTCTCCAGCCTCGGTGTAATTGCCTATGCCGGTGGCAGTTTCGTGGAATTTGTGGTGGAAGGGCAGGTCGGTAAAATTTTCGGGAGAAAAAAATTGGCGAAAGAAATCAGTCAGCTTGAAAGTCACTACATTATCTGTGGCTATGGGAGGATCGGCAGTTTTATCTGCGCGGAGCTCAAGGATCGGCCCGTCCCCTTCGTCGTGGTCGAAAACGACAGGGGTTTGTGTATAAAAATGGCCGAAGAAGGAATTCTCTTCGTTGAGGGGGACGCAACCGATGACGACGCCTTGGTCAAGGCCGGCATTAACCGCGCCAAAGGGCTCGTCACAGTGGTCACATCGGATACCGACAACGTCTATATTACCCTCACTGCCCGGGGTCTCAATCCAGAACTTTTCATCCTCGCCAGGGCAGCCGAGCCGGCTTCCGAAAAAAAGCTGAAAAGGGCAGGAGCCACCAAAGTGATCTCGCCCTACACGATCGGCGCCCACCGCATGGCACAGGCGATTCTCAGACCCTCGGTCGTCGATTTTCTCGAGATTGCTACCGCCGGAAAACGCTTTGAACTGCAAATGGAGGAAATCAAAATTTCTCCCGGCTCATCCCTGGTCGATAAAAACCTGATCACCTCGGGAATCCGCCGAGATTGGGGAATTATCATTGTGGGAATCAAAAAGAACAGCGGCCAGATGCATTTCAACCCTGTCCCTGAAACCATCCTGGAAAATGGTGACACCCTGATTACGCTGGGCGAAAAGGAAGCTATCGCCAAACTGGAGAAAATTGCCTGACCTCCGAATTTCAACCTTTAAGGACCCTATGTCTCGCCCTCCGGCCCCAGCAAGGACCCAGGGAGAATGCTTTCTTCCCCATACTTTCCCCGTATCCTGTCGAGACTCTCATCAAGGCGGTGCTGGCGATTGCTTTTTTCATCTTCAAACAGGAAAAGCTGGTTCTCTTCACCACCCCCAAAACAACTCACGGTCACACCCAGGAGCCTGATGGCCTTCCCCCGATTGTCCAAACTTCTGAAAAGCTCTCTGGCTGCCTGATATATCTCCGGACCGTGGCAAGTTGCCTCAGAAAGGGTCAGGCGCCGGGTCATTGACCGAAAATCAGAATATTTCACTTTCAGAGTCACTATCCTCCCCTTCAGGCTTTTATCCCGCAGACGTGAACTGACCTGGTCAGCCATTTTCAAAAGTTCCCTCTCGATCCCGCCCAAATCCCGCTTGTCAGCTGCAAAGGTCTGCTCCCGACCTACCGATTTGGCCTCGCCAGGGAGCTCCACTCTTCGCTCATCCCTCCCTCGTGCCATATCATAAAGACGATGTCCGGCTTTTTCGCCAAAAAGGCGAACCAGCGTTTCCATCTCAATCCCGCGAAGCTCCCTTACCGTCTCCACCCCCAACACTTCCAGTTTATCCTGAGTTTTCCGCCCCACTCCCCATATACGAGAAACAGGCATGGGCATGAGAAAATCATCCACCATGTCCTGGGTAAGAAAATACACTCCATCCGGCTTACCATAATCAGAAGCCATCTTGGCCAGAAGCTTGTTCGGTGCAATCCCGGCACTCAAGGTCAGCCCGGTTTTTTCCCTGACATCCTTTTTAATTTTTCGGGCGATAGTTAAAGCGTCCCCAAACAGGGCAATACTTGCGGAAACATCTAAAAAGGCCTCATCAATAGATAAAGGTTCGACGAGACTCGTGTACTTAAAATAAACACCGAAAACCTGGTGGGACAGTTCTCGGTATCGGGCCATGCGAACCGGCAGAACCAAGGCCTCGGGACAGAGTTCCAAAGCCTTGCAAACAGGCATCCCTGACCGGACCCCGAAAGGCCGGGTTGCATAAGAACAGGCACAGACAACACCCCGTTCGCTGTTCCCACCGACTATTATTTTGGCCCCATTCAGCTCGGGATTGTCAAGCTCTTCAACGGAGGAATAAAAGGCATCCAAATCGAGATGGATAATACTCGGACCATTCATGAAGGTCATGCTTTCCCGTTGCCAAAATAAAAGAGGCGGTCTTGAAAGACCGCCTCGTGTTTTCTTGATGAAGAGATGAAATTAATGTCCCGACCTGCGGCTTGCCACCTGAATCCTGTTAAGGGCACGCTGAAGGGCTCCCTCCATAAGCCGATAGTCCTTGTCTTCCTGGGAAATCTTTTCCAAACCTTTCTCGGCCTTGCCCATGGCTGCCTTAGCACGCTCAAGGTCGATCATATCCTGCGGTTCTGCGGTCTCGACCATAACACTGATGCGGTCCTCGATAACCTCGAAGTATCCCCAGTTGACAGCCACATAGGTCCGTTTTCCGTCCTTGAGGAAAGAAAACTCACCGATTTTCAGGACGGCCAGCATCGCGGTATGACCCGGCAACACACCGAATTCCCCAATGATTCCCGGAGCGGTAATTTCATCCACTTCTTGAGAAATGACCTCTCCGTATGGGGTTACCATTTCAAGTTTAAGCTTTTCAGCCATTGCTTCTATCCTTTGGAAGTTTCCGTTCTTCAGATCTTATCAGGCTGCGATTCAACCTTCCAGACTTTGCGCCTTCTCAAGAACTTCTTCAATGGTTCCAACCATGTAGAAAGCCTGCTCGGGAATCGCGTCATGCTTTCCTGCCGCGATCTCGGTGAACCCCTTGATGGTGTCTTCGAGTTTGACATATTTTCCGGGAGAACCGGTGAAGCTTTCAGCAACATGGAAAGGCTGGGAAAGGAATCTCTGCATCTTACGGGCGCGGGAGACAAGCAGTTTATCGTCTTCAGAAAGCTCGTCCATACCCAGAATCGCGATAATATCCTGAAGATCCTTGTAACGCTGCAGGACAAACTGGACATCGCGGGCGACCTTGTAATGGTCCTCTCCAACTACCATGGGATCCAGAATCCGGCTGGTGGAGTCGAGAGGGTCAACCGCAGGATAAATTCCCAGCTCGGCAATCTGACGGGAAAGAACAGTTGTAGCATCCAGATGTGCAAAGGCTGTCGCCGGCGCCGGGTCAGTCAGGTCATCCGCCGGGACATAAATTGCCTGAACGGAAGTAATCGAACCTTTCCGGGTGGTGGTGATACGTTCCTGCAGTTCACCCATTTCAGTACTCAGAGTAGGCTGGTAACCGACAGCTGAGGGGATACGCCCCAGAAGCGCTGAAACTTCGGAACCGGCCTGAGTGAAACGGAAAATGTTGTCGATAAAGAAGAGTACGTCCTGACCTTCTTCATCACGGAAATATTCGGCAACGGTCAGCGCGGAAAGGGCCACCCTCGCACGGGCTCCGGGAGGTTCATTCATCTGCCCGTAAACCAACGCTGTCTTTTCAAGAACGCCTGAGTCCTTCATCTCGTGCCAAAGGTCGTTTCCTTCACGGGTTCGCTCGCCAACACCACCAAAGACGGAATAACCGCCGTGGTTCTTGGCAATATTGTGAATAAGTTCCATGATCAAAACGGTTTTTCCGACACCGGCCCCACCGAAGAGACCAATCTTTCCGCCTCTGGAGTAAGGTGCCAGAAGATCGACGACTTTAATCCCTGTTTCGAACGCTTCAACTTCCGTCGACTGATCGACGAACTCAGGTGCCGGCCGGTGAATTTCCCACTGTTTTTCTGCCTGGATCGGACCAGCTTCATCCACCGGCTGACCGACAACATTGATAATACGACCAAGGGTGGCCGCACCAACGGGCATGGTGATCTGTTTGCCGGTGTCAAGAACATCCTGCCCCCGGACCAGGCCTTCGGTGGAATCCATGGCAACGGTACGAACAGTATTTTCACCAAGGTGCTGAGCCACCTCGACGACCAGGTTCCATTCCTGATCGTCAATCGCCGGGTTGGATATTTTGAGAGCTGTTAAAATCTCAGGCAGTTTGCCTTCCTCAAATTCTACGTCGACAACAGGACCGATGACCTGAGAAATTTTTCCTTTATTCATGATTAATCGTTCCTCCTTTTTTTCCCCTGTTCAGGGGAAATCGAAGCCCCTTATTTCTATTTGATTGACTCGGCGCCGGAAATAATCTCCATAAGCTCCGTGGTAATGGCTGCCTGTCTGGCACGGTTATAAGCCAGAGTAAGCTTTCCAATCATCTCCGAAGCGTTCTTGGTGGCACTATCCATACTGCTCATGCGAGCCCCAAGCTCCGATGCCGAGGACTCCAGCAATGCTCTGAAAATCTGGACCTCGACATTTTTGAGGATGATCGCTTTAAGGATTTCCTCAGCACTCGGCTCGTAAAGATAATCAGTGATAACGGTATCCTCTTCCACTTCCTTTGGAGCCACCGGAAGGAGTTGAGAGAAGGTGATCACCTGGGTAATGACGCTTTTAAAATGATTGTAGACCAGGTGAACAACATCATACTTTTCTTCATCCACATAAAGAGAAATAATCTCTTCTGCCAACAGCGCTGCAGTCTGATAAGTGATGTCGCCCGTTATGTTTTCATAAACCTTGGTTATGTTTAAGCCCTGGCGCCTTTTAAGGTAATCATTGCCTTTACGCCCGATAATCATCAGGTCGATCTCTTTGTATTCCTGAGAATTTTCGCGAATAAACTTCTCAACCGCCTTGGAAATGTTGTTGTTGAAACCGCCGCAAAGTCCTCGATCCGCGGTTAAAAGAACGACTAATGCCCGCTCTTTTTCTCTTTCCTGAAGAAGGGGATGGTCGCTGTCGGATACCCTGAGAGCCAAGTTGGAGAGGATTACCTGCATTTTCTCAGCGTACGGGCGATTGGAAACAACCGCCTCCTGCGCTTTGCGCAGTTTGGCCGCAGACACCATTTTCATGGCTTTGGTTATCTGCTGGGTGTTCTTGACCGAGTTGATTCGCTTTTTAATATCCTTCAAACTGGGCATTTGGCCGCACCTTTTACCATTTAGGATTCAACCACAAACTGGCCTTTGAACTCGTTCAACGCAGACTTAATCCGTTCTTCCAACTCGTCGTCAATGGCTTTTTTCTCGGCCAGGTCGGCCATAAGCTCACCATGCTTGGCATCCAGGAAGGAATTAAGTTCTACCTCATAACGATTCAGGGTGTTGGTTGGGTAGTCATCCACAAAGCCGTTATTGGCGGCATAAATGATCATAACCTGCTTTTGAACCGGAAGCGGCTGATACTGGCCCTGTTTGAGAATCTCCACCAACCGCTCACCACGATGGAGCTGTTTCTGAGTTGCGGCATCGAGGTCGGACCCAAACTGAGCAAAGGCTGCCATTTCACGATACTGAGCCAGAGAAAGACGCAGGGTGCCAGCAACCTGTTTCATGGCCTTGATCTGGGCACTACCGCCAACACGGGAAACCGAGAGACCAACATTGATAGCCGGGCGGACACCGGAGTAGAAAAGGTCGCTTTCAAGAAATATCTGGCCATCGGTAATGGAGATAACGTTTGTGGGAATATAAGCGGAAACGTCACCGGCTTGGGTTTCGATAATCGGCAGGGCCGTCAGACTTCCTCCTCCCAGATCATCATTAAGCTTAGCCGCCCTCTCGAGTAACCGACTGTGGAGGTAAAAAACATCGCCGGGAAAAGCCTCACGTCCGGGGGGACGGCGAAGAAGCAGCGAAAGCTGTCTGTAGGCAACGGCCTGTTTCGAAAGGTCATCATAAATAACCAGGGCATGTTTGCCGTTATCACGGAAAAACTCGCCGATGGTCGCTCCGGTATAAGGGGAAATAAATTGCAGAGGAGCCGGTTCGGAAGCGGTTGCGGCGACAACAATGGTGTATTCCATGGCACCATGTTTCTGCAGCTTGTCAACCACCTGGGCTACCGTCGATCGTTTCTGACCGATGGCGACATAGATGCAGACCATATTCTGGCCCTTCTGATTGATGATCGCGTCAATCGCCACAGCTGTTTTTCCGGTCTGGCGATCACCGATGATCAATTCACGCTGACCACGGCCGATCGGAACCATGGAATCGATGGCCTTGAGTCCGACCTGCATCGGCTCATGAACCGATTTTCGCGCAACGATTCCGGGTGCCTTGATTTCAACCTGGCTGTATCTTTCTGCCTTGATTTCTCCCTGGCCATCGATAGGAATACCGATTCCGTTGACAACCCTGCCCAAAAGGGCATCCCCGACAGGTACCTCGACGATACGCTTGGTGCGCTTGACGATGTCGCCTTCCTTGATATGCTCAGCTTCACCCAGAATCGCCGCACCAACGTTATCTTCCTCGAGGTTCAAAACCATCCCCATTACTTCGCCGGGAAACTCCAGCAACTCGCCGGCCATGGCCTGATCGAGTCCATGGATACGGGCGATACCGTCACCTACGGAGATAATATGTCCGGTTTCGTTGACCTCGACTTCGCCACCAAAGTCCTGAATCTGCTTTTTTATGATCGCACTGATCTCTTCCGCTCTTATCTCCATAAAGCCCTATCACCCCTTTGTTAAGGTATCTCCCATCCGTTTAAGCTGGGTTTGTAAACTTCCGTCAACAACCCTTCCGCCAATTTCCGTTTTAATACCGCCAAGCAAAGAGGAATCAACCTCGACTTCCAGGTCGACCTTCTTTCCGGTCTGTTTTTCCAATGCCGTCTTTATCAGCTCTTTTTGCTCTTTGGTAAGCCTCTTTGCGGAAGTTAATTGAGCTCTCTCAATACCGCCACATTCATCGGCCAATTGCCGGTAGCTGTGCAAAATCTGAGAATAAAATTTCAGACGATCTTTTTCCAACAGGAGACCCAAAAATCTTCTGATATCGTCCGAGAGGCCCAGATATTCCATCAACTCCGCAAGAAGTGCCGTTTTTTTACCTTTTGAATAGGTGGGATTAACCAGAACCGTCTTCAGTTCATTATGAACAGAGAATGCCTTCTGGACATTCTCCAACTCACTGCCGAACTTTTCGATTTTGTTCTGCTCCTCGGCCAACCCTACCAAGGCTCTTGCATACCTTTTTGGTATCGCGTTGATACTCAATGCAGTTCTCCTACATTCTTAATATATTCATTAAGCAATCGATCGTGATCTTCGGGACTGATGTTTTTCTTTATAATCTGCTCCGCCAGCTTAAGGGCCAGACCTGCTGCCTCGGCGCGAAGCTGGAGACGGGCGTTTTCTACTTCCCGAATGGCTGATTTTTCAGCCTCAGACTGGATTTTCTCCGCCATGGCCTTGGCATTGGCAATGATCTTCTGGCGCTCCAGCTCACCTTCTTCGCGAATGGCGGAATAAACCTGTTCAATATCTTCATTGGCAGTTTTCAGCCGATTCGCCACCTCTTGATATTTAGCTTCCGCGTCTGCCTGGGCGGCCTTGGCCTCTTTCAGGGTTTTTGTGATGTTTTCCCTGCGCTCCGCCAAAGCCTTTTTGATAGGCTTTACGACAAAGTAGGCAAGTATACCGATAACCACCGCGAAATTGAGGCACCGATATAGAAAATCTTTGAGAAGGGCGCCATCACTTGCATGACCTCCGCCGGAGGAAGCCAGCACCATTGTTGCAAAGCCCAAAAAAATGGCCGCATTGATGATTATTGCTGCAAAGATCGCTTTTCTCATGTGTACCGCTTTCCTGGCATCTTGAATAAAATCAAACTGCTCTACCCAATATCTTGGAGGCCACTTCCTGACCCAGGGCATCCGCTTCCTTTTTCAGGGTCTTTCTTGCCCCTGTCATTTCCTTGCTGATCTGCTTCCTTATCTGAGTTCTTTTTTGGCCGGCAATCTCCTGGGCTTCGTCCAAAAGCGTTTTCTCTTCCTCCTGGGCAGCAGTTCGGAGCTGATTTTTTGCATCGTTCCCTTTGACCCTGGCCTCTGCCAGCCGGGTTTCATATTCAGCCATTTTATCTGTTATTTCGCCGGCAAGGGAATCCGCAGTGGCATGAGAGCCTTCAACCACTTCTCGGCGTTCGCGAAGAGCCTTTCGTAATGGCCGAAAAAGCAGCATATTTAAAATAAATATGAGGAGGAAAAAATTTGCGAACTGAATAAACAGCGTTGCATTGATTTCAATCAAAGCATCACCTCTATCTTCACAGCAAGGATTTATGAGTTGGCAAAAAAGCGGCACCGGGTTGAGGGATGTTTTTCCAGAGCCCGGGTTTTTCTAAAGATTAAAGCACCGTTTAGCTATCACATGGCCTTTTTCTTGTCAACCCCTTTTGTTCACAAGTCGTTGCTATGAACCTTCGTAGAGGGTGACAAACAATGGTGCTATTTTATATCAAATCCCATCCTTTGGGGTTTTCTGAGAAGGGCTTTCCATGATTGGTTTGTCCCCCCCCATCTTAACGGAACCGTTAAAAATCACTCCTTCCTCCATGCTGAGTGCCGGCGTCTCAATATTCCCATTCACCTGAGCCGGTCTTTTCAACTCAACTTTACAGCGAGCTTTAATATTGCCATGGAACTTCCCGCTGATCGTCAGAGTCTCGACCTCCACTTCCGCTTTTACAGTAGCGGACTCGCCGATGATCAGAGCCCCTTTTGAGGCAACTTCCCCAGTAAAATCGCCATCGAGGCGAACGATTTCATCAAACACCAGCTTGCCTTCAAAGCTGCTCCCCGATCCCAAAAAAGCCTTGATGTCTCCTTTTCCCATTGGCACGTCCTTTATGGTTTCATTTTTAAGCTGTTTACGATTTTTTCCGAACATATAATTTCCCTGAATAATTTTATGCGGAATTGACTACACGCCCAAGGCCCCCAACAATCTTTCAAATTCCTGATCCGAAAAATAGCTTATTTCGATCTTTCCCCCTTTTCCCTTGGGGGATATCTTCACCTGAGTCCCTAAGACCTGCTTCAATTTATCGACCACCTCTGCCATTTCAGGATCCTCTCTTTTGGTTCGCTTTTTTCCAAAACCAAAAGCTCTTTTTTTGATCCTTTTTACCAGGCTTTCCGTCTCCCGGACAGACATTCCCTTGCGGACGATTTCATTTCTTGCCTCCAGGATATCCTCATCCATATCCAATGAAAGGAGAGCTCGGGCATGCCCCATAGTCAGGATTCCTAAGGCCACGTCCTTTCTCGTTTCAGAGGGCAGCTTCAAAAGCCGTAGCGAGTTGGTGACCGAACTGCGATCCTTGCCGACCCTTTTGGCCACCTCTTCCTGAGAAAAATTGAAGTTGTCAACCAGGGCTTTGTAGGCATCGGCTTCCTCAATCGGGTTCAGATCTTCTCTTTGCAGATTTTCGATGAGGGCAATCTCCAGTGCCGCCTCGTCCGTCATGCTTTCAAGAATGACCGGTACCTCATGGAGGCCAGCTCTTTGTGCCGCCCGCCAGCGCCTTTCACCAGCGACTATTTCAAAAAAGCCCTCGCACTTGCGAACAATCAAAGGCTGAATAATACCTTTTTCACGGATAGAAGCCGCCAACTCCAACAATTTCTGGTCATCAAAGTTTTTCCGGGGCTGCTTTTCCCCTGGCTTGAGATCCTCAATTGGGCAGATAAAAAATTTGTTATCCCTCTCTTCGAGGGACGATTCCAGAAGAGCCCCGATTCCCTTGCCAAGCGCAATTTTTTTGGCCATAGTTTTACTCTTTTCCGTTCATTATCTCCTGGGCCAGCTCCAGGTATGCCTTTGCACCGCGGGAAGAAATATCGTAGAGAATCGCCGGCAGACCGTGGCTGGGAGCTTCGGAAAGCCTGACGTTTCGCGGAATCACGGTTTTTAGAACCTTTTCCGGAAAAAACCTGCGCAATTCCTCGCTCACCTGATGAGATAAATTATTCCTTCTATCGAACATCGTCAGAATTATTCCGCCAATGGTCAAGCCAGGATTATAGCTCCGCTGAATTACTTGAATTGTTTTTACAAGGCTACTCAAGCCCTCCATAGCATAATACTCACACTGAACAGGTATCAAAACATCATCAGCAGCAGAAAGGGCGTTTACCGTTAAAATCCCTAAAGAAGGGGGGCAGTCAATTAAAATATACTGGTAATCTTCTCGAACACCCTGGAGGACGCTTTTCAATATTTTTTCTCTGCCTTTAACCTGAATCAGTTCTATTTCCGCGCCGATCAGATCATTGCTGGAGGGAAAAATATCCAGGTAGTCCAACCCAGTCCTCATTAGGATGTCGGCAGCCTCGCTCTCCCCCATTAAAACATTGTAAATACTTGTTTTTAAAGCTTTTTTATCAACACCAACACCGCTTCCGGCATTCGCCTGGGGATCAAAGTCAATCAGAAGAGTGCGCTTTTCGGCAGCAGCCAGTGAAGCGGCAAGGTTGACAGCCGTCGTCGTTTTTCCGACGCCGCCTTTTTGGTTTGCAATTGCCATTATTCGCGCCATCTGACTTCTCCTGGATCGGAAATTTTGTCTTTAAGACCAAAAAAGGTTCAATCTTTTAATTTTTGATCAACAAAATCTGAGTTAAAAAAAAGGATCAGAACCCGCAAGGTCTCAACCTCAGGAGTAAAATGAATTTGCCTTCTCCCGACTTCTTTCGAATACCAGCAATTTGCGCGAGGAACCGGATTTTGGCAAGCACAGTGAATGAACCTCTTTCAAGGCAAGTCCCTCCATTTTCTGGGCGTCATCCACTTCATCCTCACCGCCTGGCCCCTTCATGGCAATGATTTTTCCTGATTCCGCTAAATAAGGTACTGCCAGTTTTAAAAAATTCTGGACCGGCGCAACTGCTCGAGACACAATGACATCAAAACGCGGTACATCCGGAATCTCAGTTTTCAGGTTTTCCGCCCGACAATGGAGAATACGAATACCTTCGAGCCCTAGCTTGCGGGCGGTATTACGCTGGAAATACACTTTTTTTCTTGAGGCCTCCACCGAAAAAACCTGCATATCCGAACAGAAAATTTTCAGCGGAAGTGAGGGGAAACCGGCCCCTGAGCCAATATCGAGAAGGATTCCGCACTTGTTTATATAAGGGCAAAGCGTCAACGAATCAACAATATGTTTTTCTATCGCTTCTTGGGGGTCAGTTATGGCGGTCAGGTTGACTTTTTTATTCCACAACAGCAATTCGTCGACCAGCAATAAATATTTCTCCAGATCACTTTGGGATGCTTTCAAATCCATCCGTGATAAAAGATGATCTAGGAACTTCAAATATTTTTTCACCCTATACTCGACGAATCACAACGGAAAGAATGGCCATGGCCGCGGGGGTCATGCCCCGGATCCTTGATGCCTGGCCCAGAGTCAAGGGGCGGATTTTTTTTAATTTCTCCAGCACCTCCGCGGTGAGTCCCGACACGGCATCATAGTTTATATCTTCCGGAATAGCAACACTCTCTGTCTTGCGAAAACGTTTCACCTGTTCAATTTGTCTTTTAATATATCCCTGGTATTTTATACTGATTTCAAGCTGTTCCAACACTTTTTCGTCGAGACTGGCCAGAGTCTCATCAAGAATTTTCAGGTCATTAATGGCAACCTCCGGACGCCTCAAAAGCTCCTCAGCGCTTATTCCATGCTGCAATTCTCCCAGGCCTAATTTGTCAAGCATTGCTTTATCGCTCGGGTTCACCTTTATCTTTCCCAAACGCTCTTGCCCAATCTCCAACTGCTCCATTTTCGCTAAATACATCTTCCAGCGATCATTCGACACCAGACCGGCCTTTCGGCCGATTTCCGTTAATCTCCGATCCGCGTTGTCCTCGCGCAAAAGCAAGCGATATTCAGCTCTCGAGGTAAACATTCTGTAAGGCTCCTGTGTTCCAAGGTTAACCAGGTCATCGATAAGGACCCCAATGTAGGCCTGGTCTCTCCCAAGGATAAGGGGTGACATATCGCTACAGGCAAGTGCCGCATTAATTCCGGCCATAAGGCCCTGAGCCGCAGCCTCCTCATACCCGGACGTCCCATTGATCTGTCCGGCGTGATAAAGCCCCTGTACACCCTTGGTCTCCAGGCTCGGCTTGAGTTGGATGGGGTCCACATAATCGTACTCAATAGCATAACCAAAGCGTACTATTTCCACATTTTCCAGCCCCGGAACTGTTCTCAGAAAAGAAACCTGAATATCTGTCGGCAGGGAAGTCGGCAGCCCATTAGGATATACCTCTGTTGTATGCCTTCCTTCAGGCTCCAGAAAAACCTGATGCAATTCCTTTTCAGGGAAACGCATGATTTTATCTTCGATCGAAGGGCAGTACCGTGGCCCGACCCCCTCGATCACACCACTGTAAAGGGGAGACCTGTCAAGGCCGCCTGCAATTATTGCGTGAGTTCTTCTGTTTGTATATGTGATGTAGCAGGGTAACTGCTGGGTTTCGATGCAGGTATTTAAAAACGAGAACGGTTTAGGTTGAGCATCTCCATACTGTGGCTCCAAACCCTTATAATCAATAGTTCTTCCATCCAGCCTAGGTGGAGTCCCTGTTTTCAGTCTGCCAACCTCAAAACCGAGGTCCTTCATTTGAGCCGACAGTCCCGCCGTTGCTGGCTCCCCGGCCCTTCCGCCCTGGAAGTTCCGCAAGCCTATATGAATCAAACCCCGCAAAAAAGTCCCGGAGGTCAAGACCACTTTCTCTCCCTTAAAAACTACTCCTTCCCTGGTTTCAACCCCACAAACCCTCTCACCTTTCAGCATCAGCTTTTCTACAGAACCTTGCTTAACATCTAAAAACCCCTGATGTTCTAAAACACCCTTCATACGTTGATGATACAAGATTCGATCTGCCTGTGCCCGTGAGGCTCGGACAGCTGGCCCCTTTTTGGTATTCAGGATTCTGAACTGGATGCCCGCGGCGTCGGCATTCAACCCCATCTCTCCACCGAGGGCATCAAGCTCCTTAACAAGATGCCCCTTAGCCAAGCCTCCTATCGCCGGATTACATGACATCTGGGCGACTGTATCAAGGTTAATACTCAAAAGGAGGGTCTCAACACCCATTCTTGCCGACGCAAGGGCAGCCTCACACCCTGCATGCCCCGCCCCTACGACAATTACCCCGTAGGACTTTCCATATGTGATTTTCTTTTCAATCATCTTAAAATATCATCAAAATACAGCAAGTTGAGCAGATTGTTTCACGTGAAACATAGGTTATTTCCCAATACAAAATTGGGAAAATATCCGGGTGAGAACTTCTTCAGAGAGTGTTTCTCCCGTTACCTCTCCCAAAAAATGGATAGCTTCACGAAGGTCCATGGCGAGGCACTCCAGAGGAACAACCTCTTCAAGGCCCTGGGAAGTCCGTCCAAGACATTCCAGGGATTTTCTGAGTGAGTCTCGATGGCGTTGAGAGGAAAGGATAACAGATTCGTCACTGTCCCCGCCATCGCTTTGAGAAATAAATTGGTCAATAATTTTTGTTTTGAGATTTTCAATCCCATCACCTGTTCGAACAGAAACGCTAACGGACGAGAGACCTAAAAAGGAGGCAGACAGATCAAGAAACCCTAAGTCTAGTTTATTAATGACCAGAATGGTCTTGTTTTTGGGGCTAAGCTCCAACGCCTGGAAATCTTCCTCCTCAAGAGGACGACTCCCATCAACCAGTAATAGGACAAGGTCAGCTAAGGCAATTTTCTCCCGGGTTCTTCTAACCCCCTCAACTTCGACAGGATCCTGCGACTCCCGAACACCGGCCGTATCGATTAACTTAAGGGGAAAGCCGCCCAAAGTCATACTTTCCTCAATGGTATCCCTGGTAGTCCCAGGGATTTCAGCGACAATAGCCCGGTTTTCTCCTAATAGAATATTTAAAAGTGAGCTTTTCCCGACATTAGGCCGCCCGAGCAAAAGCACAGAAAGCCCCTCCTTCAAAGCCCTCCCAAAATTAAATGTATCTAATAATTTGGAGATGGCTTGCCCAGCTGTCTCTATTCCACTTTTTAAGCGCGCGGAATGAGGAGCGGAAATCTCTTCTTCCGGAAAATCGACATAAGCTTCTATCAGGACAAGGAGGTCAACCAACTGGCTTCGGATGTCCATCAATAAAGAGGACAGCTCGCCTCTCAGGTGGCTAAGGGCGTTGCGAGCGGCTCTTTCAGATCGCGCCCGGATAATATCGATCACAGCTTCAGCTTCAGTAAGATCAATTCTTCCGTTCAAGAAAGCCCGCAGGGTAAACTCCCCAGGCTCGGCCAATCTGGCTCCACCCCTGATGAATGCGTCCAAAATCCGCTGGACGGCAAGATATCCTCCATGACAATGGATTTCTACGACGTTTTCTTTTGTGTAGGAACGGGGCTTTCGCATGAAAACAGCCATCACCTCATCAAGAGGTTCCTGCTGTTCGGAGAAAAAATATCCGTGATAAAAATAATGAGAGCGAAACTGCTCAGAGGATGATGACGCCCGAAAATATTTTTTTAAAAGGGTTTCGGACTCGGGCCCGGAAACCCGGACAATGCCGACGCCCCCTTCACCGTATGGAGTAGCCGGAGCTGTTATGGTGTCGCTTCGGTTCAATGTGCTTTTTCAATGTCACTTAGGATTAGGGGGTTATACTTATCAAGCAGAAATGCCCTTTTTTCAAGCTTCAACTGTTGGCGTTTTCTTGTGAATCAGGTATTGCTGGAGGATCGTTAACAGGTTGTTGACCAGCCAGTAGATAACCAGACCGGATGGAAAGCTTAAAAACATGAAGGTAAAAATAAGGGGCATATAGTTGAGCAGTTTGGCCTGCGTCGAATCCATGGTCGTCGGGGTCAGTTTCTGTTGTATGAACATGGTAATCCCCATAACGACCGGGGTGATGTAGTAGGGATCTTTGGCGGAAAGATCCTGAATCCAAAACATGAAAGGGGCATGTCGAAGCCCGATATCTTCTAATAGAACCTTGTAGAGGGCAAAAAATACGGGTATCTGAATCACCATAGGGAGACAACCGCCGAGAGGATTGACTTTATGCTTCCGGTAAAGTTCCATTACCTCTTTGTTGAGGCGGGCTTTATCTTTTTTAAATTTAACCCGGATTTTCGCCATCTCGGGCTGGACTCTCTGCATGGCTTTCATGGACGTGTAGCTTTTCTGGGTCAGAGGCCAGAAAAGAAGTTTAATCAAAACCGTCAAAATGATGATGGAGACACCATAATTCCCGACAAAGGAATTGAAGAATTTCAGAACTTCCAGAAGAGGCCTGGCAATAATTTCAAAAAATCCGAAATCAACCGCCTCCTCCAGTTTATGCCCAACACCCTTCAAAAGGTCAGTATCCCGGGGACCGAAATATCCGAGAAAAGGAAGCGTAAGGGAACTCCCTGGGCTTATGGATTGATTACGGACTTCAAAGCGGTTCTGAACATAGCTGTCGCCTTTTTCAAGGAAGACCTTTTGTTCTTCAAACTCACCTAGCGGCACCAGAGCTTGGATGAAATATTTATCTTCAAAAGAAGTCCAGTAGATATTTCCATCATAGGCGACAGATGCTTTTCCTAGATCTTCCACACTGTCGGTTTTTAAATCCTTATCCACCAGAGTCGCCGTTCCAACGTGGGAAAAACCGCCTCCTCCAAGCCCAAAAAAGCTGCTGCTTTTTTCACCGGTGTCAAGCCAGGCTTGCTGGAGGAAGAGTTGAACCCCACCGTTCACGGGAGTGAGCCCAAGGTTAGTCAAGCGTAGATCAAGGTTGAATTGATAGCCGTCACTGGAAAAAGTGTAAATTTTTTCGATTAACAGGTTCCCCTGTACGGTCTTGTAAATTACTGTGCGGGATTCTCCAGCGCCAAGCTTTATATGATCATCCTTTTCCGAGACCTTATAGAGGCTTTCGGAGGAAAAAAGAAACCCCTCGGTCCCAGATGTCCCCAAAGTAGCCATTTTCGCAACATCGGTGTTAATCAGGAAAATATTTGGAGAGCCTAAATCACGGGTTGCCAGGTATTTCTTAAGTTCAAAACTCTTGATTTTACCGCCGGCGGTGGTCAGCACAGCTTTGAAAAAATCATTTTCAACGGTCAGGTCACGCTTAAGGATATTCTGAAACTCTGCAGGAATAACTTTAGGAGCCGGCGGTGTCTCAAGAACCGTTTTAATTGGCGGGGGTTGTGTCGCTTTTTTCTCATCAACCGGAGGAAGGCTTTCGGTTTGGCTGGGGAGGATCTGCTGTTTTTGCTGCTTCTGGACGGAGTTTGGAGAGGGGAAAAACATGACGTAAGCAAGGTACAGCGCAAAGACCAGGGTAAAAGCCAAACCGACATTCTTGTTTTCCATAAATCGCAACTCCAGTGAGAGAAATACTGGTCTCTATATGCATCTACACATCAATTGACGGGATCGTATCCCCCGGGATGAAAAGGATGACATCTGCACAGCCTTTTGATTGTCATCCAGCAACCTTTAATGACCCCGTATTTTTCCACGGCATGGCAAGCATACTGTGAGCAAGAAGGGTAAAAGCGGCAGGAAGGGGCCTTTAAGGGGGAAATAAATTTCTGATAAAAAACCACCAGGCGTATTATCAGTTTCGCAAACATAATCCGCCCTCAGTGTTTGCAGGATTATTAGCAAAAAGACTTGCCAACTCATCAACGACTGAAAGAAAGCTCAGTTTATGCGCTCCCCTTTTTGCGATGACCACAAAATCCCTATGGGCAGGTAAGAGTTCCCGGTTTTGACGAAAAAATTCACGAACCAGACGTTTAATCCGGTTACGCTGAACAGCCCCACCAGCCTTTCGACTGACAATCAGACCGAGACGCACAGGCCCCTCTTCCCGGACTTTATACAAAACAATGAAGTTTTTCAGTCTTATTCGATGTCCGGCTTGCTGAATTTTTTGGTATTCCCAGCTTTTCCTGACCCGGTATTGGGTCGGAAATTGTTTTCTTTGAAAGATATGTGAACCCTCTTTACCTGAAAAAAATAAATTTACTTTTTCGGAGTGGTTACGGAAAGAACTTTTCTGCCTCTCATGCGACGACGTTTAATGACATTTCGGCCATTAGATGTCTGCATTCTTTTGCGAAAACCATGGGTTCTTTTTCTTTTTATTCTACTGGGTTGGTAGGTTCTTTTCATAATCAGATTACTCCAGAATCAAAAATAATACGGCTTTTATGCCATTTTCGAAGGTTTTTTTAGAAAAGGCATTATCAACCATATTTCCCGTTTATTGTCAAGAGTGAAAAGCAATGTTGCCGTTTTGCTTGTGAATTCCCATCCATTAAAAAGATAAAAACATCTTGCAAACAAAAGAAAGCTTTGGTAGCTTCTAAAACACTACAGAGTGCGTCAGAAAAAACAAATCCAACCCAAACGGCTGAAGCAAAATCTTATCCACAACGGTGGATAACTGTGTGGATAAGATTGATCTTTTTCACCGTTTCCCATCCAGCCGTTAATACAACACAACTTCATTCTATATGAATCAAATCTGGAAGCAAACCATCGCTGATCTCGAGCAGGTTATCGAGTCTCCTTTTTTTTCTACCTGGATAAAATCAATCCGCCCGGTAGAAATCACACCAGACAAGTTAACCCTTGCGGTCCCCAACCGTTTCGTTCTCGAATGGATTGAGGAAAATTACTTTGACCTTATAGAATCCACTATTTCGAAATTGGCAAATGGCGCCATCAAGGTTGAACTGCAGATAGAAGCCCCTTCCCCGGACAGTGAACCCCCTCCTGTTTCTCCTGAAAAAGACCCGGCCTCGGAAGAATATTCATTTTCCAGAGACGGGAGCGACCGTTCTGTGCAGCCTAAAGTCAATGTCGAAAGAACCGGAAACAACAACTTTACCCTAAACTCAAAATACGTTTTTAAGGAATTTGTCGCAGGTTCCTCCAATCAGTTTGCCTATGCTGCCGCCATGGCCGTAGCCACCAACCCTGCCACCACCTACAACCCGCTATTTATTTATGGCGGTGTTGGTTTAGGTAAAACCCATCTTATCAGTGCCATTGGTAATTTTGTCTCCCAGAACAATCCCCGGATGAAGGTGAGCTATTATACCTCTGAAAAATTCATGAATGAACTCATCAACTCCTTGCGTTACGCCAAAATGGAGGATTTCCGGCAAAAATTCAGGTCGGTCGATGTCCTCTTGATCGACGATGTTCAGTTTATTGCCGGCAAAGAACGGACTCAGGAAGAATTTTTTCATACCTTTAACGCTCTTTATGAAACCCAAAAACAAATTGTTGTCACTTCAGATAAATTTCCAAAAGATATTCCAGGGTTGGAAGAACGTCTACGTTCCCGTTTTGAATGGGGTCTCATCGCCGACATTCAAGCTCCGGACGTAGAGACAAAACAAGCCATTCTCAACATGAAAGCGGACCAGATCGGAATCAACCTCCCGGAAGACGTTGCTTTTTTCATTGCCAACTCCATCACCAGTAATGTCCGGGAGCTGGAGGGGCTTCTCAACCGTATTGGCGCTTACGCAAAATTGACAGCCACGTCAGTATCTCTCTCCATGGCTAAGGAAATTCTGAAGGATATCCTCGTTGAAAAAAACCGGGAAATCTCAGTGGAACAGATTCAAAAAGTGGTCGCTTCACACTTTAATATTAAATTAGCGGAACTTAAATCATCTAAACGCGTCAAAGCCCTGGTTATTCCCCGCCAAATTGCCATGTATCTTGCCCGCCAGATGACCTCTTGTTCCTACCCCGAAATCGGAGAAAAGTTCGGCGGAAAGGACCATTCCACCATTATTCACGCCATCAAAAAAATCGACAAAGCGCTTGAAGACGATTTTCGCCTGCGGTCCACACTTGAAAATATTAAAAAATCAATGATTATTTAGGAAAACCACCTTTTTTTTATTCATTAAGTTTTGCTAGAATACTTCTTGAGTAAAAAACGTACTCCTAATCCCGTTGAGGTGACAATAACCTCTCTGGAAGAGCTTTACGCCGGTTTGCCGTTATCCCCAAAACTGAAAAATACTTTACGAGTATTTTCCGGAAGGTTTTCCGTGATAGCGGATTAATGTGGTTAAAACCAGACTATTTTGCTATCTTAAAACCTGTTGAAAAGGCTGTAAATAGAACGGAGAATAAATGAGTATAAATAATCTCTCCTCTTCTTTTCCACAGTGAAGAACTCTTTTTTCAACAGCAGAATCGATCTCTTTTTCATCCTTTAATTATTTGAAACTTAATTGTTTTTTTGTTTTATCCACAATTGAACAGGTATCTGTTACTACTACTACAAAAGATAATAAATAATATATAGTAGAATACTATGTTCTGTTGACAGGAGGAATCATGGAATTCTCCATAGAGAAAGATGTCCTTTTAAGGGGGTTGTCCCGTATTCAGAGTATTGTGGAAAAACGTACCACAATACCGATTCTTTCCAATGTCCTTATTGAAGCGGCAGACGGGAAAATTTTCCTGACTGCAACGGACCTGGAAGTCGGGATGAAAGCTTATTATCCTGCTACCACAAAAACCGATGGAAAAATTGCCCTATCGGCAAAAAAACTTTATGAGATTATCCGTGAATTTCCGGAAAAAGAGATATGTTTCAAAGTATTAGAAAACTTCCGGATGGAAATTCACTGTGAAAAAGCCGTTTTCAAGTTGGCAGGTTTGTCTCCCGAACAGTTTCCTAAATTTCCGGACGTTGATAAAGAATCCTCTTTCACTGTCGATGGCCGGATCCTTAAAAAAATGTTGGACCGGACCTCGTTTTCCATGTCAAATGATGACAGTAAATACAATCTGAACGGCATTTTTTTCCACTCCTTTCAGAATGAAGAGGCCACTTTTTTCGGTCTGGTTGCGACCGACGGTCATCGCCTGGCAATGGCTAAGGCTGCCCTCGATATGCCGGAAATTGAGCAGCTGAAAAAGGGCGTCATTCTTCCGCGTAAAGGAGTTATGGAACTTCGGAAAGTTCTGGACGACGGAGAATCTGAACTGATTTTGGGGTTTTCTGACAATAATGCCTTGGTTATGGCCAATGAAATTACCATGATCATTCGTCTGGTTGACGGCGAGTTTCCTGAATACCAGAAGGTTATTCCGACGATATCAGAGCAGTCCGCCATCGTGTCTCGGGAATCATTCCTGAAATTGATTCGACGAATTTCCACCCTTGCGAGTGAAAAATCGCGTGGTGTTAAAATCTCTTTTTCTGCTGGACAGATGGATGTTTCCTCATCTAATCCGGAGTTTGGCGAAGCCCGTGAAAATATGGAGGTTGACTATGCTGGCGAGGAAACGTCCATTGGTTTCAATGCTCGCTATCTTCTCGATATTTTAAATTCTCAGGAGAGTGAAAAAATCCGTTTCCAGATGAAGGACAATCTTTCTCCGGGGCTTATAACTCCTTTTGAGGATCAGAACTGCCTGGCTGTGGTTATGCCGATGAGGCTGTAGACAGGTTCAGATATTTCAAAACGAAGGCGCTCTGTTACATGCACCTCCAAAAGCTCTTTTTTCGTAACTTTCGTAATTTTGAGAAGGTTGAGCTTCAGATGGAAAAAGGCTTCCATCTGTTTTGGGGAGATAACGCACAGGGGAAAACCAATTTCATAGAAGCCGTGTTTGTCCTTGCCAATCTGAAAAGTTTCCGGAATTCAAAAAATGCAGACCTGATCCAATGGGGGAAGAAATCCTGCCGCATAAGCGGAGAAATACTGTTTCAGTCATCCATTAAAAAGGTGGAGCTGGAGGTAGGTAAAAAAGGTAAATCGGTACGGGTAAACAGCAAACCGGTCAAATCCGGACGGGATTATTTCGGTTCATTTAAAACCGTTCTTTTTTCTCCGGAAGAGTTGAACCTTGTCAAAGGGGGTCCGGCGGGTCGGCGGGCTCTTCTGGATAGGGCTGTGTTTCTGGCGGACCCTGATTATCTCGATTGCGTAAAAAAATATGAAAATTTTCTTAAAAATCGAAATCAGCTTTTGAAGGAAAGACGTGATCGGGTCGAGTTGGAGGTGTGGACTGAAGGCTTTTTGAAGGCTGGTGTTTCCCTCAGAAAGAATAGAATTGCTTATCTCCGGGAGTTTGTCCCACAGCTTAAAAGAAATTATGAGGAGATTACCGGGGGTCGGGAAAAAATTGATGTTGTCTATCCAGGGTCCAAAGAGAGTGAGGACGAACTGGAAATAAATTTCCGGAAGGATTTGATAAAAACCCGGGAAAGGGAAGATCGCTTCGGTTACACCCTGGCGGGGCCGCATTGGGATGACCCGGTTTTTCTACTCAATGATCGTCCTTTGCGGGATTTTGGTTCCCAGGGCCAGAAACGTTCTTTTCTAATGGCTTTCAAGATCACTCAGATTCTGGATATTGAAGCCAAAATCGGCAAAATGCCGGTACTGCTCCTGGATGATATGGCGAGTGAACTTGATTTTCTTCGCCAGATGAATTTTTTCCGTTTTTTATCCGCCCGCGAGGGACAGGTTTTTATTACGACCACGGATAAACAACAACTTTCAAGGTGTGGGGTTACTCCAGTACGTTCCTATCAGGTTTCCGGAGGAACATTGGAAGAGGAGAAATGCGAGAGGTTATGACTTCATGACAAAAGAACCGGTTGTTGAAAAAAACTATGGTGCTGAAAGCATCAAAGTGCTTGAAGGACTTGCTGCTGTTAGGAAGCGCCCGGCCATGTATATCGGTTCCACGGGAACTCCCGGATTGCATCACCTGGTATACGAACTGGTTGACAACTCCATTGACGAGGCTCTGGCCGGTCACTGCAACAAGGTTTTGGTAACCATTCATTTTGATGGATCGGTCACGGTAGAGGATAATGGTCGTGGCATCCCGGTGGAAATGCATGTCACCCAGAAAAAATCGGCTGCTGAAGTTGTTATGACGGTACTGCACGCCGGGGGGAAGTTCGACAGCGACAGCTACAAGGTTTCCGGTGGTCTGCACGGGGTTGGCGTTTCCGTGGTCAATGCTTTGGCTGAACACCTGGATCTTGAGATTCGCCGAGGAAAACGTGTCTACCGGCAAAGCTATGAAAGAGGAGTCCCCCTTTCCCCGATCCGGGAAGAAGGGGAAACTCGAAAGACGGGAACCAAGATTACCTTCTGGCCGGATCGGGAAATTTTTGAAACCACCGATTTTTCCTTTGAAACCCTGGCTCAACGCCTGCGCGAACTGGCATTTCTCAATGCCGGCGTGGCTATAAATATAACTGATGAACGGACGGAAAAGAGTCACGACTTCCACTATGAAGGGGGGATTTCCTCTTTTGTGGAATATCTCAACCGGGCCAAAACCCCCCTTCACCCCAAGCCTATCTTTTTTCAGGGGATTCGAGACGGCGTTGATATAGAGGTCGCCATTCAATACAACGATGGCTACGACGAAAAGATTTTCTCTTTTGCCAATAACATCAATACCCAGGAGGGTGGTACCCATCTAGTCGGCTTCAAGGCAGGTCTCACACGAACCATGAACACCTATGCGAGCGCTAACAACCTTCTGAAAAATATCAAGACAAGCGTCTCCGGGGATGACCTGCGTGAGGGAATTGCGGCAGTGATTTCCGTCAAAGTTTCGGAGCCCCAGTTCGAGGGGCAGACCAAATCTAAGTTGGGTAATTCGGAAATTAAAGGCTATGTCGAAACCATGGTCAATGACAAACTGGCCAGTTTTCTCGAAGAGAATCCCCCAGTTGCCAGAAAGATCCTGGAAAAGGGGATTGAAGCGGCGCGCGCCCGGGAAGCGGCGCGCAAGGCAAGGGACCTGACGCGGCGCAAGGGGGCGCTCGAAGGCCTTTCGTTGCCGGGTAAACTGGCCGACTGCCAGGAAAAGGATCCCAGTCTTTGCGAAATTTATATTGTCGAGGGCGACAGCGCCGGTGGGGAGTGCCAAACAGGGTCGGGACCGGCGTTTTCAGGCAATTCTCCCGCTTAAAGGGAAGATTTTGAATGTGGAAAAGGCCCGTTTTGACAAAATGCTGACCTCCAATGAGATTCGCACCCTGATTACCGCCATGGGGACCGGCATAGGCAAGGACGAGTTCGATCTCAGTAAACTCAGATACCACCGCATCATTATCATGACCGATGCCGACGTGGACGGTTCCCATATCCGCACCCTTCTCCTGACGTTCTTTTTCCGGCAGATGCCGGAGTTGATTGAAAGAGGACATCTGTATATTGCCCAACCGCCTCTGTTCAAAGCCAAGAAGGGGAAAAGAGAAATTTATCTGAAAGATGAAGATAACCTTCTCGACTATCTTCTTGATGAGGGGGTGGATGGACTCACCGTGCAAATGGAGAAAAGTGGCAAAATCCTGCGCGGAAAACAGATCATTCCGGGACTGCGGAACATCATCGAATATAATCGTCAGTTTGAAAAGCTGGTGCGTAAAGGGGTTCCTTCACAGATCCTCACTATTTTTGTCGAGAACCACATCCAGAACGGTTTTTCCGACCTCCTCGACTTGAGCCCTCTGGCGGAGGAGCTTAAAAAAGCGGCACCTAAGGCTGAATTTAAGGTGCTTTTCGACCCTCCGCGGATCAATTTCCAGCTTGGGAATATTCGTGCCCGTATCGATCAGAAGGTTCTCGATCTTCTTTCCTCCCATGAATACCGGCTTCTGCTCCAGGCTTTCCGCGCTATTGAGGATGTCTGCCTGGATGAAAAAGCTTTTCTCTCTTCCGAGGGGAAAGAAGAGGGCGAGGTGGAAACCCGGCAGGATTATTTCGATTTTTTCCTGAAACGTGCCAAAAAAGGGCAATATATCCAGAGATATAAAGGGTTGGGTGAGATGAATCCCGATCAGTTATACGAAACCACCATGGATCCCGAAAAGCGGGTCCTTCTCCAGGTTGAGCTTGAGGATGTGGTAGAAGCAGATAAAATTTTTACCGTTCTAATGGGGGATCAGGTGGAACCGCGTCGGGAGTTTATCGAGAACAACGCCCTCAACGTTTCTAACCTCGACATTTAAACCAAACAATGAAGGCTTTCGCAATTTTTCAACAACCAGTGAGGAAATAAATGCTGACCCGGCAAAACAAAGTTAGTGTTAATATTGAAGACGAAATGCAGAAGTCCTATATGGATTATGCCATGAGCGTCATTGTCGGGCGGGCTCTTCCAGACGTCCGGGATGGGCTCAAGCCTGTACATCGGCGGGTTCTCTTCGCCATGCACGAACTTAACAATGATTACAACAAACCTTATAAAAAATCGGCCCGTGTGGTCGGAGATGTTATCGGTAAATATCACCCCCATGGCGACTCCGCGGTATACGATGCGATTGTCCGTTTGGCCCAGGATTTTTCCATGCGCTACCCTCTGGTCGACGGCCAGGGGAATTTTGGCTCGATAGACGGTGATTCGGCCGCAGCCATGCGTTATACAGAAGTACGGATGGCGCGCCTTGCCCACGAGGTTCTGGCCGACCTGGAGAAAGAGACCGTTGATTTCGGGCCGAACTATGATGACTCTCTGGAAGAGCCGCTGGTCTTGCCCTGCAGGTATCCTAACCTTCTGGTCAACGGTTCCGAAGGGATCGCCGTCGGCATGACCACGAAAATCCCCCCGCACAACCTTGGCGAGGTGATTGACGGTTTGATTGCTATCATCAATAATCGCTCCCTGCATATCGACGAGCTGATGGCCATCATTCCCGGACCCGATTTTCCCACCAGCGGGATCATTCTTGGCCGCGAAGGCATCAATCAGGCTTACCGGACCGGTCGGGGAATCATCCAGATGCGGGCCCGCGCTCTGGTCGAAAAAGACCGCCGCACGGGGCGGGAAAAAATCGTCGTCACCGAAATCCCCTATCAGGTCAACAAGGCCCGCCTCATCGAAAAAATAGCCGAACTGGTCAAGGACAAGAAAATCGAGGGGATAAACGATCTTCGTGACGAGTCCGATCGCGATGGAATGCGCATTGTGGTCGATCTGAAAAAAGATGCTTATCCGGAAATCCTCCTCAATCAGCTCTTCAAAATGACGGCCATGCAGTCTTCCTACGGGATCATCCTGCTCGCAATTGTCAACGGTGAGCCCAGGACTCTGAATCTCCGTACCATTCTCGACCGTTTTCTGGAGCACCGCAAAGAGGTGGTCATTCGGCGCTGTATCTTCGAACTGAAAAAGGCCGAAGCCCGGGCTCATATTCTGGAAGGTCTTAAAATTGCTTTGGAAAACCTGGAGGAAGTCATCCAGATTATCAAAACTTCCGAAAGCCCGGCCACGGCCAAGGCTGCCCTCATCGAACGGTTTTCTTTTACTGAGATTCAGGCCCAGGAAATTCTCAATATGAGACTGCAGCGCTTGACCGGCCTGGAGCGCGACAAGATCCTCAGCGAATATAAAGAGGTATTGGCTCTCATTGCCCGCCTGAAAGAGATTCTTGCCAGTGAAGTAGAGATCTTTAAAATTATTCGCAAAGAACTTCTTGAAATCAGAGAAAAGTTTGCCGATCCCCGGAAGACGGAAATCATCCAGCAGCAGGCCGACCTCTCTCTTGAGGACCTGATCGTTGAAGAGGATATGGTGGTGACGGTCACCCACTCGGGTTACATCAAGCGCAACGCTGTTTCTCTTTACCGCGCGCAGCGGCGAGGAGGTAAAGGCAAAACCGGGATGCGACCCAAAGAGGAGGATTTTGTCGAGCAGTTGTTTGTGGCCTCCACGCACTCCTATGTTTTGATTTTCACGGATAAGGGGCGACTTCACTGGCTCAAGGTGCATGAGCTTCCGCAGGGAGGAAGAGCTACCCGGGGAAAGGCAATCGTCAACCTTCTCAATCTTGGTGCAGATGAAAACGTGGTGAATATTCTCCCGGTCAAAGAGTTCCGGGAAGGGCAGTATATCGTTACCGCTACCCGCCGTGGAACCGTTAAAAAAACGGAGCTCATGGCTTATTCCAACCCTCGTTCGGGAGGCATCATTGCTCTACACATCGACGAGGGAGACAGACTCGTCTCCACGCGCCTGACCGACGGCACCTTCGATATTCTTCTCGCGAGGCGTAACGGGCACTCGATTCGTTTCTCCGAAGAGGATGTCCGTCCCATGGGGAGGACCGCCAGGGGAGTACGTGGCATAAAGCTGGACAAAGATGATGAAGTGATCGGTATGGAGACCGTATCCAGCACGACCTCGGCTTTTCTGGTTACGGTGACTGAAAACGGATTCGGAAAACGGACAAAAATGGAGGAATACCGCTCGCAGAGCCGCGGAGGAAAGGGTGTGATCACCATAAAAACCTCTGAACGCAACGGCAAGGTCGTCGACATCAAATTGATCAATGAGGACGAGGATCTGATGTTTATAACCGATAAGGGGAAAATTCTCCGCACCCGTGTCGGCGATCTCTCTATCATCGGGCGCAACACCCAGGGAGTCCGGCTTATGGAGCTGGACTCCGAGGAGAAAATTGTCGCTGTAGCTAAACTGGCTGAAAGCGATGATGAGGAGGAAGAGGAGAACGGCTCACTTCTGGACCTTCTGGAGGAAACCCCCCTTGATCCCGAAGAGAACCCTTCATAAAATTCTTCTGATAGTGATTCCCTGCCTTATTATTGGTGTCGGAATTTTCTTTTCCGGGCAGATATCCCGGCAGGTAGCCCCGGCTCCTGAAGCGTTGCTGCTTTTGAATGAGGGGAAAATCCTGGCGGTCCAGGGAGATTATCGGAAAGCTGTGCGGATTTTTCAGACGCTTTCACAGCAGTATCCCGATTCCAAAGAAGCGCCCGAGTCCCTAATGGAGGCTGCTGGAATTTTAAATCTTTACCTGGAGCGTCCCTACGAGTCGCTGCATGCCTACCTTCTGGTTATTCGCGACTTCCCTTTGACTTCCACAGCCTCCCACGCCAGGAAAAAAATAGCTGATATTTACAAGAACAAACTGAGGGATTACGAGCAGGCCTCGGTCTATTATCAGAGGGTCCTGGAGGGGGATTATTTCAGGAAGGATCTAATTCAGTATGAGCTTGCGGATTGTTATTTCCGTTTGAGCAATTTCGAACAGAGTCGTATTGAGCTGGAGACTTTTCTGTTAAAATATCCGGAAAGCCCTCTGGTCGCTGAGGCCAGATATCGGATTGCGTTTGCTTTCGCGCTGGAAGACAATTTTTCCCGGGCTGAAAAGCTTTTTCAGGCCATGGTTAGAGATTTTCCGGAAAATCCTCTCTCGATTGAGGCTCGCTTCGAACTTGGCTCGTTGTTGGCGCGGCAGGAAAAACTGAAAAAAGCGCTCGAGATTTTTCGCGGTCTGCAGGGGGAATATCCCCGTGCAGAGGTTTTAAAACAAAAAATTGAACGGATTGAAACGAGGATCCGGAAAAAAAAGAAAGCCACCTGAAGCCATGGCCATGAAAATGGGCGTCATTGGAGCGGGAAGCTGGGGAACGGCTCTGGCCGATCTTCTAGCCCGCAAAGGTTATTCCGTAACACTCTGGGCTTATGAAAAAGAACTGGCGGCCGCCATGGAGTCCGAGCGGGAAAACGTCATGTACCTTAAAGGCTTATCCCTGGCGGATAATCTTCACTTTACCGACGACCTGGAAAGGGCCGCGGGCGCTAAGGACCTTGTCCTTATGGTTCCCCCTTCCCAGGTTTTGCGGGGCCTGCTGGTCGAGGCCCGCCCCTATATAAAGCCTGGGACGCTTCTGGTTTCCGCTTCCAAGGGGATTGAAAACGACTCCCTCCTCACCATGGCCGAGGTGATTCGGGAGGTCATGCCGGCAGATATCGCTGAAAAAGCCTCCTATGTCTCCGGGCCGACTTTTGCCCGGGAGGTCGCTCAACAGCTTCCTGCAGCAGCGGTTGCGGCCTGCCGACAGGAGGATATCGCCCGCCATATTCAGGAGGTTTTCAGTACCGATTACTTTCGCTTTTATACCAATACCGACGTCGTGGGTGTTGAGCTCGGCGGCGCTTTGAAAAATGTCATGGCGCTGGGCTGCGGCGTTTCCGACGGTCTCGGCTTCGGTAATAATGCCCGGGCGGCCCTGATTACCCGCGGGTTGGCGGAAATTACCCGCATCGCTGTTTCTAGGGGGGCTGAAAAGGCTACTCTCGCCGGTCTGGCCGGAATGGGCGACTTGGTTCTGACCTGTACGGGGAGCTTGTCTCGCAACCGCCAGGTCGGACTCGACCTCGGTCGGGGCAAATCCTTGACAGAAATACTTGCAGGGATGAAAATGGTTGCAGAAGGGGTCAAAACCACCCTTTCTGCTTTTCAGCTTTCCCACAAAGTTGGCGTGGAGGCCCCTGTTACCGAACAGATGTACGAAATTTTGTATAGGGATAAAGATCCTCAAACAGCTTTCAGCGATCTCATGCTGCGGAACTTGAAGTCGGAATAATCTGTGTTTTTAATTGCTTCCAAATCCGGGCAATCTGGCAATCAGCCGTGGAGGAAAAGCGGGTGAACACCATTCGTGTCATGACTTTCAACATCCGGGGATGCCGGGGCGTTGATGGTAAGGTTGATCCTGACCGAATCGTGGCGGCCATTAAAAAGGGACAGCCGGATATTGTCGCTCTGCAGGAAGTGAAGGTAAATTCTTCCCCTGACCACTTGACCTATCTGGGCGAAAGCCTGGGCATGGAGATTTTTGGGGCTGGTTGGCAAGGAGGCAATGCCTTTCTTTCCCGCTTTCCCCTTCGCGGGCTCCAGGAGTACGACCTCGGATGCGGGGGCGTCTGTCTGCGGGCTGACGCCGATATTCACGGCAAAAGGCTACATCTTTTCAACATACGTCTCCAGGTTTTTCCATTTCCGCGACGCCGGCAGATCGTCCGTCTCATGAGTGCCGAACTGCTTGGCAATTCCGACCTTGTCTGCCCCAAGCTGATTCTGGGGGATTTTGCCGATCCCTGGTTCGGTTTGGGTACCATGGAACTCTTTCTGTCTCTTCGCACCCCGCTCCGGTCTTTCCTGCGCCCGACCTTCCCCTCTCGGTTTCCGGTTTTTCCCAGGGACCGGGCCTACTTCCAGGGGGATATTGCTGTTCTGAGCGACTCCGTTTTGAAAAATGCCGTGACCCGACGGGCATCCTCCCATCTTCCTTTGTTGCTGACTCTCAAAATGCACGATACGCTGGAATATCTGAAGACAGAAAAAATTCGCAATAATCGGATGGAAACGGCTCCGGGTTGTTTCCGCAAGAGAACGGAAAGTTAACTGAAAAAGTTGAAATTGTGGATAAACCTGTGGAAATAGTTGATAACTTTTTGAAAAGGTAGATTTTTGAAAAAAGGGCAGGAAAATAAGCAATATTCGGACCATTTATCCCTTCCGGAAACAGCTCAAAAGGCTTTCGATGTTTCCGACCATATATCCAAGGTACTTCATGTCCTCGAAAAGACTTATCCGCAGGCCCACTGCGCTCTTTGTTTCGAGAACCCATACCAGCTTCTGGTGGCCACGATTCTGTCAGCCCAATGCACGGACATTCGCGTTAATCAGGTGACCAAGGGACTATTTTTGGCATATCCCGAGGCCAAATCTCTGGCTGATGCCGATCCTGCGACTCTGGAACAGCAGATTCGTTCCACGGGTTTTTTCCGCAACAAGGCGCGCAATCTTATTGGCTGCGCACAAATGATCTGCGACCGCTTTGATGGTTTGGTGCCCCGCAGCCTGGAGGAACTGATTAAACTTCCGGGGGTGGGACGAAAAACCGCCAATGTTGTTCTAGGTAATGTTTTTCAGGTTCCGGGGGTGGTCGTGGATACCCATGTGAAAAGGATATCTTTTCGACTCGGCTGGACAAAGAACACGGACCCCGACAAAATCGAAATGGATCTGGCCCGGATCTGGCCCCGGGACAAGTGGGTTCAGAACAGTCACATCTTGATTTTTCACGGCCGGCGAACCTGTAAGGCGCCAGTACCAATCTGCAGCGAATGCGGGGTAAGAGGTTTCTGCCCTAAAAACGGGGTGAAAAAAAAACGCTGAGGTCGCTGGCGTCAACCTTGTTGAAGAAAGGCGCCTTTTTTTTGGATCGCCAAGTTGGGCCGAGGAGGGCTTGACGGAGGTGATGTCGACTTCTCCCCCCTTTGGTCCTGAACGTGGCTTCAGGGCGATCTCAGTTGTTCTCAAGGTCGATTTTGAAGAAGTCTCTGGCGTGCAGTTTTTGTTTTTCCAGGGCGTAGCGATTGGGCGCTGTTCCCGGAGAGAAGACCTCGATATTCTGCAACTGCGCCGCTTCCGGGGCTAACAGCCCGGTGAGCGGATCGATGGGGCGGAACTCAATGTTGTCGGGAACAGCGAAATTGCGGATCGGAATGTTTTTTACCGCTTCTTTCATGAAGGCAACCCAGGCGGGCGCCGCAGCCCTGGAGCCTGTCTCTTTTCGGCCTAGGGGGAGGTTTTTATCGTGACCGACCCAGACCACGCTGACCAGTTCCGGGATATAACCCGCAAACCATGCGTCTTTGAGGTTGTTGGTGGTACCTGTTTTCCCGGCAACCGGACGCCCGAGGGCCTTGGCTCGCCACCCGGTGCCATTGCGGACCACGCTTTCCATGAGATTGGTGACCAGGTAGGCGGTCTCAGGTGAAAGGACTCTTTCTCTCGACTGGGGGATAAGATACTGATTCTGCTGGGGGCCGTCGGGGAAATCGGCCGGATCGGAAGACTCCAGAATGCGGCCGTCCCTGTCCAGGATTTTAGAAATGTACCGAGGCGCGATTTTTACCCCGCCGTTGGCAAAGACGCTGAATACAGTGGCCAACTCCATGGGTGTCAGAGGAGATGATCCCAAAGCTAGGGTCAGGTCTTTTGATATCGTTGACTCAACGCCGAGTTTGTGGGCATAGTTGGTGGCGTAATTAACCCCGATATCCTGTAAAATCTTAATGGTCACGACATTGTAGGAATGGGTCAGGGCTTTCCGCAATGATGTGGCCCCACTGAACTTTTTGCTGTAGTTTTTCGGCTTCCAGACGACCTGCTCTCCGGAAGCTTTTTTCTCTTTATAGATGACCGGCGTGTCGAGAATGATAGTGGCCGGAGTATAGCCCTTGTCGAGGGCTGCCGCGTAAATGATCGGTTTGATGGCCGACCCCGGCTGGCGGATGGCCTGAAGAGTCCGGTTGAACTGGCTCTCTCCAAAGTCATAACCGCCTACCATGGCTCGTATTTCACCACTGCGGGGGTCAAGAGCGATGAGACAGCTCTGGGCTTTGGGGTGCTGTTCGAGACTGAGCTGAAAACTGCCGTCGGAATTCTTTTTTTCAATTTTAACGTCGATCAGGGAGCCCACCGGCAGATCAAAAGTTTTCTGGTTTTCTATGGCACGAAAGGCGGAGCCCCGCTTCGTTGTTTTGATATTTCCGGTCCACTTGTAATTTTTCGGCGAAATTGTTCCCTGAAATGAACCGAAATGAACCTGGAGCCCGTTTCCATCCTGGCCCCTGACAACCCCTTTCAGGATATCGCCTGGCATTGGCGGGGATTTTTCCAAGGCCGCGGACTGCTGCTCAAGAAAGGTGATTTCTTCATCCAGGGGAAGCACCTTGTCGGGGCCGCGGAAGCCCTGGCGCTTGTCATAGTTTCTCAGGTTTTCCTGGACCGCCTGCTGGGCGGCAAAGTGCATGCCGAGGTCGAGGGTGGTGTGGATCTGCAGGCCTTCGCTGTAAAGTCGGTCTTCGCCGTAGGTTTTTTCCAGGTAGCGGCGGACCTGTTCGGAAAAATAAGGCGCCAAATAGCGACCCTGGTTTTTTTTCGAGTGGATGTCCAGCTCTTCGGCCTCGGCGCTTTCCGCCTCCTGCCGGGTTATGAAACCCTCCTTGAGCATACGCCGCAGAACGTATTTCTGGCGTTCCTTGGCGCGTTCAAAACGACGGAAGGGGGAGTAGCGGCTCGGTGCCTGGGGGAGGCCGGCCAGGAGAGCGCATTCAGCCAGCGTGAGGTCCTCAACATCTTTGGCAAAATAGGTTTCAGACGCCGCCTCAACCCCGTAAGAGGCGTGCCCCAGGTAAATCTGATTTAGGTAAAGGAAGAGAATTTCTTCTTTGCTCAGTCTGTTTTCCATTCTCCAGGCGAGAATGGCTTCCTTGAATTTTCTGGTAAAGGTTTTTTCCGGGGACAACAGGAGGCTTTTGGCAACCTGCTGAGTGATGGTGCTTCCACCCTGGACAATGCCGCCGGCCTTGAGGTTTTTCAGAGCCGCCCGGAATATGGAGGGGAGGTCGAGCCCCCGGTGTTTGAAAAAATTGGAATCTTCGGCTGCTACAAAGGCCTGAATCAGTTGTTTCGGCATTTTGTCAACCGCTACGATAATCCGGCGTTCACGATAATATTCGCCGAGAATCTGCCCATCGCGGCTGAAAACGGTGGTGACTACCGAGGGCCGGTAGTCCTCCAGTGTGTCGACCTTGGGGAGAGATGAGGCGAAATACAGGTAGGTACCGGCCAGAATCAGGACGGTAAAAATGAGAGCGCAAGCTCCCACAAGAAAAAGATTGCGGAATAATTTGGTTATGGGCATGGAAAAATTCTGTTATTCACCTAATATTGAATAAATATTATTATCATAGCCATATGGAGGACGGCAATTGTTTTGCCGTTTTTTTCCCGATTCTTCTATGTTATATTCACCGCCGTGTCATTGTATAGGAGGGATAAATTTGATGCGAATAACTGCAGTTGTCCTGGTTCTCTGTTTTTTTCTTTTTTTAGGTTGTGCCATGCTTGGAAGCTGGAAGGCGATTCCGCCCCCCGGTGGATGTGATCAGTGCCACCAGAAGCAGATTGCCACCGACTGGACCCTGGCCTATTCAGCGGCTGAAATCAATGATGAAACCGGCGTGAGAACCTGGCAACGGGAAGGCTCGGTTCTTGCGCCCCAGCCATCCCCCCTGGAGCAGAAAAAGGTTACCGAGGAAAAATGTTTCCGTTGCCATAAGAGTCCCAACCGGGCCCACAAGCAATATCAGGGGCGCTATCACCACAAGGCATTTTATTAAAGTTTGTGGTTTCCACAGTTCAAGTTTTCAGGGGTATGCATTTCCAGTGCCTGACAGCTGGACAACCAGGAGGGTGAGATGACTCGTCGAACCAAAATTGTGGCAACATTGGGTCCAGCCAGTGAAAATCGTGATAAAATACGCACCTTGATGGAAGCTGGAGTGGATGTTTTCCGGCTCAATTTTTCCCATGGAACACAGGCTCAAAAAACGGACATCATCCGGATTATCCGCGAGGAGTCGGAAAAACAGCCCCGGGCCGTAGCCATTCTGGGTGACCTTCAGGGCCCGAAAATTCGCGCCGGGTCGATGGAGAACGGGGAACTGGAGCTGGTGGCGGACCGTGAGGTCACCATAACGACCCGGGAAATGGTCGGCAACGGTGATGTTTTTTCCACCATTTACCAGAATCTTCCTCAAGACGTCTCCAAAGGCGACCGTATTCTTCTGGACGACGGCAACCTGGAACTGGAAGTTCTGGCTGCCGGTGGCGACTCGGTGCGCTGTCGAGTTGTTGTCGGGGGAACTCTGCGGGATCACAAAGGGATCAATCTTCCCGGCAGCCGGGTTTCGGCTCCCGCGATCACGGAAAAAGATAAAGAGGATCTCGATTTTTGCATCCGTCAGAGGCTCGACTACCTGGGTCAGTCCTTCGTTCGTCGGGCTGAAGATGTCCGTGAAATGAAGGCCCTGATGGCCGAAAAAAATGCTTCAATACCCATTATAGCCAAAATCGAGAAGCCTCAGGCTCTTGATGAGTTTGATGCTATCCTCGAGGAAGTGCATGGGGTCATGGTGGCACGGGGGGATCTTGGAGTTGAGATGAGACCGGAGAAGGTTCCTCTGATTCAGAAGAGAATTATCCGCCGCTGCAACGAGGTCGGCAAGCCGGTGGTCACCGCCACCCAGATGCTCGAGAGCATGATACATAACCCACGCCCCACGCGCGCGGAAACCTCGGATATTGCCAATGCGATTCTGGATGGGAGCGATGCGGTCATGCTGTCGGGTGAAACGGCGGTGGGGAAATACCCCCTTGAGGCGGTCCGCATGATGGGACGGGTGGTGGATGATGTGGAAAGGGATCCCAACCTGCGTGAACGGGTTTTTCGTCCGCACATGCGCCGCGACAGAAACCGCGGGCTTCCGGAGATTATCAGCGAGGGAGCCTGCGAAGTGGCGGAAAATGTTCGGGCCGCAGCCATTCTGGCCTTCACCCAGACCGGAAGCAGCGCAACTCTGGTCGCCAAATACCGTCCCGCCCTTCCAATCTATGCAGTGACACCTTCGGTCGAGATTCAGAGGAGGCTGGTTCTTTTCCACGGCGTCCGCTCCCTGCGTGTGGTGACGCAAGGCGACACCGAAACACAGATCGCCGCAGTAGAAAAAGCGGTTCTCGAGGCGGGGGTTCTGGAAAAGGGGGAGATCGTTGTGATCATCATGGGGAGCCCGGTTTCGGCCGCAGGTACCACCAATCTCATCAAGGTTCAATGTCTCGGCGGTTGAAAAGAAGGGCTGGGAATACTTTTTTTCACAAAGTTTTAAGGGACGAGTTTTTTGAATGAAAGATAAAGCGGTTGTACTTTTCAGTGGCGGACTCGATTCCACCACCTGTCTGGCAGAGGCCAAAAAGGACGGTTTCAGCCCCTATGCCATCAGCTTCGATTACGGTCAGCGGCACGCCGTCGAGTTGGAAAAGGCGAGGCAGAACGCAGGTCTGGCCGGGGCCGTTGAACACCGGATTATTGCCATGGATCTACGCAATATCGGCGGCAGCGCCTTGACCTCCGAGCTGAGCGTGCCCAAAAATCGAGCCATGGATGATTCCGTTCCCGTCACTTATGTTCCGGCCCGCAACACCATTTTTCTCTCGATGGCCCTCGGTTGGGCCGAGGTCCTCGGTGCCTTCGATATCTACATCGGTGTCAACAGTCTCGATTATTCCGGCTACCCCGACTGCCGACCTGAATTCATTGCAGCCTTTGAAGAAATGGCCAATCTGGCCACTCGGGCCGGGGTGGAAGGGAAAGGAAAATTTCGCATCCGTACCCCTCTTCTCCATCTCACAAAGGGGGAGATCATTCAGCGGGCCTGTGCTCTTGGCGTGGATTTGAAGCTCACCCATTCCTGCTATGACCCCACCTCCGATGGCCTCGCCTGCGGGGAATGCGATTCCTGCCTTCTGCGTCTGAAAGGTTTCGAAGAGGCCGGTCTAGAAGACCCGGTCCCCTACGTCGGGAGGACCCGGTCATGACAACCATGCCTGATCTTCAGAACTCCCACGACTCCCGCCGCATTTCGATTGACAAGGTTGGAGTCAAAGACATCTGCTATCCCATCGTGGTCAAGGACAAGAGCCGGGTTCATCAGAGCACGGTGGCGCGCATCAACATGTACGTCGATCTTCCCCACCAGTTCAAAGGGACCCACATGAGCCGTTTCATTGAGGTACTCAACCAGTACCGTGGGGAGATCACAATCAGCAATATCTGGCATATCCTCGAGGAGATGAAAGGACGCCTAAACGCCAGTTGTGCGCAGATGGAGTTGCGCTTCCCTTATTTCATTGAAAAGGAAGCCCCGGTTTCCAGAGCCCGCGGGCTGATGGAATACCAGTGCCGCCTGCGCGGCGTATTCGGCAAGGAAAAAGTGTTTTTTCTCGCGGTTACGATTCCGGTCACAACGCTCTGTCCCTGCTCCAGGGAAATCAGCCATCGGGGCGCCCACAACCAGCGTAGCGCTGTTAAGGTCGAGGTCAAGGCGCAAAAGCTGGTCTGGATCGAGGACCTTATTGAATGGGTCGAACAGTGTGCCAGTTCACCGGTTTTTTCGCTTCTGAAACGGGAAGATGAAAAAGCGGTCACGGAAATGGCCTACGATAACCCCATGTTTGTCGAGGATGTGGTGCGGGCCGTCACCGAAAAACTTCAGGATGTCCAGGAGATTCTTGGTTTCCGGGTTGAATGCGAAAATTTCGAGTCGATTCATAACCATTCCGCCTACGCCATGGTGGAAAAGGGCGAAATTTAGTTGAGTTCTGTGGAAAAACCTGTGGAAACGGTGGATAACTTGGCGACATGATAGTGCCTTTCCTGAACCGGCCCGAAAAGAGGGACTTTCTCCTTGGCGTTTTTGCCAAAGAGCCCGTGGCCGGAAATGTCAAGACCCGCCTCTGCCCGCCACTGAGCTTTGCCGAAGCGGCGGAGCTTTATAATATCTCTCTGCAAGAGACGGTGGGCAGAATGATGGAGGCCGGTTTTCAGCCGGCTATTTTTTATGCCGGTCGGCGGGAATATTTCCAACAATATTTTTCCGGATCATCGCTTTTTCCCCAAGGAGAAGGAGATCTGGGAATGCGCATGGAACGTGTGTTGGGCGGGCAACTCGAAAGCGGTTTCCGAAAAGTGGTTCTGATCGGGACGGACAGTCCCGATCTCCCGCCCGGAATCGTGAAAAAAGCTTTTGCCTCTCTGGACACCGAGGAGGTTGTTGTTTCCCCCGCTCGGGACGGCGGTTATGTCCTGATCGGCGAAAGCAGCCATCATCCGGAACTTTTCAGCGGCATTCCCTGGGGGACCGGTGAGGTTCTGGAAATGACCCGTCGCCAGGCCAGGCGGAAGGATTTGTCGTATCTGGAGTTGGAAGGTTGGGAAGATATTGATGATGCGGCTTCGTTGGAGCGTTTTCTACGGCGGTCGCCAGCCTCCTCTGTCTCGGCCTATGTGCGCCGGTTCTTGAAGTTTCCCGTGGGATAATTAGCAACGTGTGCAAAAAAAACAATAACATTCTGGCCATTTATGGCAGTCCGCGCAAAGATGGCAATACCGCCTTGCTGCTCCGTCAGGCGGTGGAGGGAGCCCGGAGTTCAGGCGCTGAAGTGGAGGAGATATTTCTCGGGGAACTGGAGATGTCGCCGTGTCTGGAGGATTACGGCTGTCTGACGAGTGGCCGCTGTGTCATCCGGGATGATTTTCAAAGATTATATGACCTGCTCTTTTCCTGCCGGGGTATCATGCTCGCCTCGCCGGTTTTTTTCTGTGCGGTTTCCGCCCAAACGAAAATATTGATGGATCGTTGCCAATGCTTCTGGGTACGGAAAAATCTCCTCGGCAAGAGTCTTGCGGCCGGATCCGGGGAGGGTCGGAAAGGGCTCTTCATTTCCGCAGCGGCGCGAAAAAGCCCGCGCAATTTTGACGGCGCGCTTCTCAGCATTCGTCATTTTTTTGAGGCACTCGATGTCGAACTCTGGAAATCTCACCTTTTCCCGGGGGTTGACAAGCCCGGGGAGATTCAATCCTATCCTGACGCTCTTGAAAAATGCCGGGCGACCGGAGCCGAGCTGGGTCGTTATCTTTGCTCCGGACCCGGGGTTGACTCGGCCGATTCCTCCTGACCCTCATTTTTCAAACGATCCAGCGTGTTTTTTTTAATACTTGTTTCCCAGGAGTTTTTTGTTGATGCTTCCCTTTCGGTCGGCTGTTCCGACTTTGAGCCTGGTGGTGGCCATGGTTCTTTGGGCCAGCTCTTTTATTGCTCTTAAACTGGCCTTTCAGTTCTACGACCCGATGTTGGTCATTTTCGCCCGCATGCTCGTTGCCAGTGTCATTTTTCTGTTTTTCATCCGTCACTTCCGGTCGATTCGTTTGCGCAAGGCGGATTTTCCATTTTTGATTATCATGGCCGTGAGTGAGCCCTGCCTATACTTCCTTTTTGAAGCCAAAGCCCTGGAAAATACCACGGCTTCCCAAGCCGGTATGATCACGGCCATGCTCCCTCTGATGGTGGCTGTAGGCGCCCACTTTTTTCTCCGCGAGAAGGTTTCCCGGAAAACGATTCTCGGTTTTGGCATTGCCATCTTCGGAGCCTGCCTGCTGAGCCTGTCCGGAAGCGCTTCAGCAACTGCTCCCAATCCGGTATGGGGAAATTTCTGCGAATTTATAGCGATGGCCTGCGCTACCGTTTACACTCTCTCCCTGAAAAGACTGACTTCCAGCTACTCGCCTTTTTTTCTGACGGCTTTCCAGGCTTTTATCGGCAGCCTTTTCTTTTTCCCGTTCCTGTTTTTTATCCCCGCTGGAATGCCTACCCATCTGGAGTTGGTGCCGACCCTGTCGATTCTCTATCTGGGTGTTTTTGTCACCCTGGGCGCTTACGGCCTTTATAATTTTGCCGTCAGCCGGATTCCGGCCAGCCAGGCTGCGGCATTTGTCAACCTGATTCCGGTCATGACCCTGCTCCTGGCCTGGTTGATACTTAACGAACGTTTCACACCGCCTCAGTATCTGGGCGGGGCTCTAGTTTTTCTGGGGGTGTTTTTGAGTCAGGAGAAGAGCCTGGAGGGGCTTGGGGTTGAGACTGAAAACGCTGTCAGCCGCTAGTTTTTCCATTGGCAGACAGGGAGTTATCCCAGAAGCTGCAATGTGTTCTTTTTGCGACTCTTCGGGGTTGGCGGCCGCCGGAAAAACCCAGGTTTTATTTTCTCTGTTTCCGCGTAGCGACAAATTGGATCGGCCGTTGACTTGGCTCGAGGTATATTGAATAATTGGTGGAACGTCAACCTTCCAAAAGAAGAGGTCAGGTTTGGAAATCATCATGGGTGCCGGACTGGTGGTCAAACTGGTCCTGATAGTTCTGGTCTATTTTTCGGTCGTTTCCTGGGCCATCATTTTTTACAAATGGCGGGTAGTGCACCGGGCCATGAAAGATTCGGATCGCTTTCTCGATTTTTTCTGGAGCAAAAAGCATTTCGAGGCTGTCGGCCAGAATCTGAAAAGCTTCCCCCGTTCGCCGCTTGCGGCCCTGTTTCGTGAGGGCTATCAGGAGTTTGCGCGCACTCAACGTCTTCAGAAAGAGGAGGATAACACCTCCGAGATAGTTTTCAGAAATACTGATTATATCAGCCGGGCTTTGAAGCGGGCTACCACCACGGAAATCCAGCGTCTGGAAAAATTTCTCCCATTTCTTGCCACGACCGGTTCTACCGCACCCTTTATCGGCCTTTTCGGGACGGTTTGGGGGATTATGGATTCTTTCCACAGTATCGGCCAGACCGGCAGCGCCTCCCTGGCCGTGGTAGCGCCCGGGATTTCCGAAGCATTGATTGCCACGGCCATCGGCCTGGTCGCTGCTATTCCCGCAGTGGTGGGGTATAATCATTTTGTTCATAAGGTCAACGTCCTGAGCGGTGACATGGATAATTTTTGTCAGGAATTCCTCAATATAGTCGAACGTCTGCAGCGGAGGGCATAGATGGAAGTGGGCAGCCGGGACCGCGGGCCGCGGACAAGCCTTTCCCAGATCAACGTGACTCCCTTGGTCGATGTCATGCTGGTTCTGCTGATTATCTTCATGGTGACGGCGCCGATGCTCGAATCCGGGGTGGAAGTCAGCTTGCCGGAGGTGGAAAACGCTCCGGGTCTGCCCCAGTCTAAAGAGCCGCTGATTGTGACCGTGGATAAAAAAGGCAGCATCTCCATCGGCAAAACCCTGGTGGAAAAACCCGCGAAGCTTACACCGGTCATTCGCCAGATTCTCAGCACCCGCAAAGATAAGGAAGTTTTTCTGGAAGCGGACCGTGAAGTTGCCTACGGCCGGGTCGTGCAGGTTCTGGCGGCTATCAAGCAGGCCGGCGTTCAACGGTTGGGCATGGTTTCCAGGGAGCCGGAGCCCTAAGAGCCCGGCGTAAGGTCCTTTATCAATGGCTCAGAACAAGTTGCCTTCTCATCCTGTCCCGGCTGTTGCCGAGACTGGCTTTGGCCGTATGGTCATCGGTTCGCTGGTGCTTCATGCACTGGTTGTCGCTCTTTTTTCCGGCTTGTTTGTACCCGCGGCCAGGAAAAATGACCGACCGGTCTATTATGTTGACCTCGTCAACCTTCCAGTAGAGAGGCCCCAGGCCGGTCGTCCGGACGGGCGTAAAACCGAAAAAGTCAAAGAGAAAAAGCCCGAAGTGGAAGTCAAAAAAAAGGAAGAAGCCGCTCCCAAGAAAGCTGCGGAAACGGTCAAGGTTGCCCCTAAAAAAACGGAGACCATCAAGGTCGTCCCTCAGAAAAAAACGGTCGTTGAACCCAAGACCAAAGAAGTTAAAGCTGCCAAACCCAAAAAGGCTCCAGAGAAAAAACAACCAGCCAAAGAGAAGCAAAAGTCAATTGAAAAAGATTATCAGAGTGCCTTGAGCGCGGTTGAGGCTTTGCGGGCGAAAAAAGAAGAGGCCGCAAAGCAAGCTGCAAAAAAAGACCGGATTGAGGCCCTGAAAAACAAACTGGCTGCTTTGACAACCCAGGATAGCCGGTTGACTGGCACAGAGTCGAATGCACCGTTCGGGATGTCCGAGGGTACTGGCGACCAGGCCGGCGTGTCTTTCGGTCTCTGGCTGCAGAGTTACCTGACATCCAATTGGAGCCTTTCCAAATACCAGCTGAGCCGTCAGGACCTCGAGGCTGAGATTTTTGTTGTTTATGATGCGGAGGGAACTCTGATCCGGAAAAAACTTACCCGTTCTTCTGGAGATGACGTATTTGACCGCAGTGTTGAAAATGCGGTCCGGAAATCCGAAAAACTGCCGAAGGCTCCCAAAAAGAGATTGGAATTTAATATCGTTTTTAACCTCAAAGATTTGTTGGAGAAAAATTGATGCGATTCCGCCTCCTGTGTCTGTTTTGGCTGGTTTTTTTACCTCTTCCGGTTTCCGCTTTGCAAATCGAGGTTCGTGCTCCGGGGCAGCAGGCCATTCCCCTGGCAGTCACCGAATTTCTGGCAATGGAAGGGAGTCCACCGCCCGAAGTTTCACGGGAGTTTCATGAGGCCTTATCAAGTGATCTCGACTTTTCGGGACTGTTCCGACTGGTCGATTCAGAGGCTTTTCTTTCCGATGCCGTGCGCCCGGGACTCGAAACCGGTCAGGTGGAGTTTGGGCAGTGGCGGACTCTGGGGGCTCAAGCCCTGATCAAGGGCGGCGTTTTTCTGCGCGGGGGCAAGGTGATTGTCGAGGCCAGGCTTTACGATGTCCTCCGCCGTCGCCTCCTGACCGGCCAGCGCTATTCAGGCGAAGTCAAAGATGTGCGAACCATGGCGCACGCTTTTGCGGACCAGGTTCTTAAGGCCCTGACCGGTGAAATGGGGCCTTTTAAGGCAAAAATTGCCTATATCTCGGATCAGACAGGCAAAAAAGAGCTCTACCTGATGGATGTGGATGGTCGCCAAGCGGTGCGCCTGACCGACCATCGCTCCATCGTTCTCAACCCGGATTTTTCCTCTCGGAGCAAGGAGCTTCTTTTCACCTCTTACCGGGCCGGAAATCCGGACCTATATCGGAAGGAAATCTATACCGGCCGGGAAGCCCGGGTTTCCAGCCGTAAAGGCCTTAATATCGCCGGGCGCTTTCGCGGCGACGGCCGGGCCATCGCTCTGACTCTATCCATGGATGGGAACAGCGAAATTTACCTGATCGGGACGACCGGGACTATTCACAAACGTCTGACCAAAAACTGGGGAATCGATGTGGACCCAAGCTGGAGCCCACGCGGCGACCAGATTGCTTTTGTTTCCGACCGGCTCGGCAATCCGCACATTTATATTCTGGACGTATTTTCCCTGGAAGAGCGGCGCCTGACCTTCGCAGGGAAATATAATGCCACCCCCGCCTGGAATGCCAAAGAGGACCGCATTGCCTTCAGTCGTCTGGAAGGGCGGACTTTTGATATCTATACCATCCGTGCCGATGGCACTGACGAGCGGCGTCTGACCTTCGGGCCGGGCAATAAAGAACACCCCCGCTGGAGTCCTGATGGCCGTTTTCTCGTCTATTCCTCGGATGAAAGCGGTAAAAAGGCGATTTTTATCATGCGTGCCGACGGAACGGGGCAGAGACGTATATCCCCTCCCGGGTCGAACTGCCTTCATCCCGCCTGGTCGGCTCGCTGGTGATGGCTTGTCTTTAAGCAAGCTTGTTGTATAATCGTGACAATTCTCCCCGAACGGCCACTGTTTGCTTCTGAACCCTAATTTTTACAGGAGATGGAAAAATGAAAAAACGTAGTGCTTTCAAATGGTTTTTGGTCCTGTCGTTGAGTGTTTTGCTGTGTGCCGCCTGTGCGAAAAAACCTATCTCCACGACTGCGGAGGACGGCTATGGGAGTGGCGAGGAAGCGATCGACTCATCGGAACTCGGTGCACCTTCTTATGGTGGTATTGGAGAGAGCGCTGTCGGGGAAGCCGGGGTCGGGCAGGAAGGCCTGGCTGGTGAAATTACCGGCCTTGAGAGGGTCCCGTTCGAATTTGACCAGTACACCCTGACCGGTGAAGCGCGCGAAATTCTGTCCCGCAATGCCCGTTTTCTCCAGGCTTACCCGAGCACGAAAGTCATGATCGAAGGGCACTGCGATGAGAGAGGCTCGGATGAATACAACCTGGCGCTTGGCGAAAGAAGAGCCCGGTCTGTCCAGAGCTATCTTGTCACACTCGGCGTCCCCTCCAGCCAGATGTCGATCATTTCTTACGGGGAGGAAATTCCCCTGGATCCAGAGAGCAGTGAAGAGGCCTGGGCGAAAAACCGTCGAGCGGACTTTAAGCAGGCTCAATAATCACAATGGAAAAAACGCTCTTCGGACCTCGCTGCTGTCGGATGTCCGGAATCGATGCAAAACCAGCCGGGATGGCGGGACCCGGCTCTTTTTCCTAATGGGTGAAAGCAGTGAATATCTGGAAAAAATGTTTTTGGTGTTTTGCACTTTCAGGACTTTTGTCCGGCTGCCTTCCAGTGCAGCAAGAGATGCGCATGGAGCAGGACCTTGGTGAAATGAAACGCCGTCTGGCATTTGTGGAGCGCAAGATAACGTCGGAAAGTCTCGATATCAAAGATGAAACGGGACGAAGTATGACGGCGTTTACGAAAAGGCAGGCGGACATGGAAGCCAATATGGATAACCTGCGTGTGGAGCTGCAGACCCTGGAAGGGCGTCTGGAAGAAGTGACCCGGGAAAACCGCCAGCTTCGCGATGAACTGAACCTGATGCGGGATGATTTATCCCTCAAAACCGCTGATCTGGAAGATCGCCTGAGCGAAAACGAGAAAACCGCCACAAAAGTTTCTCCGGCGCCGAAAAAAAGCCCGTCACCGGAGGCCGTTGAAACGAAGCCGGAAGACCTTTACAAGGAAGGCCTCGTCCTGGTTCGGGATAAACAGAAATTTGCCGAGGCCCGCAAGGTGTTTCAGAACTTTCTGAAGGATTATCCCAGGCATCATCTGGCGGTGAATGCCATGTATTGGATGGGAGAGGCATATTACGGTGAGAAACAGTATGAAAATGCCATTCTCCAATTTCAGGATGTCATCCAGAAATACAGCAACCACCCCAAGGCAGCATCGGCCCTTTACAAACAAGCTTTTGCGTTTCATGCCATGGGAGATAAAAAAAATGCCCAAGTTCTTCTTGAAAAACTGATTCAGGCTCACCCCAAATCCCCTGAGGCCCCTCGGGCGAAGAAAACACTAGCAGGATGGAAATAAGCCGTTCTTTCTTTTTGTGTATTGTCTTCATTTTTTAATTCTTTTCAATCGGATGGACAGGTGGACTTTCGCTTTTGCCGATGGCAGGGCGAAATTTTTACAAAAAGACCTCGAAAATCTATTGAAGAGCGTTCCCCTCTATTCATCCCATTATTTGAAAAATAAATATTCCCGGGCCGGATTCTGTTGCAGAACAGAATCCGGCCCGTTTTTTCTGTCAGAAGTGGAAAAAGTTTTCCGCATTTTTAAAAAAGTATCTCCTTTCTTCTTGCATGTAAGAAAAATGTAAGATGCGTCTGCTAAGATGTACCTTCGCAATAGTCCAGACGGAAAGATTTGTCCTGGCATCATCTTTTTTAATAAAGATGATGCGTGAAATGTTTTTTTTGAGAGCTAATTTTCGGTTTTTTATTTTGCGGAGGTATCAAAGAAACCGTCTGATTAATCCACATGATTGCAGGGGAGGAACTTTCGCCAGAGGTTTTATATTTTCAGAAGGACTGAAAAGGGGTGGTGTGGCTATGTTGGGGGATAACGGAAAGCACTTTGAAACAACTGGCAGTGAAACTTGGCAGGAGTTTATTTCTCTTTTGGTCGAAGCGGCTTTTGAGCTGGGATACCATGAACTCAACACCTATTATGATGATGGTCCCCTCAAAATGGACTTTATCACACAGCAGAACAACAAGTTTTATGTGTTTGTGCTTATAGATGAATTCAAAACTTCCTATGCGCGGATCCTGGGGCCGATCAAGCATTTGGAAAGTGAAGAAGAGGCCGTCTTTTTCCTTATCAAAAACCAGGTTCCCGGGGCCAAGGTTTATCTCGAAAACGACCTGTTTGAAGATGAGACCTGGATGGCGGTTCTTTCCCAGGACACCCCGGTTGACAGCCGGTTTATCTCCAAGCCCATGCTTCTCAAAAGTCTGGAGAAACTGGACGCCGGCCTGTCTTTAATCAAACAGGAGTGCGAGTATCCGCAGAGTCAAGCCGCACATGTTTTCTGATGACTTGTGGTTTGGTCGCGAGACGCCCGTTCCTTTTGAAAAATTATTCAAACTCAATGACATGGAAAAAGTCTACACCGCTTGTATCACCAAGTGTGAATTCAACCTCCAGATTTTTTCTCAGCCGATAGCGTAATCGGACCACTCCTTTTTCGCTGAACAGGCGACCCAGGTCGACGTCGGTAAAACGCAGACGCCTTGAAAATTCAGGACCTTGAGGTAGCAGCGCCCCCGTCTCAAGGGCGATAATATCCGATTCCGGCTGCTCTGTTCGCATGCGGCGACCCAGGAAAATATAACCGAGAATTTCCTTCTCCGGCATGGTTGGCGGTGAATAGAGGGTGATGTCCGGAAATTCAACCGTGCCGGTGACCTTTACTCCTGCACGGACCTTCCCGACTTCCCGCAAAGCCAGGATGTCCAGGCTGGGGTTGATATGGCCGCGTTTGATGTTCAGTTTTACTTCATAAGTCGTGTAGATGCCGCCACCCGAAAAGAGGTTTTTTCTCATCCTGCACCCTAATCCCGCATGGTTTGGCAATCTCATCTTTGATGGGCAAAAAATTGCGGATACTCCACGGTTTTCCATAAAAACATATAGACCTTGAAACTTGTGGTGCTGGTGCCATTTCTGCATTCGGAGGCAAGGCTGGCGGCGCGCAGAAAAAATTACTGAAATTCTATTTTGTAATAAAGGTCAGCACCGCTTTCGACGCCGACGTTGGATTCAACCTCCCAGTGTCGTGACAGGCTGTAACGCATCCGAAAAGCCCTTGCATTGTTCAATAATCCCTGTCCTATACTGATATAAAGCTCGGGAGTCAGATACTTGCCGATGGTGATCATCGACGACTCCATATCACCGTTGCCACTCTCGATATCCAGGACATCGAGGCCCAGGCGGCGCTGCAGCCGGTTCTGGAGGACCGTCGATTCTCCTTGAGAGAGCAGGGCTCCGGCGGCCACCATGAGCATGCTCGACTGGCCGCTGTCGGCACCGATGGGATGACCTAGGACGATATAGCTGAGAACGTCGGTATCGGGCATGCCCGGCTCGGAATAGAGCTTCACCACTGGAGCCCGGGGCGTGCCGCTGACCCGAACCCCAGCCTGAATATCGCCAATGGTGCGCAAGGCCAGAACATCAAGGGTTGGCCGGTCGATGGGTCCGCCGGCGAACAAAATCTTGCCGCGGGTGACCTTGAGTTTTGCCCCATAGGCTGAATAGGCCCCCTTGACGACATTGATTTCCCCTTGGGCGGTTACATTGGTCGGGCTTCTGGCTATCAGGTTAATGGCTCCATCGAGACGAGCGTCAATACCGGCAATCTTGAGCAGCACGTGATCGCCCAACTTCAACCGCAGGCGAATGTCGAGATCCAGGGGTGCGGGTTTATTTACCGGCTGTTCGGCATCGACAATCACCACGTCCTGGCTTCGCTCCACCGGAGGACGCCCCTCCTTTCCGGTAATAAGAACCTCGGGCAGCACCACTTCGCCCCGCACCTTCAATTGCTTCAGATCTCCTTCCATCTGCAGGTCGGGCTTGACCTGCATTTGCAATTCGGGCAGGTGGACAAGCTGAAATTTGTCCCCTTTGATGTTGGCGCGGTAGCCGGCAATCTGCCAGGCATCGAAGCGGATCTCAGCATCCCCCATCAAACGCCCGGATCCGGAACGAAGCTGAAATGATGCTATACGGAGGCGGTCACCGGTGAATTCAGCCTGCAGGCCCACATCTTTCAGATGGATCCCCGCTGCCGGTAGGTAGCCGCCGGCACCGGTCAAATTCAGGCCGCCCCCGAAGCGGGGCTCCCTCCAGGAACCGGCGGCAGTGAGATCGAAGTCCAGCGCACCCCGGCTTTCCTGAACCATACCCGGCAACAAGACGGCCAGTAGTCCCTTTTCTTCCAACTTCCCGGTGAACCGGGCCTGAATTTCCCCTGCCGGATCGAAGGTCGTGGGCAGTCGGGCCGGCAGGGGCAGCCGGAAAGTTCCCTCAAGTCGACCGTAATCCGAGAGGGCCAACGTTACCTCGCCATTAAGTGACCGGCCCCGCCAGATCCAGTTGAGTTCAGCCTGCTTCATTGTTGCGGAGACCTTCCCCTCATCGTTTTCGGACCACTCCAGGCGTCCCTCGCCAATTTTGGCGCGGCCGGTTATCTCCACTTGCTGCTCAGGGAACCAGCGCCCCTGAGCCTCTCCGGACAAATGTCCTGTGAGGGTCAGCCCGTTCGGCAGAAACGGGCGTGCCCGGAGAAGGTCAAGGGCTTTCCAGGTCGCCTGAAAAACACCCTGCTTCGGGACTTTCAGGCGACCCGGCTCCAGGGAGTTGACATGCGCAATGAGCTTTCCTCCGTCCTCCAACGCAATATCAACTTCAGCATTCAGGCCGGCAGGACCCCAACTGAAATCGCTCCGTGCCCGGGAAATGGCAATTGCCAGGTTGTCCCGGGCAATCCGGGCTTTTGTCTCCACCATTCCTTTCACCGCCAGATCGCCGGAGGTCTGCCAATTTCCCTGAATTTTTCCATTGCTGTCGCCTTTAAGCCGGGTCTCGGGCAGTAACGGTTGCAGGGGCTCCAGGGGCAGGCCGTTCCAATCAAGAACAAATTCAGCCTGTTTCGGCAAAGCCAGTTGTGCGGGCTGGGCGGAGGTGATTTCAGCTCGCAATCCGTTACCCTGAGGAAGTTCGAGACGCAGATCGGCGATCAGCCCCTTGGTCCCCCAGTGGATATCCCCACGGCCCCTGTCGATTTCAAGATTGTCTTCTCCCCGGGTCAGGCTGGCGGTTAAATCGATCATGCCGGCCAATTCAACCCCGCCCGATTGCAGCCAGCGCAAATCGGCTGTCGCCGAGGCCGTGCCTTTGGCTTTCGTTTCCCCCAGCCAGGGGTTGGCCTTTGGCAAAGACAACCTCTCCGCGGACGCCTTCACTTCCCCTCGCAGCGGTTGGAAAAATAAGTCAGCGGCCACATTGACCCGCTCGCCTTTTTGACTGGCCAGAGCCAGTTTTTCAACCATCAGTTGTTTGGCTGCTAGCACCAAGCTTGCGGGGTTCTCCAGTTTCCAATTTCCGAAACGCCGGTCTTCCCCATTGACATTCACCAGGCTCCCCCTCCAGTTGCCTTTCTGGTAACCCCCATTAGCTTGGATATTGGCGGCCCCGCCGGGCCAGAGCAACTCAAGACGACCCTGGTGGCCGGCAAGATTTCCTGTCACTCCCAAGTCAAGGGTGTCAAAGCGGTATTGCTGAAAACTTAAGGATTGCCCGCGGGCCGATACGTTGATGGGTTCGCCCTTTTTGTGGTGGCGAAGCGCCAGGTCGAGCTTTTCGACCTGGAGGCTTTGGAGAGAAAAGGCCCTGACAAGGCCGTCGAGCTCCCCGCTCAGGTAAGAGTTTTTCCAGCGAAGCCAGCCGTCAACCGAAATCCGGCCCTTGGTTTCAGGAGCCAGGTCGGTCAGGTTTTGAATATCGGCTTGGATGGAAAGGCGTTCATAGAGCTTTCCTGAAGCGGCCAGATTGAAACCGTCGCCGTGCAGTTGAAGTTTTTCGATATGGAGATGGTCGCCTGTCGTTTGAGCGCTGGCTTCACCGGTCAGGGCTTTGTGCCGAAGACGACTGTCCAAAAGGCGGGCCTTGACTGTGGCAGAAAATGGTTTGTCGCTGGGAATCTTCACACCACCATCCATATCCAAATTAACCAGTCCGGGCCAGTCAGCGCTTACAACCCCAGGGTTCAGTCGGCGACAGGTCAGAACCCCATCCGCCTCAAGGCCGTCGGCCCAACCCAGGCTCACGTTTCCTTTTACCTCCCCTTTGAGCCAGTCCCCCCACAGCGCCGTCAGGGCTAGCGTCTGGGTGGTGCCTGCCAACCGGCCCGCCAACGCGCCCCCCTGCCACCCGGGAACGTGGTTGACCAGGTGAAAATCCCCCCGGTAGCCGCTCAGCCGGCCCTCTATCTGAAGCTCCCCGTTAATCTTTGTGATGATGCCGGTTTCCTCCTGCAGATTTAACTCGGCGATGTTCGCCTTCAGGTTCAGTTGAGGATCCGTTTCCAAGGTCAGGTCTCCCCGGACATCGATCTGTCCGGGCCTGTCTGGCAGGGTCAAGGCTAACGAACTGATCCGCAGGCGGTTTTCTAAAATTGTAAGCGCCGCTTTCAATCGGTACCTCGGTCCTTTTTTGCCGAGCGCTTCGAAAAACAGGGTTCCGGCAGCTTCTTCCGATGAATCGGCCCCGCCGAGTTTCCCGTTCAGAACGAACCGGTCGAGACCGGCGAGAGGTTCAGTAAGTGCGACCTCGGCTTTAAGCTCCAACTCCGGCTCGACCAAGCCGACGCGCAAATCTGCCCGCCCTTCGCCGAAATCGGTTGCCGCTTCAAGCCCCGAGACCGAAAAAGTTCCTTCGTCCCAGGCCAGGCCCACACTGATTCTGTGGATTGCCACCGGATCACCCGCGGCAGGATGGAGGATTATATCGGTTGCTTCGAGACGCTTGATTTCGGCCTCAAGGCGAAGTGGCAACCCAGAGAGATGGGGCCAGTTGAAACGGAACGGTTCTCCCTGTTGAGCCTGTTCCACTTCACTTGCCGGTAAGTGCACCTCGACCTTCGAGACTTGCAGTTCTTCCACCTCAAGACGACCGCCGAGCAGGCTGGTCAAGTGCCAGCGCAGCAGTAGTTGTCCGACCTCTGCGCCGCCCTCGGGCCAGTTGACCTGCAATCCTTCGAGACGCAGGTCCTTGGCCATGGTACCGGCCACCTGACCGGCACTGATACTTACCGGTGTCCACCGGGAAACCGCTTTCAGCAGCCACTCTGCGCCGGACGTAGTCCAGAGAAGCCAGTAGGTCCCCATCCCCAGAATGAGAATCAGGGCCAGGCCTCCTCCAAAAATGTATTGCAAGATTTTTTTAATGCGCATCTTCAAGCCAAGAGTCTACAGCTCCCTTTCGGCGGACGGAGCGAAAGCATTTAGATCTTTCGATTCCACTATTAATGGGGAATGATCATGGGTTGATTTCCCCTGCTACCATCCGAAACCAATGCTAATATGGAGTCGAAATGATGGATCGGAAACTCCGACCTGACGGGCCACGTCGACTTTGATCGGTCCTACCACCGTGTAGCGGCGCACCCCCAGGCCAACACCCTGAAAAATATCGATATTCGAAAAAGAATTGAAAGCGTTTCCGGCATCATAGAATGCCGCGACACCCCATTTTTCGCCGACGGCCCTTTCCAGTTCAATGCTCCCCACGATAAGGTTCTTGCCGCCAACCACATCACCGTTTTCATCCTTCGGGCCCAGGGATTTGTAGGAATAGCCGCGGACGCTTTGGTCGCCGCCGGCGAAGAAGCGCAATGAAGCGGGAATTTCTCTCAGCGGCTCATTCTGCATACTGGTCGCCCCTTCAATGCGGGCGAATATGGAAAAGCGGCCCGGGAGTGAGACCAGGGCATTGCCCCTGGCCAGAAACTGCAGCAGGCTAATATCCGAGCCAAGAGCCTGATGTCCGCCACGGCTCTCCAGTTCAAAAAAATACCCTCTGGTGGGCCGCGCCGGATCGTTGTAGCGGCGGCGGGCAAAGCGGACTCCCGGCAGAATCATCTGGGAATTGTTCTTCTCGCTACCGACGGTCGAACTCTCCTGCATCAGTCGCAGGTAAACCGACCCCAGCCGTCCTTTGCCGAAGCCCCGCACGCGTTCAACCTCGGTGAATAGTGATGCGGATTCCAAGGTGTCGATATCCTCGCGCTCATAGCCGATCCGAAAACTGGTATAGCTGTCAATATTGCGATAACCGGGCAGGGTGTAGCTGGTGATCAGCGATTGACGAAACTGGGCGAGCAGCAGGTCGGCCTTCAGCTCATGGCCGAGATGAAAGATGTTGACGTCTTTGTACTTGAGGGACAGGCGCGCTCCGGTGTCGGTGCCGTAGCCGATACCCGGACTCAGCCGTTGACGCGCCGAAGGGACCAGCTTGATGTCCACAGGAACTTCAAGGTTTTTTGCCAGGTCCTTTCGTGGCGTGACGATCACTTCGCGAAAGCGGTCCGAATTGAGAAAATTGAGCTGGGTCTCTCCAAGCTGGGCGTAGGAAAAAGTCTTGTCCTTTTTGAATGCCTTGTAGCGCTTAAGAAATCTCTCGGGATAGTGCGGGGCGCCATGTATGTGGATATCGCCGAAAGTGTAGAGAGGACCTGTATCGAGTATCAGCTCAATGTCGGCGCGGAGACCCCCGCGATTGACCCGGATTTCATGTCGGCTGAATGCGGCATCCAGGTATCCCAGGTCGATGGCGCGAGACTTGAGAGCTCCTTTGCCTTCTTCGTACAGGTCATGTCGAAGAATATCGCCCCGGCCCAAGGGGAACTCGCCTATCAGTCGCCGCAATTTCTTGGAACTGGTTCCGGCCCCCTTGATTTCAAGACGAAGATCATGAATCCGCACCGGTTTACCGGGGTCGACCTTCACCTCCAAGAGATAGCGGTTGTCTCCGATTTTCTCCAAGCGGGTTGTTACCTCGGCGGAATAATAGCCGAATGGCGCCAGCGCAGCCGCAACCTTTTTCGGCACCTGTTTTTCAAAGCGCTTAAGCCAGAACAGGTTAAGCTCGTCTTTGCGCACCATTGCTTCCGGTATCACCAGAGCCGCCTTGACATTTTTCAAAGGATCGCCTTCGAGGCCCGAAATGGCTATCTGAACCGGCTCTCTTTTGCCGGGCAAAAGGACGTTCTTCAGCTGTGGGACTTCTCCCTTTGCGGCGGCGGGAAACGATAGCACAAGCCCGGCCGATACCAGTGACAAGAAGAAAAAAACAAATAAAATTTGGCGTTTAAGCATATAAAAACGGAACTGTTTGGGTGAAATAAGCACCCTGCTCCGAAAAAAAATCCTGATGCCAAGACAATGATTTAACTCTTCCCTCCACCTTCTCTCCTCAAGAGGGGGAGATTTATTCTCAAACCGGCAGGCCGGTCTGTTTTTGATATTTAACTATACCTGAATCCGTGGGTTGGGGCGGGAAAAGAGTGTAAGTGCTTTGCCTGAATAAATGTTTCAAAAATCTGAGGCGCACCCATAGGTTCGTCGGTGATTTTTGGAAGACTTAGGCAGGTCAATGACTTGCGCTATTACCCGGTCAAAACCCACGGATTCAGGTATATCCTAAAAGCGGTGAAGCGGCAGGTTAGAAGCGGGTACGATCCGACTTCGAAGAGAAGCGAAGATCGGTGGTTTGAACTCAGCATATACTTGAATGGCGTCGCTATTATTCGAGACCTTGCTCCAGGCGCTGAATTTCAGCGGCTATTTCTTCTGCAAGTTGTTCCAGGGTTCGACCCAGGCCCTGAACATGAGCTTCATAGCTAGCTTTGGCAACCGGTTTTTCAATGGAGGATTTGCCGACCCGAAGCGCTTGTTTTCCGTTCTCGCCGGTGATCGTCCAGCGGGTTTCCAGAAGGGTTGACTCTCCAAGGCGGCCGTCAAAGCGTTGGACATCCAAAATGATCCGGAAACGGGGTTTGAAATGTTTCTCCCAAGGGAAAACCGCCACATTTTCCGTCTTCAGAAGAATGGCGAGATTTTCCGCAAAAATGGCAGTGAATTCGTCCTGCAGCGAGCCTCCCCAGCGTTGAAACTCGTCGATCCGGTAGTGGTTCGAGTCGCTTCGGGTCACGATCTGGGGCCGCTGAAGAACTTCAGGAAAACTGACGGGTCCGACCCCGACGACCAGAGAATCCCGGGCTTTCATGGCTTGAGTCTGGGCAGGTGTTGCCTCCATGGGAGTCAGATGAAAATAAGCGACCTGGGGGGACTTACCGATACATCCCGTGATCCCCAGACAAAAAATCGTCATCACCATCAGTTTTCCAGATTTCATCATTGTTATCTCTCGTTTTTTTGGGGTTTTTTCCCGAAAATCACGGATTCAGGGTGGCGTTCCACATAATCAGTCAGTGTACGCAACGACCGGATCGTCAATGATAGTTCCTTCAGAACTTCTCGAAGATTGTAGTTAACGCCCGAATCCGTGCCCAGCGAGCTTTCAATATCCTTGAGACTTTCCTGCACCTGAGTCAATGTCTTGTTGAAATTGGGCGTGACCTCGCTGTTGATGCGACTGACCATCTTTTCCGTCTCCCGGAGGGTCTGATTCAGAGATTTTACGGTTTTTTGTAGGTCGCTGCCGATCTCGTCAAAGGGAACCTTAGCAAGTTTTTTAACAATTTTTCCCAGGTTGTCGGAAACTTCCTCAATAGGTGTGGGCGTCGTCGGCATGACGGGGATGCCGCTTCTAAAGGTGAGCTTGCATTCAGGGCAATTAGCTTCGAAATCGAGACTGATGAAACGCTGTCCTGTCAGCAGATTGCCGGTTTTCAACTGAGCGCGCAAACCCTTCTTGACCAGCCTTTTAAGACGTTCCATTATGTCTGCCTGATTTTTATGGACTAAACCTTTTTCGAAGTGTCTTTCCGGTTCGATGGCAAGGAGAACGGGGATGCGAATTTTTTCTTCCTTTTCCAGGTACTCCATGTCGATGTCCACCACCTCACCAACCTGTATCCCCCTGAATTCTACCGGTGCCCCTGGGGACAGGCCTCGAACCGATTCGTCGAAATAGACATACCAGTGGTTTTTGACTGTATATGTTTTTTCGTTGATGCTCTGATGGTCGGCATGGAGTTTAAAAAAAGAGTTTTCTTCAGCCGGATCTCCGGGAGAGGTCTTTTCCGGCAGATCAAAAGCGATACCACCGACGACGATTGAAACAAGGGACTGGGTGTTGACTTCAATGCCCTTGGCATCGAGGGAGATGTCGATGCCGCTCGCGTTCCAGAAGCGGGTGTTGGAGTTCACCTCCTGATAGTGAGGCTCTTCGATGAAAACCTGGATGTCAACCGCCTGGCCGGATTCATCAAAATCGTAATGGACCACCTTCCCCACCTTGATTCCCCGGTAGTAGACCGGTGCGCCGATGTCCAGAGAGCCCAATTTTTCGGCCTTTAAAAAAAACATCCTGCCGGGAGCATCCGTCGTCACCACGGGGGGTACTTCCAGGCCAGTGAAATTTTTGGTCGATTCTCCTTCCCGGATGGGGTCGATGCCGATATAGGCCCCGGAGAAAAGGGTTCCCAGTCCGGAAACTTCGCCGGCCGCCACCCGCGCGCGGACGACCCAGAAGCGGGTTTTATCCGTCAAATAAGGCTCTACACCCTTGCCCATCTTTGCGGTCAGAATCACGCTTGAAAGATCCTCGTTGAGTTCAATGGTTTCCACCTGCCCGATTTCCACATCCTTGTACTTGATTTTTGTTTTTCCCGCCTCCAGGCCATCCGCCGACTTGAAGGTGATGGTGATGGTCGGACCCTGCTCCGTAATGGCCCTGAAGGCCAGCCACCCACCGATGGCCAGGGCCACCAGGGGAATAACCCAGACGATGGAAAAAGCCTTTCTGGTCTGTATCTCTGCCTCGGGGGTTTTGTCCTGAGCCTTGGGGTCAACGTTCGTTTCGGGCATATTATTTCTCCATGGAATCCCAGATAAGCCTGGGATCAAAACTTTGCGCGGCAAGCATGGTAATGACGACCACAGCGGCAAAGAAAATCGCGGCGGGACCGGCATCGACGGTCGCCAGAGCACCCATCCGGACCAGGGCCACCATGATTGTTACCACATAAATATCGACCATGGACCAGCGCCCCACGGTCTCAGTCAAACGGTAGAGTCGGGTGCGATCCCTGGGTTTCCAGCGGATACGGCAATGGACCGAAATTAAAAGAAAGATTAAAATGATCATTTTCATCAGGGGCACAAAGATACTTGCCACGAATATGATCAGCGCAATTTCCCAGGAACCGTCTTTCATGAAATAGATGACCCCGCTCATGATGGTATCCGCCTGCTTATGGCCGAGAGAGGTGGTGATGGTAATCGGCAGAACGTTGGCCGGGATATAGAAAACGATTGCCGCGATCAGCAGTGCCCAGGTCCGGGAAATACTGTTCACCTTGCGCTGATGGAGAGAATCTCCGCAGCGGGGACAGGCCGCTTTTCCCTTATGGAGAAGTTGGGAGCCATCAGCCAGCAGGTGGCAGGAGGGGCAACTGATCAGATTTGCCTTTCGGGCTGTCAAAGAGTGATTTCTCATGTTCTCCTGTCCAGTTTTTCCCAGATTAGATGGGCGTCAATGCTGTTGGCCGAAGCTGCGAGGGCAAAAATGAGGGCAACAAAAGAATAGAGGGCCAGACCCGGGACAATACTGGCCATTTTGGCCAACTTGGCGACCGAAACGAGAATTCCGAGCATGAAGACCTCCATCATCCCCACGGCCGGAGATGCTGAATCAGACGAAAAACCCGGATGGCGCCCCGTTGGGGACGCTCCAGCCTCAACGACAACAGAACGTAAAGGGTTCCCACCATTTCCAGAAGCGGAAATAGCACGCAGGTAAGCATGACCAGAACGGCAAGTCCGGTCATGCCCTGGCTGGATAACTGGATAATGCCGCTGACCAGGGTGGTTTTCTGGGCAAACCCTTCGATGTTCATGGCCAGAAGGGGATAGGAGTTGGCGAGGACAAAGAGAATCAGGCCGGTGAGTGTCCAGGCCAGTGTTCGATCGATACTGTTGGGTTTTGTTGCGAAAGAGAATCGCTCCGCAGCGGACACACCTGGCGCTGGCCTTTTCCGGCAGAACGGGAATGTTCTGTAAAAGATCGCATTCATGGCAGGCCATACGAGAACTCATGGGCAAATCCATTTGCGGGTTTTTGAAAAACAGTGTCTTGGACTCTCGCACACTATTGAGCTGTTCTTCAGCCCGTAAGGTAAAATTGCTGATAAGTATAACCAAAATTATATTTGAAATGTCATTATTTTCAAAAGACTATAAAATAGTCAGCGTTGAAAATGTCCTACTTCCGCTTCCTGGTAATCTAACTCCTCCGCCCAGAGAACTCCCATTATGGTTATTGATGCGACAGTCGCAAAATCAGCATTATTCGTGTCTGCCGAGCGAACGTTGTTTGCGATTGCCCTGACTTGCAATGCTATGGTTGTTGAAATCACCCTTGTTGGGTGATTTTTATTTTCAGAATCTACGTTAGACTGTAATTGTTACCAGAAAATGATGTGCCAGGACCTGCCCGCGCCCGAAAAACCAAGGTGAACAGCCTCATTATTGACTTGTGACCCCTCGCCAAGAAAAGTTCGGCAAAGACCAGGATGCAGGTATGAGGTGCCAGAGTCGGCAGGATGTAATTTTAACCTCAAATCACTCTGAAAAAACCTTTTATATTGAATAGTTCATTGTCAACATTGATAATTTTTGTTCTGCATGTTGTGGTTCAGGGCGTGTTTGTCGTAAGGGTGCTTCTGCGGCCCCATCGTGAGCCGGCGTCACGGGTTGCCTGGGTAGTGGTCATCCTCGTCTTCCCGGTAGTGGGTATCACGACCTATATTCTGTTCGGTGAAACGAACGTCGGCCGACGCCGTGTGGAACGGATGCGTAAAATCCTTTTGCAGCTGCCGAATGTGGCGGATGTTTCAGGAGGGGAGACATCGTATCTGCAGGCCGAGGTGCCGCAACGATATGCGCATTTATTTCAGGTCGGGAAATCGGTCAACGGCTTTGAACCGGTCGGCGGCAATCGAGCGTGGTTGATGGAAGATTCGTATGCGGCCATCGATTCTCTGGTGGCTGACATCGATGCTGCCAAGGATCATGTTCATTTGCTGTTCTACATCTGGTTACCCGACAACAATGGCTGCAAAGTGGTCGAAGCCCTGAAGCGGGCCGCCTCACGTGGTGTAGTCTGCCGAGCCATGGCGGACGCTCTGGGCTCGCGCATCATGATCGACTCGAAACACTGGCAGGCCATGCGTAAGGCCGGCATTCGCCTGGCTGTTGTCTTGCCAATCGGCAACCCCCTGCTGAAGCCTCTGAGGGGGCGTGTCGATCTGCGCAATCATCGCAAGATTATCGTTATCGACAACCACATAACTTATTGCGGAAGTCAGAACTGCGCCGATCCGGAATTTGGTATCAAGGCCAAATATGCGCCATGGGTGGATATCGTGATTCGCTTAGAGGGGCCGATCGCCCGCCAGAACCAATACCTTTTTGCCGGCGACTGGATGGCCGAAGTAAATGAAGATCTCAGCTTTCTATTCAGCGAGCCTATTCCATTGCTTCAACACGGGTTTGCTGCACAGGTGATCGGGACCGGGCCGATGGTTCGCTACTCGGCCATGCCCGAGATGTTCGTGGCGTTGATGTACACCGCTCGCCGCGAGTTGGTCATTTCGACCCCGTACTATGTTCCCGATGAATCCATGCTAACCGCGCTGTGTGCCAGCGCCCGTCGCGGGGTTGAAACAATCTTAATCGTCCCGGCGAGGAACGACTCTTGGTTTGTCGGTGCGGCAAGTCGCAGTTACTACTATGACCTTCTTGCGGCCGGGGTCAGGATCTTCGAATACGAGGGGGGATTGTTGCACGCCAAGTCTCTGACTCTTGACGGGGACGTCATGTTGATCGGTTCGGCGAATATGGACCGCCGGAGCTTTGACCTCAATTTTGAAAACAACATTTTATTGTACGACCCCTTGCTGACGGCCGCAATGCGGCAACGCCAGGAAGCCTATACTGCCAATTCCAGACCGGTCAATATCGATATGTTAGAGCAGTGGCCCTGGTACCGCCGACTTGGGAACAACGCAATCGCCATGCTCGGTCCGGTACTGTGAATATGTTACAGGTGCAGCTGTTCCTGTAGCTTTCAAACAGATTTTTATATTACATTTCAGGAAGGTACAATGGAGACGTTGCCTGAACAAAAACCGTCTGATCCTGCAAAGAAACCGTTCCGGTTCTGGTTGCTGGGGAGTGTCATTGCCCTGTTTCTCCTGTTGTTGACAGCGCCGCTGTTCGTAGCGCAGTTCATCTCTTCTCCCGCAGTAAAACAAAAAATTCAGCGAACGGTCGCTGAGAAGACCGGCATCGAGTTCGACTGGCAGGAGATCGGGCTCAGCTACTTCCCTTATCCGGCCATCGCATTGCAGCAGGTCACCTTGACCGTCCCGAATCAAGGGCAGGGTGCGGTCGGGGTTCTCCGCATCTCTCCCGAGATTCTGCCTCTGCTGAGCGGCGATCTGCGCCTGGCCCGGCTCGGGTTGGAGCGGCCGGAGATAAGCCTTGACCTGTCTGAGTCAAAAACCGTAACACCCCCTGCGTCTTCCGGTTCTGTGGCCGAACGGGGGGAGAGCCTGGTCAGGCTCTCCGAGGCGCTCGGGCATGTGGCCCCTGATCTCGACCTGGTGATTCGTGACGGCCGGTTTTCGGTTGCCCGCGGCGAGCAGGAGCTGGTCGTAGCCGAAAACCTGGATTTGCAGCTGGCGTTCTCGGTGGAAGACCCCCGCACTGCTCGGGCAATGCTGGAGGGGGAAATCTCCGAACTGAGCATCCGGCGCAAGGGCAAGCAGGAGACCATCAAGGACGTAAGACTGAATGGCAGTATCGAGTTGACAGGCGGTGAGATCAGCGTTTTGCTGGAGCGCCTTGTCTTTGCCGAACCGGGTCTCGAACTGAGCGGGAACCTGGTCCTGGCACCGCGCGCACCGGGCTTCACCCTGAGCCTGTCCGGGAAGAACATCGATGTCGATGCGACCCGCAGGGTCGCCCTTGCCCTGGCGGGAGACATCCCGCCCACTAGGGATATCTTTGACTACCTGCGTGGCGGCAGGGTTCCGCAAATCACCGTTAAGTCTCATGGAGAAACCGCCAGCGAACTGGGCGATTTGAAGAATCTCCGCATCGAGGGCCGATTGCAGCAAGGGGTCGTTTCCATTCCGACTATCAAACTCGACCTGACCGAGGTCGTCGGCGATGTGGTCATCAGCGAGGGCGTGTTGCAAGGCACCGGGATGTCGACCCGGCTGGAAGGCTCCAGCGGGCATGACGGCACTTTGAAAGTCGGCCTTGCCGAGGGCAATGACCTGTTTCAACTGGAACTCATGCTCAACGCCGACCTGGCCCAGGCCAAGCAGACTTTGAATCGCATTGTTGAGAATAAAACCTTTAACGAGGAGGTGGACCGGATCACCCAATTGAAGGGAACCGGCATCGGCAAACTGATTGTCGGTGACAGTCTGGCCAAAATCAGCGTTCGGGTCGATGTCACTGATTTGAATTTCAGCGCCGATTACCAGAGGGTGCCGTTCCCGATCAAAGTTACCAATGGCCAGGTTGCGTTTTCGGAAAACCGGATCAGCCTCCAAGGCTTGAATGGCACTCTCGGCCAGTCTAAGTTCTCAGGGCTCGCCTTTCAGATCAACTTTAAGGACGTTCTGAATCTTGAGGTCAACTCCGGGCGATCTGCTCTGTCCCTGGATGAACTCTATCCCTGGCTGGCTACTTTCGACCATGTGAATAAGCAGGTGAAGGATGTTAAACAGATTACCGGTCTGCTGGACCTGTCCAGCTTGAGCTTTGCGGGCGCAGTCGACAAGCCTGAACAGTGGCAATTCGCAGCGACCGGTGCGATCAAGGGTCTGGGCATTACAACACCCCGCTTCCCGGCTGAAATCAACCTGGCCAGGGGCGATTTCAAGCTCAATACCGAACAGCTGACTTTCGCGAATCTCAAAATGGACTGCCTCGATGCGGACCTCAACCTGACCGGAACCGTCAAGGGTTTTCCGCGAAGTCTCAGTCAGATCGAACTGTCACTCGATGGCCGCATGGGGCCTGAATCTGTCGAATGGCTTCGAGGCATGCTCGAGGTTCCGGAGTTCTACGCGATCCATACTCCTCTAGCTATCAGCAACGCGCAGGTCTCCTGGCAGCCGGTGGCAACAACCTCATTCAAAGGGGTGGTTTCCATAGAGAAAGGTCCTGCGATCACCGCCGATGTCGACTATCACCCGGAACAGCTGCAGATCCACCGGGTGACCATCAAAGACCAGTACTCCGATGCCGGCATGGTATTGGACCTTAAAAAGGATCAGCGTGATTTCAAGTTCACCGGCAAACTGCTGCATGAAACCCTGGAAGCCCTGTTCGTCAATCGTCAACTCAGCGGAGGGCGGCTTGAGGGTGACTTTGCCGTCATTGTACCGCAGACCGAAGAGTCCAAGGTAACGGCAGAGGGACAGCTGACCGGTGAGAACTTGTCGGTTCTCTTGCCATCAGGCGAAAAAATGGCAATTGACCAGGTAAGGCTATACGCTGACGGTCCACAGGTCAAAGTTGATATCACAAAAATCACATGGAAGAACCTGATCTGGGAGCCTGTCATTGCCACGGCTTCCTTCGATCACGACAGGATCGATGTCAGGGTTACCAAGGCTAAATTGTGCGGCATCGACGCGCCGGGTTTGTTTTCTGTTGGCGGGAAAGAGCTCTCTCTCGATGTGACCCTGGACGGCAAAGGGCTGGACGTTGCCACCAGCTATTCCTGCCTGACCAAGGGGCGAGTCAGGATGACCGGTGCACTGGATTTATCCAGCCTCATCAGTACCCAAGGGAAAGCTGGTGAATTGATCAGAAAGATGCAAGGACCCCTGGAGATGACGTTTACGAACGGGGTGATCGAACAGGAAAAGATACTGGCCAGGATACTCGAAGTGCTCAACGTCACCGAAATCGTCAAGGGCAGGCTCCCCGACCTGGGAAGCACCGGTTTCGCGTATAAGAGCATAACTTTGCAGGGGAAATTCCAGAACGGCAAACTGCTCATCGAAAAGCTCCACATGGATGGTGAGACTTTGGACATCTTTGGCTATGGTGAAGTTGATATGGAACAGGAGACCGTCAACTTCGAACTGTTGGCGGCCCCCTTTAAGACCGTCGACACGGTCGTTAAAAACATCCCGGGGGTCAATTACCTGCTGGCCGGCAGCCTGGTGTCAATCCCGGTGAGTGTCAAGGGGAAGCTGGGTGACCCGAAAGTTCGGGTCATGTCGGCCTCATCGGTCGGCACAAGCCTGCTGAACCTGGGTGAACGGACCATAAAATCACCGCTCAAACTGATCGAATCGATCCTTCCCCGGGGGACGACGCAGAATAAGTAAAAAGGAGAGAATGTGATGAAACGGTGGTTGGCTCTGATGTTGATCATGGGCCTTGCTGCCTGTTCTCCCATCGGTCTGGACACCATTGCCCGGGACCGTTTTGATTACAGCACTAACATTACGCAGTCGTGGCAAAGGCAGATGCTGCTCAACATGGTTAAACTGCGCTATACCGACACCCCGGTTTTCATGGACGTCGGTTCCGAGAAATATTATGACCGTCCGAACATCACGTATATGCCGTTGGTGAAGGAGAAGTTTACCCGCAACTCGATGACTCTGACTTGCCGCGGCTCATCCATGTAAAGAGCGACATGACCCGACCAAATGACGCCTTTGTGACCGTTCCCTATCGGAACCGATGGCTCTGGATCGATGGCCGGGATCTCAACTTGAAGCGCATGTTCTGCTGAACAGCGGAAAGAAAGACTGACCGCTAATTAATGTCCCTCAAACAACATCTCCTTATTGTTCAGGCCGGTTTCAAAACCGGCATTTTTCCGTCTTTTCCGGAAATGAGCCAGGGAGAAAGGGCAAGGCGAGCAATATTATCCAAATGCTTTGATTGGTTTTCTTGTTGAAAAATAATAAGTTTTCAACATATGGTTTTTATCAATGTTTCATGCCGCGTTTTCTCAGACGCAATCTTTCATTTTCCCCGGAATTTTTGAATTTCTGAGGAAAAGGATACGTCCAAAAAATCAAAACGTTGTTTTATAACTTGATATCCTGGCGAAATCCTATATTTTAAATAGGGTTTTTAAAATGATTCAATGTTTGGATTTTGCTGAGTCAACGCGTTTATCCCCATGGGTTTTCCTGATGAAGTGTTCCATTCACTCAAGTATCATTATTGAAATTCAGGGGCGGCTTCATGGGTGAATTGATCAGCCAAATCAAAAAACTTCTCCCCGGCAATAAATTCACTCCCCCCCGCCTCGATCCCGCCCGGCAGGTTGTCCGCGAGTCTTTGATTCAGGAAGTTACCCAGGGCCGCTGGGCGAAAAAAAGACACCTGGTTCTTGAGGCCCAGGCCGGGCAGGGGAAGACGACCCTTGCTGCTCAACTCCTGAACAAATTCGATGCCTCTTTTGTCTGGTATCAGGTCGGTCCGGAGGACTTGGACCCTGTTTTTTTCCTGTCCGCCATTTATTTCCTTTTCCATGAATCTTTTCCTGGCTTTTCAGCGCCGCAGCTTGAGGAGAGGATCCTGCAGGGGGCGATTGCCGCCAGCGAAGTTCCGTTTCTGGCTGCTCAACTCATTGACGGGGTGAAGAGGTCCGCAGGTTCTGATTTTTTTCTTGCGTTTGACGATCTTCACCATCTGGAGGGTTCCGAAGGAAGTTGTGGTCTGGTGACGGAACTGGTAAAAAACGCCCCCGAAAACTTCCGTTTTTTTCTGATCACCCGCCGCAAGGTGCCGCTCCTGTCGGAGAGTCTGGAAAATGACCCTCAGGTTCTCTCCCTGCTCAATTCCCAACTCTCTTTCACTAAAAGAGAGACTTTTGCTCTCTGCAATGAGATTTTCGGCATCCCTCTTTCCCCAGCTGAAGTGGCCAATGTTCATGATGTAACCGAAGGTTGGGTTTCCGGAGTCCTGCTTTGGGCCAGGTCGGGGGATCTGCGGGAAATCAGCCACGGAAAATCGCTCAAGAGTCCGAAGGATTATTCAGAATTCTTTCTCTATTTTATTCACAATTTTATGGAGGACTTTCCGTCCGAAACCCGCACTCTGATGTTCCAATTGGCCCAGTTGGTCGAAATTCCCATCGGTCTGGCCGATTATTTGAGCGACGGGGTTTCTATTGCCTCGATTCTGGACACCCTGGTTCAGCAGAACTCATTTGTGCGCTTTTATTCCACCGAGGGGCTGGACGGTTCTTATCGTTTTCACAACCTCTTCCGGGAAGCTTTGAGCGGTGTGGCCCCACAGGAGATCGACAATGCCGAGCAAAGGCAGTTTCTCCGTAAAGTGGCGGGCTGGTATCTGGAGCAGGAACTCCCGCTGTCGGGGCTTCAATACCTTCTGGCTGCGGAGGATTTTGAGACGACGCAGCTCATTATGCGTGATCTCGGTTTCCAGTTTATTTCCCAGAACCTTCACGTGACCCTGAAAAATTTGTTCGAAGGTATTCCAGAGTCGCAATTTCGGAAATGGCCCTGGTTGTCCCTGATATACGGGATCGTCCTGATGGAGGTTGAGCCGCAGAAAGCTTTCAGTTTACTGAAGACCGCCAATGAGTGCCTGGGCCGGGCGGGGGATGATTTGGGGGAACTCTATTCCCTGATCCAGTTGATTACCTATCATGTTGCAGTTGATGCCAGATACGGTGCCGGGAGCCAGTTGCTTCCTCGTGCCGAAGAGTTGTTTTTGGCACTTTTTGACGATCTGGACCTTTTTGCCCGCCTGCAGATAACCCCCATAGTTGGACTCGGGTACTGCCTGTTTGACTGTAACCTGCCGACGGCCCGCAAGTATGCTGAACTTCCAACCGCTTTTGGCGGGGCCGGTTGGATGGCCCGTTTTGTTGCCGCTAACTGTACTTTGCGTAGTTATATTCATTTTTTTGCTGGCAATACTCGCGGTTGTCTGCAGGAGATTGAAAAGTCTCTCGACCTGCTGGCCAGTCCCATGGTCAATCCGTTTTTTAAAATGTACCTCTGGCTGTTCCAGTTGAATTATCTTTCCATGTCAGGGGATTTTTCCAATTATGAAGCTCAGAAAGAGCTGTTGTTTAAAGTATGCCGGAATGAACATATTTCATCGACTCTTATCGGTTCCGTCATTCTTCTCTGGGATATGGATCAGGCCCTGGCGGAAGGTCGTTATGACGATGCTCTGAAGTTGGTTGAGCATGCTCAGGGTAAGGACTTTGCCGCCGCCAGCAATCATCTGAGGAGTCAGTATCTTCATTATGGCGCCTACCTGTTTGCCCGCAAGGGCGACAAGGAGAAAGCGCAGGCCTGGGCAGAGCGCTCGGCGGCTCTCAGGGAAAATGCCGGGGGGCGTTATTACAGGACCTTGAACTGGATGTTTCTGGGGGCAACCTATTCCCTGTTGGGGGCAAAAGATAAGGCCGAGAGGTTTCTCAGCGATGCTGTTGAAGACTTCCGAATAATGGAAAATGAGTGGATGCTTCCCGGTGCATTAGCGCATCGTGCATACTTTCGGCTGACTTCCGGCCGCAAGGATGAGGCCTTGGAGGACTTGAGTCAGGCGCTCCGATACCTGCGGGAAAAAAATTATGAACATTTTTATGGCTGGGATCCCAAAATCATGGTGCCCCTGCTTGGCGCGGGGATAAGCGCAAATATTGAAGCGGATTTTTGTCGCAAACTGGGCAGAGAGCGCCTCGGCATGATGTTCACCGAAGAAGGGGAAGCCTTCCCTTGTCTTTCAATCCGAACGTTGGGACCTACGGAATTTGTCGTTAGTGATGGACCCCCATTAATCGCTCCCCAGTTCACTGAAACTCAACGGCGTCTTATGGCTCTTTTGATTACGGCCCCCGGCAAGCAGCTGGGTCAGGAAGTAATACAGGAACTGCTGTGGCCTGAAATTGACCCTGAGAAAGGCCGTAAACGCTTTGACACCAACCTGTTCCGATTGCGAAAAACGATTGCGGGACTCCTGGGGGATACTCCAAGCCATAATTTCATTCAACTTCAGTCCGGTATTCTGTATTTGAAAAACTGCTGGATTGACATGGATTTTTTCAAGTACCAGGCGCAAAAAGGTTTGAAACATTTTCAACTGGGTGAATATTGGCAGGCCGGCAATGCCTTCTGTTTGGCTTACTCCCTCTGGCGCGGTAGGTTTATGGCCAACACCGGTCTGGAAGAGGGTGAGGAAAGCCAGCGTCGGGAACTCCTTGGAATATTTCAGGATATCTGCGTCAAATGGACCGGTTTACTGTGCCGGAACGGTTTGTGTGAAGAGGCTGTCGAGGTCTCCGAGAAAGCGCTCAAGGAAGACGCCACATTCGAACCACTGGTTCGCGTCCTTTTCAACTGTCATGTGCAGCATAGAAATTCGGTCCAGGCCGGCCAGGTCCTCAAAAGGTACGAAGAAGCTCTCTTGAAACAGGAATATCTTGCCGAAGATATTGATGAGATTCTCGAAAGTTTCTGGAAGTAACCTTTGAAATTCCTTTCTCCTGCTCCTCTCGGGTCTTACAATACTTAATAGCGGAAAAACAGAATATTTCTGCTAAGATTCTATTTACTTCAATCCTTACCGATATAGCTCCGACCCCTTTTGTGGACAGGGGAAAAGGGCTAGCCCGATTTGTTCATGAGAGTTTGTCGCGAAACCGGCAAGTGTGCGTCAGATCAAGCCAAGCACAGTGACGCGCTGTGCTGGCGTACTTTCGGTACGTCGAACAGCAAGGAACGAGCACGGTTTTAGATGGCGTGCAATTGCCGGTTGCAGCAGAATCCTTCATGAATAAGCCGGGCTTAAATTGGTGAATTGGATTAACCACAGGGGCATCGTTCTCTCGCCTTGTCTCCCAAACTTCCGCTTGGAAACAAGAAATAACAACCGTTTGTTCGTCTAGGAGGATTATGCCTGTCAAGAAATCCAAATGGGTCGTTCTTTTATTGATTGTTTTGCTGGTTGCGGCGTTTTTCATTTTCGATCTTGGGCAGTTTCTGACCCTCGATTATCTGAAATCCAGTCAGCGCGCCTTTGACCTCTATTATGCCGAGCATGGTTTGCTGACGATCGGGATTTATTTTTGTCTCTATGTCGCGGTTACGGCTCTTTCGCTTCCGGGCGCGGCGATCATGACCCTGGCCGGGGGTGCCCTGTTCGGTTTCTGGACAGCGGTGATAGTGGTCTCTTTCGCCAGCAGCATCGGTGCGACCCTGGCTTTCCTGGTCTCCCGCTTCCTTTTGCGTGACTGGGTACAAAGCAAGTTCGGCGACAAGTTGGCAGCCATTAATGCCGGGGTTGACAGGGAGGGGTCTTTCTACCTGTTTTCTCTTCGCCTGGTGCCTCTTTTTCCCTTCTTTGTCATTAACCTGGTGATGGGCCTTACACCGCTGCGTACGGGTCTTTTCTACCTGGTCAGCCAGGTCGGCATGCTGCCGGGCACAGCCGTCTATGTCAATGCCGGCACTCAACTCGGCCAGATCGAGAGTGCCTCCGGGATTCTTTCCCCGGGGCTGTTGATCTCTTTTATCCTGCTGGGTCTTTTCCCGCTGATCGCCAAAAAGGTGCTCGATGTGGTTAAGGTTCGCAAGGTGCTGGCCAGGTATGACAAGCCCAAGTCCTTTGGCTATAACCTGGTGGTGATCGGCGCGGGCGCGGGCGGTTTGGTGTCATCCTATATTGCGGCAGCAGTCAAGGCCAAAGTTGCCCTGATCGAAAAGAATCGCATGGGAGGCGACTGCCTCAACACCGGTTGTGTGCCGAGCAAGGCCCTGATCCGGACCACCAAAATACTCAGCTACGGCCGTCGGGCGGAAGAGTTCGGCCTACGCAACGGCGAGGCGGACTTCAATTTTACCGAGGTGATGGAGCGGGTTCAGCGGGTGATCAAAAAGGTGGAGCCGCACGACTCGGTGGAGCGTTATACGCAACTGGGGGTTGACTGCATTCAAGGGGAGGCCCGGGTCACATCCCCCTACACGGTCGAGGTCGATGGCCGGATACTGACAACCCGCAGCATTATCCTGGCTACCGGAGCCACTCCTTTCGTGCCGCCGATCAAGGGCTTGCAGGAGGCCGGCTTTCTGACCTCCGACAACCTCTGGGATCTGCGCGAAAAGCCGGAGAACCTGGTGGTTCTCGGCGGCGGACCGATCGGCTCTGAAATGACCCAGGCCTTTGCCCGTCTCGGTTGTCGGGTGACTCAGGTGGAGATGGCACCGCGCCTCATGCTTCGCGAGGACGAGGAGGTCTCGGCCAGGATTCGGGAGAAATTCGAGGCCGAAGGTGTTCGCGTTCTTACCGGCCATGCCGCCAAAGAAGTCGTGCAGGAGGGGGAGAAGAAGTTTCTTCTCTGCGAGCACGGAGAGGAACAGGTCAAGCTGGAGTTCGAACAGATCCTGGTTGCGGTCGGGCGCAAAGCCCACACCCGCGGCTACGGCCTGGAAGAGCTGGGCGTGCGTCTCAGCCCGCGCGGCACCATTGAAGCGGATCCGTTTCTGCGCACCAACTTTCCCAATATTTTTTGTGTCGGCGACGTGGCCGGCCCTTATCAGTTTACCCACACTGCGGGGCACCAGGCCTGGTTCGCTTCGGTCAATGCCCTTTTCGGCCGGTTGAAATCTTTCAAGGTGGATTATCGCGTTATTCCATGGTGCACCTTTACCGATCCGGAAGTGGCCCGCGTCGGTCTTAACGAACAGGAAGCCAGGGAAAAGAAGATTGAATATGAAGTGACCCGCTACGGCATCGATGATCTCGACCGGGCGATTGCCGATTCCGAAGATCACGGCTGGGTAAAAATCCTCACCTGCAAGGGCTCCGACAAAATCCTCGGAGTTACCATCGTCGGCCATCATGCCGGCGACCTGCTGGCTGAATACGTGCTGGCCATGAAACAGCGGATCGGCCTCAACAAGATCCTCGGTACCATTCATACCTACCCGACTCTGGCCGAGGCCAACAAAATGGCCGCCGGCGAATGGAAGCGAGCCCACACCCCGGAAAAAGTGCTCCAGTGGGTTGAAAAATATCTCACCTGGCTGCGCGGCTGATTTCAGCTGCATGCTAAAAAGGAATATAACCGTGAATGCTTCAGACTTATTTATCAAAGCCCTGGAAAACGAGGGGGTTGAAAGAATCTATGGGGTTCCGGGAGAAGAAAATCTGGATATTCTGGAAGCCCTGCGGAAATCGAGTATTGAATTCATTTTGACCCGGCATGAGCAGGGTGCAGCTTTCATGGCCGCGACCTATGGGCGGCTCACCGGCAAGCCGGGAGTGTGTCTCGCCACCCTCGGTCCCGGAGCGACCAACCTGGTGACCGGTGCCGCCTATGCTCAACTGGGTGCTTTTCCCCTCCTTCTGATCACCGGCCAGAAGCCCATCAAGATGAGCAAACAGGGTCATTTCCAGATTGTGGATGTTGTCGAAATGATGAACCCGCTGACCAAATATACCAAGCAGATCGTGAATGTGAACCGCATACCCAGCCATGTCCGCGAGGCGTTCAGGCAGGCTCGGGAAGAGCGGCCGGGTGCGGTTCATCTTGAGGTTCCGGAAGACATTGCCGCGGAACCTGTGGATGAAAGTACGACGCCGGTTTTCCCGGTCAGTCACGCCCATATGCCGAATGCGGACATGGCTGTTATCCGTGAGGCCGCTGAAATGATCAGAAGGGCCAGATGTCCCTTACTCCTCATTGGCGCCGGTGCCAACCGCCGGCATGTTCGCGAAGCGATGCGCGATTTTGTCTCTGAAACAGGTATTTACTTTTTCAATACGCAGATGGGCAAAGGGGTGGTGGGCGAATACATCCCCCAGTTTTTGGGCACGGCGGCACTTTCCGATTATGATTATATCCATTGCGCCATTGACAGTTCCGACCTGGTGGTCAATGTGGGGCATGACGTCGTGGAAAAGCCGCCCTTTTTCATGGAACCCGGGGGCAAGGAAGTTATCCATATCAACTTCAGCTCGGCGATCGTGGATAATGTCTATTTCCCGCAGATGGAGGTGGTTGGAGATCTCGCCGGCAGTATCAGCCGACTGACCAAGAAAGTCGGTCGCCTGGAAAAGGATTTTTCCTATTTCAAGCGCGTCAAGGAGCATCTCGACCTTCATCTGTTGGAACAGGCCGGATCTTCCAGCTTTCCCATAAAACCCCAACGACTGGTGGTGGATGTCCGCAAGGTCATGCCCGCAAACGGTATCATTGCTCTCGATAACGGTATTTACAAGATCTGGTTCGCCCGCAACTACCGGGCGGCGGAGCCGAATACCGTTCTTCTCGATAATGCCCTCGCCACCATGGGGGCAGGCCTCCCTTCGGCGATGGAAGCCGCCCGACTCTACCCGGACCGTCGTGTCCTGGCGATTTGCGGGGATGGTGGATTCATGATGAACAGCCAGGAGCTGGAAACGGCGGTCCGTCTTGGCTTGAACCTTGTTGTTCTGGTTGTTAATGACAGCTCTTACGGCATGATCCGTTGGAAGCAGCATGCCATGGGCTATCCTGATTTCGGCCTGGAATTCAGCAACCCGGATTTCGTAATGTACGCGAAGAGCTTCGGCGCCGGAGGACACCGGGTGGAAAAGACGGAAGATTTTGCTCCGTTGCTGGAGCGCTGTTTTGATGAAGGGGGCGTGCACCTGATCGACTTGGCGGTTGACTATTCGGAAAATATCAAAGTTCTTGTGAATGAGCTGAAAGACAAAGTCTGTCTACTGTAAGTTTTTTATAGAGAGGACGTTTTTATAGTGGACAAAACTTTCAAGGCCCTGTTGGTCGAGGAGACGGAAGCAGGGGAGTTCAAGCGCAGAATTGCCGAGCGGGCGATCTCCGAGCTCACTCCCGGCGAGGTCCTGGTGCGGGTTCGCTATTCTTCACTGAACTACAAGGACGCCCTCTCCGCCAGCGGCAACAAGGGCGTGACCCGGAAATATCCCCACACCCCCGGGGTCGATGCTGCGGGGGTCGTCGAAGAAAGCACGGCTGCTGAATTCAGACCGGGAGCCGAAGTCATTGTCACCGGCCGCGATCTCGGCATGAACACCCCGGGCGGTTTCGGTCGGTATATCCGCGTGCCCGTTTCCTGGGTCCTCGAGCGGCCTGCAACCCTTTCTCTCCGGGAGAGCATGATTTACGGCACGGCCGGTTTTACCGCCGCCTATTCGCTGTTGAAGCTGGCCCCTCATGTCGCTCCCGGTCGGGGCCATATTCTCGTTACCGGCGCGAGCGGCGGGGTCGGGAGCATGGCAGTGGCGATTCTCGCCAAAGCCGGCTATGGCGTGGTGGCGGCCACGGGAAAACCCGAGGAAGCAGCGTTTCTCGAGAGTCTTGGTGTGAAAGAGGTGATTCACCGTGATAAGGTCATGGATGTTCCCGACCGGCCGCTTCTGAGAGGCCGTTGGGCCGGGGTCATTGACACGGTGGGCGGATCTTTTCTGGCCAGTGCTCTCAAGTCGACCCGCCCCGGCGGAGCGGTCACCACCTGCGGCAATGTGGCCTCACCGGACTTGTCAATGACTGTTTATCCTTTCATTCTCCGGGGGATCAGCCTTTTCGGTATCGCCGCCGCAGACTGTCCCGATGAAATGCGCCGGGAAATATGGCGAAAACTCGCCGATGAGTGGAAGCTCGCCAACCTTGAAACATTATGCACCGAGGTTAACCTCGAGGATGTCGATGGCTGCATCGAAAAGATGCTGCGGGGAGAATCGAGAGGCCGGACGATCATCAATCTGGATGGTTGCCATTCTGAATAAAAAATCAGGGCGTTCCGATTTCTTCCGAAACGCCTTGGAAAAGCCCTTGTTCGGGCGAAAATAATCCTTCTTTATATGTTGAATCTCGATTTCACAACCTTTGTCGGTCCCTCATCCGGCACGGTGAGAATATAGAGGTCCCCGTACTCCAGAGGCCCTCTCCCTTTGCCGCCCAGGCGATAGTAGATGGCCTGAAGGTTTCCGGATATATTGCCAACCCACAACACCGTGTTTCCGGCGTGTTCGGTGACCATCTCCCGGGCGATTACATACGCCTTGGGCATGGCTGTTTTCGGTTTCAGGGTAATTTCGATGCCGAGGTGGTCGGCCAGCGGTTTTACCGTATCGATATTGCGTTCCAGATCGGGGCTGAAAATGGCCGTGATGTCCATATCACCCACGGCGTCCACCAGGGCTTCGGCCCGGGCGCGGCCTTTGTCGGTGAGGTGGTAGTCTTCGTCGCGGTCGGCGTGACGGATGAGAATGACCGTGGTGGTTGTGCCCGGTTTGGAATGTACCTTGACGCCTATACAGCCCGCGATTCCAATCAGAAACATCAGGATGATACAGTATGCAACTGAACGTTTTTTTCGCGTCATGGTAACAACTCCCTTCACCTCAGCCAGTTGCTTCAACTTTTCCTGGAATGTGTGCTCGGTGTGCATCAATTGACAACCTCTTTTATCATCAAATATATCGGTTTTTTGTTTAGGGGCAAACGAGGGGTTTGCAGAGAGGGTTGAACGGAATAATGGGGGGAAGTTGCAATCTTTCAGGTCAGCCCCCTGGGTTAGACCCCTTGGTTGCACATTCTCTAAAACATTGAAAGTCTTTGTTCCTCTCCCAATTTTTATAAAAAGACAGGCGGAACATTGTGTCCGGCCTTTTTATATTCAAATTTTCTTTATTCCTGCTGTTCGGGTGCAAACCCCCGTCGCAAGGTGTTTTCGCAAATACTGCGGATTTCCACAAAATTGACCAGATAATCTGCGCCGCCCGCTTTTCCGCCCAACCCCGACATGCGAAACCCGCCGAAGGGTTGGCGGCCCACCAGGGCACCGGTTATGCCGCGATTGACGTAGAGATTTCCCACCTGGAAGTTTTTTCGGGCCAGGGCGATATGCTCGGGACTGCGGGAGAAAACGCCCCCCGTCAGGGCGAAGCGGGTGGCGTTGGCCATGTCGACGGCCTGATCAAAACTTTTCGCTTTCATGACGGCCAGCACCGGCCCGAAAATTTCATCCCGGGCAATGAGGTGATGCACCTGGACGTCGCCGAAAATGGTAACCGGCACATACCAGCCGCCTTCCGGAGCATCACTGCTGAAGAGCAGGTCGGCATCCCCTTTGCCTTCCTCGATAAAAGTCAGAATGCTATCCCTGGCCCTCTGGTCGATGACGGGGCCGACAGTGTTACCCGGCTCTTCGGCAGGTCCGATCTTAAGCGACCGCACCGCTCCCAGGAGGCGCTCGACAAAACGTTCGTAGACACCGGCCAGAACGATGACCCGGGAACAGGCGGAGCACTTCTGGCCCTGGAACCCGAAAGCGGATTGAATGACGGTGGGAACGGCCTCGTCGAGGTCGGCGTCGTCATCGATGATAATGGCGTTTTTGCCCCCCATTTCGGCGATGACTTTTTTAATTTTTTCCTGGCCGGGCCGGACAATCCCGGCTTTTTCAATGATCTGAAGGCCCACGTTGAGAGACCCGGTAAAGGCGACGAGGCAAATGTCGGGATGTTCCACCAGGGCGTTGCCGACCACCTTCGGCGGACCCGGAACAAAATTGAGAACCCCGGAAGGAATCCCCGCCTCCTGGAATATTCGGTTGACCAGGTAGCCGGTGACCGGAGAGCGTTCCGAAGGTTTGTAGATTACCGTATTTCCGGCCACGAGAGCCGCCGAAACCATGCCGGCGCTGATGGCAAAGGGGAAATTCCAGGGTGCGATAACGGCCGCCACGCCTTTGCCTTCGTGGAGAATGCGGTTGGTCTCCCCGTAAAAGCTACCCGTATCGGCGGGGGTGCAGAGTTCAATCGCTTTGCGGGCATAATACTCGAGAAAATCGATGCCCTCGCAGACATCGGCACAGGCCTGTTCCCAGGGTTTGCCCACTTCAAAAACCTGCCAGGCGGCCAGCTCGAAAAATTGCTTCCTGGCGATGGCGGCCGCTTTCCGCAATAACTCGGCCCTTTCTTCAGCCGCTATTCCCTTCCATTGGGGAAAAACCTGTTTGGCGGCGGCGACGGCTTCCTTCGTTTCTTCGACTCCGGCCTGGCTGATGCGCCCGACGACACGATCCGGACAGGCGGGATCATGGCTGAAGTCACGGGTTTCCAGGAATATTTCCCGGCCGTCGACAAACAGCGGGATGTCTTTCCCCAGAGAGGCTTTGACGGTTGCCAGCGCCGCCTGCATCTGCCCACGGTTTTCAGCTCTGGAAAAGTCGGGTACCGGGTAGTTGCGGAACCCCTCCCCGGATTCCTGCTGATTCAGGGCGGGGCCGGCAGACCCGGACTGATCCGTCGCAGTTGTTTCAGGTTTTTGGATCAGTTCATCGATATCAGCCTCTTCGGCGAAAAGCTGCCTCAGAAAGGACTGATTGGCGGTGTTCTCCAGCAGCCGCCGGACCAGATAGGCCATGCCCGGAACCATTTTGCCGTAGGGTGAATACAAGCGCACCCGCTGACCTTCCTTCAGCAGCTCATCGGCAATGGGTTCGGCCATGCCGTAGAGTACTTGAAATTCGAAACGTTGCGCCGGAACAGCCAGCTTGTCCGCCATCTCCGCGGCAAACGCGAGGGACCGGATGTTATGGGAAGCAAAACCGCTGTAGCAGACCGGGTGGTTTTCCAGCAGGAAAGCGGTGTGCCGCTCGTAGGCGGCGTCGGTATTATCTTTTGAAGTGTAGACCGGCACGGGCCAGTTATTGCGCGCCGCCCTGGCTAATCTCGTAATCCCAGTAAGCGCCCTTGACGAGCCGCACCGAAATACCGACCTTGTGGTCTGTGGCCCAACGGACAAGGTCGGCGAGATCCTCGTCGGTATCCTTGAGATAGGACTGAACGGCCATGCCGAGAAACGGGTAGTCGGGGTACTGCAGACGCAGGCGCCGGTAAAGCTCGAACGTCAAATCCTTGACCGCATAGGACTCCATATCGATGCACATGAAGCCGCCGAGTTCCATGACCTTTTGGTAAACAGGCATCAGCCTGTTCAAAATGCCTTCGATGGAGCCTTCGAAATCCTCGGCATGGATCTGCGAGTAAAATGCGCTCGGTTTGACGGAAACATTGACTTTCGGGCTGCTGTCCCAATCGAGGCCGCTGTCGCCGCCGAAAGCCGGCCATTTTTCGGCCCTTTCCCGAAGACCGTCAAGGAGGGACAGGTAGCCCAGAGAGACCGCCTCCGCCTCCGTCTCGCTGACCACGGCTTCGCCGAGGAAATCGAGGGTGAACCCGAACCCCGTCGCTCTCAGTTCATGCAACCGGGTCAGGGCTTCCTCACGGTTCTCACCGATAATGAATTGCCGGGCGACGGCCCGGACATTCCCGGCTATGGCCTTCTGCAGGAGATAGCTGCCGACGATACCGCCGTAACCGGCAATCTTGGCCCCCTTGCTGAAAAATTCGGGAATATCATCCCGGTCCGCAAAATATTCCCTCAAATGACGAACCAGCGAACGGCGGTCCGACAGAGAGGGAAAGGCATCGATAAACCTGAAAAGGCGGGTTTTGAATTCGGGATTTCTCATGCACCAGGCCAGGGTTTTTCCGATCCAGTGCTTTTTATCGAAGACGCCGGATTTGTCTTCCCGGATGGCGGAAAACATCGCTTCGGCCCGTCGAGTTACCATGCTTTCAATGTCGGCTTTTTCCATAAAACACCTCAAATGTTTCAAAACAAAACGACCATTAATAATTGTCCTCTTATATAAAATTTAACAGGCTTTTTTGGTTTTACAGAAAGCTGTTTTCCGGGCGGCAGGAAGAAACAGCTGCAGGACCAGACCAAAACAAAGCGAGGGTCACGATTGCTCGGGTTTTTCTTCACCACCATGCGTCGAATATTAATCAGTCGTTGTTTTCCGGAAAAAGGTTGCGGCAGAACACAAAAGGGAGTACAAACCTCTCCGCCCTATCTAACATTACGAAGACGATAATATGGACAAAGAAAGATACTCTACAGGAGCCTGGTATATTCTTGGAGCGGCTCTCCTCTGGGGGACCACCGGCACGGCCCAGGCTTTTGCCCCGGCGGGTTTCGATCCAAGGGTCATTGGTGCCCTGCGCCTTTTTGTCGGCGGCATCGCTCTCCTGGCTTTATCCCTCTACCGCCGTGACCTGGGGTGTCTGAAGGAATGGAACTGGAAATGGGTTTTCCTGGCTGCCGCTTTTACCGCCATTTATCAGCTCTGTTTTTTCGCCGCCGTGGCTAAAACCGGCGTGGCCGTCGGCACCATTGTCGGTATCGGTAGTGCTCCGGTTTTTGGTGGGTTGCTGGGAAAGATTTTCCGGAGGGAACAGCTCAGCCGGCGTTGGGTCATCGCCACCATTCTGGCCATCGCCGGGTGTGTTCTTCTCAGTCTGAGCAGCGGCAATATCACTATCGACTCCACGGGGATCGTGCTGGCCGTTGCGGCAGGCGCCTCCTATGCTTTCTATACCTTGATGATCAAAGGTTTGCTGGAACACCATGCGCCTGATGCCATCATGACGGTTGTGGTTTGTGGCGGAGCTCTCCTCTTGTCGCCCCTGCTGCTGACCTGCGACAGCGCATGGCTTTTTCAGCCGCGCTCCCTGGCCGTGGTCCTGCACCTCGGCATTGCGACCATGGCCCTGTCCTACTGGCTTTTTGCCCGCGGCCTGCAGACCGTGCAGGTTGGTTCGGCCGTGACCCTGTCTCTGGCCGAACCCATGACGGCAGCGATATTGGGTTTTGCCGTTGTGGGGGAGACGATCCAACTACAAAGTTTCAGCGGCATATGCCTGGTTTTTGCGGGGCTCCTTGTCCTGGTGTTGCAAAAAAAAACAAAAGTATCAGGCCGACACTTTTGACATTTAGCTGGTTTTGAAAATCATCGATAAAAGGGGGCCAGATTTATTTTTCCCAGAAACCTCCCTTAAGCAATCAGGAATGGCTTGCAGGGTGGTTTGAGCGAATTAATTGGGGTGGAAGTTGCAATTTTTCAGGCCTGATACCGGTCCCTCCCGCACATCAGCGAACAATTTAACCGCCTTGCTGGGCTGTGACGAGGTCCTTGAGGTGTTTCGGGACCGGGCGATTTGCGGCCGTCAGGGCTTTGAGCATGTGTGATGCGATGCCGCGTGTGGTCCAGACGCGATCCTTTCGGGGAATAACGTCGTTGCCGTCGGCATTGAGAAACCGGATAACCTGGAAGTTCCAGGCCGGTTCCTGATACCGCTTCAGGAGTTCCTGGTCCGTGCCGCCACTGCGGTTGTTGTAAACGCGCACCGGAATAAATTCATTTTCGATGGCCGTGACGAGCGAGGGGTTTGTCAGGACTTCGCTGCCGAATTTCCGGCAGCCTGAACAGCCCGGGATTTCCTGGAAAAGAACGAGTACGGGTTTGCCGGTTTCAGCACTGTTTTCCAAAGCGGCATCAAAGTCGCGCCCCCAGCGAACGTCACCGACCTCAATGGGTTTTTTTGTTGGTTTGCCGCCGTACGCTGAAACGCCGAAAGCCAGTATCATTAGTATTAAAAACACTCTCATTTTTGTTATTCCCCTTTCGGATAGATTCAAATTTCATTTTTATGCCTTCGGGAAATTGGTACAACCTCTTTTTTTAGACGGGTTTCTCGGGGAGTCAACAATAAATTAAAACAAGACATGACCCTTTAGCTAATGAAAAATCTGTCCGGTTTCCTTTCAAACAAAAAAGCCGAGGCAAACCTCGGCTTTTTCCGGTTATTGAGAATGTAAAAATTTTAAGAACGTGCCCTTATCCTTCAAAAAGTCACCTGAGAAATAGCTGTTCTCCGCAGATGATTTTTTCAGAGTGCCTAAAAAAATACGGCCAGCAGGACGATGGTGATGATGGCGGTGAGAGCCATGCAGGCCACGGCCACAATTTTGAATTTCTGTGATAGGGGCATGCCCGGCTTTTCTTCTTGCTTGCCTGCCGGTTGTTGTCTCTCTTGTTTTTTCCCTTGTTGTTTTTCTAGTCTTCGTTCTTGTTTTTTTCTTTTGCCCATTTGATTTCACACCGGTTAGGATATTTTTTTCGGCCGCCGAGCAGAAGCTATGACGGTACCATTTTTCGCCCTTTATACCATATCTCCTTCCCTTTGTCAGTTTTTGGAAAAAATTCTCTTCTGGTTAGTCCTTTTTGTTGTTGAAAACCGGCAAAATATTCCCCGCCACATTTCCAGGTTGGTAATCTCTTCCGGCACCTTGAAGTCGTATTGCGGGTATTCAAAGACCGTCACCCGCCTCTACAGTCATGGCAGGATAGACTCTGTATTGTCTTTTAAACTTTGAGAGTGGCTGAGGTGAACAATCAGGGGACGCCCTGGATTTTTGGTTTTTTGAGAAAAGCAAGATGGATGACCAAAATTCCTTAACAAGCTCTCTCTGGATAGAAATTTTCTTTGTGGAAAATCATTAATTTTGTTAAGTTTTTGAGTGGGAGAATGCTGTGTGCTGTGAATGGAAAAAGGAAAATAGATCGGTCTCCTTTTTCCCCCTGAATTCGCTGGAGGCCAAGCTTATGCGGGCAGTTAAGCCTCGAAAACCTGGCCGGAAACGAAGACCAAAGGATGGGAAATAGGTATGGTGTCCCCCCCATTTCCACTGGCCGGAAACGAAGACCAAAGGATGGGAAATAGGTATGGTGTCCCCCCCATTTCCACGGGCAGTTAAGCCTCGAAAACCTGGCCGGAAACGAAGACCAAAGGATGGGAAATAGGTATGGTGTCCCCCCCATTTCCATTTCCTCCCCCTATTTCCGTGGAACTCTCTCTCCTTGTTTTGGAAAATGGATAAATCATGAGTCTATTGGATCTTTTGAGGGCTCTGTTGGCTTTTTTGGGGTTCAAAAAGAAGACCGATCGGGTTGTCATCACCCATGCTTCCATAATTTACTTCGGGAGCGACGGCACCCAGGAGTTCATGCACTGGGAGGATCTCGCCGAGGTCGCGGCTTTAACCGGCGGCGAGGGTCTATGCGGTGATGTACACATCGTGCTCACATCAACTCGTGGGCAGACAAGTATTTCTATTCCGCAGGGTGCCGAAGGGATGGATAAGTTGCTGGCAGCGGTGAAGATGCTGCCAAGTTTTGACAGCGAGGTGCTTGCCCAGACGATGGGCTCGCTTTCCGTTGCCAGGTTCGTTTGCTGGCAGAAAGGGGCGGCTCCTGGCCGGGTCGCGGATGGCAGTTTTGATAATGAGAATTTGGAAGATTGGTGAGGATAAGAAATGGGGGGGGCCTGGTTTTCCCGGAAAATAAATCCGACCCAATTTCTCCTGACCAATCGATTGTTTGGGGTTAGGTATGCTGTCCCCCGAATCGCCTGGTTGTTGAGAATGTGAAAATTTCAAGAACGTCCCCTTATCCTTTAAAAGGATGAGAAATAGGTATGATGTCCCCCTATTTGCTGCAGAACAAATCATTGAAAAACAGGAAGAAGGATGAAATTCGGGACACTCCCCTGTTTTGAAGATGTACCCGGGACTCTCCCAATACCATGATTAACAAAAGGATTCCTTATGTCTTCAGATATCATCTTGGGTGCTATTATTGGTGCAATTGCAACAGGAATAATTCAATTAGGTTTAAAAATTTATGAGCGACTTCAAGAGGCATCGAGCCTTCGAGCGGCACTCCTTGGGGAAGTATCAGCAATTCTTGAAATTGTTAAGGTTTTAAAAGTAGAAGAATATCTTTCAGAAATTCAAAAGTCTTTTGGCGAACAAACAGGGAAAGATCGAATATATTTAACTGTTAAAGAAGATTACTTTTTGGTTTACAAAGCCAATATTAACCGGCTGGGTTTATTAAATTCAAAACTGGCTGAGGATATATCTACTTTTTACACATTTTGTTTTTCAGGAATGGAGCATCTAAACGAGCTTAGTAACCAAGATTGGATGGGCCGCATTGAAAAAGAAGAGGGGCATAGAAAGCTCGAAAACCTTTTTTCTCTTCTTTTTAAAATTAGGGAAAAAGGGAATAATATCCTGAGTGTTTACGAAGGCCCTACTCACACTGATTCCTCACAAAAGGATTAACATTCCCCTGGATCGCCTCAATCCTTCTTTCGCGTTCACACTCCCAAGCATCAACAGAGCCGTTTTTCCTCTTTTCCGATGGATGAAAACTATCTTCTTGCTGCGGCCCAATACGTTGAAATGAATCCGATACGGGCAAAGCTGGCAGCCGATCCTTTTTTATGGGACTGGAGTAGTGCACGGGCTCATTTGGATGGCAGAGACGATGAACTCGTGACGGTTTCTGCGTTGTTGGAGATGGTAGGTGATTGGGGCCTGTTTCTCGGTCACCCGAACCAGGGAGACGCCGAAAAAATTCGCAGCCACGAGCGAACAGGACGGGCCTTGGGAAACGAGGCGTTTCTGGATTCGCTGGAGGCCAAGCTTATGCGGGCAGTTAAGCTTCGAAAACCTGGCCGGAAACGAAAACCAAAGGATGAAAAATAAGTATGGTGTCCCACTATTTTTGGCTTGACCATCATGCTGGAGACAGGCGACATCAAGCGTTTTGCCAAGGTCGGCCACTATGCCTCCTATTGCCGGAAAGTACCCACCCATTGGAGCAGTAACGGCAAAACCAAAGGACGGGGCAATGCCAAAAACGGGAATCCACATTTGGCCTGGGCGTTCTCAGAGGCTGCGGAATTAGCCCGCCGTAACGATTCCAAAGCGCGAAGCTATTATGATCGCAAGCGGCAGAAAACCCATGCGTTTGTGGCTCAAAAAGCATTGGCGTACAAGTTAGCCAGAGCAGCCTATTATGTCATACGCGACCAAGTACCATTTATGCCGGAGAAAGTGTTCACGTAAACGGTTGGCTGGAGCGGGGAACCTGACAAGGGGTAGGTAAAACCATAAGCTTTGATTGGTCAACCGCTCCACCCATGAATCATAGCGTACCTGTTTTATGGCTGCCCATGCCGTGAGCCACGTAAGGGTTGGATTGTAAGCCAAAAGATTTGTTCCTATGGATTGGACACGTCATGGTACCGAATGATTTCTGGGCCGCCAACGGCGGCAAGGGCTTTCAGCAAAGAAACATCGGCTGATTTAGCCTTAATCCTGATGGGTGACTGGTGCAGTCAAATACTGACACGAAAATGCGAAAATCACGGGCGTAGCTCAGAAACAGTGACGTAATCGTAAAATCGATCAAACAAGTGAGAAGTGCAAAAAACTCGCAAGGGGATAGTTTTTTCTGTTGACCGGAGCCTTTTAATGGGTGACCCCTTTCTTCTTTCTTTGCTACTACTTTACCTGATTACGTCCCGTTGCGCCTGGGGAATGTTCCTGATGATTTCCATGATCTGCGTGGCGGGTGTTGGCCGAGCCAGGCTGCCGGCCATACGGTTGATCCGCATTGAGGTGACGGCTGCATTTTTCATCTCCATCCCAGCGTTGATCAAAACCGATACCAGGCCTGTCAGGGTGTCTCCTGTGCCGCCGATGGCTTCCAGCGCCTCTTCCGCTGGGTTGTCCACCGTCGCAAGGATTCCGCTGTTATCTGCCAGACAATCTTTCTCGCCCTTGACGAGGAGATAGCGGGCGGCGTTGCGGTGCAGATAGGCCCGGGTAATAAGATCGGGGACGCGATTGTCTTCATGGAGGATGAAGCCGCGGGTATAGAAGGGATGGGGGGCCTTTTCATCAGCCAGGAAGGCAAGTTCCCCAACATCGGGGGTGAAGAGATCGTAATCGGGGGCGGCACCACTCATTTTCGCCGCGTACATGAATCCTGCGTCGGCGATAAGGCACGGTCTGGTTTTCAGCTTCCTGATAACATCGAGCAGGCGATTATGCCAATGGATGATGGGCTGGAGATAATGAAACGTAATGGTTTGGAACGATCTGTCGGGCAAGACCTCGGCCAGGTGGGCATAGAGGGCCCGGCTTCCCTTGCCGGTGCCGGTATCTCCGACAAGGAGGGCAAAGGGCGGAGGCAGATCGAGTGTCTCCGCTGCCGTTACAGCTGCGGCCAGCAGGGCAGGTGTTCCCCGGTTGATGTCGATAGTGGTTGTTCCGACGCAGAGCCGGTTACCTTGTAATGTTGCTTCCCCTTCCACGAGGGGGAAATCGTGGGACGGGACCGTTCCAACTATACAGAGCATTGGCGTCTGATCTCCTCGTAGGCAAGCTGCAGGGCGTAACCGCACAGGGTGTGGCCGATTTCCCGGGGGCTTGGCGTGTTATCGAGGGCTTGCCCCACCATGGAGGCCCCCAGGTAGGGGACATCCGGGCACCCCCCTCCGGAAAGGTTGACAATGACGTTGGTTTTCTTGTCCACCGTCAGTTTCATATTAGCCGCCCTGACCATGAGGTAGTCACCGAAATCCTTGATTTGGAAGATATCGACCGGCTCAAGCAGGGGGCCGGAGACAGGGACCATTTTCAGCGGCGGTAGTTTTGCCGCTTCGAGGATCCGCAGAATTTCCAGTTTTTCCATCAGAGGGAACTCGATGACCAGATCACAGCCCTGGCGGATTTCCGGCGGGGGACCCATGACCCGGATGATTCGGCCTTCTTGTTTCAGCAGGGTTTCCGCCTGAATGACCTCGCCGGTGTTTTCGAAGACGAGAAACCCCCGATCCTCCTTACTTTCGGGGGCAAGGGGTTTCCCGTCTGTTTTTTTACTTTTTAAGAAGTCGAAGAATGCCACAAAGCCAACCTTTTTTGTAACTATTCAGCGCATTGGCGGGTGGGGTCGTGCCACCCATTGCAGGGGCCGCATAAACCCATCCATGGGGCTTAACTGCCGCCGTCCGGGCGGCAGATGCCTTTCCATGGGTGGCACGACCCCATTGCTGATAGTCACCCTTTTTTTAGCGTGATCTTGCATTCATCGGCTTCCCCGCTGATATCCGCCACGGACCAGCCTTTAGTTGTTGCCGCCCGGCAAACATTTTCCTTGGAAGCTTCATTGTCCACCATAACGAGGATTTCTTCTGCCTGACCCGCTTTGATTTCATTGAGGGTCATCAGTACGGGTTGTGGGCAAGAGAGACCGCGCGCATCAACTGTCTTAGTCATATTTTCCTCCTCATGCGATTCTTTTTCTCATGGTAAAACCGATGAACAGACACGCCAGCAGGCCGATAATGACAGCCTGAAGGCCATAGGGACCGACGCCGGCCGGTGAACTGGCGAGGCCGAAATTGTGGCTGAATCCGGCTCCGACAATCATGCCCATTACGAAGATGGCGGCGTCGCCGTCCCCTTCACCGGCCAGGAAAAGCTGGCGGCCGGGGCAGCCGCCGGCAAGGCAGAAGGCCAGGCCCGACAGCATCATCCCGGCGAAGTTCCATACATGCATCGTATGGGCGACGGGCTGGCCGGCAAATCCTGCATGGAACTGGCCAAGCAGGAAGTTGACGATAAAAGCGGCGCCGATGAGGGCGATGAATCCCATCAGAAGGTGCCTCTGCCGGAAAAGAACGAAGTCGCGAATGGCGCCCATGGTGCAGAAGCGGCTCCGTTGAGCCAGAAAGCCGATCAGAAGACCGACACCAAGAGATACCAGAAGCGGTGCATGCATGGCGCCCGGGCCTTTTTGGCTGTAGAAAAGCACCCCGCTTTTCGCTTCGCCGGAAACTGCCGGAAAGATGAGCAGGAGGGCGAGCAGACCCACCATGAAAAGGGGCAGCATCAGGCCCGCCGTATGGTGGGTAGGTTGGGTGCGCCCGAGGTTGTAGCCCCCTTTCAGGAACAGGGTGCCGATCCAGACGCCGACCGCAAGACCGAGTAAACCGAGAATAGCATTGCCGTCACCAGCGGCAAGCCGCAGCGCCGCCCGCCAGGGGCAGCCGAGAAAGACCAGCGCGCCGATCATGGCGAAGGCGCCGAGCATGAACCGGACAATCGGTGCCGAACCGAGGCGGGGCCGGTATTCTTTGAACAGCAGGGCGGCCAGCAGTGATCCCAGAACAAAGCCGATGATCTCCGGGCGGATGTACTGTACCACCCCGGCCCGGTGAAGGCCGACGGCTCCCGCGATGTCCCGCTCGAAGCAGGCCACGCAAACCCCCATGTTGCCGGGGTTCCCCCATTTTTGAAGTAGGGCGGCCAGAATCCCGATGATAGCCCCGACGGCAATGATGCCCCAACGTCCCGCAAAGATGTTTTTCAACCCTTTCACAAAGCCCTCCTCACTTTTTTATTCCAGCAACAAATCATGGCCAGAAATGGCCGCATAAAATCCATGAAATTGCAGGTTCCGGGTGAATGTCCTGTCTGAAGGGAATGGTCCCGATAAGGGGGTGGGGCCCCGGATAAACCGGTTCCCGAGGGAAACTTTTTGAATGGCTTCTGGGAAAAGGAGAGTTTCAGTGATGAACGGATCAATTCAGCCTCATTGTCAGTCACGTCGCGAGGTCCGCGGCATGACCCTCATGAGGCTAAGGGGTATGCGGCGGAGAGACGGCGGAACGGTGCTTGCTGGAGAACCGCACGGGCTCCCTGCCAGCACCTCAAATTAACGGTATAAAAGATGGATAAAAGTAAACCATTGATATCGCACTCGTTTTCAAAAGAGAAATTTTGGGCGCCTCTTTATATAAAATCCATAAAGGATTGTCAACAACTCCGGGGAAGGATTGGTAGGACGCGGGTTCTTTGCGAGGGTTGTACGCACAAAGGTTTCCGGGTAGCTTTCGGGAGTTTAAAAAATTTCGGTGAGGTTAATTTCAAATGATTCATCGGATACGGATGCGCGCCGCCGGATTTTCCTCCACTTTGCCTACGATGAACGCCCCGGCACCGGCCTGCTGAAGTTTTTCCGTCAGTTCCGCCAGTTTTTCCGGTGCAATCGACATCAGCAGTCCGCCGGAAGTCTGGGGATCGAAGAGGATATCGCGAATCTCGGGTTTCAGTTTTTCCGCACCGTCAACCTGGGGGAGATAGAACAGACGGTTGCGGTGGCTTCCTCCCGGAACCATTCCCATTGCCGCCATTTCCAGGGTATGGGGATAGGTCGGAGGATTTTCTCCGTCGAGAATGAAACCAACACCGCTTGCCTCGGCCATCTCCAGGGAATGACCGATGAGACCAAAACCGGTGATGTCGGTGCAGGAATGGACGCCGACTTCGAGCATGACCCGGGCGGCTGCGCCATTGAGCGAGGCCATTCCCCGAAGGGCATCGTCAATATCTTTTTCGGTCAGAATCTCCCCTTTGAGAGCGGTGGTCAGGATTCCGGTACCGAGAGGTTTGGTGAGTACCAGGGTGTCCCCCGGCCGGGCGCCGACTGAGGTTACTATCCGTTCCGGGTGGACGGTTCCAGTGACGGCCAGCCCGTATTTGGGCTCTTCGTCCTCAATGGAATGGCCTCCGACGATTACCGCCCCGGCCTCTGTTACTTTCTCTGCGCCTCCCAGAAGAATGGCGGCAAGAATCTCGTTATCCAGGGAACATGAGGGGAAGGAGACCAGGTTGAGGGCGGTGAGCGGTTTCGCACCCATGGTGTAGATGTCGGAGAGGGCGTTGGCTGCAGCGATCTGGCCAAAAAGAAAGGGATCGTCCACCACCGGGGTAAAGAAATCCACCGACTGCACGAGGGCGCATTCCTCCGTAAGGCGGTAGATTCCCGCGTCGGCAAAAGGTATCCCTTGGGACAGGAGGTTGGGATCCTTGGATTTTGGCAGATGGCGCAGAACCTGCGCCAGGGTCTCCGGACCCAGTTTGGCGGCTCAGCCGGCGCTTTTGGCGAGCTGGGTCAGGCGTTTTTTATCCTGATTCATCGTTATCCTTGCTGTTGGCTGGAAGTGATTTGCCTTTTTACGGCACTTTCCCGAAAATAAGTAAAAAAACAATTCGAGGGAAAAGTAACCTTGGCATTCTGTTGTCTAAATCAATAGAAAATTATTGTCAATATAAAAAATTAGGAATTTTTTAAAGTATTTCTGACAGTTTCTCACCACCTCACTGCTGTCTCACAGATTGACCAATAAAATAGAACCTCTTCCGCAGAATCTGTGGGTAGAGAGCGGTAAATGTCATAACCACAAGGGCCGGCTTCATAGGCAAAGCGAAGTTCCGTCCCATTGCTCTGCAGCTTACGAATCACTTTATGCAACGCTTCAAGATCGCCGCCGATCGTGCCATAGAAATGAACGTCTCCGTGGCCGCCGGCATCCGCAAGGGCAACACCAATGGTCGCTTTATGAACGTCAAGTCCAACAAATGTGATATTCTTCTTCAGGGAAATAAGGCAAAATAAGGGGACAACATACCTAAATTTGGATTGACGCGCTAATTTGCTTTTAATAAAATCTGCAACATGCCTCGTATTGCTCGCATTATTGCCCCCCATACTCCTCACCATGTCACCCAGCGTGGCAATCGACGGATGGAGACCTTCTTCTGTGACGAGGATTACCGAACATACCTCTCACTTATGTCCACATGGTGCCGAAAATTCAAGGTTGCCATTTGGGCCTATTGCCTGATGCCGAACCATGTCCATCTGATAGCCGTTCCGGAGACCGAAGACGGTTTAAGGAGGGCCATCGGGGAAGCTCATCGGCGTTATTCGCTCATGATCAACCAACGACAGAAGTGGACCGGGCATCTTTGGCAGGGCCGTTTTTCCTCTTTTCCGATGGATGAAAACTATCTTTTTGCTGCGGTCCAATACGTTGAAATGAATCCGGTACGGGCAAAGCTGGCAGCCGATCCTTTTTTATGGGACTGGAGTAGTGCACGGGCTCATTTGGATGGCAGAGACGATGAACTCGTGACGGTTTCTGCGTTGTTGGAGATGGTAGGTGATTGGGGCCTGTTTCTCGGTCACCCGAACCAGGGAGACGCCGAAAAAATTCGCAGCCACGAGCGAACAGGAGGGGCCTTGGGAAACGAGGCGTTTCTGGATTCGCTGGAGGCCAAGCTTATGCGGGCAGTTAAGCCTCGAAAACCTGGCCGAAAACGAAGACCAAAGGATGAAAAATAGGTATGGTGTCCACATTTTTCTAAGGCTGAAAAATTTAACACGTACGTTTGGCTTCTTAATAAACAAAATCACAGAGCCTCATGAAAAATGTCTGGGTGTTCGAAGAACAGACTCGCGTGGTTACAAAAACAGAAGAGCAGAGCTTAAAAGGGTGGAGACCGCTTATCAGAAGGCGCTGGCGAAGAAAGGGCCAGGAAACAGGTTTTTTGTGGTTCATGATCCGGTTATGGCGCAGATAGTTGTGCGGGCTGTTTTTGGGGATGAGGCGGATATGGATGAGGCGTCGTTCATGGAGGAGGCTGCGGTCTGCCGTCATCGGTACTTTGAGGATATGAGCTATAATATGAAGTGGCAGCATCTTGAGTGCGACAATGATTTTGTGAATTTTGCTATGGCCTGCAGACTGTGTTGTAAGCGGCACGAGATTGAAATTTGAGCCGTTCAGAATTCCGGGGACAGTAAACCGAATTAACCATCGATTTTTGAATTAAGTATACTGTCCCAGGAATTTCCTCGCCGGAATTTCCTTAAGCCTCGAAAACCTGGCCGGAAACGAAGACCAAAGGATGAAAAATAGGTATGATGTCCCCCTATTGCACGGAAACGAAGACCAAAGGATGAAAAATAGGTATGATGTCCCCCTATTGCACAGAACTCCGCTAAGAGCAATTAATGGACGAAAAGTGCTTCATTTTTTCCTTAACATTGCCTGACTTCTCGTCAGCGAGCGCCTGCTCCTTCTGAAGCCGCCTGGCTACTGAACCGGGCAGGCCGGTCCCCCTTGAAAGCAGGCTGTAGGCAACCGGTACGACAAACAGGGTAAAAAGAGTTGCCGATAAAACACCGGAAAGAACAACAATACCAATTACCATCCGGGTTTCCGCCCCGGCACCCGAAGAAAGGATCAACGGGATCGTTCCTGCCGCAGTGGTGATACCGGTCATGACGATTGGGCGCAGCCGCACTACCGAGGCTTTCAGGAGAGCATGATAGAAAGAGAGTCGCCGCTCCCGAAGCTGGTTGGCGAACTCGACTATCAATATGCCGTTTTTCGCGGCCAGACCGATCAGCATAACCAGTCCGATCTGGCTGTAGAGATTTAAGGTGCTGTCGCTAAAGTAAAGCCCCAGCAGCCCACCGGCAATCGCCAATGGCACCGTGAGTATAATAACAAGGGGATCAATATAGCTCTCGAACTGAGCTGCCAGCACGAGAAACACTACAAGAAGCCCCAGTAGAAAAACAAAGGTAATAGACTGAGCCGATTTTTTAAAATCCTGAGACTGACCCTTGTAGTCGATGATAACCTTTCCCGGCAAATGCTCTTTGACGAGATTCTCCATGTACGCAAGCGCGTCGCCTAATGCCAGTCCGTCGGCAAGATTTGCTTCCAGGGTTATAGCGCGGACGCGATTATACCTGTTCAGCTCATTTGAATCGGCAAATTCTTCCAAAGTAACAAGATTAGACAGCGGAATCAGGTCGTTGCTGCGTGACGACCGCACATAGATGTTCTGTAAATCGGTCGGAGTACGCTGCGCATCGCGCTCACCTTCGAGTATCACATCATATTCTTCACCTTCATCGAGATAGGTTGTCACCCGTCGGGAGCCGAGCATCGTTTCCAGGGTCCGGCCTATATTGCCTATGGTTACCCCCAGTTCAGCAGAACGGTCATAATCAATATTCACCTGCAGCTGGGGTTTTGTCTCCTTGTAATCCCAATCAAGACCAACCAGGCCCGGATTATCAGCTTCGATCTTTTCCAGGAGAATATCCCGCCACTTTGCCAATTCTTGATAGGTACCGCCCCCAATGACAAACTGCAGCGGTTTTTGGATGGAAGCTCCGAAGCCCTGGCGCATCACCGGAAAGGCCCGCACCCCAGGGAGCCCTGAGAGTTTGCCACGCACTTCATCCATTATGGTCCAGGCCGACCGCCTCTGGTTATAGTCGTTAAGCAGGAAAATCACTATTCCGGAGTTGAAATTTGCAAAATTCGAGAATGTTCGGGGAGTACGGACCAGCAATCGGGTCGCTTCATTGCTGTCGATAAACGTCATGAGACGCCGCTCGATTTCGGTCATGTATTCTTCCATGTATTCATAGGTCGCACCTTCCGGTCCGTTCACCAGAACAAAAAAAGCCCCGCGATCTTCTTTTGGTGCGTACTCGGTTGGTATCTGCTGATACAGCCACGCCCCACTGCCAAGCAGCGCCACATAAATCACGATAACCAGGACCGGTCGCTTTAAGACAGTTTTAAGCAGACGACGATACCTTTTCCTGATACCCCTGTAAAAGCGGTCGATAAGCCGATTACTCTGGCGGTCACCTCCTCTTTGTTTCAGAATTTTTGACGCCATCATCGGTGACAGGGTAAGGGCAACAAGGCTTGAGAATGCTACAGCCGCAGCCATTGTCAAGGCAAACTCCGAAAAGAGGCGCCCGACATCTCCCTGCAGAAAAGAAATCGGTACAAACACCGAGATCAGCACCAGCGAGGTTGCGATGACCGCAAAACCGACCTGACGGGTGCCTCTGAAGGCAGCCACCAGGGGCGATTCACCTTTTTCATCTATGCGCCGATGGATATTTTCCAGGACTACAATGGCGTCGTCCACGATTAGCCCTATTGCTAGAACCAGTGCCAGTAAGGTAAGGAGATTAACTGAAAAATTGAGGGCATACAGGACAATAAACGTGGCAATAATAGATATGGGAACGGTTACCGCAGGTATGAAAGTGGCCCGGACGCTGCCAAGAAAAAGAAAAATGACCAGAACGACCAAGACAATGGCAATCAGCAGAGTTTTATACACCTCATTGATTGCAGCTTCGACAAAAACTGAAGTGTCATAACTCTGCTTGATTTCCATGCCTTCAGGCAGATTCAGGCTGAGGCGAAGCACCTCCGCCTTGGCACTGCGGGCCACATCAATGGTGTTGGCAGTCGATTGTTTGATGATGCCCAAACCAACCATGGGTACCGTGTTGCCTCTATAAAAGCCGCGGTCTTCTTCCGTACCCCGCTCAACGCGGGCGATATCTTCCAGGCGAACGAGATAGCCATCTTCTCCACGCGACAGGACCAGTTTTCTAAAATCTTCCGCCGTCCGAAAGGTGCGTTTTACACGCACGGTAAATGAGCGTTCATCGGATTGGATGCTTCCGGCCGGAAGTTCCAGGTTTTCAGCACGCAGTGCTTCCTCTACGTCATTGACCGTAAGACTTCTTGCCGCCATGGCCTGGCGATCAATCCATATCCTCATTGCAAAGATCTTCGCGCCACTAATTCTGACCCGTGAAACGCCACTTAACACAGAGAAATAATCAACCAGGTATCGCTCGGCATAATCTGTCAGTTCCGGTACGGTCATACGATCACTGACCAGATTCACCCACATGATAACGTCATCGTTCGAATCAATCTTCTCTATTTCAGGCGGGTCCGCCTCATCCGGCAGGTCGTCCAGGATACCTGAGACTCGGTCTCGGATGTCATTTGCAGCTCCGTCAATATCCCGGTCGGTTATAAATTCGACGGTTACTACAGAACGGCCATCTTCACTGGTCGATTCGATGAATTTAATGCCTTCGATACCAGCGATTCGCTCTTCGATGAGTTGGGTAATCCGTGTTTCAACCACATTTGCCGACGCACCGGGATAAATGGTATCAATAGTGACAACCGGTGGATCAATGTTCGGGTACTCGCGTAAAGGCAGCCTGTTGAAGGCTACAAGACCGAAGACCATCAGCAGTAGCGAAATCACCGAGGCAAAGACTGGCCGCTTGACTGAGATGTCGGAAAGTATCATTGGGTCAAACCCCCTCCACCATGGTCCAACAACTGTTTGAGGGATTCGTCTCCCGTAGCCACCGCGATAATCTCTACCTCCTGACCCGGTCGTGTGCGGAGGTTACCATGAATAACGACATATTCGCCAACGGCAAGGCCACTCACTATTTCAACTTCACCGGGGCGACGGCCACCGATCACCACCTCTCTCTTCATGGCAACCGGAGGTTTTGCTGCTTTATCCACAACCAGCACATGATTTACCTGACCTGACGGAATCAGCGCTTCCTCTGGTATCATAACTGCGTCGCGTGGATTCTTGAGCAAATCAACGCTCATCAGCAAGCCGGTTTTTAATAGACGATCCGGATTAGGCAGAAGGGCTCTAACAATAATAGACCGTGTCGTCCGATCAATTCGGCTGCTAATACCTGTAACCTCGCCCTGAAATGTTCGTTCGCCATAGGACGGTGTCCTGGCGATTACAGGCAGACCCGTTCTCAGCGTCGCCAGATGAATTGCCGGCACCGTAAAATCAAGCTTCATAGTGCTGTCTTCATCGAGTGTCGTGATAAGATCCCCAGGCTCAATGAGGGCACCGACACTAATATTTCGCAGGCCAACCACTCCCGAAAATGGCGCAACAATCAAACGGTCCCGGAGCCGGGATTCGATAGCCCGAGAACGTGCCTGAGCGGTGTCATACTCCCGCCGACGCTGTTCGAGCAGCGACCTGGAGGCTGCGCCCCTTTCGACGAGCGGCCTTACTCTTTCATACTGTTTTTTTGCTTCGTCCAGGGTCGACTTTTCTTCCTCCAGTAATGCTTGCTCTTCCTCATTCGTCATTTCAACCAATATATCACCTGCTTTTACCCGCTGGCCGTCTTCGAAATGGATCGCGGTTACCTTATCCGTTACGGTCGCGGTGAGATCGACTGTTTCTTTGGCTCGCAATGTACCAAGAGCTTCCACACGATTGACGAAACGATCCACCTTCGCTGCTTTGACAATCACAGGGACCGGTTGCTGGCCCCATACTGTGGAAAACGAAAAAATAAGAGCAAGGCAAATGCTTGTAAAAATTAAGTAATGCTGAAAAAAAGAACGAGCAGTCATCATTTCAATCCTTCGAAACTTCTTCCAATATTGGCGTTAAGGAACTCCCCACATTGCCTCCAAGGGCGCGATGGAGTTGAATCCGAAAACCGAGCAGTGTTCTCTGTTGCCGCAAGAGGACACGCTCAATTTGCTGCAATTCTTTTATGGCGATCAGCACGGGCAAGAAATCCGTCAGACCATTTATATAGCGATCTTTGGTTTGCTCGACGGTAAGTTGCAGAAATTCACGCCGACTCTCCAGCCGATCGAGAAACTCTCTTTGCTTCTGCTCCCGGTAAAGCGTATTTTCCACACTTTCGATCGCCTCGACATACACCCGCGAGAAGAGTGCCAGACGTTCGACGTAAAGCGCCTTATTGCGCTCAACTTCTGCCTTACGCGCACCCCAGTCGATCAGCGGCTGGACGAGCGATCCAAGAATAAAACCAACAGGACCGCTCAACTCCAGCCCATCCTCATAAAAAAAGGCTCCATCCAGCATGACACGCGGCAGACGCTCGGATATGGCCTGACCGATTTGTGCATCCGCTGCAACCAGCTCATTTCGTAGGGCTCTCAGGTCAGGACGGTGGAGCAGCAGGTCCGACGGCACGCCCAAAGACGGCAGTTCACCGATTGTAGCGAAATTGTCCTCCTCAGTCACACGATCCAGCCCATCCGGAGCCTGCCCGATCAGGACATCCAGCCGATTCTCAGCAACCCGGAGTATCACCTCAGTTGGTGGGACGAGACTTTCGATCTCTGCCAATTGACTGTTCTGTTGCCAGACATCCACTGAGGAGGTCAATCCACTTTCAAAACGAAGTTTGGTCAGTTCCAGCAATTTCCGGTCGGTATCAATCTGATTTTGCAGTAGTTCAAGCTGTTTTCGCTGTTCGACTGCATCAAAGTAGGCCTCTGCAACTTCTGCTGACAAACTCAACCTTACCGCTTCGATATCCTCCAAACGTGCAGCCTCTTCGCTTTGACGGGCAATTGCTGCCGATCCGAGACGGTTGAACACATCAATTTCCCACTCCAACGCACCGCCTATACGGTTTAATCGTTCTCGGTCTTCGCCCTCTGACCATTCCTGCCGGCTGTTTGCCTCCAGATTCAACTGGGGCAGCCGTGTCGCCTTCGACTGCCTGGTCAAGCTTGCAGCCTGATTAAGCCTGGCTATCGCTTGCATCACATCATAGTTGTTTGTAACAGCTTCACGGATAAGTATATCCATTTTCGAATCACCAAACGCCGCCCACCAGACCTGACTTTCAGATCTCGACCCAAGAGAAGAGATGCTGTACTCTCCCGCACCTTCTTCTATCGGGACTGGGAAATAGTCAATGTCATGTGGTTGACAACTCGCAAGAAAAATTCCGAGTAGGGAAATAATAATCAAACGAATCGTGAGTAACGACCTGAACATTGTTCTCCTCTCAAAATATGCCGAAAACTATTCCCTTCAAAATTTATACAGTTTTTATTGCTTGATCTTGGAGTAATTTAAAAAACTTCAGTCATGATAAACCTTACAATACATTCAGATGGAAACGGTTGACAGGAAAAGGCAAAAAGGCAAGCGAAATTAGCATTGGAATAATCATCCTACATGAATAATTCTCCCACAAAAAGGAGTGTAGCCAGCCTTAATATTCATTATGGGTCATGGCTGGTTTAGAGTTTGATTCCGTAGAATTTGAAGGATCAAATGGCTGACATCCTCACCTTTGTGATCGAACCTAAACTCACATTCTTTTAGATGCAAGTTGAAGGTGTCGGGAGCCATGCCAGGGAAACGAACCAAGCGAGTTTTTGCATGCCCCCAGAAGCCTTCGATATCATTGATGTGGTTTCGGCCTTTGGCAAATTCGTCTTTACTGTGGTCGATACGAAGGTGCTTGGTAGATTCAACTTCAAAGTGCACCAATTGAGTTAAGAGCAGGACATGACAGGGCTTCTGGTATTCTGGGAAGTACGATCAACTCAGAGCTAGAAGGGAGTCTGCCATGTCCTACAAACATTTTACCGAAAACGAGCGGTATGTCATCAGCCCGTTACAAGGTTCGTTCAGGGAAATAAGGGGACACCATACCTAATTTTTGATTGACGCGCTAATTTGCTTTTAATAAAATCTGCAACATGCCTCGTATTGCCCGTATTATCGCCCCCCATACTCCTCATCATGTCACCCAGCGTGGCAATCGACGGATGGAGACCTTCTTCTGTGACGAGGATTACCGAACATACCTCTCACTTATGTCCACATGGTGCCGAAAATTCAAGGTTGCCATTTGGGCCTATTGCCTGATGCCGAACCATGTCCATCTGATAGCCGTTCCGGAGACCGAAGACGGTTTAAGGAGGGCCATCGGGGAAGCTCATCGGCGTTATTCGCTCATGATCAACCAACGACAGAAATGGACCGGGCATCTTTGGCAGGGCCGTTTTTCCTCTTTTCCGATGGATGAAAACTATCTTCTTGCTGCGACCCAATACGTTGAAATGAATCCGGTACGGGCAAAGCTGGCAGCCGATCCTTTTTTATGGGACTGGAGTAGTGCACGGGCTCATTTGGATGGCAGAGACGATGAACTCGTGACGGTTTCTGCGTTGTTGGAGATGGTAGGTGATTGGGGCCTGTTTCTCGGTCACCCGAACCAGGGAGACGCCGAAAAAATTCGCAGCCACGAGCGAACAGGACGGGCCTTGGGAAACGAGGCGTTTCTGGATTCGCTGGAGGCCAAGCTTATGCGGGCAGTTAAGCCTCGAAAACCTGGCCGAAAACGAAGACCAAAGGATGGGAAATAGGTATAGTGTCCTCCTATTTCTCCCCGGACCTTTTCTCATCTCATTTTTTCAAATGTGTAGACCCGGAACCTATGATTTGCTCCAAAAACAAATTTTTTCAACGTGCCGAGGCACGGAGGTTGCTTTCTCTGGGTGCCGAAACAACGACTGAAAATTTTTTAAGGAGTGTGCCTGGATGTGCAGATTAATTACTATTTTTTTTGTTTTTTTGTTGTTTATGGCGGGGTGTGCCGACAAAATATCTCAGATCGATTACTACCTTTCTTTCTCTGCCAAAGGGACCCGTTCGGAAGCCCGTCACGGGCATCTGGTTGTTGACGGACAAGAAATTCCCTGGGCCTTTAAACGGATAGCTTTCGAGGGAAAGAGTTATTCTTTGCATTCACGGAGCTATTTGTGGGGGGACGACGGATACCACCCGGATGAACCCCCATTGGTTCAGGAAAAGGGCAGCCATACGGTTTCCCCTGCAACCCTGGCCAGAGGCTACTGGTTGGGAGCGAAACGCCCTCAAAATATTCCGGGGAATTGGTTTTTCGTGACGTGGGGAAAAAGGTCTTCCGCTTATCTCGTTCCCCACGCCGTTGATACGCTGATAAAGGAGCAGAAAATCCCTGTTGCACCTGCGGGGGAAATGACTGGAGTACCCATGAAAAGAAGAAAATAATTGCTGACTTTTTATACTTTTTTAAGATTTAAACTTGCTCTTTTTGTTGCAGCCCCTTTTTTCCATTATTTTTTTGAAGAGAGCGTGAATAATTCCCATAATCAAGCCTGCCCCTGGGACGCCACCCAGGAAAAGAGATTTTTAATCACTTCAACCGGAGATTGAGGAGAGATGAAAAACCGATTGATGAAGGCCGCCAAGGCCGCACAGATGTTTTCGTCCATTGTCACCGTTGCCACCCTATTCTTCGCCGTCCTCTTTACATCGGCGGCTTTCGCACAGTCGCTGCAGAGCATGTTTGACTGCGAACGCCAGTACCGTGAGTGCGAGATGCGCGCGAGAAGGCAGAACCCCGGCAACGACCCGTGCTCGGCCTATTCGCGCTGCCAGTCGGCGAAGATGTGCGAGGCCTCACGCTGTGTCTGCAAACGCACCCACGGAAGTGCCGATCCTGCGCTGGCCGCCGAGGCCCAGGCCATGTGCTACGCCGTCCTCAAACCGCACGCCGGCAATTCGTGTGACCGCTATATCGACGCCTGCACCGCATGGTTCCAGGCCCAACATCAAAAACCCAAACCCAAGCCGCCGGCGCAAGATCCCGGCGCGCCTAAACCCCTGCCACCGGATCAGTTGCCACGCTGAAGGAAATTGTGGAGTTCCGTGGGCAGTTTATCTAACCCAAAAAGGGAAATGATAATTCTGTATACTGGCCCCAGAATTGTCCCGAACTAGGGAGACGTCGAAAAGATTCGCAGCCACGAGCGAACAGGACGGGCCTTGGGAAACGAGGCGTTCCTGGATTCGCTGGAGGCCAAGCTTATGCGGGCAGTTAAGCCTCTAAAACCTGGCCGGAAACGAAGACCAAAGGATGGGAAATAAGTATGGTGTACCCCTATTTTCAATCCCTTGGGGTCCTTTTTTGTTGGTGAGGAAGAAAGTAAATGCTCTCCCTTTTCTGTGGATAACGCTTGGTTTGAAGGATCGGTTAAAGCCTGGATACATCGATATATTTGCTTAAAAGTTCTAAGTATAAACTCTGCCCGCCCAGTCTTTCAAAAATTTGATCAAATTTTTCAGTGTATTCGCGGAGATCTTTGGAAAACACCATGTGAAACGGTAATGGTTTTTCCGGCAATTCAAGCAGGTTGAATTCATCGAGCAGGCCGAGCTTCTGCAAATAAAACAGCGTGGAGCCTTTTCCTAGTGAATACACACCGTCAATTCGGCGGTAGGCCACTTTTTTCAGGTTGATCTCTTGAAAGTCAGGACTCCCGACAAGATCAAATTTTATGGACGGATGCCTCATGAAAGGCGTGACATAGGCCTTTTGCGCATAACCAAAAACCATGTGACTAATGTCGCTTGCTTCTTCGATGTTTTTCAGGGGGTTGCTTTTAAGTACGGCTATTATCGGATGACCATAAAAAAAGGGGTTTTTTGAATAGATTGAATATTCAAGACGAGTGGGCACAAAGGTTAACAAGCATGCAATGTATCTTTTTGAATTCAGGAGTTGGTTCAATTGCCTTGGAATAGTGGCCGGTTTAACCTCCCAGTGAAATTTCACGCCCATTTCAGGCGCGATATGATTTTCAATCAGATCAAAAACAGCGCCGCTGACTTTTTTGTTTTTCTCATCAAAAAAAATATGCGGTGGCCCGTTAAAATACCCGATTTTGATCGGCAATAGCGCCTTTGTTTCCGGCCCATCATGATCAGGCTGGGGCAGGTTGGTTTGTTTCGCAATGCCGAGGGTACAAAGAGACCCGAATAGAAGGAACATTAAAAAAATGAAAAAGGATTTTTTCATTGTCTGCGAAACCAAATAAAATTAAAAAATTATAAACCGATATTGGTCAGCTTACAAATAAGGAAGGGTTTCGTCAAGCGGAGGGAAAGGCGTTGGAGGGAGTTCCGGGGGGCAGTATACCGAATTCTCCCTCTTTTTCTTTTTAATTCCCGAAGGCTGGCGTGGATTTCCGGACAGAAAATTTGGATTATATAAGAAACCGCTTGACGTCGAGAGACACCGGCGGTTTTTGTTTATGACTCTCGGAAAATAAATCAGTCCCGTTTCTCTGTTAATTCAGCAGCCTCGGCATTTAATGTGTTTTCTTCCAAACTCAGCGTAACAGCCAACAACGTAGCCAACGTTAATACTGACGGTTTTAAAAAAATCGGTTAAAAATGAAAGAAAGGGATTCAGGGGGGTAAAGCAAACGTCAGCCAAGTGGATACACCCGGCTTCCCCAAACAAATAATGGAAGACGGTCAACTAAAGGCAGTGGAGCCCTCAAATGTCGGTCTCGCCGGGGAAATGACCGAAACCGTATCGACCCAGGCACACATGATGCCAATTAAAAATCATCAAAGCCCAAGATGCAATGATCGGCACGCTTCTTGAGACCGTTGGATAGCATATCAAGAGACGAAAATTCATTTGACGATCTTTCGCCTGCCGGTCATGAAAGGGTAACCAACAATTGTTGAAAAAAAACTCTCCCCACCCAATTGTCTTTTTCATTGCCGCTTTATTGTTCCTGGTCATATCGGCTTTTAGCCAGGTAACCTTTGCCGGGACGGGCATAGATCGCTTTAATGCGTTATATCTCCCACCTCACAAAATTACCCAGCGGACCCTTGATGAAATCGTTCATTATGCCGGTATTACCCCGGTTAATGCTGTGGTTTTGCATGTAAAAACCCCAAAAGGGAAGCTGATGTGGAATTCTAAAAATAAGCTGGCGTTGCAGCTTGGGGTAACAACCAAATATTCATATTTGGAAAAACAAGTATTACGTTTGAAAAACAAGGGCATTCATACCATCGCCAAGTTGGATGTATTTGCCGATAATCAGCTTGCAACGACCTTTCCGGATCTCAGCGTTATGGAAAAGTCAAGCGATGAGCCTTGGTCAGATGCCAATGATCTCAGCTGGAGCAACCCAACGGACAGTCGCGTTTGGGAATACAATATTGCCTTGGCCAAAGAATTGGCACAGATCGGTTTTGACGAGATTCAATTCGACTATGTGCGTTTTCCCAGTGATGGGAACCTTTCCCGGATTCGTTACCCGAATGTAGTACCTGGTTTTTCAAAATCTGATTACATCGCCTCTTTTCTTGAAAAAGCCCATGCTGAATTGAATCCCTTGGGTGTTCGTTTATCAGCCGATATTTTCGGTTTAACCGCTTGGAAGACCGATGATTTCGGTGTGGGGCAGGTGTTGGAGAAAATGGCACCCCATCTGGATGTCATCTGCCCGATGTTTTATCCGTCTCATTTCCCGACAGGCTTCCTTGGAAAACAAGCACCCGGCGAATTCCCGGAAATGATTATGGAAGCCAGTATGCGGAGCATGATGCGTCGCACCGACAAACCAGTACGGCCGTGGATTCAAGGTTTTTGGTATAAACCAAATGAAATCAGTGCACAAATCAATGGGATAGAAAAGGCTCAAGGTGGCAGTTGGTCTATCTGGAGCCCGACGGGCAGTTACGAATTGTCCTATGCTGCCATGGCGCAACGATCCGGAATCGATCTGACCAGACCAAAATTCTATCCTTCAGCAAGTGAACTGACGGAGAAGGAGAACCGACTTGTCCAGGGGCATAGCATTGTCGTCAACTATACCAATTATAAAATGGGGTATTCTATTCTCTCGCTGGAAGCGCCGAAAAAAGGTAAAAGATCACGCTACGGGTCTCCGGCCTCAATTCTGGCGACTCTCGATGAGGGAATCATTGATCAGATTCTGCAACAAAGATCAATTTCGTTCAAGGCGGATGCAGAACCATATTCCAAAAGAAAGCTGTTAAGCGATTTGCTATGCAGCGACCTTGGCAAAGATGCCCGGCGGATGCGCCCAGAACCGATATATATTGACTGGGGAAAGGATTGCACCTTTTCCACTCGGGATATCCCGCGATCCCGTCTTGATAGCTATGCGGCTGCCGTACAGCAGCATAAGAGTGATGAAATCGCTACCATTTCTGGACGAGTTCCGAGGACAGCATACTTAATCTCAAAAAAATCGATGGTTAATTAGGAATACTGTCCCTGTAATCCCCCCTTTTCTTTTTTGACATATTTTTAATGAAGTTGTAATTTGATAGTGTTTGATTTTTCCATAACCTGGTTTGTTCATGATGCTTTGTCGCGAAAGCGTCAAGTGTTCATCAGGTCAAGTCAAGCACAGCGAGTTGCTCTGCAGGCGTATTTGCAGTACGTCGAAGCGCAAGGAGCGAGCACGGCTTGCGATGGCGGGCAATTGACGGTTGCAGTAAAAGTCTTCATGAATAATCCGGGTTTCATTACCGGAGGCTGGCGTGGATTTCCGGACAGAAAATTTGGATTAAATAAGAAACCACTTGGCGTCGAGAGACACCGGCGGTTTTTTGTTTATTAGTTTCGGAAAATAAATCTGTCCCCGTTTCACCTAACCAATCCATTTTTTGGGGTTAGGTATGCTGTCCCCGGAACTCAACCCCTGTGCCATTGGTTTACAGGCCTATCCGACTTTATTTATGAAACTTGGCTGATTTTGCAGAAAAAATTTCATAAATTATTCGGGCTAGGGCTGACTCCCGAAAGACAGATATAATAGCACTACCACGATGATAACTATGATCAGGCGAGCAATGATTTGTGCCGACATCCTGTTTTTGAAAGGTTCTTTCGGGCCATTCATCTTTTTCACCTTTGAGAATTCTCCTGCAGTTAAAAAAGCCCCGACGATTTAATCAATCGGCGGAAAGGGTTTTGCCTGTGGGCGCAACCTGATGCGGAACCGGAGGATAAGGACTTCTTCCCGCCATTTTTTCCTGGTCTTATTCATTATATTCAATGAACCGCGAAAACAAACCGCCCGAAAGATTTCCTCTAAAATATATTAAGGGTTCCGGGAGCAGTATATAGAATTCCCACTCAGTTTTGTGAAGTTAGGTATACTGTCCGCAGAACTCCCACAAAAAAAATGCAATCAACATTTAAAAACCAAGCTGATTGAAACCGCCAAAATAACACCACAATGGAATGAACCATTGGCCCAGCTTCGCGAAAAGGAGTTGGCTCGCGGCCCCAAAAACCGGGCGGCATTGGCGGTCGCCCGAAAGCTGGTGGAGTATATGCTGGCCGTGGACAGGCAGGAAAATAAATCTATCCCCTTTTTCCCCATTGAGTGCGCCCGTGCGGTAGAAAAAAGTAGGTAATTCTGGAGGATTCTCCCGGTACACCGATGATAGCTAAAAAGGAAAAAATCCCACGCTCCGTTTATTCCCGCTATATACTAATGAGTCTGCCTGGTGTGGCCGGCTTTATCGTGATCCTGATCATCGTTTGGTGGTGGGTTGAACTGCCCGGCTGGCTTTTCTGGTTGCTGGTTGCTTTTTGGATTGCCAAAGAGGCGGTGCTGTTCCCTTTTGTCTGGCGGGCTTACGAGCCCAATGATGCCAGCCTGACCGGCGCCCTGGTCGGTGAATGCGGGCTCGTCAAAAAACGCCTGGCACCTTCCGGTTATGTGCAGGTTCGTGGCGAGCTTTGGCGGGCTGAACGGATTGATGATGGGCCGCCGCTGGAAATCGAGCAACTTGTTCGCATCGAAAAAATGGAGGGGCTTACCCTATACGTGGTGCCGGACGATTGAGCAGCCTCTTTCAATGCAATAAAGCAAGAATGCCCCTTCATAAGAGCATCGATTTTGAATTAGGTATACTGTCCCTGGAACTCACACACAAAAGAAAAGTAGTGATAGTTAAGTATACTGTCCCCAGAACTCCCAAAGACAGATTAAAAAGGCCAGGTGGGCAAGAAGGATTGAAAGAAAAAACCACCGGAGGGCATTTGGAGGTTAAGGGAAATCTCCGTTTTCCCCTTGACTTTACTTATCATGGATGTCCCCAGAACTTAACAGGACGGGCCTTGGGAAACGAGGCGTTCCTGAATTTGCTGGAGGCCAAGCTTATGCGGGCAGTTAAGCCTCGAAAACCTGGCCGGAAACGAAGACCAAAGGATGAAAAATAGGTATGGTGTCCCCCTGTTTCAATTTTAAAGGTAAAAAAGGGTCAGATTGATTTTTCCAGAAACATCCCTTTAGCTATTCGCCATTATTGGCCACCCAGCGGGTGTGGCAAAGCTCAACGCTCCTCTCAATTTGATCTGCAGGCACCAAGAGGGAAATCCTGAACGGGGGGAATTCTGGGACAGAATTCTGGGGACAATATACAGAAGTAGCATCCAGTTTTGTGGGGTTAGGTATAATGTCCCCAGAACTTGAAAAGATTTTTTAGGGGTTAGCAAAGAGTCAAACGGAGATTTGACCCCTTTCTTTGTGAATCTCGGAAAGTGAATCTGTCCCCGTTTCTCCTGACCAATCAATATTTTGGGGTTAGGTATACTGTCCCCGGAATTCCCGCAGAACTCGGTCCTATTTCGACAAGGAGATCGATTGATAGAATATCATTGAAGGTGGACTTTCAATTGTCCAAACATCTGATAGGTTTAAAGACAGAACGTGACTGAATCCCGTTGGCCTTCAATCACGTATTTTGTGTAAACATCAGCCACCTATCAGTTTTTGGATCAACACATCAATCCTAAAAAAGGAGAGAAGCACCATGTCTGAGACTATCTGTCATTGCATGAACGTCGATCGTGAAACCATAGTCAAAGCCATTAAAGAAAAAAATCTGACGACAGTCGAGGAAGTCAAGGACGCCACCTCTGCAGGAACTGGCTGTGGTAGCTGTATCCCTGATATTGAAGAAATCCTGGCGGAAAACACCTGATCACATCCCTTAAATCTGAATTAAACAGCAGAACAAAGGCGGGCAGCTTTTACGGCGCCCCGCCTTTTTTTTTGTGCGCCAGGCATAAGAAAATAGGGAGACTTAACACCTATTTACAAGGATGGGGTGTAGGGTCATCCGTAGTTCCGGGGACAGTATACTTATCTTTGACATACACTAAAGCACAGTTAGAGTTCATTTATGGCTAGAATCGCCCGTGTCATAGCCCCTGGATATCCCCATCATATTACCCAGCGAGGCAATCGTCGTCAGCAAACATTTTTTTGCGAGGAAGACTACCTTGTGTACATTGATTTGATGGCGCATTGGTGCCAAAAGCATAATGTTGAAATCTGGGCTTGGTGCCTGATGCCTAATCACGTTCATTTAATCGCAGTACCAAAAACAGAGGAAGGTCTGGCCCGTGCTATCGGTGAAGCACATCGCCGGTATACCCGGCATGTTAATTTTCGCCAAAAATGGCGGGGGCATTTATGGCAGGAAAGATTTGCCTCTTTTCCCATGGATATACAGTATTTATTAGCGACAGCGCGGTATATCGAAATGAATCCGGTAGCAGCGGGATTGGTGTCGAAGCCTGAAGATTATAGCTGGAGCAGTGCCCGTGGACACCTTCAAGCTCAAGATGACAAACTGGCAAGGGTTGCTCCGTTATTGGGAATAATTCCTGACTGGAAAAGCTATTTAAGACTATCATCAAATGATGAGGTTGATTTAATCATGTCGCCATGAGCGTACCGGCCGCCCCTTGGGTGGAATTGCTTTTGTAGAAGATCTGGAACATAAACTGGGGCGTGTATTGAAACCCCAAAAGCCTGGGCCACAAAAGAAATGCAGTGATAGTTAGGTATACTGTCCCCAGAACTCCGGCTATTTTCCTTTAATTTTTGGAGCAAGAGTCAAACGGAGATTTGACCCCTTTATTTGGATGTCCCCAGAACTTAACAAGACGGGCCTTGGGGAACGAGGAGTTCCTGAACTCGCTGGCGGCTAAGCTTATGCGGGCAGTTAAGCCTCGAAAATCTGGGCGGAAACGAAGACCAAAGGATGAAAAACAGGTAAGATGTCCCCCTGTTTCTGTTAAGTTTTTGAGTGTGGAAATGTTGTGGCAGGAAAAGAAGTTCGCAGAGAATGTGAATATTTCAAGAACGTCCCCTGCCTTCTTCTGACCCATCAAAATTTTTTGGTTAGGTATACTGTCCCTGGAACTGTCCCCAATATGACTGGAGAAAATGATGGTTGTTATTAAGACCCGGGAAGAGATAGAAAAAATGAGAAGGGCGGGAAATCTTGCTGCCCAAGTATTGTTTTATATTGGACCCTTTGTTAAGGAAGGTGTCTCCACACAATATTTGAACGATCTCTGCGAAGAATTTACCCAAGAACATGGCGCGATTTCAGCTCCATTGAATTATTATGGATTTCCGAAGAGTATTTGCACGTCAATCAATGACGTCGTTTGCCACGGGATCCCTTCCGAAAACGATATTCTCAAGGATGGCGATATTGTCAATGTCGATATAACTGTAATTCTGGATGGTTACCATGGAGATACCTCCTATACTTTTCTGATTGGTGATGTTGATGAAAAAATACAGAAGCTGGTGCGTAGAACAGAAAAAGCCATGTACCGAGGGATCGCTGCAATTAAACCAGGAAAATATTTATTTGAAATAGGTAAAGCCACCGAGAAATATATCAATAAGTTTAATTACTCTATTGTCAGGGCTTACGGTGGACATGGTATCGGCAAACAATTCCACGAAGATCCTCATGTCCTTCATCATTATAACCCTGAAAATAGAGTCCGACTGCAAGAAGGGATGATTTTCACCGTTGAGCCTATGATTAATATGGGGAAATCTTATGATGTAGAGACATCCAAAATAGATGGGTGGACTACTACGACGACTGACGGAAGTGTCAGCGCGCAGTTTGAGCATACCGTTCTGGTCACTGCTGAGGGCGCTGAGATTTTGACCAAGGTATCGTGATCATTATCTGAGTGGGAGAGGGTAGATTCAAGTTCAAAGTGCACCACCTGAGTTAATAATAGAACGAGACAGATCATTTTATCGGACAGGAGTTCCGGAACTCAAAGGATGAGAAATAGGTATGATGTCCCCCTCTTTGTTTGTATCCTTCAGCAAGTGAACTGACGGAGAGGAAGAACCGACTTGTCCAGGGGCATAGCATTGTCGTCAACTATACCAATTATAAAATGGGGTATTCTATTCTCTCGCTGGAAGCGCCGAAAAAAGGTAAAAGATCACGCTACGGGTCTCCGGCCTCAATTCTGGCGACTCTCGATGAGGGAATCATTGATCAGATTCTGCAACAAAGATCAATTTCGTTCAAGGCGGATGCAGAACCATATTCCAAAAGAAAGCTGTTAAGCGATTTGCTATGCAGCGACCTTGGCAAAGATGCCCGGCGGATGCGCCCAGAACCGATATATATTGACTGGGGAAAGGATTGCACCTTTTCCACTCGGGATATCCCGCGATCCCGTCTTGATAGCTATGCGGCTGCCGTACAGCAGCATAAGAGTGATGAAATCGCTACCATTTCTGGACGAGTTCCGAGGACAGCATACTTAATCTCAAAAAAATCGATGGTTAATTAGTCGTCCCTGAAAAACTATAACCACTTGAAATAATTGATTTAAAATTCATCTTAAAGTTGTTAAAATCACCAGAAATAGTAGTTCAGCCTTTAAAACATGGTGATTTTATGAAGCCAAAAGATAAGCAGAATGACCAAGCCGATCTATTTCGTTCGCGACTCGTCCAGATCCTGAACCGTGAGCATCCGTTGTTCGTGTTGGCGGATCAGATTGACTGGTCGGTCTTCGATAAAAAGTTCGGTGCCCTCTATTCCGAAAAAGGCCGCCCTGGTAAATCAACCCGCCTGATGGTCGGTTTGCATTATCTCAAGCACGCCTTCGATGAGAGTGACGAGTCCGTCGTTGTTGGACTGCTGGAAAACCCTTATTGGCAGTATTTCTGCGGGTTCGAGTTTTTCATTCACAATCTGCCGGTCGATCCGACCTCCATGACCCGCTGGCGCAAGCGGATCGGCCCGAAGAACATGGCGCAATTGCTTAGCGAAACCCTGGAAACGGCCAAGCGTGAAAAGCATTTGACCAAGCAGCACATGGAGCGGGTCAACGTCGATACCACGGTTCAGGAGAAGGCTATCGCCTATCCAACCGATTCGCGCCTGTACCACAAGGCCCGGGTTTTGTTGGTCAAGGCCGCCAAGGATCGCGGTATCTCGTTGCGTCAAAGCTATCTGCGGCTGGGAAAAAAGGCGCTGATCATGAACGGTCGCTATGCGCATGCCCGGCAGATGAAGCGGTCCAAACGTGAGCAGAAGAGACTCAAAAACTTTCTCGGTCGGGTGTATCGCAACATCCTGCGCAACTGTCCGCAGCCCGATGAACAATTGGCCGAACTACTGGCCAATGCAAAACAGCTTCTGGCGCAGCAGCGTCATAGCAAGAAGAAGCTGTACAGCCTGCACGCTCCCGAGGTGGAATGCATCGCCAAAGGCAAGGTCCACAAGAAGTACGAATTCGGCTGCAAGGTTTCGGTCGTCACGACTTCCAAGGACAACTGGATCGTCGGCGTCGAAGCCCTACACCATAATCCTTTTGATGGGCACACCCTCGCGGGAGCTCTGAAGCAGTTGAAGCAAATCGTCGGCTGGGAAGCCGAAAATGCTTACTGCGACAAAGGCTACAAGGGCAACCCGAAACAGTTGGGTAACACCGCAATCCATCTCGCCAATCGGCGCAAAAGCAGCATGATGCCAAGCGAATGGCGCTGGTTTAAACGGCGCAGTGCCATTGAGCCGGTGATCGGTCACATGAAGCAGGACAACCGGATGGATCGCAACTATCTCAAAGGCTCCGACGGCGATAAGGTGAACGCCATCCTGGCTGCCTGCGGTTTCAATCTGAGAAAGCTGCTGCGAGCTTTCTTTTGGCTTTTTTTCAAAGAGCTGGAACGGCTCAAATTACTGCTGCAGCCGTTCAAAATTGTCTTCGGTCAGACTGTCGGGACGGTTTGAGAATTTAACGTTGAGTCCGGCGAACTAAGCTTATGTCTGCTAGACCGCCGAATTCGAATTTTTCAGGGACGACTACCCTAGGAAGAAAATAGCGAATTACTTCTCGATCATTTCTCATCCAGGCAAAACCATGCTCAAGTATGTTTTTTACCGCATCCGCTGATTCTGTGAAATGAGTCAATTTAGTCGTCATATTGTAGCTTTTTAGGTTTTTTCAGAATTATTTTTTTTCATGAAATCAAGCACATGGAAGCAAAGGCGCATTGAGATATGTAAAGCCATTAAAGCCTCATTTAACGATACTTTTTCTTCATCATATCTAATGCTTGGTGAACACTGAATAACTTGCAAATCTTGTTTTGGTATAGCCGGAAGCCCTTGACTTTCAGCAGTATTTGTTAAAAAAACAAGATCATGGGTTCGTTCGAATTTTTGCCCGCAACCATCTAAAAATGCTTTTAATATTTTTTCCATCGCTTGCAGGGAGGACCATTTTGATAAACCAAAGTGCCTGCCAAACACATGAAAAGACGAGGCTTCAATGTCAGCTAAACCCTTTGCAACCAAATCCTTTTCCTTGAAAGTTTTTGAAAGATCATTAAAAGAGTAACAAAAATGGAACATGTCCAAGATATAACATTTGGCTTTAAAACTCATTCTTTTAGCTATTTTTGGAGTAAGCCCCTCAACGTAATCCAACACATTGATTAACCTATTTTCCCCAAGTTTTCTTTTTTCTTGGCCCATTTCATCTGGATCGGCCACCATGAAGACTTTTCCCACAATCAAAGGGCATTTTAAACAGTAAATATCGCCTGAAATTTCAACTGGTAGAGACCAAACGCTAAAATCATATTCAAGCTTTTCACCATACAAATCATCAAACCATTCAAAAATCCGCAATGAAAGGTCATCACCTGAAAAAACTTGATCTTGAGGAGGTCTATTTGGTAAAGGGCCAATTGGAAGCCCAATTCCAAGTTTTTGGCAAACTTTACTTAGGCTCCTTAATGGCCGTGCATGAATTGGAACATTCTCTTTTTGCAATTCATAGTTAACAAGCTCCATCAATTTTTGGAACTGGTTTTCATCGAGAAGTTGATTCATTCCAAAACCTCGAATTTGGTTTTGCATGGAATTAGAAGTCTAATGGCCAAAAATGGGGACAGGGTGGGGACAAACTCACAATCCCCTTTCGTTTTAACTAAAAGCAAAGGGGTCAGCAATCATGCTAACCCCTTGGTTTTATTTGGCGGAGAGGGAGGGATTCGAACCCCCGGTGGGTTTCCCCACAATTGATTTCGAGTCAATCACCTTCGGCCACTCGGACACCTCTCCGCTGGGTTATCAAGTCCAAATTAAGTAGCAGTTTTTTTATGTCGGTGCAAGAAAAAGAAAGGCGGCCCAACCCGCCGGTGTGGGAATCGGTTATTTTTTATTGCGTTGGCGCAGGGCGGAGAAAAAGTCGCTCAGTATCCGGCTGCAGGCTTCCTGTTCAACGCCTTCGCTGACCTCGACGCAGTGGTTGAAACGCTCGTCCGCAGCCAGGTTGTAGAGGGAGCCTGCGGCGCCGACCTTGGGGTCGCGGCAGCCGAAGACAAGGCGTGGGATGCGCGCGAGGATGATCGCGCCCATGCACATCACACAGGGCTCGAGGGTGACGTAGAGCGTGCAGTCGCAGAGTCGCCAGAACCCGGTGTTGCGGGCCGCCTCGCGGATGGCGATCATCTCGGCGTGGGTCGTGGGGTCCTGGCTGGTCTCCCGAAGGTTATAGCCGCGTGCGATCACTTCCCCGTTGAGGACGATGACCGCCCCTACCGGGACCTCATCCAACTCGGCGGCTTTCTCTGCCTCGCGGAGGGCCTCCCGCATGAATATTTTTTCTTGCTCGATCACAGGTGTTTTCCCGCAATTAATCTTTGTAAATGTGTGTTTGACCCTTTCTAGCATTTCAGTTCGGTAAACTCAAGCTATGGCAATCGTTTGTTTGTTGGTCTGACTTTGCCGAAAACGATCAGGGCTGGAAACATTGTTGAAAAGGGTTAACGTGTTGTTTAGCGAGGGGATAAATTATTAGTCGACTGATGCGGGGCATGGAGACCTTATATTATGGCGGTGATTAATGAGGGAAAAATAAGCCTGTCCCGACCCTCCCTTTTTTGTTCAGGAGGAGGGGAATACCAACCCGCTTTCTTTGCACACTTCACAATTAATCTTCTTCTCACAGGATCCTTTCCAGCATTTAAATTCTTCTTTTTGCCCGCAAATCATCCGCTCCAGATGAAAAATCGAGCCGGACTTGAGCAGTACCAGCTCATTTTCCACGCAATCTCCGGCTAACAGCCGGCAAGCAGTCTCTATAGTGTCGAATGCAAACAACCGGTCCTCCAACTGAGGTGTCATCATTTTTTTAATGTATGTCGCTGTGCTTCCGACAAAAATGACGCGATCCGCCACTTCCAGTCCCAAGCGGGCCATCGCGCGGTATTTTTTGGAATCCGACCCGCTGCCTGTATCAGAAAACGACCCCAACACCACCGTTTTTCGCGGAGCTGTTGGATCTTTCATCAATGAAATCACCGTCTGAACACTCCAGAAAGGAGCTTTGAAGGTGTCGTTGATAATCCAACTTCCCTGCGGGCTACGATGAATCGACAGGCGGCGGGGAAACGAATCGATACCGTTCAGCGACGTTTCGCACTGCTTCAAGGATACGCTGCTGGCAAGGGCCCCCGCAATCGCTGCCAGCAGAGAGGTCGTCAGCAAATCGCCGAAAAGACCGGTTTCGATGCGAACACTTTCGCCCTGAAACGTCACGGTCAATGAAAGGCATGCCGGCCAAGCTGACTGGATCTCGGTGGCGCGCACATCCGCCTGCTCCGAAAGCCCGAAAGTCAACACTCTCGCCCCGGTCCGTTGTCGCATGTCGAGTACATGCGGATCGTCGGCGTTCAGCACCGCAGTGCCGGAATTTGGCAAAGACTCGATCAGCACACCTTTTTCGGCAGCAGTCGCATCCAGAGTCCGGAAGTTTGTATAATGATCCTTCCCAATCGTAGTCATAATCCCGATATTCGGACGCAACAAGGAAATATTTTTCGCCATGTCTCCGGGGCGGATCACGCCGGTTTCCTGCACAAAAAACCGATGGGAAGTCCGGGCCTTGCGTAGGTTTTTCAAAATTGTATTTTCCATATTTTTGTCAACCCCGATAAAACAGGGCGCACAGTCGCTCAGGATCTTCCCCAAAAAATGGGTTGTGTTCGTTTTCCCGCAGCTTCCGGCCACAGCAAAAACATCCGCACGCGACAGATGCCAGAACCGGTGTATTATAGAGCGGACCACCCGCCACATTTGACGAGGATGGTATTTTCTATCTCTCAGCTTCATAGTAAAATTCCCTTTCCACGCTTAATGGATTATACGGGATATGTTTTTCCAACTCTATTTTTTTCGGCTTGCCGCGATTATTCCTGACTTGTATAGGTTTTTGTTTTTCGTTTGTTGTGGGGAGGGGGGAGATGTTGCTGGTTTTTTTGCACGTGTGTCGTCAGGGTGCGCTGAAAAAAAAGGGGTTGCAGCAAAAGCTGTAACCCCTTGATATTCGTGGTGCCCAGGGACAGAATCGAACTGCCGACACGAGGATTTTCAGTCCTCTGCTCTACCGACTGAGCTACCTGGGCGAATAAAAACGACTTATAGCCGAACCTCTCCGGACTGTCAAGTGAAAATGACTTTAGCAGGCTTTCCCATAAGGTCTTTCGTGTTCCCCTGAATTTCCTTGAAAGGCATGGCCCGTCTAACTTGCCACCCCGGGTCGGTCTGGTATATTTCAAAGAAATCCCTTGGTTTTCTTATAAATAATTCGAAAGATACAATCTGTTTAAAATCAACCCACGATGCTCTGAATGAGGCATAAAGCGATGGACGTGGACAGCAAAAAAAGACTTGTCGTGGTTTCCAACCGTTTGCCGTTGGCGATATTCAAAGAGGGTGAAGAATGGCGGGTGCGTGGTGGGGAAGGAGGCCTGGTGACGGCTCTCCATCCGGTGATGAAAAAAAACCAGGGGCTTTGGGTTGGTTGGCCGGGTTGTGGAGAGGAGGCACCTTATGAAAAATTGCTGGATGAATTCAGTGACAGGGAAGGATTTGAGCTGAAAGCGGTCCCTCTGTCTGAAGAGGAAATGGAAAAATACTATTGGGGTTTCTCCAATCAGAGTTTGTGGCCACTGTTTCATGATCTGCTGGGTTACTGCCATTTCAGCCTGGAGCAGTGGCAGACGTATCTCAAAGTCAATGAACGCTTTGCCGGTGTGGTGGCACGCACCGTCTTGGAAAACGATCTCATCTGGGTTCATGATTACCAGTTGATCATGGTTGGGGAGGCTCTTCGGAGCTTGGGTTTGCGCCAGACGCTGGGCTTCTTTCTGCATATCCCTTTTCCCTCAGTGGATCTTTTCTGGCGTCTTCCGTGGAAGATGGAAATCCTCGAAGGTTTGCTTGAGTATGATCTGATCGGTTTTCAGACCACAAGAGACTGGCGGAATTTCGTCAACTGCGCCTTGACGTTGGTGCCGGGTGCCGAGGTAAAAGTGCGTCGACGTAATTATACGATTCTGACCATAGATGGCCGGATCGTGAAAGCCGGCCATTTTCCGATCAGCATTGATTATGCCGGTTTTAACGATGGCGCCCAGTCGCAAGAGGTGGCTGATGAGGCCATTTTGCTCAAAAAGAACTACCCGGATCAGATGCTGGTGCTGGGGTTGGATCGCCTCGATTACTCCAAGGGAATTCCGGAGCGTTTTCTGGCTTTTGAACGCCTGCTGGAGAAATATCCGCAACTGCGGGGAAAAATCACTCTGCTTCAGGTAGTGGTCCCCAGCCGCGTCCTGGTTCCTGATTACCGAGATCTCAAGGAGACCTTGGACCAGATGGCCGGCCGCATCAATTCACGTTTTTCTGAAAGCGGCTGGACGGCGATTCATTATTTTTTCCGCAGTCTCGACCGACTTCAACTGCTGGCTCACTACAGAGCTTGCGAAATCGCCCTGATTACTCCTTTGCGGGATGGTATGAACCTGGTGGCTAAAGAATTCTGTGCCGGCTCGGTAGATCTGGACAGTGTTCTGATCCTCAGCGAATTTGCGGGTGCCGCCGAACAACTGGCAAGCAACGCTTTGCTGGTCAATCCTTTTGATGTGGATGGGATGGCGGATGCCATCTATGTTGCCTGTCGAATGGACCCGGAAGAGAAGAAACAGCGGATGTTCCGGCTGAGGTTTTCCATCCAGCGCAACGATGTTCACCGTTGGTTGAGTAAATTTGTCGAGCAGATGAAGAAAAGTGCCTAGTTTCCCGTTTGGTTAGTGCTGTCAGTTGATTCTGAGATATTTTGGTTGCTGCCAAGGCGCACCGACGCAGGACTAGGAGTAGCTAAACCGAGAAGGTGGAACACCGGCAGCAGGCAAAAGGGCCAGAATTAGAAAACAGGATCAGCCGCACGGGGTACTACTTTCCCCTTGTTTTTTTATATTGTTTCTGATAATTAATCCGAGTTAGCTAAGTTTATTTTTTTAAAGTCAGGTGTTTCAAGGATGCTGAAATCCAGCGGGCGATTTTTCTTTTTTTTCTTTTTTTGGTCCGGCTTTTATTTTAAGCCGTCTGCCCGGGGGTCTATGTGTTCTGAAATAACGGATTAAAAAGGAATGGCATAGAAAAACAACAGCCACGGGCAGACCTTTTCAGGTTCTCCCGTGTTTTTTTTGAAAAATCAAGAAAACCGCCGGAGCGATTACCGGCGGTTTTCTTTTTTGAAATTTAGGATTAAACTTAACCCGTTTTATTCATGAGGCTTTGTCGCGAAACCGGTAAGTGTGCGTCAGATCAGGCCGAGCACAGTGCCGCGCGATGCAGGCGTACTTGTAGTTCGTCGAAGAGCAAGGAGTGAGCACGGCTTGAGATGGCGTGCAATTGAAGATTGCAGCAGAAGTTTTTACGAATAATACGGGTTACCCATTGATTCGAAAGGAGAAAGGTGATGATTATCGTCATGAAGCAGGGGGCTAGCAAGGAGGAATTGAAAAGCGTGACGCAACGGATTGTTGAGCTTGGCTATCATCCCCATGTTATCCATGGAGAAACCCGCAATGTCGTCGGCGCGGTCGGTGACGAACGGGGTAAAACCGTTCTTCAATCCCTTGAAACGTTGCCGGGGGTTGAAAGTGTCGTACCCATTCTCAAACCTTATAAGCTGGTGAGCCGGGAGGTTTGTGCTGCTCGCACCGTAGTCGACGTCGGTCGAGGGGTGCGGATCGGAGGGAACAAGCTGGTTGTTATGGCCGGGCCTTGCGCTGTCGAAAACGAAGAGCAGATTGTCAAAACAGCCCAGGCGGTCAAAGAAGCAGGAGCGACGGTATTACGAGGAGGAGCCTTTAAGCCCCGAACCAGCCCTTATTCGTTTCAGGGTCTGGAAGAGGAAGGCCTGAAGTTTCTCGATGCGGCCAGAGAGGTGACCGGCCTGGCGATTGTGACTGAAGTGGTCAATCCCAAGGATGTTGAGCTGGTCGGGCGCTACGCGGATATCCTTCAGGTGGGGGCAAGAAATGTGCAGAACTTCGCCCTTCTCAAGGCCCTCGGACAGCTCGGGAAGCCGGTTCTTCTCAAGCGTGGTATGTCGACCACTATCCAGGAATTTCTCATGAGTGCTGAATATATCCTTTCGGAAGGGAACCGCCGGGTGATTTTGTGTGAGCGGGGAATCCGCACCTTTGAGACGGCGACTCGAAACACCCTTGACATCGCCGCTGTGCCGGTCCTGAAGGAACAGACCCATCTCCCGGTGGTTGTTGATCCCTCTCACGCTACCGGTCATGCCAGTCTGGTCCCGTCCATGAGCTATGCGGCCGTGGCCGCGGGTTGTGACGGGCTCATCGTTGAGGTGCACCCGGAGCCGGAAAAAGCCGCCAGTGATGGACCTCAGTCGCTGCGGCCGGAAGATTTCATGCGTATGATGACAAAGCTGAGGGAGTTTGTTAAAGTGGCGGGGCGGGAACTATAGTAGCCTGGCAGCGTCTCGTCTGCTCACGCAGCCGGCACAGCATAAATGGGAGAATTGCCATGTATTTTATTCCCCTGTCACAGGAGGAGAGCGTTCAGCTTGTGATCCATGCCTTGCGCGTGGCAGGCGGTGAGGCTGATTGCTCCGGATGTCCGGCCAGCCACGTCTGCATGAAACAGTGTCTCAGCATCGCCGATGCCGTGGGCCGGATGTTTGAATCCGGGACGCTTCCTTTCACTTCTTTTGAGCAGGAGTCTGAAAAGACTACGAAGGCAGAAGAGGAAACAGACAAAACGGTCGAAAAGACCGGGAATAAGCCGGGTTTGAAGATTATTAAATAAGCTCCCACGTGTGTTGGACGCTTTTTCTTTTCCTGCCATTGACAGCGGGAGAAGTTAGAATTAAAATCAACCGTTTTTTTTGATAAAAATATTTTTTGAACTTCCGAGGTGTTTGCATGAAAGTAATCGTTACCGATGAAATTTCTCCCAATGGACTTCAGCTTCTCAGCGAAGACCCGAGAGTGGAGCTTGATATCCACCTCGGCCTTTCGGAGGTAGAGCTGCATCAGAAAATCGGTGACTACGACGCCATCATCACGCGCAGCGGAACACGCGTGGATGCGCCGCTTCTCAATTGCGCCAAAAGACTCAAGATTGTCGCGCGGGCAGGAGTGGGAATCGACAATGTGGATGTCCACTATGCCAGCTCCAAAGGGATTATAGTCGTCAACGCGCCATTCGGGAACACCAACTCCGCGGCCGAGCACACCATGGCCATCATGCTGGCGGTGTGCCGCAAGATTGTTGAAGCCAACGGTTGTCTGAAAGCGGGAGAGTGGAAGCGCGGACCGTTTACCGGGAGTGAGCTCAAGGGGAGAACGCTGGGCATCATCGGCCTCGGGAAGGTCGGTGGACGGGTCGCCCTGCGCTCCAAGGCTTTTGAGATGGATGTGATCGCCTGCGATCCCTATATCGCCAAAAAAAGGGGGGATGACCTGGGCGTCCGGCTTGTATCCCTGGATGAACTAATCTCCACATCTGATATTATTTCAGTACATACGCCGTTGAACGACGAGACGCGCGGCATGATCGACGACCTGCAGTTTGACAAGATGCGGGAGGGTGTTTTTATCGTCAATTGCGCACGGGGCGGGATCATTGACGAGGAAGCGATGTTGGCGGCACTGGAGAGCGGCAAGGTCCGGGGCGCGGCGTTTGACGTCTGGTCGAGCGAGCCTCCGGACACCGACTGTATCCGCAATCTCATTGCTCATCCCCATATGCTCGTGACCCCCCACCTGGGCGCCAACACATTTGAGGCGCAGAAGAACGTGGCGGTGGACGTCAGCCGGGAGATCATCAATTTTATCGATGGGCGGCCGTTTGAAAATGCGGTCAATGTGCCGAAATTCGATCCTGATTTGATGGAACACATGAAGCCGTTTCTCAATCTGGCGGAAAGGTTGGGGCGCTTTATTTCCCAGCTGGCCCCGAGCAATCCCAATAAAATTACTTTTTCCTACAACGGCAAGATTGCCGAGCATGACTGTGAACCGTTGACGGTTTGCGGCCTGGCCTCATTCCTGGCTCGCCAGTCAGAGGAAGAGGTCAATATGGTCAACGCCAGAATGATCGCCGAGGATGCCGGAATTGCCGTCGAAGAGGTCCGCTCGACCGAGTCCGTTTCCTTCTCTAATCTGATCACTATCGCCCTTGAGGCCCCTGATTCCAAGCGCACTATTGCGGGGACGCTTTTCGAAGGGATCCCGAGGATTGTCAAAATGAGGGATTTCCAGACCGATTTTCAGCCCGAAGGGCACATGCTGGTCATGTCATATGAGGATCGCCCCGGAATGCTCGGAAAAATCGGCACGGTTCTGGGCGAGGTCAATGTCAACATTGCCGCAATGGTTCTCGGACGAAGGGAAAAAGCCGGGGAGGCGATGGTTGTTTTTTCGGTGGACAGTCCGGTGGATGAAGCAACCATGGCAAAACTGGGAAAAGTGGTTGAAGCCAGGTATGTCAAGGCGGTGGACATGGACGGCACGGCCTGATATTCCGTCCAAATCGATACAAGAAAATGTAAAGGGGAATATTCCAGGTCGGAATGTTCCCCTTTTTTTTAATTGAAATGTTGCCAAGCTGCTGAAAACAAGAGCAGGGTGCCGTTTTTCAGTCTGCCGGTTGATACCAACCGCTTCGCATCAGATCTCTGCGCAGGTTCACGCCCTGGACGGAAACAACGCCGTTATACCAGAAAGGCTCGGCCTGGAAATAAATCTCCTCGGGGAGATCGAGACCCTTGCGTTTGTCGAGGAGGTGATCAGAAAACTTTCGGTCCGCTTCCTGTATGATATTTTTGATTTTCACGGCCAATGGTGCTGGAACGGACTCCATGACGTACTGAAGAAGGTCTCGGCATTGCAGATTCTGGCTATATTCCCACAATCCTCCTTCAAAACTCTGCACGCATTCTTCCACGAAAATATTCCAGTCCAGCATCAGGTCGCCGAAGTCCTCATCAGCATATGCCCGATAGGCCGGCTTTCTGGAAAGGATGTCCTCGATCTGGTCCTGCTCTTTTTTGGACAGGAAAAAGGAAAGGCTGTCATCCACCGGATACATTTCGAAAAGATCGATGAGGTCGGAGCAGAATTTCTGGGAATCGAGTTCCGAATCATTTAAGGGCTCCAGGGGGCTTGGTAGCGACTCCTTCTCCAGGGCAATCAGCGAAAGGTGGTCGTGGGTGAATTCGTCCGGGTAGCAGAGGAGCGGCTCGAAGGGAATATCATGATGGCCCATAAGATCCATGTAGCGGATATGGTTACCGGTAAAACAGGTCAGGATTTTATCTTCCGAGTAGAAAAGTTCCAACCCAAAACGATTGTTGGCAATACCGAATCCGACAAAACCGTCATGAATCATGCGGGGGAAAAAGGGCGTCATCTCCCGCAGGAGATCTTCCACCGGGACATAAGGTGAATAAAAGGTGGCCGGTTGGGCGGCATGCTGTTTCGAGCCGTGCTGGTAGCATTCCAGGATAAGGAAAGCCTCTTCCGGAAAATGCCCTGCAAATTGGCGAAAGATGTTTTCGACTTTGGAGGCGCCCACGAGGGCGCTGAAAAAATAACAGCTGTCGGAATCCTCCAGAAGAGAGAACATATACCCCTCCCGGAGGGATTTCTGGAAGCGGGCCTTGTTGAGGGGCCTCATGCGAATTCCAGCAGGATTTTCAAAAAGTACCTTTTCCAAGAAAAAAATCCTTTCCAGGCGAAGCGGTTCAGCAGCTAGGGGTTATCAATGGATCAAGATGGCTTTTGGAACCCTGATTCTCAGTAACAGCTTGACACTCTATTACGATCCGTTTTTCAAAGTCAATGCCTGCAATATTCCCTCCATAAGAATTTTTTTAAAATAATTAACTTTTTATTCATTTATGTTCACGGTTGGAAATGTGGTTGGGAAAGGGGGTAATTTATTGAAATCGCAAAAAAAGTGAGAATTTAAACTTGTTTTAAAATAAGTGTTTCGGTATATTTCAAGGAATATAAAACTGGGTCAAGAGGCCTGTTTTTTCTTTTGCGGAGGGAAAAAGACTTTCCTGCTCCGGTATTTTGGGAGCCATTTCCCCGCTGGATAACAGATCTTGTCAGGCACGTCTTCTCTCCATTGGCCTCGATCGATACCGGTTTTTCACTAAACCTCAGAATCTACTGCGAGGAGAACACTAATGAATCGAAAAAGATTTTTCTCCCTCCAGATTGCTTTTGCACTTGTTTTTTTCCTTTCTTTGCCGGTTTTCGCCCTCGATGTCGGGGTACCGGCTCCTGATTTCCAGTTGAAGACCCTGGATGGTCAGACCGCCAGGCTTTCGGATTATAGCGGACAACTTGTGCTTTTGAAACTGGCCACCACCTGGTGTCCGACCTGTAAACAGGCGACCGAGGAAATCTGCGATCTCAGCAACTTTCTTTCCAAAAACAACGTCGTCGTGATCGAGGTGTTTCTTCAGGACTCGGAATCCATGGTTCGGGACTATACCAGAAACAGGAATTACAAAAATCTGCAGCATGTGACTTTGCTGGATGATGGCCAGGTGATGAAATCTTACGATGTCTATTTGATTCCAAGACTTCTTTTTCTCGACAAGGAGTTGCTGGTCCGGCGGGACGCAACCATGATGCCCGGACGGGAAATGGTCAAGCAGATTGAAAATATGTTAACCCCAGCGCCCGAAGATCCCTCCGTCAAGGCTGAGTGAAGGGAAAAATTATTTTCAGGACGTCCCCGGGGTTATATTGAACCTTGCGCTTTTTGAATTTTTCTGTGCCGGGAGTGCAACAATGTGGTTGAATTGCCACAATTTTTTCCTGGAACGCTATTGAGCCATGGTTTTGAATGCTTGCAGCGGAATTTTGTAACATCCTTAAAATAAAGACTTTTTTTGGGCTAAATAGATATTTGGCTTAAAAGGTGGAGATTGGCACCTTTATTGTTAAGAAGTGTAAACATACATTAAGATGTTCGGTGAAAAGAGTTGGGACATGAAATACCAAACAGACTTCGAATCAAATAAAAGGAAAGGAGGTGAACCGGGCAAAAAAAAATGATCGGTCTGTTGTTGCTGGTGTTTTTCGCGGCTTCCCTGACAGTTTGCACAATCGTGCAGGAGGGTGAAGTCCCATATGTCAATTGTCCCGCCTGCGGCTACGAATTTGATGCACCTCCGGAGGGTAAATAAGTGAGGGGATTCATTTTCGTCAGTTCGCGAATTCAAAACTGCTTCCCGCAAAGTCGGGGACAGAATTATTTGATTTTAATTTTTTACTCAGGAGGCAACAGTGAAAGTTTTTAGAGTACTTATTATTGCCGTATTGGCGCTTTTGATGGCAGCACCCGCGTTTGCCATCAACGTCAAGCTCAAAGCGGATTTCCGCGAGTTTTTCCGTGTTTCCAACCAGTTGACCCTGGCTGGTGGGGACATCGACACCACCAAGCTCGAGAATGACTCTGATTTTCGTTATGCCCAGCGTCTGCGTCTGACCTGGGTCATGGAAGACGATGAGAAAAAAGTCCGCGGTACCTTCGGTGCTGAATTCGACATGGTCGCCGGTGAAGGTAGTAGTTCCGGCGCTACGAGAAACGGCCCCGGCGGCAACTTCGAGGGCGACCGCACCAACTTCGAGCTTATGCTTGCTAACATCGACTTCGAACTCCCCTTTGACCCCGCGACACGTCTTTACATGGGCCTTATGTCCGCTGAAATGAACGCTTTCGTATTCTGTGACACCGCCATGGGCGTGCGTGCTGCGCGCAGCATGGGCAACTGGGACGCTTCTATCGGCTGGTTCCGCAATGACGCTGATGGCTCTGGAGGTTTCGGTGGCGACGCCAAATCCGATTACGCCGATCTCTACACCCTCGATCTCCAGTACGACTTCCAGGAAGGCAACAAGCTGGCCGGTTTCGCCTACTACATCGATGACGGTCAAGACGTAAACTTCGTACAGAGTAACGATAACCTCGGTGGCACCGGTGCTGGTGTTCTTGATGAAGCAGATACTTCTAACAGCGCACAGGTATACTGGCTCGGTCTCAGCGGCGCTTTCGAACGAGGCAACTTCTTCGGTGGTGCTACTGGTATCTACCAGGGCGGTCAAGTCGGAGACGATGATGTCTCTGCCTACCTGTTCAACGTCGAAGGTGCGGTCAAGATTGACAAAGCCTACGTACAACTCGGCTACCTCTACATGTCCGGCGACGACAGTAACGACGGCGATATCGACAACTACTTTGGTATCGATATCGACAACTCCCTCATCGGCTCCGTGGCTCTTCTTGAAAAATACGACTGGAACGCTTCTTTCTACGGCCCCAATATCGGCCGTCTTGGTGCGAGCCATGTTTATCTCAATGCCGGTTATGAGTTCAACGAAAAAACCGACGGCCGCCTCGGCTTCATCTGGTTCAACACCGCAGAAGATGTTCCTACTACCAGCGATAGCTGCGTTGGTTATGAATTCAACGGCCAGATCGATCATTCGATCACCGAAAATCTTACCATTGGCCTGGCAGCTGGTTACCTGATCGGTGACGATGTTTGGGATGATCTCGCTTCCGACGACGATGGCGACGACCTCTGGAACGTTATTACCCGCGTTCGTTTCAAATTCTAAGATTGCCGTCTCTTGACGGTTGTTGTATTATTAGCCGGGCCATTTTTGGCCCGGCTTTTTTTTACAAAATTTTACAAAAGGACGATTTTAAAAAAAATCCACCTGCGCTATTGTCTGATTGGTCGCTGTGCGCAGAAAGACGTTGCAATTCTCGTCCCTTCAGAATGCTGAATTGTACGTCGTGTGGGCCTTGCATCTGGAGCTTTTTTCTGTGGCGTCCAATTTGGCTACATTTTACCGGTTCATCATTGGTATGGGGAGGTTCTCTTGTTGGTAAAACGAATTGTGCTTTTCGTGGCTGTGGCTCTGTTCGGCTTGTGTGCTCCGGTTCTGGCTCTGATTAGTGATGAGGTCGGCAAGGATTTTCAGCCGGTCTCCGGTTACGTGATCACAACCATGCAGGGGGAATATCTCATCGACCTCGATGCCACCCAGCGGCTGGCGATTGGAGATATCTTTGCCGTTGTCCAGGCGGGCGAGCAGATCGTCCATCCTGTGACCAAAAAAGTAATCGGTTCGGTGGAAAAAGCCAAGGCCTACCTTCAGGTGAGCCGCATTCAGTCAGGATATTCCTACGCCCGCTTATTAGGTAGCAATGCAGGCGTCAAAATAGAACCCGGCGATGTGGTGCGCCGGTTTCAGAACCTTCCGGCTCTTTTCTGGGATTACTCCGGCCGGGGTGAGGCGACGTTTGCCGAGCTTCAGACCGCCCTGCCGCACCTGGAATGGGCCGACTATGCTTCGGCCCAGGCCACCCGGCCACCGATCCCTGCCCCGCCGGCCGACCAGCGGATCGCGTTGACCTTTATCTATGACGGTTCCCGTCTGGAAGCCCGCGATCCCTATTTTCGCGTCGTCCACACTTATGGCACCGCCGCTGCCCCTGCGACGGCCGGCCAGGCTGTTCCAGCCACTCCCGTGGTGACCAGCCGCGGCATGAAACTCCAGCCGGTTCCGGCGCCCTTTCCAGCTTACTCCGTCCCTGCGTCTCAGCCCCTGTCACAAACGGGAGTTGCTTCTCCACGTTTGGGAACACCACCGTCAACGGTCCCCTACAAGCTGGACCAACAGCCGCTTTACTCTGCCGCTCCCAGCGGTGCGGTGAATTATCAGCCCAGCGGTGCGGTGAGCTATGCGGCCAGTTTCCCCGGCTTCCAGAATGTAGGAAGTCTTCCCCCCGGCATCATACATAGCGATTTTGTTGTTGATGAGGGTCGGCGTCTGATGGTTGCCACCAATCGTAGCAATATCTATGTTTTCGACCTTTCCAGCGGGGTACAGCGGATTGCCCACGCGGATCTGCCCTACGCCTGCCAGTTGTTGTCCGTGAACTGGTGGAAGCCTTCCGCAGCCGAGCCCCTGCATGTCGCAGTGACCGGCTGGATCGTCAAGGAAGATCAGGGCGAGACTCTTTCCAGTGTTGTATTTGTGCTTGAGGGGAACGGGCTGCGCTTGCTGGAAGATAAAATTCGCTATTCCCTGGGTACTCTTGATCGCGACGGCGACGGCTTGCCGGAACTGCTGTTGGCCCAAAATTTTAGAAAGCTGACCTTTCTTGGGCGCAAAATCAAGCGTTGTGTCCTGCAGGGGGGCAAATTGGAGATGGTCGATCCCGGCATCCCGCTGCCTCTTGATTTCAGTGTGGTTGGCAGCTGTTATGTCGACTTGACGGGTGACGGCCAGCCTGAACTGGCTTATGTACGCAATAATATCCTCTACCTTTACTCCAACGACGGCAAAAGACGGATTTACGAATCTGGCAAAGAAATGGGGGGGAGCTTGTCCCGGGCCATGCACGACGTCAATGCGGGTGGGGATCGGTTCGATGATGTTTTCGAGTATTTTCCTTTCGAGCTTACCCCGGTGGCTGCCGATCTGGACGGTGACCGTGTTCCCGAACTGCTGCTCCCGTCCATGGAGAAGATTGCCTTTGGTGTTGTCGAAGGGCTTACCCCTGGTGTCAGAAAAAGTTGGCTGGCGGTGATTAAGTTTCGCGACGGCATGTTCATCAAAGGGACGATCGGCGAGAAAATGGACATCCCCCTGGCAGGTTTGACCGTGACGCCCAACGAGGTTCTGTTCGTAGCTACGGAACCTGCCAAGTTTTTCGGCAAGAAAGGGCAGAGCTTTATCCTCTCTTTCCCTCTTAAATAACAGTTTTTCAAGTTTTTATTGATGATGAAAAGCCCTTCTGCCGGGTTGCCCCGGATGAAGGGCTTTTCTTTTGGTATCCATCCATAAAATCAAGCCACTCTACATTGACGGTGACCACACCGAATTCCTCTACAGCTTTGCCTCTGAGAATATAGGGGCGGTTTTGCCCCAGCTTGCGGCAGAAGCGGGCGTAGGCTTTCGGGAAAAAAACGGTCTCGAAAATCGCGGTTTCATCTTCGAAGGAGATGAATTCCATCGGTTGATTCTGGCGGGTTTGCACTGTCTTGCCGGTTACCCACCAGCCGGTCAGGGTGACCTGTTTCCCCACCCAGTGGTGAAGTTCCGAGGCCTGGATGTGGCGAGGAGTGCCGTGGTTGGCTGGATAAAGTTGCAACGGGTGACAGGAGGCAAGCAGGCCCAGGGTTTCCACTTCCTGGCGGAGCAGTTGTTTTTTTGTCGGACCAGGGACAGAAAGCGGTGGCCCGGGTGTGTCGTCGGTAAAGAGAAATCCGCTTTGAGCTTTTGTGACAGAGCTGTTTTCCAGAAGTTGCCAGAGCAGTTCCGGACGTTTCCGCTGTCCGTCCAGAGAGTCGAAACAGCCCGCTTTGATCAGCAGGGCGCAGTCGGAGCGGTCGCTGGGGACCCTGCGCAGAAAATCAGCGAAATCTTTAAAGGCCCCATTTTTTAGGCGTTCTTCAAGGAGGCGATGGGGGATTTGTCGGGAGAGTCCCTGAATCTGCTGCAAGCCGATGCGGATGCTTTTTCCGTTGCCATGATATTCTTCCAGGCTCTCATTGATATCCGGCGCCTGAATTCGCAAGCCCAGGCGCCGGCCCTCGGAAAGGTAGGCCTGGGTGGAGTAGAAGCCACCGCCATGGCGGATGACGGCGGCCATGAACTCGGCTGGGAAATTGCTTTTCAGCCAGGCGCATTTGCAGCTGATCAGGGCGTAGGAGGCTGAATGGGGCTTGCAGAAGGAGTAGCCGCTGAAAGAAAGGATCTGCTCCCAGGTTTTCTGCAAAGTCTCCCGCCTGACACCCTTCCCTTTACCCCCGGCAAAAAAAAGGCGCTGATAATCCTCCAGTTTCTGCGTTTTCTCTTTTTTGCTGACGATTTTGCGCAGTTGATCCGCTTCCGATGCTGAAAAATTTGCCAGGGCCATGGCCATTTGAGTGATCTGCTCCTGATAGACGGCGATTCCGTAGGTTTCGGACAGGATCTCTTTGAGCAGGGGATGGAGAGGAGTCCATGCCTCGCCGTGCATGCGGGCCACGAACTCGCGGATGAAGGTGTTGGAGGCCGGGCGGATGATGGAAGAGGCCATCACCAGGTGCTCGAACAGGTCATGTTTCTCTATCTTTTTGTCCCGGCTCCACATTTTTTTGAGGAGCTGGCGCGTAGCCGGGGATTCGATGTAAAAACAGCCGATGGTTTCGCCGCTGCGCAGGAGCTTGCATGTGGCGGGATCGTCCAGAGGTTTCCACGCGGCATAGTCGATTTTCAGGCCCGTATTGCTGTGGATGGCTTGAACGGCATCGCGCATGACGGCTAGCGAGCGGTTTCCCAGGATATCGATCTTGACCAGGCCGGAGCTTTCGGCCTGGTCCTTTTCCCACTGGATCACGGGTCGTCCTCCGGCTGAAATTTCAACCGGCACATGGCGGCGAATTTCTTCCGGAACGATGATCACTCCCCCGCAATGCAGGGCCAGATGGCGCAATTTCCCTTTCAACTGTTGCGCGATGGCGAGAATTTCGGTCCACTCCGGGCTCAGTCGGGTTCCCTGGAAGAGGGGGCGGGTGCGCAGGGTGTGAATGAGCTGATCCGCTTTGCAGTAGCCGGAAATGCGGCTGGTGACGTTTTTGATTTCCGTTTCGCAGAGGCCGTGGACCTTTGCGACCTCGCGCAGGGCGGAGCGGCCTTTAAAACCGATATGGGTAGCGACCATGGCGGCCCGTTCCGTTCCGTGACGCTCAAAGGCGTAGTCCAGAACCGCGTCCCGTTCATCCCAAGGGAAGTCGATGTCGATATCCGGAGGGTCGATTCGGCCGGGGTTCAGAAAGCGCTCGAAAAAGAGATTGTGGCGGATCGGATCGACCTGGGTAATGCCGAGGGCGTAGGCGACCAGAGAGGCCGCGGCGCTCCCCCGGCCGCAGGTGTAGAGAGACCTCCCCGCCAGTTCCCGTACGACCAGAAAGTAGTGGGCAAAGCCTTTGGAGTGAATGATGTCCAGCTCTTTCCGCAGGCGTTTTTCAATGCGTGTATCACTTTTTCCGTACCTGCGCAGAACCCCTTCGCGGCTTCGCCTCTCCAGTTCCCCAAACGCCTCTTCCCCGTTCAGCCCCTGAAATGTCGGGAAAATCACCTGTGAAAAATCCCAGTCGGTTTTGCAGCGTTCCGCGATTCGGCTGGTATTTTCCAGCGCTTCCGGGCAGTGGGGAAAGAAGCCGGCCAGGCTGTGAGGTGAAAACAGCCTGTCTTCCTGCGTGGCAATTTCAGCGCCGGGGAGTCGCGAGAGCTTGGTGTTGAGAGCGATCGCCCTCATGACGCGGTGCAGGTGGAACTGCTCCGCAGAGGCAAAGACGGCCCGGCTCGTAGCCACCGGCGGCAGTTGCAGGCGGCGGGAAACTTCCAGGGCTTGATCCATCCGGTGTCCCGGCGAGATCTCCACGTAAAGATTTTCGCGGGAATGGCGGGCCAGAGGGGTGAGGATTGCCGCCTGATCGCTGAGGATGATCAATCCCGGACGCAAGCATATAAGGGCTTCGGCGAGATGGAAATCCTCTCGGCAATGAAGCTCGGAAAGGAGGCGGCAGAGGTTGGCGTAGCCTTCCTCGTTGCGCGCCAGAAGAACGGCCCGTTCCCCGTTTATGGCGGCTTCCGCACCGATGATCGGCCTGAGCCCCGCGTGCGCGGCTTGTTTCAGAAAGTGGGGTATCCCGTAGAGGCCGTTGCAGTCGGTGAGCGCAAGGTGCCGCATGCCGAGAGCCCGGACCCGGGAGCAGAGTTCCGCCGGAGAAAAAATCCCCCACTGGGGGGAAAAGGAGGAATGGGTGTGAAGATGGCAGAATCCTTTCATGGCATGGCTGGGTGCCTCCCCCAAGCGATTTTGTCCATTCCGTAGCGATTGCGGATGATATCCAGCGATTTTTCCAGGAGAATTTTCCGATCATCGGGTTCCGCGGCTGTAAACAGGCTCAACTGCTGTCTCTCAGGGAGAACCCGGGAACAGACGAGGCGCAGGCTTTTAACCCGGATGCGGCGTTGGCAGGCTTTGTGGAAAAGGTCCGCGGCGAAACGGCCGAGAACGGCTTCATGGTTTTCAGGAGCGGCCAGCTGCACGGAGCCTGTTGCCGTGACGCCGTCGCTGTAGCGAAGCCTGAGGGATATGTGCCGGGTCCCTTTGCGCATGTGACGCAGACGAAAAGAGCACTTTTCCACCAGATGCCATACGGCCGTGTTCAAAACAGCATCCTTGTTTTCTTCCTGCGCGAGAAAGGCATCTTCCATGACCTGCAGAGGGCAGCTGGGTGGAAAGACCGGGGAGGTGTCGAAACCGTTGGCGTGCCGTTGCAGAAGGGGGGCAGCCTCGCCGAAGACCAGGCGCAGGCGGGGGAGGGAGAGAGCGGCCAGCTCTTCCACGTGGCAGAGGTTCAGGTCCTCGAGCAGCAAGCGCGTTCGAACTGCTCCTATCCCCGGCAGGGAGGAGACGGGGAGGGGTGCGATAAATGTTTTTTCACTGCCGGGGAGAATGTTGCAGATGCCGGATGCTTCCAGGTAGTCCGAGGCGATGTGCGAGATAAGTTTGTTTGTGGCAAGGCCCGTGCTGGCCTGCAGGCGCATTTGGTCACTGATTTCTCTGTTGAGGCGGGCGGCAATATCGAGGGGTGGTCCCAGCAGGCGCTTGGTTCCGGAGAGGTCGAGATAGAGACGTCCGGGACGTTCCGGCTCCCACAGAGGGGTGTAGTGGGACGTGAGTGTGCCCAGGCTGCCCATGGCCCGCTGGGCCAGTACCGGATCGGGCGGGACAACCCGCAACGACGGGCAGAGGCGCAAAGCGAGGTGGGTGGGCATCCCCGGGCTGATCCCCTCTCCCCTGGCTTCAGGAGAAGTGGCTTGAATGGTTGCTCTGGGCGTGTGGGTGGGGGCAACAGCCACGGGCTGTTCGCGCAGCTCCGGCTGGCTGACGCGGGCGATGGCGACAGGAAAGTCGGGGATGGAGAGATGGAGAATGTGACGGCTCATGGTTTTTGTTTACTGGTAACTATTCACATTGTTGGTTGATGGACTCGCAACGCCCATTCCAAGGCCGCATGAACCCATCCGTGGGGCTTAACTGCCGCCATTCGGGCGACAGATGCCCTTTCCATGGACGCTGCGATTCCATTGTGCTAAACAGTTAGACATTTTCAAGAAGCTTTGAACCCGGAATTTGTTATTGACAATCTGTTTATATAAGTAAAGCCCGGTTTGTTCGTGAGGCTTTGTCGCAAAACCGCCAAGTGCCCGTCGGATCAGGCCCAGCACAGCGACACGCTCTGCAGGCGTACGTACAGTACGTCGAAGCGCAAGGAGCGAGCACGGCTCTTGAGATGGCGTGCAATCGGCGGTGGCAGCAGAAAGTCTTTATGAATAATCCGGGCTAGAGGCAATGGCGGATCACGCCGACCACCACCCCCTCAATCCGGAAATCCTGCCCACGCCGGACACGGATCGGTTTCATTGCCGGGTTGGCCGGAAGGAGCTCGATGCTTTTTTCTTTTTTCTGGAGGTGCTTGACTGTGGCTTCTCCATCGATCATGGCGACAATGATCTGGCCGTTTTCCGCTGTTTCCTGGCGGCGAACGACGATATAGTCTCCGTCCAGAATGCCGTCGCCGATCATGGAGACCCCCTTGACCCGCAACACCACATGCTCTCCCTTGCCGATCATGGACGAGGGCACCTCCAGGGTTTCGGGGATCGGGAATGTCTCCAGCGGTTTTCCAGCCGCCACCAGGCCGATGAAAGGGATTTCGCTTCCTTTGATCTCCGTCCGGCAGGGGCGCACTCCACGGCGGGCATTCCAGTCCCGCTGCAGAGCCCCTTCGTTCTCAAGGCGTTTGAGATAGTTCTGGACTGTCCCCAGAGAACGGAAGCCGAAATGGCGGGCGATCTCCTGTTGTGAAGGCGGGTAGCCGTTGAGGTGGATATATTCACTGATGAAATCGAGCAGGCGTTTCTGTTTGGGGGTCATGGCCTTTTCCTTTGTTTGAATGCTTTTACACAATATGCGTAAGTTTGGCGTATGTCAAGAGCGGCCGGCAAATTTCAAACCTTGTGGCTGAAATCTTTTTCATAAAGGAGGACCGGAGCCCGGAAAAATAATGTCGGCTATACCCGAAACGGATTTTTTCGGGTAAGATTAAAGACAGTAAAAAGTTGAAAACTGTATTCCGGCCGTAGTGGGTTAGAGTGAAATGAATGGCGATCTGATGAGTGATGAGGCAATCGAATGAATGAAGCGGCGACAAGCGAGGCAATGGCTTGGGATTTATCCCCTCTTTACAGCGGTCCTGAAGACCGCGGTTTTGATGAAGACCTGGAGGAGGCAAAAAAAAGAGCGCAATCCTTCCGCCACGATTTTCGTGGCAGGATTTCCGGAGAAAGCCTGACGGCGGATGTCCTGAGCGCTTCTCTTCATGCTTACGAGGAACTCCAGAAATTCACTCTGAAGCCCTATCTGTATGCTCAGCTTCTCTTTCTTGCCGACAGCACACCCGCCGTCCACAAAGCGCTCCTGACCAGAATTCGCGAGGGGTGGACTGAAATCATCGAGAATATCCTTTTTTATGAACTGGAGTTGCTGCACATCGACGAGGAGTTTCTGGCTGAGTTTTTCAAGGACCCCGAGGTTGCGAAATACAGCCATTACCTTTCCCGCCTGAGAAAAACCGCCCCCTACATCCTTTCCGAGGAAGTGGAGAAGGTTCTGAAACGCAAAGACCTCACCGGCAAAGAAGCCTTTGTGCAGCTTTTCGAGGAACTGACCTCTTCCTTCCGTTTCCATTTTCAAATGCCGGATGCGAAAGAAGCTACCGATGTGACAGGAGAAGAACTCCTCGGCCTTCTGCATCATACGGAAAGGGACGTCCGGGAGGGGGCGTTTTCGACTTACCTGGGAAAATATGCTGAAAATTCAGTGGTGCTGTCTGCATGTTTCAACAATCTGCTGCTCGATCATTACAAGGAAGTCGACTTGCGGGGCTATCCCGACATCATGACGCCGACCCACCTGGCCAATGAAACGGAGTCCGAAACCGTCAAAAAGATGATGGAGGTGACCGAGGAGAACTACGGGCTGGCCCGGGAGTATTTCGAGCTGAAGAAGGAACTTCTGGGGTTACCAGAGATGAAAAATACCGATATCTATGCCCCCGTGGAGCGGACTTCCCGGAAGTTCCCTTTTGAGGAAGCCAGGCAGATGGTTCTGGATGCTTTCAGGGGCTTTTCCTCTGAAATGGCTGATACCGCCGAGGCCTTTTTTGGTGAGCGGCGGATTGACGTTTTTCCCAAGCCGGGAAAAACGGGAGGGGCTTTCTGTATGGGTATGGTTCCGGGAATGTCCCCTTACGTTCTGCTCAACTACACTGAAAATTTGCGAGATGTAGCTACTTTGGCTCATGAACTGGGGCATGGGGTTCATTTTTCCTGGGCCCAGACGCAGAACCTTTTTCATTATGACGCTCCCCTCCCCTTTGCCGAAACGGCCAGTGTCTTTGGGGAGATGTTGCTGACTCGATATTTGCTCGACCGGGAAGAAGATCCCCAGGTAAAAATTGAAATCCTCTGCGCCAAGCTGGAAGATATTATTGCCACCACTTTTCGCCAGAACGTGCTCACCCGTTTCGAGCTGGCCGTGCATGGCCTCCGCAGGGAACGGCTACTCGCACCGGAGGATTACTGTGAGATCTGGTGGCGGGAAAACGCCAAGCTGTTCGGGGATGTGGTGAGTATGATCGAGCCCTATCGCTGGGGCTGGGCCTATATCAGCCATTTTATCCATTCCCGATTTTACTGTTATTCTTACGTTTTTGGTGAGCTTCTGGTCCTCTCCTTGTATCAGAAGTACCAGGAAGAAGGGCATGCTTTTGTTCCCAAGTACCTGGAACTTCTTGCAAAAGGCGGAAGCCAGTCCCCCAGGAGGATGCTTGAACCTTTCGGCATCGATCTCTCCATGCCGGATTTCTGGCAGAAGGGATATGATTTTGTTGGAAGCCTTTTGCAGGAACTGCGGGAATTGTTGAAAAGTGAGAGGAAAAAAAGCTGAGAATTTTTTATCCTGTTAGCCCATATTTTTCTTCGGGTTAGAGGGAAAGTTCTTTTCGGTAAAAGATATTCGTCCGCCGGGAATGGCGAATATCAGGGGCAGTAGTCAAAGCCACAATGCCTGTGAAGAAGAGCTGTTTTCTCCTCGTGAGTGCCCTGCCAATCCTTTAGAAGTTTTTCCGCGAGTGTCACGCCGGTGCGGGCGATCTCTTCGATTTTTTCCAGAAAAACCGTTTCATCCTCCCCCGCTTCATTCAATTTGTTCTGCCGCTTCAGTCCCTCCCGGGCCAGCTCCAAAACCTCCAGAGCCAGGCTCTGCAGGGTCCGGTTTTCAAACGGTGCTTTCAGCCCCAGGCGTGAGGCTGTTTGGAGGAGTTCCTCGCGAGCCTCCCTGTCCTGATTGCGAAGAAGTTTCCAGGTCTGCTCCCGGGCTTCCCGGTCGTAGAGTATGCCTTTGCAGAGGGCGGCGAAACTGAGGCTGATACGGGGGGGGAGGCTGTCCAGGGAGCGGATTTCGATCTGCGGCCTGAGGCGGGTTTCCGGGAAAAGCGTCGATAAGTGCAGAGCCCAATCGTGGAATGTCGGTTGAAACCCTTCAAAACCTTCAGCCAGAAAGTGGCGAAAAGTGAATGGATTCCCGGTCAGGTCGAGATAATTGCCATCGCGGAAAATGAAATACATGGGAATGTCGAGCGCATAATCGATATAGGTTTCGAAACCGGCCTCTGGTTCGAAAAGAGCATGAATCAGCCCGGTACGCTGGGGGTCGGTTCTCGACCAGATTTCCCGTCGGGTATTAAGAAAGCCCGTCGGATTTCCTTCCATAAGCGGCGAGTTGGCCGACCAGGCATAGAAAAGTGGGGCCAGCGCCAGAGAGATTCTCATTTTCTCAATGCAGTCGGATTCGTCCCTGTGGTCGAAATTGAGCTGGATGCCCGCTGTCTGTTTCATCATCCGCTGTCCCATGGTGCCTGTTTTCAGCATGTAAGACGCCATGATCCGGTAACGGTTCTTGGGAAGCCAGCCGATCTCTGCCAGGGTCGAAAATGGCTGAACCCCCAGCCCGAGAAAGGTAAGGCCCAGAGGGAGGGCCTCTTTGAGAATGGTTTCGATATGATGGCAGAAGTTGCTGAAACAGCAATGAACGTCGGGGCAGAGCTGGCCCGAGAGTTCCAGCTGCCCCCCCGGCTCCAGGGTGATGGAGGAGAGTCCTCCCTGCAGGGCCATCAGGTGTCCGTTCTCCCGCACCCCTCTCCAGCGTCCGGAGCTTTCGAGGATGCGCATCAGTTTCTGAATGCGTTCATAGGGTGCTGCTTTTGCCGTGCCGACATCAACCACCAGTTTTTCGATTTCCGCACCGATGCGCCAGTACTCGACAGGCTTGCAGCCCTGACGAAGATAATCGATCAGGTCTTCCCTGCTGTTTATTAAGGCTTCGGTGGTGTTTTTGACTTCACTCATGTCCGGGCATCCTGTTCTGGTCGATGTTGATCAGGAATTGAGATAAGCCGTAATATTCTCCGCCAAGGTGGTGAAAATCCTCGTGAACTCCTTCTCATTGCGTTCCAGAAGAGTGGAACGGAAGCCTCTTTCCGGGGTGCAGAAAGAGGAAATGGGAACCACGCAGATGCCGGTCGATCCGAGCAGGTAATAAACCAACCGCTTGTCCAGGGCAATGCCCGGCTGGCTGACCAACTCCTCCACCAGCTGACGGACCTCAGCGTTTTTTATGGGCAGAGTCTGGGTCTCCGTCAGCTTGTCGTCCTCGAAAACCACGCTCATGTAAAAGGCCCCGTTGGTGCGGTTTATTTTGATTCCCGGAACATCTTTGAGAATATTATAGGCGATATTCGAGCAGTTTTCATAATGATTGCGGCGTTGGTCCAGATATACGGTGTACTCCGGATGACTCATGATCAGAGGAATGGCCATTTGCGGCAGCGTGGTGGAGCAGACTTCCAACATTTTTGAGTCGACAATACTCTGGATATACCTTCTGAAAATAGGATTTTTATCCGCGTTGTAGACCTCGAGCCAGCCGCAACGGGACCCCGGCCAGGGGCAGTCTTTGCTGATTCCGCGCATGGCAATGGCGGGAACATCGTCGATAAGGTCGGAAATGGGCCGGGTCGACTGGCCGTTGTAAACCAGGTTGCGGTAAATTTCATCGCAGATAATAAAGAGGTTGAACTCTTTGGCAATCTCAATCATCTCCTTGAGGATTCTCTCGGGATAGACTGCGCCAGTCGGGTTGTCCGGATTGATGATCAGGATGCCGGAAATGGACGGATTGTATTTCACCGAGAGATAAAGATCGTCGAGATCGGGATACCACAGGTTGTCGGGGTCAAGGCGATAGGAAATCGGCTTCTGCCCGGCATGAGAGCCTTCCGCAGAAGAGTGGGTGGAATAGGTTGGGGACGGGCCGATCACCCGGACTTCCCGCCGCAGCAGGCCGTAGACCTTCTGAATGGCGTCCCCCAGGCCGTTGAAAAAAACGATATCGTCGGGAGAGACCTGTGCCTTGCCGCGTCGATTTGTCATCTCAGCCAGGAATTCGCGGGTTTCCATGACCCCCTTGGTGTCGCTGTAAGCGTAGGAGCAATCTTTCATGGCCAGGTCGGCGACGATCTTTTTCATCCACAGAGGGATCTTTTCCCCTTTGGCCACCGGATCCCCGATGTTCTCCATATTGATTTTCATGCCCAGATTTTTGAGTTTTTCAGCGATGCCGACAATGGCCCGGATCTCGTAAGTCAGCTCTCTGGCTCCAATATGAACGATATTATTGCGCATACCCGTTCCCCGCTTATTCCCTTCTGTTCTCGGTGTTAATCTGCATCCGTGAAATCTAACCGGGCAATAGCACTTACACTCTTTTCCCGGCCTCAACCCACGGCTCCAGTTTTGAATAAAAAAGGCCATGATCGTTCTGACCATGGCCTTGGAATTTTATTGGTTTGTTATTTCAGCAATCAAGGCTCGGGGCAGAACACAATCGGTTAATGGTCGCCGCGGCCGCCGCCTGAGTCATGGCTATGCTGTTGTCCGTCAGTCTGCCCTGAATGCTCATTCCATACCCTCTGGCTCAAGGAATTATCATATTAAAATTTCAAAGTCAATGCTTTCTATTATTCCGTTCCAATTTTCACCTGTATCCGTAGGTTAGGGGCTGGAAAAGAGTGTAAGTGCTTGGTCTGAATAAGTGTTTCAAAAATCTGAGGCGCACCCATAGGTTCGTCGGTGATTTTTTGAATACTTAAGCAGGTCAATGACTTGCGCTATTGCCAGGTCATAACTCACGGATACAGGTTTCGGCTCAGTCTCCATAATTGTCTTCGCGCAGAGCCGCGTGAGCGGCAGCGAGGCGCGCCACGGGAACACGGTATGGGGAGCAGGAGACATAATTGAGGCCTACTTTGTCACAAAAGGCGATGCTTTCCGGTTCTCCGCCATGTTCACCGCAGATACCAATCTTGATATCGGGGCGGGTCTTGCGGGCTCTTTCGCAAGCTATTTTGACCAGTTCTCCAACCCCTTCCTGGTCGATGCTGACAAAGGGATCGTGTTTATAAATTCCATTGTTGATGTAGAAGGGGAGGAAATCGCCGGAGTCGTCCCGGGAAAGTCCGAAGGTTGTCTGTGTCAGGTCGTTGGTGCCGAAAGAAAAGAATTCCGCGTCCTTGGCGATCTGGTCGGCAAGGAGGCAAGTTCGGGGCAATTCCACGCAAGCACCGATCGTGTACTCCAGTTTGACACCGTACTGCTGAATAATTTCATCCGCAACCTTCACGGCGGCTTCGCGCAGGAGGTGCATTTCATTGTAAGTGGCTACCAGCGGCATCATGATTTCAGGAACCACGGTGAAGCCGTCGTTCTTGGTCAGGTCGCAGGCCGCTTCAATGATAGCCCGCACCTGCATGTCATATATTTCTTGGAAAGTGAGTCCCAGGCGGCAGCCGCGATGGCCGAGCATGGGGTTGGCTTCGTGCAGGTGGGCGACGATTCCGCGGATTTTCGGCAACGGGATGTTCATGGATTCGGCCAGTTCCTCCAGTTCTTTCTCCGACTGGGGGAGGAACTCGTTGAGGGGCGGATCCAGAAGGCGGATCATGACCGGCAGGTCTTTCATTTCCTTGAAAATATTGTAGTAATCAGTGCGCTGTATGGGGAGAATTTTCTCCAGCGCTTTTTTCCGGCCTTCGAGGGTGCCCGCCATGATCATTTCACGCATGGCCTGGATGCGGGGACCTTCAAAGAACATATGTTCCGTGCGAACCAGCCCAACCCCTTCGGCTCCGAAACCGCGGGCGACCGAGCAGTCCTTGGGGGTGTCGGCATTGGCGCGGACACCGATTCTCTTATACTCATCCACCCAGCTCATGAGGGTGCCGAAGTCTCCGGTGAGCTCTACTGCGATGGTAGGGACTTCGCCTTTCATGACTTCTCCTGCCGCACCGTCCAGGGTGATGATTTCACCCTTTTTCAATATCTGGCCGTTACGGGTGGCGAATTGCTGATTTTGATAATCAACTTTGATGTCGCTGCAACCAACCACGCAACATTTGCCCATGCCGCGGGTAACTACAGCCGCATGGCTTGTCATGCCGCCGCGGGAAGTGAGAATCCCCTGGGCTGCGTTCATGCCGTGGATATCTTCCGGGCTGGTTTCCATGCGCACGAGAATGACTTTGCGTCCCTGGTTGGCGGCTTCTTCCGCTTCGTCGGCGGAAAAAATAATTTCCCCACTCACCGCTCCGGGAGAGGCCGGAAGCCCTTTGGCGATGATTTCTTTGGGCGCATGAGGATCCAGGGTGGGGTGGAGGAGCTGGTCGAGCTGATTCGGGGAGACGCGCAGGACGCCTTCTTTCTTACTGATGAGTCCTTCCTGGACCATGTCGACGGCAATTTTGATGGCCGCCTTGGCGGTTCTCTTGCCGTTGCGGGTCTGTAGCATGTAGAGTTTGCTCTTTTCGATGGTGAACTCTATATCCTGCATGTCGTGATAATGTTCTTCCAGGATGTCCTTGATCGAGACCAGCTGAGCATAATTTTCCGGCATGACCTCTTCCAGGGAGGGAAGGTTGCTGGCCCCTCCGTCTTTGTTGATCGGTTGGGGCGTGCGAATCCCGGCGACCACGTCTTCGCCCTGGGCATTGACCAGAAATTCGCCGTAGAAGTATTTTTCACCGGAGGCCGGGTCGCGGGTGAAGGCGACGCCCGTGGCGCAATCATCGCCCATGTTGCCGAAGACCATGGCCTGAACGTTTACCGCTGTCCCCCAGTCCGCGGGGATGTTGTTCAGTTTTCTATAGGTAATGGCGCGGGCGTTCATCCAGGAACCGAAAACAGCGCCGATGGAGCCCCAAAGCTGCTCCTTGGGGTCGGACGGGAATTCACTGCCCAGCGTTTCCTTGACTTTGGCCTTGAAAAGGGAAACCATCTGCTTGAGGTCCTCGGCTGAGAGGTCCGTATCGAGGTGTATTCCCTTGTCTTCTTTGATTTTCTCAAAGATGGCGTCGAGAATTTCACTATCCATCCCCATGACGACATTGGAGTACATCTGGATGAAACGGCGGTAGGAGTCATAGGCAAAACGGGGGTCTCCGCTGAGCTCGATCAGGCCCTGGATGGTCTCGTCGTTGAGGCCGAGATTGAGTACCGTATCCATCATCCCCGGCATCGAAGCCCGGGAGCCGGAGCGAACCGAAACCAGAAGGGGGTTCTTCGGATTTCCAAATTCCTTGCCCATGAGGGCTTCAACCTTTTTCAGGTTTTCCACCACCTGTTCTTCCAGTCCCGCCGGATACTGGCGGTCGTTTTTATAGAATTCAGTGCAGACTTCGGTGGTAATGGTAAAACCTGCCGGCACCGGAAGGCCGATAGCTGTCATTTCTGCCAGGTTGGCTCCTTTGCCGCCCAGCAGGTTTTTCATGCTCCCTTTTCCTTCGGCTTTCCCGTCGCCGAAAAAATAAACATGCTTGATTGCCATAACTCTCTCCTCTTAAAAGATGCGAAACCTTACAAAGGGTTGACGTCTTGATTTAAACCTATTCCGATATTTTCGAAAAATCAGCAATTCCATTAAACAGACCGGCAACGGAAGTCAGAAGGGCCAGGCGGTTGGTTCGGACCTGCGGGTCCTTGTCCATAACGAGGACTTCTTCAAAAAAACGGTCCACGGGAGCGCGCATTGACGCAATGCATTCGAGAGCCTCCCCATAGTTTCCAGCTTCTCGCTGGGGGCGAACTTTTTTCGCGGTTTCGGTCACTGCTTCGTACAGAGCTTTTTCCGCGTCAGAGGCGAACAACTCTGGGTTGACCGCTTCCTGCACCCCCCCTTTAATTATATTCATAACCCGTTTAAAAGCTACGGCCAGGGGTTCAAAGTCGTGTTCTTTTTTGATTCGGGATAGGGCTTTGATACGGTTTAAGGCATCCAGGGGGCCATCAAAGGATGCGCTCAATACCGCGTTCACCACATCCTGTGGAAATCCCCGGGACGTCAGGATATGGAAAAACCGGAGTCGCAGAAACTCGATAACATCCTTTTTGATTTCTTCTGCCGGCCGCAATAATTTTTTTTCGAGGAGAGTCAGGCTCCTGTCCACCAGGTCCTGAAGAGAAAGCGTCAAATCTTTTTTAAGAGCAATATTCAGGATGCCGATGGCGCTGCGGCGCAGGGCAAAGGGGTCGGCCGTGCCCGTTGGAATGAGGCCGACGCCGAAGCAGCCACAGATGGTATCAACTTTATCCGCAATCGACAGGAAACTGCCGATCAGATCAGACGGCAGATCGCCGCCGGCCTGGACCGGCAGATAATGTTCATGAATGGCTCTGGCCACCTCCGGGGATTCTCCCTGGAGAAGTGCGTATTCACGACCCATGATGCCCTGAAGCTCAGGGAATTCATACACCATCTGGGTTTCCAGGTCGCATTTGGCGAGCAGTGCGGCACGATCGACCTGTTTGACGGTTTCAGGAGCGATCTGTCCGGCGAGGTCCAACGCCAGTTTACGGAAGCGCATGACCTTTTCATGGCTGGTGCCCAGCTTGGCTTGAAAAACAACATTTTTGAGAGCTGCCAGACGTTCTTCGAGGCGGATTTTCCGATCTTCCTTCCAGAAAAACATGGCGTCCGCCAGGCGTGCCCGGAGAACCCTTTCATTCCCCTTGCGAACGACCTCCGGATCTTCCGCCCGGGTGTTGGCCACGGTGATGAAATGAGGCAGCAGGCGACCATCCGTGCCTGTGACGGTGAAATAGCGCTGATGCGCTTTCATGGTCGTGACCAGAAGCTCAATGGGCAGTTCCAGGTATTTTTCCTCGAACGAGCCGCAGACCGCCGTGGGGTATTCGACCAGGTGGGCCACCTCATCCAGGAGGTCCTCATCGACATTGAGTGCGCCGCCGAGTTTTCCGGCGATCTCTCTGATTTCCGCGGAAATGATCTCTTTACGTTTTTCCGGATCAGGAATGACAAAATGCTTTTCAGCTTCTTTGAGGTAGTTTGTCAGACCTGTAACCGGGAAGGATTCTGGAGCCATGAAGCGATGCCCTCTCGAAAACTCTCCGCTTTCAATGTTGCCGAATCTGAAAGGGACCGGTTTGCCGTTGAAAAGGGCTACGATCCAATGCACCGGCCTGGCAAAACGGATGTCGAGATCTTTCCAGCGCATTGATTTTTTGAAAGGTATGCTTTGAATAATCCTAACCAGCATTTCCGGCAGGATAGTTTCGACCGGCTGCCCTTCGACGATTTTATGAATAAACAGGTAGGCCCCTTTGGGAGTCTCTTTTTGCTGCAGGTCCGAGACCTCGACGCCATTAGTTTTGGCGAAGCCGATTGCGGCTTTGGTCGGGTTGCCGTCAGCGTCAAAAGCAATTTTTGCGGGCGGGCCGGAAACGTTCAGTTCCTGTCTTTCCTGTTCCAGCGCCATGTCGGCAACGGCAATGGCCAGACGTCTTGGGGTGGCAAAGGTGTGAATAGGGCCGTGGGCGATTCTGGCTGCCTTCAGCTCTTTGCGGACCAGGCTTTCCAGGTCTTTCCTGGCGACGGTCAGGAATCCGGCGGGAATTTCTTCCGTACCGATCTCAAAAAATAATTCAGCAGACATCCGATTCAATTCATTTTCGCAGGATAGTTCAGACAGGGCTTTGCAGCCGGTTCAAGATTCCCGAATCATTCCTTCTTCAGCGGGAATCCCATCTTCTCTCTCTGTGCCACGTACCCTTCAGCGCAGAGACGGGCCAGGTTGCGGACGCGGCCGATATAATTGGCCCGTTCGGTAACGGATATGGCGCCTCGCGCATCGAGAAGGTTGAAAGCGTGGGAGCATTTCAGAACAAAGTCGTAGGCCGGGAATACCAGCTCCTCCTCCGCCAGGCGCACACATTCTTTTTCAAACATTTCAAAACTTTTAAAAAGCATATCGGTGTCGGCTAATTCAAAGTTGTACCTGGAGAATTCCACTTCGGTTTGATGATGAACATCGCCGTATTTTATGCCTTTGATCCACTCGAGATCGTAAACGTTGTCCACTCCCTGCAGGTACATGGCGATGCGTTCACAGCCATAGGTTATCTCTGCGGGAACCGGTTTTAGGTCGATCCCGCCGACCTGCTGGAAATAAGTAAACTGGGTGATTTCCATGCCGTCCAGCCAGACTTCCCAGCCGAGACCCCAGGCTCCGAGAGTCGGGGATTCCCAGTCGTCCTCAACAAAGCGGATGTCATGGTGGGAAGGATTCAGGCCAAAACTTTTCAGGGATTCGAGATAGAGGTCCTGGATTTCCAGGGGGGAGGGTTTCATGATGACCTGGAACTGATAATAGTGCTGGAGGCGATTGGGGTTTTCGCCGTATCGGCCATCGGTTGGTCGCCGCGAAGGTTCCACATAGGCCACGTTCCAGGGTTCCGGCCCCAGCACCCGAAGAAAGGTGGCAGGATTGAAAGTGCCGGCTCCTTTTTCAACATCATAGGGCTGCTGTATGATGCAGCCCTGGTTTGCCCAGTAATTCTGAAGTGCCAGGATAAGCTCTTGAAAGGTCACGATACCTCGGGAAGTCGAGAGGTTTTTTGCCGGGAAAAAAGAAGACAGTAAAAATCACCAATTCTAGTATAACGTGACATAGTAAGTATCGTGTTTGGGGATTCATGTCAAGGAAAAATACCTATTGATTTCCGCTAGTAACAGCCATTCAAGCGCTTCTAGCCCCGGTTGTTCTCCGGGCTAAGGGGCATGCTCTGATCCAGCAGGGAAAGGGACTTGAGAGGGGAAATCAGATGATGGAAGAGAACCTGCTGTAGAACGGTATGTGCTTCCCGGACGGTCCGGGGGCTGAAGCGGAACCCCTCAAAAAGGGTTGCAGGCGTTTGTAGAGAGCGGGCCAGGGATCCGAGGGTCAGGAGGCTGACACTCAGGACCTCCCGGCTGGGAATGCATTGGAGGCAGAGGCCCCCGCCCTGGCTGGTTTCAAAGTAAATGACTTCTTCCCGGAACGTTTTCCCGCATTTAGAACAGTGGAGGAGATGGGGGGAGTAGCCTGCCAGAGCCAGGAGGCGAAGTTCAAGCAGCAGGCGGGTTTCCCAGGAAGGGGGATTATGGCTCAAGTGGTCGAGAAAAGCTTTCAGAAGATCGAATACCTGGGGCTGAGCCTGACCTTCCCCGATAAGGCCTTCGACAAGCTCGCAGCCGTAAGCGGCCAGGCTGACCAATGCCAGATCCTCCCGCAGGCCGAGGTGCAGGTTAACCAATTCCGCCTCTTTGAGAGCCGCCAGGCTGCCACCGGCGGGTTCGGTCCAGTAGAGAACAACTTCGGAAAAAGGTTCCAGGGCCGTGCCGAAACGCTTGCGGCTTTTTCGGGCGCCACGGGCAAAACCTTTGAGAATGCCAAACTCGCGGGTTAAAAAGGTAACGATACGATCTGCGTCGGCATAATTGAGGTGGCGGATAATGATGGCAGGGTTTTTCAGGGTTTTCATGTGCTGGGAGCCTCAGGGGAAGGCGATTGAAGCGTTGTGAGACCGTTCAGTGTAAGTAGGTCAGGAAGAGAGTCGCAGTGGCGAAATAAATCACGATTCCGGTGATGTCATTGGCGGTCTGGACAAATGGAGTCGAGGCGATGGCCGGGTCCACCCCGATTCTTTTGAAAAAAGCCGGCGCCAGGACTCCCATGGTGGCGGCCACGGTCATGGCGGTTGCCATGGCCAGGCCTACGACAAACCCCAGATAAATATTATGATGCCAGAAAAAGGCGACGATACCAATGGTCATGCCGCAGACAATCCCCATGATCAGGCCAACTCGGATTTCCTTGAAAAGGACTTTGCGAATGGTGGAAAAATCGATACGGCCGGTGGCAAAACCGCGCACCACGATGGTTGCGGACTGGCTCCCGACATTTCCCCCCATACCGGTGATGACCGGGATAAATGTGATGAGAGCGATGACCTCTTTAAGCGTGATCTTGAACAGCCACATCAGGTAGCCGGTGACCACCCCTCCGAACAGATTGGTGATCAGCCAGGGGAGGCGAAGCCGGGCGGTTTTGAACGCTTTATAGGTGTGAAAAGCCTCCTCTTCGCTGGCCCCGGCCATTTTATAGATATCTTCCGTCGCTTCCTCGCGCATAACATCGATGACATCGTCCACGGTGATGATCCCCATGAGCTTGTTCGCTTCGTCGACAACCGGAACCGCCAGGATGTTGTATTTTGCTACCAGATGCGCGACCTCTTCCTGGTCCATGTCGGCGCGAACGCTGATCACATCCGAAGTCATGATGTCTTTCAGCTGGGCACTGGGGGGTACAATGAGGAGCTGCCGCAGGGAGAGGACGCCGACCAGGTGGTTGTGCTCATTGGTGACGTAAAGGTAGAAGACCATTTCCACATGTTCGGACTTCTGGAGGTCATCGATCGCTTCCTTGACGGTCATGTTTTCCTGGAGGGAAAAGATTTCCGTCGACATGATGCCGCCGGCCGTGTCTTCCTCGTAAGCAAGAAGCTGCTCAATCTCTTCCGAGTGTTCATCCTGCATGATGCTGAGGATTTCTTCGGCCAGTTCCTCCGGCATATTGCGGATGATATCCACGGCATCGTCATAAGGCATTTCCTGGAGAATTTCGGTGATGGCCTCTTTGTCGATCTCTTCCAGGAGTTGGGCTCCCGTGCTGTGGTCGATTTCGGAAAGGACGTTAGCCGAGGTTTCGGAGCTTTCGATCAGGTTGAACAGAACCCGCTGTTCCTTGAGTTCCAGGTAGCGGAAAAGAAAAGCAATGTCGGCAGGGTGGGTTTTGTCAATGACTTTGGTGAGGTTGGGGAAAGCGCCGCGACGAATCAGCTTTTTGACGGTATCGAGAAGAATCTGGAGTTTCTGATCCATGGACTTTTTCCCCCTGAAAGGCATTAAACATTAAACAAATAATACTATGGTTGATCACTTTTTATTGTCAACCGATATTTCCTGGGCTGGACAGAGGCCGTTCAGGGGAAAAAAATCGGATCAGTCTTCGGAATATGGCGTTGGCACGAAGGGGGATGGGGCAAAGGGAGAGGGGGAGATCTCTCCCTTTGTTTCCTCTTTTTGCTCTGAAATATAAACGAATTCCCACTCCTCGTAGGTTTCCGCTTCGGAAAACTTTTCGTACGGGGGGGCAAAGCCGTCTTTTTTAAAGGGCATTTTTGTGCTGGTACTGCGAACGCCGATGATTTTTTTGGACTTATTGCGGATAATGAACCACTCTTCTCCGGTCATAGGGTCGGAGTAAAGTCTGCGGATGTGGCGTACCGTGTGGAGAGCGCGGGGGTCTTTGAGCAAATCTTCCAGGCTGCTGGGGAGACCCCCTTTCTGGCCGACATTGTTCCCCAGAAAATAGCTTTCAATGGCTTTGCGGTATTCTTCTCCGCGAAAAAGGAGTTCCTTTTCTTTGGCGCGCTGGACCATGGTTTTCCAGGTGTTTCCCGCGATGCCGGCGCCGAGGCCAAGAATCACGGCCAGGATCAGTACCACCAGGAGCGCGGCCCCCCTCTGATTGCGAAGAGTATGGAATGGACGACTTTCGGACATGAATTATCCGTTTTCCAAGGATTAGGAATGAATCTACTGTGAAAACGGCGAATCGGACCATATTTCGACGAATTTTCGACAAATAGCCCCACTATTCGCTCTCAACTTTGCGAAAATCTGTTCTCGATTTCCCTTTTTTTCGTTACGAATCCCCAAGTCCGACTGGCACCTAGTTGAGATACGGTTTCAGGAACTTGCCGGTATAGGAATGGCTGCAGGCGGCAATCGTTTCGGGTGTTCCGCAGGCTACCACTTCGCCCCCCCGGTTCCCTCCTTCGGGACCGAGGTCGATGATATAGTCGGCGGTTTTAATGACATCGAGGTTGTGCTCGATGACTACCACGGTGTTTCCCTGGTCCACCAGTCTTTGCAGAACGCGGAGAAGCTTCTGGATATCAGCAAAATGGAGGCCGGTGGTCGGCTCATCCAGGATATAAAGAGTCTTCCCCGTGGCGCGTTTTGCAAGCTCCTTGGCTAGCTTGATACGCTGGGCCTCGCCACCCGAGAGGGTGGTGGCGCTCTGCCCGAGCTTGATGTATTCGAGGCCGACGTCCCGCATGGTTTCCAGTTTGTGACGGATCTTTGGGATGTTGCCGAGGAAAGCCAGGGCCTGGCTGACGGTCATGTCGAGAACCTCGGCGATATTTTTCCCCTTATAGGCAACTTCCATGGTTTCGCGGTTGTAGCGTTTCCCCTTGCAGACTTCGCAGGGGACGTAGACATCCGGGAGAAAGTGCATCTCGATACGGATGATGCCGTCCCCCTGGCAGGCTTCGCAGCGTCCTCCCTTAACATTAAAGGAAAAGCGTCCCGGTTTGTAGCCCCTGATTTTCGATTCCGCGAGTTGGGAGAAAAGGTCCCGGATATCGGTAAAGACTCCCGTGTAGGTGGCCGGATTGGAACGGGGCGTACGGCCGATGGGAGACTGGTCGATGTTGATCACTTTGTCGAGGAATTCCACTCCTTTGATGCCGCTGTGTTTCCCCGGTTTTTCCTTGCTCTGATAGAAGTGCTGGGAGAGGACTCTGTAAAGGGTGTCGATGATCAGGGTCGATTTGCCGGAGCCGGAAACGCCGGTCACACAACTCATGATTCCGAGGGGGATATGGACATCAATGTTTTTGAGGTTATTTGCCCGGGCTTTAAAAATGGAGAAGTTACGGCTCGTACTCCGCCGTTGTTCCGGGACCGCAATAGAGAGTTCTCTTGACAGGAATTTTCCGGTCAGGGAGTGAGGATTACGGCAAATATCGTCGGGAGTTCCCTGGGCCACGATCTCCCCGCCGTGAATGCCTGCTCCCGGTCCCATGTCGATGACATGGTCCGCGGCGAGAATGGTGTCTTCATCATGCTCGACGACCAGCACTGAATTGCCGAGATCCCGAAGCTTTTTAAGAGTTTCGAGGAGGCGCTGGTTGTCCCGCTGGTGGAGGCCGATGGATGGTTCGTCGAGAATGTAGATGACGCCGACAAGTGACGAACCGATCTGGGTTGCGAGTCGAATACGCTGCCCTTCCCCGCCGGAAAGCGTTCCGGAGGAGCGGTCGAGGCTCAGGTAGTCGAGACCGACCCGGGTCAGAAACGAGAGGCGTTCGCGGATTTCTTTCAATATCCGACGAGCGATCTGCTGTTCCTTGGGGGGAAGTTCCAGGGTTTCGAAGAATTTCACCGCTTCGGCAACGCTCAGTGCGGTCATTTCCCGGATGTTTATACCGCCGACCGTGAAGTGGAGGGATTCCCGGCGCAGCCGGGCTCCATCGCAGGTAGGACAGGGCATGATATTCATGTATTTTTCCAGGTTTTCCCGGATTCCCTCGGAGTCGGTTTCGCGGTAGCGCCGTTCCATGTTGGGGATAACCCCCTCAAAGGGTTTTTTATAAACGTGCTGCCGATTTCCGTTGTCGAAGGAGAACTGGATCTTTTCATTCCCGGAACCGTGCAAAACGATTTTTTGTATATCCTCCGGAAGGTCCATAAACGGTGCGCTCAGATCGAAATTATAATGTCCGGCCAGAGCCTTCAGCATCTGCTGGTAATAAAAACCCGTGCGGCTGTCCCAAGGGACAATGGCCCCCTTGTTCAGAGGAATAGCGGGGTCCGGTAGGATGCGTTCCGGGTCGAAAAATCTTCGCGTCCCGAGGCCGGAACAGTCAATACAGGCTCCGAAGGGGTTGTTGAATGAAAACATGCGCGGCGTCACCTCCGGATAAGAAACGCCGCATTTTGGACAGGCATGTTTTTCTGAAAAGATGAGCGTTTCCCCCTGCGGAATTTCCACCTTGACAATGCCGTCGGCAAGCTTCAGTGCGGTTTCCAGGGAATCGGCAAGGCGCGAAGCGATTCCTTCCTTGACGATCAGGCGGTCGACCACCACCTCAATCGTATGTTTTTTGTTTTTATCGAGTTGGATTTCTTCCGTCAGTTCCCGCATCTCGCCATCGACGAGAACCCGGACGAAACCGTCTGCCTGAAGTTTTTTCAGCTCGCGGCGGTATTCACCCTTACGGCCCCGCACCAGGGGTGCCAGTAGGAGGAGGCGGCTTTTCTCAGGCAGGGTCAGGATGTAGTCCACGATTTGCTCGACGGTCTGGGAGGTAATCTCTTTCCCGCAGAGGTAGCAATGGGCTTTTCCCACGCGGGCGAAGAGGAGGCGCAGGTAGTCGTAAATTTCGGTGACGGTTCCGACTGTGGAACGGGGGTTTTTTGAGGTGGTTTTCTGCTCGATGGAAATTGCCGGGGAGAGACCTTCGATGCTGTCGACGTCCGGTTTTTCCATCAACTCCAGAAACTGGCGGGCGTAAGCGGAAAGGCTTTCCACGTAACGCCTCTGACCTTCCGCATAGATCGTGTCGAAGGCCAGGGTGCTTTTCCCCGACCCGGAAACCCCGGTGATAACCGTCAAGCGGTGGCGGGGGATGTCGAGGTCAATCCCCTTCAGGTTGTGCTCTCTGGCACCTCGGATAGTGATTTTTTCCGGCATGATGGCAATGGGGCTGGCTGGGTAAGAGTGTAGCCTCGCTGAAAAGAGCAGAGGCCGGTCAACCCCTGGGTTTGTTTGACGGTTTGTCCAGGAAACATTCGCGGTTGGCCTGGGTTCTTTTCCTGCTAAAGAAGGATTTCAATTCGGGCTTCCTCTTTTAATTTTTCCGCCCAATCCTTGAATCGCACTTTCATGTGTTGGTCAGTCAGTTTCTTCTCGATTTGATATCGGACCTGGTCGAATTTTTTCACTTCACCGGGGTTTTTTTCCTCCAGGAAAAGGAGACGCAGTGTTCCAGGGCTTTCCAACACCTCGCTGACCTCTCCCGCGTCGAGATCTCTGACCGCTTCGGCGAAAACAGGGCTCAGTTCCTCGATACTTATTTTTCCGAGGCTTCCTCCCGTGATATGGTTTTCCCTGGCAACGGAACGCAGGCTTTCATCGAAGCCCTTTCCGGCACGCATTTTCTTCTGAATTTCAAGGGCCTGAGCCCTGACGTTTTCTCTCTCTGAAGGGTCATCGATAGAAAAATTGAGATAACCGAGACGGAGGAACGGAGCTTGGCGAAATTCATCAATATGCTCGCGGAAATAATCCAGTACTTCCTGTTCGGTCACCATGATATTTTTGCGCACATCGCGGCTGAGAAGCCGGAAACGGAGGAGTTCTTCCCGCATGTTCTCCCGGTAAGCTTCGAAGGTCATCCCTTCCTTTAGAAGAGCTTCTTCAAGCTGGGCGCGGCTTAACTTGTTGCTTCTCTGCACATCCTGAATGGCGGCATCGACTTCCGCTTCGCTGACTCGGATTTTCAGTTCCTTTATTCTCTGGTTGACCAGGGTCTCTTCGATCAGGCTGTTCAACACTTGGGAGCGGACCCGTTTCATTTCCCCTTCAGGAAGGTTCCCCAGTTTTTCTTTGCTTTCGGCCAGTTTCCGTTCTATCTGGTTGGTGGTAATCACGTCATCGTTAACAATGGCCGCAATACGGTTTACCATGGCGCCGTTTACCTGGCTGCCGCTGAATATCACGAAAAGCAGAGCGGTCGCTGCCGCATATTTCCATCCCATTGAAATTGCCTGACCTTTCAATTCTCAATCTGTTGATTTTTCTCTTCCGAATGTTTCAATAAGGACCAATCTATTTCGATAAAAGCCTTGCTTCTGAGTCTTACCAGCCAGTTATTGTAAGCGGTTTCCTTTTTTCGTTCAAGCAGTATGCTCCGAATTCGGGGGGCGATTTTTTTTAAAGAGGCCTGAACCGGTTTCCGATGTTCTTCCACCAGAAAAATATGAAAGCCGTAGGGGCTTTTGACAATGTCGCTGAGTCTGCCCGGGGTCAGGCTGAAGACTACGGAATCGAACTCTTCAGGCATCTGGCCGCGGGGGAAAAAACCGAGATCCCCTCCCTGTTTTCCGTCAGGTGAAAGTGAATATTTGCGGGCCGTTTCTTCAAAAGATTCTCCCTGGCGGAGGAATCCAAGGACCTGGCGGGCTTTTTCTTCACTGGAAACCATTATCTGTCGAGCCCGGACTTCCTCGTTCCCTTTGAAATCCGCAAAATTTTCGCGGTAATAGGCTTCAATTTCCTCCTCGCTAACCTCCAGAGAGGAATAAACAGCCTGCTGGGCAACTTCTTTCAGGAGTAGTCTCTGTCTTTCTTCCTGTTTCCACTGGCTGATGGTGATCCCCTGCTCTTTCAGAAGGGCTTCGCGTTTTTCAGGCGGATATTCGCTCCAGAAGGTCTGGGAAGAATTCTCCAGATTTTTTTCAGAAATGCTTATGCCGAGACGCTCTGCTTCGGCTAGAGCCAGTTGGCGGTCGATTAACTCAGCAACCAGAGTTCTTTCCCCGGCAATTTTCTGCTCGGGCAGAAGTTTTTCCCAGAGGGGAAAAGTCCTTCGGAATTCCTGTTGAAAATGCTGAAGAGAAATGCGTTGTCCGTTGATCTGGATCAGGGCTGGAGGAACCGCCACTTTTTTTTCGGTACAGGCGCTGACGAGAAAAAGAAGGACGAAAAAAAGTGTGTACGAAATGTGTTTTCCGGCGAAACCGAACGTCGGGAAGTTTGTCCATGGTTGCAGGGGCCGGCGCTGGAAAATAATGGTAAAAACTCCTTGAAAATAAGAGGAAAAATGTTGAAAAGAGGGGTTTTTATGCTCAAGAAAAATAGCACAGCTAAAGAAAAGCAAGCAATTCTTTTTTGGTTGCCTGGAGGCGTTCGGAAACATCTATCCGGCCGGTTCTTACAAAGAGCCGATAATCCGGTGAAACGGTGTAGCGAGCGGCCTGCTTTTCAATGAGGGCAAGGATTTTTTCAGGCTCAACCGGGGTGGAGGAATGAAAGGCGAAAACGATCTGGCGACCGTCGTATTCGGCCAGGGTGATTTTCAGGCGCTTCATAAGCACTCTCAGTTTCATGATTTCGAGCAGGAGGGTGGCCGGCTCCGGAATCTTGCCGAAGCGATCCCTGAGTTCGTCGATGCAGGCATAGAGCTCTTCCTCATCTCCGGCGGCGGAAAACTTTTTGTAAAAGACGAGGCGCTGGTTCGGATCGGAGACGTATTTTTCCGGCAGGAATGCGGAAAGGCCGAGCTTGATTTCCGGATCGATCTCTTCTTTGCGGGCGAGACCCCGCAGTTCCTGAATAGTCTCTTCCAGCAGTTCGGCGTACATCTCAAAGCCGACGGCAGCCACCTGGCCTGATTGGCGGGCGCCGAGGAGCTCCCCGGCCCCCCGGATCTCAAGGTCGTGAGAGGCGATCGTGAAACCGGCGCCGAGTTCCGTGAGTTCCTGCAGAACCTTGAGGCGTTTCCTGGCTTCCGATGTGACGGCACCGGTGGAAGGGATCAGCAGATAGGCATAGGCGCGCGGGTGCGAGCGTCCCACCCGTCCGCGAAGTTGATAAAGCTGCGAAAGCCCGAAACAATCGGCGCGGTTGATAATGATGGTGTTGGCGCGGGGGATGTCGAGACCGTTTTCAATGATGGTGGTACAGACCAGGAGGTTGGATTTCCCCTCCACGAAGTTAAACATGACTTTTTCCAACTCTTTTTCCGGCATCTGCCCGTGCCCCACGGCGAGCTTGGCTTCGGGGATCAGGTTGCTCAAAAAAGAGGCCATGGCGTTGATAGTGTTAACTCGGTTGTGAACAAAAAAGACCTGACCCCCACGACGTAACTCCCTCAGAATCGCCTCGCGGATCAAGCTGTCATCGAATTTGGTGACATAGGTGCGGATTGCCTGACGATCCACGGGCGGAGTGCCGATAATGGAAAGATCCCGCAGACCGCTCAGGCTCATATGCAAGGTGCGAGGGATTGGGGTAGCCGTGAGGGTCAGGATGTCGACCTCCGCCCGGAATTTTTTCAGTTTTTCCTTGTGTGTGACTCCAAAGCGCTGTTCTTCATCAATAATCAGCAGGCCCAGATCCTTGAAGTGGACGTCGCGCTGGAGAAGACGGTGGGTGCCGATTAGGATATCGACCTTGCCCGCGGCGGTCCTCTGGAGGATATCCTCCTGTTCTGCCTTGCTGCGGAAGCGGGAAACCATGTCCGTCACCACCGGATAGTCCTTGAAGCGCTCGCGGAAGGTTTCCAGATGCTGCTGGGCCAGTACGGTGGTGGGGACGAGAACGGCCACCTGTTTACTGTCCATAACCGCTTTGAAAGCCGCGCGGATCGCGACTTCGGTTTTCCCGAATCCGACATCACCGCAAATGAGCCGGTCCATTGATCTCGGTTCCTGCATGTCCTTGTAAACATCCTGAATGGCGGCGAGCTGATCTTCGGTTTCATCATAGAGGAAGGACGCTTCGAACTCGCGAAACAGAGGGTCCGGTGGAGAGTACTGGAACCCCTGGCTCATTTCCCGGCGGGCAAAAATTTTCAGCAGTTCGCCGGCCAACTCCTCGACGGCCGCTCTGGCTTTGAGAACCGCCTTTTCCCAGGCGTTTCCCCCCATTTTGTCGAGGCGGGGAGCATATCCTTCGGCGCCGATGTACTTCTGGACTTTTTCGATGCGCTCGACCGGAAGATAGAGCTTGTCACCACCGGAGTACTCCAGGTGAAGGTAGTCCCCCTCCACCTGCTTGGTTTTTAGATGCAGAAGGCCATGATAACGGGCAATGCCGTGATCGGTGTGAACGACATGGTCCCCTTCCCTGAGTTCGGAAAAGGAACTCAGGAAATCCTTGGCGGTCCCTTTGCGACTGCTTTTGCGTCGGGTCCTGGCGCCAAAAAGTTCTTCTTCGGTGATAATCGCGAGCTTTTTCTCGGGGAGGCGGAATCCCGCGGAAAGCTCGCCGAAAACGATGAAGAGCGTTCCCGGTTTTTGGGGAAAAGCACGTTCGGCAAGGAATTCGGGAGCTAATTCCTGTCCTTCAAGAATGTCCTTCAGCCTTTCTGCCTGGCCCTGCTGATGGCAGACGAGGACAGTTTGCCACCCCTCTTTCAGCCACGCCCTCACACGTTCGGCAAAGACCCCGATGCCGCCGTCCGGACTGCTTATTTCCTGACGCAGATCATGGTTTGCGAGGGTGGTGAAGCGGAAAACGGGGTACTCCTTTTTAAAGGGGGACATGTCCAGAGAGGAGAAGTCGAGGCGGATTTGTTCTGATAATTTTTTATCGACCGCGTCGAGGGTCAGGAAAAACTCTTCCTGGGCTGCGTAGGGTTCTTTTTTCCCTGTGGCTCGCGACGCTCCTTCCTGAACGAGAGCGGAAAAACGTTCCAGTTCATGGTGAATTTCCGGAGGGTCGAGGATCACCCAGCGGCATTCGTGGGCGTAATCGAAAAACGAATCGAGTTTTTCATAGTTCAGGGGGAGAAGGGAAGAACATCCGGGGAAAAGGAGCCCTTCCGCAATATCGGTCAGGATCGATTCCCGCAAAAGACGGGGAAGCGCAAGCTCATCGCAGCGTTTTTTCAGTCGTCGGGAAAAGATCTCCAGGTTGGCTTCGGTGAGAATCATCTCCCGGACCGGGAGGATTTCCAGGTTCTGCAGTTCTTGTCGGGAGGTGCGCTGGCTGACCGGGTCAAAGGGGCGGATTTTTTCCACCAGGTCGCCGAAAAACTCAACCCGGACCGGGGAAGACGTGGTCGGTGGGAAAATATCGATGATGTCGCCGCGAACGGAGAAAGTCCCCCGCTCTTCCACCAGCGACATGGAGTTGTAGCCGAGCTTGAGGAGAAAACTCAGAAGCTCTTCACGCCTGTACTCTTCATCCAGTTCAAGGGTGATGCGCAGCTCTGAAAGAACCTGGCGCGGAATGATCCGTTGCATGAGAGCCCGCGCCGGCAGCACAACGACCCTGGCTCTTCCTTCCTGGAGCGCGGCCAGGGATACGATTCGACTGGCCTCGATCTCGAGGTGGGGGTTGAGAGGTTCATAAGGATTGATTCCCCAGTGCGGGAAGAAGAAAATTCCCTCATCGGAAGCATGGTGGAATTTCAGGTCGTTGAAAAACAGCTCGGCTGTTTTGTGATCGGGAGCCAGGACGATAAGGCTTTTATCCGTTTTTGGAATCAGCCTCGCGACGAGAGAAGCCCCGGCGGAGCCCTTAAGTCCTAATATTTCGGCACGCTGGATGTGGCTCGATTCTTCCGTCAGGAAGTTCTCTATGGATGTCCGGGGGGTGTCATTAGACAAGGGACCGGTGTCCTCCTTGATCAACCAACTGGACACTCTTTTCTGGGTTGTCGCCAGTTGAGACGGACAGCGGGTCAGTGTCCCATCCGCTTGGTCGTGTCAAAAAAATCTGAGACATTTTGGGTGTTGCCTGTGTTGCACCAACCCTTTGGTTTCAGTCTTCACGGGGTACGGCCAGCATTCGCGCCAGAGCTTTTTGGGCCGGCAGCCGGATTTCTTTCGGAACGGTAATCACCGGTGTCATGGTCTCCAGGCTTTTGCGGACATCCTCCAGGGTGGTCAGTTTCATGCTTCTACAGATGAGCTTTGATGTGGGAAGGATAAACTCCTTGTCCGGATTGTCCCGTCGCAGCTGATAGAGGAGCCCCTTTTCCGTGGCGATAATGAACTTTTTCTCCGAACTTTTTTGGACATGATTGAGCATGCCGCTGGTCGACAGGACATGGTCTGCAAGTTCCAGAATATGCGGCCGGCATTCCGGGTGGGCTAGAACTTCGGCATCCGGGTGTTCGCCCATGCAGGTCTTGAGGTCATCCAGAGGAAGGTCATCGTGGACGCAGCAGCAGCCGTCCCAGATGTGGCAGTTTTTGTCGGTCTGGCTGGCAATGTATCTTCCGAGATTGCGGTCGGGGGTCAGTATGACTTCGTCATTGTCGAGGGACTGAACAACGCGCACAGCATTGGCGCTGGTGCAGCAGAGGTCGCTCTCGGCCTTAACCGCGGCACTGGAGTTGACGTAAGTCACGACCGGCACACCCGGATGCTGTTCTTTGAATTTGCGCAGAGCTTGCGGCGTGATGCAGTCGGCCAGGGGACAGCCGGCATCTATTCTTGGGAGGAGCACGGTTTTTTGCGGCGAGAGGATGGCGGCACTTTCCGCCATGAAGTAAACGCCGCAGAAAACGATCACTTTTTTCTGCGTTTCAGAGGCGGCAATGGAGAGCCCGAGGGAGTCTCCGGCAATGTCGGCCAGTTCCTGGATTTCGTCCGGCTGATAGTTATGGGCTAGAATGATTGCATCCCGTTCTTCGGCGAGACGGCGGATTTCTTTTTTAATCTCTTTGGGTGTGTTCATTTAAATATCCGATGAGTTCAAATTTTAAAGATTCTAGTGGAAAACCTTCGGCCATGTCAAACGGATATAAAAAGTGAGATTTGTTACAGTACTTGCAAAAAGAAAAGGCCGGTTTTCGCATATATTCCCGATTAACAATATTTCAGCCAGAAATATCATTTTCTGGTGAAAACCGGTTTGAAATTTATGCTAATGTAAAAAATATTTTCAACTAGTGGAATGATATCTGAAACCACCGAATCCGAAGGCGTGCTTTCAGTATAAAGATTAAATTTAAATTATTCTCTTTTGTTTTTTTAAAAAGAAGGTGACTCCATGTTTGGGATTGGAATGCCGGAACTCTTGCTGATTCTGGTCGTCGCACTTATCGTCATAGGTCCGAAAAAGCTGCCTGATATTGCCAAGGCCCTGGGAAAAGGGCTGGCTGAATTCAAGCGGGCCGCTGATGAAATAAAAACGGCTGTCAACACCGATGTGGCTGAAACAAAAGAGCTTTCAGAGGAAGATAAAGCGTCATTGTCGGCCGGCACCGTTGAAACGGAGTTGGAAGAGGAAGACCCTTATGAGCAGGGTGAACCTGCTGATGAAGAGGAAATAAAAGAAAAGTCTGGAGATAAAAAACGGGAGATCGGCGGTGAATGATCCTCATCTTCCCTTGACGGCACATCTGGAGGAACTCAGAAAGCGGCTGATTATTGCAGGTATTGTCTGGCTGGTTGCTTTTTTGGGCTGTTATACTTTTGCTGAAAAGATTTTTCATTTAGTTGCTGAGCCGGTTCGTGCCGCATTGCCCGAAGGAAGTTCGCTGGTTTTCATCCACGCCACCGAACCTTTTTTCACTTATCTGAAAATTTCTGCGTTTGCCGCTGTTCTCCTGGCACTTCCGGTCATTCTCTGGCAGGGCTGGCTTTTTGTGGCTCCGGGACTCTTCGCCCGGGAGAAGAAATTCATTATCCCTTTTGTTGTTTCCGGTTGTCTTTGCTTCGGGGTGGGAGCCTATTTTGGCTTTAAGCATGTATTTCCGGTGATTTTCACCTTTCTCGTGAGTTACGGCACATCAACCGGGGAGATCAGCGCCATGCTCTCCATGGGTGCCTACCTGAGTCTCTGCACCCGCCTGTTGCTCTCTTTCGGCCTGGTTTTTGAGTTGCCGGTCGTGGTTTTTTTTCTAGCCCGGATGGGTCTGGTGGATGCCCCCTGGCTTGCAGCGCGACGTAAATACGCTGTTATTCTCGCTTTTGTTTTCGGCGCGGTGCTGACTCCTCCCGATCTGTTTTCGCAGACAGCTATTGCCATTCCTTTTGTGCTTCTCTATGAAGTTAGTATATGGGTGGCGCGGATTTTTGCCCGGTCCAAGCGCGAGGAAGAAGAGTAGGCGCATAAAAAAAGCTTAAAAAAATAAAAACAGGGACCGGTTTTGCCGGTCCCTGTTTTTATTACAGCCAGAGTTGTCCTGAAAGATTTACGGATTTTCAAGGCAGAGCGGCCAGTTTTTTAAAGTCGATGCCCTTGGCATAACCTTTCAGGTCTTCTTTGCTGACGTCATTCCCATCGATGACGATAAAAAAGCGATTGGCGACCACGATCTGGATCTCGCCATCACGGTTGGCGGCATTATATTTGACAATGGTCTTCTGTCCGTTGATTTTTTCCAGCTTGCCACCGTCCGCCGTGGCGAGCATGGGGTTGGAAAACATCATCATCATGCCCTGCAGCATCGGTGAGTCGGTAATGATCTGGACATCGACCGAACTTGAGCCCTTGCTGAACCTGCGGCTCGCTGTCACGCCGCCTCCCATCATGGCCGCGCCGGCGGCCTGGGAACTGGCAGCTTCCGCCGTCCAGCCGCTCAAGGGTGCCGGTAGAAAAGATTCAAGACCTTCACCTTTCATCTGCTGGATCAGTTGAGCCGCGTAATTGAGGCTTTCGACGGCGCTGGTGTGTTCTCCCTGTTGGTAGTATTCAAGTCCTTCGTTGATGGAATCGGTAACATCATCGGCCCCGGCTAAGGCCGGAAGAAACATGAAAACCGTTAATAGCGTACATAACCACACTTTCCCCGTTTTCCAGCTCAGCATATTTATTCTCCTTTTCGTAAAAATGAAAATATCAGGAGGCTGCCGACAACCTCCTGTTGCTCAAGACGATGCGGCAAAGTCCCACCTTTTTGCGAAGATTACATTCTTTTCATATTCGGAGCAATAGCTAAAACAAAGATCCAATGGGTATCAGAGTTTACACCATGTCATGTTTGTGAGTGGCGCTTCTCCCCGCGCCTGATTCGGACCCGCGCAAAACCGCCTCCCGGCGTCTGCATGTTGGTCACCTGCCCCTGGAACAGGCGCGCCAGGATTCCGAGGAGCTTTTCTCGATAAACGAACAGGCGGAAGTCGGTTTTCAGGGACGAACCTTCTTCTGTTTGGGTCAGTGACGGGGGAATGAATTCCTGAATCAGGGTTTCCTCCGGAGAGAATTCACTGAATCGTTTACGGGACATTTTTCTTCCGAGAATCACTCCGCGACTGCCGAATTTTGTGAGAGGCTTGAAAACCCAGTTTTTTCGGGTTGACCAGACTTCCTCCTGGTCAATGTCGTTCATGAGATAGGATTCAGGGATGGTTCTCAGAAGGATCTCAGCATCCCTGGCAGGGAGCTGAAACTGCTCCAGACTTTTTGCGTTGGACCACAGGGCGAGGTGCCGTTTATCCGCCAGCAGAGCATAGGTGCGGGGGTTGGGCGTCAGACAGGCACTGCGTTCCAGATAGGCCGTTCGCAGGCCAGCCATTTCCGGGGTTTCGAGGTAGAAGTCTGTGTGGCGGTTATAGATGAGATCGACCTTTTCATTTCCATGAAAAACGTCCTGCTCCAAAATATTAAGTTTTTCGGGGCCGAGAATGCAGGTTTTTATTCCCATTCCTCTGAAGAGGTTGGCGAAACAGACCATCTCCGGATAGAGGAACTGCTCCTCCGGTTTTTCATCCAGAATTATGATGGTTTTGGGAGCGGCGTCTCTGTCTGAAAAGTGGGAAAATTCCGAAAAGAATGTATCGATAACGCGCTTTTTGTACTTTTCCGGCGGACTGCCGAGGTCCGCCCGCAACCAGGGTAGAAGCCCTCCACCGGCATTGGTGTTGACTTCGATCAGTTTGGGTCCCTGATCGGTGAGATGGAAATCGTACCCCATCATGACCGAATCATGCCCCGGGTCAAAGCGGGCAGCCTCCGGGCAGAAGGAACTCACGTGACTGCGGTAAAGGGGGTTTTGACTGAGGCGGTACAATGCCCTGACACATCGGAGCATGGCTTTCAGATCTTCGGAGGGCAACAGAGCATAGGCGCTGCTGACGGAGTTTTCCGGAGCAGGCCTGTTTTTCTGAAGTGAGGTGCAATCCTGATTCATTATTCTTTCTCTTGAAGCAAAATAGACTATTGAGTTGTTTATTATGCCAGACCAAGGGGAAATAACAAAGTGAAGCTGTAAAGTTTCCTACGGAAGTCTCAGCAAGGAGGGGCAATTGATATTGAGCTTTTTAAATTCGAGAAAGGCTCGATTCTTGAAATAAGAAAAACCGATAATTTAAGATCGGACAATTTGTTGGGGGCAGGGATATGGAAAAACAGGAAAGCATGCGCCGGATCAAGGACTGGCCGGAGGAAGAAAGACCCCGGGAAAAACTTCTGAATAACGGTCCTGAGAGTCTCTCTGAAGCGGAACTTCTGGCGATTGTTCTGCGCACGGGGGATGCGTCATCCCGGCAGAGCGCCCTGGACCACGCCCGCCTGCTTCTCTCCCGTTTCGGATCGCTGCGCAAACTCGCTTCTGCGTCAGTCACAGAAATCTGCGAAATTAAAGGAATTGGTCCTGTCAAGGCGGCGCAGATCAAGGCGGTTTTTGAAATCGCCCGGCGTTTTGGGCGTAATACCCTCCGAAAAGGGGCTCCCTACACCTCTTCCGATGCCGTTTTTGAGCATTTCCGGGAAAAGCTCGGGGATCTCGCCAAGGAAAAGTTTCTCGTCCTCATGCTCGATAGCAAAAACCGGCTCCTCCGGGAAATGGAAATCTCGGTCGGCAGCCTCACGGCCAGCATTGTTCATCCGCGAGAGGTGTTCTCGCCGGTGATTCGCGAATCGGCCGCCTCAATCATCCTTGTCCATAACCACCCTTCAGGCGATCCCAAGCCGAGCCGAGAGGATATCGAAATCACCGGGCGCCTTCGCAATGCGGGGGAACTGCTTGGAATCAGGGTCCTCGATCATGTCATTATCGGCAGTGAGGGTTATACAAGCTTCGCCGATCAAGGTTTTATAGACTCGCCATCCGCTTCCATGTAATATTAAAACAAATGACCCGTTACGGGTCATTTGTTTTACATGGGAGTATTTCTTTTTGTCGAAATTAAAAAAACCTGAACTTTTAGCTCCTGCCGGAAGCCTGGAAGCCTTTTTCGCGGCTATGGAATCGGGGGCGGACGCTGTCTATTGCGGGGCAAAGGAATTTTCCGCGCGGGCCAAGGCGAAAAATTTCACTATTGCCGAGCTGGAGAAGATGACGGCTTATGCCCGTTCCCGGGGCGTCAAACTCCATGTGACCATCAACAGCCTGGTCAAGGAGGAGGAGCTTCCGCGGGCCGCTGCTCTTCTGGCGGACCTGGAAGCGATCCAGGTGGATGCCGTGATCCTGCAGGATCTCGCGGTCTGGCGACTGGCCCGGCAGTTTTTTCCGGGGCTGAACCTGCATGCCTCGACCCAGATGACGATCCACAACAGCGCCGGTGTGCGCATGCTGGAAAAAATGGGATTTTCCCGGGCGGTCCTGGCGCGGGAACTCTGTCTGGAGGAGATTGCCCAAATCCGCAGCCAGACCTCTCTGGAACTGGAACATTTCGTTCACGGCGCCCTTTGCTTCTCCTTTTCCGGCCAGTGTTATTTCTCCTCGTTTCTCGGTGGCAAGAGCGGCAACCGGGGGCGCTGCGCCCAGCCATGCCGCCGTCTCTACCGGGCCCAGAAACAGCAGGGATATTATTTCTCCACCAACGATCTTTCGGCTATTGACCTTCTGCCGGAGCTGGAAAAGGCGGGTATCTGCAGTTTCAAGATCGAAGGGCGGATGAAGAGCGCCGAGTATGTTGCCAACGTGGTTTCCGCTTACCGCAAGCTTCTGGATACACCTGTCAGCGGCCGCAAGGATGCGTTGAAGGAGGCCAAGGAACTGCTGAAAAACTCCTTCGGGCGCTTGCCGACCAGGGGATTTCTCCCTGGCCGGGAGCCGACCGATATTGCCAGCCCCTCGATTAAAGGCTCCACCGGGCGGTTCCTGGGAGAAATCGCCTCAGTCAGGGGGGGCGATATCAGTTTCAAAACCAGGGATACCCTTTATGTCGGTGATCGCCTTCGGGTTCAGCCCAAGACTGATCGTTCCGGCCAGGGGTTTACTGTCAAACAGTTGCGTCAGGGAAAAAAGAGCATCAAGCGGGCTTCTGCCGGAAATTTTGTCTCGGTTCCAACCTCTTTTGGAGATCGCTTTAAAACGGGAGATGCCGTTTTCAAGGTTTCATCCGAGCAGGCCTTTACCATGAGTGAGGTCAGTTGCCGGCGAAAACTGGAAGCCTTCGACATCCTTCCCGAGGATTTGAGTCTGCATGTTGAAATGGAGGGGGAGGCTTTGAAAATTCGCGGGGAAAACGCCTCTGCCTCCCTGACGAAAAATTTTGCGGTGAAGACGTTCAGTGCGGAAAGCCAGCCGCTCAATCCCGCGGCCCTGCATCGGGTTTTTTCGAAAACCGGCATAAAGGGCTGGAACCTGCGCTCCCTTGAGACAGGAGACCTTCCGTCCGTGGTGATCCCTCCCAGCCGCTTGAATGAAATCCGCCGCGACTTTTTCCAGGAGTTTTTCAAAATCTGGCAGTTCGGCCGGGAAACGCGGAAAAAACAGAGCTTGGAGCAGGCTCTTGGTGCGCTTCTGCCTCCGGGGCGACAGCCTGCCGGGGAAGCCGAGCCGCAAGTAACCCTCGCTATTTCACATTTCCGTGACATCCATATCCTCAGCCACAGTGGAATCGGGCGTATCCTCCTTCCCCTGACCGGCGAAAATTTCAATGCCGCACTGTTGGCTGCGAAAAGTCTGAGCGGCAGGGAACACCGAATTGTCTGGAATATCCCTTTCATCCTTCTGGGCGATAAATGGGAACAGTGTCGGAAGATGATCGTCGTCCTTGCGGCCAAGGGTTTTAAAAATTTCCAGGTCAACAATCTCGGTCATTTCCCGCTTTTCGAAGATTGTCCCGGGGCACGGCTTAATTCCGGCTATCGCCTTTTTTCTCTCAACAGCCAGGCCCTTCTGAGCTGGAAAGAACTGGGGGTTCAGGAGGCCATGCTTTATGTCGAGGATGACCGGGAAAATCTGCGGGATGTTCTGAGCCGGGAGACCGGGCTTTTATCTTCGCTCATTCTGTATGCCTCCATCCCCCTTATTACCTCACGGATTGCCATTCGTAAGCTGCGCCCGGGCGAGGCGGTTCATTCCGACACCGGGGATGCTTTCCGCACCCGGAAAGAGTCGGGTCTGACTGTAATCTCTTCGGACACGGACTACTCCTTGCTCGGAAAAGAGAGGGAGTTGCAAAAGCTGGGCTGCCGCTCTTTTGTTATCGACCTTAGTCATACCGGCCCCTTCTCCCCCAAGGGCAAGAGTGTTCTGATGACATTTCGAAAAGGGGGAGTCGTCTCGAATACTTCGGTCTTCAACTATGAGCTTGGCCTGGAGTGAACAGGCCGATGTATATTTCCTCAGTAAAACAAATTCAGAATCAAAGATGTGCCGATGGTCCACATGACGAAACCGACAAGGCCGTCCAGCACCCTCCATGCCGATGGTTGGCGAAAGATCGGTGCCAGCAGGCGTCCTCCCAGGCTTAAAGAAAAAAACCACAGAAACGAAGCGATTACGGCGCCGAGCCCGAACACGTAGCGGCCGGAGTCAGAAAACTGGCCGCTGATGCTCCCCAGCAGAATCACCGTATCGAGATAGACGTGCGGGTTCAGCAGGGTGACAGCCAGAGTGGCGAGGACCACGCCGCCCAGAGAGCTGTGCTCGCACCCTTGCGTTGTCAGGGAGCCGCCCCGGATGGCTGATCGGAAAGCCTTCAGTCCATAGCCGAAAAGGAAAACCGCCCCGCCCAGAGCGGCCCCGCGTTCCAGGGCCGGATGAGAGGCAACGACGTTTCCAATGCCGCTGACGCCTGCCACAATCAGAATGGCGTCGCACAGGCTGCATATCAAAGCGACAGTCAGGATGTAATTGCGCCGAACCCCCTGTGAGAGGACAAAAGCGTTTTGTGCGCCTATAGCCACGATCAGTCCGCCGCCGGCGCCCATCCCCTGAAAAAAAGGCATAATCATAGGGTTTTCTCCCTTGTTTTTTCTGAAAGCCTAAGGGAGAATGCAATAAAAGTAAAATTAATTGATTTAATATTTAATCAAAATTGCTAATATACTACCTGAGTCGATGGGTTAAGATCGGGCAATAGCTCAACTCATTGACCTGTCTAAGCACTTACACTTTTTTCCCGCCCCAACTCATGGATGCAGGTAAAAAATGCTGGATTATAAACTGATTGAAGCATTGGCCATGGTGGTTCAGGAAGGTGGCTTTGAAAAGGCCTCCAGGGTTCTGCACCTCACCCAGTCGGCCGTTTCCCAACGGGTCAGACAACTGGAGGACAAGACTGGACAAATTCTTTTGTCGCGCATGAATCCCCCGCAGTTGACCCCCCTGGGAAGGAAAATGCTGAAACACTATCGCCAGGTCAGGCTCCTGGAAGACGGCCTCTCTGGACTATTGCCTTCAGGAGCGGATAAGGGGTTCACATCCCTTGCATTAGGCGTCAATGCCGACAGTCTCGCCACTTGGTTCCCAGCGGCGACGCAACAATTTCTGGAACAGGAAAAGGTGGTTTTTGATCTGCGGGTCGAGGATCAGGACGAAACCCACCGCCTATTGAAAAACGGCGATGTCGTCGGTTGTATCAGCACCTCGGAGACGCCTATGCAGGGGTGTCGGCTGGAATATTTGGGGCGCATGGTGTATCGCCTGCTAGCGTCACCCCTTTTTGCGGAGCGCTGGTTTGCCAACGGGTTGAGTTGCGAAGCTGTTCAGGATGCGCCGGGGATTCTTTTCAACCGCAAAGACACGTTGAATTCACGGTTTTTCCAGTCCATGTTCGGCAGTGTGGAGCTGAATACGCCCTCTTTTTTTGTACCTTCTTCGGAAAGATTTGTCGATCTTATCGTCTCGGGACTTGCTTATGGCATGCTGCCGGATCAGCAGAGTCAGGTCTTGGTGGATGCAGGAATACTTGTGGATCTGGTCCCAGCAAGGCAGCTTTCCGTTAAGCTCTACTGGCATTGCTGGAGCCTGGAGTCGGATTTGCTCCGCAAGCTCACTCGAAATCTGACCCGTTATGCACCGGAATGGCTCACAAAGTAAGAGAAACAGGGGATGCTTTCCGGGGGATTCGCTCAAGCCCAGGATTTCAGGCGGCGATGTTTTTGGGTTTGTCGGAAGCCATCTATTGAGTAAATCAGGAGTCCCGCCCAGATCAGCACAAAACAGATGAGGTGTGTTTGTGAAAAAAGTTCGTCATAGACCCAGACGGCGAGGATGAAGTGGAGGCTGGGGGTGATGTACTGGAGAAAACCGATGGTCATCAGGCGCAGTTTCAGCGTGGCCGCATTGAACAGAAGGAGCGGGAGAGCAGTTAGAATGCCTGAAAAAATGAGCAGAAAATCGGTCCCTGCCGAGATGTTCAGGAAGGCCCCGCTGCCGGAAAAGTAAAGATAAACCATGTAGGAAAAAGCAAGTGGTATGATCAGAGTGGTTTCGACCATGAGACCCTGCAGGGCATCAATCCGCGCTTTTTTTCTCACAAGTCCATAAAAACCAAAGGAAATTGCCAGGCAGAGAGAGATCCATGGAATCTGCCCGTACCTTAATGCCAGGAAAGTTACTCCTGAAGCGGCTAGCACAAGACTGAATTTCTGGCCACGACTCAATCTTTCCCCAAGGAACACAAATCCTAGAAAGATACTTAACAAGGGATTGATATAGTAACCAAGGCTCGATTCCAGTACGTGACCTGCAGCCACGGCATAAATAAAAATCCCCCAGTTGGTGCTGATCAGTAAAGTTGAAAGAAAGAGCATGCCAACCAGCTGTTTCTGTTTATAAATTTTCAGGGTGGAGCGCCACTGACCGGTAACCATGACCAGAATCATGAGAAAAAAGGCTGACCAGAAGATGCGGTGGGCAAGTACTTCCAGAGGGAAGACATGGGCAACCATCTTGAAAAAAACAGGAAACCCGCCCCATAGCAGGTAGGCTGAAACAGCACACACAACCCCTCGGGTGACTGTTTTGTCAGCGTCCGGAATGGTTGCATCGATAGGGGGCTTTTTTCTGTGCATGTTTGATACGGATTTTTCGTCAGCAAGACGGCACCGTACTGGTCTCTGATTAATTGGAATGAGGGCAGTGTAGGGATTTTGGATGGAATTATCAAGTTAGTGCCCGTGCGGCAAATCCTGTTTTCTTATTCCGGCCCTTTTTAGTGCTGCCTGTGTTAGCGAAACCCTGGCAGTGCTAAAAATTATTTCATAACTTATTGAAACGGCTAATCGTACGGTGTACTTGGGATGAAAGCTGGCTAATTTGGCTGTCTATGTAGCAATTCCGAGGGTGATTTTCTGATTGTCAGAAAAGAAAACCGACCTCGAACATGTGCATGTCTACACCGGGGTTTTCGGAATAAATGTCTGCGTTGGACATATGCTGGAAACGATATCCCAACCTGTATCTGTCCAGGAAATGAGTGTAAAGGCCGATAAAACTGGTGAATTGCAAGTTACCACCAAAATCGCTGGCACCAAAATTATGTTTCTCTATATAAGTGGGGACTATGCCGATATCGAGCGAAAAGTTTTCTTCCGGGGTACGAAAAGAGACTCTTGGACCGATCGAGCCCACAAATATATTATCCCCGCTATTTGAGAGAACTCCGGCTGTAAAATCGATGCCGGTTCTAATCCAATAGCTGGCAGGTAGCTGCCATTGCCAAGGGAGCATCAAGGTCAGAGAGCCTTCATACTGGTTGAAGCTTTCCTTGTTACTGCCGACATTGCTTTCGGAAAAGCCCCCTCTTAGAGAAAAGAAACCTCGATCCGGTTTTTCGGCAAAAACCTCAGAAGGGAGGATCAGGCTTGAAAGAACAAAACACGCAACGAGAAAGAGTTTTGCTGTGGCCAATGTTTTCTCCTTTCAACGGATGAAAAAGTCAAAAATGCATTCAAACTTAATGGACCCGGGCCCTTTTTGTTTCGGAGATGTTTTGTTACGAGGGCTAACTGTTTTAAATTGATAGTTTAATTATTGCAGATATGGCTGAATTATCAAACCGGGGCTTATTCATCTTAACCCGCTAATTGAAATGCGTGCTGGAATATATATTTATTTCAATGGGTTTTGGCTTTGTCACCTTACCCCCATTAGGTTATGGTGATGTCACACCTTTGACTATTGATGCTGGGATTTGGGGCTTTTCAACAGCCCACCAAGAAAGATGGCGGGCTTGTTTTTGCGCAAAGCCTTGAAAACAAGTACATTCTTCTTGTCAGAATGTTTAAATGGCGTTTTAAAATTCTTAATTTGTATATATATTGAATCAATTTGTATTTTTGGAGTCCTTTCGGGAACAGCTCTTGAATAAGACTGGTTGGTATAACCGACTGGAAATCAGGGTAATTTCAGGTTTTGAAGGAGGCGGTTTTGCTTACAAAAAAGTCAAAGGAATCTGTCGATTTAACAAAGTATGGTGCTATTCTGTTTGACCTTGACGGTGTTCTGACGGGAACGGCCCGGGTCCACGCCAAATGTTGGAAAAAAATGTTTGATGAGCACCTGGAGAAAAAAGCTCGGAAGAGCGGTGAAGCGTTTGTCCCTTTTGATGCGGATTCGGATTATAAGTTATATGTGGACGGGAAGCCCCGCATGGAGGGGGTTCAGAGCTTTCTTGAGTCGCGCGGTATTCAGCTTCCATTTGGTAGCCATGACGATAAACCCGACCAGGAGACGGTCTGCGGTCTAGGAAATCGAAAAAATGAATTTTTCCGCGAGGTTCTGGCGGAGGACGGGGTTGATGTTTTTGAATCGTCTATTGAGCTGACGCGAAGGCTCCTTCAGAAAGGGGTGCGAATGGCGGTGGTTTCTTCGAGCAAGAATTGCGAGGCGATTCTGGAAGTCGGTGGAATAAAAGACCTTTATGAATTCTGGATCGACGGCAATGAGGCTCTAAGGCTCAATTTGCGAGGTAAGCCGGAACCGGATACTTTCCTCAAGGCGGCCGAAATCCTGGGTGTTGAACCCTCCCATGCTGTTGTCGTTGAAGATGCCATTTCCGGAGTTCAGGCAGGGCGGAAAGGGAAGTTCGGACTGGTTATCGGGGTTGATCGTCATGGAGATGCTCAATCCCTGCTGGCCAATGGAGCTGATATTGTGGTTGCGGACTTAGGGGAATTGCTTTAAGAACGATGGAGTTGGAAAGGAAAAATGCTGATGAAACGTCTTCCCCTTCTTATTCATGGACTTGGTATCTTCATGCTTTTTAGAGAGGCGAGAGGTCAATGATTCGGGCAAAAAGTATTAATCCACCCCACCATATTTATCCTGTCGATGAGTGGAAAATTGTCGAAAAGAAGTTCTATCCGCGGTTTCTGGCCCAGACCGAGACAATTTTTTCCGTTTCCAATGGTTATTTGGGAATGCGCGGGAATTTTGAAGAGGGGGCTCCTGTTTTTCAGAATGGGACGTTTATCAATGGGTTCTACGAGTCATGGCCTATTACCTACGGCGAGGAGGCATACGGGTTTGCCAAAACCGGGCAAACCATGCTCAATGTGGCTGATTGCAAGATCATCAAGCTTTATGTGGACGATGAGCCCTTTTATCTTCCAACGGCCAATCTGATTCGTTTTGAGAGAACTCTGGACATGAAAGAGGGGACTCTGAACCGGGAGATCATGTGGGAAACGCCTTCCGGAAAGATCGTCCTGATGGAGTCCCGCCGCCTGGTCTCCTTTAAATACCGGCATCTGGCGGCGATTTCCTATCGTGTGACTATTCTTAACGAGGAAGCGCCGGTGATTATCTCTTCTGAAATGATTGACAATCAGTCCAACCAGGTTTCCGCGGGAGATCCGCGTCAGGCAAAAGGTTTTGAGGGAGAGGTTCTGGACACGGAAAAATATTATAGTTCCGACCAGCGAACCATGCTCAGCAAAAAGACCCGGAACAGTGAAATGACCCTGGTTTGCGGTATGGATCATGTTTTTGAGACGGACTCCCCGTTTAAATGTCAGGTGGACTGCACTTCCGGAGACAGTCAGGTGGTCTATGCGGTGGACGCCCAGCCGGGAGTTCCCATCGAAATGACCAAGTATATCACCTATCATACTTCTCGGAGTGCCAGCGGGAATGAACTCTGTAAAAGGGCGGAAAGGACTCTGGACGCGGCTCTCGAGCATGGTTTCGAAAAAATTCTGGAAGGGCAGAAAACGTTTTTGGAAGATTTCTGGGGGCGGAGCGATGTTCAGATCAAAGGCTCTCCGGAACAGAAGGATGTGGCGGCCGGGGAAGTGCAACAGGCGTTTCGCTGGAATCTTTTTCAGATTATTCAGTCCGCAGCCCGAGCCGAAGGAACCGGTCTTCCGGCCAAGGGTTTGACCGGCCAGGCTTATGAGGGGCATTACTTCTGGGACACGGAAGTCTATGTCATGCCTTTTCTGACCTACACTGCGCCGCGAATTGCGCGCAACCTCCTGAAATATCGCCATAGTATGCTGGACAGAGCCCGGCAAAGGGCCGGCGAAGTCAATCAGAAAGGGGCTCTGTTTCCCTGGCGGACCATCAATGGTGAAGAGGCTTCCTCTTATTATGCGGCGGGAACCGCCCAATACCATATCAACGCGGATATTATTTATGCCCTGAAAAAATATGTCGAGGCCACCGGGGATCGTCCTTTCCTCTATAACGAGGGTGCGGAGATGCTTGTGGAAACCGCCCGGCTCTGGCTCGACCTCGGTTTTTATTCCAAACGCAAAGGCGGCAAATTCTGCATTCAGGGAGTCACGGGGCCGGATGAGTACAACACGGTTGTGGACAACAATACTTATACGAATCTCATGGCCAGGGAAAATCTCTGGTTTGCAGCCCGTACCGTTGAAAAGATGAGACAGAAAATTCCGGATCTGTATGAGGATCTGGTGGATAAAACCAACCTGCTGTTTTCCGAAATCAAAGAGTGGGAGAGGGCAGCGGACAACATGTACGTGGCTTACGATGAGGGCTTGGGTATATTTCCACAGGACGACAGCTTTCTGGATAAACAGGAGTGGGATTTCGACAACACTCCGCGCGATAAGTACCCACTTCTGCTGCACCACCATCCCCTGGTGATTTATCGGCATCAGGTCATCAAACAGGCGGATGTCGCTCTCTCTCTTTTCCTGCTTGGGAATGAATTTTCCCAGGATGCGAAAAAACGCAATTTCGATTTTTACGATCCCCTGACGACTGGGGACTCCTCACTTTCGGCCTGTATTCAGAGTATCGTCGCTACGGAAGTAGGGGAGACTGATAAGGCCAGGGAATACGGCCTGGCAGCCATTCTGATGGACCTTGGGGATGTGGGCGGCAATGTCAAGGACGGTGTCCATATTGCCTCAATGGGTGGGACCTGGATGGTGGCCGTCTATGGTTTTGCCGGGATGCGTGACTACAATGGGAAACTGAGTTTCCGTCCCAATGTCCCTCCCCCGATTGACCGGCTGCGGTTTCCGCTGATCATTCGTGAGCAGAAACTTGTTGTGGATATTAAGGGTGATACAGCGACTTATCTCCTGAAAGAAGGGTCCGGCATCGTCATCCACCATGAAGATCAGGAAATCAAGCTGATTAAAGGAGAGCCGGTATCCATGGTGATCCACCCTAATGGAGAAAATGTCTGAATTCGTGCTGCGAAACTTCCACGTTTTTTCGTCTGAAAATTGAAAGATGCTTTCAATCCTTTACAATTGTTTTAAAGGTAGGAAAAAACATCAGCCGGCTGTTGAAGAACATTCGGACAAGGTAGTGTTTTTCAACAAGCTGTTTGACGGAAGCAGGGGTGGCTATGATTGAAGGTCTCTGGACGGGAGAAATGAACTTTAATGTTTCCAATGTTGAATATGGACATGCCGTTTTTATTTTTTTAAACGGCAAAACCTATGGTGGGAACAGCAAGTTTTATTTCGCAGGAACCTATGCGCTGGACGGCGAGCACATCAAGGGCCAGTATAAGGTGACCCATTATGCCGGTGATCCGATTACTCCCATGGGTCTTATCGAGCCTCATGGAACCCACCATTTCAGATTCAAAGGGAAAGTGACCGGAAGTCATATGGAAATAAAAGGGATTCTTATCGAGGATGATCACATCCGCTTTAAGGGGCTTTTACAGAAACAATTGGGGCAGGATATTTTTTAACCGAGGCCTCCAGCCCGATTGTGAACCTCTGAAAGTGATTGACCGCCCAAAAGAGCCTATCATGTTTTTTAACGCTTAATCTTCACCTCCCTCTTTATCTCACCATCAAAGCAGGTTATCATAGTTCAACTCGCAGTATTCATGAATATTTCTGCTGCAACCGCCGATTGCACGTTATCTCAAGCCGTGCTCACTCCTTGCACTTGGCTTGATCTGACGCACGCTTGGCGGTTTCGCGACAAAGCCTCATGAATAATTCGGATTTATTTTTCTTTGGAACAGCTGACCCATTCCAAACCAAAATCCTTAAAGCAAACCAACTTGTGCCGGGGTGCCATGCATACTCGAATGAAAAGGAACATTGGCGTTTTTTCTGTGTTTTGTTGTTTTCTGGTAGTCTTGCTGGGCCTGACCGGTTGTGCCAACAGGTTTGTTCCTCCCCCTCAGCCTGCCCCTAAACCCTGCCACCTGCAGCTTGATAAAATGGGTTTCAGCATTCAGGTCGGAGCTTTTTCCCGCATGGATAATGCGGTCCGGCTTGAAGAACGGCTCGAGAAAAAAGGGCTGGATGCTTATTATTTTCTCCATGAGTCCGGGCTCTACAAAGTCCGATTCGGTAATTACAGAAGCTATGGTGAGGCCCGATCGAACGCCATGACCTTGCGCGGCCGGGGTCTTATCGGCGAGTTTTTCATTGTCGCCCCGGGAGATTATTCGGTCGCAAGGGTTGCTGAAACCGGTTGCGAGGGTCTGCGGAGCGAGCTCGTCCGCACTGCGAAAAGATTCATCGGTGTTCCCTACAAATGGGGCGGTACTTCATCTGAGCGAGGTTTTGACTGCAGCGGTCTGACCCTGGTGGTTTACCGCCTGAACGGGTTGGGTCTGCCGCGCGCGTCCTTTCAGCAGTTCAAGACCGGCACGAAAGTCTCCAATGGGGCGCTTCAGGCTGGAGATTTAGTTTTCTTTGCCACCCGCAAGCCCCAACGGGTTTCCCATGTCGGTATCTATATCGGCGACGGGAAATTTATCCATGCCCCCCGGCGTGGAAAAGATGTCCGTATTTCAAAGCTCTCAAGTCCCTATTATGCCAAGCGGTATATGGGAGCACGAAACTACCTATAAACCGGGCTTAGAGGTTGAAAAGCGACGTCGGCACATTCTGATCAAAACTGCCAGCTGTTCTGATGTCAAACCGTCCGTCTATTTTTGCTGTAAGCCTGCCAAGCGGCCTTGCTTAAAATCCATCAGAAAGTTCTGATAAGATTCCGGACGGTGTTTTGGATCGCAGGAGTTTCGAGAACTCTGCCACCTGATCCCAGCGGTAATCCATCAAAAAAATCCGGAACAACTAATCAGACGAAAATTAACTCTCCGATACGGTGAGGTGTGTTAGGGCTGTCCTTGGCAACACAAAAAATCCTGCCAGGTACTGTCCTGAAAAAATTCAGATAGCTTATTTGGACAGTTGTGCGCTTCTGGAAGAAGCAAAAATCCTTTCCAAGGGGAAATATAAAAACAAAATAATATCAAATATTTAAACATCTTATGGGCGGCAGAATACATGGCTTTTTTTCTTTTCAACAAATTTTTGTTGTAAAATTTAAATTCAGGTTTTAATATATGCAGGAACCACATTGATCCGGGGCAGAGTTTTGCTTTGTCTTCTTTCACCTTTAACAGCAAAAAGAAAACCAACAACGGAACCCCATACAATCAACGAGGTGGTGAAAAGAATAAATAAGGTGATCAAGATGCTGGTTCTGACTTCGACAGTTCTCTATGCGCAACCACAAGTGGCAAGGGCGTGAACTCCGAAAACGCGATTTCCTATTAATTGAGGTAAGAAAATGCAGGGGTATTTTACAGGCGGTCTATATATTTTTTTTGGTTTAACAGGAATATTTTTTGTGGGAAAAGATTATTTTATTAACAACAATTTACATGTTCTTGATTCCTGCTTATCAATCGTTGTTTTTTTGATAGGCTCAGGCTTTAGTATCCATACATATTTTTCTATAAAAAAGGTGGGCAAGGAAAATTTCAAGGAAGTGAGAGGCTGCTTTTTACCTGAAACCAAAAAGTAACTGGTTTTCAGACGTAAATTTTACGATTTTGACAGCGAGCGAATTTTGAGAGAAAAACGGGGCCATCTGACCACATGATCAGGTGGCCCTTTATTTTACCCAAGCAATTCAGGACAAAGACCGTTCCCCCTGTGTCAGGATAGTTGTCGCCTTAAGAGGCCGTATGCTCCCTTGGGAAATGGCAGGTAGAACGGTTCCAATCAGCACTGGTGAATGGTTTTGATGCAAGAACCCATTGCCTGAGGACCAGAGCCTGGTCTTTCAGTGCCCGCTAACGCTTGCCCCTTAATTAATAAGGGACCTTTTTCTCCAGAGGCTCCGGGTTGCAGAGATTTTCCTGATGATCGGCTGTCACTCCGCAGTTTTTGCAGACAAATGCCGGATTTTTACTAAGTTCGGCCACTTCCTGCATTTTCCCAAGTTCCATGAGCGAGCACATATGCTCACGGTGAGCTTCTGATTCCTTGCAGAAAAATCCTGTTTTTTTTCTACTCATACGTTTTCCCTTCCCATAGCCCGAAAAATAAACCGGGAAAAATATATTCTGCCTGTTTACCTTTTTAAACTATACATTAAAATTGCTCACAGGTCGTCCGTAGCGGCGACCGAAAAATATGACCCCCTTTTTTTGAGGTGTTTTCTATGGCGAAAGATTTTGAAAAACCCTGGGTGGAACTTCATGAACTTATTGATGGCAAAAAAGCTTCAGGACTCCTGGCTTTTCTGGATGCGATGAGCCCGACAGAAACGGCCCTGACCATATCGCGTCTGAGCCCCGCGGATCAGGGGCAGCTGCTTATCCTCCTGGATCCTCTGGACGCAGCCGAGGTTATCGAAGATATCAGCGAAGTCCAGGCTGCGGATATCATGGATGACCTGCCCCCAGAACAGGCCGCCGCCATTCTGGAAGAGCTGGACAGCGACCACATCGTGGACCTCCTGGGGGAAATGGATGAGAAAAGAGCGGAAGCGATTCTGGATGAGATGAATCCTGAAGATGCACAGGAAGCCCGGCAGTTTCTTGAGTATCCTCCGGATACCGCGGGGGGGCTCATGATATCAGAGTGTCTTTCCTATCGGGCGGAAAACAGGATCAGCGATGTTCTGACCGATCTCCAGGCCAATCGGGATACCTATGCCGACTATCATGTGCAGTATCTTTACGTGACGGACGATCAAAAAAGATTGGTCGGGGTTCTGCGCATGCACAACCTGCTGTTCCTTCCTCATACCGTACCTCTCAATAAGTTGATGATCTCGAATCCTCTTAAGGTGGGGGCTAATGCCAGTCTCGAGGAACTCCACAACTTTTTTGAGGAGCATGAACTGTTCGGGGCACCTGTGGTGGACGAGCGAGGGGTTCTTATGGGTGTGGTCCTTCCCGAGGCGGTTGAGGAAGCGACCCAGAAAAATTCCGTCCGCCAGTTTCTAGGTTTCAGCGGGATTGTTGGTGGTGAGGAGTTTCGTTCCATGCCTCTTCTGGTCCGCTCCGGACGGCGTCTTTCGTGGCTGAGCCTCAACATCGTTCTCAACATCATTGCGGCCAGCGTGATAGCCCTATATCAGGATACACTTGCCGCGGTCATCGCTCTGGCCGTCTTCCTGCCTATGGTCAGCGACATGAGCGGTTGTTCCGGTAACCAGGCCGTGGCGGTCAGCATGCGGGAGCTTTCTCTGGGGTTGGTCCGCCCCACTGAGTTGCTCAGAGTTCTGGCCAAAGAAGCCAGCTTGGGAATAATCAATGGCATCTGTCTCGGAATTCTGCTGGGTGGTGCTGCCTTTTTATGGAAGGGAAATCTTTACCTTGGGTTGGTGGTGGGCGCCGCCCTGGCCGCTAACACCCTTCTGTCGGTAACGCTTGGAGGCCTTTTACCGCTGATTCTGAAGCGCCTGAAAATGGACCCGGCTCTAGTTTCCAGCCCGCTGTTGACAACCGTCACCGATATGTGCGGCTTTTTTCTGGTTCTTAGCATGGCGACGACAGTTCTGCAAAAACTGGGATGAAATAATATTGATTCAGATATAAAAAATTTCTTACATTCAATCAGGGTTTTTTTTAAAATAAGAAGGTTGTGGTTAATTCAATTTATGGTTTTATGCTGTCTTCCGGTCGCTGGAACCGGGAATGAAAAGGTGGAAAAGGGATGAAATTTCAGGATTACGAAACCGAAGGCTTCTTCGATGAACTTTTCGAGCTGGATGGGAACCCACGTTCCCAGGCGAAACCCTTGTTTTCGCGCTTTGGAAGCCTTTCTGAAGGGGAGGTCGAACAGCGTCAGAAGGCCGCCGAGGCCGCTCTATTTCACATGGGAATCACCTTTACCGTATATGGAAGTGACGAGGGGACCGAGCGGATTTTCCCCTTCGACATAGTTCCCCGCATTGTTTCTTCAGAAGACTGGAATACGATTGAACGCGGCCTCAAACAGCGGATTCATGCCCTGAACCTTTTTCTGGAAGACATCTACCATGATCAGAAAATCGTCCGCCAGGGCATCATCCCCTCGGAGTTGATCTTTTCCGGCAACTCGTTTCGTCAGCAATGCAAAGGGTTGAGTCCACCCAAGGGAATATGGTGTCATGTGACCGGAACCGATCTGGTGCGGGACAGCGACGGGCAGCTTTACGTCCTTGAGGACAATCTTCGTTGCCCTTCGGGAGTATCCTATGTAATTCAAAACCGTGAGGTCCTGAAACGCACATTCCCCGCCGCGTTTGAAGCTCTCAAGGTGCGCACGGTTACCGATTATCCCAACCGTCTTCTGGAAACCCTGGAATATCTTGCACCGGATTCGCTCCACGATCCCGTGGCGGTTGTACTAACGCCAGGGGTTTATAATTCCGCTTATTTTGAACATTCCTTTCTGGCCCAGCAGATGGGGGTTCCGCTTGTGGAGGGTCGCGACCTGGTGGTTATGGACGGATACATCCATATGCGCACGACCAAGGGATTCGAGCGTGTGGATGTCATTTACCGCAGGATTGATGATGATTTTATAGATCCAAGGGTGTTTAATCCGGATTCACTCCTGGGGGTTCCGGGTCTCATGGAGGTATACCGCCAGGGCCGGGTTGCCCTGGCCAACGCTCCGGGAACCGGTATTGCCGACGACAAAGCGATTTATGCCTATGTTCCCCAGATTATCAAATACTATCTGGACGAGGATATTATCCTGCCAAACGTGCCGACTTACCTCTGCTCAGAGGAAAAAGACCGCCGCTATGTGCTGGATCATCTCGACCAGCTCGTGGTCAAGCCTGTAAGTGAATCGGGCGGCTACGGGATGCTGGTCGGGCCGCATGCCGGACAGGAGGATCGGGAGGAGTTTTCCCGGCGCATCCAGGCCAATCCCCGGAATTATATCGCCCAGCCGACCCTGGCCCTTTCCCGCGCTCCGGTCATCGTCGATGACCACTTGGAGGGGCGCCATGTGGATCTGCGCCCCTATATCCTCTATGGCGAGGATATTTACGTCCTTCCCGGCGGCCTGACCCGGGTGGCCCTGAAAAAAGGCTCCTTGGTGGTCAACTCTTCCCAGGGCGGAGGGAGCAAGGACACCTGGGTGGTGTCGGATGAGAAAGAAAAAGAGGGAGGAAAACCGGAATGCTGAGCCGTGTCGCCAACCATCTCTACTGGATGTCGCGCTATATCGAGCGGGCCGAAAACATCGCCCGTTTTGTCGATGTGAACCTTCACCTGATGCTCGATCTTGAAATTGATACCCATCTGCAATGGGAGCCGATGGTCTCCATTACCGGGGATCATAGCTGGTTCAAGGAAAAATATGGCGAGGCTACTCAGCAGAAGGTCCTCCAATTCCTGACCCTGGATCGCGATTATTCTCACTCCATAACAACCTGTCTCCATCTGGCCCGTGAAAACGCCCTTTCGATCCGCGAGGTCATCTCTTCGGAAATGTGGGAACATGTCAACGAGTTTTTCCATTTTGTGAGTGGATCAGGTGCCGCAGCAAGGCTGTTGTATCAGCCCCATGATTTTTTCACTCAGATCAAGACCCAAAGTCATCTTTTCGTCGGCTTGGCGGAAGGGACTTTCTCCCACGGCGAAGGCTGGAATTTCGGCCGCATGGGGCGATTTCTGGAACGGGCAGATAAAACCTCGCGGATATTGGACGTCAAGTATTTCATCCTGCTCCCGAAAATGGAGTATGTCGGGACAGCCTATGACAATGCCCAATGGGCGTCGGTACTCAAATCTGCCAGTGCGCTGGAAATGTATCGCAAGCGTTTTCACCGCATCACCCCGGATCAGGTTGCCAACTTTCTCCTCTTTGACCGCCAATTCCCCCGTTCGATTCATTACTGCCTGAACCAGGCCCTTGAATCGCTTCATCATATTACCGGGACCCCCTATGGTACGCACAGCAACTCCGCCGAACGCCTTCTCGGCCGGTTGGTGGCCGAATTGAACTATTCGGATATCGCGGAGATATTTCAAAGCGGGTTGCACGCTCATCTGGACAATTTTCAAGCCAAACTCAACACGGTTGGTGACGGCATCCACAATACCTTTTTCGCTCTTCGCCCCGTTCCTGAAAAACCCCTGATTGGAGAGAGCAGACAATGACATTCTGTATCGCTATAAAAGTGGAGGAAGGGCTGGTTGGGATTGCCGACACTCGCGTCACTTCCGGGGTGGAATGCATTACCGCCAAAAAAGTTACTGTTTTTGAGCATGACCGGCATTCTCTTTTCCTCATGACTTCTGGGCTGCGGTCGGCTCGGGATAAGGCCCTGACCTATTTCAACGAGGTCCTGGAAGAGCAGGACCAGTCTTTCGACAAGCTCTACAAGGCGGTGACTGCCTTTGGAGCCCAAGTGAGGCGAGTGATGGCGGAAGACAAAGAGGCTCTGGCAGAGAGCGGTTTGAATTTCAACCTCTTCACGCTGATCGGGGGACAGTTGGAAAATGACTTGGAACACAAGCTTTTTCTTATTTATCCGCAAGGGAACTGGGTGGAGGTTGGGAAAGGCACACCCTATTACACCATCGGAGAATCCAGCTATGGGAAATCCTTGCTGGATCGTGCCCTGACCTATCAGGCATCCATGCGAACGGCCCTCAAAATCGGCTTCCTGGCCTTTGAAGCCACGCGCCGGGCGGCCACGGATGTCTATTATCCGATTGATATTGTCCTGTATAAAAATAACAGCTTTCACATGGTTCAGCACCACTACCAGAGGGAGGATTTGTCGGAGATTGGAGATTGGTGGCAGGAAAGAATTGTCCAGTCGATTGAAGAACTCCCCAGCCACTGGCTGGACCAGGCGCTTTCCGGATTAGATCGGCCGTCTGGCGGAGATAGCGAATGAAACTGGAGATACGGCATGAACTTCGGTTCAAATACAGCCAACCCGTTTTCATCGAGCCGATCATGATTCGCCTGCGACCCAGAAGCGACTGTCATCAAAAGTTGCTTGATTTCCATCTGCAAGTAGATCCCGAGCTGGCCGGTTGTGTCGATATGGTCGATCTCGACGGCAACAATAGCCTGGCGGCCTGGTTTGATGGACTTCATTCCTCCCTGGTCATCACTGCTGTCTCCCGGGTCGAGACGCAACGGCAGAACCCTTTTAATTTCATCCTGACCGATCCCACGGCAGACCGAATTCCTCTGACTTACCCCGAATCCTTTCAGGATTCTCTTCAGCCCTACCTTAAGGGTGCTAGAGACTCGCAGGTGATTTTATTTGCCGAAGAAATTGCGATGGCAGCGAAAGGTCAGACCTTACCTTTCCTGATGGGACTTACCCAGAAGCTTCATAAAGACTTCGAATGGTGTATTCGGGAAAAGGGAGAGCCGGTGGCAGCACGGGAAACTCTTATTCAAAAGCAGGGGGCCTGCCGTGACCTGGCGGTTCTTTTCATGGAGTGCTGCCGCTCCGTGGGTCTGGCCGCCCGCTTTGTGAGCGGCTATGGGCCTTGGGAAAAAAAGAAGAACGAGCACCCCTATCTGCACGCCTGGACCGAGGTGTACCTCCCCGGCGGCGGATGGCGGGGGTATGACCCGACTCAGGGGCTGGCCGTCGGTGACGGCTATGTGGCCCTTGCGGCCGGGCCACGTCCTGAACTCGCCGCTCCAACATCAGGCGCATTCCGGGGAACCGGCGCTGATTCCCACCTTGACTATGATTTGAAAATTGAAATTGTCCCTTGAGGAAGGGAGTGACGTTCCGCCATTTGCTGGGAAGTCTCTTTGAAGGATCAACAGTTATTCAAGGCATAGGTTTTCGCTTATGTTCACGCTCGGCGTTCTGATTATCCTCTTGAGTTTTCGCGCCATTTTGCATGTTTCACTGTCTTCGTTTCCCTGCTTTTCATATTACGGAAGAAAAAAATCGTCATCTTGTGTGCGGGAAGGCGGTTCGGGAAAAGCACCTTCCATTACGCTGAGTGTTTTATATGGCACTTGATATTTTCATATTAATTCTGGGTCTGGGCCTTCTTCTTGGGGGTGGCGATCTGGTGGTGCGCGGAGCTTCCGCCGTGGCCAAAGGCCTGGGCATTTCCCCACTCTTCATTGGTTTGACTATCGTGGCCTTCGGTACCAGCACGCCTGAACTGGCGGTCAACCTTATGGCCACTTTTCAGGGCAATACGGGGATATCCTTTGGCAACATCATCGGCTCCAACATAGCCAATATTGGTTTGATACTGGGCCTGGCCGCACTGGTCAGGCCGCTGACGGTCAGCGGTGCCATGCTGACGCGGGAAATTCCCATGATGGCGCTTACCTCGGTGCTGGGGCTCATCCTGGGGGCGGATAGCCTTTTACGCAACAGCAACAATCTCTTCGATCGATCTGACGGCCTTGTTTTCCTCCTGTTATTCTGTGTTTTTCTTTATTACACTATTAGCGAAGTTCTGGTTAAAAAGCCCACCGACCCGCTTCTGGAACAGGCGGGACAACATTCCCCGGCCAGGAGCTTTCGAAGCCTTTTCCTCCCTGCGGCGTTTTTCGGAGGGGGTCTTTTGTGTCTGATCGTCGGAGGCAAAATCGCGGTGGATGCTGCCGTATCTATTGCAGAGGCTTTCAAGGTTCCCAGCGCCATCATCGGCCTCACGATTGTTGCCGTGGGGACCAGTCTTCCGGAACTGGTCACTTCGGTTCTGGCTGCCTGGAAAGGTGAGACTGACCTGGCGATCGGCAACGTGGTCGGTTCCAATCTTTTCAACCTTCTTTTTATCAACGGACTGTGTGCGACGTTTAATCCCATTCGGATCCCGGTGCGGGGAGGAATGTGGGACCTCGGCATGATGGTTTTTCTTTCGCTGTTGCTGTTGCCCGTCTGTCTTACACACACAAGAAGAATCGTCCGTTGGGAAGGAGCCCTGCTGGTTGGTTTATATTTGGGCTTTAATACCTGGCGGGTTTTAGCGGGCTAGCCTTGTTTATTCCTCTTCCCATCCCATCCTTCCGCAGAAATCCTGAAGAGCCTCGATAACCTTCTGCCCTTTCTCCTCTGCAGCGAGGGAGGAGTCACGGGAGAGCTCCAGCTGCACCCAGGGCAACTCCCGACCGTGGAAGCGGGTGATCCATCCTCCGGCAAATGGCTGGTTGATGGTCACCGACCCGTGGAAGCGGGAAGAAAAACATTGAGCCATGAGTTCCACCCACTTCCTTGGACAACTCTCGTGGTGATCATTGCCGAGGCAGATCCAGGGTCTTTTCTCATCCTGGTCAGGCCCGACCGGCGGCCCGGACGTCGCCATGGTATGGCAGTCGACACCGAGTCTGGAGGCGCTCTTCGCCAATTCGGTCAAGCGTCTATGATAAGGGAAGTAATAGCGGTCAAGCAGGATTTTTATCAGGGCCTGGTCGGGCTGTGCACAATAAACCGGTATATCCCAGCAGGTGTGGGTCTTGATGACGCCATCCTTTCTGAAGTCATCCTCCGCCCGGTTAAGATCGACGAACGCCCTTGCGATATCCGTGGTGACAAAGTGTTCGACGTGATCAGAAAGCCGGCTATAAACAGAGGCTGCGCCCTCGTCGCCATCTGCGGCGATCTCCTCCGGCGTCAGGATATTGAGATGCTCCACCTCGCCGGGAATGCACAAACCCGCATGTGGCAGGGAAACTAGAAGCGGTAGACGTTTCATTTCAGGGTCCCATGGCTGAGCCGTCACGACGCGGGTCGGCGACTCCGATAAAGGTCCCGTGTTCTTTCATTACCAGTTGGACCGAACCGAGGTAAAAAGAGTAGGGATCACGCACGTCGATGGAAAAGCCGTGCTTGCGTAGCAGCGGCGGGATGTCGCTTCGCATGCGGGTTGCTTCCAGGGAAACCTTGCCTTTGATCGAACAGTGCATGCGGGGCAGTTCCACAGCGTCCAGGGGAGTGGCACCCCGCTCGAACCTCAGGAGAACCTGGAGGATCGCGGAAACGATCCTCTCGCTTCCCGGTGAGCCGATCGCCATCCAGGGCTCAGACCCGCGAAAAACGAGGGTGGGGGCCACGGAAGCCCAGGGGACGGCATTAGGGCGCAGATAGTAGGGATGCCGGATATCCTGATATTCAAAGGCGCTCATGTAGTTGTTATAGAGAAAACCTAACTCGGGACTGGCGGAAAAGGAACCGTAAACGCGCTCGATGGACTGGGTCAACGCTACCGCATTGCCGAAACGGTCCATGACGGAAAGATGGGTTGTCTCACCGTTGGATTTTATGCGGGATTCGATACGTTTGGCAACCCTCTGAGCGTAATCGATGTGGGTGATGTCTTCTCCCAGTTCCAATTCCTGGGCAAACAGGGCGGGATCCTCCGGGCGGTCCGAGCGATCGAGGTTGGCTTTTCGAATGACATAGGCCAGAAGAAGAGCGCCGGAAGGGGTATCCGGGTCGCGTTCGGCCTCAGGAAACTGACTCAGTAGGTTGAGAGCTTCGATCAGGGTGCGACCGGCACCTGGAGGGCCGAAAGTAAAAACCCGCGAGTTTCCGAAAGGGGTGGCCAGCGGCCGCCTTTCAACCGGCCAGGGAATCTGGGCTAGATCATCGTCCCGGATCAAGCCGTCGTTGGCCACCATATCCTCGTGGATCAGGCGGGCAATTTCACCCTGATAAAAATCCTCCACATCGGTTTCGGCCAGACGACGCAAGGTTTTGGCCAGGATCGGCTGATGGAAAAGGCTGCCGATCGGGTAAGGGTTAACCCCGCTTTTCAGAAAAAGTTGACTGCCGGAATGTCTTTTGAGATGTTTGATTTCGCGGCGGGTCAGGTAGTGTTGAAGCGGAGTAATCCGGATGCCTTCCTCAGCAAGGCGAATGGAGGGCGCCAGCACCTCGGGCAGACTTTTGGTGCCGTAGTGGCGCAGGGCATGTCCCAGTACCGCCGGAGTGCTCGGTACGGTGGAGGCGCGATGACCCCGCAGCTGCTCACTCCGTTCCATTTCTCCCGGCGGGGTCCGGTTGGGGGCGCGGGAACCTCCATCCAGGCAGAATTTGCGATTCGACTCACTCAGGTGGATCGACATCATAGTCTGCCCACCCAGCCCGGAGGCGGCCGGTTCCACCACTCCCAGAGCGAACGCTGCTGCCACGGCGGCATCCACCGCATTGCCACCGCTACGCAAAATCTCCACGCCGGCATCTGTGGCATGATAATGCTGGGTGGCGATAGCTCCTTCGCTGGAAACGCCGACCCTCTGCGGATATACCACCTTGGGATCATGGGGGTCCAACAGGTCTTCTTCCGTCGGGAGACGAACTTGACGCTTGGTCATTTCAGTCCTCCGTCAAACTTGAGAAGAAGCTGGGATATCAGCAGGGTGCGTTGGACCAGGCTGATCCGCGAAATTGCCTCGCGGCCGGTATATAAATCCTCCGCGACCGCTCCGACGCCGCAGACCACCGGCACCCCCTCCGGAACCAGGCCGGCAACCGATGGCCATAGGGAAGACTCCGTGTCCAGTGGGATTTCCCACTCCTCCGCAATGTCCTGGATATTTTTCAGCAATGGCTGGTTGCAGCGGCGCTCCTGCATGGGAGGGCGATCAGCAATCAGAGTCAGGTCCCAACTCACACCTCCGCCCCGGAAGATAGCCCTCATCGCCCGTTCCAGCACGCGGACCTTGTCGCTGTCAGGATAAGAAATCAGCAGGTTCATTCTCACCCGATGCGGGAGCCGGTGCGGGAAGGCTTCTGTTTTGAGGTCCACAACCGAAACAGCCAGCCTTTTCTTGCGGTCGCTGAGTGCGGTCAATGTCTCGAGCTTTTCATACAGAATCCGCATCACCTCTTTAGCCGTTCCTCCCTGCCCGAGTTTAAGCGATTTCCCTTCAACCGAGAGCCGGTAACGGCGCTGTCCGCGGCGCGCGGTCACCAGACAGTCCCCCGGGTTCCCGGCATTGAGTACCACAACGGACCCGGCCCGACCCATGACCCGCATCAGGGTCTCCTCACTGTCCAGGCAGTCTCGACCTTCATCCGTGTAAACAACCACCCCCAGTGGAAGACGGTTGAGTCGCCGCAGATGGCGAAGAGAGCGAAGGGCATATTCCAGCATGACCAGAGGGGCTCGGGAGCTTCCAATCCCTTCTCCGAAAAGCCATTCCGGCTCCCGGTGAAAATGTTCCATTCCAAAGCCGGGATTGACCGGGACATCAAGATGAGCTACCAACAAAATTCCATTTTCAAAACCGGCGGAAGTTTCCCAGGTGAAAACATCGGGACGATCTGTAAACTCCCGGACAGGGCGCAGACCCACACCGCTAAAAAACTCTTCCAATCTGGAAACCGCCAGATTCAGACCGACTGGATCGTCAGAACGGCTGGAAAGAGAGCACCAAGTCTCCAGGCGCTGTTCCAGATGATCCCGTCGCTCAGTAAGATAGGCAAAAGTTGCCTGGTGGGGATCCCGTCGCCGTGCGCCCCGTACCAGGTCGGGAGGGTTCGGCGTTCCAAAATAACGGGCCGCCGCTACTTCCACCAGCCGGTTTACAAGCGTACTGAAATCAAGGTCGATGGCTTCAGCAGCCGCAACATAGGAACCATGTTCTCCCAGGCTGGGAAGACTGTTGACTTCCAGGACATATAGTTGCCCCTCATTGTCCAGGCGAATGTCCACACGGGCACAATCGGAACAGCCGAGAACATTGAAGCATTTCTTGGAGATTCTCTGGGCCTCTTCCTTGAGACTTTCGTCCAATCGGGCCGGACATAGCGGTTGCACTTCCCGACCAGATTTGTGGGATTTGTCCTCATAAGTATAGATATTCGGTCCCCCTTCGCCGAAAATCAGCTCCGCAGGCGGAAACGCTTCAAGGTTTGGTCCGTTTCCCAACAGCCCGACATTCACTTCACGCCCTTCGATAAAACTTTCAACCAGAACGTCCTGGCCGAACTTGTCAAAAATGACATTGGCTCCTTCACGAAGTTCCTCCTCACTGTTGACGATCCGGAGACCGAAAGAAACAGCTTCATTCTTGGGTTTCACAATTAAGGGAAAAGCGAGGTCCGGCATGGTGAAGTCAGGGTCTTTCAAAACAGCGAAATCCGGCGTGGGAATTCCACTCTGGACGAACATCATTTTAGAAACAACCTTGTCCAGGCACAATGAATGGGCCAGGGGGCCGGAACCGACATAAGGGAGGCCAACCATCTCCAGGATGCCGGGAACGTGGGTATAACGGGCCTGCCCCTGAATACCGTAGGAGAGGTTGAAGACCATGCCCGGTCGCTCTCCTTTGAGGGCGCGCGGCATGAAAGCCTCCAGGTTTTCGATCAGGTCTTTGTCGCCTTCCAGGGCAATCACCTGATGTCCGCCCTTCTTGAGAGCATTGCTGATTCTGTTGATGGCTGCCAAACCGTATCTTTCCTGGTTGGGAACCCCAAAAAGGTTTATGACTTTCTTTGATTCACGATTGAAAATAATGGCAATTTTCATACTGAAATAACCTTTTCAGAAAAAGTAATCCGAGTGTGAGTGGTTTCACTCAAAAGGAGCTCCACTGATTTTTGAGAGATCACCCTGAAATGGCAAAAAGGGGGAATTAGTCGATTTCATTTTACCATCTGGTCGTCAACAAACTCCCAAAACTAAGGGTTCGATGAGGAAAAATTTTTCTTCTTTAAAAGTTCACTTTCTCTGTCGATTATTATAGCCTTTCCAGGAAGATTAGCTTATAAGAATTTTCTTTTTGCCGATAGCTTTTCTGGTCGGTTGGCAATGCTCAGTCAAACAGGAAAAATTATTCATATCAGGTCCACTTAAGAGGTGCACAAATGTTTTCAGAAACTTTTTTTTCCTCGGAAGTTTTTTCGCTTGTAGTCATTCCGATCCTGATTTTTCTGGCCCGGATACTGGATGTTTCAGTCGGTACATTACGCATTATTTTTGTTTCCCGTGGGATGAAGCACCTGGCTTCTATTCTAGGCTTTGTTGAGTCCCTTGTCTGGGTACTGGCTGTCACCCAGGTTATTCAGCATCTGAATAACTGGATGACTTATGTTGCCTTTGCTCTGGGGTTTTCGGCGGGCAATTATATCGGGGTTCTTCTGGAAGAAAAACTGGCCATTGGAAACCTGATCATCCGGATTATTACCCAAAAGGAGGCTGACAAACTGGTCCATTTCCTCTGGAGCTCAGGGTATGGGGTCACAAGCGTGGATGGCTGGGGTGAAACCGGGCCGGTCAAGGTCATCTTTACCGTTTGCAAGCGCCGTTACGCGGGGAAAATCATCAAAATCATCAAGCATTTCAACCCTAAGGCATTTTACACGATTGAAGATGTGCGGTACGTTCAGGAAACCTTTGTTCCCCCTCTGCATAGAGGCCGGTTTGCCATCCGGATGAGGAAGTAGAAAGACTTCTCATTTTAACGGAGTCATCAGATTTTCTTGCCATTCCCGGATGTGTGGAGTTGCATTGTCAGGAAAACTATTATTGTATGGTGAATGCCCCGGCTGGTATATGGGAAGCCAGGTGAAAAAGGAGAAGTCTGACGTGGAACAGATCGAATGGAATGATTTTGAAAAAGTGGAGCTCAGGGTCGGCAGGGTCACGCAGGCTGAATTATTCGCCGAAGCAAGAAAACCTGCATACCTTCTGCATGTCGATTTCGGTCGTGAGATCGGGATAAAAAAATCAAGTGCCAGGATAACGGCATTGTATCAGGCCGACGAACTGGTGGGAAAGCTTGTTGTGGCTGTTGTGAATTTTCCCAAAAAGCAGATCGGCCCTTTGATGTCGGAATGTCTTGTGACCGGTTTCCATAATGAAGACGGTGATGTCGCTCTGTGTGTTCCTGACAAGGCCGTACCTCTCGGAGCCAGGTTGCTGTGAAATTAATGGTGTGCTTTTAATTTATCCACAGGAAAAACCGCCCGGAAAAGGACGGTTTTTTTATTTTTTTTGGTACTGTTCGATCAAAAACCCACTTTGATGCCAACGGAAATATGCTGATTTTCCTGATCCGGGCTCAGGTTCCCTATCCCGCCTTCCAGAAGTTCGGAAGTTGAGCCGGTGTTCCATTTATACCCGAGCGTGAGGCCTGTATTTTTTTTGAGGCTATAGTCCATTCCAACGCCGACTTTATATTCAAGATCCTCCAGGGCTTTTTCGGAAAACTGATCAGCCAGGTTTGCCTGATCCTTATCCCCCTGCCCTAGTTCACCAATTCCAGCTCCGATATAGGGCGTTAGCGAGGATTGGTTTTTGAAAGTCAGGGCTGTCAGATTATCTTTGCTGCCGAGATTGAATCTTGTACTGTTCCCAATGTCAAAAAAATCAAAATCTGTTGCTCCGGACAGGCTTGGAAAGTTGAGAAACCCGATCAATACCAAGCAGGGAATGGTGAGAGACACGCATATTCTATTGCAGAAAATCAGCTTGAACATAATGGTTGAATTATAACTGCTCAAGTAATCTCGTTCAACTGAAAAAAAATTCTGAAAATGGGTAACCCATTAGGATACTTTACTTTTTTTAAAACAGTCAGCGTTCAATTAATATTGAACGCGGTTGGGATTGGAGGCGAAATTTTCCGCCAGGGTAAGGGCCTCGCTTTTCAGGACCTGCTCTTGGCGAATGGTGCGCTTTTCAGCCGGCAGGGCGAGTTGTTCGAAGATAAAGCGGTCGTCAAAGCCGATACGGGCGGCGTCTTGAACGCTGAAGCCGAAGTAAATTGCCCTGATTCTGGCCCAGTAGATGGCAGCAAGGCACATGGGGCAGGGTTCACCGGTGGTGAAAATCTCGCAGCCGCTCAGATCAAAGGTGCCGAGGCGTTCGCAGGCATCGCGAATGGCGCTGATTTCCCCATGAGCCGTGGGGTCGTTGGTTGCAATGACACGATTCCAGCCCTCGCCCACAATTTGGTCGTTTTTGACGATAACGGCGCCGAAAGGTCCCCCGTCGCTTGCTTCGACGCCCAGGCGGGCCAGTTCAATCGCACGCCGCATATGGGCAAGTTTCTTGTTGTCCTGGGATGTCATGGAAGTTTGCTCCTGATTCTTGTTGCCTGAGGAATTTTGTCCTGCCGGGAAGGGTTCTCAGGAAAAACGCTGTTGCCGGGATTAAAGTATTTCCGGCTCCCAGAGTATCAGCTGGTTTTTATAGTCTATCCTGTAATTATGCTTCATCAGGAAATCCATGCCGAGAAGACCGTCGTGACGGGGCGATGGGTTGTAGTTATGAATAATCGCGGCAGTCATGTCCTTTTCCGTAAAAGGGCCGACTTTTATGTGTCGGAACTTGACTTTTTCTACAGTGAAAGTATATCCGCCGACGCCTTGCCCATACCCCAATTCGGCCTCTTTGATTTCCAGTTCTGAAACCGCATCTTTGTGGAAAACCGTCATCGAAGCCCCGGTATCCAGGACCAGGTTCAATGTCATCTTTTTCCAGCCATGCTTAATTTCGACAGGTACATAGACGGCTTTTCCCTCAATCTCGACCCGGGTACGAAGGGATTGCAGATATTTTTTCCGGTTTACTTGCTCTTCTCTTTTTCTTTCCTTTTCCTTTTCTCTTATCAGGTTCCGGCGGCGTTGTTCGAGAACGGTTTTACGTTCAAGCGGCGTGAGGTGATCAAGTTCTTCCTTGTAGGTGGTTTTGTTTACCCGGTATTGATGTGGAATTTTGGATTCATCGTCGACAAAAAACAGCCGTCCGTTCTCATCCCTGTATTTGAAAAATTTTGCGGGCGAATCCGGCGCCATTAGCAAAGGGAGCGCAACGAGGCAGATTATGAGGACCTTCTTTAGCATGACATCCTTCTCCTGATTGGGGTGTGCCCCGGATGTTCTGCAACAAAAAAGCCATATACATAAAAAATCAGGTCGAATTGCGATAAGACCTGACTTTTTATACCGGCATGGTTCTGTCCGTCTGCAACCATTTCCCGGTTATGTTTGCCCGCAAAAAGTATGTGCATGGGAAGAATCGAGGGAAGAAGAAAAGATTTTCCCGGTGTCTGGTTTGTGTCCTTGGGGAGGGATAAGGCTTCAGGAGACGTATAATTTATTCTCAAGACTTAATACCAGGCGGTTCATACCTTTCGTAATAGCCCAGAAGCTTTCCCGAACTGTCACGCACCGCGCGCATGAAAATCCTGAATCGTTCATTGTCGGTGATGAGCTGTTCTTCGAGACCCTCCTGCATTTTGACAAAAATTTCGCGAATGATCTGGCAGGAATGGTCATTGTGACAGGCAAATATAGACTCACCCAGATGAGAAGCCCCTTTTTTGAATGTGTTGATGGCTGCTTTATTCATGTAGCGGATGACATGGTCGGTGTCCACAAACACAAAAGGGTCTTTCAGGCTGTTGAGAAAGTTTTCCAGAAGTTCTTTCTTCATGATTGCTCCCTTTCCCGAAACATGTCTTCGGGCACCTCAACGGCCACCAGCTCTCCCCGGACACAGATTTTCCCCATGGCGAAAAGTTCGGCGCTGACCACCACTTTGCGTCCTTTGATCTCCTTGACTTTTCCGCGGATTTCGAGGGGGACGCCCATCGGTGTGGGGCGGAGATAATCGACATGCAGGGAGGCGGTCACAAAACGCACGGGCGGGTTGCTGCCTATTTCACGGCCTTGCGCGCGATAGGCCGCAATAGCTGCCGTGCCGGTGCAATGGCAATCAATCAGGGAGGCCAGCAGGCCTCCATAAACAAAGCCTGGAATCGCCGTATGCTCGGGTCTCGGGTCAAAAACCGAGCAGGTTTCTTCTCCTTCCTGGAAAGTCCGGATTCGCAAGCCTTTTTCATTGAGGCGGCCGCAGCCGTAGCAGTGACTCAAATCATCCGGGTAAAAATCCTGAATGGCTTTTTTGCTCATTTGCTAAAAACCTCCGATAGTAAAATTTCTCATGCGGTTAAATGTAGAACAATCGTTTTATTCTGTATAACGCAAAAACCACAGCTTTTTAAGGCAATTTTTTTTCTTCGAGGATTATTCTTAAGCTTTATCGCAATTAATTGTTTGAAAAAAAACAATGTTTTTAATATAAATAGGTTTAGGATATTGAAAACAAAAACCTTTAACCTCAGTCGAGAGGGATTTTGTCATGAAATTACGTTCGATGGTCTGGATTATTGCTGTTCTGATCTTTTCACTTGTCTCTGCAGGCAATGTTTTGGGAGCCGAGAAAAAAGATCCCCTTGCCGCCTGGAAACCGAGCTTTGATCCCAGCGGGGCGCAGTACACCTATCTCGTTTCCAACGTTTCCCATCCGGTTATCGAAGGGGTGGCCGCCGGCTATCGTATTCGGGACGCTGTCTGGGAAAAATCGGGCGGACGCCTTTATGTGGATTACCGTCCTCTGTCACAGTTGGGCGGGGAAAAGGATGTCATTCGCAAGCTCAAATTGGGGGCTATCCAGGGCATGCTCTGCTCCTCGGTGGTTGCGGCCAATGTAGGCAACAAACTGGGTATTGTCAATCTCCCTTTCGTAGTCGATACCTTTGACAAACTGGATAAACTGCGCAACACCCCGGAACTCTTTGATCCCTTTAAAAATTGCGCCCTGTCGGAAGGAATCATGGTGGTTGACGTCACCGGTTACGGTACCTATGGCTGGGCTACCACCACTCCGGTCTCCAACCTCGTGGAAGCCGGAAAAGTCAATTTCCGTATTGCCCAGGCTCCCGTCAACAAGGATACCTATAAGGCGTGGGGTTTGAAATTCACCGTTATGCCGTGGCCCGATGTGCCCCAGGCTCTGCAGACCGGGGTTATCACCGGCCTCGACCATACACCGATCGTCTGCAACATCACGAAAAAATTTGAAGTCGCCAAATATTTTACCGAGGTCGATTACGCTCAGGGTCTTTTCATCCATCTGATGAATAAAAAATGGTATGATAAGCTTCCCGCGGACCTGCAGAAAGTTCTGGTTGATGTTATTGCGGAAGAAAGCGCCAAAACCCGTGAGCTGACCAAAGCGCAGCAGGTTGCCCAGATAGATGCCGCCAAGGCCAAAGGCATTCAGTTCTTCAAGCTTTCCGCGGAAGACAAAAAAGCTCTAGTTCAAAAAAGTCAGCCGGTTATCGATTCCTGGCGGGAAAAAATCGGCCCGGAATACCTTGACAAGGTCAGGACCACTTTGGGAGAATAGCCAGCTTCTTCCAGTCTGTTTATGATAAAAAGCCGGGAGATTGCTTCCCGGCTTTTTTATTGAGGGTTCAGCATGCACCAAAAATATTTTCAGAAGATTGATAAAATTCTGTCGGCTGTCGAGGACTGGTCTTTATTCCTGACCGTCAGTCTGGCTCTGGTTGTGGCCATGGCCAATATCATCATGCGTAAATTCACACCGTTCAGTCTTTACTGGTCGGATGAAGTCGTGCGGAAAGTTGTTTTCTTTTCCACCTTCGTCGGCTGCAGCGCCGCCATTAAAAGCCGGGGGCTGATTCGCATTGATGCTCTCCCCCAGATTTTCCCCGGGCTGGATAAGCTGCTTAACTATGTGCATCATCTTGGAGTGGTGGTTTTTTCGATCATGATGATGAAGATCGGCTACGCAATGACGGTCGAGGTTTTTCATGACGAATATGCACGCACGGCCACCCTGCAGATTCAGGAGGGCTATTTTTATGCGGTTCTTCCTATTGTCGGGGCCATGATGCTGATCCGGACCCTGATGCTCATGGTTGATGACTGGAAAACCACCGGCAAAAAACCGAAAGATTGATAACCTGAGTTTGCTCAAGTGAGATAAATTCGACTGTGGATAATACCTATCTTGTTATATTAGCGATTTTGTTCGGGACTCTGGCGGCCACGGTTCCGGTTTTCATGGCCCTCTTTTTTACCGGGCTGGTCGGGCTCGTCTGGGTGGCCGGAATCGACCCGCGGATCGTCATTGAAGTGCTCTATCGCAGTATGGACAAGTTTGCCCTGATCGTCGTCCTCTTTTTTGTCCTCTGCGGCAATATCATGACCACCGGCACTATCGTTGAAAAACTGGTTAAAACGGCTAATGCGCTGGCCGGGTCTCTTCCCGGAGGGCTGGCCATCGCCGGGGTTATCGCCTGCGGACTTTTCGGTGCCATATCCGGCTCCACCGTTGCCACCGTGGTGGCCATTGGCGGGTTTATGATCCCTGCTCTGATCGAACATCATTATGACGAGAAGTTCAGTGTCGGCATCATGACGACGGCGCCGATTCTGGGGGTTGTTATTCCACCCTCCATCTCCATGATCCTTTATGCCATGGTGACCAATGACTCCCTGGAAGCTCTTTTCCTGACCGGTTTTGTCCCCGGGGTCATGATTATTGTCGGACTTTCTCTTTATGCGTACTTCTTTTGTCGGAAAAAAACCTTCGATACGTATCAGCGACTCCCTTTGCGGGCTACGCTCAAAGTTCTGCGGGAGAGTATCTGGGCGCTTTTTCTCCCTTTTCTTATTTTCGGAGGCATCTATTCCGGTGTTTTTACCGCCAATGAAGCTGCGGTAGTCGCCTGTTTCTACGCCCTCTTTGTGGAGGTTTGCATCCACAAGGATATGAAGCTGAAGGACGTCAAAAAAGTCATCGTTTCCTCTTCGGTTACTTCCGCCACGTTGCTGGTGATCGTGGCCGGCGCTTCCGTATTTGGAGAGTATCTGACCTTTGAACAGATCCCAGGTAAAATTGCCGATGCGGTTGTGACCAATATCAGCAATCCCTGGGTTTTTCTCCTGGCCGTGAATATTCTTCTGCTCATTGTCGGCATGTTCATGGACATCATCTCCGCGACGCTCATTCTGACGCCGATTTTCCTGCCCCTGCTGTCCCAGTTTGGAATCGACACCCTTCATTTCGGCTTGATTATGACCATTAATCTCGGGATCGGCTATTGTACACCGCCTCTCGGGGTCAGCCTCTATATATCCAGTACCGTTGTGGACCGGGACATATTGTTCGTCACCAAAGCGGTCCTTCCTTTTTTGGCCATTCAGTTTGTTATACTGTTAATATTGACTTATTGGGCAGATCTGGTCATGTTCCTGCCGCGCCTCGTTTACGGGCCTTAGGCTGGATTTTTCGTACTGCAAGCCTGCGACGCGTGTTATTATGCTTGGCGTCACCTAATGCGTAGCTAGCGGTTTGGCGACAAAGTCTCATGAATAAACAGGCTGGAAGGAGTCATTATGGTTCGAATCAGGGATAGCAGAATTCTGGTGCCTGTTGATGGTTCAAACACTTCGATCAAGACCCTTGAAGCTATTGTTGAAAATAAAGAGGTCTTTCATTCCACCCTCACCGTTCTGCATGTCGTTGATGTTAACAAGCTGAGCTACCGGATGATTCCGGACTTTCAGAGGGAGATGATTGAGGAGGCGGCTCAAAAAGCGGGGAAGGCGATCCTTCACAATCAGGTGGAAATGTTCAGGGATGCAGGAGTGCGAATTGAGGAACGCCTTGAGACCGGCGCGCCCAGGGAAGTGATCTGCAAAATCGTCAACGAGGAAAAATTCGATCTGATTATCATCGGACGCCGGGGGGGGAAAGGTGTCATCCGGGATGTTCTCTTCGGTTCCACGGCCAACTATGTGCTTCATCATGTGGCTTGTCCGGTCCTTCTTTTTTAGCCCGGATTATTCATGAAAGCTGCTGCTGCAACCGTCAATTGCACACCATTTCAAGCCGTGCTCGCTCCTTGCTCTTCGACGTACTGCTTGTGCACCTGCAGAGCGCGTCACTGTGCTTGGCTCGATCTGGCGCACGCTTGCTGGTTTCGCGACAAAGTCTCATGAATAAACCCGGCTAGGAATCTGTCGGACTTAGGGGCTTGTAAGGCGAAAATGGAAAATTGAGGACAGACTTTCGCAAATTTAGGATCGAATAGCAGGGCTGGTTTTCGAAAATGCTCCTGGCCCGGGCTAAATGAGTGGAAGTCTTTTCAGGAAAGGAGAAGCAAATGCCAATAGAAGATATTCTAATGGTTCTGGCTGTGCTTGCTGTTTACTACGTGCTCAGCAAATGGATCCTGCCGATGTTCGGAGTCAAGACCTGAATCTCTAACAGTTGCAGTCTTCCCGTGGGGAAGAAAAAAGAAAAACAGTCGGATGAGGAAGAAAAAAAGGAATAAGTGGATAACCCACTTGTTCCTTTTTTTTGTATTTACCCGAATTATTCATCAAGTCTTTTGCTGTAACCGTCAATTGCACGTCATCTCAAGTTTCCTTACTTTTGGACGTACTGCCGGCTTTCGGAACGTGTTACTGTGCCTGGCTTAATCTGAAGCACTCTTGCTGATTTCGCGACAAAGCCTCATGAATGAAACGGGTTAAAGGTATGGGGAAAAAAGTTTGAAAAAAGAATCCCTCATTTTGACGGGGAGAGGACGTCCGTCCACTTCTTCGAGAGTGACCTGCCGTGAAACACGCTGGACCCTGTTGAAGTGATCGGTCAGGGCTTTGACCAGTTGCGGATCGAATACTTCCAGGTTGAATTCAAAATTCAGGCGCAGGCTCCTGGTGTCGAGATTGGCGGAGCCGATAAGGGCGAAAAAGTTGTCTACGAGAAGGAGTTTGCTGTGTGAGAACGGTGGGGGGCGGTAGTATATTTTGGTTCCGTACTCCAGTAATTCCCAGAGAATGGCTCTTGACGCCCAGTGCATATAAGGAAGATTGTTCTGGGCCGGCAGGATGATTTCCACATTGACTCCCCGCAATACTGCACTGTTGATGGAAGCGATCAGATCCCGGCTGGGGATGAAGTAGGGGGTCATTATCCGTACTCTCTGGCCAGCGGAATTAAGGCATCCGTCCAGCAGCCATCTCAGCTTTTCGAAATCTTCGTTGGGGCCGGCACTGATCCCGCGGCAGAAAGCCTCACCATCTTCGAGGGGCGGGGGATAAAAGGGCGGCAGGGGTGGTTCCTGAGTGACGAATTGCCAGTCCTCCAGAAATGTGTCCTGAATCTGGCCGACCACAGGACCGCGAACGCGAAAATGGAGATCACTCGCTTCCTGGGATGTGAGATGGGAGGAAAGGAAGCTTTTGCCGATATTCATGCCACCGGCGAATCCGATCTCACCGTCCACAATCAGCATCTTTCGATGGTTGCGAAGGTGCATGTGAGCCGGTACGAACGAAGAGAAGGGCGGCAGAAAACGGGCGAACCTTACCTTGCTGCCGCGAAAAAGGCGCTTTGTGGTCGGCAGGGAATAGTATTCTCCCAGAGCATCTACCAGGACCCGCACGTCCACACCGCGCTCGGCAGCTTTTTTCAGCTCATCGATGAACTGCCGTCCGATAGCGTCGGTGCCGAAAATATAGGTGGAAAGAAAAATCGTTTTGTCGGCCTTTTCAATCGCTTTCAGCATGGCTGAAAAGGTCTCGGCGGCTGTAAAAAAAGTTTCCAGACGATTACCGCTTACCAGCGGTCGGCGGGTGATGGCGTCGGAAAGGTTGAGAAGGACGGAAAGGTTGGCTGCCGGAAAGGATGGAACCTGGTCGGCGGATTTGACTTCGCTGCCGGGATGGGAGCGGATCCATTCGATACCCCGTCCGCTTTCCTGCCACCCTCGTGCCCGGGTGCGGATGCGATTGACCCCCAGAAGCCAGTAGAGGCAGAAGCCGACGCCGGGAAAGGCCAGGCAGACCACGATCCAGCCCAGAGCTGAGCGCGGGTCGCGCTTGTAGAGGAGCGCATGCCCGGCCGAGATGATGGACGCTAGGAAGAGGAGTGTCCAGATAATCCAGCCAAAGAAATCCATTATTCGGGTAGTCCCCTTGCCTGAGAATCTAATTTCGGCTTTTTAGTCCGGTTAATTGTTATCCTGCAATGGATTCGAGGTAACGTTCAGCCAGAATGCCCGCCATGCAGCCCGACCCGGCCGCTGTCACGGCTTGTCTGAAAACGGGGTCCTGCACGTCACCCGCAGCAAAAACTCCGGGGATGTTGGTTTCCGCACCATTTTTGGTCAAGAGGTAGCCGCGTTCATCCATGTCCAGTTGGTCTTTGAAAAGCTCCGTGTTCGGAAAATGGCCAATGGCGACAAAAAGGCCGTCGCAATTAAAACTTTCTTCTTTTCCGGTGGGCAGGTGCTTCAGGAGAATTCCGGTCAGGCCTTTTTGTTTATCTCCCAGGATGCCGGAAACCACCGTGTCCCAGTGAAATTCAATTTTATCATTTTTCAACGCGCGTTCCTGAAGCGGGGGCGAGGCCCTCAGTTCATCGCGGCGGTGGATGACATGAACCTTTCTGGCAAAGCGGGTCAGGAAAGTCGCTTCTTCCATAGCCGTATCTCCACCGCCGACCACCACAACTTCTTTGTCCCGGTAAAAGAAACCGTCACAGGTGGCGCAAACGGAAACCCCTTTGCCGTAAAGATCCCACTCGTTTGGGAGATCCAACATCCTTGGCGAGGCGCCGGTGCTGACGATCAGGGTGCGGGCCTGAAAAGTGTCCTCACCCGCGTGCAGCGAAAAAGGGGAAGAATCCAGCTCAACAGCGGTTATCTCCACGTTCAGGAATTGGGCTTCGAAGCGGCTCGCCTGTTTTTCCATTTCAGCCATCAGTTCAGGGCCGTTGATTCCTTCAGAAAAGCCCGGGAAATTATCCACTTCGGTTGTATTGGTCAATTGCCCGCCCGGTTGGCGGCCATGGATCACGAGAGGACTCAGGTTGGCCCGGGCGGTGTATATGGCCGCGGTTAACCCGGCGGGGCCCGAGCCTAAAATGATGACATCATGGATTTTGTTTGTTTCTTGCATGTAAAACCTCCTTGAATTGTTCCTCGGCATGATAGGAAGAACGGACCAGCGGCCCTGCCTCCACATGAATAAAGCCTAGACTTAAACCTTCTTCGCGGATTTCTCCGAACTCTTCCGGGGAGACATAGCGCTTTACCGGAAAATGGTTGCGGGTGGGCTGCAGATATTGACCCACCGTCAAAAGACAACATCCCGTTTCGAGCAGATCTTCCATAACGGCGCTGATCTCTGCCTGGGTCTCGCCCATTCCGACCATCAAGCCGGACTTGGTGGGAATATCCGCTTTCAGCTTCCCGCTGGTCCGCAGCAGGTCCAGGGACTGCCGGTAAGAAGCCTGGGCGCGGACATGGGGATAGAGCCTCGGGACGGTTTCCATGTTGTGTCCCAGCACGTCGGTCCCGGCCTCAAGAATCTTTTCCAGAGCTTCCCAGTTGCCCCCCAGGTCGGGAATCAGAAGTTCCAGCCGGCAATCGGCGGTTTCCCGGCGTACAGCCCGAATCAGGTCGGCGAACAGGGAAGCTCCGCCATCCGAAAGATCGTCCCGGGTTACCGAGGTAACCACCGCGTATTTAAGTTCCAGTTCGGCAATCGCCCTGGCCACCTTGAGGGGCTCTTCCTGGTCGGGATTTTGCGGGGTTCCGTGGCTCACGTTGCAGAAAGCGCAGTCGCGGGTGCAGCGCTCCCCGAGAATCATGAATGTTGCGGTCCCCCGGCTCCAGCACTCCCCCTGATTGGGGCAGGCGGCACTTCGACACACCGAGTGAAGCCCCAGCTTGCGGTGTAAGCGCTCGATACGGGCGTAATCAGGGCCGCTACTAAAGCGAACCTTGAGCCAGTCCGGCTTGCGCGGAAGGACGTCAGTGGAACTCATATTCCCCCAGGTATTCGGATTGAAAAACCCTGCCGAAAGAGCGGACGAGCTGGTCCTCGACATCTTCTCTGGCTATTTCACGCCTTGTGATTTTCTCCAGGGAAGTCATTTCGACTCCTTCCAGTCCACACGGGACAATCGTATCGAAGCCCGAAAGGTCTGCAGCCACGTTCAGGGCGAAACCATGCCAGCTCACCCAGCGACGGACTCCAACACCGATGGAGGCAATCTTTTTCCCCTCAACCCATATGCCGGTACGGCCGTCGATTCTTTTGGCTGTTACCGCAAAGCCTTCAACGCTATCCAGCAGGACCTTTTCGAGCATGCGAAGGTAGAGGTGCAGATCGCGTCCCACCGCCTCCAGGCTGACAATCGGGTAACCGACCACCTGTCCGGGGCCATGATAGGTCACGTCTCCACCTCGACCGGTTCTGCAGATATCGATGCCGTTACGGGTAAAAAAGTCAAGGGGTACCAAGGGCTGAAAAGATTTGACTCCCCTCCCGACCGTCACTACAGGCGTGTGTTCCAATAAAATCAGAACATCTGCTTTTTCCTGGAGCCTTCTTGCCAGAAGTTGGGTCTGCAGCACAAGGCCCGAGCGGTATGAAATCCGTCCGGGCCTCAGGGTGAAGAAACGATTCATCTGAGATCGATTCTTGGTTATAAAAGCATTCCTTGAAATTTTTTTTAATGGACTAGTCCCAGTGGATGCAGGAAACCGGGCACCCCTCAATAGCTTCCATAATTTTTATTTTGGGAGCTCCGAAAGCATTATATACCTCCGCGGAATTGTCTTCGTTCACGCGAAAGACTTCCGGAACCGTGTCCACACAAAAATGACAGCTTATACAAGCGTCCTGATCCACAAAGGGCTGCCGGTCCATAATGTGACCTCAATCAGGCTTTTTCAAAATTGCTTTTATCCGCCCCGCAGAGAGGGCAAACCCAATCCTCCGGGATATCTTCAAAAGCGGTTCCAGGGGCAATGCCCGCATCCGGGTCACCTTCAGCCGGATCATAAATGTAATTACATACGACACAACGATACTTCTCCATTATTGCCTCCCTTGATAAAAAGATGATTCGTTTTTCAAAGCGGATTAAATGACACCAGTTTAAAGGATAGAAGCTGTTTTCGCAACTACTCAAGCCCGGATTATTTATGAAAACTTTTGCTGTAACCGTCAATTGTATGCCATCTTAAGAAAGCTATCACACTTGGGAATGAATCTACTGCGAAAACGTCAAATCGGGCCATATTCCTGCAAATTTTCGACAAATAGTCCCGCTATTGGTTCTCAAATTTGCGAAAATCTGCCCTCGATTTGTCAATTTCTCGTGACGATTCCCCAAGTCCGACAGCTTCCTGGCCGTGCTCGCTCCTTGCTCCTCGACGTATCGCAAGTACGCCTGCCTCGCGCGTCACTGTGCTCGCCCTGATCTGACGCACACTTACCGGTTTCGCGACAAAGCCTCATGAATAACCCGGCTAAAGGACATTTTTTACCGACAAAGAATCTTTTTTCAGGGCTCTCTTTTCTGCGCCGCCGTCAGTTCTGCGGGACGGGATAGCGGATTTCGCTTCACCTTTGGTCAAATTGCTGAAAACTGCTTCCAGACTTGAATAATCCTTGGGTTTATTGTCCCGGGTCACATATTCGCTGATAATCATCATGCGGCGGTGGATTTCCTCTTCAGCAGTGCGCCGCAATCGACTTCCTTCGTCAGACAGTCTTTTCCCTTCCGGATTTTCGCCGTTTTCCGGGTGCTCTTTGAGGTCGTATTCGAGTCTTTCATTGAGGAATTTGTCCAGGCGCTGAAAATGTTCATCGCCAAAAAAGAAGACTTCCTGAACCAGGTTTGAAAAATTTCGTACGCCACGGATATCTTTGCCTTCGATCCGGTAAGCTTTGAGGATTTCGGGTTCCATATCCTCATAATTCTGGGTCGGCATATACATGCGGGGGAGGTATTGAAGCACTTTTTCGGTTTTGCGGCGGTGACCGCCTATGATGACTGAGGCTCCGACTTCCCCTTTCTGTGCGCCTTTAATCCAGGGCGCTCCGGTAATGCCGAAGTCATTAAGAACCGGAAGATTTAGAAGAACCGAAAGGGTGTTGATGGCCAGGGCGAAACCGGCGGAAGGCCCTCCGACCGTATAGGACGCGCTGAGAAGCTGGTGGTGTAGAGAGTAGCCTTCAAGATATTCTCCAAGAATGCGCGAAATGTTCAGTTCCGGACAGAGAGACTGAAGATAATTTTCCGTCAGGGTCAGCGCCTCCTGGGCGCTCTGGCGGGTCATCTGTACGGCCATATCCACTTCAGCCGCCCCGGGTGCTGTCGTCGAAACCGCACCTGTGATAATTATTTTTTCGGGAAAAACACGATAAACAAGGGACGAAGCAATGGGGAGCAGGACCCCGGAAGCATCATTGGCGCCGACGCCGACAACAAAACCTACCTGAGGTTCCACGGAAAGTTCTGTTTCGAGAAAGCGGTCAAGCTGCTGCTTGCCTTTCCGGGTCGGACTTCGACCCAGTTGATGCCTGGCGTTGATCAGATGTCTTCGGGTAACCGGATAGCCGTCCTTTTGACTGAGCTCCTGCAATTGCTTGGCGACTTCATCCAGGCATTTTAGCATGTCCTCTTCGCTGAGACGTGCTTTTGCAATCAAGTTTGAAGGGTTGGGGATTCCTTCCAGCAGACTGAGAAGGGTTTTATGGTTGAAACGGACAAAACGCATGCGCTCCTCGTCAACTCCCGCAATGGCTTTGGCGAGCTGGCTCAGGACCTCGACCTCGGTTTGCCGGAGACTGCGAACTTTTTCGGCATAAGCCGTAAAATCAGCCGGAGTGTCACACAGACCGCGGGCGATGCGGACCATTTCCTCATGAGTAATGCCTTCCTCCAGAGGAATATCCTTTATTTCTTTGCGCAGAATTCGCACCGAATCCTCTTCCCGCATCTGACCGGAGACGTTCATCACCTTTAACCGCTTGGAGCGGATCAAGGCCGGATCGAGGATGTCGAGACGGTTAGTCGTTAAAACGGTAAACACATTGTGAAGAGGAGCTTCACCGTCGATGATGGACAGGAATTTGTTGGTCACTTTATCATAGGGCGTTCCCCCCTGTTGGGAACGGCGCGGGGCGATGGCATCCCCTTCATCGAAAAATACCAGGCTGGGTGAGATCATCTTGGCAATGTCATACACGCGCTCCAGGTTTTCAACCAACCCCTCATAGGGATTCGCAGGATCGCTCAGATCATTCATATAGACCAGAATATCCTGGACCTCGGTGTTTTCGCCCAGCCAGGCTTTTACCATATAGGTTTTTCCCGAACCGGGAGGGCCGGAGAGGACCACACCCTTTTCATCCTGGACGCTGTAAAAAAGGGAATTGTTTGCCATCTCGGAAAACTCATCCTTAATGGATCCAATGTAATCCTGCCAGCGCACATCGCGTTCCATGCGGCCGATGATTTTTTTGTACAGTGAGCCATAGACGTTTTTGGCTACTGCTTTGAAGGCGTCCCGGACCAGGAACTGATCATCCAGGTAGTTGGGATGAAAATCTTTTTTCAGGGCGATAATCGAACCGATAAGTCGGCGCAGGTAAGCAGGGGTTATCCTCAGGGTGCGTTCGTGAAAGATCGGCAGAACTTTATCGATAGTCTCATCGAGCAGGGCTTCCTGATTGATTTCCTCTTTTTCATCTGAAGTGGCGAGGAAAAAGTTGCTGCGGCGCAGCTCGAGACGAACCACTTCCTTGAGGTTTTCAGGGTGCTGCCAGAGGTCATTGATGTCGATGATCTGTCCACGTTCTACAAAACGCCGGTAGATAGATGGCTCGAACTGCTCAGGCTGGTCCGTCGTCGCGATAAGAAGGCAATCCCGCTTGCCCTGGGAAATTTCATCGAGCAGGATATTGGCGGTGTCCACCAGGGTTGCCTGCTGACTTTTGACGGAACTGGTCTGATCGAGGCGGCCGAATGCCGAGTGGGCTTCTTCCAGATGGCGAATACAGGGCTGATTCGCTTCGCCCATGGCTTTGCGCAGGCGGTTGCCCGGTTCGCCGGCCCAGGCGGTCTGAAAATCGTTGGGTGTGATCTGGGCATAATCGACCAGAATCCCTTTTTCTTCCAGTGACGAGAGGGCCTGTGCCACCCGCTGCCGGTACAAATATTTTATGACCGGAAGTCGTGAGAGAAATTTCAGCTGTTCAACCTTGCGGCGTCTTTCAATTTCAGCGGCCAGTTCGGGGTCGACCTCTTCCAGTCCTTTCCAGATCGGTTGCTCCCTAAGAACCTCTTCCTTTTTGGCTTTCAGATCGATGGTTGGGCGCACTTCCATGGAAAAAATCGTTTCTTCCAAGGCCTGGGTGAGGGTAGCACTTTTGCCGCTGCCTGAAGATCCGATAATCAAAATTAGCGGCGAGCGTGGAATGGAGCTATCCTCAGAGTATTCTTTCAGGACATGAGCATGATAGATTTTGTCAAAAAAGTCCCGCAGGTACTGAGGGACGAAAATATCGGCGGTTTCCCGTTCGAGAAGATAGGTCAGATAGTAGTAGTCATGACGGTCAAGTTCCCTCTCCAGTATTTTGTTCCATGCCGCCGCAGCGCTGGGGGAACCGGAAATCTCCATACGCCGATGCCAGTCGCTCAAAGATTCAGGATTGCGAAGCAAATGGAAACGGCGCTCTGATGGTTGGAGCATGCGGCGCAGGAGAATGCGGATGAATCTGAAAAGAGAAGGTCTGGGATGGTACTGACGCAGGCGCTGAAGAACGAAACTACGGGTTTCATAATTCCAGCTTCCAACCAGATTCTGGATCTGGTTTAAACGTTTCTCGGAAAGTCGTACGTTAATGGGGGTTTTTGTCTTGCGCACGGTTGACATGTTATCCCTGAATCTCCTTTCCGATTTTTCGAGGGCGTTGGAAGTACAACCAGAGGGCTCCCCGTTATCAGGCTGTGGAAAAACTCGTATAAGGTCTTACGGACCGAATGGGTATCCCTACCCGGGTCCGGAATTTGATGTCAACTTTTCATTATAGTTCGATTATTAGGAGCCTGTCGGACTTAGGAATGAATCTATTGCGAAATCGGAAAATCGGACCATATTCTCGTAAATTTTCGCCAAATAGCTCTGCTATTCGATCTCAAATTCACAAAAAGCTGTCCTCGATTTTCCATTTTCTTATTACGATCCCCCAAGTCCGAGGGACTCCTAGCGTGTGGTTGACCGTTGAGTCCAGGGATATTTTTTCAGGGCTTCCGTCAGTGTTGGACCCGTCGCGGCCTGGTTTTCGGTGGCCCCATTATTTTCAGGTTCAGGCGGTTCGATTTCTGTCGGAGCGGACGGCGCGGGAAGAACGATGGGAGGACTTCCTGCGGTATTATTCAGGACAAAGGTGTTCTGCCCGTGCTGGTTTTTTTCATAGGCGGTTGCCCACTTCTGCTGATTCAAAAATTCGAGGAGGACCTGATCATTCTGCGGAGTAAAGCCCAGAGCGCTCCTGAACTCGCTGATGGAGTCGCGATAAGCCGCATAGAGTTTGCGGATCCGGCTCGCCTCCTGGTCGGCCGCATAGTTTTCGGCTTCGGCAATCATTTCGCGGCGCTTCTTCTCCTCGCTCGCCTCGGCCAGTTTATCGCCGAAGCGGGTATTGCGGAGAACGAACGAAATAATCTCGACGCCGTATTTATCTTCCATGGTCGGTCCGCCGACATTAATGGGGTCTTTTTTGAGAATCTGGTAGATCTCTTCCTTGAGGGCCTGGCGCTGAGAAATCAGTTCATTGATCGATTTTCCCTGCAACACGTCCTTGACCATGCCGTCGAAATCATTCTGAAACAGTTGTTTTGGCTCACGGTTTTCAATGCCCCATCTTTTCAGGTTGGTGATGCGGTAGGTCAGCATGGCGCTGGCCCAAAGAGCGACATTTCCCCTGGAAATGATCCGCTGCTCCTGGGGGTCGCCTCCGAGATAAAGCTCCTGGTTCATCAGCGGGACTTCCAGTTCGAGGCGTGAAAAGAAAGGTGGCCGGATATGCCAGCCGACATCGTCCACAACCCGTCGTTTGCCGACGAGATCCTCCAGGACTACGGCGTAATTGAAGCGGACTTTATAAATGGTTTTGGTGGCGTAAATCAGTGCGATACCATAGTAAAGGAAGACACCGACAATAAGAAAAAGGGTTCCTTTTTTCAGGATGTTTTTCAGGCGGGCTCTCTGCAGAAGTTGAAATCGTTGTTTCGGCTCCAATTTATCCCTCCTTTTTAAAAAACATATTCTTTATGATATCATCTTTCACTGGGATTCCCATGTGTCGGCATGAAAACATTAATGGAATTAAGCAGGCTAGGAACCTGTCGGGCTTAGGAATGAATCTACTGCGAAATCGGTAAATCGGACCATATTTCCACAAATTTTTGACAAATAGCCCTGCTATTCGATCTCAAACTTGCGAAAATCTGTCCTCGATTTCCCATTTTCTCGTTACGATTCCCTAAGTCAGGAAGCTCCCTGGGGAAATTTGACAGGCACCGGAGATTTTAAAGTTTTCGGGCCATTATTTTCCGGCGCTTTGTTGTAGAGTTACTTGAAAAAGAGAGGAGAAAAAGATGTCTTCAAAGGTTTATTTTTCCGACATGCGTTCAGGGCATAATGAAAATCTTCACACCAAACTGGTCAGGCTTCTGAACGATGCAGGATTGGCGAATATTATTCATCAGGGGGATCTGACCGCGGTCAAAACGCATTTTGGTGAAAAAGGGGGGCACGCTTTCGTGCGTCCGACGTTCCTTCGCAGCGTTGTCGATCGTCTCAAGGAACTGGATGCCAAGCCCTTTGTCACCGATTCATCCACCCTCTATCCTGGTGAACGCAAGGAAGCCGTTTCGGCCCTTCGGTGCGGCATTGAGAACGGTCTGGCTTACGCTGTGGTTGGTGCGCCCCTGATCATGTGCGACGGCTTACGCGGGCATTCCGCCAGGCGGGTTGAGGTGAATGGGGAAATTCTGAAAAGCGTCGATATCGGGCTGGAAATCCTCGAGGCGGATGCCATGGTGATCGTCTCCCATTTCAAAGGGCACGAACTTACCGGCTTTGGCGGTGCCATCAAAAACCTCGGCATGGGTTGCTGCAGTCGGGAAGGGAAAATGGAGCAGCACTCCAGCGTCGCTCCGAAAGTCGCGGTGGAACTCTGCACCGGGTGTGGAGCTTGTCTGAAGGCCTGCGCCCATGACGCCATCGCTTTTGAGGAGAGGACGGCTCGGGTTGTTGAAGATAAATGCGTCGGTTGCAGCCGCTGCGTTACGGCCTGTCCCGAGAGAGCGATCCAGATTCAGTGGAATCAAAGTGCGCCGATGGTCATGAAAAAGATGGCCGAGTACGCCGCCGGCGCTTTGGACGGCAAAAAGGAAAAATCGCTACACGTCAATTTTGTCATGCAGGTTTCACCGGAGTGTGATTGCTACGGCCATTCCGACGCCCCGATTGTTCCGGATATCGGCATCCTCGCCTCCACCGATCCTGTGGCCGTCGATCAGGCTTGCGTTGATCTGGTCAACAAAGCCCAAGGCCTGCCGGGGACCGCTTTGAAGACGGGGTACGAACCGGGCGGCGATAAGTTCCGTGGAGTGCATCCGCTTATCGACGGAAATATCACCCTGGAGCATGCGGAGAAAATCGGGTTGGGAAGCCGGAAGTATGAGTTGATTTTCCTGCAGCCGAAAAAGGAGCGTTGGTGAGAGGGGAGATGTTTTTAGAGTTGGTTAGAAGACAAGACAGGAAGGTATCAAAATGATAGAAGAATTTTTCATCACACATAAAGAACTATTAGGGAAAGTACTGGATGGCCTTTTTTGCTGTTCATTCTTCTTCTTATTGGAGCCGTATCCTTTCGAAAAGAATTTAGAACACTTCTTAGCAGGGGAGATATCACTATTTCCTGGTGTGAAGGACGGAGCATAAGACTTCATGACATTTCCGAGCATCTTGACCGGGAAATGGATCAAGTACGTGACGAGTTGAATATAGTCAAGGAAGCCGTGCATAAATTCTATTCCAGTTCTCCCGACTATGTGGCAGAGTAGCAATCGGCTGAAAACATATCTCCTGAGGAGAGAGAGCAAGCATTGAGCCGAATGATAGACGCTTTAAGACATGGTAATTGGTATTGGAGGATCCTGGAGCGTCTTGCAATTATTTCGGGCATAACAGAGAAAGAGGCGCTAACGATTTTACGGGGTGACCCTGACATCCATCTCGGGCAGGACAAGAATTGCAATCACATTGCGAAACTCAAACATCGCTGATAAGAGCCTTCACATCAATCAAGGTGAATTAGGCATAACTGCAAAGGGAATCGTTATGAAACAGATGAAACTATTCACAGTGTGTATCTTTTGCCTTGTTATGTGGGGACTCTGTTCCGCCGTCGTTGAAGCGCAATCCTCCACAGAGGAGCTCACCGCCTTGAGAATTGCCACACAGGACCTTCCTCCGTATGGGTGGGAAGATGTGCAGCAACTGAAACACGGGATAATCTATGAGCTGAACCAGGAACTCGGGATCCGGTCAGGACTGCCGTTTACCAACAAAATTCTGCCCATGAATAGAATGCTGATGATGCTGAAGAGGGGCGATATTGATCTGATCTCGTGCCAGACGCATCAGGCAGCTCTGGATGCCGGAGATAAGTTGGCCGTGCAATTTAAGGTTGATGTGATTGCCGGAACCAAAAAAGGCTCCGGCATTCGTAAAATTGAGGATTTCAAGGGCAAATCCTTGGTTTATCATCATGCCGCTTCTTATCGGCAATTGGAGGGATTACCGCGGAAAATCCATCGGGTGAAAAGTTATAAGCAGAGCATGCAAGTACTATATTTTCGACCAAAGGTTGACGGTGCTGTCATTACCGAACCCGCGTATTATTACTGGATTCAGGAACTCGGGTTTACGCCGGATGATTTTGGGGACATCGTAATGATTGAACCCGACAAAAAACAATGGATTTTTGTCCGAAAAGGACTACCTCAGAAGACCCGGGAATCCCTGAAACGGGTTGTTGAAGAGATTTATCAGGAAAGCCTGTATGAGCAACTGCTCAGAAAATATGGGAAAAAATAGCAGTGTATGGAAGCCATTTCCGAAATATTCTATATTCCCTGTGGCAAGAAAAGTATACTGATTTTCCCTCTTTTGTTTTCAATAGAATTTCTCGGCTAGAGATTTAACCAATGAACCCAAAAGAAGAATATTGGAAATTTGTTGAGTCGGAGCGCCATTTCAATTCCATACAGGCCGGCATCCGCAACCGGGCTTCGACATGGATTCTTGCGGCGTTTGCGGCTATCGCTGTTTTGATTAAAACCAGCCAGGAAACAACTTGGCTGGTTCCCAGTGCGGTACTTGTCGGAATTGTGAGTTGCATGGCCACCATCGGTCTTTTGCTGTTGTGGATTAACGACCAGCTTGTCTATCAACGGTTATTAAATTCGGTTTTTGTCGTGGGTCTCAAGTGCGAATATGATAATTCTGAAATACCGCCAATACGAACCATGATGATGTGTTCGGCCGAGGGCAAGGGGATGTCGCGGTGGATGACGTATTATTACACTATCCCCATGGCCTGTTTCCTGGTCATAACGGTCTTTGTGACCATACTTCGCGAACAAATCGGTTCTTCGAGCCAGGCCTTATCATCGGAGAGTTCTTTGTGGGTACTGGTTGTTCTCTGTCTTTTTCAGGCCTGCGCGTCGATCTGGGTGCAAATGAAGAAATCGAAGGTTTCAACCCAGGAACGGGCGACCTATTTTGGAGACAATGAGTTTTCGGCGATGTTCTCGGGGGAGGAGAATGATTTGAAAAAATTCCGAAAGGTTATTGAGCGGTATCGACCGGGTACGGAGAGTGAGAAAACGGATTGAAGAATTTAGCAAGAAAACATGGCGAGAAACAACGAGCAACGCTGAGAGAGCTGTTCCTTATGGGTGTATCCAGACTGGTTGTGAAAAAATGAAAAAATTAAATCCACCAATAAAGAAGCCCAAAATAAAATGTTTGCCAAACTCATGGACAAGGTGAACATCAAATTCAGGAGCGACTCCTTTAAACTGGATCATTTTGTGGAGATGTGCGGGGAAGTTTTACGATTGGAATCTACCGGGTTCTCTGAACTTTTTTCTGGCGTTTTTAGCCCAATGATCTTATCCTTGTCCGAATTGCATCCTTTTTTGTTGGGATTTAAGTTTTGGAGAACTGGTTCCAACAGGATATTTCTTTTATTTCCGCAAATATTCCTCAAGCACCACTTCCGAATATTACTCTTTCCCCTGTCATAAACTATGATGTGCCGGAGACGGCCGAGACCCATAACCACCGCACCAGGCGCCCGGACCGGCCGTAACAATAACCGGCGCAGCAGGGCTTCCTCTTTGGTTTCGGCATAAACAAGCCGGTGCAACGATAATTTATTTTGTCTGGACACCCCAGACTTCCAGTCGAAGTATCAAATGATGCCTCGGCTCTATAACAAAGCGGTTCCCTAAGGAACCCAGAGCAAAGGAGTAGAATAAGATGGCTGAAGGAACAGTAAAGTGGTTTAATGATTCAAAAGGTTTTGGTTTTATTGAGCAGGATGGTGGCAAGGATGTATTTGTGCATCATTCCGCAATTCAGACTGAGGGCTTCAAATCCCTGGCTGAAGGCGCACGGGTAACCTTCGAGGTTGTCGACGGCCCCAAAGGGCCATCCGCACAGAATGTTGTCCCGCAGTAAGAACTGAAATTGGCCATGCAAAGACCCCTCACCCTGTGCGGGGTCTTTTTTATCGCAGTGTTTTTGAGCCGGCACGAAGCATTAATAAAGCCAGAGCCCTGGCCAAAACAAACTTTTCATTTGAAAAGAATTGCCAAAGTAAAAGAAGGAAGAGGAAAAAAGCAGCGCAAGCTGAAATAACGGAAAAATCCTGCCGTGGGAAAGGAGAACCTTTGCCACGGCAGGAAGATTTCCAGCTTTAAACCCTGCTTTTTCTTACCGAGAACACTCTATGCCACAAGGAGTTTCCTTGTGGCTTTTATTATGAGGACAAGACCATGATAAACGCATCCAATGTGGCACTCGCCTATGGCAAGAGGGTCATCTTCCAAGACGTCAATATCAAGTTCACCCCTGGCAACTGCTACGGACTTATCGGGGCGAACGGCGCCGGGAAATCCACCTTTCTTAAAATCCTGGCACGTCAGCTTGAGCCGGATCGTGGCGAGATCAGCAAGAGGCCGGGACAGCGCATCGCGGTGCTCAACCAGGACCAGTTCGCCTTTGACGAGCACACTGTTTTTAATACCGTGATCATGGGCTATAAGAAGCTCTACAAGGTGATGGCTGAGCGCGAAGCCCTCTATTCCAAGGGTGATTTTACCGAGGAAGAAGGCATCCGTTCCGGAGAACTGGAAGTCAAGTTCTCTGAAATGAACGGCTATGAGGCAGAGGCAGAGGCCGCGGTGCTGTTAAGCGGCCTTGGCATCCCGGAAGAGATGCGGCAAAAAAAAATGAAGGAGCTTGACGGCAGCGATAAGGTGCGGGTGCTACTGGCGCAGGCTCTGTTCGGTAACCCGGATATCTTGCTTCTGGACGAACCCACCAACCAGCTTGACCTGAAGACTATCACCTGGCTGGAGGAATTTCTCTCCCGCTTCCAGAACACAGTGATCATTGTCTCCCATGACCGCCATTTTCTGAACCAGGTCTGCACTCATATGGCCGATATCGATTATGGCAAAATCCAGGTCTATGTCGGCAACTATGACTTCTGGTATCAGGCCAGCCAGCTCAATTTCCGCCAGAAGGAGACCGAGAGCAAGAAGGCTAAGGCCAAGGCGGATGAGCTTAAGGAGTTCATCCAGCGCTTTAGTTCCAACGCCTCCAAGGCCAAGCAGGCCACCTCGCGGAAGAAGCTGCTCGAGAAGCTCACCATCGAGAACATGCCGATTTCCTCCCGAAAATACCCCTACATCGTCTTCAAGCCGGAACGGCCCTGTGGAAACGTTATTCTGGAAATAAAGGGTCTTTCCAAAGCGATTGATGGGGTTTCCATGTTTGAGGATCTCACCCTTACTGTCAACAAGGGCGACAAGATCGCCTTTTCCGGGCCTAACAGCCTTGCAAAAACCACCCTGTTCCAGATTCTTGCCGGGGAACTTGAGCCGGACAAAGGCAGCTTCCGCTGGGGGGTGACCATAAAAAACGCCTATTTCCCGAAAGAGAATAAGGCGTATTTCAATAATGAGGAGCTTGATCTTGTCGGCTGGTTGCGCCAGTTTGTATCTCCCAAGGAGAATGAGAGTTTTGTCCGGGGTTTTCTGGGAAAAATGCTTTTTTCCGGAGAGGAGGCGATGAAAAAGACCTCAGTCCTCTCCGGCGGCGAAAGGGTGCGCTGTATGCTTTCCAAGATGATGCTCTCCGACGCCAATGTCCTCATTCTTGATGAACCCACCAATCACCTCGACCTTGAGTCAATCACCTCTTTGAATAATGCTCTGATGGCTTTTTCGGAGGTGATGCTCTTTGCCTCGCATGACCATCAGTTTGTGTCCACCGTGGCAAACAGGATTGTCACAATAACTCCGGACGGTATCATCGACGTGATGATGGACTTTGACGAGTTTCTGGCAATGTCGGACCGGTAAGAACGATTATCTGGAGAGGCAGGAAGCTTGGTGAGTCTGAAGTGTAAGGGCTAAAAGCCAAAGGCTTAAGAGGTTGCCAGGGACGCGTTTAATTAGGCGACTGGCGCGATGGGAGTTTCGTGGACAGGAAATTTATTTCAGGGGCTACAAAGTTCTCGGCAAAAAGTTTCCTGCGTTTTTTTTGAGCCGTTTCTAAGCAATAACATAAGCCCCGGTCCCCACCGCAATCAGGCTGTCCCTGTCATTGTGCAGTTCGACGCGGGTGACGGCGACTTTCCTGCCGGTACGGAGGATATAGCCCGTTGAAATAAACCATTCCCCCAGCCCCGGTCTGAGATAGTCGACGCGCAGGTCGATGGTGCCGAGCTTGCCGAAAATTTCCAGCTTTTCCTCCAGCGGTTTATCCGTCAGTTGCTTCTGGGCCCCCAGAAAGGCTACCAGGCCGCCGGTGACATCGATGACCGAGGAAATCACCCCGCCGTGCAGGGTTCCCCGCTGGAAGTTGCCGATCAGTTCATCCCGCATGTCGAATCTGATCCTGGGGTTGTCCCCATTCAGGGACTCAACCTTCAGTCCAAGAACCTTGTTGAAGGGAATTTTTTCATTGAACATCGTCTGAATGATGGAAAAAATATCTTCATTTCCCATTTAAACCCCCGTTTTTATGCCTCAATAAAAGTCCGCATTACTGTCAGCCACCCGGTTGAACCACTCGGGGTGTCTGCGCCCATCCTCCAGCACCATTTCCGCATGGGCGATAATCTTTCCCCGGTCCTTGGGATAGGAACCGGCCAGATGAAGAATGTTGGAAACGTGGTCGGAACGCAGGATCGTCCCCTGCGGCTCCAAGTGTCGAACCATGGCCAGGGCTTCTTCGAGGACTTCCCCGTTGCTGAGCGGCTCAATCAGGCGGAAATAATGTTCGTTATGGGCTCGAATCAGGGTCAACAGGGAAAAGTAACGGGGCGACAGGGCATTGATCCAGGCTGCCGTGGCGGCGGTGTGTTCGGCGCTGCGCTTGCGTCCTGACAGCCCGAGGATGGCGGTGATGGAAAGTTTCATCCCAGCGTCCTGCGCCTTGCGGCACTGGGCCAGCATCTCCTCGGCGGTATAGCCCTTCTCCACAAGTTTAAGGGTGTCGGCATCGCCGCTTTCGAGCCCAAAATAGAGGACCCGCAATTTTTTTTTCTGAAGTTTCTGGAGTTCCTCGGGTGTTTTTATGGTCAGGCTGTTGGGTGAGGCATAGGCTGCCACCCGGTTAAGGTTGGGGAAGGTCGTGGACAAAGCTTCAAGAAGGGTGACAAGGTCCGCCTGGGGATAAATCAGCCCGTCCCCATCGCCAATGAACACGCGCTTGATGCGGTCGCGATGGTTTTCCGGGACCAGTTCGAGCTCTGCCAGTATCTCCTTCAGAGGACGAAGGCGGAATGTTTTCATTTTGTACATGCCGCAGAAACCGCAGCGGTTGTGCGAGCAGCCGATGGTCGCCTGAAAGATCAGGGAGTTGGCTTCAGCCGGCGGGCGGAATATCGGTTCATTGTAATCGAAATAGTAATACATGGAAAATCTTTTAGGGTAGTTGCAGCAAGAGGTTTTGCTGATGGGGAAGCACCCCATGAGCTGTTCTTTGTTTTGTACGTCTTAGGGGGGAGGATGTCAACCGCTTTGGAAAACACCCTGCTATTTTCCGGGATGTCCCATGAGAAGCCTGTTCTTCGGCGTAATGTCGTTTGGTATTAAGCGCGTGGTGACTGAGTAGCCTTCCGCACGAAGGCGCATGGCCCGGGTTATGTCAACGGCGAGGGGGCCGTCAATCCATCCTTCCAGCCCACCGGTTTCGGACCGCTCAATATCCTGGCAACAGGGCAGAACAGCCACTCTGGCCCCAACTCTGACAGCTTTTTCCAGAACCCAGTCGGTCAGAGTGCCGCAGGCATGAATCGATATTACGAGGTCGTCAGAGGTTATCTCGAAGTTCTCTATTGAGGTTTCAATATAGTGAATGCGGTCTTTTAGTCTCGGCCAGGCTTCGAGAATCGAGCTGGAAAGTTTGTCGGCATTTTGAGGAAAATTGGAATCAACAGCCACGGCTTCGGGCGAACTGTCATCGAGCAGCAGCATGATATGAGACAAAAGGCCATGCCCGCTGGCACAATCAACAACCCTGCTTCCCCGGTAACGTCTGCGTACCCGTCTTGCGACCTCCCATGCTTCGAAAAGCTCTTTGGCGGGAAGAACTTCAGCCCTGCATACGGCACGGGCAATTTTCTCGAAAAGGGTGTCGCCCGGGAAGAATGATAATTGTTTCTGTGTAAGCCTGCTCTTAGATGATTTCAGCATGGAGAATTTTTGTTTGCCTGACGAACAGGTAAGAGGTGGAAAATAATAAACGCATTCTTAGGATGCTTTGATTCAGCACTTTAAAATTTATTTGAAACAAATATGGATGGCAAGGTAAAAACAGGCCCTGGTTTGTTTCAGATCACCAGAATTCCTCCAAACCGTCACTTGCGCTCAGTGCGTCGCATCTTTTAGAACCCTGCCGAGTTAATCCCCGGGAACTTGTCGGGTTTTTGACTCTAAAGACAAACTGAAATGTTAATTATTTTTAAATACTTAACCTACTGCAACGTTGCGAATTGCTTGGCATGTTTCTGGCTGGACTGCAAGGCAGGTAACCAGCGTGTTTTTGTCCTCAACTGATAGCTCGTGGGAAAGTGAGCCCAGGGTCTCTTCCCTGAAATGAAAATGTGAATCAGATTCCCCAGCTCGCCATGAATGGAACCGGCCATGTCTTTATCCGCAGTCCTGAAAACAGAAGAATTCAGTACAGAGCTCCTGGCTACGGCCGATTTGAGAAACGTTGATCTAACCGGACGTGACCTGAGTGCTGTTGATCTTTCGGGACGCGACCTGAGCGGGGCACGTCTCTTTAAAGCCAACCTGAAAAACGCCAACCTTCAGGATGCCACTTTGGATGGAGCCGAGTTTGCCGGCGCCGATATGGAAGGGGCCAACCTTGATGGGGCCAGTGCCCGCCGCGCCGGATTCGGCCTGGCAAACCTGCAGGGCGCCAGCCTGGTTAACGCTGATCTGCAGGATGCTTCCCTGACTCATGCCAACCTCCGTGGAGCCAACCTCCACTGCGTCAACTTTTCGCATGCCCGCCTTCGAGAGGCCGACCTGTCCAACGCCGATCTTTCAGAAGCCAACCTGAGCCACGCCGACCTTTCTCTTTCCAACGTGGCGGGAGCCAACTTCAGCAATTCCGATTTACGCCAGGCGCGCCTGAGGATGTTGCGCCAATTCAAAAAAGCCAACTGGGTCGGGGTTGATATCCGAAACATCAACTTTGCCGGCGCTTATCTCATGCACCGGGAAATCAGCGACCAGAACTTTCTTCATGAATTCCGTTCCTACAGCCGCCTTTCAGCACTTCTCTATTATCCCTGGTGGCTGACCTGTGACTGTGGCCGCAGTATGCTCCGCTGGTGTTTCTGGATCGGTGCACAAGCAGTCCTTTTCGCCTGGCTTTTTACCCTTGTCGGAGTTGACTACGGAAGCCACCCGACCCCCCTTTCGCCCTTTTACTTCAGTGTTGTCACGCTGACGACTCTTGGCTTTGGGGATGTTGTCCCCACCACGCTTGGAGGCCAACTGGTGGTCATAGCGGAGGTTACCATGGGCTACATCATGCTGGGCGGATTGCTGTCCATTTTCTCCAACAAACTGGCCCGCCGGGCCGACTGACAGGACAGATATGTTGAAATTTCTCAAAAAGAAAGCTTCGGGAGCAGGTAAAAAAGGGCTCGACCAACTGGACGATTATGAACTGCCGTGCTTTTCTTCCTCAGTGCTAAGTTTGCTTGGCAAACTGCGCGACTCCGCGAGTACAACCGACCAGATCGCCGCCGATCTGGAAATTGACCCCGGCCTCCATGTGCGGGTGCTGAAAACCGTAAATTCAGTTGCCTTCGGGCTTTCCCACAAAGTCGGCAACGTGCGTCATGCGGTCAACCTGCTGGGGCGTTCCCGTCTCGAGTCGCTGGTCCTTTCGGTGGCGGTAAAGAACAATGTCGACCGGTTCCCGGTCCCCAAATGGCTGGACATGTCGCGTTTTTGGCATATGGCGGCGCGGCGCGCGGCGGTAGCCCGCGGCCTTGCGCTGAAACTTCACCCGGAAACCCAGGCAGAATCATTCACCGCAGGTTTGCTACAGGACATGGGGGTTCCGGTTATGGCGGCGATGAAGGGGGATGCCTACCGCGATATCTACGATCAATGGCTGACGGACGATGATGTTTGCCTTGTCGCGATGGAGAAGGAGTTGTTTGACCTTGACCACGCCACGGTTGGCGGCCACATGGCCGGCAAGTGGGGCTTTCCAAAAACGCTTGTCACGGCTATCACTTCCCACCACGGCGTTCCCGGCGCCGGCGATGCACCCTCTTCGTCGGGAATTGTATCGCTCCTCAAGGATCAACCGGATGCCACAATCATAGAGATCCTGACTCAACATACCCAAAAGCACTTCAGCCTGGAGACCCAACCGATTATGAAATTGGTTGAACAGGCCCTCCTCAATTCACAAGAACTTGCCAAAGCCCTCAGTTGACAAAGGGACACTCTCCTTTTGTCAACAAGGCGACCCTAAAATTTGGATAGCAGCCGCCGGTTTTTCTTGGTTTTGCCCCTTTTGGGCGAGAAGATATTAACCATGCCAGAAGCACGGCCCACCCCGGATTGCCTTTTAAACCCTGCTGCTGAAATTAAAAAAGGGCCGATCTTCTCAAATCGAGCCCTTTTGCACACTTAAGGATTTTCAGGTTCAGTCGATTTTAATTTCTATTTCCTTAGGCTTGGCTTTCGGTGTTTTGGGCAGCTCCAAGTGTAGCAGTCCATCTTTGAAAGAGGCTTTTATTTTTTCACTGTCTACCGTGTCCGGCAGGGTGAAGGTTCTGGAAAAAGTACCATAGAACCTTTCCGTCCGGTGGTATTTTTTTCCTTTTTCTTCCTTTTCCTGTTTTCTTTCCCCAGAAATGTAGAGCACCCCCTTCTCAACGGAGACTTTGACATCTTCCTTCCGGATTCCGGGGGCTTCCAGCGTAATCAGGAAATGGTTTTCGTTTTCCATAATATCAGCACGGGGAGCCCACTCAGCAGGGGTCATAGTTTCTTCACCGCCGCTCGCTGATGGTCCGGAAAAGCGTGAATATCGGTTGAACAAATCCTCCATTTCCCTCCAAGGGTCCCATTTTACAATAGCCATTTTTAACCTCCTTTCTCCTGTTGAAATTTAGCTACAAAAAGAATTTTCCGCATTCGTTTCTTTTTGTCAGAGAGGAAAAACAACCAATTCCGATAATAATTTAATTATAGATTTCATGATTTCAAGGGGGGATAAATAATTTGTTTTCAGCTAATAAAAATGTATCAGCCATCTTTTTCACACACCCAATTTTTGAGGTAATTCCAGGTTCAAAAAACCCGTTTTTAATATATAATTAAATTTCTTAAAGAAACTTTTCTCTATCAACATACTAAGGATTCCAAACCCATGCCCGCCCCAAACCCTCAAGACAAATACCTGCGTGCCGCGCGTCGTATCTTTCAGCACCTGGCCGAAGTTGCTGACGCCAGATTTAGCATCAAGCTTTGGGACGGTAGTATCATCCCTCTTGGCGACAAGGTCGACCCTGACTTCTATATCTCCATCAAAGGGCCGGGGGTGCTCGGCGGACTATTGCGGCGGCCGAGTCTGGAAAACCTTATTCGCCAATATGCTACCGGCAACATCGACTTTCACGGCGGTACCCTGATCACCTTCTATGAGCTCGTTCGCCAACGGGGTCAACGCTCCAAAGGGGTGAGTACAGGACAGATCAAGAAACGGCTGCGCAAGGGGTTGATTCTGCGCGAGGCCCTGCCGTTGCTGTTCGCTCCCGGGGAAGAAAAAAAACTGGCAGAGAGCTACACTGGCGATGACACAGGGCGGAAGCAGTCTCGGCGCGATGAAAAGGATTTCATCCAGTTTCACTACGATCTTTCCAACGACTTCTACCAGCTCTTTCTCGATCCCGAAATGCAGTACTCTTGCGCCTATTTTACCAACTGGGAAAATAGCCTCGAACAGGCCCAGCGCGATAAACTGGAGATGATCTGCCGCAAGCTGCGCTTGCAGCCCGGCGAGCGCTTTCTGGACATTGGCTGCGGCTGGGGCGGTCTTATCTGCCATGCCGTGAAGAATTATCAGGTCGAGGGACACGGCGTGACCCTGTCGCAGAAACAGTATGATTTCGCAGTGGATAAGGTGAAGCGGTTGGGGCTGGAGGATCGCATCCGCATCGAACTGCGCGACTACCGGGAGCTTTCCGGAGAATACGACAAGATCTCCAGTATCGGCATGTACGAACATATAGGCATTGCCAACTATGTCACCTACTTTTCCAAGGTCCGCTCCCTATTGCGCGACCGCGGCATTTTCCTCAATCACGGCATTACGCGCCGGGCCAAGCACAGCAAACGCAGGTTCAGCCGCATCACTCCCGGCCGTCGTTTCATCATCAAATATATCTTCCCCGGCTCGGAACTTGACCATATCGGCCACAGCGTGGAAGTGATGGAAGCGTGCGGGTTCGAGGTCCACGACGTGGAAGCCTGGCGTGAGCATTACGCTCTAACGACTCGCCTGTGGTGCCATCGTCTTGAAGCGAACAGGGAAGAGGCCATCGCCGATGTGGGTGAGGAGCGCTTCCGCCTCTGGATCGCTTACCTGGCGGGGGTGTCTTTCGCTTTTCAGGACGGCTCACTGCGCATTTTTCAGACCGTAGCCACCAAGCATGGCCGCAAGGGCCCTTCGACTTTGCCTCCCGGTCGGGCGCATCTTTACGACAGGCCTTTCTGACAGGATGCTTCCCGGGAAAACTTCTAGCACGTCCTCTGCCTTGGCTTTCGAAACTTCTGTGCTATAAATGAAATATAGTCCTTCCGGTGGTTAAAAACAAACGTGATTCCGAAAGGTTGAGATTACAGCGGCTGATAGATGTCGCGGGGGATTTCCGGCAGTTCGGCGAGGTCGATTCCAGTGGCAAGGGCTTCCAGGAGTTCCTCGGCATCCCTTGTTCTTAGCAGCGGATATGCGATTTCCACAATCGCTTCCCGGGAGTCCAGGGTGCGGACAAAGGCCAGGCCGTCGTAGCTTTCGAGAATGAAACGCAGGTAGGCGATTTGGGTGCGGGAGATACGGAAGAAGCGTTTGGTGAAAATAGGGTGCGCCATGCGGTCTGAAAACTTGGTGAAAGAGGGAATAAAATGATAATCGGTGTTCCGAAAGAAATCAAAACCAAGGAATTCCGGGTCGGTATGGCTCCGGCAGGGGCTCACATCCTGGTCGAAGATGGACATATTGTCCTGATCGAAAAAGGTGCCGGCATGGGGAGCGGCATCACGGACGAGGCTTATATCCAGGCTGGGGCACGGGTCACCGATTCTGTCCATGAACTTTACGCCCAAAGCGACATGATCGTCAAGGTCAAGGAACCCTTGCCCGAGGAATTCTCACGTTTTCGGGAAGGGCAGCTTCTTTTTACCTTTCTCCATCTGGCTCCTAATCCCGATCTGACACGCTTTCTTCTGGACAGTAAAGTGACCGGAATCGCTTATGAAACCGTCCAATCTCCAGATGGGTCTTTGCCTCTTCTGACCCCCATGAGCCTTATCGCGGGTCGCCTCGCGGTCCAGGTCGGCGCTCATTTCCTGGAGAAGGAGAACGGCGGCAAGGGGCTCTTGCTGTCGGGCACACCGGGGGTTCCCCCGGGTAAGGTGGTCATCATCGGCGGTGGAACGGTCGGAGAGAATGCCGCGCGCATGGCCATTGGCATGAACGCCGACGTGACCATGATGGACATCAACTTGCAAAAACTGACCTTTCTTGATGAACTTTACCGGAACCGGATGAAGACCCTTTATTCCACCCCGTACAATATCCGCAACGAGGTCGAAAAGGCCGATCTGCTGATTGGTGCCGTTCTTGTGACGGGAGCGAGAGCTCCTCACCTGGTGAGCCGCGAAATGGTCGCTTCCATGGCGCCGGGGAGCGTGATTGTCGATGTTGCCATCGACCAGGGGGGCTGCATCGAAACCATCCGTCCCACCAGTCATGAAGAGCCGGTTTATGAGGTCGATGGAGTCCTGCATTACGGTGTGACCAACATACCGGGGGCGGTGAGCCGCACCAGCACTTTTGCTTTGACCAACGCCACCCTGCCTTTTGCGAGACTTCTCGCCGGACAGGGCTTTGAAAAAGCCGTGCGGGAGAACAGGCCCCTTTATCTGGGGGTCAATACCCATAAGGGCCGGTTGACCAATCAGCCCGTGGCCGAAGCCCTTGATTTGCCTTTTTGCCGAAACTGAAGTAATGACTCGCGGCGCCCCGGTGTCAGTGGCGGAGTCTTTGTTTGGGCGGTGGGAGGCCATCAGTCAACGGGCGTAGTCGAGACCGGCTTTGCGGGCATAGAAGCAGAGCGAGCTGGGTTTTGGCATCGGTGATCTCCCCCCTCTCCACCATGGCCAGTGCTTCCTGAAACGGCAGTTTGAAAAGCTGGATGTATTCATCCTTTTCCAGGGCCTGATCACTCGGATCCGCGACCTCGGCCGCAAACATGTGAAGGCAGGCGTCGGAGAAACCGACGGCATTGTACATCACCCCGAGTTTTCTGATCGAGCGGACGCGGTATCCGATCTCCTCCTGAATTTCCCTGCGGGCACAGTCTTCCGGAGGTTCTCCGGGCTCAAGCTTGCCGGCTGGGATTTCGATCACCATGCCATTCATGGCGGCCCGATACTGGCGGACCAGCACGATCCCACCGTCCTCCAGCAGGGGAATGACCCCCGCGCCCCCGGGATGGCGGATGATTTCGCAGGAGATGCGGCGCCCATCGGGGAGTTCGTGCTCTTCGATGCTCAGTGAAAAAATTTTCCCGGTGTAGATTTCTTTGATTTTCGGCATCTGTCAGTCCGGTCGGTTTCGGGGTGAGGGCCGGAACGGCGCCCGGCGTTTCAGAAGCTTTTCAGAAAGAATTTAGACGGCGAATAAAGGCCTTCAACAGGCCGTGGGAGCGGCGGTCGAATTCAAACGTCAGGCGGGGCAAAGCGATAAGCGCGGGTTCGTCCTTTTCGACCGAAAGGGGACCGCTGAGCTTGAGATGGCTTCCCGGTTCGATGATTTCACGGAACTCTTCCTCAAGGGACTTCAGATCTTCTTCTTTTAGCGGCTTGTTGAGGCGGACTATGAGGGTTTTTCCGTGAAAACGGATGGAGTGAAAGACGCGGTAGAATTCATCGATATGGTCCGCGGCCTCGACCGGATCCCGGGTAATGGTAAAAAGACTGAAATCCTGTCCTGAAATCAGACCTTTTTTTAACAGGGTGTTCTTCATGAAATCGAGCACATTCTCCCAGTAGTCGCCGTTGTCGCCGTCAATCAAAATCAGCGGGATCGGTGGATTTTTTCCGGTCTGCACAAGAGTCAGGGTTTCCATGGCCTCATCCAGCGTTCCAAAGCCGCCTGGGAAAAGGGCCACGGCGTGGGTTTCCTTGAGAAAGGCCACTTTGCGGTTGAAAAAGTATTTGTAGGTGATGGAGTGCTTGCTTCCCTCCATGACCGGATTGGTCTCCTGTTCAAAGGGGAGGCGGATGTTGACGGCAAAAGAGTTCTCTTCGCCCGCTCCCTCGTTGCCGGCCTGCATGATTCCTCCACCACCGCCGGTTATAACCATATAGCCCCGTTGCGCCAGCAGTCGGGCAAAATCGCGGCACTTTTTGTAAATCGGATCTTCCTGAGTGGTTCTCGCTGAACCGAAAATGGTCACCTTTTTGCGTTCACGATAAGGGCCGAAAATTTTATTCGTATAGCGCATCTCCTTCATGGTGGAGCGCATAAGCTTGAGGTCGGCCAGATAGTCGTTCTCCTGCCCCGCTTTCAGTGCGCTGATGATCATTTCGCGTATGATATCCGGATGATGTACTTCGGCCAGGCTGTTCAAGGCGTCGATCAGGCGGTCGATTTCATTATTGGTCCGGTTGAATGACAGTTCCATAAATTACCTTTTGTTTTTGCTGGAGGGAAAAATCCAGGTTTTGGTATTGTGTGTTTCGGAATTCCCAGCAGGCGGGATATTAAGAACTATATCTAATCCTGAAAAGTTTCAAGATAAAATCTTACAGTCGATTGTTAAAGGCACATTAAAAGGGAGCAAAGAAAGTGAAAAGGTGGGAACAAAAAGACGGAGAGGATGGTTGGAATGAATTAAGAGCCGTCCCGGTTTGGAAGGCTCACTTTGGTGCGCACACATGTGGCTTTATCGCTTGCGGCCGAGCCGGTTGGTACCTGCCTGGAGTTGGATCAGAATCGTACCCGACAGGCAGGTTTCATTAACTCATCAGATTATGGTGTATATGACAAGCAAAAAGGCCAAAATAAACACCCAGGCTAGCAACTCTTCCTGTGCAACTTCGATGTTTTTCATGAGACAAGCTCCTGAATATCGGGTTACAGTTCGCGGAAACAGCACCTTCGCTTCGTGTTTTTGTTAAACTTAAGCATATTTCAGGCCAAACAGGAGCACATAGCCATCTTTTTTCATTAATTATTCCAGCTAGTTATGGATTTGCCTTTTCGTAAGGAAAGCGTTGGGAGTGTTCTCTTGAAAAAATGCTACATTCATTAATAATTATGTATCATTAGGAACACTCCCCCGGATTATGAGGGATCAAGCTATTTACCGGTGGATTTATGTCTGAATTTGATCCGGCATCCTAACTGCGGAGCATGAAAAGTGGGTATGATGAAATTTAACTATAAATACGACCTTGAAGAAAAGCCTCCCCCGTTGGAATTGTTTCTCTATGGCTTGCAGTGGCTGGCTATCACCCTCCCTGGGGTTCTGATTATCGGAAAAGTGGTCGGCGCTCTTCACTTCACCCGGCCCGGAGATCAGATCTTTTATCTTCAGAAAATTTTTTTTGTGACCGGCGTGAGCCTTTTTTTTCAGATTCTCTTCGGACATCGGCTGCCGTTGATTATGGGGCCTGCCGCGGTTCTTCTGATCGGAATCCTCGCTACTCGGGGGTTTGATCTGGGGAGCATTTATACCGCCATTTTTGTGAATGGACTGTTGCTGTTTTTTCTCAGTCTTTCGGGGCTTTTTGGTCAGGTTCAGAAGCTCTTTACGAAGACGGTGGTGGCCGTGGTTCTGCTCCTCATTGCTTTTACCCTGACCCCCACCATCCTGCGCCTGATTACCGGAGCGGCTGACCCCGTTTCTCCTCTAACTCGTTTGTTTTTTGCGCTCTTTTTTATTCCCGGCATGTTTATGGTCGAACGCCTGCTGCAAGGAATCTGGAAATCGATTCTTGTTGTGCTGGCTATGATTCTGGGAACCCTGATTTATTTTTTCTGTTTTGAAGCTTCGGGCGGGCTTGGATTAGGAGCAGACCTGGCCTGGCTCGACTGGCCTCTGCGGAATCTCACTACGAGTTTTTCCTTCGACTGGGGCGTCATAATCTCTTTTCTGTTCTGTTTTATGGCCCTTTCCATCAATGACCTCGGTTCCATTCAGTCCCTCAAAGAGCTTCTCGACTTGCCGGATATCCGACAAAGAACGAGAAGCGGCATAGCCTTGACCGGTCTTTCCAACTGTCTTTCCGGTTTTCTCGGGGTTGTCGGGAGCGTTAACTACTCCATCAGTCCGGGAATTATTCTATCAACCGGGTGCGCCTCACGCATCACTCTGCTTCCGACAGCAGCCATCCTGGCAGGGCTTTCCTTTTCTCCTGCTGCCATCGCCTGGATGGCTGATATCCCGAGATTGATTATCGGCTGTGTTCTGTTTTATATCCTTGCCAATCAGGTCGCCGCAGGTCTTTCGGTTGCGGTAACCGGGGAGAAGCCTTTTTCCTTCAAAGACGGTCTTGGAATAGGTGTTCCGGTGCTCCTCGGCACGGTGCTTTCTTTTCTACCGGCAGAGATCGTGGCCGAATTTCCAGCTTTTTTCCGGCCGATAGTTGGCAATGGTTTCGTCATGGGAGTGGTGGCGTCCCTGTTCGTGGAACACGTGCTCTTCAAAGTGAGCCCGGATAATTCATGAAGACTTTTGCTGCAACCGGCAATTGCACGCCATCTCTCATCATGCTCGCTCTTTGCTCTTCGACGTACTTCCGGTATGCCTGCAGTGCGCGTCGCTGCGCCCGGCGCGATCTAACGTACACTTGCCGGTTTAGCGACAAAGCCGCATGAATAAACCGGGCTCAAACAGAATGCCGAGAATGAGGTCGAGGGCTGATAGTTGGACTATTTTTAATTGTGGGCGGCGAAAGGTAGAAATTTTTTCGCCACCCGGTCGGGAAAGCGTGCTAAAATTTTTTAAAAAGGACGCATAATATGACTGACAATACAGTTCAACCGAAAGGGGAAAACCTCCGCAAGGCGGTCAGGTGGGTTTCCGACCAGGGGGCCTGGAGTTACAGCCGGATTGAAGAGGCGAGCTGCCGTTTTAATCTATCCCCCAAAGACACGGAATTTCTCACCCACTTTTTTCTGAAGCAAAAAGACGGAAAGGCTGGCTAGCCTTTCCGTCCGTTGTATTTCCACCTGCCTGAATTGTGCTATTCTTCTCGAAAGCCGAGGGGCATTCCCTTTTTTCCGCTCTCAGAGTTTTTTCTTCTCGCACCAGATAAAGAAAACAATCCCAAGAGCAGCAAAAGCACAGATCACGACCCAGTGATTAACCTGAAGGATTTCCGGAAGGGTTATTTTTCCTTTCGCTCCCCAGACCAACAGATTGTCCTTCATGCCGGGATAGGCTTCCGCATAAAGCGCCGCACCGCAAAGCATTCCCAGAATACCCCAGAAAGCATGATAGCGTCCCTCACCAAGGGCGCCGACCGCGGTTCCCGGACAGTAGCCGACGATGGCCCAACCGATACCAAAAAGCAGGCCGCCTATAATCTGGGCTCCGAAGACGGTGGATTTAATTGAGAGGGAAACCATTCCCAAATCGACGAGCATGTATATTCCGGCCGACCCGACCAGAACCGCCGTAAGCATGAATTTGATAATGGTCATGTCGACCAAGCGGAGGAAGCCGATCTGTTTTTCAAAACGCAGGACTCTGGCTTTCTGCAGCAGAAAGCCAAAAATGATGCCGGTTAATAGGCCTAGTGTCAGATCCATGGATATTCCCTCCCTCCGTAAAGGAGGCGGGCAACTAGAATGCCACCCACCAGGAAGAAAGCCAGAGCGAGAAAACCACTGACCGAGAGTTGCATCATGCCGCTTAAGCCGTGGCCGCTGGGACATCCCCCGGCCAGGCGTGCACCGAAGAGAGCGATCACGCCTCCCGCAAAAGCTCCCACAGCCCGGAAAAAGGTGCTGTTACCGAAGCGTTCCTCCCATATGGGGGGAACCTTCTCCTTTTTGAAACTTTTGTCGGTCAGGGATGCGCCGAAAGAGCCGAAAAAAATTCCGACAACGAACAACATTTGCCAGTCGACTTTGACTTTTTTGGCCTGAAAATATTCATTCTTGGCTACATGCTCGGGGGCGACCTTCTGCTCAGCCAGGCCGGCGGTTCGTACAAATGTGGTTGAAGCACCCAGATATTTGGCCTTTCCCAACAATTGTGTCGTCACCAGCACCGATAGAACTGCCAGGATTCCCACCAGAATTCCGGCAAAATAGGGGTTCCAGCCTCCATCCGTTTTCATAACACCCTCCTCAGATATTCTTTCCGCTCCCAAAACGGCTCTTAATTATCCGGGTTAATGAATTGCAAGGTTTCAGTGTAGACTTTTCCGCGGCATTTTTCCAGTATTCCCTTATTATAACCCGGATTATTCATGAAAACTTTTGCTGTAACCGTCAATTGCACGCCATCTCAGGCCATGCTCGCTCCTTGCTTTTCGACGTACTGCCATTACGTCTGCATTGCGCGTCACTGTGCTCGCCCTGATCTGACGCACACTTACCGGTTTCGCGACAAAGGCTCATGAATAACCCGGGCTGAATATTTCTTTCATTTTTTGCAGATTCTTGAAAAACGCTGCCTTAGGTCTTCATACAACCTCATACGGTATTTTCAAATATTCGCATATTATATACCGCGCATCCTGGTTGAAAACCAAATTCGGTTTTTTTAAGATCCTTCCAACAACATTTTTAGGGTCATGGCCACCAGAAAATGAATCCCTTTCGGGATCGCTTCATCGTTAAAATCAAAATAGGGGCTGTGAAGGGAAGGGCGATTTTTCCCCACCCCCAGCCGGAACATGGCGCCGGGTGCTTTATGAAGATAATAGGAAAAGTCTTCGCTGCCCATGGACGGCCTGGGCATGTCCTTCCACCACTCAAGCCCGAAAGATGCGCAGACCATGTCTTTACCGGCCTTAACCATCGCTGGGTCATTGCGGGTGGGAAGGTACTGACGGGTATAGGAAAAATCATAGGCAGCTCGCATGGAATCGCAGATGCCCCGGATAACCCCCTCCATATGTTCGGGGATCTCCTTGCCGACATCCACATTCAGATAACGCACTGTCCCTTCCAGTACCGCCGTGTCGGGGATAACGTTTTTTCCATAACCGCTATTAAAGCAGCAGACGGAAAGTACCACCGGTTCGAGGGCGCTGACGCAGTGGCTGGGAATGGCCTGAAGAGCCTCGACGATGCGGGCGCCGGTGAGGATCGGATCGACGGAAAGTTCGGGCAGGGAACTGTGCGCGCCTTTCCCCTTGACCGTAATCTCGAAAAGGTCGGCGGCAGCCATGAATTCTCCGGCTCGGGAGGCGATCACCCCAGTAGGAACTCCGGGCCAGCCATGGAGGGCGAAAATGGCTTTAGGAAGTGGGTCATCCAGGCACCCTTGTGCGACCAGGTCTCTCCCTCCCGCAACGATTTCTTCGCCGGGCTGGAACACAAGCCGGACCGAACCGGGGAAATGTTCCCGCATCCCGTCGAGTATTTGGGCCGCGCCGAGGAGAATGGCCATGTGGCCATCATGGCCGCAGGCATGACTGATTCCTTCCACTTTGGAACGGTAAGCCAGTCCGGTTTTTTCAGGAACGGGGAGTGCGTCAAGATCGGCGCGCAGGGTGACGTTATTCCCCGGGCCATTCCCCTCCATGATTCCCACCACGTCGGTTTTAAGAAAAGGTTTGAGGATTCGAAGGTTTAATGGGGCGAGGGTTTCGCGGATTAGTTCGGCCGTGGCAAATTCCTCATGGGCGAGTTCCGGATTGCGGTGAACCCGGTGGCGAATACGGACGATTTCGGGGAGAATCTCCGAAATCCGTAGGTCTATTTGTTGATGGTCTATCAAAATACATCCTTATTAAAGTTGTATTTTTTGAGGATAAAATCACCCCAGGGCCACATCAAGCATCATCATGACGGCAAATCCTCCCATGGTGGCCATTGTTACAGCGTCAATGTGTTTATGATTGGACTGGGACTCGGGAATCAGCTCTTCCACAACGACAAAAATCATGGCTCCGGCAGCAAAACAGAGAGCGTAGGGAAGAATGCCCTGCATGTAGAGGACAAAGGCGGCACCGATCACGCCGGCGATTGGCTCCACAATTCCGGAAGCCTGACCGAGCATGAAACTTTTCCAGCGGCTCATGCCCTCCCGCCTGAGGGGCATGGACACTGCCGTCCCTTCGGGGAAGTTCTGCAGGCCGATGCCGATGGCCAGGGCGATAGCTGCGCCAATTGTAGCATTGGAAGAGGGGCCTGCCGCAACGGCCCCGAAGGCCACCCCGACGGCCAGTCCCTCCGGAATGTTGTGCAATGTAATGGCGAGAACCAGCAGAGTGCTGCGCTGCCAGGAGGTTTTAATGCCCTCTTTCTGGTTCATGGCCAGGCCCGGGTGAAGATGAGGAAGAAAATAGTCCGTCAGGCGCATGAACACCCCCCCCGCCATAAATCCGATTACCGCCACCAGCCAGGGAATCATGTCCAGCTCTTCCGCCATATTGATTCCCGGGGCGAGGAGGGACCAGAAACTGGCGGCAATCATGACTCCTGCTGCAAAACCCAACATGCAGTCCAACAATTTGCGGTTGATCTCTTTGGTGGAAAAAACCAGAGCGGCACCTGCCGCCGTGACGAGCCAGGTGAACAAAGTAGCAATGAGGGCCTGGACAATCGGATTCAAACCCAGAAAAATTTCAAACATTTATCATCCTTTTCAGAAAAAAATAATGGCACCAGCCGGGGGATTTATGACCGGACGACTGTGAACAACCTGCATCGATTATTTCTAAACGCTCTCAAAACCCGAAAAAACGGAATCGAACTTATTGATATCTAAGAATATCTTATTATCTTCGTTATACTATAAAAAAATATCCTAACCTGAATATTGCCAATAGTTTATCAGGTTTTTCTTCTTTCCCGCAGCTGGAAATTTGTGGTTTCTCCACAGATTGCAAAGGACATGATTACACAAGAGCCAATTGAATACATCAGTGAAGCTGCCATCAGTGACAGGGTCTCCCAACTGGCGGGCCAGATATCTTCCGATTACGCCGGTGTGGATGAAATCCTTCTGGTCGGTGTTCTCAGGGGCTGCTTTATTTTTCTGGCTGACCTTTCCAGAGGCCTCACCATTCCCCGGCGCATCGATTTCATAGCGGTTACAACTTATGAGCAGACCATTACCATGCCGGGGGCTGTTCGCCTGCTGATGGATGTCCGCACCGATATAGCAGGGAAACATGTTCTCATCGTGGATGATATTCTGGATACCGGTTCAACTCTGCAGTATCTGCTGCAAACCTTTCAGGCCCGCAATCCGGCTTCTCTGAAAACCTGCGTGCTGCTGCGAAAAAGCGAGCGCCTGATAGAAAACGTTCAGATTGATTACCTCGGTTTCGACATTCCGGATGTCTGGGCTGTCGGTTACGGCCTCGATTATGCGGACCAAAGCCGGGCTCTTCCGTATATTGGTATTGTGGACGTTGGAACGAAGTAGAGTGGGCTTGAATGGATGAAAAACTATCGTCTGAAAGCGCTGGCGAAAATCCACATCGCCAAGAAGGATCTGAAACTTTCCGATGATGACTACCGGGATGTCATCCGCTCTGTTGTCCCCGGCAGGGATTCCTCTGCCGATCTGACCGAACATCAGCTTCATGAGCTTCTCAACCGTTTTCACGAGTTGGGCTGGCGCCCCCAACTGCGCCGCCGTGAGACCCGTCCGCTGCCGCCCATGGTCTGGAAAGCCCGGGGTTTGTGGCTGGAGCTTCATGAGATGGGGGTCGTCAAAAATCCAGGCTGGACCTCTCTGGCCCGCTTCTGCAAACGTGTAACCGGGGTCCAGGATCTCAGGCAGCTCGACGGCCACCAGGCGATGGTGGTGGTTGAAGCGTTGAAGAGCTGGCTGCACAGAGAACAGGAGAAAAAACGGGCCTGAGTGGGCCAGGTGATTATTTGTCCCCTTTTTGGTGTTTGATGGGCCTTGCCCCGCCATTCCAAGGGCTGCATAAACTGTAGCAGCCGCGACTCGATCTGAGAGTTATTGTAAAAATCGATCCCACATCGAATATGCTTTGGGGGTTTACCTCTCCCACTTTGCAGGGAATTTAGTAACTTTAGAACCAATCAGATTTTTGGCCCCCAATAAAATGCGGAACAAAATCCAAGACGTTTTCCCCTTGTCAAAACTTACTATATTTGAAGCTGAGGAGAAAATATTGAATTCGAACACCAAGCAGGGTCAGGGCGCAGGTCCTTATGTCATTCATAGCGCAATGCATCGATGGGATTGAGCTTGGCGGCTTTGCGAGCCGGATAAAAACCGAAAAACACCCCAACGGCCCCGGTAAAAAGAATGGTTATCATCACAACTACAGGGTTTACAATCGCGCTGACTCCCAGCAATCTGCCAACGCCCCAAGCTGCACTTAAGCCGGACAATATACCGATCAAGCCTCCAAGTAGGCTGAGGATGGCGGCTTCGATAAGAAATTGTGCTAAAACATCAAGAGGTCGGGCGCCAATGGCGAGACGAATGCCAATCTCTCTCGTGCGCTCGGTGACTGAGACCAGCATGATATTCATGATGCCGATCCCTCCCACGAGCAAGGAAACCCCGGCGATGGAGCTGAGCAGCAGGGTCAGGGTGCCGGTGACCCTGGTGGCGATCTCGACGATCTCGGTCTGATCGCGGATGATGAAATCATCCTCGGCATCGGCGGCGAGTCGGTGCTCAGAACGCAGCAGGGTCGTCAGCTCCTCCTTGGCCGCGTCCATCGCGTCGGAGCTGATGGCGGTTGCCGATATATCGTGAATCGTCTTGCCGTTACTCAGGCGATACAGCACGGTGTTGTCGGGAGCGAAGATGATATCGTCCTGATCGTTGCCCATGGACGATTGCCCCTTTTCGGCCATTACGCCGATCACTTTAAAGGGCACATTGCGGATGCGCAGACGCGCCCCGACGGGGTTCTGGTTCGGGAAGAGTTCGTCGGCAACCGTCTTACCGAGTACCGCGACCTTGGCTCGCGTTTTACTATCCCGAGCGGTAAAGAAGGACCCGCTTTCCATCTCATAATTGCGGATCGACAGGTAGTTGGGGGCAACACCGGTGATCGTCGTGCTCCAGTTGTTGCTTCCGGCGATCACCTGCCCGGTGGCGCGAACCTCGGCGGAGACCCAGCGCAGCTGCGTCGCATATTTCTCCAACCGGGCGACATCATCCATTGTCAGGCTCGGCCGCGACCCGGCGCCTCCACTCACACCACCTGAGTCCACGCTACCCGGCCTGACCATCAGCAGGTTGGTTCCCAAGGAGGCAACTTCCCCTTCGATATCTACCTGGGAGCCCTCCCCCAGGGCGACCATGGTAATCACCGAGGCGACGCCGATGATAATGCCGAGCATGGTCAGCAGGCTGCGCATCTTGTTGCGGGCGATGCTCTTCAGGGCGACCAGGATCAACTTATGCCACCGCATCAGACACCTCCCCGTGCAGCGCTATCAGGTCGGTCTGTGCATTGCGTGGCTGAGGGTTGATTTCATCGCGCAACAGCACACCGTCACGCAGTTCGATCAGACGCCCAACATATTCGGCGACCTCTGCTTCATGGGTGACCACCACCAGAGTTAAGCCTTCACTGTTCAATTCTTGAAACAAGGCTATAACCTCCAGGGTCGTGCGACTGTCAAGATTACCGGTCGGTTCATCGGCAAGGATAATCGGGGGGGCAGTGACCAGCGCACGGGCAATAGCGACGCGCTGCTGCTGCCCGCCGGAGAGCTGGTTCGGCTCATGGTCGAGGCGATCACCCAGACCGACACGCTGCAACGCTTCGATGGAGCGCGCTTGAGGATCGGCGACCGAACGGTGACGATCGTAGAGCAACGGCAGTTCGACATTTTCCAGCGCCGTGGTGCGTGGCAGAAGGTTGAAGCCCTGAAAAACAAAACCGATCTTGGTATTGCGCAGGTCGGCTAGCTGCTTCCGATTCAGGGTCTCGACCGACATGCCATCGAAGCGATAGCTGCCGCTGGTCGGGGTGTCGAGACAACCGAGGATATTCATCATCGTCGATTTGCCGCTGCCCGAGCTGCCCATGATGGCGACAAACTCGCCCCGGCCGATCTCCAGCGAGAGGTCATCCAGTGCCCTGACCTCAACCTCCCCCAAGGAAAAAACCTTGCAGATATGACTGAGACTGATCTGTGCTTCGCTCATGGACGCGGCCCTCCACCGGGTCCTTGGCCCGGGGCACCTCCTGGCCCGCCTCCGCCACCCGGCGATCCTCCCTGCCCCTGGTTCATAAAACTGAACAGAGAGAAGCCCTCTTCTTCAGCATCTTCCCCCTCCTGGTTCATGCCGATGGCAACCTGCATCCCGGCAGCCAGCTCGCCCCCGGCGATCTCGGTCAACAGTCCGTCGCTCTCTCCCACAGTGATCTGGATCGGCCGCAAGCGGCCATCGGCCTGCCGGCTGAAAACCTGGCTGCCGTCGTTACTATTGCGATTCGAATCGGGTGTGAAATTGAGCGCGGCGACCGGAACCAGCAGGGCGTTTTCAGACTGGTGGACAACAAAGTCGACGGTTGCCGTCATACCAGGCATCAGCTGCCCTGATTCGTTACTCGCGTCGACAATCACCGTGTAGGTGACAACGTTGTCGACGGTTGACGGCTGCAGGCGGATTTGGCGGACAGTGCCGGCGAAGATCGAATCGGGATAGCTCTGCACCTCGAAACGTACCGGTTGCCCCTGGCGGATTTGGCCGATATCGGTTTCATCGACCTGGGTTTCAATCTGCATCTGCGCCAGATCTTCTGCGATCAAAAACAGAGTCGGGGTACTGAGGCTGGCCGCAACCGTTTGCCCGGCATCGACGCTGCGGTCGATGACCGTGCCGTCGATAGGCGAACGAATCACCGTATGCTCAAGATTGATCCGGGCTTGCTGCAGATTGGCTTCGGCTGATTGCAGGGAGGCTTTTGTCGTATCGACTGCCGTTTTGATGGGAAGAAATTCCTGTTCTGAGATGTAGCCCTTTTCTTGGAGCGGAGCGTTCCGACGGAACTCGTCCTCTGCTTGTTTTAATTCTGCCTGAGCTTTGAGTACGTCTGCTTTGGCTTTATTGACCGAAGCGTTGAACGATGACTGATCCAGTACCGCCAGCACCTGGTCTTTTTTGACCTGGTCATTATAATCGACCAGCAGTTGCTCAATTGTCCCCGAAGCCTGGGTGCCTATTTCCACCGTTTCCACGGCAGCCAGGATACCAGTGCTGGTTACGAGGACCTCAAGCTTTCCCCGGCTTACCTGTGCAAACTTGAATGATGGTTTTGTCCTTGATGACTCCTGGTGCGTCCAGGCCCACCAGGCAAGAATCGTCAGGGATAAAACCCCGATTAGCACGACAGCTGATTTGATAATTCTTGAGGTTTTTCGTTTTGCAATCATTCTAACTTTTCTCCAATTCAAAAGCAGCGAACAGCGGTTTCATGTTTCCAAGATAGTAGGCAAGAGCAACCTCTTGAGTGATCAAGTTGTATTTGACCTCTATCTGGTCAAACGCCGCCGTAACGTATCCAGTTCGTGCCTGGGTGAGCTCCACCAGGGTAGAAGCTCCCACCCGGTAACGCTCTTCATAGGATTGAAGCGATTGGTGAGCAGAGGTCAGCTTGCTTTGAACAACCTCGACCTGTTTCTGTGTGGTTCGATACTCTTGGATCGCCTGTGCTATTTCGAGACCGGCTTGCAGCTTTTTTTGCTTGAGCGTTAACTTTTCATTACGCTGTTCTATTTTGGCCTTGGCAATTTCGTTTCGGGCCAGGTGCCGGTCGAAGATGGGAATCGTCAATGAAATGCCAACGGTTGCATCAAGGCTGTCATCCATCAGTTGCTCTGAGAATGTTTCATCCCCCGAACTGTTGTAGCCGGAGGTCAATTTGGCAAAGAGATCAAGTTTTGGCAGTTGGTCGGCCCTGGCCTGACGAATCTGCTGACCAGCGGCTTCAATCTGGTACTGTTGGGCTTTGATATCAGCCCGGTCGTTCAATGCCGCTACACTCAGCCCTTCGAGGTCTTCATCCGCCAGCACCATTGACAAGCTGTCAAGATCGGGGGCAGCGGCACGATAATCGATCATCGGAGCCAGCCCTATGGTCTGCATCAGCAGCAACTTATTGTCGTTGAGGGTCTGCTGTGCCTCAAGCAGGTCCAGCTGCGCCTGTTTGGTTTCCGCCTGCTGCTGATAGAGGTCGCTTAAAGCCAGCCGCCCGGCTTGTTGAAAGGTCTCGATCTGTTCCAGCAGCTTGCGGTTCTCCTCCAGATTTTCCTCTTTGACCTGGATCAAAGCCTGATCGGTGAGAATCTGCACAAAGTTGGAAAAGGTCTCAAAGACCAAGGTCTGCTGCTCGCGGGTCAGGTTTTCCTGCACAGCATCCAACTCCAGTTCAGCGTTTTTCAGCGCGGCTCTGTCGGCAAAGCCGTTGAACAGATTCAGCGTCGAGGACAATTCCGTAGAGAGAGACAAATCCTCTTGAGCAGAATCCTGCCCAGCGACAGCGGCATTCAAGTCGGGATAGAAATCTGTCCGTTGTTGGGAAACAGAAATTTCGGTGCTTTTCACCGCATTAAGCTGTTGAGCGAGGCTGGGGTTGTTTTTCAAGGCGATGAGTACGGCCTGTTTAAGAGCAAGAACCGGCTCAGCTTGATCCTCGCAGTTCCCCCGGCATGGCAGCGCCAAAACAATGAAAATGATGAAAATTACAGAGCAGATTCGAAAATACATCGTTTGTGACTTATCTTTCTTATCCATAACTTAAAATGCCAATTTGAGAGATGAATACTCTTCACTCTCTGAGCGACTCGGTAACTGTTCGCTCAATTGGCTGATCTCATTGTCGCCACTATTTGCCTCATAAGCCGAAGATACTTTTGATGGTGAAGGTGGTGGCGGAGGCTTTATCCCGGACTCACCATCTTCAGCATTGTGCATTTCAGCAGGGTTGTACCCTTGACTGGCCGTTAAGCCCTGCAATTCTTCCATGCTTACGTAGCCATCCTCGTTAATATCTAAGATGTCGAAAACCTCTTCAGCATCACTACTGGTACCGGTAACTCCCGGGGCTCCCTCCGCAGAAGATTTGACCTCGGTTGGGATAACCGAGCCAACACCGCCAGAATTAGTTACAACGAAAGCATCGTTGCCTGCTGGTTGTTGTTGTCGCTGCATGCCGCTGGTACTCATCAGCGACATGCCACTGTTCATACTTACACTGTTGATCATCATGACCTCCCAACAATAGTTATTTGAGTCCTTCTGTTATCTGTCGTTAAAACGGTAACCCAAGCACTGCCCCCTGTAAGGATAAAGCTCTACAGAAAATCGTTTGAAGCGTTGACTTAAAAAAGGTATCTATTGAGTAGGACAATGCGTAAAGAAAAAACTTGCGGCGAAAAATAAAATTTTCTGGTGTGGGTAGGAAAAACAGAATTCGGAGGGTGCGTTTGGTTTGGGATGTTCGAGGAGGCTGTCAGTACATGGAAAGTCCGACAGTCTCCTGAAATAGGACGTTGCAATGCGGAGCTTGGTGGCGAAACATGAAATAAAAACTCCAGAAAAAACTTCTGAACCTTTCGTCCGGGAACTTAGCACAGGTCGATTTTCTGTAGTCTCGCCGGAATGGTGATGCTTTTAGCGTTTGGGTATTAGCTTTGGATCCTGGCGTTTATCTGGCCGAGGCGGAGGGGTGGGATTGAAAACGTCTCGGATGAGTGTCTGAAATTTTTCGGCCTGCTCTGGTTTAAAAAGGTCCTTCAGGGCCAGAACGTGCTGAAAACGAAGATATTCCAGCTCTGTCTGTTTATCCCCGATCACTTCCCCCAGTTGCTTTACTTTCTCCGTATCAATAGGTGAGAGGAAAGCAGCTTCCATAATTGCTTTTTTCAAGTCAGCGATGTCATCCTCTACGATTTTCATCTTGCCTTGATACCGTCTGCGCAAATCATCAACTTTCTGAGCCTGAATGTCCGTAAGGTGCAATTCTTCCTGCAAAAAGCGATGCGCCGGTTCAGCATTGGGAGAGGGCCCGAAGAACTGCCAGCCCAATATTCCAAGCCCTGCCACATTAACGATGATCAAGATCACGATTCCCCAGTTGAGAAGTCTATTTTTAGTAAAAATGGTCATGGTTTCATGTTCCATGTTGGATGTTCAATTGCAGATTTCAGATTGTGATGCCCATAATTTACAACCTAAAGGCGACATCTCCAGTCTCTCTGGTCAAAATATATTCCTCTGCGAATGCTGTCTGGTAGCTTTCACGCTGTTCAGCCCAAGCATGTACGGTAAAGATCCCTGCAGCCAAATTAAAGCCCAACAAGAGCAGTAAAACTGCAGGACGGAGGTCGCGCCTGTGAAAGCGCAGAAAAGCAGAACCTGCTTTGTTTTCTTCGTACTCGCTGATTCGCACTTGTAAGTGAGCATGCAATAAGGGATGCGCCTCAATATCTTCAAGCCCAGCCAGGCTGCCAATAGTGTCTTTCACTTTTTGTTCAATCTGTTTTCCTTCTTTCATTACTTGCTACCTCCTTTCACTGATTCCCTCTAACCCTTTTAGACAATAGGTGCCAACAGAAACTTGCGTTATAAATCAAAAAAATTATTGCTGCGCCTCATAATAATGGGAAAGTTTTTTCTGTAGATTTTTCCGCGCCCGAAAAATTAGCGATTCCACCGATGAGACCGTTGTCTCCATGATGTCGGCAATTTCAGCATATTTCACACCATCATATTGACTTAGAGTAAAGGCGACTTTTTGATTTTTCGGCAGCGAGTCAAGCGCCTGTTGCAGTATCCGAAGCTGTTCCTGTTGCTCAAGCTCCTTGGCAGGAGTTGGCTGCGATACGCTTTCGAGCTCCGCTTCCTCCTTAAAGGTCAGCATGTCACGAACCTGCTCGAAACGGGTTTTGCGTTCTCTTTTTTTTAGAAAAAGGGCTCGTCAGCAGAATCTGTGGTGATAGTCAGGTTCCGGCAACCTGCCAAGTGTATGATATAAGGCGATTTCCAGGCACTTGAGGGTTTTAAAACCGTAGGCTTTTCTCATAGTGAGTTTTGCTTTGAGGTTCATACCCTCAACCGCACCGCTGGAAAGTCGCCCTTTGGCCTTGAACCAATTGAGAATCAGCGGCTTGTGGTTGCGCAGCATCCGGGCCACTTTCCTCATTGGTTCCAAATCGGTTTGCAACGTTCGGGTGATCCAGTTGTCGAGGAACTTTTCCGCGAAGTCCGGACGTTGATAGGTCCAGAAGCGCTGAAAGTCTTCACGTAACAGGTAGCCCTTGATTGACGCCAGGTTGAGCTTGAGCAACTCATTCAATCGAGCCGTCTGCTTTTCGGAGAGATTCTCCGGACGTTTCAACAACAGCCAGCGACCGTGTTCAAGAATATTCACTTGGCCGTTAGCCTTGAGCTGTTTGACCTCATCGCGCCGGGTCTCGTCAATCGCCTCGTTGAACTTTCGCATGATGTGGAAGCGGTCCAGAATATTCAACGCCTGAGGAGCCTTTTTGGCGATCACTTTGAGATAAGGCGCCCACATGTCGCTGCAAACAAATTTGAGTTGGGCACTGCGCTCTTTACCAAAATGACGGAAGAAACGCAGTAGAGTTTTTGTCCTGCGTTCATGGCCACACCAGAGAAGCCGCCTGAACCCGGCATTGAGTTGATACACAAGGGTCAGGTATTTGTGTCCTTTGAAAACAGCTATCTCGTCCACACCGACCTCGGTCACACCCTCAAGAATTCTGTGGGCGAGGCCGTAATCGACGACGAACTGGACCGCTCGAAACACAGTGTCCCAACTGGTTTCGAAGATGTGGGCCACCTCTTTCCAGGAGAGCCTTTTGGCCCAGCGGGCCAGGTAAACCTGGTAAGCGAACGTTGTCCGTTCTTTGCCGTAACTCCAAGGCAGCGCTTCCACCTTGACACCGTGGTCCGGGCATTTTACGCGACGAGGTGCGTAGCGGAAAAAGACCTTGAACGTCCACACCGGCAGGTACTCGAACAGACGCGGTGGAAGCCTGTCATACATGTTCCGTTTTTTCCGGCACTCGGGACAAACCGGGCGGCTATTCCGGCGAGGCTTGATGTCAATGACCAGGGCTTCCACCCCGTCAACGAATTGGACAGAGACGGAGCCATAAATGAACGACTTGAATCGTTCAACCTTATTCAGTAATGTTTTAATCAGCATTGCCTTTTTTGGGGTTGGGGGTTGATCGTTTTGGGGAAAACAATCTTACCCTCCCAAAGGGGCAATGCTCTATTTTTTAGCGCCTTCTAACCACAAATTCTGCGGAAGAGGCAGAAAATTTAGCGATCGTGTTACCGCGATGCGATAGATCCAGGTCGATAATTTCGCCTCTTGCCGAAATGTCCCAAGCGACTTATAGACGGCCAGGAAAACTTCCTGCGCAACGTCTTGAGCGTCTTCTTTATTGAGGAAAAAGCGATAGCAGATATTCGTCACTTTGTGCTGATACTGACTGACCAGTTGCGCAAAGGCGTCGGAATCTCCGCGTTTCAGACTCTCTAGGAGGTCGTTGTCTGTCATACATTGAACAATCGATACAGTGTGTGATGCATGAATACGGAATAATCCTTACCCCTAGCAGGCACAAATGTCATAAACAATATTTTTCGGTTTTAAAGACAGCCCCCACCCTCACCAAACACTTTTTTCACTAGCATTATCAATGCCTCTTACATTCAAATACCCATCGCCAAGCAAATCTCCAACATCGCATCAGAGTTGTCAGTTTTTTTTGGAGCTGTCCTCGATAACTGAAATTTGTCTAGGATAGCAGTATGAGAAAAAGTGAATCGATACTAGTATCTAGGACACTTTCATCTTTGTCAAAACTTAGCAGTTGTGGCAGGCGATCGGCATAACCAAAATATGAGGACACCATACCTATTTTCCATCCTTTGGTCTTCGTTTCCGCCCAGGTTTTCGAGGCTTAACTGTCCGCATAAGCCTGGCCTCCAGCGAATTAAGGAACGCCTCGTTTCCCAAGGCCCGTCCTGTTCGCTCGTGGCTGCGAATTTTTTCGGCGTCTCCCTGGTTCGGGTGACCGAGAAACAGGCCCCAATCACCTACCATCTCCAACAACGGAGAAACCGTTACCAGTTCATCGTCTCTGCCATCCAAATGAGCCCGAGCACTACTCCAGTCCCATAAAAAAGGATCGGCTGCCAGCTTTGCCCGCACCGGATTCATTTCAACGTATTGAGCCACAGCAAGAAGATAGTTTTCATCCATCGGAAAAGAGGAAAAATGGCCCTGCCAAAGATGCCCGGTCCACTTCTGTCGTTGGTTGATCATGAGCGAGTAACGCCGGTGAGCTTCCCCGATACCCCTCCTTAAACCGTCTTCGGTCTCCGGAACGGCTATCAGGTGGACATGGTTCGGCATCAGGCAATAGGCCCAAATGGCAACCTTGAATTTTTGGCACCATGTGGACATAAGTGAGAGGTAAGTTCGGTAATCCTCGTCACAGAAGAAGGTCTCCATCCGTCGATTGCCACGCTGGGTAGCATGGTGAGGAGTATGGGGGGCGATAATGCGAGCAATACGAGGCATGTTGCAGATTTTATTAAAAGCTAATTAGCGCGTCAATCAAATTTTAGGTATGGTGTCCCCTTATTTTCCTTAGGCTCTAGACCATCAGGAAATGTCTGATAGTCTGGAAATATGTTTAAGAACAGTAAGTTAAGCAGTTACAAGGTTGAAAAAATTATTGAGTGCTTCTGTCTCGATATTGCTCAGGAAGTGCCAGAGATAGTAGTGGGGGTACCGAGTTGTCTTCAAACAGATACGATCACGCATCAGTGCCTCAATTTAGTGAGGATTGGGCCGTTCTTCTGATTGCAAGTCAATGGTCACACGTCTCTCAATCGGCGTGAACCCCCCCCATGGGAATTTTCTACCCGAGACACAATAATCTTTACCTGGCAGCTATAGCCACGTAAAATATACAGTTATGGTACGAAAAACCGTCAAACGTACGACCAGCGCCCGCATTCCCACTGAATACGGAGAGTTTCATCTGTGTTGCTACTCCAACTCGGAAGATGCCAGGGAGCATCTGGCCTTCTTTCTGGGCGAGATAGACCAGGGGGAAGATATCCTCGTCCGTGTTCATTCAGAATGCTTTACCGGTGAAGTGTTAGGTTCGACGCGCTGCGATTGTGGTGAACAGCTCGACCGAGCGCTGCAAATGATTTCCAAAGAAGGGCGGGGTGCATTGATTTATATGCGCCAAGAGGGTCGCGGCATAGGATTGATGAAGAAAATCGAATCCTATAATCTGCAGGACGCGGGTTATGATACCGTTGATGCCAATCTGATGCTCGGCCATCTTGCAGATGAAAGGGAATACGCACTGGCTGCGCGAATCCTGAAAGATCTTAGAATACGCTCAATACGTCTGATAACCAACAATCCTTCCAAAATTGAGGGATTGTCTGGCGAGGGTATTAATATATCTGAACGAATCGGTTTCGAATCAACGGTCACTCCTGAAAATAAACGTTACCTGCAAACCAAAGTGGAACGCATGAGCCACATGTTGAACCTAAAAGACATCAAAAAGGTAACAGAAAGCGACGTACTGCATGGACCTCAACCAACAAATTGAAGACTGGCTAACGACCCGCACAAAGTCATTTCAATCTGAAAGCCGCCCGTTTGTTACCCTCTCCTATGCCCAGAGCTGGGACGGCAGTATCACCACAAGACGGGGGCAGACCGTGGCGCTGAGTGGCGCTGATTCCAAATGTCTGACCCATCAACTCAGAAGCCTCCATGATGGTCTCCTGGTCGGTATAGAGACCGTACTGTCCGATGATCCTCAGCTGACGGTAAGAGATTGGCAAGGAGAAAACCCGCAGCCCATCGTTCTGGATACTCTGATACGGATGCCGGAATCTGCACGCCTCTGCCAGCATCCGGACAAGCAATGCTGGATACTGACAACCCACAGCCATTCTGATACTGAATATTCCGGTGCTGAAATCATCACGCTGAAAGATATCGGCACACAATCTGTCCCTTTGGACTCCGCCCTGCAACTGCTTTTGGAGCGGGGCATCAAGAGCCTGATGGTGGAGGGTGGCGCTATGGTCATCTCGGCATTTTTGAGGGCACGCCTGGTCGACGCACTGGTAATGACTGTTGCACCCGTTTTTCTGGGCGGATACAAGGCGATCAATGATCTTGTCACCACCACCTCGAACGAACAGCTCCATATCGACCCCCTGTTTACAGAACGTCTCGGGAATGATCTTATCGTCTGGGGTGATATTCGCTATGGGATCCGGTCATGATAAAAAGCCAACAGCTCTGGTTTGCCGAACCATACTCTGTGGAATTTCGGGAGCAGGAACTTGGTGAGCCGGGCTCTGATGAAATCCTGGTACGCACCCTTTGCTCCGGGATCAGCGCCGGGACAGAAATGCTGGTCTACCGGGGACAGCTGCCACAGGATCAGGTCCTCGATTCAAATATGGAATACCTGGAAAACCAGTCCACGACCTATCCCTTACAGTACGGCTATGCCAATGTCGGACGGGTTGAAGCTGCGGGGCATAAGGTCGATAAAGGGATGGTTGGAAGTCATGTCTTCGCCCTGCAACCCCATGCGACGCATTACATTTCCAAGGCCAAGGCGGTCGTTCAATTGCCCGGGACAATGGATCCCGAAGCCGCAGTATTTCTCGCGAACATGGAAACAGCAGTAAACCTGGTGTTGGATGCAAAGCCGGCACTGGGTGAAAAGGTTGTGATCCTGGGGCAGGGTGTGGTCGGGTTGTTGGTCTCAGCGATTCTCTCCCGCTTCCCTCTCTCAAGCAGTTACGCCCTTGACCTTTTCCCGCTGCGGCGTGATGCAGCTTTACAACTGGGAATTGAGAATACTATCGACCCGGATATCGCGAACGATATGGCAACCATGATGTCGGTATTGCATGATACCCCCGGGCATGGGGCCGACCTGGTTCTTGAACTGAGCGGCGCACCCGATGCCCTTAATCTGGCCCTGAACCTGTGTGCTTACAGTGGTCGTATTGTCGTCGGCAGCTGGTATGGGAGTAAACCGGTGACCCTGGATCTGGGTGGCCGCTTTCACCGTGAACGTATCGAGGTCATCAGCAGTCAGGTCAGTTCCATCAGTCCTGAACTCACAGGACGTTGGAACCGCGAGCGTCGTTTTGCCTCGGCCCTGGAATTGATCGGGTCGATTAAACCGGAACAGTTAATAACCCACAGGATGACATTCACTTCAGCGCAGGAGGCATATAAACTCCTCGACAAATCTCCTGAAACGATCCTTCAGGCTGCCCTGACCTACCACCCTTAATCGCGGAGACATGATATGTACAGCGTTGCAGTCCAGCGTGATTTTATTGCCAATCACTTTCTCTTTGGTGGCGACTGGGGTTACGAAAATCAGCCCCATGCCCACCATTACATCCTTGAGGTCAGCATCGAGCATGGCGAACTGGATCCGCACGGTTATCTGGTGGATATCGTTGACATTGAAGCCGCGCTGACCCGCAGCGTTGAATACTTTCAGGATCGTCTGCTGAATGACCTGCCTGAATTTAGCGGACTTAACCCGAGTCTGGAACACTTTTGCCGCATCATCTGGCAGAAATTGCTGGAGGGGATCAAGCCGCCCGGCGCAGGAACCCTGTGCGTCAAACTCTGGGAAAATGACAGCTGCTGGGCCTCTTACCAGCAGCAATATTAAGCGGTCCGGATGCATGTCGGCCTGCTGATATATGGTGATATCAACAGCCAGAGCGGCGGTTACCTGTATGACCGTCAGCTGGTGTCCTCCCTGCAACGTCAGGGTGACAGGGTCGACATAATCAGCATTTCACAGGGGGGCTACGCCGGGAACCTGATTGCCAGAGATATTCCTGCCGAGCTCAGCGACTGTCAACTCGACATCCTCATCCAGGACGAACTAGTTTATCCCCGGGTTTATAATATTAATGGCGCGCTAAAATCCCGCTTGAACTGTCCCATAGTCTCCCTCGTCCATCTGCTTGACAGCAGCCGGCCACAACCCAGGTCACGTCGATTGCTGGCAGCGTGGGCTGAGCGCCGCTATCTCAACAGCGTTGACGGTCTTATCCTCAATAGCCGCAATACCCGGCAGAAGGTTTCTGAGCTGCTTGCTGCGGATATTCCGTCAAATACCATTGCAGTCCCCGCGGCTGATCATCTGGTGCCGTCAGACCCTTTACCGGCCGCCGCTCATTCAGTTAACCAGAAGAGTTCGCAGCTGAAAATTCTTTATGTGGGAAATGTCATCTCCCAGAAGGGGCTGCATGTCCTTTTGGAGGCTCTTGAGAGGATGGATCGAGGAAGTTTCAGGCTGACCGTAGCCGGTCGCCTCGACATGGAACCAGTTTATGTGAAACAGATCAGACGTCAAATAAACCGCAGCCTTTCTGGACAGTCGATTCGGCTTAGCGGTCCGGTAAACAGCACCGAGTTGACCGCCTGCTACCTGGAGAACGATATCCTCGTCCTCCCCTCGGTGAATGAAGCTTACGGAATTGTCTATATCGAGGCCCAGGGATTCGGACTCCCGGTTATCGGAACTCTTGCCGGAGGGGCTGTGGAGATTATTCAATATGGAGAAAATGGCTACCTGATCGAACCCGGAGACAGCAAAACCCTTTCCGATCTGTTGACCGCTCTGAATAATGACCGAGATCTGTTGAAACTCATGGGGAGCAAGGCCCGGAGCTATTACCAGCAACATCCGACCTGGGATGAGAGCTGCGGGAAAATCCGCGATTTTCTGATCAGTACTATTCAGCAACGAGACCGGCACTCATGGTAAATGAAACCTTTGATTACCCGGAATATCTTGCCATCAAACAGGCGATCGATGACAGGAGCCTGAATCAATCCGTCTGGCAGGCCATGGCTGCATGGCTGAAGCCTCAGGCCGTAAACCCTGAATTCCGGATACTGGAAATCGGTGCTGGGACCGGTGCCATGATACTCCGCCTGCTGGATGCCGGCCTCCTGGGCCATTGTCAGTATTTTGCCGTTGAGCTCGAATTTGGTTTTGCCCGGGTCGCTGAAAACGAATTGTCTGTCTGGGCCGGGGCACATGGTTTCAAGATGGAAGTGACCGACCCGTTGCACTGGACCCTGAAAAACGCTGAGAAAGTGATCGAGATCCAGTGGCTCAACGCAGATATCCTTGAGCTTGCTTCAGTTTTTGATCCCGGATATTTCGATCTGCTGATCGGTCATGCGGTTATTGATCTGCTCCCGGTCCCTGCTTGCATGCCTGAATTTCTGAAGCTGGTCAAACCTGGCGGTAGTTATTACTTCAGTCTGAACTTTGCCGGTGTGACCAGCTTCTCACCGTCTCATCCCCGTGACCTTGAGATCTCCGCTGCCTATCACCGCGACATGGACACGCGTTTTCCCGGCCTTGAATGGCGTGCCAGCCAGACCGGTCAGGTACTGGGGAAGTGGTTGAAGGGGCAGGGGCACCTGGTCCTGGACGAAGGGGATTCTGACTGGCAAATTTCCACAGAGCCTACGCCGTCGGCTGCGGCTAATCGTTTTATCGGCAACATCCTGGATACCATGGCAAAGGCCCTGGCCGGGCGGGATGGCCTGGAGGATTGGCTCAAGCTGCGCCGTCAGCAGGCTGATTCAGGAAACTTGCTATTCTTTGCCGCCAACCGGGATTACTTCGGCCGGACCGACCTGATGGATACGCCGCAGAGCAAAGAGTCCGACCAGCAGAACGACGCTATCACGTAATCTCATCATCGCTATCACAGCGGCGGCACCGGTCAAGGGCCAACCCAGACCGGTAAAGGCCCAGAACATCGCCGCCTCCAGTGTGCCGACCCCGCCCGGCAGGGGCAATAAAAAAGCGAGACGCATGGCCACCACAAGCAAGACCAGGGCGGTAAAACCGGGCTCAATATCAAAAAAACTCAACAGCAACCAGACCTCGAATATCATTCCGGCCCAGCCCAGCAGCGCGAGGAACAAAGCCCGGCTCAGGGAAGACTTTTCTGAGCGGATTAGTCTGCGCAAGTGGGCGCTGATATCATCCCAGTAGCCATCGATACGGACAAGTTGCGGATTATGCTGCCACCGCTGGGCCAGCTTTTTTATCCAGCCCGAGATTTTCTCCTGATGTGAAACCAGAAACCATCCGCTCCACGACAGGATCATGGTCATCAGCGTCAGAGCTATGGCCAGGGCCGACCAGTCGGCCAGACCCAGCGCCGGGGTTAACATCAGGATGACAATCCCGATCAGCAGAACGGCAAAGTTGATCCAGAGTTCAAAGAACCTGTCCAGCGCCACAGACAATATCGCCAAGGTTCCCGGAGAAGAGAATCTCTTCCAGAGCCAGTAGATCTGGAAGGGTTCACCTCCGAACTGGGGCCCCGGGGTGATGAAGCTGATCAGCTGCCCGGCCTGGCGCAGCAGGAACAAGTGGTTGAATTTGATATCCAGACCTGCCGCGACTGACAGGCAGCGCCAGCGATGGACATAAACCAGAATGATTACCAGATTAAGGAACGACCAGAGGCCCCATTGCCACGGGGATAACCCCGATACCGATTCGAGGATTGTCGCTAATGGCAGGCTTTTTAATATCCAGAGCACCAGCGACAGAGAGCAGAGCCAGGTGAGCGCCTGAATGACCCTGTATCTATTCATACTGCACCATCGTAGCGGTTCACCCAGTATTCATCCCATGTCAACAAACTGAAATGACCAGTCCCCAACACCAGGATCCAGACAGTCACCGGTAGGATTAGAATGATCAGCTGTGATGAGTTATTCCAGCCGATCAGCAGAATCAACGCCAGGGCCGCAGTGCGCCCCATGATCCCCAGCAGGATCAGCAGGCCACAGGCGATCATGGCCCACAGGATCAACGGACTATTTGATGAGTTTTCCGTATAGCGAAGTGACCATGTGAGGAGGAATCCGGCAAGGATCAGGCGTAATGCAGGCTGGGTGAAGAGGCTAATGACCTTTTCACCGTGTTTCAGAACGCTATGATTTATATAGGATTTATCTGAGATCCTGCCGCTCACGACCAGCCAGTCAATCAGAAAACCGGTCAACACCGGCAGCATGAAGGCGAAGCCAGCAATCCGGGTGGCCGGTGGCTGAAACATGGGGAATAACACGACGGCAATAAAACCCATCTGAAACCCGGCGATAGCACGCCGCGAAAGCTTGGGCTTGAGTGCAAACAAGGGCAAACCGTTTTTCTGCCGGTACCTCTGACCATATTTGAACAGGTAGTAGGCACAACTGACGAGCAGATAGGACCAGTGGATCTTGCCGTACCAGACCGCAAGGAGCGGCGCAATCGCCAGCCCCAGGGCGTCAAATACCGTATCAAGTTCCATCCCCATCTGGCTGACCTGGCCCGTTTTGCGGGCCGCAAAACCATCGAGACGATCGATAATGGCGGATAGGGCGTAGGACCCGGCGGGGATAAAGGCAAGGTCCTCCGCAGGCATTCTCTGAAATAGGAATCCCCCGGTGCAGGCGATAAGGCCGCCGCGCAGGATTGTCAGGCGGTTAGCCAGTCCCAGTTCCGAATACAATGAGGTTTCAGAGTCTTTGCGGTTCAGGGGCAGATATCCTCTGGCCTCGTATGTCACCAGAGTCCAGAGCAGACCTGTCTGCAACAGCCATTGTGCTGCCGATCCCCAGGCCCAGATACCCCCCATGATCAGCCCTGTAAAAACCAGAACCGCCCAGCCATAGAGTGAAACACGCCTGAACTCGCGCAATGTAGCATCAATCAATGGAAGATCTTCAGGGTGAAGCTGCATATTGACATTGGGTAGACTCATATTGCGACCATAAGGATGCCGTAACAGCAATGCAATTAAAAAATTTGTTCACCGTGAGACAAACACAGTGGACCAAGTCAAAGACAGGGATCCAACCTAATGGTTTACCCAGGCGCTGTGCGTGATAAACTCTACCGGATAATAACCATCACACCAGATTTTTTGTCGATGAGAGAGTTTCAAGGAATAATCTTGCCTAGAATTGGGTGGAGATTCGGGGTGCTTTTGTCTGATAACCCACTATCAATCGGACATGGAAATGGCCAACCTCAAAACAGGGGTTGGCCATTCTTGCTTTTCAGGGGCTGTAAGAACCCTGTAGGCCCCCACCATTTTGAACTGAAAACATTCTGAAACGACTTTTAAGATATAATCATTACCCCAACCAACACCATAACTCAAAATCATAATTGACAGACAATAAAAGAGAATTAAGGTTTTAAAAACAGCTTAGGTTTCCATACCAATGTTTTTGTTAAATACTCTGATAATCTCTTTTCTGTTTGGAAACAAGGCAAACTGAAAACTTATTTCCAAAGAATTTTTATAATAAGGAAGTTATCAAGCTTTTTGGAACATCCTCTTTTTGGCTGCTATTTAGTTTAGGTGTCTGTAAAAAATTAGGTTTTTTAATAATCATTTTTGAATATAGTCGTAAACTTATCTGGAAACCATATAATCACTTGTTTGCACTGGAATAATATTAAAAGATACCGCATTGACCAATCTTGGATATAAAAAAGGTACAACGTATGAATAAAGCACTCATCATAGTTATCTTGATTGGCTTCGCAAACCTTTTATTTGCTGACGATAATAAGCCAAGCACATCTGAAAATTTCCCACAGGAAAGAATGACGGGGAATAATCCTATCCACGAGACTTCCCGCGAGACAACGATAGCAAGGGCCTATCTGGATAAGGAAAAGAAGAAGCCGGTTTACACAGAGAGACATACCGCCTCTTACAAAAACGAAAAGCTTCAAACCTCCCATAATGACTACTTTGATCTCAGTGGTAAAAAAATTGCGGAATTGAACTCAGATTATTCAAAAAGCCTCATGATGCCTACTTATGTTTTTCGGGACTTTCGAACCGGCATTGAAGAAGGTTTACGTTATAAAGCAGGTAAATATTTGATATTCCGAAAAGTAAAAGGAAAGCCCGAAGAAGTCAAACCATTGGATAGTGTTGAAAATATTTTTTCCTGTCAGGGATGGCACTATTACCTGATTGCCAATCTGGCTCAATTAAATAAGAACCCAATTAAAATGAACCTCATTTTTCCGTCGAGACTTGATTACTACAGTTTCCGTTTACGCCCCTTAAATAGTACAGAAGACATATTAAAGTTGCGACTTGAATTCGATAGCTGGATTATTCGTCTATTTACACCTCATTTGGACATCACCTTTGACAAAAAGAAAGGAAAAATAGTCCAGTATTTCGGCCCTTCCAACATCCGAAATGACAGAGGGGAAATTCAAAGTGTGTATATCGTTTACGAATGATTCAGGTTTGCATATGCTGTTAATGATTACACAGGCACGTTCACCCTGCCCACTGGTGATGGCGTTGAGGCTGTAGAAAAAGCCTGCAGTCCTTCAAATCACTACATAAACGACACAAAAATGGCCCTACCAGAAAATGGTGGGTCCATTCGTTATTTTTGGAGGTATAGAGTTGTACCAGGTGGTTGATAAATTCCCAAAATGCAGGGAATTTAAGAATCCTTCCATCCTGCCACATTTCAACTTGTCCAAATGATTCAACACAACTTTTTCGACAGTAAATTCAACTCGAGCAATCACCATTGACAGATGACAAAAAGTGATTAGAGTTTTTAAAAACAGAGAAGAGAGCCGATATGAAAAATACCCTTCTAGTCGTTATTATCTTGTTCAGCCTGTCTGTGACTGTCTGTATGGCACAAAATTCTCATCAGCCTGTTGCCTACGACGCACGACTTACAGCCTACGAGTATCCCTTCTCCACGAAAATATTCAAGTTATCATCTCAAAATCAGTCGCTAGAGATGGCCTATATGTGGTTACCGGGTGACAGCAGCAACCCCATCGTCGTACTACTGCATGGCAAGAACTTCAACGGCGCCTACTGGCAGCAAACAGCCCAACATCTGGCTGCTAAGGGCTACGGCGTGCTCATCCCCGATCAGATCGGTTTTGGCAAGTCGTCCAAGCCCACCGATTACCAGTATTCCTTCTCGGCACTTGCAAAGAACACTCATGAACTAATGGCCTCCCTCGGCATTGATCGCGCTGTGGTGGTCGGACACTCTATGGGGGGGATGTTGGCAACCCGCTTCTCTCTCAATTTTCCTAAAACCACCGAAAAGCTGGTTCTGGTTAACCCGATCGGTCTGGAGAATTACCTACACTATGTTGAATACAAAGATGTGGCGTTTTTCTATAACAATGAACTAAACAAGTTCCCTGAGGCCATCGTCTCATACCAACGCAAAAATTACTATGACGGCCAGTGGTGCGAGCGCTATGCCGAGCTGGCTAAACCGCTGATCGGATGGGTCCGGGGACCCAACTGGCCACAATTGGCCATGGTAAGTGCCCTGACCTACGACATGATTTTTACCCAGCCAGTGGTGGAGGAGTTTGCCTACTTAAAGGTTCCGACAACGCTTATCTTGGGTACCCGTGACCGCACCGGTCCCGGTCGTAACTGGAAAAAGCCAGGAGTGAATTATACCCTTGGGCGTTATGATCAACTCGGGGAACAAATTCGCCAACGTAACCCTAACATTTCTCTCTACAAGCTAGAGGGGCTGGGACATTTACCGCAAATTGAAGATTTTGAGCGTTTCAAGAAAGTGTTCGACAGAGCACTGACTACAGGCAAGTGAGCATAATTTGGCGGGATAAAAAAATAAAGGGACACCCAATTCAAAGGGCCCTACGGTAATCTGGTTAAGTTTTTGGTCGTATTGTTCAGGTGCACTAATTTATAATATGCGCAGGCAATTGGACTAATTTTATGCTTCGCTCTGAATTAGCCGTTGCCGGGGGCTTTAAACTGCAGAAAACTCAATTCCCACAATTCACGATAAATTGAACGCAGAAAAGGCCCTCCTCTTATCAGGTGGGCCTTCCTTTTTCCCCTCTGCTTGTCATTGGACAATTCGCTTTCAATGAGGTGGATTCTCATAAGTTATTCTATAATTAATTCCTAGCATCTCCTCAGGATAAATCGGACACTGTCTGAAAGATCAATTCTGAATTACTACATGCTGTGCTTGGCTAAATTCGACTTAGAAGTTGTCCTTCCCATTGAAGCTCTATCTCACTGTAGCGCAGTTGAAAACAGTCCTCCCCGGCGGATTTAACTTTGAAATAGCGAAACCCGGGCTCCAGCCAGCATTTTTCGATCTTTGTTATTTCCACGGTTTCGTTATCCCAAATGAAAGACTTCGGATATTCTTCCCCCCGGTATCCCGCGTGGCAGGAAACTATTGTCGATTTGAATTCTTTCATATGATTTTCCTTGATAATCTATGAAATGGAATGTGTATCCGTTTGCAAGAAGGACTAAAATATTATAAGTATAGCTGGGTTTGCGACCCACACCAGAGCAGGAGGAGGCTCATCCAATTTTACCCATGACCCCTATTGTCAAAGCCAGAAATCTGAGAAAGGTTTTCGGAAAATTTGCGGCCGTCGAAGACGTGTCCTTCAGTGTTTCCCGGGGAGAGTGCTTTGGCCTTCTCGGCCCCAACGGCGCGGGCAAAACCACGACTATTCGCATGCTTTACGGTTACTGTCCGGTTACCGGCGGCACTTTGGAGGTTTTCGGCGAGGACCTAGCCGCGCACCTGCGGCAAATCAAATATCGCATCGGTGTCTGCCAGCAGGAAAACAACCTTGATCCGGACCTTACCGTTGTGGAAAATCTGCAGGTTTTCTCGCGTTTTTTCGATATCCCGAAAAAAACGGCTGAAACGCGCATCCGCAAGCTTCTCGATTTTTTTGCTCTTAACAACCGTGCCCAGGATCGTTTTACCGAACTGTCCGGAGGGATGAGACGCCGCCTGGTTCTGGCTCGGGCGCTGATCAACAATCCTGACCTGCTGATCCTCGACGAGCCGACCAGTGCTCTCGATCCCCAGACCCGTCAGCAGGTCTGGAGTCGCCTCCTGGAGCTGAAAAATGAAGGCTTGACGATCCTGCTGACAACCCACCACATGGAAGAGGCGTACCGCCTTTGCGACCGGCTGCTGATCATGGACGCTGGAAAAATTCTGGTGGAAGGAAAACCGGCTGAACTTATCGACCGATATGTCGGCAAGGAGGTCCTTGAAATCGACGCTCCGGACCAGAGGGTTCGAAATTTCCTCGTTTCGCAGGGCTATGAATTCGATGATCTCGGAACCCGCCTGATGGTTTACAATCACCAGTGCGAGGAGCTTTTCAGTGAAGTCGGGGCGGTGTTCGACCATAAAAACTGTATGCTGCGAATGGGGACTCTCGAGGATGTTTTTCTCAAGCTTACCGGAAGGGATCTGCGCGAATGAAGACCCTGCTTTTTCCACCCATATCAAGACGCTTTTTTCGGGTCTGGCAGAGGAATCTGACGGTCTACAAAAAGACCTGGAAAGTCAGTTTCCTCCCCCCGCTTCTCGAACCTTTTCTTTTCATTGTCGCTTTCGGGATCGGTTTGAGTGTTCTGGTCGAGGATTTTTCCTTTCAGGGGATGAAGGTGTCTTATATCGATTTCATCATTCCCGCGCTCCTTGCCACCACCATCATGTACAATGCCTTCTTTGAGACCAGTTTCGCCTCTTTTGTGCGCATGCGCTACCAGAAAACTTTTGATGCCATGATGGCGACCCCTTTGAACCTGGCGGAGATCATCACCGGCGAGATCGCCTGGGCCGCCACCAAATCGATCATTGCCGCCACCCTGATGATGGTGGGTGTCGGGCTTCTCGGCCTGATCGATCACCCCTCGGTGATTCTGGTCCCGTTTCTGGCTTTGCTGGGGGGTTTTGCCTTCGGAGCGACGGGGATGTTTTTCACAAGCATCGTTCCCAACATCGAAACCTTCAACCTGCCACTTTTCCTTTTCATCACCCCGATGTTTCTGTTCAGTGGGACTTTTTTCCCGCTTGAAAATCTCCCTGCCTGGGCGCAGACCATCGCTCTCTTTCTGCCGTTGACCCACCTCGTCCGCCTCACCCGCGCAGCAACTCTTGGGCTCTACAATTTATCCTTATTGGGCAGTTTGGGTTATTTGCTGGTTTACAGCCTGTTTTTTTACCCCCTTGCGCTGAAAAAAATGCAGAAAAGGCTGATTAAATAATCCGGCTAGTTAATTTAAAAGTTGACCGGCAGACGATTTTTTTTTGACAGCGCAGTAACTTTTCCTTGTTATAAACCCATAAAAACAACAAGAGATCAAAAGGTCCCCGGCAATTTATTCATTTTTCAGGTAGTTGCCGGCGACGCGTGGTTTTTGCCAGGGAGAGAAACTATGGAAAGAACAGCCCTGATTTTGGTGGTAATGTGGGGTGCCTTATTGAGCGTACCTGCCGTAGGGCAGGGATACAGTGAAGTGCTCGACAGCACCGAGCAGCAGGCCATGACGGAAACGTTGCAGTACGCTCTGGAGTACAATACCAACGGAAAAGAAAGCTCTTGGGCCAACCCCGATATGGGGCATTCTGGTGCCGTTGTGCCGGTAAACAGCTTTGTCGATGCAGCCGGCCTGACCTGCCGGGAATATATCTCCACCCTGTTTGTTGATGGTCAGGAACAGCGGACGTATGGTACCGCCTGCCGCAACACTGATGGCAGATGGATGGTTATGCTCGACCAGGGGGCTACCGGTTATGCCGAGGTGGTCAGGGGACCCAGCTATGTTTACAGCTACCGCGACCCTTACAGATACTATTATCCGTGGGTATACTCTGCTCCCTACTACTATCCCCATCACATCTTCTTCAGTTTCGTCTTTGTCTCCCACAGCGGGCATTTCCATCGTTCGCATTTCCACTCGGGAAACCGTTATTACAAAGGGAAGCCGGTAGTTTACAAAAAGGGATCGGCTCATGGCGGCCGATATTACCACGGCATACGGGGAAGTTATCACAGGACGCAACCCCATGGCCGCATAGATTCCCGTCGCGGTCCTGCCTCCCATAAAAGGATAAAAGCCCAGGGCAGTGGATATTCCCGGTATGATCACGATACCGGCCGTCGACATAAGGCTTACAGTAGCCAAAAAACCTATAGCGACCCTCGCGTTTTTTGAGCGGAGAAACGCCACCGGTATCCATGATAAAAAGGACGACCATGATTTTCGGAAGGCGAAGCCCCACCGGACTCATCCTAGCCGAACGAATGTCCAAGGCATTGAAAGCAGAAAGGGTAAACACGATGCTAGTGTACGGGCAAAAATCCCCGATGTCCGAAACATTCACCGTGACCAGGGTGTTGACGTATGGGCTCCTATCCGCAGCGATTGGGGCTACAAGGGAAATCGGAACGCTGACCGTGGGGGCTTTGGGAAACACGGAGGATCTTCCGGGCTCCACCGGGGGTCGAGCCGAGGTCGTCGGTAGAACGGTGTAAATAGAGATTTAAATGCCGGATTTGGGTAGTAAGGAAAAATGAGGCTGTAATTTGTTTGCGGACTTTTTTTAGGGTTTTTGACCCGTTATTCTGGATTTTTCATAAATTTTTTTCTTTCCCTTTTTCCTTAAGGCCTTGTAATACTTTCGATGTGGTGAAAGACAGGACTATTTAAGATGCTCACTTACTTTTTCCAAAAACCTGGGGATTTCTATAGGTTTTGAAATGTAATCATTCATTCCTGCTTCCAGGCAGAGGCTCTCATATTCTTTCATGGCATGGGCTGTCAATGCGATTATGGGTGTATGCTGGTCGCCCTGCTTGCTCTCCCTTTTCCTGATTCTGCGGGTCGTTTCCAACCCATCCATTTCCGGCATTTGCATATCCATAATGATAAGGTCAAATTGGTCGCTTTTACATTTTTCCAGGGCCTCAAAACCGTTTCCGGCCAGCACTATCTGATGATTATCTTTCTGCAGAACCAGATAAATTAATTGGCGGAGCAGCGGATCGTCATCCACAATCAGTACTTTCCGTGCTTCGGATTTTGTCGGAAGAACTGATTTTTCTAAAACTTTGTTGGAAACTGAAGGCGGCCCCTGACTTTTTTCAAAATAGGCTGTAAAGGAAAAAACACTTCCCTTCCCAGGTTCACTTTCAACTTGTATATCCCCACCGAAAAGAGACACAATCTCTTTGCATATGGTCAAGCCTAGACCTGTACCACCCTGCTTCCGGAAAAAGTTATTGTCTGTCTGTTGAAATGGCTTGAATAATAGATTTTTCTGGTTCGATGGTATGCCAACACCTGTGTCTTTTACTGAGAATCGTAAAAAATGGGTCTGAGCACGTCCCTCCTGATGTTCAAAATCAACATCCAGGCTCACGTTCCCACGATCTGTAAACTTGATGGCGTTTCCAAGCAGATTCAAAAGGACCTGGCGGAGGCGATACTCATCTCCAACAACCCATTCAGGCAAATCCGGTGCAATCCTGAAGTCCAGGCCCAAACCTTTTTCTTTTGCTTTTAAGCTGATTAGTTCAATAACACCTCGAACCAAACCCTCTAAAACAAAGGGATGAGATTGCAGTGCGAGTTTTTTGGCTTCGATCATGGAAAAGTCAAGAATATCATCAATTACGTACGCAAGAAGCCCGGTTGCAGTCTTGACTTGTTGCAGACAATAGCTCTGTTCAGGAGAAAGACTTGTATCCAGAACAAGATCCAGCATGCCCATGACAACCGTCAGCGGCGAGCGAATTTCATGACTCATATGGGCCAGAAACTGGCTCTTGAGCTCATTCGCATTTTCGGCCGCTTTTTTGGCCTGCTGCAATGCCAATTCCGTGTCTTTCCTTTTCGTGATATCCAGATTAACGGAAACCCTTCTCCTCGGTTCCCCATCTAAATCGGACACAACCTTGGAAAATTGTTCTATCCAGCTAATGCTGCCATCGGGCTTGGCAACACGAAACTGTGTCTGAAATGATTCACCATGAGACTCCGCCCTGGAAGTTTTTTCCGCAACCTCTGAACGGTCATCGGGATGAATCAGCGAAAACATCTTTCCGACACTTATGGACTCTGAATCCCCTTTCAAACCAAAAAGTCTTTTCTGCTCTGCGCTCCAGTAAGTCTTGCGGCGTCCAATAACCCAATCACAGATCCCCATTTTCCCAGCTTCGAGGGCCAGCTCCAATCGTTCTTTTATTTCTTTTTGGACAGTAATATCTTTGGAAATAGTAAAGAGACCAATGACATAGCCCTTCTCATCAAAAATGGGGCCTTTGGTGGAGAGAAAGGTTCGCAATTCTCCCGTTGCGCTGAGGAGAGAATTCTCAAACGTTTCTGTTCGCCCCTTTCCTAAAATCCGCTGGTCATCCTCCATGATTTTTCTGGCCAGGTCAGGGGGGAAAAAGAAGGTGGGGTCCTTACCGACCACTTCCCGGGGCAGTTTCCCAAAAATTTCAGCTCCTGTCTTATTGATAAGCAAGTATTTGGAGTTTCGGTCTTTAACATTAATGATGTCCCTGGAATTTTCGAGGATTGTTCCGAATAAACAAGGGAAGCGCCAGCTTTGGGTGACGTCTTCCGGTAAATGACAGAACAAGGCCTTATGGAAGCAATCTGAGGCCAGGGGATCCTGTTTCGGATTTCCACCTTTGCTCTTAAGGTAAATACTGGAGGGGTGCAAGCAATCGTGAGTCTGGAAGTTTTGTTCGTTAGCGGGGCGGTTTTGGCTTTCTGATATTTTCTTTACCATAGCGGCCTCCTGTTCCCTGAACTCACAACTCCTTTTATAAACTTTATCAAGCAGAGTTGAAATTAAAAGTAAAAATTCTATTAATAAAAAGGACTTAAAGTCGGAGGTGGGACAGTCTGGCGATGGAAATACGGTGGCAAGGAAAAAGGGGACGGTTTTATTTTCCGTCCCCTTTTTCCTTGAAAAGTTGTGTCCCGGGCCAGACTTAAAGATCAAGCAGCATCTGCTCGGGTTCTTCGATGTGTTCTTTGATCTTTTTGAGAAATCCAACCGCTTCCCTGCCGTCAATGATGCGGTGGTCGTAACTGAGGGCGAGATACATGACCGGTCGGATGACGATTTCCCCGTCACAGACCACGGGCCGGTCCTGGATGGCATGCATGCCGAGCACGGCGCTTTGAGGCGGGTTGAGAATCGGCGTGCTGAGCATGGATCCGTAGATGCCGCCGTTGCTGATGGTGAAGGTGCCGCCCTCCAGGTCAGCCAGGGCCAGCTGGTTGGTGCGGATTTTTTCTACAAACCCTTCGATACTTTTTTCGATTTCTGAAAAATGGAGTTTCGCGGCATCCTTTATGACCGGTACCACCAGTCCTTTCTCCGAGCCGACGGCGATGCCGATATTCATGTAGTCGTGGAAGACGAGATCCTCTCCGTCGATAAAGGCATTGACCTGGGGGAAGTCCTCCAGTGCCTCGACAGTGGCCTTCACGAAAAAGGACATGAAACCAAGCGACACGCCGTAGCGCTCCTTAAAGCGCTCGCGGTATTTTCCCCGTAATTTTTTGACCTTCGACATGTCCACTTCGTTAAAGGTGGTCAGCATGGCCGTCTGCTGTCTGGCAGCCACCAGCCTTTCGGCGATCCTTTTACGGATGGGGGTCATCGGCTTGCGGGTTATTCCGCTCTCATCCCTTTTCTCAGTAGAAACTTCCTTTGTCTCGGCAGTTTCCGGTGCTTCAACTTCCGGAATGACGGGAACGGGCTCTTTGCTTACAGGTATTTTCTTTTTTTCGGGAGCGACGGGGGAAGACGCTTTTTTCTTTTCAGGCTCCGGTGGCGCTTTTGCGCTCTTTTTCGGAGGTTTTGCCGCCGGGGTTTCTTTTGAGGCGGGCACGGACTGCTCGTCGATTTCGGCGATCACCTCCCCGACCTTGACGGTTTCTCCCTCTTTAATTTTTAGATGCAGGATGCCGGCTTCTTCGGCGTTCAGTTCCAGCGTGATCTTGTCCGTCTCCAACTCGCAAAGAAGCTCGTCCTTGTTGACCTGAGCCCCATCCTGTTTGTGCCATCGGGAGATGGTTACCTCATAAATGGACTCACCAACTTCTGGTATTCTGATCTCCATGCTTGCCTCTTATATCTGAAAAATTAAAGGGAAAAAGCCGACTCAACAAGCTGCTCCTGCTCCTTCTGGTGAATCCGGTGGGACCCCGTGGCGGGTGACGCTGCCTCGGGACGGCCGATGTAAATGACTTTCTGCTTCAAAAAATCCTCAAGGTAGGAACGGATAAAATACCATCCCCCCATGTTGCGGGGCTCTTCCTGGACCCAGACGAAATTATCCACGGCCGCCATTTTGTAAAGTTCGAACTCGAGGAGATCGGCCCGAAACGGATAAAACTGCTCAATTCGAACGATGGCGATGTCTTCCCGTTGTTCAGTGTTTTTCTTTTCCAGCAGTTCATAAAATATTTTTCCCGAACAGAAGAGAACGGTTCGGGACTTTTCCGGTGCAAAATCCTCTACCAGGATTTCCTGGAACCAGCCGTCCTCAAACTCCTTCCGTGGAGAGCGGCAGAGCGGATTGCGCAGCAGGCTTTTGGGGGTGAAAACAATCAAGGGCCGACGGAAGGGTTGTTTCATCTGGCGTCGCAGGAGGTGAAATAGCTGAGCCGGGGTCGACGGGAAAGTTACCTGGATGTTGTTTTCGGCGCAGAGTTGCAGAAATCTTTCGATGCGGGCGCTGGAATGCTCTCCCCCCTGGCCTTCAAAGCCGTGGGGGAGAAAAAGGACGAGATGGCTCAACTGGTTCCATTTGGTCTGGCCGCTGACCAGAAACTGATCGATGATCACTTGGGCGCCGTTGATGAAATCCCCGAACTGGGCCTCCCAGATGGTCAGGCCGTGGGGCGATTCAATGGCATACCCGTATTCGAACCCGAGCACCGCGGCTTCGGAAAGCATGCTGTCGAAGGCCTGGAAATGGGCGCCCCTGGCCTCGACGGCTGAATGGGGGAGATACATGGAGCCGTCTTTCATGTCATAGAGGGCGGCATGACGCTGGCTGAAGGTGCCGCGCCGGGAATCCTGGCCGGAAAGGCGGACGGAAAAACCTTCGTGGAGCAGGGAGGCAAAGGCCAGGGACTCGGCATTCGACCAGTCGATCTCTTCCCCCTGGATGACCGCCTCCTCCCGGCTTGCCAGAAGTTTCTCAATTTTGGGGTGGGGGGAGAACCCTTTCGGGATTTCCGCCAGTTTTTGCGCATAACGAACCAAACGATCGGCAGGGACTCCGGTCTGGATCTCCAGCGGGCGGTAATCCCGCTGGACGTATTTCCATTTTCCCTGAAAGGAAATGTCGAGCTTGACCTGTTCGCTCAAAAAGGCATTTTCGAGAGTCGCGGTAATCTGGTCGGCCAGGAAGCGGTTCTGTTTGTCGCTGACGCCGTCCTCAAGCAGGTGCTGAGAATAGACCTCATCAACCGGCGGCCTCTGGCGGATTTTTTCGTACATGAGGGGCTGGGTAAAATAGGGTTCATCCCCTTCGTTGTGACCATGGCGGCGGAAACAGATGATTTCCACCAGCACATCACGGCCGAATCGCTGCCGGTAATCGAATGCGAGGCGGCAGACGTGGACCGCGGCTTCTGGGTCCTCCCCGTGAACGTGAAAAATAGGCACCATCAACATCTTGGCGAGGTCGGTGGCATAGGGGGTGGAACGGGCGTCCTTGGAAACAGTGGTGAAACCGATCTGGTTGTTGAGGACGACATGCAGAGTTCCGCCGGTGCGGTAGCCCTGCAACTGTGACAGGTTCAGGGTTTCCGCAACGATCCCCTGGCCCGCGAAAGCGGCGTCCCCATGGAGGATCACCGGAATTACCAACTTGTTGGCCCCCTGACCGATAAAATCCTGCTTGGCGCGGGCTTTTCCTTCAACAACCGGACCGACGCATTCGAGGTGGCTGGGATTGGAGGCCATGGTCAGGTGCACGTCGTGACCTGAGTGGGTAGCGATGTCCGAGGAAAAACCCTTGTGGTATTTGACGTCCCCTTCACCGATAACGCCAAGTTCAACATTGTCCCGGAATTCGGCGAAAATCTCCTCCATGGGTTTGCCGAAAATATTGGCGAGGACATTGAGGCGCCCTCGATGGGCCATTCCCAGCACGATCTCCTTGACCCCGTTCTGCCCCGCCGCCTGAACCAGGGCGTCAAGGAAAGGAATGACGACTTCCCCTCCTTCGAGAGAAAAGCGCTTCTGCCCGATAAATTTTTTATGCAGAAACTTTTCAAACAGAACCGCTTCCTTCAGTTTTTTCAGGATGCTGATTTTTTCCTTTTTGGAAAACTCGGGCTGATTCCGGGTCGTTTCCATCCGTTCCTGCAGCCAGTCCCGTTCTTCCGCATCCTGAATGTGCATATATTCCACCCCGATCGATTCGCAGTAAGTACTGCGCAGGATGGCATAAATCTCTTCGAGAGCCGCTTCCTTGCGAGAGAATTTTCGAGGATTGAACGTTTGTTTAAGATCGCATTCGCTTAAGCCGAAAGCATCCAGGGCAAGCATGGGATGGGATATGGGTGCCGTAGCGAGAGGATCGACATCGGCCAGAAAATGCCCGCTTTCCCGAAAACGGTCGATGAGGGACTGCACGGCAGCCTGTTTTTCACGTATAAGTGCCGATGATACCCCGCTGATTTGGGGTTGGGGTGAAGATGTGGGTGACGGGTTTGGTGGGTTTTTTTCGTCATCCCAGTTGCGGAAAAAATCTCGCCACTCAGGCTCCAGGCTTTCCGAATTTTCTTTCCAGAGGGTATACAGGTATTCGATAAAGGCGAGATTCTGGTTATATGAATCTTTCATGCTTGGTGAACCGATCTTTTTATGGAGACGTAAGGAGACTGTTGAGCTTGAGAATGAGACGGCTCCAAAAGCTGCGAAGCCGGTGGTTTCTCCTCCAAACGTTTCTCATTAAAGTCACATCAAAGTATCATGCATATTTTAGTTTCCGACTGGAAGTATACCAAGGTCATTTCCTGTTGCAAAGATTTCGCAGCGGTGTCTTTCTGAAAAATAGGGTGGTATAATTTATCTTGACTCCAGTTGCTTCCCGCCGTTACAATTAAAATCTTGTTATTTCAAAGAATATTGAAAGGACTAAATTAATGGCTGAAAAATATTATCGAAGAAAGTGCATGAGCTGCAACTATTACTGTGTTTTCCAATTGGTGAAAGACGAAGCAGGTCCGTACGAACTCTGTACTCATTGTCAGACAAGAACTCCCATTGCGTTGAATTTTGCGGATGCCCACACTCAGCAATGTGAGAACTGGCTTGAAAATCAAGGCAGAATGTGGCCCGCTGTACGTCCAAAAATTGAATTGTTGGATCGCCCCGGGGCGTTTATAACTCTTTTTGGAAAACCTACTGAAGAAGAGTTGGAATACAAAAAACAAAGAGAACAAGAGTCTCAAAAACAAGAGTCTGAATAAAATTGTTGGTTAAATTCAACTGGACAAATATATTGACGGGCCTGTGAAAACAGGCCCTTTTTTTTGCCGCAAGACGGAAAACGACCTGACTTTTCTGCACTTTTATTGTAAATTCAGGTGGCTTTCGAATTTTTCGACTGACATCTGCAAATCCCTGTTTTGGAGTAAATATGCAAAAGCTTGTTCTTTCCGTGTTGGGGAAAGACCGGCCGGGAATTGTGGCGGAAATTGCCTCGGTTCTCTGTTCTCTGGATTGCAATATTGAAGATTGTAGTCAGACGATTCTACAGACCGAATTTGCAGGTATTTTCATCCTCAGCAATCGCGAAAACAGACCGCTTGACGTTATTGAAAAAAACCTTGTCGGCAAGCTGGCAGCCGGCGGCCTGACCGTTGAGGTAAAGCCCATGGCTGAAAACGCGGAGACTTCCGGTGAGAAGACTTCCGCTCCGTTTGTGGTCACCACCCTTGGCCCCGATCAGATTGGCATGATCGCGGCCATTACCGTTGTTCTGGCGGGCCTCGCCATCAACATTCTCAATTTCAAGGCGCTTCTCCGCAAGGATGTGGAACCCGAGCAGCTGATGACCATTTTTGAGGTGGATATTCCCTTGAGTGTGGCTCAGAGTGATCTCAAAACCCGTTTGCTTGAAATTTCCCACCAATACAATTTGGAATTTACCGTTCAGCACCGGGCTATCTTCGAGGCAACCAACAAAATCTGATATTCCCCGCAATTTTTCAGACAGGTCTTATTATGCTGAGCAATTCTGAAGTCCTTTCCACCCTGGAGATGATAAAAAGTGAAAATCTCGATCTCAGGACCGTTACCCTGGGGATCAACCTTTTTGACTGCTGTTCGCACGATTCAGAAAAGTTCAGGGACAATGTTTATCGCAAGATTGTCCGTCTGGCCGCCGACCTGGTCAGCTGCTGTGACAAAATCGGTGAAAAATACGGTGTCCCGGTAGTTAATAAAAGAATTTCCGTCAGCCCGGTGGCGGCTATCGCTGCTGCTTTTTCCCCCGCTCAACTGGTGGATGTGGCGAAAACCCTGGACCAGGCAGCCAGGGAGACCAGGGTCGATTTCGTGGGCGGTTTCAGTGCCTTGGTTGAGAAAGGATTCAGCAAAGGGGACCTGGCGTTGATTGAGGCCATTCCTGAAGCTCTGGCTGTGACCGAAAGGCTCTGCTCTTCCGTCAATGTTGCTTCCACTCACGCCGGGATCAACATGGACGCGGTGTACCAGATGGGAAAGATAATCAAAAAAACAGCGGAACTGACCACCGGGAAGGACGGTCTCGGCTGCGCCAAGCTGGTGGTTTTTGCCAATATCCCCCAGGATGTCCCTTTTATGGCTGGAGCCTATCTTGGCATAGGGGAGCCGGAAGCGGTTATCAATGTCGGTGTCAGTGGTCCCGGAGTGGTAAAAAAAGCGATCGACCGGGCCCGGGAGGCGTTTCCGGATATTGCCTTGGGAGATCTTTCGGAAATCATTAAGCGGACGGCCTGCCGGGTCACCCGGGTGGGTGAACTGATGGGACGCGAAGTGGCCCAGACGCTGGGGGTCAGGTTCGGTATTGTCGATCTTTCCCTGGCGCCGACCCCCAATGTCGGCGACAGCGTGGGCGAAATCTTCCAGAGCCTTGGTCTGGAGCGAATCGGGGTGCCCGGCTCTACGGCCGTTCTGGCTATGGTCAATGATGCGGTGAAAAAAGGCGGGGCTTTTGCCAGCTGCAACGTTGGAGGGCTGAGCGGGGCTTTTATTCCAGTGAGTGAGGATCTGAATATCGCCACTTCCGTGGCCGAAGGCTACCTCTGCCTGGAAAAACTGGAGGCTATGACTTCCGTCTGTTCCGTCGGGCTCGACATGGTCGCCCTGCCGGGGGACACCACCGCGGAAACCCTGGCCGGTATCATTGCCGATGAAATGGCTATCGGCATGATCAACAAAAAAACCACTGCCGCTCGCCTCATCCCGGTTCCGGGCAAAATAGCGGGTGAAAAAGTGTTTTTTGGAGGTCTTCTCGGGGAAGCGGTCATCATGCCGGTACGCTCCAACAACTGTTCCGCGGATTTTATACGCCGGGGCGGCATCATTCCGGCACCTATCCAGAGTATGAGCAATTGATTTGGAATTTCACTGTTGAACCCGGATTATTCATGAAGACTTCTGCTGCAACCGCCAATTACCCACCATCTCAAACCGTGCTCTCTCCTTGCTCTTCGACATACTGCAAGTATGCTTGCAGAGCGCGTCACTGCGCTTGGCTTGATCTGACGCACACTTACCGGTCTCGCGACAAAGCCTCATGAATGAACAGGGTTTAAAAAAAGCCGGGGTTAATGCCCCGGCTTTTTTATTAGTGGTTCTTTTTTCAGTTCTATATGCTTTTGGGAACAATCAGCACTGGAATTCTGCTTTTGTGCAGCACCTTTTCGGTAACATTCCCAAGAAATGGCGGTGTGACGCGAAATTTGGTGTGGTTGCCCATAACAATGAGGTCGGCCCCAAGTCTTTCGGCTGTATTAATTATCACCTGAACCGGGCTGCCATGGTGGACCTCGAAACCGGCCACCCTTTCCATATCCTCCGGATGATCGACAAGCTCTTCGCGGGCAAATTCTTCCAGCACCTGTTTCATTTTCCCGATGACCTCGCTTTTGTGTTCGATTTCCAGATCGGCCAGGCGGTTTTCCCCCATTATAGTGGATACGAGATTGATCACCGCCGAAGGTTCCGCATCGATCAGGACATGGAGAATGACAATCCGGGCATTGAGGGCACGGGCCAAACTCAGGGCGTGGCAGAAAGTCTGTTTTGTGCGCGGGGACATGGCTGTGGCGTAGAGAATCGTTTTGTATTGGGGGATCATTTCCGCCTCCTGGGCGTTTGTCGGACTTAGCTCGGATTATTCATAAAAATTCTGCTGTAACCGTCAATTGCACGCTATCTCAGGCCGTGCTCGTTCCTTGCTCTTCGATGTACCGCAAGTACTCCTGCATCGCGCGTTACTGTGCTCGCCCTGATCTAACGCGCACTTGCCGGTTTCGCGACCAAGCCTCATGAATAAACCGGGCAAGGAATGAATCTACTGTGAAATCAGCAAATCGGGTCATATTTTCACAAAATTTTGACAGATAGTCCCGCTATTTGCTCTCACATTTGCAAAAATCTATCCTCGCTCTAACATTTTCTCGTTACATCCCCCAAATTCAACAGGCTACTTGGAAGAGGGATCAGGCGCTGATTTTCATCCGCAGCCTTTGAATCAGATAAATTATAGCCCAAAGTATCAGGCCCGCCACATAGGTCAGGTAATGATTATCCACATTGGCCAGCTTAGCGAAATAATCCGGTCGGAACATGAGAGCGGATACGCCAAGGAGAAGTGGTATGTCGTACCAGCGGTTGCGGTCGATGAACCATCCCTGGGTGGCGGAGGCAAAGGCAAAGGCGCCGATACTGGTCATGACAAAAATGAGGATACCCAGGGGCCAGCTGTCAATGCCCCACAAAATTATGTCGTGATTAAAAATGAACATGAAAGGAAGGATCGCGGTACGTATATCGTACATGAATCCCTGGATCCCCGTGGCGATGGGGTCGGATTTGGCGATGGCGCTGGCGGCGTAGGCTGCTAGCCCGACCGGGGGAGTATCATCGGCAAGGATCCCAAAGTAAAAACAGAAAAGGTGGGCGGCGATCAGAGGTACGACAAAGCCTTGAGAGGCCCCCAGTGTCACGATAACCGGAGCTGTCAACGACGCCATGACAATATAAGTGGCTGTCGTCGGAAGTCCCATCCCAATCATGAGGCTGGCGATGGCGGTTATTACCAGCATGAGGAGAACATTGCCACGGCTCAGGTAGCCGATGATTTCCGTGATCAGGCCTCCGAGTCCCATGGTGACGACACCGACGATGATGCCCGCGGCCGCCGTAGCTATCGCTACGCTGACCATGTTGCGGCCGCCTGCCACCATGCCGTTGATGATATCCTGAAAGCCTCTTTTAAACCCCTGGCCAATGTTTTCGCCCATGACTCTGGCGCGGATCGGGTTCTGGACCAGCATGATGACGCTCAGCACCATTATGGCCCGGAACGCAGCGAGGTCGGGAGAGTGGCGGGGAATAATGAGTTCGTAGAGGAGAACAGACAGAGGGATGAGAAAATGGAGTCCTGAAACCAGGGTCTTGAAAAACCGGGGCAGGTCCGCCTTGGGGAGCCCAGATAACCCCAGCTTGGATGCTTCAATATGGGTCAGGTAAAAAAGGGTTGCATAGGAGGCAAAAGCTGGAACGGCCGCCGCTTTGCAAACCTCAATGTAAGGGATGTCAACGTATTCGGCAATGATGAAAGCCGCCGCTCCCATGATAGGCGGCATGATTTGCCCGTCGGTGCTGGCTGCAACTTCGATGGCCGCCGCTTTTTTTGCCGGATAGCCGACTTTTTTCATGAGGGGTATGGTGAACGTTCCGGTAGTGACCACGTTGGCGATACTTGACCCCGAAACCAGGCCGGTCAAACCACTGCTGAACACGGCCGCCTTGGCCGGTCCGCCCTTGAAGCGGCCGAGCAGGCTCATGGCCAGGTCGATGAAGAACTTTCCGGCGCCGGCCTTATCCAGCATCGATCCAAAAAGAACGAAAAGAAAAACAATCCGCGCCGAGACATCGAGGGGTATTCCGTAGATGCCTTCCGTTGTCAGGGAAATTTGGCCCACGTAACGGGAAAGGCTCACCCCTTTGAAGGCCAGAAAATCGGGCATATAGGGCCCGAAAAACGCATATCCCGTAAAGCCGAGAGCAATTACCGACAGAGCCGGGCCGATAACTCTCCGTGCCGCTTCGAGAAGGATGATGACCAGAAAAATGCCGCAAGCCATGTCGCGAGGATTGGGGCGGCCAACGCGGCTGGCGATTCCTTCATAATCGATGACGATGTAAAGAGCGGCCAGAGCGGCCAGAACCGCGATTACGATATCCGCGACCGGTATCTTGTGTTTTTCCCCCAGCCATCTCAATCCCTGGATAGGGACTTCTCGCCTGAAGGTGGGGTAGGAAAGGAAGACTATGAGAAAGGCAAAGGCAAGGTGAATGGCTCGTATATAGGTGGAGTCCAGCAACAGAAAGCTGGAAAGGGAAAGCTGAAACAGCGACCAGCAAAGAGCTATGGCGGGGACAGCCCATTTAAGAGGACCGGCCACTTTACGCAGACCCAACTCTTCCTCTTCCTTGATACGCTGGGCAGCTTTGGCCCCCTCATCGGGCTTAATTTTGGACAGTTCGGTCATCCACCCGTTCCTTGCTGAACTTCGCGCTGAAACTTAAGAGGCCGGAACCTTTTAGCCCGGATTATTCATGAAAACTTTTGCTGGAACCGTCAATTGCACGCCATCTCAGGCCGTGCTCGCTCCTTGCTCTTCGGCGTACCGCAAGTACGCCTGCATTGCGCGTCACTGTGCTTGGCTTGATCTGACGCACACTTACCGGTTTCGCGAAAAAGCCTCATGAATATCCCGGGCTAGGCTTCTTCTTGTGGCACAAAAAGCGGGAGATACCTCCGCAAAAGAGATATCTCCCGCTTTTGAACGGCCTTACTTCAAAAGGCCGGCTTCCTTGAAATATTTTTCAGCGCCAGGGTGAAGAGGGGCACTCAGGCCCTTGAGCATGTCTTCTTTGTTCAGGTCGGCAAAGGCCGGATGCAGGGTTTTGAAAGTCTCAAGATTTTCAAAAACTTCTTTGGTTACGTTGTAGACAATGTCTTCAGGAACATCGGCACTGGTACAGAAAGTCGCTTTTACGCCAAAAGTGGGGGTGTCCGCTTCATTTCCGACACCAGGATAGTATCTAATGGGAATTTTCGCTGCTGCATAGAAGGGAAACTTGTCAATCAACTTTTGCACGATTTCATCGGAAACAGGGACAAAGTGGACCTTTCTGGCGCCGGCAACGGCTTCCTTGACGGAGCCGTTCGGGTGCCCCACGGTGTAGAAAAAGGCATCGAGACGCCCGTCCTGGAGCATTCCCGCGGACTCGGCAGCTTTCAGGCCTTCAGACTGCAGGTCCTTTTCAAAATCGATACCGGCAGCACTGAAAAGGTCGGTGGCGTTGCCGCGCTGACCCGAACCCGGATTGCCGATGTTTACCACTTTGCCTTTCATGTCCTCCACCGTATTAATCCCTGCATCCACAGCAGCCACGATGGTTACGAGTTCCGGATGAATGGAAAAGACGGCACGCAATTTTTCCTGCGGCTTGCCTTCCCAGTCTTTCATCCCTTTGATCGCCTGATACTGGCGGTCGGACTGAACAACCCCGAACTCAAGATCGCCACTCATGATAGCGTTTACATTGAAAACCGACCCGCCCGTTGATTCAACCGTCATCCGCAATTTGTATTGGTCCTTTTTTGCGTTGACAAGTTTGCTGATTGCTCCACCTGTGGGATAATAAACTCCGGTGACACCGCCGGTGCCGATAGTGACAAAACGAACGGCCTGCGGTTCTTTGGCGGCTTTGTCCGTCCCTTTTTTCTGTTCGCTCTGGCAACCGAGGCAAAGAAGTACAGCAAGGATTGCAATCCAAAACTTTTTCATGTTTTTCCCTCCCTTTCAGAAAAAGAAATGTAAAAAAAATCGAACGAGATGATACGATCGCTCGTGTAAAAATCTCTTTATCCCAAGGCCAAAAGTCCAGATGAACGATACCAAGGGCACCCGTGAAAAATCAAGGTTATCTTGGACTGAACCTTAACAAGGAATCAACTAAAATCAAGTTTGGAAAAATTTTAGTTTAAGGTACATTTAATGTAACCTTTCCTTTTTCAAGGTCATTATAGAATTAAAAACGGTACTGGGGCTTTTTCAAGGGATATTGACAAAAAGAAATACCGAGCCTCTAACGTATAACCCGGTTCATTCATGAATAAACCGGGTTAATGGAGTTGAGATGCCTTGCATGTTCAATTGTGCAGGGGGAAAGCTTGTTGCCATGGATCAGAGCACTGAACCGGCTGTGCTGGGTCAGCCTGACATAATAACAGTTGAGGAGTGGGCGCTGGTGAATCGGTGCCAGCAGGGAGACGGGGGTGCTTTCCGGGAACTGGTGGAAAAATACCAGAACAAGGTGTCTTCCATTATGTGGCGTTTCTCAAGGGATTTTGATATCCATCAGGACCTGGTTCAGGATGTTTTTGTGGAAGCTTACACCAGCCTCAAAAACTTTCATCCTCAAGCCCCTTTTTTTCACTGGCTTTCCCGTATTGCCGTGCGTGTCGGGTACCGCCATTGGAAAAGGCAGAAAAAGGAGCAAAATAATCCTCATGTTTCGCTGGACGAATGGGAACAGTTAGCGGACCCGAAAACTCCGGATGTGCTTGCGACCAAAGAGGCGGCGGACCTTCTTCACCGCCTCATGGGGCAATTAACTCCGCGTAACCGTCTGGTATTGACACTCAGATTTATTGAAGAGCGAAGTGTTGAAGAGACGTCTGAATTGACGGGTTGGAGTAAGACAATGGTCAAAGTTCAAACCTTACGGGCCAGAAGCCATCTGAAAAAATTGTTTGAGAAGTCCCAGCCCAAGGAGCAGCTATGAAAGAAATAGAAGTCCTAAAAAAACTCAACCGGAAAGCCCGCGAGGAGAAGCCCCCTGCGGTCGATGTCACTCTGGGGGTTATGCGCAAGCTGCGTACTCTGCAGGAACCGGAAGATGATCCGAATACTTTCCGGCTTCTTGAATGGCTCACGGCTTTTTCCTCCGCCACTGCAGTTTTGGCGGGCGCTATGATCCTTCTGAGTGTTAGCGAATGGACCGACCCTCTCATCGCGCTGTTTTTTGAAGTACAATAGGAGATCGTATGGAAGGCAAACCAAATCAGCCTGAAACCAGGGACCCTTTGTCACCGAACAACCAGCGGAAGAAATACCGCTATAAAATCATTGCCTTGGGGGTGGCTCTTCTCTTGAGCGGAATTCTTATCGGCGCGGCAGGAATGTTTTTCTGGGGCAGGGGACTGGTTCTGCAGAATATTCGGCGCGGGACGGATCCTGCCAGGATTACCGCTCACCTGGAAGAAAAACTTGGCCTCAATGCAGAGCAGAAGCTGAAGGTAGAAAAAATTCTTGCCGTTCACATGCCGAAGATCCGTGAAATCAGGAAAAGCAAATATTTGCTGATTCGGCAGGAAATTAATACCATGCATGAAGAGATCACGGCGATCCTGGATGAGGCCCAGGCGAAAATCTGGGAGGAGCAGATGGATCGGATAACGCCCTTCAGAAGGTACAACCGTCACAGACGCCATGGGCCAAAGCCGCCTCCGGGTTCACATCCCATGGAACCGAAGCCCGCGCCCTGAAAGCCATGTTCGGTACTGGTCGCTTCTTATGTTTTCTTGCCGGCTGAAGCCACTTTTTTCGACAGGGAATTTCGAAGACCGACCAGTTCCTGGTTCAGATTTTCCAATTCTTTCGGAAGAGGTTCAAAAAGTTTTTCCACCCGGCGAAAATCATTTTGCCTTCCAGCCTCTTCAAGATCGGTTAGATTCTCAAAGGCTTTTGAATGTCCCCATATGCCGACGGCGGATTTGAATCCGTGGGCGTTTTTTTCCAGACTTGATCCATCCTGATTCCGGATGGCCTCCTGAATGGTTTGTACCCTGTCGGGGCAAATATGAAGAAATTCATTTATCATTTCAACAAGTGCAGTCTGGTTTTCCCCCACGGCTGCAATCAGATCGCTGAAATCCACGGTGCCATCCTCCGGATATCTTTTTTGGGGTTCTGAGTCTTTTCGACATGCTTCAATCTTGCTGAAAAGGAGATTCCAATGAACCGGTTTGGATAAATAGTCATCCATTCCGGTTTTAAGGCATTTCTCGCGTTCTTCCTCAAAAGGACTGGCGGAAACGCCGATGATTCGGGTTGGGGAATCCCCCGGGTTTTGGTTCTTGCGAATATGCCTGGTAGCTTCAAGGCCATCCAGGTTGGGCATTCTTATGTCCATGAGAATGCAATCGAAGTTTCCCGAGGCGGCTTCCCTGACAGCCTCAAAGCCATCGCTGACCGGGGAAACAAGATATCCTTTGCGTTCCAGAATCGTGGTCATGACTTTCTGGTTGATCAGATCATCTTCAGCCAGAAGTACCTTTATCGGGTTGCTCTCACGGACCGTTTCAGCTGTAAGCTCCGCAGAAGAGCTTTCTGATTTTGCAGGATTTACCGCAAAGGAGTCTTCAGCGATTGTTTTAAAAGGAACGGAGAAATGAAACAAACTACCCTTTCCCTCTCGGGCTTCCACGCCGATTGTTCCCCCCATTTTTTCTACAATCTCTTTTGATATGGCCAGCCCCAGGCCACTTCCTCCATATTCCCGGGAGAAAGGTTTGCCGATCTGGCTGAATTCTTCAAAAAGGTCCTTGATTCGATCCTCCGGGATACCGATGCCGGTATCCCGGACCTGAAAATCAAGCCAAATGGTTTCCTCCTCCGCAGAGGAGGTTTTGCTCCGGGAAACGACCAGAGATATCTCACCTTCCGAGGTGAACTTAATGGCGTTGACGATCAGGTTGTTCAGCACCTGGCGTAAGCGCTGGGAATCTCCTTCCAATATTTCGGGGATATCATCGGAAACCCTTGAGAAAAGTTTAACACCCTTTCCCCTGGCTAACATATCCAATGGCTTAATTAATTCCTGAATTTTCTGACTCAGAGAGAAAGGATGGAACAGGAAATCAAATTTCCCTGCTTCGATTTTGCTCATATCCAGAACATTGTCCACCAATCCCCGCAACGATGCTCCAGAGCTTTGCAGCATGCGCACATATTCTTTCGGTTCTTCCTTGAGATCCGAAGCCAGTGTCAATTCGGTCAGGCCCAGGATCGCATTCAAAGGTGTTCGGATTTCATGAGCTATGTTGGCGAGAAAACGGGATTTGGCACTGTTGGCTTCCCGGGCTTCATTACTGGCGAATTGGGCTTTTTCTTCGGCGATTATTCTCTCTTCCAACTCCTTCAGCAATTTTTCTTCAGAAGAAACCAGATCGTGAAACAAAATGGAATAGGGTCTTTTAAGGGATCCTTCGATGAGGCCGAAATAGATAAAAATGAAAGAACCTAATTTGAGAATATGGCCGACAAAATTGAAAAAACCGTAAACATCGTGATAAAAGGTGAAGGCCAATTCGGAGAGTATAAAGAGTAGAAGTGATGGGAAAAGGAAGGTCAGAAGGCGCTGGTCCCAGTCCTTCCGGCGATACCAGATCAGAATACCCGTGGCGGCGAGAAGGGCGCAGATAATTATTTCACTCCAGATCTTGAAAGGGGTCAGCCCGGAGCCCTTGATGTAACAGTCCGGGAAAAAACCGGCCGGATAAATTGTCAGCGCAATTACGACTCCCAGAAATAAAAAGATTTTGAGGGTTTTTTCCGGCTGAAGCTTCCCGAATTGCCTGATCCAGACGGCACCGACAAAAAAAGAACCGGCCTGTAAAAAGCGGGCGGCGATCCAATACTGAGTGGCCAGATTTGCATCATTTATGGGGAATACCCCCATACCTTTATAGCTCAGTGTGTGCAGTAAATCGAAACAACCGACCGGGAGGAAAAGGATGGAAAGAAAAACCAAAAGTTTGGAGCGAGTAAAAGAACGGGAATTCCAACCAATGACAAAGATGGCAAATGCCGCGATGATGCTGGTGAATTCCATCAACGTGTGAAAAAGGAGATAGTTTGAGAGGCTTATTTTAAAGAGCCCTACGAGCAGTAAGGCTGCCAAAACAACAGAGAATATTATCGATCCCCAGGTTGTCCGGCCGGCGGACTGGACAGGTTGTTCGGCCTCTGGTTTTGTTGAAACCTTGGAAGGCGGTTTTTTCAATTCCGAAATCCTTCATGAAAAAAACGAATCTTAAGTGGAAGGGATTTGGTGAATTTTTGATATTATCCGAAAAGACCTTGTTCTTTCAAAGAATTATTTTGGGTGTTGTGGAAAAGTCGATGCTGACCTTTTTCGCGAGGGAGATTTTATTCTTCCGAAATCTTAGGAATATCGAAAAGGGGAAAAATAAAAAAATCAACTGGGGCTGTTAATTATTACGGATTCGGTTATAATTAAAAAACAAGAAAGGCACTTTTTGATTTCTTCCTCCTATCAGCGCGCTGGATACCCTCCTATCAGCGCGCTGTTTTTTTGCCAAAATCCGGGCCGGTTTCGGTTGCCCTGCCCAGGAGTCTGTCGGGCTTGGGGGATCGTAATGCGAAAATGAAAATGGAGGACAGGTTTTCGTAAATTTGAGATCGAATAGCAGAGCTGTTTGTCGAAATTTGCGGAAATATGGTCCGATTTGCCAATTTCGCAATAGATTCATTCCCAGGTCTGACAGGCTCCTAGTTTTAATTCTTCAGGTAGCCCAGGTTTTCGCTGGCAAAAGCTATGGGTTTAATTTGAAAAACATTGGCCCACTTTTTATCCTGGCAGATATTTTCCGCCAGAAGCATCTCCATCTGGTCTCTTGTAATTGGGAATTGGGGGATACTTTGCAGGAGAGCCACAACAGGTTTGATCAGGCGGCTGGGAATGTGAATTTTTTTGGGAGGGTGTTGGTTGAGAGCTTCGGCGATGATGTCCAGAAGGCGGTTGTAGGTGACTTCATTCGGGCCGCAGAGCTGAAAGGCCTTACCTTCGCTGCTTTCCATTTGAAGCGCCTTGATAAAACAGGCCGCCACATCCTCGACGGCCACTGGCGCCAGGCGGTAGTTTCCATCGCCGATAACGGGAACTGCAGGGCTTTTGCCGATGATTTTCCCCAGCATGTTGGCAAAGGCGTCTTCTCTTCCAAAAATAATAGAGGGGCGGAAAATAGTCCATTTCAAGGTAGACTCTGAAACGCTTTTTTCCGCTCGATATTTGGTCCGGTAGTAACCGCTGGTGGAGTTTTCCGCACAGCCGTTGGCGCTCATGTGGAAGAAGCGCTTAACACCCTGGGTTTCAGCAGCCTGAACCATATGAACGGCAGCCTCGAAATTCAGCTTTTCAAAGGTAATCCCTTTCCCTGGAAACTCGCGGATAATTCCGATCAAATGAATCACCCCATCACAGCCATGAAGAAGCCCCTCGAGAGAGGGAGGGTCAGTAGCATCGCCAGGACAGATTTCCAGACCTTCGGCGGGAGTGATCTTCTTTTCGGAGCCGGGACGCACCAGACATTTGACAACATGGTCGGCCTCAAGCAGTTGACGCACTATTTCGTGGCCGACAAACCCTGTTGCACCTGATACAAAAATCTTCATCGCTAATAATAAACTCCTGTAAATTCAGCCGTAACTGTTCAGCACAATGGACTCTAAGCGTCCATGGATGGGTTCATGCGGCCCTTGGAATGGACGGTGCGAAGTCATCAGCCGACGAGACGAATAGTTACATTCAGCCTTTGATAACAATCAGGGGGCGCAGCCTGGCCACAATCCTGCCGATGCCCGCGTCATGAACGACCCGGACCACATCGGCCACATCTTTGTAAGCCTCCGGGATTTCCTCCGCCAGAGTGGCTCTTCCCGCGGCCCGCACGATAATCCCATCCTCCTCCATCTGCTCGGCAATCCGCTGTCCCCGCGCCGCTTTTTTCGCCGCATGGCGGGATAAAATCCGGCCTGCTCCATGGCAAGTGGAGCCGAAGGTTTCCTCATATGCGTCATGGGTGCCGACCAGAACATAGGAATAACGGCCCATGTCGCCCGGGATCAGAACCGGCTGTCCGACTTTTCGGTAGGCATCCGGAATATCGGGGTGTCCGGGAGGAAAAGCGCGGGTCGCCCCTTTGCGGTGAACGCAGAGGCGGCGTTTTTTTCCTTTGAAAGGATGGGTCTCCCACTTGGCGATGTTGTGGCAGACATCGTAGACGAGGGAAAGGCCGATCTTCGCCGGCCCCAAGCCCAAAACTTCCTCAAAGGATTCCCGTACCCAGGAAGTGATCAGCTGGCGATTGGCAAAGGCGAAATTTGCCGCGCAGGACATGGCCGCAAGATACTGTTCTCCTTCCGGACTGTTGAGGGGCGCGCAACATAGCTGCCTGTCGGGAAGCTCGATACCGTACTTACGGCTGGCGCGGAGCATTACTTTCAAGTAGTCATCGCAGACCTGATGCCCCAGTCCGCGGCTGCCGGTGTGCACGGTCACGGTTACTTGATTTTCGGCCAGCCCGAGCGCGGTTGCTGCTGTCTCATCAAATATCTGCTCGACGACATCGACTTCAATAAAATGGTTTCCAGACCCCAGGGTGCCGAGTTGATTTCTGCCCCGTTCCAGAGCCCTATCCGAGACCAGTTCCGGATCGTTGTGCTCCAAAACCCCTTTTTCCTCAATTTTTTCCAGGTCCTCAGCGTACCCGAACCCCTGCTCCACAGCCCAGCGCGCTCCTTTTTTAAGAACCTGGCGTTCTTCCTGCCGGGAAAGCTTGAGGTCGCGCCGATGGGAGCCTACGCCTGAAGGGACGTTCTGCAAAAGTCTATTTGCTAAAAGTTCCCGGTGAGAGTGAATCTCCACAGCAGAGAGCCGTGTGCGCATCAGGCGGACTCCGCAGTTGATATCGTAGCCGACCCCGCCGGGAGAGACCACGCCTTCCTGAGGATCAAAAGCGGCCACCCCTCCGATGGGAAAACCGTAGCCCCAGTGAATGTCGGGCATTCCGATGGAGGGGCCGACAATACCCGGAAGCGTTGCGACGTTGCAGACCTGCTCCAGAGCCTGTTCTTTGCTCAGTGCGGCCATCATCTTTTCATCAGCAAAGACAAGGCCTTCGGTTCGCATGGCGCCCTGTCTGGGAATCCGCCATCGGCAGGAATCGATTTTCTCTATTTTGACCGACATATCATGACTCCTGCAACGGTTTTGAAAGTTTCTGCTACAAATCGACAAAAAGGCGGGCCAGCCAGCTGTCCGCCGTTTTTTCCAACATCAACTGGTGATAGGTTACGGCTTTGACTTCCCGTTGAACGGCAAATTGTTTTTTTTCAAAAACCTTACCGAAAACAATAGCGGACATTTTGGTCTCTCCCACCTTTATAACTTGGAAAGAAACAGGAACAAACCTCTGGGTTTCAATAATATACAGGATTTCATTGAGCCAGCTGACCAGCAGTTCCTCGAGATCCAATCCTTCGAGGGTTATGTGGAGACTTTTTTGCCCGGAAACAGGAGGGAGCACGTCAAAAATCATTTCCCGCAGGCCGCCGGCGGCGTTGGCAAAGAGCTCTTCCAGGGTCGCGCCTGTAGCCTCAATCCCCATGTCTGCGGTGTGCTCCAGAAAACGATACCCGTTTTTCAAAAGATCCCTTTCAGTTGCAGTGTCGATCAGGCATTTCTTTCCCAGTGAACCCGGCAGATGGTGTGGTTTTCATCCCAGGACACATTGAGGTCGCCCTGTTGGGCCTTATGTATGGCCCGTCCCAGATGTTCCGCCAGCTTCTGTTCCGTGGTCTGGAGGACCAGAGCATCTCCCTCGCGCTTTATCGACATGACGCGCTGAAGTGGGTTTTTCGCCAGCGCTTTTTTTTCTTCATTGTGGATCAGGTTGCGAATTTCCTTTTCGTGTTGCCAGAAGAACTCTCCTTGCAAGGTTACAACACCTTGGGAGTAACCCTCCGCAATTTTTTTACACGCAGGGCATTCCAACTGGGCAAGGCCCATGTTTTTTTTCTCGCTTTCGGAAATCTCTTCCTTCAAGTACCAGCGTTTGTTTTTATAAACCGCTTTGCATCGTGGGCAGGTTGCCCCCTCCTGGTGGCCTGCTTCGGGGCTGTATGGGTCTTCGCTTCTACTGGCTCGTCCCTGCTTGTCACTGATGCCGAATTTATGAACACTGGTCCCTGCTATTGCGTCACGCTTCCCTGACATAAGTACCTCCCTCTACCCTTTTTGTCCTGTATGTCTGTTATTCAAGTATATCATTCCGCTCTTTTCTTTGGGGATAGTACCGACATCAAAAAGTCAATTCTCTGTTCCTGTTTTTAATTTTGGCAATCAGATATTTGCTACTTTGCAGGTCTGAAATTTTGGACCATATCCTGATGCGACGAGATCGCCAGAAGCATTAATCTGTTAGACATTTAGTCCTTATTTCTTTATTCTTTTGCGGGTTTTTGGGATAATGATCAGCAACTCACATTCATAAGTAATGCTGCCTGTGCCGGAATAAGTAAATTTTTCGCGGATTCCAGCGCTTGAAAAGAACTCCAGACAATCTGGACAAGAGAGACCGCCCACATGACTGAAATTCAAGAACTTCCTGAATCTGACGTTCTGCCCTTAATCCCCGTGAGGGACGTTGTCATATTCCCGCACATGATTCTGCCGCTCTTTGTTGGTCGCGAGAAATCCATTGCCGCTGTTAATGAGGCACTGGCTACGGACCGGCTTGTTTTCCTGGCGACCCAGAAAAAGATGATCGACTCTCCGGATGTCGAGGATATCTACAGGGTCGGAACCATGGCCCAGATCATGCGCACCCTGAAGCTTCCTGATGGGCGCCAGAAGGTTATGGTACAGGGTATTCAGAAGGGGAAAATAGTCGATTTTGTGAGCCGGGAGCCTCATTTCAAGGTTCGCATCGAATCAGTTTTCGACACGGAGCCGGTGGAACTGACTCTGGAGGGAGAGGCTCAGATTAAACTGGTCCGGGACCAGGTCAATGAATTGATTTCACTGGGGAAAAACCTGCCGAGCGAAATGAGTTCCATTCTTCAGCATGTCAGGGAACCCAGTAACTTTGCGGATCTGATCGCGGGAAACATGGGGTTCCAGTTGGAGGATGTCCAGAACCTGCTTGAAACTCTCGATCCAACTGCGAGACTTCGGCGCTTGAGTACCCTTTTGAGCCAGGAAATCGAAATTTTCACGGTCCAGAATCGAATTCAGAATCAAGCCCGTGAAGAGATGAACAAAAGCCAGAAGGAGTTTTTCCTGCGTGAGCAGATGCGTGCCATTCAGACAGAGCTGGGTGAAGGTGACCTGAAAAACGAGGATTTGGAAGATTTTCGTCAGCGCCTGGAAGAAGCGAAAATGCCTGAAACTGTCCACCAGGAAGCTGAAAAACAATTACGTCGTCTGGAAATGATGCACACTGAAGCGGCGGAATATTCCATGCTTCATACCTATCTTGACTGGCTTGTCAGCCTGCCCTGGAGCCATTCCACGCGGGACAATCTGGATCTCATCAAAGCCGCCAGGGTCCTGGATGAGGATCATTACGATCTGGAAAAGGTCAAGGAAAGGATTCTGGAATTCCTTGCGGTCAGAAAGCTGACGAAGAAACTCAGGGGGCCGGTCCTTTGCTTTGTCGGACCGCCAGGGGTCGGGAAAACCAGCCTTGGAAAATCGATTGCCCGGGCTTTGGGGAGAAAATTCACCCGGATTTCTCTGGGCGGCATTCGGGATGAGGCGGAAATCCGCGGGCATCGGCGAACCTACGTGGGCGCTCTTCCCGGCAGGATCATGCAGGGAGTCAAGCAATCCGGCACCAACAACCCGGTGTTCATGCTGGATGAACTGGACAAAGTCGGTGCCGACTTCAGGGGGGACCCTTCCGCCGCACTTCTGGAACTCCTCGACCCGGAGCAGAATCATGCTTTTTCCGATCATTACATCAATCTGCCCTTTGATCTTTCCAAGGTCATGTTCATTGTCACGGCCAATATTATCGACCCCATCCCCTCAGCTCTCAAAGATCGTCTGGAGATCATCCGCCTTTCCGGCTACAATGCCGACGAGAAGCTGGCGATCGCCAAACGTTTTCTCATCCCTCGTCAGACAGAGGCCAACGGGCTGAAAAAGGCTTCCCTGCACTTCTCCGATAAGGCTCTCCTGAAGATCATTTCGGAATACACCTGCGAAGCCGGGCTGCGTAATCTCGAAAGAGAGATCGGCAGTGTCTGCCGTAAGGTGGCGCGTATCATCGCCGAAGGTAAAAAACCGCCGCTGACAATTTCAGAAAGCTCTTTGGCAAAATTTCTTGGGCCGGCCAAGTTTGTCCCGGAGGAAGAGCGTCGTGAAAATGAAACCGGTGTCTGTACCGGCCTGGCGTGGACGGAGACCGGAGGCGATGTCCTCTATATCGAGGTCAGCGTCATGGAGGGGAAGGGGCAGCTGAGCCTCACCGGTCACCTTGGGGATGTCATGAAAGAGAGCGCCCATGCCGCCCTCTCTTTTGCCAGAGCCCATACAGATGAGCTGGGGCTTGATGCGTCACTGTTCGCTAAGCAGGACGTCCATGTCCACGTGCCTGCCGGGGCTATTCCCAAGGATGGACCGAGCGCGGGGATAACCATCACCACGGCGATCATCTCAGCACTTTCCGGGCGTGGGATCAAAAAAGGGGTCGCCATGACCGGAGAGGTCACGCTGCGTGGAAAAATTCTGGCCGTGGGCGGGCTCAAGGAAAAAATTCTGGCCGCTGTCCGGGCCGGCATCAAAACCATAGTCATTCCAAACGCCAATAAAAAGGACCTGGTGGAGATTCCTCCGAACCTGCTTAAAAAGGTCCACATTATTCCTGTTAAAAGCATGACCGAAGTTTTGCAGGTGACCCTTGAGGAAAAACCATGAAGTTGAAAGATCTGGGCGAGTTCGGTTTTATTGAACGGATCAAAAAGAGAGTGTCCGGAGGCCGGGGGGTTCGACTGGGAATCGGGGATGACTGTGCCGTTCTGGAACTGCCCCCGGGGCATGTTCTGCTGACCACCACCGACATGCTTGTGGAGGAGATCCACTTCCGTCAGGAATGGACCAATCTGAAAAATCTCGGCAGAAAAAGCGTCGCCGTCAATGTCAGCGATGTCGCTGCCATGGGAGGGAAGCCGCGCCATCTCTACCTGAGTCTCGGATTTCCCGGTGATTTTCCCCTGGCTGGGCTGGACAGCTTTGTTGCCGGTTTCCTGGAAGCCTGTGATGAATATGACGTCACTCTCGTCGGGGGGGATACCTGTAGCTCGCCCGGGCCCTTGGTGATCTCGGTGACGGTGGAAGGGAGCGTGGCGCAAGCAAGCTATGTGGCGCGCAGGGGGGCCCGGCCCGGGGACGCCATCTATGTGTCCGGTACACTCGGCGACAGCGCCCTGGCACTGCATCTTCTCCGTAAAGGCGGAAACCCCGATCCCTTTCTTCTGGACCGGCATAACAATCCTTCTGCCAGGACAATTCTCGGTGCGGCCCTGGCTTATGAAGGTATTCCCACGGCCATGATTGATCTTTCTGATGGATTGCTGGCCGACCTTGGCCATATTCTCGAATGTTCCGCTGTCGGAGCCCTGGTGGACGAAAAGCGGTTGCCACTTTCCTCCCCCTTTCGAGCCGAACATAGGGTGTCTCCGACGCTCATTCAACTGGCGCTGGCCGGCGGAGAAGACTATGAACTCCTCTTTACCGTTCCCCCGGAAAAAGAGGGAAAACTGCCCCGGATCTCAGAGTCGACGAGCCTTTCTCTGACCCGGGTCGGAACGATTACGGAAGAAAAAAGGGAACTGGTTGTCGAGGATTCCGACGGCCATTCATACACACCATCCCGTGGTGGTTTCAACCATTTTGGTTAATTCTAGCCAAAATCTCCTATGAGGGTCTTTTTTTGTCATGAGGTTCAGGCATTAAAAGCCCAAGCCTTTCTCAAGCCTGTTTAAAAAACAAAGTTCACTATTTATTTCAGCAGGTTAAGTTGTCATTAGTCGTTTGGACTGATGTTTGCTATTACCTCCATAATACTTGGAATCAAAGCCGGATCAGTGCTTTTTGCGATGAATGGGCTATCGGGGGAGGGGGGGGAGCTCTTGTCCCGGCTCTCGCTTGAAAAGGACTTTTTTAAGCAAAATTTTGAAAACTCGTAATTTTTCCAAATAGGTTTGAGGTCCATGAGGAGACGCACATGAGGGTTGATATTGCCTATAAGTTTATTTCCGGGTTCATAATTGTCGTAGGCTCGATTGTCGGGGTCGGTTTCCTGGTGCCTTTTTTGGGAATCGCGGAACAGTGGCAACAACTCTTCACCACTGGGGTAGCCATGCTGACGGGCCTCGTTCTGGGCTGGTTTTTCTCCAAGACTTTCACCACCAATATTCGTCTTCTCAAAAGCGCGGCGGAACGTCTCAGTCACGGAGACCTCTCCCAGCCGATCGAACTGCCGCCGACATTTTTTCAGGATGAAACACACGATCTTGCCAACTCGTTGAACTCTATGATGATTAGCCTCGAAGAGCTGGCCGGGTGTATTCAGAGTACCTCTGACGAAGTGGCCGGTTCGGCCCTTCAGTTGACGGCGACATCCGAGCAGATGACGGCCTCGGCATTGGAAGTGGCCAGTGCCTCCGAGCACATCAGTTGCGGAGCGGAAACACAGGCCCAGATGGTGGAACAATGTTCCCAGCTCATCAAGGAAATGGCTGTTTCAACAGAGTTTATCGCTCACTCGGCGATTCAGGCGGCCAGCGTCGCCAGTGGCTCTGCTCAAAACGCCCAGCAGGGAGGCGAGGTTGCGCAAGCCAACATGGCAAAAATGAAAGAAGTTCTGGCTGAGGTCGAAAAGAACAATTTGCAGATCCTCTCATTTGGTGAAAAAGTCCAGAAAATTGGAACGATCATTGAGGTTATTACAAATATTGCGCAGAAAACCAATTTGTTATCCCTCAACGCCTCCATCGAGGCGGTCCGGGCCGGGGAATATGGACGTGGCTTTGCCATTGTGGCGGAAGAAATCGGCAAGCTTTCCGATTCAACCGGTGAATCTGCAGGTCAGATTTCGAGGCTGATTGAAAGCATTCGTGAGGAAAACCAGAAAGTCCAGGATTCCCTGAAGGAAAGCATCATGAAAATGAACCTTGGACGAAATGCCTTTGACGGGGTCAACAAGTCTTTTAATGAAATTATCCAGGCCGCACTGGAAACCAAGAGCCAATCCGATACGATTTCGGGTCTTTCAGAAAACCAGACCTCTCTTGCGGAAAGAATAGTACAGACCGTCGAGGAAATATCCAAGGTGACCACGGAAAATGCTTCCGCGACGGTTGAGGTCTCCTCAGCGGCGGAAGAACAGTCGGCTTCAATGCAGGAAATGGCTAATTCTGCTGTTACGCTTTCCAAAACCTCCGAGGAACTCCTCCAGGTGGTGAGCCGTTTTCAACTGAGCCATGTTGTTGAAAAGGAGGCCGTCGGTGAAAGTGCTGACTTTTAATATCGGGACTGAGGCTTTTGCGCTGGATATCACAAAAATTCAGAAAGTAGTCGAGTCTCCCAAGTTGAATCCGATCCCTCTGGCGCCGTCTTTTTTCAGAGGGGCCATAAATTTTCATAACCGTATCATCCCGGTTTTGGATATGGCCGCCTACCTGAGAATGTCCAGTCAGGTACAGGACGCCAGAGTTATTGTGCTGGATCCGGGACAAGCCAATCTGGGCCTTTCGGTCAGCTCGATAGGAAGTTTTTCCGACCTGGAAGAAGCTCAAACCTTGCAGGCGATGTCGAACTCCGCTGTGGCTACCGTTTCTCGCCTCGTCAACTCAAAAAATGAAAGACTAGTCCATATTCTGGATCCTGCTCATCTCAAAAAAAGCCTGGGTTCTGATATGGCTTCCAAATGCGAAACGGTCGGAGCTTTTTCAGAACCAATTCATTTTGAAGCGAGCCATGAGAACCGGCAGGATCCTTCGGATGAAGTAGCCATGCCGTTAGCCTCACCGGTTTTTTCACTTTCCTCCAAGCCTAAAACCAGTAGCCGATGAGTTTCGGACCCGAGGTTTGATCTCATGGACATGACCAAATACCAGGAGCTTTTCTTTGCCGAGTCCAGAGAACACCTTCGTAACATGAACAGTCTGTTGCTGGAAATGGAAAACAACGCTTTTGACGCTGAAAAAATGGGTCAACTTTTCCGCGCAGCCCATTCAATTAAAGGCATGGCTGCGACCATGGGTTTTTCCCGCACCGCCAAGTTGGCTCACCACCTTGAAGACAGGCTCTCAACCCTGCAAAAAAAAGAAGAACTGGTGCCACATGTGGTCGAAAAGCTTCTGGAGGGGATCGAACTTCTCGAAGACCTGATTAATGACCTGGAAGCAAAAGAAGAAGAAAGGGAAATCGAATCATTTCTTCAGAATTCTGTCAATGAAGAAGCTGGAAGTGCCTCGGAAATCTCGCAGGAAAGTTTCCCGCAAAAAAATCAGCCGGCGCAACCTGCCAGGCCATCAAAGACCATCACTCTCCATATCCATCTGAAAAAAGAATATGCCTCACCTGTTGCGGCCGTTGAATTGATTACCTTGAAGCTGGGGTCGGTTGCTGAATTGATCTCCTCCGATTTCTCCGAGGATTCAGAGCTCCGACTATTGAAGATTCTGCTCCAGACCGGTCTTTCAGCAGATGTTTTGCGAAAGATCGTCGGGAAGATCCAGGGCGTTGAAAGCGTGGTTTTCCCCTTTGCCATTTCAAATCAGAAAACCGAAGCAAAACCGCCCGGCCCGCTACCAAAATCCGTTCGCATGTCAACTGAAGTGCTGGATTATCTCAACAATATTACGGGAGAATTGATTACCACACGTCACCGCCTGGAAGCAGCCTCCGAAGTCCGTCCGGACCCTGGACTGGAAGAAAGCCTGGCGGAACTTTCCCGGCAGATTGCCGATCTTCAGCATCATGTTCGAAAAATCAGAATGATGCCGCTGGAGCATATCACCATCTCACTTCCCCGCTTTGTCAGGGACCTGGGCAAGGAAACCGGAAAGGCTATCCAGCTGGAAATGGAAGGGGAAAATGTTGAACTCGACCGGGCTATCCTGGAGGCTCTGGCCGACCCCCTTCTGCATTTGATTCGAAACGCTGTTGATCACGGTATTGAAAAAGAAGGGACTGTTTTCATTACCGCTAATCGGGAGCAGGATCATGTTATCCTGAACGTCAGGGATAACGGAAAAGGAATCGATGTTGAAACGGTGCGGGAAAAAATAACTCGCATGAACCTTCTCCCCGACTCTAAAATATCCGGCCTCTCTCAAAACGATACTTTGCAGATGATCTGTCACCCGGGCTTTTCCACAGCTCCACGGGTAACCAAGGTTTCCGGACGGGGCGTCGGGATGGACATTGTAAAGTCCGCGGTCAACAATCTCGGAGGACGTCTGGAGATTAAATCCGAAACCGGGAGGGGGACGGAAATGATTCTCAAGATCCCTCTTCATGTGGCAATTATCCATGTTCTGCTCGTTGAAACCGGGCAACATACCGTCGGCATCCCGATAACACAGGTCTTAAGTACTCTGGAAATCAAAGCCCAGGATCTATTGAATCCCGGAAATCGCCCGATTGTTGATCTGACCCGTCATTCCAAGGATGCTGAAGAGGTCGAGAATGAAACCGCACCTGTCGTTTTCCTGGGGGAACTTCTTGACTTTGAAAAACCGCAAAACGGGGAAAACATCCAACTGGTATTGGCTGAATGCGGAGGCCGAAAAGTAGGTATCGGGGTTGATAAACTGATCGGGAAAAAAGAGGTTTTCGTCAAATCCCTTGGCTTTCCCCTGCAGGAAGTCCCGGGACTGAGTGGAGCCACCATACTGGGTGATGGAAAAGTGTTTTTTATTCTCGACATTCAAAGCTTGCTGCAACGCCATCCGATTCCGGATATGGTCGCCAACTGATTTCCTTTATATCTCCTTCATTTGTATTTTTTCCTTGCAATCTGCCCCCTGAAATCTCGAAAATTAGTAAGACATGCTTTTTTGGTATTAATTTGTTTTCTCTAGCAACTAATTTGGGGGTTTTTCCATGGCTCGTTTCTGTTTGCGAGTTTTATTTTTTGTTCTTATTTGCCCTTTGGGACTTTCCGCTGCGGAACAGGATCAAATCGCCTTAAAGGAGGTGGTCAGCGCTCTGGAAAATCCGTTTAAGGTACGTTCCGGCTCCTTGCCGGCCATTTTCGATTTCAAATTGAATTTCATTCAGGAGTCTGAAGTGGTCTCCCTCGGACAGACACAGGTGGCCCGGGGACAGGCCACTTTCAAATTTTTACCGGTCTCGGGAAAAGATCGGGTGTCCCCTCTTTTTCGTTGGGAATACCAGAAGCCTGATGAGCAGTTGATCGTCTCTGATGGGCGGACCATCTGGTTTTTTCTTCCGGAAAACCAGCAGGCTATCAAATCTGAAGCCAGCAAAGCACTGGCGACGGAAGAAGGCAATAATCCGTTAATTTTCCTCACCAACCTCGGGGAGTTATCGAGCTTTTTTGAAATCCGCTGGTTTCGGGATGAGCAACAGCAGGAAGATGACTACCTTCTGGAGCTAATCCCTCTCGAAAAGAGTCCGCTCATCAAAACCATTATTCTCGGTGTTCGCAAAGAAGCTGTAACAGGGGGTAATGCCAATCTTATCTTTCCCATCCGCTTTCTGTTATTGACCAATATTAACAATGATAAAACGCGCATTGGATTTCTCAAAGCCGAAGTTAACCAGAAGCCTTCCGAGGCAATCTTTCAGTTTTCACCGCCCGAGGGGACGGATATCCTGACGCCCGAGGAACTTCAACAGGCTTTTTAGTCAACAGGTTGTTTTAATTAGCCTTTTCTTTGCATTTGTAATATGCTATACCCGCTCTTCGATAGTCATGGGGCGCATGTTGGTTACAAGCCAACAGCCCGGAGCTTTTTCAGGTTTTAAATTTAATGGCCTTTTTTCAGGGCGAACCCGGAAGGAATCCTTTGCAAAAATCAAAAGTATGTCTCATCAGTCTCGGTTGCCCGAAAAACCTTGTTGATTCCGAAATCATGCTTGGTCATCTTCCCGAAGATCGGTATGAAATAGTTACCGATGAAAAACAGGCCCACATCATCATTGTTAATACCTGTGCTTTTATCAAGGAAGCTAAAGAAGAGTCGGTCGAAACCATTCTCGAAGCGGCGGGTTATAAAACGACGGGAAAATGCCGCCTTCTGGTTGTGGCCGGCTGCCTTCCCCGGCGCTATGAAGCAGAGCTGGTTCGGGAGCTTCCGGAAGTCGACATCTTGCTCGGAACCAATGAGGCCCCTCTGATTGCGCAACTGTTGGAGCAGCACCAGGCTACCGGAAAGCTGGTGAAGGCGGTTGGTGAGCCGACGTTTCTTTACGATCACCGGACGGCGCGGGTAAAATCTTCGCCTCATTACTCCGCTTACGTCAAAATTTCCGAAGGTTGTATCAACAATTGTTCATACTGTGTGATCCCCCGCTTGCGGGGAACCCTTCGCTCCAGAACTATCAGCTCGGTTGTCGAGGAAGTGAAAAACCTGACTCGTAGTGGTGTCAAGGAGATCAACCTCATCGGTCAGGATATTACCGGTTTCGGTAAGAATGACGGCAAGCAGACCCTTGAGGAACTGTTACGGGAGTTGGTAAAAATTAAGGATCTGCACTGGCTGCGTCTTTTATATGCCCATCCGGCCGGGGTAAGCGACGAGCTGATCAAAATCATGGCCGGAGAAGAAAAAATCTGCAATTACCTCGACATTCCCCTGCAGCATGTTGACGATACGATTCTCGAACAGATGAACCGTGGGGTGAACGAGCGACAGATAAGGGTTCTGCTTACAAAAATTCGCCAACATATTCCGGATGTTACCCTTCGGTCCTCATTTATTGTCGGTTTTCCCGGCGAGACGGAAGAACAGTTTGGCCAGCTCCTTACCTTTGTCAAGGAGGGTTTTTTCGAACGTGTCGGAGTCTTCAAGTATTCTCGGGAGGAGGGTACCCCGGCCGGAAGTATGGAAAATCAGATTCCGCCCAGGGTGAAGAAAAACCGTCATGAAAAACTGCTGAAAGCCCAGAAACGTGTTTCCTTTAAAAAAAACCGTGCCCTGATCGGCCGCATCGAGCCGGTTCTGGTGGAAGGCTACAGTGAAGAGACCGAGCTTCTCCTCAAGGGCCGGAGTATCGGCCAGGCCCCCGACATCGACGGGCAGGTTTACATTACGACCGGCCATGCGGAAGTCGGAGACATTGTGAGCCTGAAAATAACCGACTCCTCCGACTATGATCTCATCGGGGAAATTGTCGAGGCATAGTGCTTCCTTTCAATCGTCCTATCATCATTTTCCTTTTTCTGCTTGTGCTGGCCATTTTCGGTCTCAGGCAATGTCCTTTCGATAAACCGGAGGTTGTCCAGAAGAGCCAGATCATTATGGACACCGTTGTCCAGATCACCGCTTTTGGAGAGGATCATTCGAAAACGACTTCGGCGGTAATTGCGGCTTTTGCGGAAATGAAACGGATTGAGAAATTGACCAGTTTCTATCTGGAGGGGAGTGATGTGCGGCGCCTTGCCGATGTTGCCGGCACCGAAGTTTCTCCGGAGGTCGTCCTAATTGTTACTCTCGGCTTGAAGGTGTCTCAAGCCAGTAGAGGGGCTTTTGACATGACCCTGGGCAATCTTAAATCTTTGTGGGGGATAGAAACCGATGAGCCGCAAGTCCCCGCTCCTGAAAATATCCAGGCGGCGCTCAAAGGAACCGGTCTGGAAGCCCTGAAAGTTGTCGGCGACCGGATAGAAAAAAAAGAGGCCGGGACAAAGGTCGACCTGGGTGGAATTGCCAAAGGATATGCCATTGACCGTGCGGTCGGAATTCTGGAGCAGAATGGCATCCGCCACGCGGCCGTCAATGCCGGCGGCGACATACGGCTTCTGGGCGACCGTCAGGGAAAGCCCTGGAGGATTGCCATTCAGGACCCGCGCAGCCACAACCGCTTTGTGGCCAAGTTGTTTCTGAGGGATATTTCAGTGGTCACATCCGGAGATTATGAGCGTTTTTTCGAAAAAGACGGTAAGCGTTATCATCACCTTTTTGATCCGCGTAACGGCTACCCTTCCAGTAAAAGCCGCAGTGTCACGGTGCTCGCTGAAAATGCCGCGCTGGCCGATGCTCTGGCCACCGCAGCTTTCGTCCTTGGGCCGGAAGAAGGGATCTCTTTATTAATGAGGTTTCCTTCCGCCGAAGGGATGATAATCGGTGCGGATGGAGAACCCGCCACAACTCCGGGTTTTGATAAGGTTGTGGAGTGGCAGTGAAGAGCCTACTTGCGCGGATGACTTTTCTGGACTGGCTCATCGTCCTGTCTATTTTGGCAGGAGTGGGCTTTTCTTTTTTTCAGGCAAGCCAGAAAAAAGCCGGCAATCTGGTGATCGTGGAGCAGGACGGAAAGGTCCTTTTCTCAGCGCCTCTGGACAGTTCCAGGGAAGAGACCTTTACGGGTCCGGTGGGTGAGACTGTTATGGTGATCCGCAACCGGGAGGTTTTTATCAGCCATTCGGACTGTCCCAGAAAAATCTGCATGGGGATGGGGCATATTCGCAGAAGCGGGGATGTCATCGCCTGTGTCCCCAACCATATACTGATTCGTGTTGCAGGGGAAGAAAAGGGAGATGACCGAGAATACGATATCCTCAGCCGCTGAAACAGCGGACCTGGAGACCATCCGCAGGCAGATATTTCTCGCTCTGTTTATCGCTCTGGCGGTGGCCCTGCATACCCTCGAGGCCCTTCTGCCCTCTCCCGTTCTCGGTTTGCGCCTCGGATTTGCCAACATTCTGGCATTGACAGCACTTTTTCTCTATGGTGTTCGCGCAGCCTGGGTTGTCATCCTGGCGCGAATTTTTATCGGCTCTCTGCTTCTGGGAAACCTGTTTTCTCCGGGTTTTCTCCTGTCCCTGTCGGGCGGAACCGTTGCCATGCTTATGATGAGCGGTTCAAAAGCCTTTTTCGGGCGCTTCATCAGTCCGATCGGGGTATCCGTGTTGGGCGCTGTTGGCCATATCGCCGGTCAGCTTTTCGTGGCCTGGCTGATCCTTGTCCGCCATGACGGGCTCTGGAATCTGTTCCCGGTTTTCATGCTTTTCGCCATTGCTACCGGGCTTGTAAATGGCTGGGCCACCGTACTCCTGTTGGACACCCTGAAAAAACACCCGGCTTTCCGCCTGGCCGGCGAGAAACGGCCGACATCTCCTGCCTAACCCTGTTTATTCATGAAGCCTTCTACTACAACCGTCAATTGCACGCCATCTTTAGGAAACTATCGAACTTGGGAAGGAACCTACTGTGAAACCGATAAATCGGGCCATATTTCCGCAAATTATCGGCAAATTATCGGCAAATAGTCCACTATTCGCTCTCAAAATTGTGAAAATCTATCCTCGATTTCCCATTTTCTCGTTACGATTCCCCCCGTCCGACAGTTTCCTGGTCGTGCTCGTTCCTTGCTCTTCGACGTACTGCCAGTACGCCTGCAGAGGTCGTCACTGTGCTTGGCTTGATCTGACGCACACTTACCGGTTTCGCGACGAAGCCTCATGAGCAAACCCGGCTGGTTTTTAACACTTTTCGGCCATACGTTGCACTTCCAACTTTCCGAAGGAATATTTTTTTTTGCAGAACTCACAGGTGACGTTCGCCCCGTTCTGTTCCTCCACCAGTCGCTCCAGCTCTTTCTTGCCGAGAGAAAAAAGGATATTGCAAACCTGCCTCCTGCCACATCCGCAACGAAAAACCAGATCCGTCCGCCCTTCAATTCTGCAAGGGATGTCTGCCAGAATAATTGTCAGAAGTCTCTCCGGGGTGGTTCCTTTCAGCAGCAGGGAGGAAACCGCGGGGAGAGTCTTCAAGTGGTTTTCAATTTTTTCAAGGAGGGCTTCGTCACTTTCCGGGAGAGCCTGGATGAGAAATCCGCCGGCTGCGGAAACTTTCCCCCGATCGCCCAGGCTGACCCCCAGACCCACGCTCGAAGGCGTCTGTTCAGAGGCAGTAAAATAATAGGCCAGGTCTTCGGCAATCTCGCTGCTCTGAAGCTGGACCATGCCGCGATAAGGTTCTTTGAGGCCCAGATCCTTGGTGACATGAAGAAATCCTGCTCTCCCAACAGCATCCGATACGCTGAATTTGCCTGAGTCCGGTGAAAAACCGGTCAAGGGGACTCTAACCGACCCCCGGATGTGTCCACAGGCGTCGGTTTCGCTGAACAATTTTCCCAGGGGACCATTCCCTTCCACAATCATAGCCAAGCGCTGTTGGTCTTTAAGGAGGCTTCCGCACAGAGCTGAACCGGTCACCAGCCTGCCGAGGGCTATGGTGGCAAGAGCGTCGGTCTGTTGCCTCCGTCTGGTTTCTTCTACCAGTCGAGTAGTTACGGCAACGCTGGCCCGGATGGACCCGTCAGCAGTAATGGCTCTGATCATATAATCTTTCATGGTAACCTCAATAGGAGTAAGCAAAAGAAAGTATTGCCCGGTCCGGACCTTGCAAATTTTTAATTGTATGTTTTAAACTGAAAGTTGGTCAGCTTGACGATGCTAGCCAAATCACAATTTTTTGACAAGCCATTTTAAGGAGGGCAAATGAAAATTATTTTGCCGGTCGCGGGCAAAGGAACCCGCCTGCGGCCTCACACCCACACCAAAGCCAAATCACTGGTCCAGGTAGCTGGAAAAGCGGTTCTGGAACATATTATTAACCGTCTGAGATGCCTCAATGCGGATGAACTAATCTTTATTACGGACGAAAACGGCTTTCAGATCGAAAACTTTATGCTGAAGCACTTTCCCGACTTGAAATGTTCTTATGCCCTTCAGGAAGAGCGCCTGGGGCCAGCCCATGCCGTGCTGATGGCTTCCCCCCGGATCCATCCGGGGGACGATGTGCTGGTGGTTTTCAACGACACCATTTTTGTAACGGATCTTGAAAAAATTCCGCTGTTGGCGAAGGACTGTGATGGTTTGATTTACTCCAAAGAGGTGGAGGATTATCAGCGTTTTGGTGTCAATGTCCTGAAAAAGGGATTTATCACTGACATGGTGGAAAAGCCGGACAAGCCGATTTCACGATTGGCCCAGGTCGGGCTTTATTATCTGAAAGACGGTGCCGAGTTTATGAAGTCGATTGAGGAAATCATCCATGCCGGGGAGGTTGTCAAAGGGGAATATTACCTTCCTGCTGTTTTCATGCGCATGATCGGAAAAGGGGTGAAATTCAAGGCGCCGGAAATTGACGAGTGGCTCGATTGCGGGAAGCCGGACACGCTTCTGAGCACAAATCGCTTTCTTTTGAAAGAAAATGGCCGGGTTGAGGGAGAAATTTATAATTCGGTCATCATTGAACCAGTCCATATTGGCCGAGATACCATTGTACGCAACAGTATTATCGGACCGGATGTTTCCCTGGCCGCGAACTGCCACGTTGAAGGGAGCATAATCCGCGACAGCATCATCAATACAGGTGCCGAACTCAGGAACATTCTGCTGGACCGCAGCCTGCTTGGCCACGATGTTCGCTTTACCGGAAAATCGGGCAAGCTGAATGTGGGAGATAATACCTTGATTGAAATGGATTGAAAACTTTTTCCAGAAAATTCGCCCATTTTTCTGATCCAGAGCTATAATTTAAAAAACCGAATGAAATTGAGGTTTTCTGTGGATTTTTCGAGGAACAGAAAAACATGGCCAATCTGAGGTGGGGAAAACGTTTTTATGCTGATTTGAAAGTCCGATTTGGAACGGATGATTATTCGGACACAGGTTTAATCAACGACCTGTCGGTTTTCGGGTTTTTTTTGAGAAGCAGTAAATGTTTCCCTTCTGGGAGCCATTTGAAAATCCAGATTCTGACCCCCGAAGGGTTGCCAATCACTCTGGAAGGCACTGTGCAATGGAATCAAAAAAGAATTATGGGGTTGATCTGGGTAACAAAAGAGGCCGGGATGGGCATTCAAATCAAGCATTTTCTGGCGGGACAGGATCATTATGATAATCTCTGCCAGCAACTCTGTCGAAATGATGCGGTGGAAAAAACCGGCGGCTGGGAAGCAGGTTTTTCGACGAATGAAAAAGGGGGATTTCTTAAAAAACTTTTCCGCCGCTGACTGCGGAGAAGGCATTTTCTGTTTTTGTCGTATCTTCGTTGCATCGGGCCAATATTTTTGAATAGTTTTGAGCCGTTGGAAACGGACCGTTCTCAGATTGTTGAATCTGGATAATCACGAATGTTTGACAGGTCCGTGCCTGAGGATAAAACAAAAGGGTTGGGAAGCAGACTAAATCGCTTCTCAACCCTTTTCAGTTTTCGGTTGTTTATTTGTAGGTTCCCCAAAAAAGGAACGCCTGATGGCCTTTTGGAAATTTTTGAAACGGTATTATAATTTCACTTCTTTGCTTCTGTAGCAGCTTCTTTCGCAGCTTCAACAGCCTGATCCACTTTTTTACCGGCATCTTTAGTGGCTTCTTTGGCCGTTTCAACAGCTTGGTCGACCTTTTTGCCTGCTTTTTCCGCAGGGCCTTCTTTCTTCTTGCAACCGGCAAATGCAAAAACGGACAGGGCGACAACACAAAAAACAATAACGAGATTACGGCAAATCTTCATCTATCTCCTCCTTCTTTGAATGTAAAGGCCATAGATAAGTATAACAACATTTTCCAAATTTTGACCGCGAAAGGGGATTTGTTGTAAATCGGCGACAATTAGCTCGGATTATTCATGAAGACTTTTGCCTGCAACCGCCGATTGTACGTTATCTCAAGCCGTGCTCGCTCCTTGCTCTTCGACGTAGTGTGAGTATGCCTGCAGAGCGCGTCACTGTGCTTGACTTGATCTGACGCACACTTCCCGATTTCGCAACAAAGTCTCATGAGTATTCCGGGTTCAAAAAGGTAATCGTCAGTAAATACTGTTTGTCCTTGTTCACTATTGTGAAAGTCAATAAATTAGGAGTTGTTGTATGTCTCAAATTTTTGCTTTTTCGCCCCACTCGCTACAGTCGATTTTTCCTGGAAGCTGCACCTCGCCCGTATCTCTTCGAAGCAACTGGATACCTTCGCAGAAAATGCGTCCGTCGCCATTGAGCGCTCCGGTTTGCACGGATTGAAGCTCCCCTTGGTTGATTTCCAGGATGAACCCTTTTATGTTCAGTGTCAGTTCAATCTTAACCTCGATCCGGCCCAGGATCTTTTGATCGAGCATGATTTCCAGATAGGGGTGGTGTTCCGAACGAATAGTGTGGTCTGCCAAGGGAACCAGGATCGTCTCATCAGGTGGGTATTGTTCCGGGTCGGAAAGTTCTCCAAACTCCTCATCCTCCCGCCAGGCATCTGCCATGATGTCGTAAAGGCACGTTTTCTCAAGCAGTTTTCCCAGTGATTTCATGGTCAGGTCAAAGGCTCCAGGCCAAGGCAGGTTCTGGGTGGCTTGCCCCAGTTTTTCTCTCAGGTCAGAGTATTTACTGGTCTCTTCCACTTGTTTAAGTGCCTGGGCGGAAAGGTCTTTGTGGCGGTAAAGGAAAAACTCTTTCAGAGTCAAACCGGCGGGTTTCATAGGTTTTCTCCATTTTTGGATGGTTTTTTGAACATATTTTTTCGGGTCTGGAAGCGGCTTTTCCCTTGGTCTGCTACGGGCCTGATGCGTAATTGGCCATTTTGAAACAGTGTTTTTTCCGTCAGGATGGTCTGTCGCCCGGGATCTTTGCGAATGGTGATGGAAAAGTCCGCGTTTGTATTGCGAAGGGCCCGCTGCTTCATCTGGCGGAGCAAAAATCCTCCCATAGCTGCCATTCCCAGCATGGAGGCGCCCACTATTACCCAAGGGATGCCAACTGGCGATTTTTCTTCGGCTACGGACAAGTTGACAGTCACCCCAACCCGGACGGAGGAACCGGCCTCCGGACTTTGTTTCAGCACGGTATTGGGTGGCCTGTTCGAGCTCACCCTGGTAATATTTCCGACGAAAAGGTTCCGCTCGCGTAGAATCCTGGCCGCCTTTTTCAGAGAAAGGCCCACCAACTCGGGCATGATGGCGGGTGAAATACCTTCGGCGACCACAATTCGAACGCTTGAATCATACGGGACGTTGGTTCCTGCTGCAGGGTCCTGGCTTAAAACCGTCCCTGCCGGTCGGGACACTATGCGTTCTTCAACCGGCCCGGTTCGCAATCCCGCTTTTTCAAGAATAGCCTGAGCCCGTTCGAGATTCAGGCCAATAAGATAAGGGACGGAAACCGTTATTGGAATGGCTATAACAAGGTCTACCGGGCTCCCGGTTCGGACCTCTGCCCCTGCGGCTGGCCGCTGGCTGATAACGGCCCTTTCCCTCTGGGAAGATTGACGTTCCTGGATGTTTCTCAGTTTCAGGCGCAACGCCCCAAGCAGTTCTTCCGCTTCTTCAATCGGCCTTCCGAGCAGATCGGGAACGGCGACTATCTCGGCTTCGGCCACCACCAGATCGACAGCCGTGCCTATTGGGACGCGGTCCCCGGCAAAAGGCTTCTGATCAAGCACGATTCCCGATTTTTCCGGGGACCGGGCTCTGCTGATCCGGCCGACCCGGAGTCCTTTTATTCCCAACAGTTCTTTGGCTGTACCGACATTTTTCCCGATCAGAGGCGGCACCGTCACATATTTGTTGACTGCAATGACGAGGTGAACAGCTGTTTTAAAAGGGGCAAGGGTTCCGGCTTTGAGCGATTGGCTGAGGACCGTCCCGGTTCGGCGTCCGGACTCCCGTTTATCAACCCGGCCCGGAGAGAGGCGGGCCGCGGCGAGGAGTTCCTCCGCCTCGCCGATGGTACGCCCAACCAGGGAAGGAACCCTGGTGATGGCAACGGTCATCCCTGTTGGCGGGATCGCAGTGGAAGGTCCTGTGACTCCAGGATCAGTGCTGTCCGCTGAAAAACGGAAATCATCGACATTGATATGTCCCCAGCCGCCGGAAGAGTTGTCAACGATCTGGATAAAGCCTTCCTTTCCCGCATAAGGGGCAAGATCCCAAGTCACTCGGCGCATGCTTTCCGAGTTGCGCCCTGCCGCCTGATAGACTCTATCCGAATCGAACTCTGGCGTTTGTCTGACCTTGACCCACAACGCCACTCCGAGGCGTTGTGCATCGCCACCCCCTCCCAGCAGGAAACTGAGATTACCTTTTGGGATGGTGAATCGCGTGGATGTCAGAGCCCCTGTTGGGGCATCGCCCTGTACGCCGCCCGGTTTCTGGCCACGTTTCCCCTGATAATTTTCGAAAGTGCCGATCCAATAGCGACCCTGGTGCTGCGAAGGTTGCCCGCGGCCTCGAATTGTCGGGTTGTCCCCCAGGGTCGGCTGATTTTGAAAGGCCCTGCCGGATATTTGCCAGCCGCTCAAATCCCCTTCTTCAAAATCAAGTGTGAAACCATAATCAATCGCCAGAGTATTTGCGGCCCATAAAAACAGTCCTGAAAAAAACAGGGCGAACCACAATACTCTCTTGATCACTTTCTGGTATCCGTGTGTTCCTGCAAACATTCAGACTCCAGCATGACAATGAAATGAAAAAAAGATTTTTGCTAAGGGCTGCCGGATTTTGGGAATCGTAACGAGAAAATGAGATTTTGGCCATCGATTTGTTGATTTTGACAAGGTTTATTCCTGAGTCTGACAACCTTCTTGACTTACCTGTGGGAAAAGGAGCGTAGAAAGGACGGGCTGGTAAAAGTTAGGTAAAAGACCTGACCCTTATGTTGGATTCTCGCCCTTTTTCCATGACGTCAAACAGTAAACGGTGGAGAGGTATGGCTGACTTAAGGTTCCCTCTGCCTGTCCGCAGTTGATTGCGAACATCTGCAAAGAGGCCGCAGTAATGGTTTGTCAAGCGGGGAAAACGATTACGAAGATCTTTCAGAAGGATTTTTTTCCCTTCCCGGCACAAAAAGACCGATTCCTTCGAATGGTGCAGGATGATATCCCCCCCCTCATAGGTCAGGCGAGTAACTTTTCTATCGAGTCCCAAGGTCCAGTTGGTTTCAATGCGGCCATGCCCTTTGCCCTTTTTCCCGGAGAAGCTGAAAGTTGCTTTTCCTCGCACATCCAGGTCTTCATATCCTGGAGCCATTGCGAGGAAACTTTCACGAACCGTCAGGTCTCTTGTGTCGATAAAGGTTCCGACAACACTGAGAGCGTTGACGCCGCTGTCGAGCCATGAACCCAAAAGGCCCCTGGCTTGAGGCCCAACTTTTCCCCGCATGATATAGGGATCATAACAGCCCGAATCGAAGCTGATAAGTCCGCCGAGATCAAATTCGGAATCATTGCGATGTTCAAGCCACCATTGTACCTCAAGGCTGAAACCGGCGTGCAATGCCACAGAAACAAACATTTCCGTGGAGTCAGCCAGAGCTGCGAGAGAATCAAGCTCTGCAACATTGACGCAGGCCGGTTTTTCGATCAGAACCGCCCGCCCGTTTTCGAGAAGGTGACGGCTGATGTCCAGATGGGTGTTGCTTGGGGTTGAAACGACAAAAAGATCCGCATCGGAATGTTCTAAAAGAGAATTCAGGTCTGGATGAAAACGTACACTATTCCCCAGAACCCTAAATTTATCAGGGTCGAGCTCGTGGGCATCGACAAGTCTTATCCCGTGAGTTCGGGCCATGGCCGCCAACTGGTGCCGGGCAACCTGTCCTACACCGATCAGCGCAAGTCTCATGCTTGTGTCCTCTTTTTGACAAAATTTTTCGGGATACTCAGATCTTGTGAAAACGGAAGATGGATAAAAAGCGGACCTGTTAGAAATGATAGCGCAACTTTGTGAAAAATCAGGTTTTTTGGTAAATTTAGGAGAAATTTCGGGAATATTATTCGCATATCATGAGAAAGTATCGAATTGTCTTACGGCACAAGCGATTTTTCTTATCCAATAATGATCCAAAGGGTTTTCAGGGAATTCATTTTTAGACAACTTTTTGGAAATGGCTCCAACGAAATAACCAAAGCCCTTTACCTCCAGTGAAAACCAAAAAAGGCCACCTGTTTCCAGGTAGGCCTTTTTGGCGTTCTATTTATGGTGACTTGTGGAACGGAAAATAAATCCGTTCACTTTTTCTCTACCATCTTTTCTGATGAGATATATGTCCTGCCATCTCACAGAACAATGGATACCCCCAAGCGTTTTCCTCCATTTCGAGTATTGAAGAATTTATAGTTTTATCCGGATTTCATCTTTGCTTGAATACTCTTAAACTCGAGATAAAGTGTGAAAAGTGCGGCCGGTCCACTTGGTTTCGTCTTTCAAAAAGTGTAAAACATGTCATGATTCAGATATGTGAAACCTTTAACGGGTGAGTTATGGCCAATAGAATGAATATTTCCACTATTCTGAAGCAAATTGCTTTTCTCCTGGGTCTTTTGTCACTGATTATGTGCGGTCCCGGTTTTGCGGCTCAAAAGCGGCACAGTTCACAGGGAACTCCAGCGGCGGTTCCTGTGAGGCCTGTGGTGGAAAAGGTATGCGGCAAAAAAGTGATTGATCCCTATCGCTATATGGAGAATTTCGAGGACTCGGAAGTCATGGCCTGGGTCAGGGCGCAGTCCGACTATGCCCGCTCGGTTCTCGACGGCATTGCCGGCAGGAAAGAGCTTCTCGATAAAATGCGGGAGTTTGACGGTCGTAGATCCGTTCGTGCCTATAACCTTCGTATCACGGAAAATGATCGTTATTTTTACCTCAAGCGGACGCCCGCCGACGAAACCGGCAAGCTTTTCGTCAGAGACAGCTTTCACGGTGCCGAAACTCTGCTTTTCGATCCTGCCGATTACGGCAAAAATAAGGATAAGCATTATGTCATCGGCACCATAGCACCCAATGACGACGGCTCCAGACTGGCTCTTTCGGTCTTTCCCAATGGTTCCGAGGATGCTGTGCTGCTCATCATGGATGTGGATAAGAAGACTTTCTATCCCGAAAAGATCGACCGTTCCCGTTTTGCCGGCCCCTCGTGGCTGCCCGATGGCAAAGCATTTCTCTACAACCGTCTCCGCCCGGCCGTTGCCGGTAGAAATCCCCAGTATGACAGCGCGGCTTGGCTGCATAAAGTCGGTACCGAACCCTCAAAAGATAGGATGGTGTTTTCCAGGACCCTCAACCCGGAAGTGGACATGCGTCCGGAAGACATCCCACGGGTTGGCATTGACAAGGACAGCGGCTATCTTTTTGCCTTTATCTCTAATGTTGACCGGCGTCTGAATGCCTACTACGCCCCCATGGCCGAGCTTAAAAAGAAAGGAATCGCCTGGGAAAAGCTCTTTGTGCCGGAAGACGACGTTCATGACTTTGAGTTGACGGATAAGGATATCTATCTGCTCACCTCGAAGGACGCACCCGGATACAAAATTCTAAAAATGTCTTTGAAAAAACCCGATCTGAAACGTGCCGAGACCGTGGTTTCCCCTTTACCGGGCACCACCCTGAGCGGTTACGTCCTGACCAGAGACGGCATGTATTACACCCTGGCCAAAAACGGTGTGCGAGAAGAATTGTATTTTCAAGCCTACAGCAGTACGTCGCCAGAGAAAATCGAGCTTCCTTTTGACGCCGGAACCGTTGTGCTGTCGTCCAAAGGTTTTCGCTTTTCCGATGTCTGGACTGTTCTGGCGGGCTGGAGCCATGATTTCCGCCGCTACCGTTTCGATCTCAAGACCCTGAAATTCCATGTCGAGACCATCTCTTCACCAGCCGAGTATCCGGAGTACGAGGACCTGATGGTCGAGGAGGTCATGCTTCTCTCCCACGATGGTGTGGAGGTTCCTTTCTCCCTCATCTATCGTAAGGGTCTGAAAAAAAACGGCAAAAACCCGGTGCTGATGTACGGTTACGGCGCCTACGGAAAATCCATGACACCCTTTTTCAGTCCGTCCCTTCTGCTCTGGACGTGGAAAGGAGGAGTACTTGCCATTCTGCACGTCAGGGGGGGCGGGGAGCTTGGCGATGAATGGCACACAGCCGGCATGAAAACCACCAAGCCCAATACCTGGAAGGACACCATCGCTTCGGCGGAATATCTGGTCAAGAATGGTTACACCTCTCCCGGCAAGGTCGTCCTCAACGGCGGCAGTGCGGGGGGGATTCTGGTGGGCATGGCCATGACCGAACAGCCCGATCTCTTTGCCGCGGGCATTCCGGAAGTCGGGCTCATGAATCCCTTGCGGGGAGAAGAGACGCCCAACGGTCCGGTCAACGTCCCGGAATTTGGTTCCGTAACCATTCCTAATGAGTGCCGGGCGTTGCTGGCCATGGACCCGTACCTCAATATTCGTGACGGCGTGAAATACCCGGCAGCACTGATTACCGCCGGGCTTAACGACCCCAGGGTCGCAGCCTGGCAACCGGCGAAATTTGCTGCCCGTTTGCAGGCTGCCACAGGCTCACGCGAGCCGGTCCTTCTTTTTGTCAATTTCAAAGCCGGCCACGGCATTGGAAACACCAAGACTGTGGCTTTTGAGAGCCTTGCCGACGTTCTGAGTTTCGGGCTTTGGCAGGCCGGGCATGCAGATTTCCAGATCAAAAAGAAACAATGACAACTTGCCGGCGCAACTGGGCCGGCTGAAACCGTTTTTGGGGCTTGACTCGTTGTCAGCAGGCACCGTTGTGACATTTACAGGGTAGATTGGCTTTCTTGTCTGGAGGTTTGAGTAGAATTCCGTCCCGTCATAAAAAGAGAGTTATCCTCCATGCGTTTTTGCAGGAGTTCTAACCGTTCGCGATCCAGTTCCATGATACTCAGGCCACGGTTGACGCTTAGGAGTGGGAGCGAGAAAGACGGATCCTTAGGCTAGGAAAATAGGCCAGGCCTGATGTGAAAAATATTCGGGGTAAGTCTTCTCCTGGCATCAACTTGCAACCCTGCAAGCCATTCACAGGCACAAATGATCAGAGAATGTGACGGTGACAAGAATGTCCTTTTTTTTCATACAATGGTTTCAATCCTCGCAAAACGTCCGCCTTTCATGCTGAAAAGAACGCCAGGGTATGAGAAGCAGGCTCAACGCAAAGCGAAAGTTCTGGACGGATGTTCCATCAGAGCGATAAGTTCAGCCACCTGCTGCTTGAATTGTTTGATTTTCCTTTTGGGTACGGAAGCCAACATGGGAATGGCAGCCTTGAGGGGATTGACCGGACGGCCTTTGACATGTAGCTCAAAATGGAGGTGTGGTCCGGTGGAACGTCCGGTATTGCCGGATAGAGCGATCCTTTCGCCACGCCGGACGCTCTGGCCACGTTTGACCAGGATGCGGTTCAGGTGCAGATAACGGGTCGCATAATGGCCGCCGTGTCGAATTTCAATATATTTTCCAGCAAAAGGATGATTCTCCACCCGCGTTACCCTGCCGTCACCCGTGGCCAGAACCGGCGTACCTACAGGCAAGGAAAAATCAACGCCATTGTGTGGTGCGATCCTCCCGGTGATCGGATGGCGACGTGTCCGGCTGAAAGGGGAACTGACCCGAAAGCGATGTTGAGTGGGATAGCGGCGAAAGGCGCGGGCCAGGCTTTGGCCTTTGAGATCGTAGTAGTTGCCATCTTCAAACAAAAAAGCACTGTGCAAATGATGACGACGGATAATGCGCACGGCCTTGATGTAGCTCTGACCGGTAAATTGTCCCTCGACAAACTCCTGGCTGCGCACTATTTGAAAACGATCTCCACCTCTGATATCGCGGGAAAAATTCAGCTTTTCTTTGAAAAGATCGGTAATTATAACGGTTTCCTGTTCGCTCAGGCCGGAGTTGATAGCTGAGATAAAAAAGTTGCCATTGATCTCGCCATCAATAACCTCCTGATACCAATCACCGGGGACGAGGATCTCCTCATAGTCAAAGCTGTTGGCGTCAACGCGGTGATAGACGATGCGTTTACCGGGATGAACATACAGTTCCATCTTGAGGAGCTGGCGGGTTTTCTCATCCAAGGTAAAGGTAAGGATATTGTCCGGGCGTAAAATATCCAGGGCCAGCAGTTGCTCATCCGCCGCAACAATCTGGCACAAGGTGCCCTGGCTGATCTCAAAACGGTTAAATATCGCACTCAGATTGTCCCCAGTGGCAATCGTCCAGGTGCAAATGTGATCAGGTTCAGATGCTGCGGGCGTTGATGGCGGCTTAACTTCCCCATCGGCATTGGACGTTTGTAGTTTTTGCGAACCTGGCGGTGAGGCTGAGAGCGGTTCGGGAACAGGTGTCTTTTGAAAGCAGGATTGGGAGAGACAGGAAATGGTCAAAACCACCACTACCAGCAAAAATGCCAATAGCCATCGACGGTTCGGAGGTTGTTCCCGCATTCGGTTGTGCAGTGGTTTCCATCTCGAAATCATATTACACAATTATAGCGGCACCTCTTTCGCAGAATATTGGCGGAGAGGATGGTGAAAATTTTGACTGGTGGCGGGGAGGATGGTTTTTCCAAAAGTCATCAAACCCCGGCAGGTCATTGGGTTACCGGTAATATCTTTGGAACTGGACCGTATCTTAACCAAAAGATGAGGAACTTGAAAGCACAAATGGCGCCAAAACAGTGCAAAACAAGTTGCTTCTCGTTCAATTCGTTCTCAAAATTCGCCAACTCAAAATTTATATCTAATAAGGCATAAAATTAATCCATATTTTTTTTAATATATGTTGATTTTATGCTTAATTCGAGAAAAAAGGGTTGTAAAAATGGAGCTCGGGAGAATGCAGAAAGTCACCTCGCCAAAAAATTCCCGGGCGAATACTGAAACCCACTATCTATCAGACACAGAAATGGCCCATCCGAAAATTGGTCGGGCCGTTTGTTATTTTTGAGGGCTTTGAATGGAATTTACCCTGGCCGGAGTTCCTATAAACCAGGGGTCTGGTACACACTTCAAATCAGCCAATTATCAACCCCCCAAACAAAGTGACATAACTTCTGAGACAGTTTGCAGGATGAGGTTGAGGTGACAACCTCTTTGACACCTACTGCAAATAGCTGGTTTTTTTTTGACAAAACTGATCAGGTTGTGCCGGAAGATCGGGGCAGAACAGCAAATAAAAAAAAGCCCTTTCCGACGAAGGGCTTTTAAAATGTATAGCAATAAACTCTCTTTTTTCAGAAGAGAGGGAATAGTTAGTCGTGTCAGTAGGCTTGGGGTTTTTCCGAGCCAATAATCATGTTGTTGTGGTAAATCCTGTGAGGACGAAGTATTGTCTGGAGCTCTTTTCCTTCCTCTTGGGGTTCTTCTGTGACCTGAAATTTTTCTTTGTGAGCGAGATTGGATGAGGCCATAAATGTCTCCTGTTGTCTATTATATCGCGATCTGAAATTCCCATAACTCAGGATAAATCGGATACTGTTTGTCAGATTAAATGCTAATTACCGAAAAAAAGAGGGGAAAGGCCCCCTCAAAAACAAACTGCATTAAAAAAAATAGTTGGCAGGTTTATATCCAATGGTTTTAAAGGATGCAAAGAAAAAAATATTATTTTTTAAAAAGAAAAATTTCCTAATTAGGACCAGAAACAAGAAAGGGCCATTTGATCTGGTGATCGAAATGGCCCTGATTTTCTCTTTAAATTTTTTTCGCAGCTGTAAGGGTCAACTTGGTGTCTGAAAACCAGTACTCTTTGAAATTTTCTTTATGCGCTTAACTGGCAGGGCGCCAGGCTGAAACTCCGTAATAAGCTGCCACTATCGAAGTTAAGAAGCCTCCAAGCCAGGAGAACAATGTCTGATTTCCTTTAATTGACTCGAGAATTGTTGAACTGCTCATTCCATCAATAAATGCTCCTAAAAACAAAAAACCTAAAGAGGCAACCAGAGAGTACAGAGCAACGTATGCCATTAGCCTTCTGTTTTTAAAACGCTCTTTCGAGTAAAGTATCAGAGCTGTTTTGTCCTGGTCTGAGAGATTCTGATTTTCAGCGATCTCAATCATTATTATCAATGGATCCCTACCCGCTTCAGGGTCTTTCGCAACTTTAACGGGCACCACAGATGATGAGCTTGGCATAATGATTCCTCCTGTTTTAAGGCCGACTATCCCAATAATTAATTGTTTTTTAAGACTTTAACCCTCTTTTGTCTCCTGTCAATAATAATTGCCGGTGCTGTATTGGTGGTGGACGCTCTTCGTGTCTGATAAGGCTCTTCAGATTTTTTGGGCGAATCGAAGACAGCGGGATAGAGCTACGTCAATAACTGGTGGAAAACTTTGGCCGGTATTAGTATGATGTCAGCCGTTTTCATCAATCTCGGAAGACAAAGTCCGTTTTTACTTTCGAAATCAGTTGAGTGTATTTCATGACTAAAGACAACCTTTACTCAGGGGAAATTGATCCTGTTCCTCCTTTTGAGTTCAATGAGGAGGTGGTCAGGATTTTTAACGATATGATCCGGCGGTCCGTCCCCTTTTATGGGGAAATCATCCGTCGTCAGGCCCAACTGGCGGCCCGTTTTTACCAGTCCGGAACCGAGGTTTATGATCTTGGCTGTTCCAACGGAAATTTTGGGACCTGCTTTTTGGAGGTCATGCAAGACAACTCTTTTGCAATGGTGGCGGTGGATAATTCAGCTCCCATGCTGGAGGCGTATACAAAACGTCTGGAAGAAAGAAAAGAGACCCGCATCCAACTACTTCATGCCAAGATTGAAGACGTCCAAATGCGCGAAGCCTCGGTGATTGTACTCAACCTAACCCTCCAGTTTCTTTCTCCGTCCTGTCGCGACGCCCTGCTTGAAAAAATCCATTTCGTTTTGAGACCTGGCGGCATTCTGCTTCTGACGGAAAAAGTCATTCATCAGGATGAAGACATGTCGCAACTCCAGCAGGCTTTCTATTACGCTTTTAAAAAAGATCAGGGCTACTCACAGCTTGAAATCAGCCAGAAACGGGAAGCCCTTGAAAACGTGCTGATCCCTGAAACATTGGAGAATCACCTCACCCGTCTGCGGGGATCAGGTTTCAGCAAGATCGATATCTGGATGAAATGGTTTAATTTTGCTTCCTTGATCGCGGTTAAGGACTGACTTTCATGCGAAAAATCCTCCAGGATGCTGAAAAGCTTGGTTTGCAAAATTATGGTGAAGATCTGACCCGGCTGATTGAAAAAAAAGAGAAGTGGATTCATCAGGTCGACATCAAGGGGCGAAGATATCTCAATACATTCGCCACACTGCCGTCGCTGAAACCCTCCTCTCTTGATCTGGGGGCTCGTCAGGTCAGGATTGGAGAAGAAAAAGATCTGGACGTGACCCAGCGCGAGCTCCTCCAAGCTGCCCTGGTGGATTACATGCCCTGGCGCAAGGGACCCTTCACGGTTTTCGGGATCGATATCGACAGCGAATGGATCTCATGGTTGAAGTGGGAGCGGCTCAAAGGGCATATGGCCCCCCTTCATGGACGCCGGATACTCGATGTTGGAAGCAGCAACGGCTATTATATGTTCCGTATGGCCGCGTCAGAGCCGGAAATGATCTTGGGCGTGGAGCCTTACCTGACTTTTTATTTTCAGTACCGACTTCTCAACCATTATGCCTGTCTTGGGAACTTTTACGGTATTCCGGCGAAACTGGGTGAAATGCCTTTAATAAGGAGGTATTTCGATTCGGTATTTTTCATGGGAGTTCTCTACCACCACCGTGCTCCCCATGATGCCCTCAGGCATATCCGGGAGATGCTGAGGCCGGGCGGGGAGCTTATCCTGGAAACCCTGGTGATAGAAAATAAGGAGGATGTGGCCCTCTCTCCCAAAGACCGTTATGGGAAAATGAACAACGTCTATTTCCTCCCTTCAATCCCCTGTCTGATGAACTGGCTTTCCCGCTCCGGCTTTACCGATATTCGCTGTATCGATGTTTCTCCAACCACATCCCGGGAACAGCGTAAGACGGAGTGGATCCAAACCGAATCTCTGGACGATTTTCTCGACCCCGATGATCCCACCCGGACCGTGGAGGGGTATCCGGCGCCTGTCCGTGCCATTGTTATTGCCAACACCAAAGGATAGGCTCCCGGCCGCTGAATTCAGCTAGGTCGGGCAATTTATATCAAACATAAAGATTTTTATTTATTGAGCTAACCATCTGAAATTATTTGATTTAGATTGATTGTTAAAACAACATTGCTCCTCCAAGTTTGATTTTTTTTAAAAAACTAAATATAATGTAAAAACCTCATCCGGCAGGGTGTCCCAATTCTCCTGCCTCCATTTCTCTCTCCACACATCAGTTTTACCCAGGACCGTCTCAACATACTTATTTCCCGGGCTGTTGAAAACAATGGCAGCTTGTCGCTATCTTTTTCTTAAGTGGCCTGGAACCAGTTGTTTTTGTTGATTTTATTTAAAGGGAGACGTTTCAAAGAAAGAGAGGAACCATGATTAATCAAAGAAACGCCAGGAATCCAGGACGGATCATGGCATATTCTCCTCTTTGGCAGAAAGCGTTCAGAGTTTTTTCCGAACAGCATATTGATCAACTTCAACCACTTCGCCAACTCTCTGAAGAGCAGCGCTTTGCCATGAAAGTGGTGGCGAAGGTTCTACCGTTTCGGGTAAATCAATATGTCATCGAGGAGCTGATTGATTGGGAGAATATACCGCATGACCCCATATTTCAACTGACTTTCCCGCAGAAGGAGATGCTGGAACCGCACCATTTCGATCACATCGCAGGATTGATACGGCGCGGGTCTTCAGAAAAAAATATTCGCGAAGCCGCCTTCCGGATTCATCAGGAGTTGAATCACCATCCGGCGGATCAGGCAACCCTGAACGTGCCGGTTCTTGATGGCATTTCCCTGCAGGGAATGCAGCACAAATATGAGCGGACGGTCTTGTTTTTTCCCAGTCAGGGGCAGACCTGCCACTCTTTTTGTACGTACTGTTTCCGCTGGCCCCAGTTCGTCGGGGACAATGCCTTGAGATTTTCATGCAAGGAAACCAGCCACCTGCTGGCCTACCTGAAACAGCATAGGGAAGTGACGGACCTCTTGATTACAGGGGGAGACCCCATGGTTATGCGAACAGAGAGTCTCGGCAAGATACTGGAGCCGTTGCTTGCTCCTGAATATGACCATATAGAGTCGATTCGGTTCGGCACCAAGGCCCTTTCGTTCTGGCCCTACCGTTTTTTCGGAGACAAAGACTCTGGTGACCTGTTGCGGTTGTTTGAAAAACTTGTCCAGGCGAACAAGCATGTAGCGATCATGGCTCATGTCAGTCATGGGAATGAGTTGAGGACAAGCGCGGCTGTGGAAGCCTTAAATAGAATTCAATCAACGGGGGCGGTTATTCGCAGTCAGTCACCGGTCCTCAACCACATCAATGCGGATCCGGATATCTGGGCCGATATGTGGCAAAATCAGGTGCGGCTCGGGATCATTCCATATTACATGTTTATGGCCCGTGATACAGGCAGTTGCCGTCATTTCGAGATACCGATTGTCCAGGCCCTAGATGTTTATCAGAAAGCGATCAAAAAGCTTTCCGGTCTGGCACGAAAAGCCCGTGGACCATCCATGAGCGCTGGGCCCGGAAAAGTGGAAGTCCAGGGAGTTGCAGAGGTCAAGGGGGAAAAAGTATTTGTTCTGCGTTTCCTCCAGTCCCGCAATCCGGACTGGGTGGATCGGCCCTTTTTTGCCAAGTATGATACCAGGGCATCATGGTTGGATGATCTAAAGCCGGCTTTTGGGGAGGACTGTTTCTTCTTTGAGGAAGAATACGAGGCCATGAGGACTGAAGCCGAAGGTCAGGGGCCTTGTTGACTGAAAAATTCGAGGGGGCGGAGGTTTTTGCAGAAAAAATCGGTTTTTTTAACAAAGATAATCTTTTTTGAACAATTATTTTTTGTAGTATACTTTTTAAGCAACAGTGATTTATCTGATTGATGTTTTACCTGAAGTGTTGTAGCAGTTCTTTTAAAATTGGAGGAAATATGCGCGGTAACCACGTTGGCAAGCGCTCAATGCGCAATGGTTTTCCTGCTCGGGATCTGTCCTGGGAGGATGTTCATATTGATGGATTTGGAACAATGACCATCTGCCGGTATTGCGGAAATGCCATTGAAGTGGGACATGCTGCTTCCTGTCCGGTGTGCAACCGGAAGCAACACTGATTCTTTCACTCGGTTTGTCGGTCTCTCCGGTCCGGCAAGCGTCACCAGCCACGGGTTTATTCCTTTTTTAACCCGTCCCGAAAACTTTCACCTCGAATAATTTAACAAACAGCGTTTGATCAGCAGTTCTCCAAAATTCAAATTCTGAAAAAAATATCTTGAAAATCTATTTTGCTTTTCTCTAGAACACCAATCTGAATCCCAAAAGCTTGAAGTTTCAAGAAAATTTTCCGATTTGAAGCTGTGTCACAAAACCGGGATAAGCTATTGTTTTATAAAAAAGTCTTTTATTTCTATTATGACATCTATCTGGTTTTAAGCTGTTTAACAATGCGGCTCATGACTTCTCCTGCGCTTTCGCTGAAGAAAAGATCCGCCAGGTGATCATAGGGGGTGGCGGTTCGGTTGATAAAAATAATTTTGGCACCGTTCTCATAAGCTGCCGGCGGAATCGACGCTGCGGGATGAACCTCGAGGGATGAGCCGATCATCAGAAGAAGGTCGCATTTACCGGCCAGCCCAAATGCCTCGGCCATGACATCCTGCGGCATGGCCTGACCGAAAGAGACCGTGTCCGGTTTGATCAGACCGGGACAGGCGTCACAATGGGGGTCCAGGTTACCCTCTTCCAGCCATTTCTGAACAGGTTCGATAGGCCACTGTTTCCCGCAGCTCATACAGGAAGCGGTGCGGTTGGTTCCGTGCAGTTCCAGGACCTTGGAACTTCCCGCATCCAGGTGGAGCCCATCGATATTCTGAGTAATCACCGCTTCCATTTTTCCCATTCGTTCCAGGTCCCCCAGGGCCAGGTGGGCTTTGTTGGGTCGTGCACTGAGAAGCTCGGGAATCAACTCCCTGCGCATCGCCCAATATTCCTTTCTCCCCTCCGAACTTTCAATAAACTCCTGATAAGTCACCATCCGAAAGCGGGACCAGAGTCCGCCGGGGCTCCGAAAATCGGAAAGCCCGGATTCCGTGGATATCCCCGCCCCGGTAAAAGTCACGACGCGTTCAGCCTTTTGAAACAGCTGAACCGCTTTTGCAATTCTCTCGGCCAATGGCTCTTCCATTGTTTTCATTTCAAGCGCTCCACGAAATGGGCTTTGAACCCGTCATGCTTTTCCTCTGTTGGGAAATAACCCGCCTTCAATCAAGGGTGAGGTTCAATTCTAACAGAGTGAATCCTGCTCCGGGCAAAACCCCGGGAACATTTCTCTAATCGTTATTTAATTCGTTTCTAAGCGGAAGATAACAATGGCAGCCATAATCTTAAACAGTTTTTCTATCAGGCAGAGCGGTTGGGAAAATTGTGTTCTAGGAGATTTGCGGAAAGGAAGAGAAAGATACCCCAACGGAAAACAGCAAGTTATTCAAGAAAGGAGGCAGCAAACTAGGAGAAAGCGAAGGGGCTGGAAAAAATTTAAGTTAACACACCACCGGGAAAGAAATGTTGTTATCATTTTTTATCAGAACCTAAGGAGGGATGCACAATGAAAAAAATCAGTTCTATTGCATTTTGCACGTTTTTAGCCGCTGCCTTGGCCACCTCACCCGCTGTAGCCAAAAAATTCCATCATCGCTGGAAGCCCAAAAAGAACATCATTTTCATGGTTCCCGATGGTATGGGGCTTTCCAACACCACCGCCGCCCGTATTTTCAAAAACGGTCCCAACGGCGACCACCTCAATTTTGAAACCCTGGACAACATCGGTTACCAGAGCACCCATTCTGCCAACAGTACTGTCACCGATTCCGCTGCTGCCGCATCCGCCTGGGCCGTAGGCGAAAAATTCAACAACGGTGAAATTTCCTGTCATGATGATGACTTCGATGGCGTATGCGATAGTGAGCCGGCACCTACCATTCTGGATATTGCCCAGTCCAAGGGTATGGCTACAGGTCTGGTGGCCACATCCGACATTACCCATGCAACACCGGCCGCCTTTGGCGCCACTGTACACAACCGTAAATGTGAAGAGGAGATTGCACGTCAATATCTCGCCCGCGATATTGATGTTCTTCTTGGCGGCGGCATCGCGGCTAACCGCAGCAACTGCAAACTGACCCCCTCGGCGTCGGACTTTGTGACCACTTTGTTGGACCAATATACCACTGCCGGCTATGCCGTCGTAAATACCGAAGGGGACATGAACGCGGAAGTCAATGGAGGTGTCGAAAGGCTGCTGGGACTCTTCAAGTCAGGCGGCAAGACCCAGGAACTTTTCCGTGTCGATCCGACCAATGTTTATCCGGATGGTGAACCCACCCTGGCCGAAATGACTGCAGCTGCTCTCGACATTCTTGAAAAAGATGAAGACGGTCTTTTCCTCATGGTTGAAGGTTCACAAATCGATTGGGCAGATCACGCCCATGATGTAACAGGTCAAATTGCTGAGACTATTGGCTTTGACGCCGCGGTTCAAGTTGTTCTCGACTGGGTTAATGCCAAGCCCATGAGAAGATTCACCACTCAAATCATCGTTGTGGCAGATCATGATTGCGGCGGTTTTGCCATCAATGGTCCCTACGGCACCCTTTCTGAAACTGGTGACATCATTGAAGGCGCTTTTACCAGTGGCGACCACACCGCGGTTGACACCATCGTTTACAGCCAGGGTCCCCTGACCTGGGAACTGAACAAAGCTATGGACAACACGGACATTTACGATGTGATGGAAAAATATCTCAAATACTGATCCAGCTTTCCATCTGCATGAAAAGGCAGGGGACTCAGGTTCCCTGCCTTTTTTTGTGGCATCTTCAGAGATGAAACGCTGATTTCACATTTCAATATAAACGGGGTAGGAAATTTAAGGTATTATAGTTCAAAATATGGGGGTAATTATGTTTAAATCAGCGATGATCCCCGGGCCCGAAAATCAGTCGTGATAAATCCCCTTTTTATCCCTGAAAGTTTATTCATTTCGACTGGGAAATTGGCTGATGTTTTCGGGCTTCTGAATTTTGAAAGGTCGTTTTTCATGGGGAGCTTTTCATCAACATTGGCGGATTTTTTCGGGCCGGCTTTGACTGTTTTTGTGGTCATTTTTGTTCTTATACTGGCCAATATATTTCTCAATCGGAAATTGGGCGAGAAAACCGAAAAAATATTTCAGAAACAGCTGATCATGCTTGTTCTGACTTTATTCGGAGCCATGATCTTCATCATTTCCTTGCCGATCAGCGATACCCTCAGAGGACAGATCCTCGGCGTTTTCGGGATTCTTGCCAGTGCCACCCTGGCCTCAGTTCAACGACGTTTCTGGGCAACGCCCTGGCCGGGATTCTTCTCAGGTCGGTACGAAGCTTCAATGTTGGCGATTTTATTCACGTCCAGGATCAATTCGGGCGTGTCTCCGGCCGCGGCTTGTTTCACATTGAAATCCAGACCGAGGACCGGGATTTGACCACGATCCCTAACCTCTTCCTGGCGACCAACCCGGTATGGATTGATTTAAATCTCGATAGTATTCAGAAAAAACCTTTTTCCACGAAGGATATTCATGCAAGTTCATCTTGATCCCGCCATGCCAGTTCTTGTTGGTTCCCTGCTGGGCATTTTGCTGGTGGGCTTGATTCTGGCAAGATTCCGCCAACCCCAGGTGGTCGGCTATATTCTCTCAGGGGTGATTCTGGGACCGCACGTCTTTGGGGTGGTCAGTGACTCGGTCACTCTCTCTCGTCTGGGATCACAAGGTGTTGTTCTGCTCCTGTTTTTTGTTGGCATGGAAATCTCTCCGCGCCGCCTGATCGCCAACTGGAAGGTTTCAGTTGGCGGTACCTTTTTCCAGATTCTGATCAGTGTCGGCCTTGTTTGGCTTCTCGGGCACTTGTTTGGGTGGTCTTTGGGCAGGATTGTGCTGATCGGTTTTGTCATCAGTTTGAGCAGCACCGCCGTGGTGCTCAAACTCCTTCAGGACTGGCGGGAAACGGACTCCGATGTGGGACAGGATGTGCTGGGTATCCTGCTGGTACAGGATCTGGCGCTGATTCCAATGATGATCATCCTGGGCCTCATGAGTGAAACCGGAGTCGCCACAGGGGGGATTGCTCTGCAGGTTATCGGTGGGAGTTTTATTCTGATGTTGATGTTTTTGATCGTCAGGGAGAAGCCGCTTGTTCTGCCCTTTGCAAAATATCTGAAAAAGGACCATGAAATAGAAGTCTTTTCGGCCCTTCTCATATGCTTGGGGCTGGCCTTTTTGACGGGGCTTTTTCAATTATCTACAGCTCTGGGAGCTTTTATAGCCGGAATGCTGATTGCCAAAGCAAAGGAGACCCAGTGGGTTCATCAAAGGCTTGAATCGTTCCGGGTGGTTTTTGTCGCCATGTTTTTTGTCTCTATCGGCATGCTGGTTGATCTTAATTTTTTAATCAGCCATCTGTGGCAGATACTGCTTCTTTTATTGCTTGTGCTGGTCACCAACACATTCATCAATGCCTGTATTCTGCGCATTTCCGGTGATCCCTGGAAGGATTCCCTTTATGCTGGCGCCATGCTGTCGCAGATCGGTGAGTTCAGTTTTGTTCTGACGGCTATCGGTTTACAGATCGGCCTTATAACGAATGGCGGCTATCAGATGTCCATAGCCGTGATTTCGCTGTCGCTGTTGTTCAGCCCATTGTGGATTCTGATGGTCAGGCGTTGGATGAATTTGCCGGCTCAGGTCCCTGGATGAGGCACCTAAAAGATGTCGCTGACATGTAACGAGGGCGTTCCCGTATTCCCGAACAATTGGTGTACTCCCCCCTTGTTTTTTCCCCGCGAGGAAAGCTGCCTCAGGCGCGTCCTGAAAGCCCGGTGATCCCCAGAATCTTGCTGCGGAGTTCTTCTGTCAGCTGATCTCTGTCGACCCGCCAATCCCAGTTTCCAAAGGCCACTGACGGTCGGTTCATACGTCCCTCCTGCCCCAGACCGAGAAGATCCTGCATGGGAATGATGGCCACATCGGCAACGGATGTCATGGCCATGCGGATCATTTCCCAAGGGAGTTCCGAGGGAGAGACTTCTCTTCCCAAATAAGAGAAAAGGCGTCTTTTATCCTCTTCCCCGGCGTCGTTCTCGAACCAGCCCCGGACCGTGTTGTTGTCGTGAGTGCCGGTATAGACCACGGCCTTGCGGACATGGTTATGTGGAATGTAGGGGTTGCGCGGCATACTTTCATCAAAAGCGAAAAGAAGAACCTTCATGCCCGGGAAGTCAAACTGGTGAATCAGCTCCCGAACATCGGGGGTGATGGTTCCCAGGTCCTCGGCGATGAGAGGAAGCGTTGGAAAACGTTTCAGAAGTGCTTGGAAAAAGTCCGCTCCCGGACCGTCCACCCAGCGGCCGTTAACCGCTGTCTTTTCGCCGGCGGGGATTTCCCAATAAGCGGAGAATCCTCGAAAATGGTCTATCCGGACGATGTCGGCGACCCTGAAATTCTGCTCAATCCTTTTGAACCACCAGGCGTAACCGCTGTTTCTGGAAGCCTCCCAGTCATAGACCGGGTCGCCCCAGAGCTGGCCTGTCGCACTGAAAAAAGTCAGGAGGCACCCCGGCCACAAACAAGGGGTTTTTGTTGCCGTCAACTTTGAATAGTCCCGGATTGGCCCAGATATCCGCGCTGTCCAACGCGACATAAATCGGCATATCGCCGATAATGTGAACGCCTTTCTCGTGGCAGTATTTTCTGAGGGCGGACCATTGGGAGAAGAATAGAAACTGGAGAACCTTTTCCCTTTCCACACTGTTTGCGAGTTCCACCCGCGCTTTTTCCAGAGCTTCGGGGTGTCTGTCCCTGAGTTTTTCCGGCCACTCCGTCCATAGTTTCCCCTGGAAAAAATCATGAAGTGCGTGAAAAAGGGAGAAATCCACCAGCCAGGCGGAATTTTCCGTACAGAACTTTTTCATATTCAGGGCTCTTTTCTTTTTTCTCCGTGATTCGGTGAAGAACTTTTTCGAAAAGCCTGTTTTTATAAACGGTGGCCGCCTGGTAATCGACTCTTGCGGGATCCGGATCGGCGTATCCGTCAAGGTCTTCGGGATCGATCCAGCCCTCTTCATGGAGAAGTTCGGGACTGATTAGAACAGGGTTGCCGGCAAACGCCGAAGAGCTCCGGTAGGGGGAGCTTCCGGTGCCGGGGTCCGTCGGATTCAATGGCAGGATCTGCCAGAAGCTCTGTCCGGTCTCACAGAGGAAATCGACGAAGCGATAAGCTTCCGGACCCAGATCGCCAATCCCGAAAGATGAGGGTAAAGATGAAATATGCAGCAGGATACCGCTTCCTCTTCGCATGTTATCCTTCCTTTCCGATCAACAGAGATGGCGTTGTAAAAACTTCGATCTACTGCGTCGTAGGGCTTTTTCTGACACTTGACATGCCTTATGTATGCCTTCTGTACCAGAAAAAGCACCACTCCTTGTATATCTTTGTTTTTACTTAGCCATCTTTCAGAGTGTAATGGACTTTTTATGCATTAACAGAGATGTCGGAAAAACGCTGAGGGCTTGTCCAACAGGAATAGTGCCTCTGCATTCCAGGCTTTCCCCGGAAACCTCTTCGATCCAGGTCCCGGGGGCATTGTCAGGTAATTTAACAACCGTGTCTTTCCACACATCCTCCCCCAGAGGCAGGAGCTCCCGTCCTTCCAGGAGGGCAACACACAAGCGGGGGACAATGATCAAAGCCCAGCTGTTGTGGTGGTTTCTCGCGAAAGAGATGACGTGATTTTTAAATTTGCCACTGACCTCGAGGGGGAAATAATCCCCGTTCCGGAACAGGTCAAGGTGTTGATTTCTGGCTCTGAGAGCCCGTTGAATCAGAAAAAGTTTTACCCTACCGTCTTCCTTTTTCTCCAGCAGTTCCAGACTCTGAGCGGAGGGGCTTTCCGTCGTCTCGAGCAGTGATCTCAGGAGGGATATCCGCTTGCTGAAGTCTACCGGCGCCCGGTTGTCTGGGTCGACCAGCCGCAAATCCCAGAGTTCCGAACCCTGGTAGAAATCGGGCACACCGGGTGCGGTACTTTTGAGGAGAGTCTGGGACAGAGAATTCAGAATACCGAAATGCGCGACCTTTTTCTGGAAAGGAATAAAGGAATCCAGAAAAGGATTTTCCGTCCCGGCATCCAGAAGTTTCTCTGCGAAAGCGGCATAGGCCTCTTCATATTCCGTGTCCGGTTTCAGCCAGTCGGTGTGGACCTTGGCTTCCCGGACCGCCTTGACAAGATATTCCCTGATTCTTCCGGAAAAGTCAGGGATATCTTCCGGGTCAAAAGGAAAGGCGCCGATCAGGGTCTGGTAGAAAAAATATTCATCGTTGCTGTCTGGAGTTTTACTCCCCCGGATCTTGCCTTTCTTGCCGGCATTCAATTTTTTCCAGGTTCGAACACGGTTTTCCCATTCCTCCGGCATTTCCGAAAGGACATTGAGCCTGGCCCTTACATCCTCGCCTCTTTTGGTATCGTGAGTTGATGTTGTGAGCAGGGAATGCGGGAAATTCAGGGCTCTCTTGCTGTTGAAATCGTGGAATTGTGCCACCGGAATGCCGAACAGGTCCGGATGACCGCCCACCTCATTCAGGGAAATGAACCGGTTGAAGACATAGAGGAAAGTATCTTCGAAACCTTTTGCGATCAGGGGGCCGGTCAGCTGTTGAAACTGCATCACGAACTCCACCGCCGGTCTTTTTTCTTCGGTGGGCAGTTTTTCACCAAACGCCATCTGCATGAACTTTTCAATGAACCTCAATTCGTACATGAGGCCCTGATTTTCCCGCAGTGCGTCCTCCACTGCAGACTTTAAATAATCCAGGTCGGCCGGGCGAGCGCTCTCGCAATTGACGTAGGTCCGGTAGACCGGAAATTGGGCCATGACTTCCACCAGAGCCCTTTTCAGGCCATACAGGGTAATGTCTCGACCATAACGATCCCGGCTCGAAATACTTTTCAGGTAACGGGCCAGGTTGTCAATGTTTCCTGCCAGATGTTTGCCGCTGATCAGTCTTTTCTTGTCCAACTGGGTTTTGTGATACGGGATCTGTCCTTCGGTGAACCTGGCATAGAACTTTTCAAATCCGGCCTCATTTGTATTGTCCACGAGTACGCCGTTGACGTGGTTGAGGAACTCATAGCCGGTGGTTCCCTGGACTGGCCAGAAGAGGGGCAGTTCCTCTCCGTCGGCGAGAATTTTTTCAACCACGATGTAGTTTTCCGGGTACTTTTCTCTCAACTGTTCCAAATAGACGGAAGGATCGTAAAGTCCGTCCACGTGATCTACCCTGAGCCCGGCGAATTTGCCTTCATTCATGAACCTGAATATCAGCTTGTGGCTTTCGTCGAAAATCTCCTGGTCTTCCACCCGTACCGAAATCAATTCGTTGATGGTGAAAAACCGACGGTAATTGATTTCCTCGTTGGCAAACTTCCAGAAGGAGAGCCGAAAGGTCTGTTCGGAAAGCAATGTATCCAGAAGATCGAAGCTGTGAGGCTCCCCTGGCGTTCCGTTGAAAATTTCCAGGTTCCGGTCAAGGAACTGCCTGATGAGCGGATTGCTTTCATAGAGGTGCCAGAGCAAAGCCTTCACATAAATGATCTGGTTGCCACGGGGCGTGAATTCTGCCGGTTTTCTGGGGAAAGAATGGACCGCGCCCAGGTACTTGATGAAATCGGGGTCGGCTTGTCCCATCTTTTCTTCCAACCTCTGAAGATCATGGGTGAAAAAAGCGAGGTAGGAATCGATCCGCAGCGGAAGCCGAAGGTCATAGTAGTTGATCGAAAGTCCCTGGGGATCGAATTGCAGCTTGATTTCACCGCCTTCCAGGCATTCACTGTAAAATTTTCCCAGAAAGGGTGCGAGGACTTTTCCCCTGATGCTCTCCGAGGGGTGATCCCAGTCGATATCGAAATAGCTGGAATACGAGGATCCACGGCCGTTTTCCAGCAGGGTCATGAGCATCCGGTTGTCCCGGTCGAAGGCCATGTGGTTGGGAACAATATCCTGCAGCCAGGAAAGGCCCAGGGTTTGGACCTCTCGGATGAGTTCCTCAAAATCCTGCGGGGTCCCGAGTTCGTCATTCAATGCGTTGGGATCGATGATATCGTACCCGTGAGTGCTTCCTTTGCGGGCTTTGAAAATCGGAGAAGCGTAGATATCCGAGATCCCGAGATCAGACAGGTAGTGGAGGATGAGGGCGGCGTCCCTGAAGCTGAAGGAGGGGGAAAACTGGATGCGATAGGTTGAGCAGGGGATGTGCATCAATAAATCCTCAGTTTCAGCCGGTCACCGAGGGGGATGAATTTTTCAACCCATTCTCCGGCCTCCGGTTTTCCCTGCTCGGCATTCTCCTTCATATCGCTGAAAAAGTGGTTGTTGATAAGGTTGAAGTAGATGTTCTGTGCTTTCCACAAATCGAGTTCAACATCGATTCCCTCCAGGGAGTTGAAGACCGCCTCGATATCCGACAGCAGGGCCAGCGATTCGGCTCCCCTGGCGTTTTCCAGACGTCCCATGAGTTCGCCGAGCTTCCTGCTGATCAAAAAACTCAGGTTCGATGTGTCGATGTCTCCCGGCCAGCGTTTAAACTCGGCCATGGCCTTTGCCAACCTTTCCAAATCGAGGTCATTGCCTTCGAGAACCCTGGCCAAGTCACCATTGAGAATGAATTCTACGGTGCTCAGAAAGATTTTTGGGAGCGGGGTTCGGAGATTCTGCATGGCCAGCATGAGCGGCAGGTAGCTGTCATAAACCTTTCGGAAATCGGGCTCTATGGCATGCAGGGTTTTATCCGTAATTCGTTCCATGACATTCCTCTGCTCGTCTCGGAACAGATGCCACAACCCAAAATCGTGGGATTCATAGTAATGGTCAATGGACGTGATGACGGTTGAGACATCCCCTTTCAGGAAGTCTTCTTGTATCTTTCCGTGTATGTCATCCCAGGATTCGTTTCCCTCATAATATTTTACCCCCCCAATGAAGTTTTGTTCCCCCATGTGGAGCACGGAAAAAGAGAGACCCGCCTCTTCAAGGGTGACATCGGAACGGATGCGGACCTTGCCAAGGGCCAGCTTTTGAAGGCCCATTTCAAGCTGTTTATAATGGGAGCTCTCAGCGGAATAGCAGAAAATTTTCAGTTTTTCCGGATACCATTTGAATAGTGACGAGATGGCATAATGAGCACCGATCCTCAACAGGTCGAGAGTTACCGGTCTGACCAGATCTTCATAAACCGCGGCACCGTCCCTGATCCTTGGAACATTGCTTTGTGCGCGTGCCAGGATCTCGACATATGCCGGCTCCAGATCGACACCCGCAGTCTCTCTTGCCAATTGCATGGCTCGGGCCGCATAGCGAATCACCTGAACGGTCTCGATACCTGAAATTTCGTCGAAAAACCAACCACAGCTGGTGTACATGAGCATGGCATGCCGCTGCATTTCAAGAAGTTTTAGCACGCGGGCGCGGTCCGAGGGAGCAAGATCCACCGATTGATTCTCTGCCAGGAAGCGCTTGATCGTTTCGGGGGTCCGGTTGAGAAGGACTTCTATGTAGTTGTCCCGGGCCAGCCACGGATCCTTCACAAATGGGGACAGGCCGTTCTGGTAAACATCGATCAGGCTGTCGCGGAGCCAGTCCATGGCTCCACGGAGGGTGGCCCGCCATGCCTGGTTCCAGCCGGGATTCATCCCCGAGCAACAGCCGCAGTCGCTTTTCCATCGTTCTACACCGTGAATGCAGCTCCATGAGGAGTTCTCAATAATTTCCACCTCGTGCTGTGGGGGATGGTTTTCCAGATACTCACCGTAGATAGTGATCCTGGCAAGGTCGTGCGACTCGATGTGATGAAGGCAGTAGACCAGTGCCATGTCGCCCCATTTGTGGTGGTGGCCGTAAGTTTCACCGTCAGTGGCGATGTGGACGAGTTGATCCCCCTTGCCATCTTCGACGAAGGTGGCAAGGAGCCTTTCGGCAAAGGTTTCACCGCTTTTGAGGAGATTTTCAAAGGCTATTCCTTGGGAGACGGGCCGTCATAAAAAAAGAGAACCATTTTTTTACCCGAGGGAAGCTGGCACAGATAAGGGTACTTGGGGTCTATCCTGTCTCCGCTGACGTCTTTCCACGCTTTATCGCCTATTCGGCGAACCCGATGGGCTTGACGGGGGGCGAGAATGGTGAACGTGATTCCCAGATCGGCCATGATGCTCAGGGTTTCCAGGTCGACGGCGGTTTCCGGGAGCCACATCCCTTCGGGCTTCCTTCCAAAACGGTGTTCGAAGTCCCTGATCCCCCACACCACCTGGGTGCGTTTGTCCCGGCTGTTGGCCAGCGGCATGATCATATGGCTATAAGCCTGAGCCAAAGCCGAACCATGGCCGGAAAAACGTTCCTGGCTCTCTGCGTCTGCCTCGAGAATTTTCTGGTAGGTCTTTGAGTCGTTTTTTTCCAGCCAGGAGAGAAGAGTCGGGCCTAAGTTGAAGCTGATTCTGGCGTAATTATTGACGATATTGAGAATTCGTCCTTCCGCGTCAACGATGCGGGAGGACGAATTATGTGAATAGCATTCAGCGTTGATTCTCTCGTTCCAGTCATGAAAAGGATGAGCGGAATCCTGCAGCTCCACCTCTTCCAGCCAGGGATTTTCCCTCGGTGGCTGATAAAAATGACCATGGATGCAGATGTGACGATTCATGGACGGACCTCAATCTGATAAAGGGCGATACAAAGTGGAGGCAAAAGGACGTTCTCCTCTGATTCCAGAATATCCGGGAGGGAGCTTCCCGGCCCCAGCCAAGCTTCCTCTTTGGAGTTGATTCGTTTGATCCATCGTCCCGGGAGGAAGTCATGAAGGGCAATTTTTTCCGGTGAGACATTGAAGTTCAAGAGACAGACAATTCGGCTGTTGCCATGCCATCTTTGGATCAGGAGGATTTTCTGGTCCGGATCGGACATCAGGGCAAGGTTATCCTTGGACAGATTTGCCAGCGCGGGGATTGTCCTGCGCAGTTCGATGAGCTGCCGGTAAAAATCCCTAAGAACCTGGTGCTTCCCTTCTTTTCCCCCCTGCCAGTTCAGCTTGGAGCGGATGAAGGTCAGAGGACTTTGCGGGTCGGGGCACTCCCCCTGCCAGTGGAAGCTTTCAAACTCTCTGTTGCGTCCCAGCCGAACCGCCTTTTGCAGTTCGGGGTCGGAATGGCTGACGAAATAGAGAAAAGGGCTTTCTTCGCCAAACTCTTCCCCCATGAAAAGGAGAGGCACGAAAGGAGAGAGAAGAACCGTTCCAGCCGCCACCTTCAGTGCTTCGAAAGAGACCAGCGTGGAAAGCCTTTCACCCAGCATGCGGTTTCCGACCTGGTCATGGTTTTGCGCAAAGACGATGAATTGGTGGGCCGGGATATCTACAGAAGAACTGCCATGCCGTCTTTTGCGATAAGAGGAATAGTTCCCCGAATAGATGAATCCTTCCCGAAATGATTTCTCAAGGTGTTCGAGCTTCCCAAAATCGGTGTAATAGCCTGTACTTTCACCGGCGAGGAGAGTATGCAGAGAATGATGGAAGTCGTCGCACCATTGGGCATCCAGAGCGTAGCCGCCGCCTGCCCGCGACCGGACCAGCCGGGCGTCATTGGAATCACTTTCCGGAATCAGGAGATATTTCCTTCCGTTGGCGCGGGAAAAATCTTCCACTTTTTCCGCCAGTTCCTGGAGAAAGTGTCTGGCGCCCAGGTCGCAGATGGCATGAACTGCATCCAGCCGCAGACCGTCCACATGGTAGGAGTCGAACCAGTGGAGAGCGTTTTCAATGAAGTATGAACGGACCTGATCTGAGTAGGCGCCGTCAAAGTTGATCGCTTTCCCCCAAGGGGTGCGGAAACGATCGGTGAAATAGGGACCGAAATCGGCAAGATAATTGCCCTCCGGTCCGAGGTGGTTGTAAACGACGTCCAGGATAACGGCCATGCCGCGCTTATGGCAGGCGTTGACAAGTTCTTTAAGGCCTGACGGGCCGCCATAGGAATTCTGCACCGCATAGGGATAAACGCCATCGTAACCCCAGTTTCTTTCCCCTGGAAATTGCGCCACGGGCATGAGACTGAGGGTGTTGATGCCGACTTCGCGGAGATCGTCAAGGCGGGAAATGACCCCTGAGAAAGTCCCTTCTTCGGAAAAAGTCCCGACATGAAGCTCGTAAATGATCATCCGCTCCAGGGGGATTCCTGCCCAATCCCTGTCGTTCCAGGCAAAAGCCTCGTGGTCGATGATTTGCGATGGACCGTGAACCCCCGCAGGCTGAAACGCTGATGCCGGATCCGGTCTTTCCATGTTTCCATCAAGAATAAAAAAGTAGTCTGCTCCGGGAGAAACCCCATCCAGCACGGCTTTCCAGAAACCCGCTTCATCCTGGCTCAAGGGACGGGTCTCCTCCACCGGCGAAATAAGTCTAACATCTACTTTTCCCAGGTGAGGTGCCCAGACGAGGAATTCGCAAGTTCCTTTTCCAAGGTATCTGACTCCGGGTCTCATGCAGGCTCTCTTTTCTTGAAAATCAGGATGGAAAGGGGAGGCAGAGTCAGGGTAAGGGACTGAAAATGACCGTGGACAGCCACCGGAACCGCTTCAAGACCGCCGAAGTTGCCCTGTCCGGACCCTCCGTATTCCTTACCGTCGCTGTTCAAAGATTCTTTCCAGAAGCCGCTTTCAGGGACTCCGACTTTGTAGTTGTTGCGGGGGAGCGGTGTGCCGTTGCATACGACCAGAACGGAGGAATCGCCGGATCGACCTTTCCTGAGATAACTGACCACGCTCGCGTCCGAATCGCTGCAGTCCACCCATTGAAATCCTTCCGCTTCAAAATCTATTTCAAACAGGGCGGGTTCATTCCGGTAGAAGTGATTCAGGTCCCGAACCCACTTGAGCAGCCCCTGATGAGGCTCGAATCCGAGAAGGTGCCAGTCCAGACTTTTATCGTGATCCCATTCGTTCCATTGCCCGAATTCTCCCCCCATGAAAAGAAGTTTTTTGCCGGGGTGGGTGTACATGCAGCCGAGTAGAAGGCGAAGATTGGCGAATTTCTGCCAGTCGTCCCCCGGCATTTTGCGGAGCAGGGAGCCCTTGCCGTAAACTACCTCGTCATGGGAAAGGGGCAGGACAAAGTTCTCGGTAAAGGCGTACCAGATGCTGAAAGTGATCTTATCCTGGTGGAATTTCCGATAGACCGGATTCTGGGAAAAATAATCCAGGGTGTCATGCATCCACCCCATTTTCCATTTCATGCCGAAACCTAGCCCACCGCTGTAAGTGGGCCTGGTCACCATCGGCCAGGACGTCGACTCTTCGGCAATGCTCTGAATATCGGGACATTCCTTGTAAATGACCTCGTTGAAGCGGCGCAGCAGCGAGATCGCCTCCAGATTCTCCCTGTCGCCGTATTTGTTCGGTATCCATTCCCCCTCTTTGCGTCCGAAATCAAGATAGAGCATGGAGGAGACGCCATCCACGCGGAGACCGTCGGCGTGGAAGACATTCAGCCAGTAGAGGGCGTTGCTGAGGAGGAAGCATTGGACTTCATGACGGCCGTAATTAAAAATGAAGCTTTTCCAGTCGGGATGAAAGCCTTTTTGGGGATCGGCGTGTTCATACAAGTGCGTACCGTCGAAGTAGGCCAGCCCATGCTCATCGCCGGGAAAATGGGACGGTACCCAGTCGAGGATGACCCCGATTCCCTGTTGGTGGAGATGATCGACCAGGTACATGAAGTCCTGGGGGGTTCCGTAGCGGCTGGTGGGCGCAAAGTAGCCCGTTAGTTGATAACCCCAGGAGCCGAAGAAAGGGTGCTCCATAACCGGCATCAGTTCGACGTGGGTGAAACCGTTTTCGGTAACATAGTCCGCCAGCTGATGGGCCAGTTCCCGGTAATCGAGGGACCGGTTATTGTCCTCTGACACTCTGCGCCACGAACCGGGGTGAAGTTCATAAATGGCAAAGGGCGCATCGGGCCCATTGCGCCGCCCACGCTCCGCCATCCATGAACTGTCCTGCCACTCGTATTCGAGGTCCCAGACCGTTGAAGCGGTCTTGGGGGCTTTCTCGCAATAACAGGCATAAGGGTCCGCTTTTTCGACCTGGTAGCCTCTCTCACTGGAAACAATATGGTACTTATAATGCTCCCCTCGGGAAACGCCGGGAATGAAAATTTCCCAGATGCCCGATTGGTCCCACCTCACCTTCATGGGGTGAGTTTCTCGGTTCCAACCATTGAAGTCGCCGACCACGGAGACCTGGCGGGCATTGGGTGCCCAGACGGCAAAGTAACATCCCGCGATCCCCTCAACTTCCAGGAGATGCGATCCAAGCCGGTCATAGAGGCGGTAATGTTCCCCCTTTTTAAAAGAAAGATATCGTATTCGCTGAAGAGACTGAAATCGTAATTGGCTTCCACTGTAATTTTCTCCTGTCATGGCCAATTGTTTAACCGGCTTATTCTCCGGGTTAAGAATGCGTGACCTGGTCAGTACGAAGGTATTAATCGTCCAGGATATCTTTTATCCCTTTCAGCGGAATGCCAACCCAGTCAGGCCGGTTATTCAGTTCGTAGCCCAGTTCGTAAATTGCTTTCTCCAGCAGGAACGCTTTCAGGAGGATGTTCATATCCTCTTTGTTTTTGGGGAGGAAAGGGGCGTTTTTTGCCGTTTCAAGATAGGATTCGAGGAAAAGGGCACTAACGTATTTATGCCAGGACTCGATCCAAGGTTCCAGAATCGCTACATCCTCCCTGCGGATGGAAGCACGACTCAGAAGCGCACTATGGGCTGCATAGCTGAAAGAGCGAATCATGCTGGCCACATCCGTGAGCGGGCAGCGCTTCGCCCGCCGCTCACCAAGGGTCCTCGACGGCTCTCCCTCAAAATCGATAATAATAAAATCCTTGCCCGTATGGAGCACTTGCCCCAGATGATAATCGCCGTGGCAGCGAATAATTTTCGTAGCGATTCTCCGCTCCTTCAACTCTGAAAAACGGTTCATGATGTCGGTGCGACGATCAAGAAAATTCCGCGCTTCGGCATGTACTGTTTCGGGCAGCGTTCGTATCCGTGTTGCCGCGATCTGAAACACCCCCATTGTCAGGTTGCGCATCGACTGGTAGAGAGACCTCTGGGCCAGGGCCGAAAGGGTTTCCGGCGCAAAGTTGGGGTTTTCAGGGTCGGAGGAGAGTACCAGATGGAGTTCCGCCGCGCGCTGTCCCAGGAGCCGGGCGGACTCTTTGTAGGGATGGATCAGCTCCGAGACGACCTGCGGGATATCCCCCTCTCCGGTTTCAAGAATGTTGATGGAGGAGGGGAGGTTTTTCTGCACCTTGGGGTCCAGAGTGAGTATCCTTTCCAGATATCCGCCGAGGATGTCGAGAGTATAGCTCCAGGCATCCCCCTGGTTAGGGACGAACTGGTGAAGAATGCCGGCACAAGCGACTTCATCATTTTTTTCGTATTGGAGGAAGCCTTTGACCCTGGGGGCGTGTTCAAAATCTTTTTCCGTCAGAAAGTTGCCTATTTCCAGATCGGGATTGATTCCGGGGTCAAGCCGCCGAAAGATCTTGAGCACGAAGGTTTCTCCAAAAACGATCGAAGTGTTGCTTTGTTCGACCCCCATTGTGCGCGGCTCCAAAACAATTTGATCCGGTGAAACCAGTTGCCGGACCGCTTTCCGGGAGAACGCCTTCAGCTTTCCCTCCTGGCCCTTGAAGCGCCCGCGGAAAGCTATCAGGTTGAGCAGGCTCTGGCAGAAGTCCTTTTCCATGAGGGCATCCAGCAGCCATCCTTTTTCATTCGTATCCTCCAGCTTCAACTGGGCAATGGCGGCATGGCCGCTTTGGCGGACAACCTCCCCGGAAAGTTCGACAGGGGAGAAGGTGATGGGGAGAAGGTAGGTTTCATCTTCACCATGGGCGTAATTGACCTGAAGAAAAGCCAGATAAACCTGACTTTCGCCGACCGGAATGGGTACCCTGTCCACCAGGGTCAGGCCTTTAACCCCCTTGGCCTTGCCCCGGAACCAGCGCCGAATTTTGATATATTTCAGGAGGGCAGCCTCCAGCCGGGGGAGGTTTGCCTCCGCAAAAACGCTGGCCCATTCCCCCTGAATGGTGATTGAATCGAGGTGGTCCGCTACCTGATCAGCCTGAAGTTTGAGCACGTCCGCGGCGGGAGTTTCGAGAATGAACCAGTAGAACGAATGCTGGGAGAGACTGAGAAAATAAGGGCTGTCCTGAATAAGAGGGAACTCGGTCCCGCCAAAAACCTCGACCGGTTTCATTCCTTTGAAGGCGGACAGGTCGAGCTGCACAAATTGGGGAAAACGTGAGAGATTGGCCACGACCAAAAGCTTCTGCTCTTCGTAACTGCGGATAAAAGCGAGGATTTTATTGTTTTCCGGAAAGACAAACTCGATCGAGCCGTGGCCGAAAGCTTTCAGTTCCTTGCGTACCGAGATCAGTTTCTTCATCCACCAGAGAAGTGAGTGGCGGTTGCTCTGCTGGGCTTCCACATTGCATGTTTCAAAATGGTATTCCGGGTCGGTGATGAGGGGAAGATAGAGGCTCTGAGAGTTGGCCCGCGAAAATCCTCCGTTCCTGTCCGCGCTCCACTGCATGGGCGTGCGTACGCCGTTTCGGTCCCCAAGGAAAATATTGTCGCCCATTCCCAGTTCGTCCCCGTAGTAGATGATGGGGGCCCCGGGAAGGGAAAAAAGCAGGCTGTTCATCAGTTCGATCCGGCGGCGGTGGTTGCCGAGAAGGGGGGCCAGCCGTCTGCGGATGCCGAGGTTGATCCGCATGCGTGGATCCTGGGCGTAGCTGCTGTACATATAGTCCCGTTCCCTGTCGGTGACCATTTCCAGGGTCAATTCATCGTGGTTTCGCAGGAAAATGGCCCACTGGCAGTTTTCAGGAATGGCCGGGGTCTGGTCGAGGATGTCGACTACCGGGTAGCGGTCTTCCATCCTCAAGGCCATGAACAGGCGCGGCATGAGAGGGAAGTGAAAATTCATGTGGCATTCATCGCCGTCTCCGAAATAGGCGGCCGCATCCTCAGGCCACTGGTTGGCCTCGGCCAGGAGCATGCGGTCCTGGTAACGGCTGTCGACATAAGCGCGCAGTTTCTTGAGAAACTCATGGGTTTCCGGCAGATTCTCGCAATTGGACCCTTCCTCTTCAAAAAGATAGGGGACAGCGTCCAACCTCAGTCCGTCCACCCCCATGCCGAACCAGAAATCGAGGACCTTGAATATTTCTTTCTGTACCTGGGGATTATGGAAATTCAGGTCCGGCTGATGGGAATAGAAACGGTGCCAGTAGTAGGCTTTGGCGACCGGATCCCAGGACCAGTTGGAGGTCTCGAAATCCTTGAATATGATCCGGGCGTCCTGGAAGCGATCAGGGGTGTCGCTCCAGACGTAGTAATCGCGCCACTTGCTTCCCGAACTGGCTTTTCTAGCCCGCTGAAACCACGGGTGCTGGTCGGAGGTGTGATTGATGACCAGTTCAGTTATGACCCGCAGACCCCGCTGGTGGGCAGCGCGGAGAAAAAGTTTAAAATCCCTGATGGTCCCGTAGTCGGGGTGAATGCTGGTATAATCGGCGATGTCGTAGCCGTCATCCTTCATTGGCGAGGGGCAGAAGGGGAGAAGCCAGATGGCGGTCACTCCCAGGTCTTGAAGGTAGTCCAATTTTCGGGTCAGCCCTGCTATGTCTCCTTTCCCGTTGCCATTGCTGTCCATGAATGCTTTGATATGAAGTTGGTAAATGACGACGTTCTGGTACCACAACGGATTGCTCTTGAGCTGGGTGTTATTTTTTTCTTTTGGATAAGTCATTTAATATCTTCCCATTACAGTCCATTTGCCTGTGAAAGGCATTTGCAGGGTGTTGAAAAACCAGGATTTGGTTTTCAGGCGAGTTGCCGTTTTCCAAAAGCCGGTTAAAGATAATAATCAAAATCTCTCTCCGAAAGCACTTTGCGCCGGATGCGGAAAATGTGGGCCGGCATCATATGGGGGTCGAGTTCCACAAAATTTCTAGGGCCGTTCCACAAAAATCTCGCATCGCTCAGCAGGTCGTGCACCTGGTAGGGCTGCTGGGGAGAAAGGCCCAGGTCTTCCAGGGGGAGTTCCAGCCAGCCGGAATGCTTGTGGTGGGGATCGAGGTTGACGATCATCAAAAGGACTCCTTCAAAGTCTTCCGTGTGTTTGCTGTAACAGATCATCTGCTCATTGTCGATGAAATGAAAGCGAAGATTCCAGTCGGTCTGCAATGCCCTGTTTTCTTTGCGGATGCGGTTGACTCGCCCGATAAACGTTTTCAGAGAATGGGGGGCTTTCAGGTCCCATTGCCGGATCTGATATTTTTCCGAATCGAGATATTCCTCGCTTCCCGGCTTCAAGGGCCTGTTCTCACAGAGGTCGAAGGCCGGTCCGTAAATTCCGTAGTTGGCCCCCAGGGTCGCGGCCAGAACCAGGCGCGCCACGAAAGCCGGTCGCCCACCGAACTGCAGGTGTTCGGTCAGAATGTCCGGCGTATTGGGCCACAGGTTGGGCCGCAGGTACTCCCTCCCCTCGGTCTGGGTCAACTCATGAAAATACTCCATCAGCTCGGCCTTGGTGTTGCGCCAGGTGAAGTAGGTATAGGACTGGGTGAAGCCAAGTTTCGCCAGATGGTGCATGACCTTGGGCCGGGTAAAAGCCTCCGCTAGAAAAATGATGTCCGGATGATCTTTCCGGACTTCGCCGATCAGCCACTCCCAGAAGCGGAACGGTTTGGTATGCGGATTATCCACGCGAAAGATCCGAACGCCCTTGTCGATCCAGAACGTGACAATGCTTTTCAGCTCCTCCCAGAGTTCCAGCCAGCGTTCGGATTCAAAATTCAGTGGCAAAATATCCTGATATTTTTTGGGAGGATTTTCGGCATACTGCACGGTCCCATCCGGACGCTGGCGAAACCATTCAGGATGCGCGGTCACATAAGGGTGATCGGGAGAACACTGATAAGCCAGGTCCATGGCGATTTCCATCCCCCGACTCCTGGCTTCCGTAACCAGGTTTTCAAAGTCCGCCACCGTTCCGAGATCGGGATGAATGGACTTGTGCCCTCCTTCAGTAGAGCCGATCGCCCAAGGGGAGCCGACGTCGTCGGCAAGAGCTGTTGTCGAGTTGTTTTTTCCTTTTCGGTGGGTTTTGCCGATGGGGTGGATTGGAGGCAGGTAAAGAACGTCAAAACCCATTTCGGCTATTTCCGCCAAGTGTTTCCGGCAATCAGTGAAAGTCCCGTGTCCTTCGCTCACGGTAGTGCAGGAGCGGGGGAAAATCTCATACCAGGAACTGAAGCGTGCACGCTCCCTTTCCACACTGACAACCAACTCCAGGTTGTACTTCGTGGGGAAATACCTTTCCTGGCAGCGGAGCATGCCTTCATTCAGATCCTTATCCAGGGCGGCGGCAATTCGATCGTCCATAGCCAGATCGGAGCGAAGAATTTCGGCTTTTTCGAGTAGAAAGACCTTCTCCCCCGAGGGGTTCCGGCCGCCCGTCTGTTCCAGCAGTTCGGCTCCGATGAGGAGTTCCACGGACACGTTCTGCCCGGCGGCGACTCTTTTGGCGAAATCCCGCTGCCAGGTGCCGAAGCGATCGACCCAGCCCATCACCGTGTAGACGTAGCGCCCAAGTTGAGTGACCTGGAATTCCCCCTGCCAACAGTCATTGACAAGGTCTTTCATGGGAGCTTCGGACCAGTCCTTATCGTCGCTGTGCCGATAAAGGATGCAGCAAGCGAGAAGGTCGTGCCCTTCCGTAAAAATATCGGCTTCCACGATCACCTTTTCTCCGGCGATCCTTTTGACGGCAAAGAGGCCACCATCGATTTCGGGTTTGACAGATTCAATGACGACCCGGTTTCTTTTTTCAATCGGCATAATCATCTCACAAGGGAAAATAGAACTTTGAATACCTTAAAAAGAGAGGCCAGGCCTCTTTTGGGAGATTACTTGTCATTCAATTACTTTATAGCAGAATCGGAGTATTGCAAGAGAATTGAAGAGCGTTTTACCGCTTTAACGGAAGTCTGATTTTCGGGCTTACGGACGCCCACGGATCGACGGAAATGACCGGTTTAGACACTTCAAAAAATGCAAGCAATTTGCATGGCAGACGCGGCGGCAAAAAAATCTGAATTTAATTGCAGACTGTTGGGAAAAGAGATTGAGAGGCTTCAGTCGCTCTCATTGACGCACCACAGGCGGCGATTCTCTTTTTTTCTGGTTTTTGGCGGTTTCGCCGACAGCGGGTTGCGAACCAGAGGACGGTGCAGCATTTTTTCATAGAGATCAATATAGTGGCGGGCTGTCACCCCAGGGTTGAACTGTTCACGGCTTTTGATCATCACTTTTTCGATGTGCCGGGTTTTGACCATTTTTTTCAGACGGAAAAAAGCCATTGCCTGATCTACAGCTTCTCTTAGCCCGCCGGGCTGGAAATTATCGAATAGGAAGCCGTTCCCTTCTCCTTTTTCCATATCCAGGGTTTTTACCGTGTCATGTAGGCCGCCCGTGTCGTGGGCAATGGGCAGGGCGCCGTAAATGGGTCCGATCATCTGCGGCAGGCCACAGGGTTCGTAACGGGAAGGCATGAGGATGAAATCCGCGGCTCCGAAAGCCAGTCGGGAGAGATCTTCGTCAAAGTTGCGGATCGCCACTCTTCCGGACAGGTTGTGGAAGTTGACAATGCTTTGGAAATGGGCCTGGTATTCGCCGTCGCCGACGAACACGATCTGTAGTTTGTCCTCCCAGTAATCGGAAACGACCTCATAAAGGATTTCAGCCAGAAGTTGACATCCTTTCTGGATCCTATCCAGCCGTGAAGGCCAGAAAAACAGTGGTGCCCGTTTGTCCTTGAGGAGCCCGAGCTTTTTCTGAAGGAAACGTTTATTCTCCTGTTTGCCCCCCGGTGTGAGTTGCGGCCGTGTAATTTTTTGCCAGGGCTTTGTCCTGGTCGGGTGCGTAACTGGGATCCGGTGCGTTCAGAATGCCGACGCCGCAACCGGCAAGGACTTTATTGCCCAGTTCAGATTGGACCTGCGGTTCCACGAAATCGTGCCGGCCTTCGACGATTTCAGCCAGGAATTTCGGACTGACCGTGTTGACGAAATGGGCAGCGAAAATGCCGCTGGTCAAAAAATCGATCGAGCTTTTTTCCAACGCTTCCTGATAACTGGAATTGAGGCGGTCGTAGTAAAGCAGCTTCCAAAAAGGCGTAACGTCGATCCCGCGATCCTCCACGACTGCCAGGGCGCTTTTCACATTATGAATATTGTGGACTGTAAAGAGGCTGGGGATGCCAAGTTGACGGCTGGCAGCGGGTATTAAGCCGGTCATCCAGTCGTTGCAGTGGATCAGGTCGGGCTGTACACGGGGGATAATATTGTTGATGACCTCACGCTGAAATGCGAGGGCTGGCTTGATGTTCTCCCCATAATAACTGGAGTAGACATGATCCAAATAAAAAAAAGCACGGTCCTCGGCCAGATGAATCCTTTCGCAGGGCATGACCTCGCGCAATCTTTTGCGCTCTCGGCGTAAAAGAGGCGCTAACTGGTCGTCGAAAATGGCGCGGTAATCGGGCAGGGCGATATGAATGTCGGCGCCCTGCTCGAACAAGGCCGCAACAAGGGCGGCGGAGACATCGCCGAGACCTCCCGCCTTGGCTGACAGGCAATGGGCAATGTTGCTCATGCCGTTGGGGACGTAGGTTACTTCCGGAGTAACGATCAGGATGCGAGGATTACGGGATGGGAAAAACATTTAGTCAACCTCCAGTTAAGTAGTTTTTTCAGGTTGAAAAATGCCGGGCGGCGGAATCGATTTCTTTTAAATGGAACCTTGAGGCCGTTCCGGCGGGACGGCCTCAAGGAGTTAAAAATGCTTCTGGTTTTCCATTAAAAACAAGACACTCGAACTCCAGCCTGCCTCCAGCGAAGCTTAGAACCCGCCATTAAAAAATTCAGAGTCTTTACAGAAAACTTTTTAGGTAGGATCGGTTTTGGGGTATTCAGTAAAGTTCCGCCACGGAATTTTCGCCATCACCAAACCCGTTGGGGACATAGCGGTCGGCTTCCGAATCATTCTGCCAGATTTTCTGATCGAGCAGATAGCGGAACTGGTATTCTCTGTTCCGCGGCAGATTGATAGTAGCCGTGAACGTTCCGCTTTTCAGTCGTTTCATTGGTTCGGCCGTCGTCGGATCCCAGTTGTTGAAATCCCCCAGCAGGCACGCCGATTCAGCTCCATTTGTCAGTTCTTGCGGAAGGGTGAAGGTGACCTTGCACAAGGGTTTGGATTTGAGGTATTGCTTTTTCAGGCTCATTCCGCTTTGCTCCTCGGTTTTAATGTTGTTAATCTTTTTTATTCGGATATCTAATTCAAATATAGCGGCAAAAATTCCGGAGACAAGGGGGAAAAAATTTTTTACGAAATCAAAACATTTTTAAGATCATGTGGCAGGATAATTCCTCTTTTCAACTGGCCCGCCGCCCGGAAACGGACAGACGTGTAGTTGAAGTCGACGTCTTTGCGAATAATCCGGGTCAGGACAGGCCGGGGAAAAGGGCCTTGAGGCCGTTGGCCATAAACTCCACGGCAATGGCTGCCAGGAGAAGCCCCATAATGCGGGTGAGGATATTGATACCCGTTGCGCTGATATGTCTTGAAATGGTTGGAGACAGGCGCAGAACGATCCAGATAATCATGCTGAGAAGAACGACCAGAAGCGTGCTCACCAGATAGTGCCCTATGCCGGATCCTCTGTGGGCAATGATTATGACCGTGGTAATGGCACCGGGGCCGGCCAGCAACGGAACCGCAAGAGGGACAATGGCTATCGATTCTTTCTCTTTGGATTCCTCGGCTTCTTCCTTTGTCTGGACGGTAGGGCTCAACCTGGCATTGAGCATGGAAATGGACATCAATAACAGCAGTATGCCCCCGCCCACTCGGAAAGAGTTGATGCTGATGCCGAAAAAATAAAGCAGCCCCTCCCCGGCAAACAGCGAAACCAGCAGGATCAATGTGACGGTCGTGGCAACGATATTGACAATTCTGTTCCGGGCCGCTCTGGCCGAGCCCGTTGTCAGGCTGAGGAACAGGGGGATGGCGGCAAAAGGGTTGACGATGGCGATCAGTCCGATCAATATTTTGAGGTATTCTGAACTTTCGAGCATGGGAAATTCACCATATGTGAGTGTTTGAAAAAGTTGCACAACTCGGCATTAGAACCAGTCTTTCTTTTTAAAAAAGGCCAGCATCCCTCCGAAGCAACCCAGCATGACCAGCCAGATGGCCGGATACCCCCATTTCCATTTCAACTCCGGCATATTCTCGAAATTCATGCCGTAAATTCCGGCGATAAAGGTCAAGGGGATAAAGATCGTGGCCATGACGGTCAGTATCTTCATGACCTCGTTCATCCGGTGGCTGATGCTGGAAAGGTAAAGGTCATGAAGGCTGGAAAGGGTCTCGCGGAGGGTTTCGATGCTTTCCAGAACCTGCAGAGTATGGTCGTGCAGGTCGCGAAGATAAGGAAGTGTGCTCTCCTGGATGATGGGCACCTCTTCCCGGAGGAGGGAACCAAGCATTTCTCTCAGCGGCCGGATCATTTTACGCAGGGTTAAGGTCTCCCTCCGAAAATGATGAATCCGGGCAAGGGCCTCCCGGCCGGGATTGTCCACCAACTCTTCCTCAAGGCTTGTGATCTGGTCGCCGAGAGTCTCCAGGATGAAAAAATAGCTGTCGACAATGGAGTCGACCAGGGCGTAGGCGATGTAATCGGATCCGCGGTATCGTATCCGGCCGCTTTTCTTTTCGATGCGTTTGCGCACCCCGTCGAAAACGTCTCCTGGCTGTTCCTGAAAAGTGATGACATAGTGGTCGCCGACCACCAGGCTGACCTGCTCTTTTTCCACGGTGAGGTCTTCCGGGTTGAACCTGAGCATCTTGAGGATGATCAGGAGATTGCTTTCAAATTCTTCGAATTTAGGTGGATGCTGGGTGTTAAGGACGTCTTCGAGGGCCAGATCGTGGATATCGAAGCTCTGGCCGAGAGTCCTGACCAGGGACACGTCATGTATGCCTTCCATGTTGATCCAGCTTACCGTGGAGGTGTCTTTCAGACGCCTACAGTCTTCAATGCTGAGGCCATGGCGTTTTTCGAGTTTTTCGGGGCCGAAATCGATGACGCTAAGAAGCGGTTCCTCGACTTTTTGGCGGCCGACGTGAATTAAAGTTCCGGGTGGGAGGCCGATCTTCTTGGGTGCGTATTTTGACTTTGGCATTTCGCGAGTGATCTCCTTTTCGCTATCCGTCCGGGGTTAAGCCTCACCTGGCATAGATGGGGCAGGCGATGAAGTAAGCTCCGCTCTGATTTTCGGCAGAGATTCCGGGAAATTTTTCTGAAGAAACCCCAACAGTTTTTCGCGGATTTCGCAACGCAGGTCCCAAGCAACCGATGCATCCGGGGCACTCATGAGGGCGCGCATTTCAATGGTTTTATCATTGGTGTTCGTCACTTGAAGGCCCCAGGTTTTGCCGTCCCATTTTTCTGAAGCCTGAAGAAGCCGGTGGAACTCACTACGAACGGCCTCCACGTCGATGGAATAATCGGCGTACAAAAAAACCGTCCCGAGGATGTCGGCCGAGGTCCGGGTCCAGTTTTGAAAGGGCTTCTGGAGAAAATAGGTGACCGGCACCACCAGACGCCGACTGTCCCAGATGTGCACCACGACGTAGGTCAGGGTGATTTCCTCGATACGTCCCCACTCCCCTTCGACAATGACCACATCGTCGATGCGGATGGGCTGGGTGACGGCAATCTGCAGACCGGCAATGAGGGTGGCGATGCTTTGCTGGGCGGCGAAGCCGACCACGATTCCCACCACACCGGCCGAGGCCAGCAACCCGATGCCGATCTGACGGACTTTTTCAAAGGTCATGAGAATGGAGGCAAAGGCGAAAATCACGATGGCGATGAGGGCGAACCTGACAATGATGTTCACCTGAGTGTGAACCCCCCGCGCCTTGAGGTTGTCGCGGGCGCTGATATCGTACTTGCTGAGCACAAAATCCCGCAGGCCGAGAAGTTGGGTGACGAGCAGCCAGCCTAAGCCGAAAATCAGCCCGATGCTGAGAAGATGGCGGATCAGCCCTTGAAAGTCTGTTGGAATCTGGGCGTGCCTAACCGCCAACAGGGCCAAAAGAACAGGAATCAGTACCCACAAAGGTGAACAACAGCGTTTGAGGAGAATGGCGCTAAGTCCATCCCCTTCCTGGCTGGAGAGGCGCTTCAGTATCCAGTTGAAAAGGGCAGTGAGAATCAGGCCTAGGGAAATAGCGCTGATCAGAACGAAAAAAGAGGACATGTTTCTCCCTTCATGGGTATGAGGAAAGTGGAAAAGCAAGTTTACCCTGATTCTAACAGAAACCGGCGGCAAGAAAAGCCGCGAATTCGTCCCTGTTTACGGCCCTGGGGCGGGTCTTCAGCCCCGATATTTTTTCGAAAACAGACGGAAAAAACGCAGGAGGAGGCCCTGACGCGCCTGGATCGCACCCACGGGGCAGAGTTCCTGGCAACAGAAGCAGCCGATGCAGCGCTTGTAGTCGATGTGGACACGACCCCGGACAATGGACATGGCCTCGGTGGGACAGTGACGAATACATATGCCGCAGGTTATGCACAAGGATGGGTCTTTTTTGGGCAGAGTGCTCAGGCTTTTTTTCAGGGTTTTGCGGAGGATAGTCGGAAGGCCGAAACCGATATCGGTTTCCTTGGCCGCTTTAAATCCGGCGGGCCGGAGGGACTTAGGGTCGGGGCCGAAGATTTCCACCTCTTCCAGGGAGCTTCCCGAAAGATGTTGTTCCCGGGCCACCTTCTGGGTCCAGACGGAATCGGGGTCGACCCCGAGCATTTTTACAATCACTGTATCCACGGCCAGAGGGTTTGTGCCGGCGATCAGGGCACCGATATGAACGGGAGTGCCGCTGCCGGGTCCGTTGCCTTCCATGGCGGTTACGGCATCGACAATGGTCAGGGCCGGGGCCATGTGTTTGGTCAGCTCCAAGAGCATGCCGGCGAATAGGCCCTTGTCGGTTCCGGCCTGAAAGTGGAGGTTGACCTTGCGGAATCCGACGATCACCCCGAACATGTTTTTGACCCCGCAGGTCAGGCCCATCATCTGGTGGGTTTTGAGTTTGGCCAGATTGATGATGACATCCGCTTCGGCCGCGTCCCGGGCGACTTCGAGTTTGTGGAAGAGGCCCATTTCGTTGGGAAGGGGGACCGAGTCGTTAAAAAGGGCCAGCGTGGCCCCGGTTTTTTCAATAACCCCCAGAATACCGCACTTTTCCGCGACCGCTTTTGGAGATCCGACGCCCGGGGAATCGCCGACCAGGGCAACGGCACCGCACTCTTGAACCAGGCGGATAACGGCGCAGACCAGATCGGGATGGGTGGTCACAGCCTGCTCCACAGGTTTGCCGAGGAGCATATTGGGCTTGATGAGGACCTTCTGCCCCGATTGGACAAATGCGGACATTCCCCCCAGGGGCGCCAGAAGTTTTCTGACCGCATCGAGTATGGCCGCCTCGCCATACTCGGGTACAGCCGCTATGGAGACAGGATGTTTCAATCTGCAATAACCTTGATGATGAGTTTCCGCTGTCGGGGACCATCGAATTCACAGAAATAAATTCCCTGCCAGGTCCCCAGAACCGGCCGGGCGTTTTCGATCACAATCCATTCACTGGCACCGACCAGGGTGCTTTTGATGTGGGCGGCGCTGTTCCCTTCGGCATGACGGTAACGATCATCCCAGGGGACTATTTTGTTGAGCTCCATGACCATGTCCCGGTGGACATCCGGGTCGGCATTTTCATTGATGGTTACTGCGGCCGTGGTGTGAGGGACAAACAGGATCGCAGCACCGTCGCTCACGCCCGACTCGGCGACTGCGTTGCGGACTTCGGAAGTAATGTCAACCATCTCCACCTGGGAATGGGTTCGGACTGATATCGTTTTCATGCTGTAATCCTCGCAGGGATTTGATGATTTCGGCAAAGGCCCGGGAGTTGTAAAGAAGAGAGGTATGCCCCATCCCCGTTAGTTCCACATTATGAGCCCCTTCCAGGCGTGCGTTGAAAAAAGGCTGAACCAGGTTGTCGTGGCGGGTGTAAATCGAGGTTACGGGCACGCCGGAGGGCAGAGGGGTTGCGGCCAGACGCTCCAGAAACTCGGTACCCGGGATGAGTAGTTTGCCGAGGGGCGAAAGCGCAAATGGCGCCAGCCTTGAGCCCAGATTAGGAGATCCGAGAAGGATGCAGCTGTCGACTTTGGTATTTCCGCCCCGGATCTGGATATAGTTGCGTGCCAGTATCCCTCCCATGGAATGGCCGATCAGGTGGACCTTCTTGATACCGGTAGAGAGCCGCAATTTGTCGACTTTTTTGGCGATCCGCTCGGTCAGGAACTCGACATTGTGCCAGGGTGCCAGACGGACGGTGTGGAGATTATAAAAGCCTTCCCCGCGTAGCCGGTACTTGATCCAGAGCAGGGACGTGCGGTCATGGAAAAGACCGTGCAGAAGGATAATGGGCGGGTCCTCAGCATTAAAGTGGATTCTTTCTATGGAAAAAATCCAGCCGACCGGGCGCAGGAGGATAGAAATGAATACGCACCATATTTCGCCGCCAATGATTTTGAGGGCGAACCAGAGCCGTCCCGGTTTGAAGCGGCCTTCCATGAGACCGGGTTCGTAGTTGGCGAGCTCGTACCAGGTGAAAAAATAGGTCAGGAGGATGACAGCGGCGGTAATCCCCAGGAGAAGCGTCAGAATGTCGTACACAAAACCCATATCGCCTCCATAAATCGAATTTAATTATGTCACGGGGGTTGGGGACCGTCAACGCCAAATGGGCTAGGGAATGTGCCTCTCGTTTCGCTTCCCTTGCAAAAGAGATTGAATCGCAGTAACTTGGATAAGCCCAGACTATTCATGAAAAACTTTTGCTGCAACCGTCCATTGCGCGCCAGCTCAAGCCGTGCTCGCTCCTTGCTCTTCGACGTACAGCAAGTACGCCTGCAGAGCAAGTCGCTGTGCTTGGCTTGCACACTTAACGGTTTCGCGACAAAGTCTCATGAATACTCTGGGCTAGGAAAGGAGTGCGGGACGTGAAGGAATTGCTTGACAGTTTTGTGAAATATCTGACTGTGGAGAGGAATGTTTCCCCTCATACCATTCGCGCTTATACCCAGGATCTCGAGAATTTTTTCAAGTTTCTCCGCGCGAACCCGTGCGGCAGCCGGAAGGATGGTGTTGCGGATGTCGCCGGTGTGGATCATATCTTCCTCCGCCGCTACCTCGCCGAACTCCATAAAACTTCGAGTCGAACCAGTATCCACAGGCGCTTGTCGGCTCTGCGAACCTTTTTCCGCTACCTGGTCCGGGAAGGAATTGTGAATCGCAATCCCGCCGACAGCATCTCCAGTCCGCGCAAGGAAAATTATCTTCCTAAAGTCCTTTCGGTGGATGAAACTTTCCGGCTTATGGACAAGGGTTATGCTGCGGATGTCCTCTCTCTGCGGGACAAAGCCATGTTCGAACTCCTTTATTCTTCCGGTTTGCGCGTGGGAGAACTGGCCAGTCTCAATGTGGAACACATCGATTTGAACTATGGGCTGGTGCGGGTGTTCGGCAAAGGTCGTAAAGAGCGCATCGTTCCGGTGGGCGCCAAAGCCCGTGATTCCATCCGTGATTACCTGGAAGCCCGTGGCCGGACTGCGAAGGATCAGGCCCTTTTCCTGAACAATCGCGGTGGGAGGCTGAGCGCGCGAAGCGTTGAGCGCAATCTCAAAAAACAGCTCATCAAGGCGGGAATTTTCAAAGAGGCTACCCCTCATTCACTGCGCCATTCATTTGCTACCCATCTTCTCGATGGCGGGGCGGACCTGCGCTCCATTCAGGAACTCCTCGGCCATGTTTCGCTTTCCACGACCCAGAAATATACTCAGGTCAGCGTGGATAAACTGATGGCGGTCTATGACAAGGCGCATCCGCGCAGTAAAAAGAAGTGATAACCTTTCCGGGGTGTGCCCCCGGACGGCACCTCCTTTCTTTTGCTCGCCCAAAAGAAAGAAGGCAAAGAAAAAGGCGCCCCCGTTGCCTCGCCCGAAAAGGCCGGGTTCCCTCGCTCCGCCTCCGATTCGGGGAACGTCAAAAACTCGGCTGGCGCCTCAGACAGTTTGCCGTTCTTTATCCCTCACCTTCGCCTCCGCTCGGCTCGTCAAGATGGGGGATTTCATGCTCCAAACAAGGCAATCCCCGGGGATGTTTTCAAAACGGCCTCTTATTGTCACACCTACTTTGGTTCACATATTAGCCTGATCGCAACACAATCAACTGATCAACGCCTTTATTTCTTCCGGCTTGGGGAGCTTTCCGACGACCTTGACTACGCCATCGACCGCCAGGGCCGGGGTCACCATGACCCCGAACTTCATGATCTCCTCAATCTCCTGCACCTTGATCAATTCGTAATCGATGCCGAGTTCTTTGGCGGCTTTTTCGGTGTTTTCCGCCAGTTTTTTGCATTTGGCGCATCCCGTTCCGAGGATCTGTAGTTTTTTCATTTTGATCTCCTTTGGTTTGTTTCTTCTCTTAATTTATCAGTTCAGTAAACCACTAGTTTTGTCGGTGACTAAAAAAAGTTTTTTGTTTCAGCGGGCCTATCGCCAGGTTGAGACCCAGGGGTTGCGCCCCTGACGCCGCCTTCTTTCTTTTTACGTCAAAAAGGAAGAAGCAAAGAAAAGGACGCCCCGGCGTCTGGCCCTTCGGGTTTAGGCATCTATCGGACTTAGGCATGAATCTACTGTGACAACAGTAAATCGGGCCATACCGCCGCAAATTTTCGGCAAATAGTCCCGCTATTCGCTCTCAAATTTGCGACAATCTGTCCTCGATTTTCTGTCGTCTCGCTACGATTCCCCAAGCCCGACAGGTGCCTTGCGCTCCAGAACCGTTTTGAGGACGGTCAGAAACTCGCTTTGCTCAGACAGTCTGCCCGTCTTAATCTCAAGGCACCTCCTTCGCTCCGGCTGCGCCGCAATGGGGAAAAAATCCAAACCTTTCCCGCAAAGTGAATCATAATTTCATCAGCCCCAGAAAGTCCCGAAAATCAATCCGCTGATTGTCGCCATGACAATCACCAGGGTGACGAAGACGACGGTCTTCCGGGTGCCCATGACGCTGCGGATGACCAGCATGTTGGGCAGGCTGAGAGCCGGACCGGCAAGGAGAAGAGCCAGGGCCGGGCCTTTGCCCATGCCGCTGCCGATCAATCCTTCGAGGATCGGGACTTCGGTCAATGTGGCGAAATACATGAAAGCGCCTGCCACCGAAGCGAAAAGGTTGGCTCCCAGGGAGTTGCCGCCGACCATGCCGGCTACCCATTGCGAGGGGATCAGCCCTTCGCTGTCCGGACGGCCAAGCAATGCGCCGGCGATGAGGACGCCGATCAGCAGCAGGGGAAGAATCTGTTTGGCAAAAGTCCAGCTCGAGTCGAGCCAATCCTCGGGCTCGCCCTCTTGCGACTTGAGGATCGTGACCAATCCGGCAATTCCCGCCACAAAGGGGATGAGCGGCTGCGCCGGGAAAAGCAGCGCGAGCAGAGCCACCGGTACGGCGGTGCTGGCGACCTTCCACCAGGGAACTTTGAACCAGGCGATGAGGGTGAGGCCGAAAGCGAGGGCAAAGAAAGAGGTCAACAACCATTTGGAGGAATATATCAGATGCCAGAGGCCGCTGCTTTCTGCCGGGCGTCCAAAGTTGGCGAAGACCAAAACTCCCACCATGGCCGCGAAAAAGAGGGTGTTCTGTCCGAGAGTGCGCTCGACTTCCGGTTCGGGCATGGCCGCCTGGGCGGCGACTTTGTCCATCTCTTCCTTGCGGTAGATGAAATGCATGGCAAGGCCGATGACGATGCTGAAAAGGATGGCAGCGACGGCACGGGCGATCCCCAGTTCGGGGCCGAGCACGCGGGCGGTGAGAATGATCGCCATGATGTTGATGGCCGGGCCGGCATAAAGGAAGGTCGTGGCCGGTCCGAGGCCTGCGCCCATTTTATAGATCCCGCTGAAGAGGGGGAGAATGGTGCAGGAACAGACCGCCAGCACCGAGCCTGAAACTGAAGCGACGCCGTAGGCCACCACTTTACTTGCATTGGCGCCGAGGTACTTCATGACCGAGGTCTGGCTGACGAAAACGCCCACCGCGCCGGCAATGAAAAAGGCCGGGACCAGACAGAGGATGACGTGCTCGCGAGCGTACCAGCGCACCAGGTGGAGGGATTCCCAGAGGGCGTTCTGGACACGCGGACTCTCTTGGAGGTACTCCACGGGAAGGTAGTAGCAGGCGAGGAAGATGGCGAGGATGCCGCCGAATGAGGTGAATTTGGATTTCCAGTTCATGGTGGTTGCTCCAGTTAGTAAATATTAAACTTGTAATAGTATTGAAAATAAATTTTTACCGAACTCCAAGGTTTAACCCCCGGGGAGTGCCCCCGGACGGCACCTTCTTTCTTTTGCTCGCCCAAAAGAAAGAAGGCAAAGAAAAAGGCGTCCCAGTTGCCTCGCCCGTCAAATTAATGGAAAAACCAGAATTCGGTTCTCAGGCAAGGCGGACGGATTTCGAGAAGCGGAGCATATTAATTGATATGTGAGCATTTGAGAAATCCGTCAACACAGCCTGAGGGCTTAAGGCGCAGTTTTTCCATCAATTTGAAAAGCCGGGTCCCCTCGCTTCACCTCAGGTTCGGGGAACGTCAAAAACTCGGCTTTCGCCTCAGACAGTTTGCCGTTCTTCTTCCCTCACCTTCGCTTCCGCTCAGCGAGTCAAGATGGGGGTTTAAAATCTGTAAAGCACTAACTAAAAACCAAAGCCCCTTGCCTGTTTTGCCAAAAGGCCAAACCTTTGATCAAAAAAAATCACTTCTTTTTGGCTTACTCATTTTTCAGGTCTTCCAAAACCGCTTCCACACAATCAAAAAACTTGAGGAGGCAGGGGACCCGTAAACGGTAAAAAACCTGGTTGGCGCGTTTTTCATCCAGCAGCAGACCGGCATTCTTCATTACCGAGAGGTGTTTGGATACGGTGGAAATGTCCGCGCCGATCTTTTCAGTCAGGTCGCAGACACAGCGTTCGCCAGCTGTCAGCTCTTCGACGATCAGGACCCGGCTGGGATGGGCCATGGCTTTGAATATTTTTGCCCGGGCTTCAAGGCGGTTTTTCGTTTTTGAATCCATGAAAATTATCTCCTTGGCTATTTGGCCATTTTGCCAAATAGATATTGCCTTGTCAACCTGGTTTTTCAAAAAAAAAAAATCAAAATGAATTTGGAAGGCTGATTTTTAAAATTCGGGGAAAAAATGAATAACATTCTTTTAGGGGCTGTCCTAGATAACTAAAATATGTCTAGGATAGCAGAATGCGAAAAAGTCGTCTGAGTCAGGCCAAACAAGATCAACTCATCGAACACTTTGTCTCGGGTTCTACAGCTCGAACAGCGGCAGCTCTGATTGGCGTCAATCGCAATACTGTTGCCTACTATTTTCAAAGGCTACGCCAACTGATCTGCCAGGCTATAGAAGATGAAACGCCCTTCTTTGGTGAGATCGAAGTTGACGAGTCTTACTTCGGTGGCAAACGCAAAGGCAAGCGAGGCCGTGGCGCTGCCGGGAAAGTCCCTGTATTCGGGATCTTAAAGCGTGGTGGGCGGGTTTAAACGAAGATTGTTCCGGCTGTGAAGTCCGCCACTTTGCTGCCCCAGAAGGGGCAGAAAATCGTCCCGGATAGCATCGTATTTACCGACTCTCTGCACAGCTATAACGTGCTCGATGTGAGTGACTTTCACCATGTCAGAATTAATCACTCCGAGTTGTTTGCTGAGGGTCGAAACCATATCAATGGGATCGAGAATTTTTGGAATCAGGCGAAGCGCCATTTACACAAATTCAACGGCATTCCTAAGGAGCAATTTGGCCTATTTTTAAAGGAATGCGAGTGGCGATTTAACACTCCTGACCCAAAAGAGCAATTATCCCAGTTAAAATATCTTGTTAAAGAACACATGAGCTAGTTATCTAGGACAGCCCCTTATTTTATTATTAATTGGGGGGGTATTGCGTGTTTTTCTAAGCGTCTTTTGTAAAAAACATAATATTCTGTATATGTTTGCTTTTCGACAGCAACGACTTTAGCCTCCTTGACAGGGCGTTTGTAAGCCCCTTGACCGCTAAGAAAATCTTTAACATCGTCAGGATCGGTGGCCTTTTTATATCCCCATCCGCCAGCCATATTTGGTGTATTGTCTGGGCGGTAAAAAACAATGAATTCTATATAGGCGCCTTTATTAACAGCGGTAATCTCGGCCGCCTTTATCTTCTGCTTATACGGCGCCTTGCTATTAAGGAAATTCATTACATCGTTAGGATCAGTAGCCTTTTTCCATCCCCAGGCATGAACTTGAGTGCTGGAAAGACAAAGGAAAAGCCCTATAGCAAGTGCAAATGTGAATTTATACATTTTTCCCCTCCTTTTTTGAAAACTCCGAACCGTGTTGATAAGTTGCAAAACCTGGGACACTCCCCGTATTAAACATTGGGAAGTGTTCCAGGTTTTGCTGGTTTTGTTGACATTTGTTATCAATTTAAGCTGGTAGAATAGCGGCGGGCTGTCCAATAGGATGTGTTCCAGTACTTTTGTCCAAGGCTGGATATCATCACGCCCTTGCTTGTGGATGCATGGGCAAATTCCTTCCTGCCCAGATAAATCCCAACATGCCGCCCCTTATAAGGTATTTTGAAAAAAACCAAGTCACCGGGGCGAAGCTGTTTTTTATCCACTTGCTGCCCGGACCTCACCTGCTGGGAAGTTGAGCGCGGGATGTTGTGCTGAAAAATATCCTTATAAATCCGTTGAACAAACCCCGAGCAATCGACTCCCTCACGGGTTTCGCCGCCCATGCGGTGCGGTGTCCCAACCCACTCCTGTACTTCAGATCTCAGTTGATGTCCCAGGGGATTGGAGCCATTGGCGGGTAAAGCCGCCCTCTCTGTTCGGGACCTGGTCTGAACCGATGCGGGGCCGCTACAACCTGTAACCAGGATGGCTATCAGGATCACGGAGATCATTGAGGCTATTGATCCGATCAACAGCCATTGCCGGTAATATTTTTTCAACATGGCTCCACCCGTCCTTTTCGACCTAAATTCCATGGCTGAGAAATTTGCAATATAAGAACCACTTTTAGAAAAACAGGGGCACTCCCCATATTAAAAAAGCCTCTTCCGCAGAATTTGTGGTTAGAAGGCGCTAAAAAATAGAGCATTGCCCCTTTGGGAGGGTAAGATTGTTTTCCCCCAAAACGATCAACCCCCAACCCCAAAAAAGGCAATGCTGATTAAAACATTACTGAATAAGGTTGAACGATTCAAGTCGTTCATTTATGGCTCCGTCTCTGTCCAATTCGTTGACGGGGTGGAAGCCCTGGTCATTGACATCAAGCCTCGCCGGAATAGCCGCCCGGTTTGTCCCGAGTGCCGGAAAAAACGGAACATGTATGACAGGCTTCCACCGCGTCTGTTCGAGTACCTGCCGGTGTGGACGTTCAAGGTCTTTTTCCGCTACGCACCTCGTCGCGTAAAATGCCCGGACCACGGTGTCAAGGTGGAAGCGCTGCCTTGGAGTTACGGCAAAGAACGGACAACGTTCGCTTACCAGGTTTACCTGGCCCGCTGGGCCAAAAGGCTCTCCTGGAAAGAGGTGGCCCACATCTTCGAAACCAGTTGGGACACTGTGTTTCGAGCGGTCCAGTTCGTCGTCGATTACGGCCTCGCCCACAGAATTCTTGAGGGTGTGACCGAGGTCGGTGTGGACGAGATAGCTGTTTTCAAAGGACACAAATACCTGACCCTTGTGTATCAACTCAATGCCGGGTTCAGGCGGCTTCTCTGGTGTGGCCATGAACGCAGGACAAAAACTCTACTGCGTTTCTTCCGTCATTTTGGTAAAGAGCGCAGTGCCCAACTCAAATTTGTTTGCAGCGACATGTGGGCGCCTTATCTCAAAGTGATCGCCAAAAAGGCTCCTCAGGCGTTGAATATTCTGGACCGCTTCCACATCATGCGAAAGTTCAACGAGGCGATTGACGAGACCCGGCGCGATGAGGTCAAACAGCTCAAGGCTAACGGCCAAGTGAATATTCTTGAACACGGTCGCTGGCTGTTGTTGAAACGTCCGGAGAATCTCTCCGAAAAGCAGACGGCTCGATTGAATGAGTTGCTCAAGCTCAACCTGGCGTCAATCAAGGGCTACCTGTTACGTGAAGACTTTCAGCGCTTCTGGACTATCAACGTCCGGACTTCGCGGAAAAGTTCCTCGACAACTGGATCACCCGAACGTTGCAAACCGATTTGGAACCAATGAGGAAAGTGGCCCGGATGCTGCGCAACCACAAGCCGCTGATTCTCAATTGGTTCAAGGCCAAAGGGCGACTTTCCAGCGGTGCGGTTGAGGGTATGGAACCTCAAAGCAAAACTCACTATGAGAAAAGCCTACGGTTTTAAAACCCTCAAGTGCCTGGAAATCGCCTTATATCATACACTTGGCAGGTTGCCGGAACCTGACTATCACCACAGATTCTGCTGACGAGCCTTAAAAAATTGGGAAGTGTCCCTGTTTTCCACCTAAATATTCATCGTCGTTTTCACATTACATTTTAACAACCACTTTTCCAACAGTTCTACCGGTCTCAAGTTCCGTGTGGGCTTTTTGCATTTCTGAAAAAGGGAAGGTTTTTGACACATGAGGTTTTATCGTTCCGTTTTCCAGTAATTTTTTTAACGTATTCATGTCTTTTCCGTTTGATTGCACCATTTTAAATGAAACGTTGACATTGCGCTTTTCTGCCTCTTGCACCACTTCTTCAGAAAATTGTGGGGTAGGCAACGAAATGATTGCGCCTCCTTCTTTCACAACTTTAAGGGAGTTTAACAATACTTCTCCTCCCATTCCATCCAAAACAAAATCTATGTCGGATGCAACCTCTTCAAAGGCTTGTTCTCGATAGTCAATATGTTCATCAGCGCCTAAAGACAAAACAAAATCCCGATTTTTGGCAGAGCTGGTAGTCACTACATAAGCACCCAGGTGTTTGGCGATTTGGATAGCGAAATGTCCCACGCCTCCCGAGCCTGCGTGAATGAGCACCCTGTCGCCTTTTTTTACCCTACTCTGTAAAACCTGTAAGGCCGTTAAGGCAGCAAGTGTAGTTGCCGCGGCTTCTTCAAACGAAACATTTCCGGGGATTTTTGCTAGATGATTTTCAGGAGCAGTCACCAGTTCCGCATAAGCATTTCCGCATCCGGGAAAGTTAACCATTCCAAAACAGCATCACCAGCTTCAAATTGAGTTACTTTATCACCTGCAGAAATCACCGTGCCGGCAATGTCCCAGCCTAAAATAGCAGGGCGTTCATCGCCGCAAATCATAGTGAGAAGCTCTTCCATACTTCTTACTTTGAAATCCACCGGGTTGATGCTGATGGCTTTCACTTCAACCAGTACCTCGTTTTCCTTTGCAACAGGTTGTTCAACATTTTCCAGAACAAGGTTTTCAACGCCACCGGCTTTTTCCAGTATTATTGCTTTCATGTTGTAATCTCCTAATTCTTATTCAGCGCGAGTCCCGGGAACAGGGTACCCAACTCCTGCCAGGAAAAAATGGTGAGAAGCCTGAAAAAAATGTACGCTCTCCCCATTTAAATCCTGCCCGGAGGTTTGGGCTTGGGGTGAGAGTTTATTTTTTCCCTCTGAGGACTTGCCATCCCTTTAGCCAAAATTTTGTTTCATGTGCCTGTGAAGTTTGAAATTGTTTATTTGTACAACAAGGTTACTACACCCGGCACGATAGTAAACTTAGCCACAGAAAATGCGAAAAACTAAACCCTCCCCTTTTCATGTGAGAATCTTCATGTTAATTTCATTGTCATTAACAGCCAAAAGAATGAACTAAAATTAAGATTGGATTTTCAAGGAGCGGGCAATGGGAATCAGAATTCTACTGTTAAGTGTGTTGATGGTGTTATTGAATGCAAACCTTGTTCTTGCGGGCTCGAGCGGTGATGCGACTTTCGATTCCCTTTTCCTGACCCGCCAATTGACCCAGGAAGCGGGCACCTACTACAAAAACCGGATGAATGCCTTGACCCAGGAGCGCGTGCGGCTATCAAGCGCCCGGGACCAGAACGGCGACATTCCGCCCGATAATCTGGAGCGGATCGCTGAAATCAACAGCCATTTGCAGGAGTTGAGCGGTCAAAAACAGAAAATCGAAGGTTCGGATAAAGCCTGGAAATCCTTCGAAGCGGTCCGGGTTATGTACCAGACCTTGAATCAGGCAGAGGCCAGCCTCGATCAAAAGGATACCTGGAGCAGCGACGAAGCCTGGCTGGATCAGGCCACGGGCGGCTTGCTGGCAAGTTATCGCAATGAACTCCAGGCCGCCAATACAGCCGTGGACATCGGCAAGCGGCTCCAGAAACTCGATGCCCTCATCCAGAAGATGAACCAGCAGGCACCGACGCCGGGCTTTAAGAAAATGCGCGACGGGCTCAATGGCTTGTTCTGGCTGATGAACACCTTCGGCGATAAAACGGGCGTACCGGTGGTGAGCGATTTTCTGCAAAAGTACGGTGAAGCCGGAACCGCCATGGTGGATGCTTCGGAAAGAATCTTCAACACCATCCGCAGCCGGGCGGGCAATCAGTTGTTGCCCGGCCGCCATGGTGACGATGGCCGCTACGACGCATTTGAAACGCCAATTCCCCGACCTGGCCGCCCACATGGATATCATCAAACCCCAACTGCCCGGTTTGCCACATGTCTACGAAAGCGGTGACGGCGGCGTCCTGATCTGGGATGCCGAGCGCAAAACCTGGTACCGAACCAATCCGGCCGATCCCCAAAGCGCCAGTCTGCCAAAGTTCAACGGTATTGCAAACGATGCGGCTTCCTTGGGGCCCAGGGAAATCATGCAGCGTTACCTGTTTCTGAAACAGCACGGCAATCAATCCCCTTCCCCGAGCACTGTCCTGACCGACCCGGACCGGGTGGTGGCCTTGTCGCTGCGTTCAGACCGCCAGGTGACGGCGCCCGGAGGTCAAATAAAGTTGTCCCTGAGTGCCCTTACCATGAGCGGGGACCCAAAGCCCATTCTGCTGGCTTCGCTGCGGGCCAAGCCCAAGGCCAACCTGACCGAGGCGCTGATGAGCAGCCGTTACGGGGTGATCAAGCCCTCGCTGATTGATCTGTCAGCTCCCGAGCCGGCCATATGGATGGCCCCAGAAGCTAGCAATACCGTCTTCGAGATCAGCGCCACATTGAGCAATGCCAATGAGGACGCTGGACTGGAACAGGTGGGCAAGGCGGTGGTCGAGGTAGCCACCGGCGAACCGGCCCGTTTGACCATGCGCGTGGAGCCGGCGGTTTGCGAACCCATGGCGGACGGCCAGGTCTTTTTTGTCTTGACTGACGGCCAGGGTAAGCCCCCTGGCCGCGGCGGAAGGCAAGTCGGCCGCTGAACTCATCGTCCTCGAAGGCGAGGGCGGTCTTCTGGTGGAAAGTCCCCGCTGGGTGGATAAAGCCACCGGCAAGGGCTGGGCCGCCTGGCATGCCCCCGCCGCACCCGGCCAATACAAGCTGCTGGGGACTTTCCGCGGTTTTTCCGAATTCGGAGTTTTGTCCTCCAGAGGGGTGCTGGGGGCCCGCCACGAGGCGATGATCACGGTGACGGGCGGCGACAGTGCCGCGAAAAATGCGGATCCCCAGGCTCTGTTGGAGCAATGCACCCTTTCCATCGGAAATTTCAGCGTCGCACCGGATGTTTCGGCTTCTGATCTTTCCGGGGATTCTCCGGTCAGGGTGCGGGCTTCACTCGTATACGATCTGACGGTCCCAGTCAAGGGGCGAGTGATCGCTTCCCTGATGCTGGACGGCGTTGAGCAGGTCCGCAAAACCCGCGATCTGGAACCGGGAAACCGGTATTTCAAGGAAGAGGTCATGCTGAAGATCCCCGCCGGCCAGACCATCGGCACCCATCAGGCGACAGCGGCGGTCAGTCTCAAACTCGTACTTGAGCCCAACAGCGATGTTCTCCAGGGGCCCTCGGACAGCCGTCAGGCCGGCTTCAGCATCAATGCGTCTGAGGAAGAAAAGGGCGGCGAACTCGCCGGGACATGGACAGGTACGGGCACAACGGATATAACCTGGAAAGAAGAGCGCATCGCAACCCATGAAGAATTTGACCTGACGCTGGAGATTGATGCGGAAGAAAAAACCGGTACCATGACGTTCCGCAGGACTGTAGGCCGTACCCGCAAGCTGGATCCCAATGCGGAGGCAAACTCGTTTCTCGTGAGCGGTCCCGTTGGGGAGAGTTGGAGTTTTCCCGCGACGGTCTCCCGTTCCGGTGTCACGGTCACGGTGACGGAAACTCTGGCCGAAGATGAGGACCCCGATCTCGCCACCATCATCACGCTGAAGATGGCCGGACCGGACATCTTGAGTTCCAAAAAAAGTGAAGAATCGGCGATTTCGGTTGGCAGGGAATCCATAAAGCTTCAGCGGAAATAAGGCCGGGTGTGGGTGCTGCAGTTCCGTCGACCTTGTAACCAGGGGGGCCAAGAGCTCGTTCTTGAAATTTTCACATTCTTAAAACCGAAAAAACAGTACAATTCAGAAATACTCCTTTTTGCTTTATTTTCTCAATCAAGAGGCTGACCTCACACAGCCATTGGTTAAAGAATAGTTCCTTATCCGGTAGGACCTGAAAACTTGCTACCTTCCATAAAAAATCGACCTGGGGTAATTGTGATCCTGATGATCACACTGATTGCCGTTATAATTGTCAGTATTCTGCTGGCGGTGATGTACTATTCAGAAAAATATATTCCTGAAAAGTCCTGGACAGGGACCCTTCCACCGCTTTCAGAGGGCGAAACGATGCTTATGAATGGGCTTAAAAAACACATTCATGTTCTGGCCGAAGACATCGGTGAGCGGCACGTGTGGCGTTACCAAAAGCTGGAGGAAACCGCCGATTATATTGAAAGGGTTTTTCAGGAATCCGGCTACGAGGTCAAAACCCAGGAGTACCTTGTCGAGGAAAAAAGGGTGAAAAACCTCGAAGTCCAGATTCCGGGGACAAGCGTGGCCGAGGAGATCATCGTCATTGGTGCTCATTACGATACGGTTGAAAATTGCCCGGGAGCCAATGACAACGGATCAGGAATTGCGGCTATACTGGAAAGGGCCCGCCTTGTGTCCGGCTCGAAACCTTCGCGAACGCTTCGCTTCGTGGCCTTTGTCAACGAAGAGCCCCCTTTTTTCAAGACCCCTGGAATGGGGAGTGTTGTCTACGCCCGCCAGGCTCGCACGAAGAGGGAAAAAATCGTTGCCATGTTCGCGCTGGAAACCATCGGTTGTTATTCGGACAGAGAGGGAAGTCAAAGCTTTCCATCTCCGCTGCTGCGATTCTTTTATCCCACAACCGGGGATTTCATCGCCTTTGTTATCAACTTCCGTTCCCGTAGCCTGCTGCGCCACAGTCTCGCTTCCTTTCGCAGGCATGCTTCATTTCCCTCCCAAGGGCTGCTGGGACCCGGGGGACTGCCCGGAGTTGACTGGTCGGACCATTGGTCTTTCTGGGAAGAAGATTATCCTGCGGTAATGATTACCGATACCGCCCCGTATCGCTACCCGTATTACCACACCCCCAAGGATACGCCCGACAAAATTCAGTTTGAGAAAATGACTCGAGTCGTTGCGGGGCTTACCCGCATGGTTGAAGATCTTGCCGGCGTCGGGCCCCATTAATTATGACCAAAGCACACCTCAAAACCCATTATCTGAATATTTGGCAAGACTTGAAGGAGGTTCGAATCTTCATTTTTGCCGCGATTGCCCTTTTCCTCATGGGCAACATTTTGGCCTGGCTCAACCCTCAACTGAGGGAAAGCATCATCGCCATGTTCATGGAGTATTTCCAGACATTCCAGGACAAAACTTTGCTTCAATTGACGCTAGCCATTTTCGTGAATAACGCCACGGTGGCATTTTTGGCGATTCTGCTTGGCTTATTCTTTGGCCTTCTCCCTGTAGTTGCGGCGGTAATGAACGGTATTGCCGTCGGCGCCGTTTTGGCGTTGAGCCCCCTTAACCTTTTCAAGATTTTGCCGCATGCAATTTTTGAATTACCGGCTATCTTTATTGCCTGGGGCCTGGGTCTGTGGTGTGCTGGATGGCTGGTTCATGCTCCCCGCTGGGAAACAGTAAAAGTTCGACTGAAGCGCAGCCTCAACATCTACGCCTCTCTCATTCTTCCCATGCTGGTGGTGGCCGCGGTCATAGAAGTTGTTGGCGGCATGATTTTTTTTCGTTGAATATGGGGACCTGATTTTTTCAGGCTTTGAAATCTGAGGAGGAAGATATGCAGTTTATCGTAACGGGTTATGACGGCAAGGATGACGGTGCCCTGGACCGGAGGATGGCGGCACGGGAAGCTCATCTGGCCATGGCAAAGGACATGGTTGAAAAGGGCAAGTGGTTGTACGCGGTCGCAGTGTTAAATGATGAGGGAAATATGTCCGGCTCGGTCATTGTCTGTGATTTTGATTCCAGAGAGGCTTTGGAGAGGGAATGGCTGGACAAGGAACCCTATGTGCTGGGCAAGGTTTGGGAAAAAATAGAAATCAGCCGTGCCCAGGTTGCGCCGTTCTGGGAGAAGGAATAACGAACCTATTAATCATCGACTCGCAGCGACCATGGAAAGGGCATCTGGCCGCCCGGATGGCGACAGCCAGCACGGTTTATTCATGAGGCTTTATCGCGAAACCGGCAAGTGTGCGTCAGATCAAGTCAAGCGCAGTGCCGTGCTCTGCAGGCGTACTGGCAGTACGTCGAAGAGTAAGGAGCGAGCACGGGTTGAGATGGTGTGCAATTGACGGTTGCAGCAAAAGTCTTCATAAATAATCCGGGTCCACCCCAGGGATGGGTTCATGCGGTCCTTGGAGTGGGCGTTGCAAGGCCATTTGGCTGAAATGTACCAAGTAAGATCAAATCTTGATCTGCACCCCCAGCTCCACCACGCGATTCGGCGGCAGGCCGAAGAAACTGGTGGCGGGGCGGGCGTTGCGCGACATCAGCATGAAAAGACGCTCGCGCCATAAGACCATCCCCGGTTTGTCCGAAGGGATGATCGTCTCGCGGCCGAGGAAAAAGGTCGTTTTCATCATTTCGAAAGGCTGGTCGTCCAACTGGATTTTAGCGAGGGCCTCCGGCACATCCGGCTCATCCATGAAACCGTAGCGCAGAGCCAGCAAATAAATTCCTTCCCCGACATATTCCAGCTCGGAACGCTGTGTCTCAGGAACGTGCGGTACATCCTCGGTGATAACCGAGAGAATCACAACCTGCTGGTGAAGCACGGCGTTGTGCTTGAGATTGTGCAGAAGCGCCGACGGGGCGATGCGCTGGGTTCCGGACATAAAGATGGCTGTTCCCTCGACCCGGTACGGCATGGAGTAGCGGATTGATTCCAGAAAACTGTCGATTGACAGCGACCCTTCTCGCATTTTCTTAAAAAGAAGGCGGCGTCCGGTCTTCCAGGTTGACATCAGGGTAAACACCAGGGCTGCCACCAGCAGCGGGAACCAGCCTCCGTGCATAATTTTGGCGAAATTGGCGCCGAAGAAGGCGAGATCGAAAGTGAGAAAACCGCCGCAGATCAGCACCGCACTCCAAAGCGGCCAATGGAAGCGTTCACGGGCAACAAAGAAAAACAGCAGGGTGGTGATGACCATGTCCGTCGTGACGGAAAAACCATAGGCGGCGGCCAGGTTGCTTGATGAACCAAAGCCGATAACCAGACCGATGCAGCTGATCATCAGCAGCCAGTTGATTCCTGGAACGTAGATCTGGCCACGTTCCCTGGCCGAGGTCTGGGATACCATGAGGCGTGGACTGAAGCCGAGCTGCACCGCTTGTCTTGTGATGGAGAAAGAACCGGAAATGACGGCCTGCGAAGCGATGATGGTGGCGATAGTTGCCAGTAACACAAGCGGGATCTGAGCCCACTGAGGGGCAAGGTAATAGAAAGGATGCTGCAGGGCCTTCGGGTTTGCCAGTATCAGCGCTCCCTGCCCGAAATAGTTTATGACCAGCGCGGGCAGGACCAGATAAAACCAGACCAGACGGATCGGACGCACACCGAAATGCCCCATGTCGGCATATAGGGCCTCGCCGCCGGTCACAACAAGAAAAACCGAGCCGAGAACCAGAAAAGCGATCCAGCCATTGTTGTATAGAAAAGCCAGGGCGTAATGGGGGCTGGCGGCAGCCAGAATGGCCGGATGCTGGAGGATTTGTTTCATCCCAAGGACCGAAAGGACCAGAAACCAGATGAGCGTTAGTGGTCCGAAGATCGCACCGACCTTGCCGGTGCCGCGGTGCTGAAAAAGAAACAGGAAAACTAATATCACCACGGTAATGGGGATGATAAAGGAGGATATCGCCGGGGCGACAACCTCCAGGCCTTCGACCGCAGAAAGCACCGAGATGGCCGGCGTGATCATACCGTCACCGTAAAGCAGCGCAGCGCCAAACAGCCCGAGGATGACAAGATGGTTGCGACGGATTCCCTGGTTGCGTGCCTGGCGGGGCAAAACCAAGGCGGTGAGCGCCATGATGCCGCCTTCACCCTGATTGTTGGCGCGCAGAATGAAGCTGAGGTATTTGATTGAAATCACCAGTATCAGCGCCCAAAAAATCAGGGAGAGGATGCCGAAAACATTCGCAGGGGTCGGAGCAAGGCCATGGGCCGCGTGAAAACACTCTTTTATGGCGTAAAGCGGACTGGTACCGATATCACCGAAAACGACACCCAGAGCGGTCAGGGCCAATATGCCCAGGGAACTGCGCTGGTGTTGTGGGGGAGGGTCGTCATTAGTTACGTTAGTTGAGAGGTTGGGACCGTCTATCTGGTTCACAAGCTTGAAATCCTTACCTGAAAAAGGGGGATATCCTTCCCACAAAATGACGGTGAAATGATCCTTAGCACCGGAAAAAATATACGATTAGATCACAATAGAGTTCAGTTTACAACCCGTATTCCGAAGTCAGTCGTTGGGGGCAAAGGGCCGAATTTGTTTCACCCTTCCTCCTGAAACCCTCCCTCGTGACTCAAAAGAAAATTTACGAAAGCCTGGTTGGCTTTGGACAGGAAAGCACCTTTTTTCCAGGCGATGGCAAGTTCAAAGGAGATGGGAGGAATGAAAGGGACCCCAACAAGGTCAGGTTCCTCCTGGATGACCCGGCGCAGAAGGGTGGTGATCCCGATCCCTTTACGGACCAGGAACTTGATCAGAGGGATCAGGTTGGTCTCGAACACGATGGACGGCGTCGTCCCGGTGTGCTCGCTGGTCTGGCTGATCACCTCGCGGTGGAAATAGCTCTTCTCGAACAGGACAAGTGGTTGGGAGGCAAACTCCTGGTAACTGACACCTGGCTGGCGGGCGAAGGGATGATTCGCGGGGACACAGGCCACCATTTCCTCCTGAAGGAAGGGTCGCAGCTCCAGATCTGCCGGCGCGGTGGAGGTGGTGACGACGCCCAGTTCCAGTGCTCCTTTGGAGAGAAGTTGACCGATGCGCCGGGTACCGTATTCGTAGACTCCGCAGCGTAGCCTGGGATAGCGCTGTTTAAACGCAAGCAGGAGTTGGGGAAAGTAATAGGAGCCGAGCTGGGCCGGAACCCCGATGCGTACTTGCCCCATCTCCAGGCTGCGCATCTCACCCATCTCCTGTGCGGCGTTGCGCACTCTCGCCAGAATCTCCCGGGCGTGTCCCAGAAACACTTGCCCTTCTGCCGTCAGGCTCACCTTTTTCCCCTCGCGGTTGAACAGTGGCAATCCAATCTGGTCCTCCAGATTGCGAATAGCCACGCTCACGGCTGGCTGGGCAATGTGCAATTTCAGGGCAGCCCGGGTGAAATTCTTCTCCTCCGCTATGGCAACAAAAAAACGCAATTGGCGCAAATCCATGACATCCTCCAGTGATAATTAAAAAGTATCATAACAATAAAAACAATATATTTTTTATATCACTAAACCACTGATAGACTTCTCATAAATCAATCACCCTGTCCGTTTTTGATGGAGTCAATCATGATTTTCCCGGCCACATCTGATTTCCGACGAACCTGCATCGCCCTTGGCATGGGAGCCTTTGTCGCTTTCGCCAACATCTACACCACCCAACCGCTACTCCCACTGCTGTCGCAGGAGTTCGGGACTTCGGCGTTTTTCTCCGGGCTGTCGGTATCGTTGGTCATCTTCTCACTGGGAATTTCCCTGCTCCTTTACGCCCCCCTTTCCGATGCCCTGGGGCGGCGCTGGATCATGCGCCTGTCGTTGGCGGTCACAGTCCTGTTGACCTTTGCCCTGGCCCTGGCGCCCGGTTTTGGCTCATTGCTGCTGATTCGCATGTTGCAGGGATTCTTCATCGGCGGTTTGCCGGCCCTGGCTCTAGCCTATGTGGGGGAGGAGTTCGCTCCTGAAGCCTATTCGTCGGCCATGGCGATCTACATCGCGGCTACCAGCCTGAGCGGTATTTCGGGGCGTCTGATCAGCGGCCTGTCCGCCGATCTTGGGGGCTGGCGCGTGTCCTTTCTGGTCATGGGCGTGGTCAGTCTGATCTTTGTCATCTCCTTCTTTCAATATCTTCCCCCATCCCGCCACTTCCAGCCCCGCAGGTTGTGTCTGCGTAGCGTATGTGAAAGCTTCTCCTGTCACTTGGGAAATCCGATGTTGCTGCCGGCTTTTCTGGTGGGGGGGGTCAATTTTTTCCTTTTCGTCGGTCTGTTCAACAACGTTGCTTACCTGCTGGTTGCTCCCCCCTTTGAGTTGGCACCGGGGATGATTTCACTCCTTTTCCTGACCTTTCTGGCCGGAACGGTCAGCTCGGCTCTTTCAGATCGCATAACCCGGGGTCAGCTCCGGTCTACCGGGATTGCCTGGGGATTCATGGTTATTCTGGGAGGGATTGGATTGACCCTGGTTCCCCATCTGGCAGCGCTAGTGGGCGGCCTGTTGCTGGTCAGCTTCGGCTTTTTCCTGGTTCACTCCCTGGCAAGTGCCTGGGTGGGGCGGGAGGTACGCTGCTTCCGCGCCGGAGCCTCGGCCCTCTATCTGATTTTTTATTACCTTGGGGGGAGTTTCGGGAGTCTCTATTTCGGCTTCTTTTGGGATCGCTTCGCTTGGAGAGGGGTGGTTTTCGCGGCCTTGCCGGTACTGTTGATGGCGGCCGTCTGCGTTCACCGCATGGGCCGGGTTGAGCGGTGTCCTTCTGTCGTAAACAAGGTATCCGGGCTGCGTCCGGAAATGCCGATTCTGGCAGAAAAAACCCCCTTTAAGACCGTTTGAGGGTTTGTGTTCTCATATCTCGGTAATCCGGGTAATCCGGGTAATCCGGGACAGCGCCCCATTTTTACAAGTGGCCTTTCTTCTTCCAATCCCTCAGGCATGGCAGATGGCCTGCACCAGGATGTAGGGCTGCACAATCAGCATGCGGAACGATTTGTCCATCTGTTTCTCCCAGGCCGCGACCTGCTCGGCAGAAGGTTTGCCCAACTGACCGGCGGCGATCCAGGCTTCGATCCGGGCAGTGTCGTTTCGGGCGACAGCGGTCGCCGCCTCCACGAGATCGAGTTCGGGTATCAGGGTGATAATCGTGTCGCGTTGCAGATGTTCCCGAAGATCCCGCCAGCTGACCTCGGCCAGCTCCTCCTTAAACCGTTCAATCATTTTGGACATCGTTAAACCCTCCTTCCCGCCTTTGCCGAGTTTTTTAGCACGAAACTCAGGTCCTGGAAGCCTGCTTGATCAGCCTGGCAATATGGCGACGGTATTTCCATTTTGTCAGAAGGGGGACTTCCAGATTGATTCTCGGGTTGAGGCGGTATTTTTTCAGAAGCTGGGAGCTTTTCCGGCCGGTGGCAGCTTCTCGTAGCAGTCCCTTGCAAAGGTAGTAACCGCGAATGTAGTGATATTGTTTCATCTGTTCTGCCGTGTGGGCAAACAGCTTGGCGCAGCAAAGGTCCCGGTAGCATTTCGCGGTCAATGTTTCCTTGTGACCATAAAACCGGTTGTTTCCGTGAATGCGATAAGAGATAGAAGGTACATTGAGATAAAATTTGCGGCCGTTGTAAAGGGACGCCAGCCAGATCAGACAATCATCGGCCCGGATACGCCAGTCCTGCTCAAAAGGGATGGGGAAAAACTGTTCTGCAAGCGGACGCCTGATGGAGAGAGCCGACGTTGGTGCGCCAACCCATATTTGACTCGTGAAGGTGATCAGGCTGGTGAAGCCCAGGTCGGTTACCCGCTCTGGATAAGGCTCGATAACTTCCTGGTTCACATTGCCAAACTCTTTAAGGGCGCAGAACAAAAAATCGCAGCCAGGATGGTCGCGATAGACCGCCACCGCCTTTTCAATGTAGTCCTGGTGATATAAATCGTCTGCATCCAAAAAAAACAGAATCTCGCCATGGGCCAGTTCGACACCTGTGTTGAAGGCCGATAGTTGGCCGCCATTTGGTTTGAAATGGGGCGTGATGGTTGGGTTTGAAGCAGCGAGCTTTTCGATGATGTGGCGGGATTCATCCGTAGAGCCGTCATCGACAATGATGATCTCTATGTTGGGGTAAGTCTGGCTGAGAACCGACGCAACGGTCTCTTCGAGAAACGCGGCATAGTTGTAATTATTTATCAGGACGGAGACAAGCACAGTATTCCCTTTTTGGAGCAGAGTGGCTTCGGATTAAAGAAGGCGCACCTGTGTTTCGCCGGTGGAGCGTTCCAGGTGCTCTTGTTGCTGCAGGACTTTGGAAAAATATATAATGGTCTGAGTGAGGCCGGTTTTAAGGGTGACCTGGGGCAACCAGTCCATCGATTGGCGAGCACGGCTGATGCAGGGTTTGCGCTTTTTCGGGTCGGCGTCAGGGAGCGGGTGGAAGTGTATAGAAGAATTTCCGCCGGCAAGGCGCAAAATGGTGTGTGCGAGATCAATGATCTGAACTTCGCTGGGGTTGCCGAGGTTGAATAAGAGTAAATCATTCCCCGGTAAATCCATAAAGCGCAACAAGGCTTCCACGGTATCGCTGACAAAACAGAATGACCGGGTTTGGGTACCGTCGCCATATATTGTCAAGGGTTGGTTGGTCAGGGCGCTGATGGCGAAGTTGGATACCACCCGGCCGTCGTTCCGGTCCATGAAGGGGCCGTAGGTGTTGAAAAGTCTGGCTATTCGCACCGAACAGCCGCGTTTGTGATATTCGTAACAGATGGTTTCCGATAGACGTTTGCCCTCATCGTAGCAAGCCCGGTCAGTCAGGGTTCCCACGTTGCCCCGGTAGGTTTCGATCTGCGGATGGACTTCCGGATCCCCGTAAACTTCTGATGTAGAGGTGTGCAGCATGCATGCATTGTTCTGGCAAGTTGCTTCAAGAAGGTTGCGTACTCCCATGGTGCAGGCATCAATGGTCTGCAGCGCAAGGTTCTGGTATTGAATCGGCGAAGCAGGGCAAGCCAGGTTGAATACTTTATTGAATCTGATTCTGATCGGCGCGGTGATATCACCTTCAATAAATTCGAACCGCGGGTGATCTGTGAGTTCGCGAATGTTTTCGTAATTCCCGGTTGACAGGTTGTCGAGGCAGATGATGTGATCGTTTCCCTTGAGGAGCCTTCTTACCAGACTTGATCCAAGGAAGCCGGCGCCGCCGGCAACAAGAATTCTGGTCATGCTTTATCCTTTTCAATTTATTTGCTGCAGGACGATGTCAATATTGCAAAAGTTTTGATGTTACGATGGTGCCGAAAAGGAGATCACAACTGACGGTGAAATTTATTAACGCAATTAGAGGACATGATACAATATCTTGCTTGCAATGGTGAATAGATATTTAAAATCAATCCGACTTTGAAATTGATAAATTTTCAGGCGTCTATTTCAGACGCCACTTCGTGAAATAGCGGATTTCTCCTGAAAATATCCGCTTCTTGGCGTTCCAAGTTCCAGGGACACTGAACCTACCCTTGATGTCCACCACTCACTTTTCTTCCCCCCCTCCTCAACTTTTTTCTCATTTAAAATTATATTGAAAACCTTTGGTATTTTTATTGCTAATGACAATAAAAATAAAAGGCTATCGCTGCTGTGGTGCGGTGTAAAGCTGAAAAGTCCCTTTTAATTAACTCTAAATTCATAAACAACAGGCCATAATGAGAGTGGCGGAATTTTGACGTTAAAAGATCGAAAACTACCATTCAAACCAATAGTCGCGAAATTGTTTTTCTCAAACAAAGAGCAGGAGGGTAAATTTATGCAAGGAAGATTTTTGAGTTGTTTAATGGTCTTGTGCTTATTCTTGTTGGCAGGTTCCCCGGCCCATGCGGAAAAAGGATCTTTTTATGTTGGGGTGCACGGTGGGTTTAATTATATGGAAGATATGGATGAAAATCTCAACGGTGAAGTTGAGATGGAGATCGGTTCTGTATACGGAGTAGCCTTGGGCTACACGTTAAAAAATGTTGAAGGCGCCAACCTTCGCCTGGAGCTTGAAGGAGTCTTTCGCAAAAACGATGATAAAGAATGGAGTGAAAGTTCTGGTTTGGAGGGAGACGTAACGTCCACAGCCGTGATGGTTAATGCGGGCGTGGAGTTTGTTAATAAGACCAGGTATACTCCCGTCCTTCTGATTGGTATCGGTGGCGCCCATGTGGAGTTTGACCACAAAGTTAATGGTTTTTCTGTGGAGAATGACAGTGACACGGTTTTTGCCTATCAGGTTGGTGCCGGATGTGCAGTCAATCTGACTGAAAAACTGGTTGTCGAACTGGGGTACCGTTTCTTTGAAGCCTATGAACCGGAAAGGACGGATTTTGCTGACGTCACCAACGTAACCAACTACCAGACTCATAATCTGATGCTGGGCATGCGTTACTCGTTCTGATCCCAAATGATAAGGTTTAAAAGGGCTGCGATATCAGATGCGGCCCTTTTTTTTTGCTTGAGTGCTCCAGGTAATGAAGGAAAGTTTTTGCTGCCTTTTGGCAAAAAGCACACGCCTTGCTCGATCCCCCCTGTTTTTGGTACGATCCCCCAAGCCCGACAGTCTGTTAGCGTCCTAGTTCCGATTCTTTAGCAATGTTCCGGAGTTTCGAAACATCGACATAGTTGCTTAAAATCTTCAAATAAAGTTTTTGCCCACCCAGTTTTTCAAAGGCTTGATCGAATTTTTCAGCCAATCCATTAAGGTTTTTGGGAAATGCAACGTGAACCGGTGTTGGTTTTTCGGGAAGATCGATAAGCCTGAAGTCATCTATCATACCAAACTCCTGCAAGTATACTAGGCTGGAAGCTTTTCCTGGTGAGTATATACCGTCGATGCGATGGCTGATGACTTTTTTAAGGTTGATTTTCAAAAAGTCAGGGCTTCCGACTAAATCGAATTTGATGGACGAGTCCCTCATGAAGGGGGTTTTATAGCCATTTTTAAAATAGCCAAAGACCATGTGATTGATGTCACTTGCTTTTCTGACTTCTTTTAATGGATTGTTTTTATGGGAGCCTATTATAGGCTGGGCATAATAATAGGGTTTTTTTGAGTATCTCAAACATTCACACCGTTTCGGTTCGAAGACCAGAAAGCACGAGATATATTTTTTCCCTTTTTTCAGGTTGTACAACTGTCTGGCGAGGCTTGTCGGGTTTGTGTCCCACTGGAACTTCATGCCGATCTCAGGGGCGATATGATTCTCAATCAGATCGTAAATCGCACCACTGACCCTTTTATTTTTATCGAGAAAGACGTGCGGCGGGATGATAAAAAAGCTGACTCTTATTGACTCGGAAAAAAGATCGTTCTGCTCCACCCGGGTCGATGAAGCCGGTGCTGTTTTTTCCTGCTGAGGCGGGGTTTGCTGTTTTTCACATCCCCAGCAAAGCAGGACCGGAATTAAAAAGAGAAACAAGGCCTTCTGCAATTTTCCCCCACAGGAAGTGATCAAGCAGTCGGTATCAATATACACTTGCTGTCTGGATTTTTTTGTTCCCCTGGGCCAACCTTATTGACCTTCTCTTGCTTTGCTGGTACGGACTGCGGAATTTGATTACAGTAATACTTAAGCAGGATTTTTTGATGTTAGCTGTTTTTAATGGTTTCGCATGACTCGTGCTGAACCTTGTTAACCATTTTTCCCAAGGGGCATTTCTCGAATTCCAACACGACGATATTTCCGATTTGATCGGGAAATATCGCGCTTATCCCAGGGAAAGCAAATTCTCCGAGCCATCAAATATTTTCATGGCCCGCTTCAGGGGAAATATGATGATTATTTAAGGATGATAATTATTTCTCAGGTATAATGTCCGAAAACCTTTAAGCCAGCCATTCAATTTCCATGAATTTTAACAGCTCAGTATCGGACGGGAAAACCTGTTTTTTTGTAAGGCCCAGACAAACATTACTAACAGTCTTGCCATAGGTTTTACAAAAGTCGCCGTTGACAAGGGACAAAAAAACAACATCCACAAGCATCTGATTGAGTTACGTGGACTTTCTTCAGTGTCCGGCGTCGTGGGAAAATGGGGATTTGCAAATATCGAGGTGAAAAAATTCGGTTTGCCGTGTTCCTGGAAAATAGTCGTCCTTCATGATAAAGCCGATTTCGAAGTTCCCTTTATTAAAACCGCTATGCAGAATACCGGATATAACTATCGTGTGTTCACCAACGAAAAAGAAACTGTTGCCTGGCTTGAGGAAGATTGAGTGGAGGGTTCCATGAAAAAAAGAAGGCTTATTCTTATGGCGGTTGCAACGCTGGTAATTGGCGGCTGTGCGAGCATTTCCACTATCATCACCGGCGCCGGGGGAGAATTCGATACGGGCATGGGATACTTCAACCAGGGAAAATATCAGGAGGCGGCCGCTCGTTTTGCCAAGGCAACTGAGCTGGACCCGGAGTATGGCGAGGCTTTTCTCTATCTTGGCCGGTCATATATCAATCTCGGCCGTTGGGGGGAAGCGCTCAGCCCTTTGCGGACAGCGTACCGGCTTGCCCCAACGGAGACCCGGAATGAGATTGGCTCCATCCTTTTCGATGCTTTGTTGTCCAATGCGATTGGAAAAATCCGGCAGGGAAATTTCACCGAGGGAATTTCCAATCTTCAGGAGGGAATGGACCTGAAACCGGAATCAGGAAAGGCACAAGACGAGATGGTGCAAGCCCTGATCGCTTATGGCGGGCAGCTTATGCAGGATGGTAACGTCGTCGAGGCGATAACCGTTTTCCAGGAAGCATTGGGATACAACCCGGAAAATGCTGAGGCTCATATCGGTTTAGCCCGGGCCTTCCTGATGAACGGCGATTGGGCCAAGGCAAGGGAGATGGCATTCCGGGTGCTGAGCCTCTCCCCGGACAGTTCTTCACTGGAACAGTTGTTTCAGCAGCTGCTGGCGGCGCCGCGCTGATCCAGCCCGGATTATTCATGAAGGTTTTTGCTGCAACCGTCGATTACACGTCATCTTAAGGAAGCTATCGCACTTGGGAATGAATCTACTGCGAAACCGGAAAACCGGACCATATTTCCGCAAATTTTTGGCAAATAGTCTCGCTATTCGCTCTCAAGTTTGCGAAAATCTGCCCTCGATTTCCCCTTTTCTCGTTACGATTTCCCAAGTCCGACAGTTCCCTGGCCGTACTCGTTCTTTGCGCTTCGACGTATTGCAAGTACGTCTGCAACGCGCGTTGCTGTGCTTGGCCTGATCTGACGCATACTTGCCGGTTTCGCTACGAAGCCTCCTGAATAACCCGGACTAAGGAAAAAAAGCAAAAGGTGAAGTTCCGGGACAGCGTCCGGAAATTTCAGACATCAGGCCCCATATACCTTGCCCCGAATAAGATTCAACGAAGCTCTTCCCTCGATGAACGTTCCAGGCTTGTTATACTTTTTCCATCAACCGATGTCACAATAAGGGGAAATGACCATGGGAAAACACATTCTCTGCCTCAACAGCGGTTCCTCCTCCATCAAATTCGCTCTCTATGACTTCGTATCCGGAGAAAAACTGGTGGTCAAGGGCGCCATCGAACGTATCGGAATGGCCGGGAGTTGGCTCTGGCTGCAGGACGCTTCCGGCAAAAGGCTCATGGACCGTATCCAGGATTTCCCCACTCACGGCGCGGCGGTCAAAACCCTATTCACGTCGGTCATGGAAGACAACCAGCTCCCGAAACCGGACGGCATCGGACACCGCGTCGTCCATGGCGGACCGCATCACACCCGGCATGAAATCGTGACCCCGGATCTTATCCTGACCCTGCGCCGTCTGATCCCCTTTGCCCCTCTTCACCTCCCCCCGGAAATTCTCGGTATCGATGCCGTCATCGAGGAGTTTCCGGATTTGGGGCAGGTGGTCTGTTTCGACACCGCCTTTCATCGCTCGATTCCGGAGGTCGCCCGGCGCTTCCCTCTGCCCCGCAGCCTCTGGCATGAAGGGGTGTACCGTTACGGTTTTCATGGCCTGTCCTACGAATATATCGTCCACAAGCTTGGCGACGACGCCCGTGGCCGCATCATCGTTGCCCATCTCGGCAACGGCGCCAGCATGACGGCTCTCCGGGATGGTCGCTCCGTGGACACCACCATGGGATTCACCCCGACCGCGGGCCTCATGATGGGTACCCGTTGTGGCGATCTGGACCCCGGACTCCTGGTTTACCTCATCGAGGAAAAAGGCTATAGCGCCGGCCAGCTGAGCCAACTTTTGAATCATCGTAGCGGGCTTATCGGCGTCTCCGGGATCAGCTCCGACATGAAAGCTTTGCTGGAAAAAAGGGATACGGACTCCCACGCCGGCATGGCCATTGAGATGTTCTGTTACCAGGCCCGGAAATCTATAGGAGCGCTGGCAACGGTGTTGGGCGGGCTGGATGGCGTGGTTTTTACCGGGGGAATCGGCGAGCGGGCCGCCCCCGTCAGGGAGTTGATCTGCGAAGGGCTCGAGCATCTCGGTATATGTCTCGACTTGGAACGAAACGAAAACCATTCCGAAATTATCTCTGCTGACGGCAGTTCCTGCACGGTGCAGGTCATTCCCACCAATGAGGATTTGGTGATCGCTCGCCATACCAGAAGCCTGCTGTTCCCGCACACCAAGCCTGCCGGCCCCTGAGAGAACAAACGTGGAAATTGCCGGCCAGTTTTTTAAACGCATGTCACATATTCAAATTGTTATGAAATAAAGTCATGTTTTTATGGATGACCTGATGCTGTTTACGGATGGAAGTTTGAATACTCAGTCAAAGATTGGATATGGGGCTTACCTTGCTGTATCTGAACGTGAAGCTTCGTTGGATGTTTTGAGGGCGCGAGTGAAAGTGAGGCGGTTTGAGCAGACCTCTTCAACAAAGCTGGAATTGCAGACGTTATTATGGGCGCTGAGCGATATTCAAGCCTTGGGGCGGAAGGTGGTTGTGTATACGGACTCCCATAACATTATGGGGTTACAAAGAAGACGTGACGGGCTTGAGCAAAATGATTATCGTTCAAAGAAAAACAGGCGTCTCAACAATTATGAACTGTATCAGGAGTTTTACAGAATGTCTGATCAGTTGGATTGTGAATTTGTTAAGGTGCGTGGGCATCAGGTAGCGAATCAAAAGGACGATATGGACAGGTTTTTTACACTTGTGGATAGAGCCTCTAGGCATGCGCTGAGAAGAGAAAAGAAAAGATTGTTATCCATGCAAACGGAGATAGATAGATGACGGAGATATTTGAGCGGTCCAAGCAGGAAAAGTTGTACCTTATGTTGATCCTGCGGCCCAACATCCCGGTACCGGTGGTCTGCCATGACTGAGAACTTTGTTGCTGCGCTGCGTCGCTATCGTGCCGAGGCCGTGTTCAACCCTTGGAGGGAGTGCGACCCACAGCATGATCTCGATAGGCAGGGCGCGGCTGTGCGCTGCCGGCAGCTGCAACGTTATCTGGCGGAGCGAATTGGGCTTGCCGACACACTGCTACTGGCTGAGGCGATCGGTTACCAGGGAGGGCATTTCAGCGGAATTCCGATGACCTCAGAACGGTTGCTTTTGGGTGGTTTGCAGCACAAGGGATTGACGGCGGAGATGGTCTTTCGTGATCTCGCGCCCCGGCGGACCAGCAAGCCAGAACTGCGACCTGTGGGATTCACCGAGCCGACGGCGACCATCGTCTGGGGCTTTTTCGCCGAGCAGGGGATCGACCCGCGCAGGATGGTGCTCTGGAACGCCTTTCCCTGGCACCCTTATCAACCGCACAAGGGGTTGCTCAGCAACCGCACGCCGAATGACGATGAATTGAACGCCGGGCACCACATCCTACGTCGGATGCTTGAACTGGGGCGGTTCCGCAGAGTCGTTGCCGTTGGTGAAAAATCGGCCGTACAGCTGAGGCAGTTGGGGATTGCCGCACAGAAAGTGCGTCACCCGGCCAACGGCGGGGCGGGGAAATTTCGCCGGCAGTTGCTGGCGATTATGCAAGAGGGGTGATAAGGTTAATCGATCAAAAAGCCCATCATCTCCTGGCTGGAGACCACATGACAATAGATCATGTTCAGAATCTCGAGCTCTTTGTAGTGCAGTTCATCGGTTCCAGCCGCGCAGCAGTCTTCCACCACGATGACATTATAACTCTCATCGGCCAGGCTTCTCACCGAAGATGAAATGCACTGATCGGTAAAGATCCCCGTAACAACAACATTCTTGATTCCCATGTTATGGAGAATCAGGCGCAGGTTGCTGCCGGTCAAGGCGCTGTCAGTGGTCTTGCAGATGACGATCTCATCCCCTTGGGGAGAAAGTTCGGGAACAATCTGCGAGTCTTCAGTGTCTTTGGGCAGCAGCAGATAGTTCCAACCCGGTTTTTTCTGGCTCAGGGAGCGATCCCGGCCATTCTCTTTCAGGCAGGCTATCCTGGCGAAGATAACGTCAATCCCTTCCGCACGGCATTTTTCGATCACTGTTTTGGTGGTGGGAATGACCTGATTGTTCATGCGGTTCATGAAAGGTTCCCAGCGTACCCTGGTCTCGAGGTCCTCCGAGGGCTGCATGTAGGTGTTCTGGATATCGATCACCAGCAGAGCTGTCTCGCTTTTTTTCAGTTGGATGTCCTCCGGTTCCGGTGCCATTTCGTAGTAAAAAGAGCGATATTTGGTTTTCCAGTCCATATCCATCTCCTCTAATTTTTATTGTGGGGCTTTTTAAAAGGCCAACCTTTTTATTTAAAAAATGATTTGCGGAAAATGTCCCAGGAGCCGATTTCTCTGGCTCCCATAATACCTCCCGGTCGCAGGATGAGGGTGGCAATCATGGCACACGCCAGCACCACCTCCGTCAGGCCGACCACCGGCCTGGGAAAGACCTGGGCGATATTGATCGAGCTTTCTGTGAAACGAAGTAATTCGTAGGCGATAGTGACTGCAAAAGTCCCGAAAACCGCCCCGGAAACGGTCAGGGAACCGCCGATGATCAGCATCCCGAGAATAACGAAGGTTTCCTTGAGGTAAAAGGCGTTGGGAGAAAAGGAGGTGATGAAGTGGGCCCAAAGGCCGCCGGCAAAACCGGCCATCAAGGCGCTCAATACAAATCCGTACCAGCGCAGGCGGGAGACATGAGCCCCCATGCCGGCCGCCGCGACCTCGTCGTCGCGCACCGCACGCAACAGGACCCCGGCTCGTGACTCTTTAAAGATGATCGCTACGGCTACCATGATAATCGCGGAGCCTGCCGCCAGAGAAAGAGTTGTGGCGGATTTGAGGCCGAACAGGGTTCTCGGCCCGTTGGTAAGCGCAGACCAGTGGACCATGAGGGTATGGATGACCACCAGCAGGGCAAATGAAGTAATCACTGCCGCCGCATCCGACAATCGCATCAGCGGATAGGAGACTGCCGCCGCGACCAGGGCCGCCATCAGGGCTCCAATCATGATAGCTAAAAGCGGGGACAGCTCGATACCTACCAGAAAGCCGTAAAGATCCGGCAGGGCCATCGACTTCATCTGCATGGGTATCGCCAACACCGCCGAGGTGTAGGCGCCGATCCCCATAAATCCTATATGTGCGAACGACAGGATGCCGGAGTTGCCCATAAAAACCTGCAGGCCGAGCACCAGAATCAGGTTGATGCACAGAATCGTCGCGATGCGCAGCAGGTAGCGTTCATCGATCACCCTTACCGAGGCGAGCAGCAGCAATATCGGCACGATAAGAAGAAAAAAGGTCAGGAAAGTCTGTCGATTCAACATACAAAAATCCCGATCAGGTTCTTTGCCCGGAAGCCGGTCCCGGAATCAGTCCGTCCGGTTTCATCAACAGAAACAGGATGACAAAAGAGAAGGTGAAGGCATCTCGAAACTGCAGCAGGTCCTGGGGCAGAAGATAGTTGAGGGAGACATCGACGAATGCCAGCAGAAAACCTCCGACAACCGCCCCCGGGAGACTGCGCATGCCGCCGATCACCGTGGCGATAAAAGCTACCAGCAGGGGCTCAAGTCCGATTCCCGGTACTACCGAGCCGATCCGCCCGAGCCACAGAATACCCACCACTCCGGCAAACAGACCGCTTATGGCAAAGGCCGTGGTGATGATCAGGTTGGCCGGAACTCCCAGCATGCGGGCCATGCGGAACTGGGAGGCGGCCGCCCGTAAGGCGATACCGAGGACGGTTTTTTTCAAAGCCCAGGAAAAGAGTGCCAGCATAATGAAAGCGCAGACAATTGTCAGGAGGTTGCGCACAGGGATGATCACCCCGGCCAGTTCGACGGTTTGGGTGAAAATGTCGGGAAGCGGAACCTGGCGGGCGCGCGGGGAAATGAACAGCAAAACGAAATTCTGCAGCAGGGTGCTGAAGGCAAAAGAGGTGATGAGCACAGCGGTGACGGATTTTTCCCTGACCGGCTTAAAAGCGACGAGTTCGGTGCTTATACCGGTCAAAATCGCGATGACGATAGCGACAAGCGCCATAACCAGCCACGGCAGGGGAGAGCCGTTAAGAAGAAAAAGCGTATAGCCCGTCACCATGACCAGTTCGCCGTAGGCGAAATTGACCAGCTTCAGGATACCGTAGACGATTACCAGGCCCAGGGCCATCAGGGCGTACAGACTGCCAAGACTCAGGGCATCGATACTGAATTGTACAATTTGTCCAGTCATAACGAAAACATACTTGTCAGTTAACCTCCGAGATAGAGGGCGGCCAGGTCGGAGGACTCAGCGATTTCAGAGGCGCTGCCGGTGGCGGCGATTTCCCCCAGAGCCAATACGTAAGCCCGGTCGGCACATGTCAAAGCCATTCGCGCATTCTGTTCCACCAGGAGAATGGTCAGACCGGTTTTCTTGAGCCAAGCGATATAATCGAAGATCTTGTTGACAATGGCGGGGGCCAGGCCCATGGATGGTTCGTCCAGCAACAGCAGTTTGGGGCGTGACATGAGGGCACGCGCGATGACCAGCTGCTGCTGTTCCCCGCCGGACAGGGTTCCCGCCGGTTGCCCGCCACGTTCTTTCAATATGGGGAAAAGCTCACACATGGCGGCGAGATCGTCCTCGCAACCCTGCGCGTCCCTTCTGCGCGTAAAAGCCCCCAGACGAAGATTTTCCAGGACCGTCAGGTCGGCAAAGACGTCGCGGGTTTCCGGAACCATGGCGATACCGGCATGGGCGACTTTTTCCGGCGTCCAATTGCTGATGTCCCGGTCCTGAAACCAGATGGCCCCGGAATTTTTCAAGACTCCTGCAATGGCCAGCAGGGTGGTCGATTTGCCGGCACCGTTGGCACCCAGCAGCGTGACCAGTTCCCCTTCCCGGACTTCGAGGTCAACCTTTTTGACGGCAGCGATGGCCCCGTAGCTGACACTCAGATTTTCAACTCTAAGCATGGCCGGCCTCGCCATTTCCGTTGGAGCCGAGATAGGCTTCGATGACTTCGGGAAGCGCTCTTACATGCTCGACGCTTCCCTCGCCGATAGTCTTCCCGGACGCCAGAACATGCATACGGTGGCTCAATCGCATCATCAGCCCCATATCATGATCGATGATCAGCATGCCGAGCTGCCGTTCAGACGGCAAACGTGCAAGTAACTCCAACAACATCTCGCTCTCAGCCTCGTTCATCCCCGCCGCCGGTTCATCAAGGAGGAGAAACTTGGGATCTCCGGCCAGGGCCCGGGCGATCTCAACCCGTCTTTCATCTCCATAGCTGAGGGTATTGGCAAATTGATCCCGAACCTTTTCCAGCCCGAACTCATGCAACAACTGTCTGGCCTTGCGGTGTGCCTTCCGGCGGGAAGAGCCGTGGGAAATAGCGGCGGCCTCGACGTTTTCAGCTACCGTCAGATTACTGAACAGGCGGACGATCTGAAACGTGCGGGAAATGCCGTGCAGGGCTATATTGCGCGGCGTCATGTGGGTGATGTTGACATCGGAGCAGACGACGGAGCCGGTCAACGCCCTGACATGACCGGTCAAGACGTTTACCAGGGTTGTTTTGCCTGATCCATTGGGACCGATAAGACCGACGATTTCCCCAGTTTCCACTTCCAGGGTGACCTGATCGAGGGCTCTTAAACCGGAAAAATCAACTGAGATATTGGAGGCTTTGAGAGACTGATGAGACATGAACCTGCCGAAAAAATAATCATTGGAAAAATGTTCCCCCGGTTAACATCAAGTTAATCGGGGAAACATAAAAAACCAACTATAACTGACGATCGAAAACCAGTGTTCGGTTGTCAGACCGTACCCGGATTTTAAACACCAGGGGCAGGATTAACACCTGCCCCTGGCAGACACCAGCAAAACGGATAGTAGCTCCGAATGGCAAAACAGAGGTTTCTCAGGGAGCTGGCGGATTGGTCGGCCGTTTCCATCCCAGAAATACCGGTTTGCCTTTTTTCAGTTCCACCAGGACCGCGGCTTTGTCGGGGGCATGCCCCGCGGCGGCGTCTTTATAACTCAATTTTCCGGTCAGCAGGTTGAATTCATTGTTTTCCAAAGCCTTTGCCACTGCCGCACCGTCGGTGGTGCCGGCAATCTTCACCGCCTGGGCCATCAGCATAATAGTATCCCAGCCGGTAGCGACAAAAGAGGTGTCGGGTGCCGTACCGTAATAGTCTTTGTACAATTTGAGGAATTTGGGCATATCCGGATGGGCTTCGGGCCCCATCCAGGTGTGGGTGACAAAGTAGACATTACTGCCGAATTTTTTCCCCAGAGCGGAGAACAGGCTGGGATCGTCATAGGAATCTCCACCCATGATCGCAGCGTCAATTCCAACTTCTCTGATGGCACGGATGATCATACCCAGATCCGGCTGATAGGAGGAGATGAAGATGACATCGGGCTTGGTTTTCAGCGCTTTGATCCGCGCCAGCTGGGCGGAGAAATCCTGATCGCCGTTGGTATAGGTATCTTCGGCCAGGATGGTGCCGCCGATATTTTTGAAATGGGCGATGAAGTATTTGCTCAGACTTTTGGTGTAGGCAATGAACTGGTCGGTAACCACATAGGCGTTCTTCCAGCCTTTTTCCTTAAAAGCATAATCGGCAGCAACAGCTCCCATGGTGGTGTTCCACATGGAGAGAGTGAACTGCTTGTCGCCCAGAGACCAGGAACTGTAAAGCGGGTCGGAAGCACAAGTTGAGATGCCGACGACTCCGACCTTCTGGGCCTCGCGGCTGGCCGGACCACCGAAATCGAAATCGCACGGGGCGACCATCAGTTTGGCGCCCTTGTCGAGCAACTCCACGGCGATGTTACCGACATTGACGGGATCGCTTTTCCCGTCAAGATTGATGAACTTAACCTTTTTCCCCAGCAGTCCGCCCGAATCGTTGAGGGCTTTAATGGCCACCTGGGCACCTTTCAGGCCCGGTTCATCAAGGGGCGCCTGGGCACCAGTGGAACACAGAGCACCTCCGATAATGATTTCCTCTGCTTGAACTTCGGGAGTGAATGTCCAAACCAGGCTGATAGCCAAAACGAGCGTCATTAAAATTTTTAGACTGTTCTTTTGCATAAAGCTCCTCCTGTGGTTAAGTAATTCAAAAAAAGTGGGGGAACGGAAAAATTACTATATTAACGGGGATTTGCAGATAAAGCCTGCCTGTACAAATTGCCTTACCCCAAAAACGGTTTTCCTTTTGCTGCATTATCCAAACTAAATATTATTAAAAAGTCTCTATAATTTAAACTACATCGTTGCTCATGCCAATATAAAAAAACCGGGAAAGAACCCATCCCCCTCCTTCCCTCCCCAAAAATGTTTTTAATCTGAAATTAACGGACGCTACAGCGATTCCTGGAATAGGGATCAGCATTGCCACAGTTTCAAACTCGTGATGACCTTATGGCATATATGCATTCAAATTGTATACTTTATTCAAGAACAAAAAGGTTCTTGGCGCAAAGCGGCCCACAACAAGCGGATCGAACTGATACCTTTCAGGCATTCTCCCTCTGCCACGTCAGGTTATAGGAGAAAAATATGCGGGCATTTCTGGTTGTTTTTATATCGCTTTTTGTGAGCGGGTGCCTGGGGGTACCCGAAGGTGTATATCCCGTTGATGATTTTGAATTTAATAAGTACCTGGGAACATGGTATGAGATTGCCCGGCTTGATCATTCCTTTGAGCGCGGACTGGACAGAGTAACTGCTGAATACTCTTTGCGTGATGATGGTGGGGTGAGGGTGCTAAATAGAGGTTTTTCGATCGCAGAAAACAAATGGAAAGAAGCTGAAGGTAAAGCCTACTTCGTAAGAGGTCAGGACGAGGGGTATTTGAAAGTTTCCTTTTTTGGTCCATTTTACGGGTCATATGTAGTTTTTGGGCTGGATAAAGAGAAATATCAATATGCTTTTGTGGCAGGTTATAACAAATCTTATCTTTGGCTTCTTTCAAGAACGCCGGTTGTTAACCGTAAACTTATTGGCCGGTTTGTCAAAAAATCCAGTGAGCTTGGGTTTGATACGAATAAGCTGATATTTGTTGAGCACTAGTGTCCCGTGCGATTAATCGTGTTCACCAATTCTGGCCCTTTTGGCTGTTGCCTGCGTGCCACCTTCTCGGCTTAGGTCCTGCAAAGCCTGCGTCGGTGTGCCTTGATAACAACCAAAATCTCGCAGAATTCATTGACACGACTAACCGAACGGGACACTGGCCGAACCCTTATCAGGCCTTCATTTGTCAAAGGCGAAAATACATAGCGAATGTAAATGCTGTTGTTATTTGCCACCCGATGTGAGGCATAATCCAATCAAAAAAGATCGATTTTTATGAAACGATGTGACTGGGCCGACTCAAATCCCCTGCTGACCAGGTATCATGATGATACATGGGGGGTTCCTGTTCATGATGATCGGCTGCTTTTCGAAATGTTAATTTTGGAAGGTGCGCAGGCAGGTTTGAGCTGGCTCACAATTCTCAAAAAAAGGGACGGTTATCTAAAGGCATTCGATAATTTTGATGTTTGCAAAATTGCCGCTTATTCTGCAAAAAAGATCGAGAGCCTGCTGCAAAATCCGGAAATTGTCAGGAACAGATTGAAAATAAATGCCGTTGTCGAAAATGCCGGGCGAATTCTGGACATCCAAAACGACTTTGGAAGTTTTGATGCTTATATCTGGTCGTTTGTAGAAGGGAAGCTGATAAACAACTCGTGGGAAATTGTATCCGACATTCCTTTCAGCACTGCGGAGTCAGATGCTATGAGCAGGGATCTGAAGAAAAAAGGTTTTAAATTTGTAGGCACCACCATCTGTTACGCCTATATGCAGGCGGTTGGAATGGTCAATGATCATCTGACGTCATGTTTCCGCTACTCGGAAATAAAGGAAGCACAAAAAATCGCATGACAAAGACGTCGAACTAAAAATAGCTTTCAGCGTGCATGGTGAATTTATGCACACCGGTTAGATCAGGAGGGTGGACTTATTCCCGGGAAAAAAGCCCAAGCGGTTTTGGTTCCGCTTGGGCTTCACTATCAGTCAGACCATCTGACCCGGCAGTGTCAGATTTTGGTAAAGTTGCTTTTGTCGAGGCCGCAGACCGGGCAAACCCAGTCGTCGGGAAGGTCATCAAAAGATGTTCCGGGTGGAATTTTACCTTTAGAATCACCTTCGGCCGGGTCGTAAACATAACTGCAGATGCATTGATACTTTTCCATTCATTTTCTCCTTCCGCATTGGGTTTTTAATGTTTGGTTTTCAAGAACTTGCAAATTATAACCTAAAAAGTCTTAAATGTAAATCCCGAGAGAAAAAATATAATTCCTTTAGAACTTAACAGATTATGCTGGTATTTCAATCAGGTATTAACAGATATGCAAACCTGTTGAAGCAGGGCTGAAAAGGAAAGTCTTTCGCATGAGGAAACTGTCCGCGACAGGTTAGGGAGATTGACGAATGGCCAAGCATCTATGTGACAATTGTCGTTTCAGAGCTGTTTATGACAACAAACCGGAATCATGGCTGGGCCGCATATGGCGATGGCATGCCGGCTGGTGTCCGGGTTGGAAAAAATACATGAAATCCCTCCCGGATGATGAACGCATCCACCTTGCTGCGAAGTACGGCATGCCCAAATATAAATGAATCCGGCTAAATATCCGTGTCGCGAGGGTTGTCGGCATCGAGAAGGCTGGCCTGAGGCCGACGGTGTTCAGCGCCGCCAAGATTTCTCTGACATGGGGTAGGCCCAGTCATCGGGCAGGTCATCAAAGGATGTTCCGGGCGGGGGATTTTTCCTTTGGGGTTGCACTCCGCCGGATCGTAGACATATCTGCAGATGCATTGATATTTGTCCAAGCGCCTCCTCCTCCCGCAAAAAGAATTTAAACTTTCCTGACCATTACAACAAAGAATTAAGCAGTTTGGCATACAACTTAGCAAACTTGTGTTGTCAGGTATGTACTCAAGCCTTCAGCAGGTTGTTCCCAAAAGTCTGACCTCAGTGTAAGGTGAAAAATCAACCCCTGGTATGATTTCCCCGACCGGACACCGGAGTGAGGGTATGCCCGGAAGGGCGGGGGCATTTTCCGATATGAAGAAAAATGATCTGTGTGATATATTAAAAAACTTTAGAACTGGACAAAACGGAGGGTTGAGGGGGATGAGTGCGGAAGCCCTTCCAAAGGGCCGTCATAATTTCGCAGTATCAGAAAACTGGAGAGATGGACAGTTGAAAGTGCCTTTTCAGTTCAGAATTTCAGTCATAATAATGGTTTTTTTTATACTACTCTCGGGATGCGCAGTTGGCCCCGATTTCCGCCAGCCGGAAGCTCCGATAGAAAAAACCTACACGCCGGCCCCTATGCCCACGGCAACCGGTGCCGCTCCCCTGTCGGGGGGGGAGGCGCAGGTATTCATTTATGGCCGGGATATCCCCGCCCAGTGGTGGACCCTGTTTCAATCTCCGTCTCTCGACAACCTGATGCATCGGGCGTTGGTGGACAGTCCGACCCTGGCGAAAGCCGAGGCCGCGCTGCGCCAGGCCATGGAGAACCGGCGAGCCCGGTTCGGCTCCCTTTTGCCTGGCCTTGACGGCGGTTTTTCCACAAGCCGTCAGCGAGTCACCAGTGCCATGACAGGCCTGCCGGATGGCTCCGGAAGCACTTACACCCTTTATAATGCCTCGGTGAACGTGTCCTATGCCGTCGACTTGTTCGGTGCCACCCGTCGGGAACTGGAGTCGCTCCAGGCGCGCATCGACTATCAGCGTTATCTCCTTGAGGCTGCCCACCTTACCTTGGCTTCGAATATCGTGACTACGGCGCTCCAGGAGGCTTCCCTGCGGGCTAGAATTGACGCGGCCAAGAGAATAGTGACGGCCGAGGAGGAGCTTCTCAGCCTGATAGAGCGAAGCTATGAACTGGGCGGAGCGGCCATGCCCGAGGTCCTCGCTCAGAGGGCGCAGCTTTCCAAAACCCAAGCTACCCTCCCGCCCCTGGAAAAGGAACTTGACCAGACCCGCCACCTGCTGGCCGTTCTGGTCGGAACCATGCCGACAAATGCCGGTGCCTTGCCGGAATTCCAGTTGGAGGATTTCAACCTTCCCCTGGAACTCCCGGTGAGTCTTCCGTCCTCACTGGTACGCCAGCGTCCCGATATCCGGGCTTCGGAGGAATTATTTCATGCGGCCTGTGCGCAGGTCGGCGTGGCAACTGCCAACCTCTTTCCCCAGTTCACCATCTCCGGCAATTATGGCAGCGCAGCCGGTTTGTTTTCGGATCTGTTCACGTCGGGAACTGCGGTATGGAGTCTCGGCGGGAACCTTCTTCAGCCGATCTTCAGGGGCGGCGAGTTGACAGCCAGGCGGCGTGCGGCGCTTGCCGCATTTGATGAGGCCGGAGCTGAATACCGGGAAATCGTACTTCAGGGGTTTAGAAATGTGGCCGATGTTCTGCGGGCGTTGGAACTGGATGCCCGTACCCTGAAGGCCCAGGCCGAAGCTGAGAGCGATGCCAGGGCCATTCTGGAGCTGGCCCGGAAGCGTTACGCTTACGGCAGTGCGGGCTACCCGGCCCTCCTCGACGCCCAACGTCAACATCAGGAGGCGGTGTTGACACTGGTTCAGGCCCGAGCGCTACGTTTTTCCGATACGGCCGCCCTGTTTCATGCTTTGGGGGGGGGCTGGTGGAACAGAACGGAAGAACCTCAAGAGGGGGTAGCGAATTGATACAGCAAAAACGACTGATAGGACAGATAGAGTTATTCTTGGGACTCTGCCTTTCAATCATTGGTTGGAGAGGAACTCTTCAAAAATAACCCTGGCGAACAATGGAGCCGGAACAATATGAAAAAACGCAGTATCCTGTTTGCAATTGTTGGCCTGATCGTCCTCATTGGAGTTCTGGCGGGCGTCAAGGTTTTGCAGATCCGCAAGATGGTCGAGCAGGGGAAAAAACATGTACCTCCGCCCGAGACCGTAACCGTCGAACCGGTCAGTTCGGAATCCTGGAAAACTGCTCTGACGGCGGTCGGGTCGCTGACGGCCGTTCAGGGGGTCACCGTGGCGGTCGAATTGACGGGCAAGGTCGTGAAAATCGATTTCACGTCGGGCAGTCAGGTTTCCAAGGGCGATTTTCTAGTCAGTCAGGATACTTCCTCCGAAGAGGCACAGCTCCCCGGGCTCAAAGCACGGACCATTCTGGCGCGCAAAGAACTGGATCGGGCCGTCAGGATGCTGGCTGAAAAAATCATTTCCCAGTCAGATTATGACGGCGCGGTCGCCGCTTTCGATCAGGCCCGGGCCGAGGAAGACGATGTTCGCGTCACCATCGATAAAAAACGCATCCGTGCGCCTTTCAGTGGGCGCCTCGGCATACGACAGGTGAACCTGGGACAGCTTCTCCGGGAGGGGGAACCGGTGGTCACTCTGCAGGCTCTTGACCCGATCTTTGTGGACTTCAGCCTCCCGCAGCAGCAGTTGGCGCGATTGCGCACCGGGCTGAACGTGCGGGTAACCTGCGACGCCCTGCCCGATGCCGCAGTCGAGGGAAGCATCACCGCCATTAATCCGCTGGTGGACTCCGAGACTCGCAATATCAAGCTTCAGGCAACCGTGGCCAACAAATCCGAAGAGTTGCGCCCTGGGATGTTTGTCAACGTAACTGTCGATCTTCCGCAACAGGAGAAGGTTCTGGTCATTCCCGCAACGGCGGTTCTCTATGCACCCTATGGAGACTCGGTTTTTGTGGTAGTGGAGGAGGAGGGAAAAAAAGGGAGTAAGACCGTCAGCCAGCAGTTCGTGCGTCTCGGCAAAAAACGTGGGGATTTTGTTGCCCTTTCCAGCGGTCTGAAAGAGGGGGACATGGTTGTCAGCACCGGGGTTTTCAAGCTGCGAAACGGGCAGGCGGTAGTGGTCGACAACAGCCTGGCCCCCGCCTTCAGTTCCGAGCCCCGGCCGGAGAACAGGTAAGCGATGAAAATAACGGATCTTTTCATTCGCCGACCGGTTCTGGCTCTGGTCATTAATCTGATCATAATCATTGCCGGTCTGCAGGCGATCCGCACCCTCAATGTTCGCCAGTACCCGGAAAGCGAAATTGCCACGATTTCCGTTGCCACGGTGTATGTGGGGGCCAGCGCTGCCCTGGTCAGGGGTTTTATCACTACGCCGTTGGAACGGGCCATCGCCGCTGCCGATGGAATCGATTACATGGAATCCAAGAGCGCCCTCGGTCTTTCCACCATCAATGTGCGGCTCCGACTCAACTACGATTCCACCAAGGCCCTGGCCGAGATCAGTTCCAAGGTGGACCAGGTGCGGGGGGATCTCCCCCCCGAGGCCGAGGTCCCGGTCATCAACATTGAGTCCGCCGACAGCAGTTTCGCCTCGGCATACCTGAGCTTCAGCTCCGATATCCTGAAACAGAACGAAATCACGGATTACCTGGTTCGCATCGTCCAGCCGCGTCTTTCAGCCCTCAAAGGTGTGCAGCGTGCTGACATCCTGGGTGCCCGGACCTTCGCCATGCGCATCTGGCTCGATCCGATGAGGATGGCTGCCCTCGATGTCAGCCCGGCTCAGGTGCGGCAGGCATTGGCGGCCAACAACTTCCTGTCCGCTCCGGGCAGCAGCAAGGGGGCCTACATCCAGGTGAACCTTACCGCCGACACCAATCTCAATAGCGTCGATGAGTTCAGGCAGCTTGTGGTTCGCTTGCAGAACGGCGCGCTTGTACGCCTTGCCGATGTCGGCGAAGTGGTTCTCGGAGCCGAAGCCTATGACGCCGAGGTGAATTTTGCCGGGCAGACGGCGGTTTTCATGGGCATCTGGACTCTCCCCAATGCCAACTCCCTGGACGTCATCAAACGGGTCAAAACCGAGATGGCCTCCATCCAGCGTGACCTTCCCAGCGGTCTGCAGGCCCGGGTAGCCTATGACGCTACGGACTACATCTCCAATGCCATCCGTGAAGTGCTGAAGACTCTGGGCGACACGCTTCTCATTGTCATGCTGGTCATTTTTCTCTTTCTCGGATCCTTGCGTATGGCGCTGATTCCGGTTATCGCCATACCGGTCTCCCTGATAGGAGGGGTCTTCCTCATGCAGGCTTTCGGTTTTACCGTCAACCTGCTCACCCTCCTGGCCATAGTCCTTTCCGTCGGTCTGGTCGTTGACGATGCCATTGTCGTGGTGGAGAATGTGGAACGTCACCTGGCCAAGGGTCTTTCGCCCCTGGAGGCCGCTCTGGTGGGTGCCCGCGAACTGGTCGGGCCGATCATCGCCATGACCATTACTCTGGCGGCGGTCTATCTCCCCATTGGTCTGCAGGGGGGCTTGACCGGCGCTCTGTTCCGGGAATTTGCCTTCACCCTGGCAGGCGCGGTTGCCATTTCAGGGGTCGTGGCCCTGACCCTGTCGCCGATCATGGCGGCACAATTCCTCAAATCGGGCATTGAGGAAAGGGGGCTTGCCGGGCGTATAACACGAGGTTTCGAAAAGCTGAAAAGAGCCTTCGCACGGCGTCTCGACGCCACCCTGGCTGCGCGTCCCGCCGTATACACGGTTTGGATCGTGGTCTCGCTTCTAGCCATTCCCATGTTCAACATGTCCGCCAAGGAGCTGGCTCCCACGGAGGACCAAGGGGTCATTTTCGGGATTCTTGACTCAGCGGCCAACTCGACCCTCGAGCAGAACAGTCATTTTGCCACCGCCATCAACCAGATATTCCAGAGCGTCGAGGAAACGGATTTCACCTTTCAGGTCACTTTCCCCAGCTCAGGTTTCAGCGGTATGGTCGTCAAACCCTGGGGGGAGAGAAAACGAAATGTTTTTGAGATCATGCCCGAAGTTCAGCAGAAGCTGCAGAAGCTTCCGGGTGTCCGAATTTTTCCGGTAACCCCCCCGGCATTGCCGGGAGGAGGGGATTTCCCCGTCGAATTTGTTCTCGCTTCCACGGCCGAGACCGAGCAGATCCTCGAATTTGCCGATCAGCTGCGGATGAAGGCCATGACGAGCGGCATGTTCGCGTTTCCCCCCCTCATCGACGTGAAGATTGACCAGCCTCAGTCGGAATTCATCATCGACAGGGACAAGGTCGCGATGCTGGGCCTCAGCCTGGAACAGATCGGTAGCGATCTCGCCGGAATGGTGGGTGGGAATTTTGTCAATCGTTTCGATATTTCCGGGCGCAGCTACAAGGTCATTCCCCAGATCCGCAGGCTTGATCGCCTTAACCCCGACCAGCTGGAAAACATCTACGTAACCGGACCGTCCGGCGGGCTGGTGAAACTCAGTACCATTGCCGGCCTGCGGGAATCGGTCGTGCCCCGTTCCCTCAACCGCTTTCAGCAGTTGAATGCCGTGAAGCTCAGTGGGGTAGCCGTCAGGCCGTTGGATGAGGCTCTGACGTTTCTCGAAGATGAGGCGGCGAAGATTCTCCCCAAGGGGTATGTCGTCGATTACACAGGTGAATCCCGCCAGTTGCGCACCGAGGGGAACAAGTTTCTGCCGGCTTTTTCCCTGGCGCTTATCATGATCTTTCTGGTTTTGGCCGCCCAGTTCAACAGCTTCCGGGACCCCTTCGTTATCCTGGCGGGTTCGGTTCCCCTGGCTCTCTTCGGGGCGCTTGTCTTTACTTTCCTGAAAATGCCTGACCCGGGTGTTTCCTTCCCGACCAGCGGCTGGACGACCACCCTTAATATTTACTCCCAGGTCGGGTTGGTAACTCTGGTGGGGCTGGTGGCGAAGAACGGCATCCTGATTGTGGAGTTTGCCAACAAGCTGCAGCTTCAGGGCTTGCCCAAGCTGGATGCTGTGCGCCAGGCGACCCTGACCCGGCTGCGGCCGATCCTGATGACCACCGTGGCCACCATTGCCGGGCACTTCCCCCTGACCCTCGTAACCGGGGCGGGTGCCGCCGCCCGGAACTCCATTGGCCTGGTCCTGGTCGGCGGGCTTTTTATCGGGTCGATTTTCACCCTCTTTATCATACCTTCCATTTATATGCTCATTGCCCGTGACCACGGTAAAGACCGGGAGAGAGAGACTCGTGTTTCAGCGGCAGCTGAGGCAAAATCTTCAAGTTTGGGCTGAGGTGTGAGCACTGATTTGGTTTCCAATCAAAAAAACCCAAGCGGTTTGTCTTCCGCTTGGGTTTTTTTGCAGTTGTTCGGTCGGACCGGGTCAGATTTTAGTGAAGTTGCTTTTGTTGAGGCCGCAGACCGGGCAGACCCAGTCGCCGGGCAGCCTGTTAAAAGGGGTCCCGGGGGGGATATTGGCTTTGGGGTCGCCCTTTGCCGGATCGTAAACATATCCGCATATGCATTTATACTTATCCATTTATTTCCTCCTTCTTTAATGGGTTATTTTCACGAGCATTTCTTAACAGCCAGAGAATTACAACTACAAGAGTAACGTTTGCAAATTCCGCACGGGGAAAATTTTTTCTTTCAAAACTTATCAGATTTTGCCGGGCTTGCAATCTGATATTTTAGTTCTTGGCAATGTACTCAGGCAGCGTGAAAATTCCCGAAAGCCAAGCTGAAAATGGAGAAGAGCCGAAAAAATCTGTTTCTCCGGGGTATGACAGGGAATTAGTTACAGGAGAGGGACATATAATGGAACATCGATGAGAAGACGTCCGCTTCAGAGCTGTGTACGATAATCAACCGGAATCATTGCTGGGACATGGAAACGGTCAGACCTCAATATCCGTATCGCGAGTGTTGTCGGCATCAAGAAGGCTGGTCCTGAAGCCGGCGGTGTTCAGCGCCGCCATGATTTCTCTGACATGGGGCAGACCACGAGTTTCCACGATTACTTCCAGGTGAACTGATTTGAGACAGAGCCGGGTAAAGGCCCGCTGATGGGAAACTTCGACGATATTGGCGTTGGAGGCCCCCAGAATCTGGGTCACTTCGGCCAGGGAGCCGGGGCTGTCGGGGATTTCGACGCCGAGGCGCACCATCCGCCCGGTCCGGGCCAGGCCCCGCTGAATGATGGTCGACAGGATCAGCAGATCGATATTCCCGCCGGATAAAACGAGACCGACTTTTTTCCCTGCAAATTTTTTGCGGTTTTTCAGCAGAGCTGCCAGACCGACGGCAGCCGCACCCTCCACCACCGTTTTTTCCACTTCGAGCAGAAGCAGGACAGCAGCTTCGATATCGTTTTCTTCCGCCAGAAGGATTTCATCCACATGCTCCCTGATAATTCCGAGAGTGATTCCCCCCGGCTGTTTGACCGCGATTCCTTCGGCGAACGTGGCGGCGCCGCACTGGATGGGAAGTCCCTGAATGGCCTGGAGCATGGACGGGAAGCGGGCTGTCTCCACACCGATGATTTTAATGGCCGGCCGCATTCCCTTGGCGGCCACGGCAATACCCGAAATGAGGCCGCCCCCACCCACGGGGACGACCAGCACATCCAGTTCGGGATGATCGGTTAGCATTTCGAGGGCAATGGTCCCTTGTCCGGAGATGATTTTTTCATCATCATAAGGATGAACCAGGGTCAGTCCCCTTGCTTCCATCAGTTCATGGGCGTGCGAGGCGGCTTCGTCGAGGCTGTTTCCCTTAAGAATGACCTCGGCGCCGAAAGCGCGCGTCTGCTCGACTTTGACGTTTGGAGTGAAACGGGGCATGACGATGGTGGCGGGAATTCCCAACCTCTGGGCATGATAAGCGACTCCCTGGGCATGGTTGCCCGCCGACATGGTGATGACTCCGGCCTGTTTTTCCCGGGGAGTGAGAGAGATGAGTTTGACCAGGGCTCCCCGCTCCTTGAAGGAAGCGGTGAACTGAAGATTCTCGAATTTCAGAAAGACATCGGTAGCGGTAATTTCCGACAGGGTTTGGGAGTTAGAGCAGGGGGTGCGGACTATGTTGCCACTGATAATGTCGGCGGCCCGGCGGATTTCTTCCAATGTGATGGTCATGCATGCTCCCTGGGTTATTCACTGTCCGGATCGCGATACTCTCCAGAGGATTATTGTAAGTCGGTGAAAATCGGTTTTTTGCGCAGTTTTTTCGCCTGCCCCCGCTTTTTTTTCACATCCAGCCGTGACTCCCGCGAGGCTGTGGTTGGCCGGGTGGGACGCCGGGATTTTCTCGGCATGACCGCTTTTCGGATCAGTTGCTCCAGGCGGTTCAAAGCATCGTTACGGTTCATTTCCTGGGTTCGGTGGCGGTTGGCCTTGATGGTTATCACTCCGTCTTTGCCGATGCGGGAGTCGGACAACTCTTCCAGGCACTCTTTGTAGCGCAGGGGAAGCGTGGGTGAATTGCGGTAATCAAAGCGGAGGTGGGCTCCGGTCGCCACCTTGTTGACATTCTGGCCCCCCGGACCGCCGGAGCGGATGTAATGGAAAATCAACTCCCGGTCAGGGATAGCTATGGAATTTGTGACTTCAAGCGCTGTCATGTGCGGGTCCGAAAAAACAAGGTCGATCACAAGCCGGATCAGTAAACAAGTTTAACCCAAACGGAAGAATTTTCCTTTTGGGTCGCAGTATTGAGACCGTAGGTTTGAGATATTTATTCTGGTGGTAAAAAGACCGCTTGTCAACCATGCCTTTGTCGGGTTGGAACTCGCTCTTTTTGTCGTAACTCAAATTTGATCTGACAGACAGCGTCCTATTTGTCCTGAGGTGATGAGAGCCAAATAAAGTGCAACTTATAAGACGCCACGCGCTTGAGGAGGAAATTATCGACCTGAAAACCCATCACAAAGGCAAGGCCCACCAGTTTTATGGCGGGGCCACGTAATGTTCTATTTGTTGTGACTCGCGAGACACATTCACCAAGAGTCAAACGGAGACTTGACCCCTTCGCCTTGAGGAACGTCACTTCCGCCGTTTCATGTCAAACTCACTCTGATTTCTTCATTTTCTTTTTGTGGAGTTTTTCTTTATCGCGTTCCTGTTCTTTAGATTTTGGGTCATGACTAGTTAAGCACTCTCAAAGGTGTGTTAACTAATTATCATGACTGGTAAAAACAAGTACGCAAAGCGTTCACGAATTTCGGGTCACCAATTTCGACATATTGTACGCTTGTTTTCGGTCGATTTAGAGGCCACTCAGATTGCCAAATTAGCCGGGCTGAATCGCAATACGATTAACCGATATTTGAAAGCTATTCGGCAGCGTCTCGTTAAATATTGTGATGCCCAATCTCCATTCTTTGGGGAGGTTGAGGTCGACGAATCGTTCTTTCACCAAGAGTCAAACGGAGACTTGACCCCTTCGCCTTGAGGAACGTCACTTCCGCCGTTTCATGTCAAACTCACTCTGATTTCTTCATTTTCTTTTTGTGGAGTTTTTCTTTATCGCGTTCCTGTTCTTTAGATTTTTTACCTTTTTTATCTAAAGCCTCTATTGCATCCTCTTCATCCTGCTTGCCTTGGCTACCTTGCCAGTCTTCTCCACGTTTAAACTGGGCATTGTCCGAAGCATTCTCGTAAGCAGACTCATTGGGCGTTGGCCCTTTGCCTTGCCCTTTATTGTCTTTTTTTGCAAGTACGGCACCGGGAGCCAGGATCAGGCAGAGGCTGCAGATAAGAATTACTAATCGTTTCATGATTTTCTCCTCAATTAAAAGTTTTATATGGATTTATTTTAGCAGGACCTATTAAGAATGGCCCACCCGTTTTTCGGAGCGGGCCATTTCCACCTCTGACTAAAGGTTGTTTTTCAGACACTAGTCCTCGGAGAAACAGACATCCAGAGAAGTACCACCGGAAACAACCTCAATATCATCAAAAACCTGCGTATTTTCATCGTAAGTGCTGGCCACCACTTGGTAAAAACCGGTCGGCAAAGTCAACGCATAGGAGCCTCCATTACCTACGTTGATAGAGGCGACCTCAATCATTTGTGGGCCCACACTTCCCCCACAGCTACTTTCCTGGCGGAAACTCAGGGTGACATGCCGGGCGTCCGAATCGTCTACCTCACCACCACAGGGGCCTATATTGACGGTACCGGAAATTTCTCCTGAGGTTGCCACCTCACTAAGGGTAAAATCCCGCACCAAAGTTGTTTCGGCCAAGGCCTCGACAGAGGTGCAGTATGGCAGATACCCTTCAGCATAAGCTACAACATTGTAAAGGTTCGGCTCCAGGAAAAGGGCGTAATTCCCGGTTTCATTGCTCAAAGTGGAAGTCTGTATATCAACCTTGTCCGCAGCATCCGCTTCCGTCGAATCATAAATTTGGGCGCTAACGAGGGCATTATCCAAGCCTTCCGGGACCTCATTGGAAACAGTCCCTACAATCCGTCCGTATTCAAGAGTGTCGAGAACTTTTACAACGGGTTTCAAAAGCCATTTACCACTGGAACCCGCCTCCACAACAGATTTGGAAGCATTGAAGTCGAGGATCAATTCAGTGGTCTCACCGGCGCTGATGTAGAATCCATTCACAATTTTAAGGCCGGTCTGGGGGCCGCTAGGAACTGTCAATTCATGAATGGCGCTTGTCTCTTCCAAAACCACATAATTGGCATAAGGATGGCTCTCACTGAGGATGTTGATGCCGTCATCAGGCTCACCCCCTATGATAAGCCTCATTTGTGTGTAGTGCCCGGCCGACAAATCAGCAAGCCCAAGGGTTTCCCTCACACCGTTGACCAGTTCCAGTAAATTGTAAGTTTTTCCGGGAGAGGCCACTGTCTCCCAACCCCCTCCAGAATCTTTATGAACTTGGACTTCATCGATGGTTACGTAAACGGCGCTGTATTGGTAAGTCGAGGCATCGGTCAGACTGAGAGCAAGAGTTCCTGAGCCATCAGATCCCCCGCTACCTCCACCACCGCCACAAGAGGCAACAACGGCCAAAATCAGGATGGCCCCCAGAATGGTCATGGTTCGCAACATTGAAATTTTCATGGCTTACACCTCCTAAGTTGAATTCAATCACAAAACCGTTCTTTTGAACTCCTATGAAGACATTTAACTTATTGAATAAGATAAAAGCAATTCCTAAGGTGGGAAAGAAGAAAAAAATGTAACCATTTTGGACAGCCATATCCAGCGTATCAGCTTCACTCACCCAGCGGTAGAGGGAAGCACGGGAGACGCCGATCTCATCGGCCAGGGGCTGTGCGGCGGGACGCTGAGGCTCCGTCATCTTCTGGATCATCAAGGCTCTGAATGCTTTGGAATACATCTGCCTCCTCACTGCCCCCAATTCTTGTTGATATTTTGAGTTCAGTTAGAGGCGACAACTATCCTGACACAGGGGCTTCATAGCTCCTGGGTTCTTGGAATTCTGATCAAGGGAGAATCGATTCAAACTCCCATAAAATAACAAATGGCCCAACCAGTTTCTGGATGGGCCATTTTGCTGTCGTTTATGTAGTGATTAATGTAGCAAAGCAAGGCTTTGATGAAACATTGCCCTAATGGCTGCTATTTAATCCGCTGGGGCACATCAATTAAACGTTCAATCGGCCCAGGCGCGCTGAGCTGGCGCATCAAGTCATTGTTCCATTTGCCTTCCACTTCAACTTCAGCCACCGCACCGAACAAAATTCCTTCTATCAAATTATGGTTAACGTAAACATATTTTCCTGGCTGGCGGAATTCATATAACGCCGCAACAGCTGTACCTCCAGGAACCATCCAGGTTTCGAAATTAGCCTTGGGGCGGTCTGCGAATGAGCCGCCTTCCCAGACCAGGTCGGCATGGCCGCCTATCAGATGAATTCTAGTGTCACGGTTGGCTTGGGAATGAATAAAAAGCACCTTTTCGCCGACTTTCGCCTTAAGGGCGTTTTTACCGAGCAGCGCACCCACCTTGCCGTTGAAAACAAGGTGAGTCGGAGTGAGGGTTTTCATTACTTCGAGCATGTCACCGAAGCCGGCAATGGGTGTTGAATACTGTTTGAAACCGCCATGCTCATCCATAGGAACGTAGAAATCCTGCTCACCTATGTAATAGGCCCGGTCATAGGTTATGGGTTGTCCCTCCGCGTCTTTAAGACCATCCCGTGGAAGGACCATGATCGCACCATTCATTCCCGAAACAACATGCAGAGGGGTCATGGCCCCGCCAGGGGCACAATGATAAACGAAAACACCAGGTTTGGTCGCTTTGAAAAGAAGCTTTGCCTGCTGCCCCGGATTGACCTTAGTCAGATCACCTCCCCCTAAAGCTCCTGTGGCAGCGTGAAAATCAATATTATGTTGCAAGATGTTATTCGAGGGGTTGATGAGCTTCAACTCCAGGTAATCATTTTGATGAACCACAATCAGCGGTGCCGGTATGCTCCCTTCATAGGTCATGGCCCAGATAGTGGCTCCATCGGGGGCGATCTGGTGGCGTTTTTCCTGAATCGTCAGGCGCACCTCGACAACGCGTGGTGCTCTGGAAAAAGCCTGTTCGTGCTTCGGAACCCCCGGCGGTGGAACTAATTCCTGCTGGATGCGCTCCATTTCAAGAGACATCCCTCCCCCTTGTGCCAATGAACTTGAGGGAACAATCAGAAAGAAACAGATAAACCAAAAAATCACTGATATTAGTTTCAAGTTTCCCATGATGATACCTCCTGACCCTTAACCTGGTTTTTTGTCTGGAAATCCTTATCCGCCAATCAATCGAACTCAAATTAGGAAATCCAGGTTTCAGGTGTTTGTCCTGTTTTGTATTTAAATTATATCCTTTTCTTCCCTTTAAAGTTGAGATGATTACTCCGTCTTTTTTCGCAAAACAACATTGTGTTTTTATTTCTCTGAATTTATCTTTTATCAATTGGGCAGGTCAAAAAAAGGTGGAATGGGACTGATTCTTACAACTCCTCATTTATAGGAAAGGGCCATCTGATCGCGTGGTCAAAATGGCCCTTATTTTTTCTTCAAAATCCTCTTTTCACCGAAATGGTTAACTTGGCAACTGAAAACTGAAAACATTGACTGAGTCGGCAAACTATTAAGCACCCTGTTCCCCTCAATGAATTCAAAGTCCTGGAACGATCAGATACCCTGCGCCCATGGGACAACCTTTCTGCGTAAACAGCGCTGCATCTTCCATGCTCCACTGATTTCTGGGTTTTTTCCTGATTTCATCACAGCGCTCATTTAATCGGACAAGATATTCTTCGTAATCTTCGCTCCAGAGAGCTACCAACATTCTGCTCACATATCCTGCTCCCCCCCAAAGAACATCAACCTGGTTAGATGCCATGACCTGAAGACGCCGCGAGCCGTCTTTCCAGGTCAGCAACCTGCCGCCGCTGCCAAAACTCACCTCATCGGGTTGGCCCAACTGGTCCGAAAGCCAGGCCTGGGGGGTACTGTCGATTACCATCGCTTTGTAGTATTCGACATATTTGATCTGGCCGACTGCGTTATTATCCATGATTTCCAGCTCCACTTTGCCGCCGTTGCGACGTTCAGCTTTGAGTTGGGGATAAATCTTGCGTTCTGGAACAAAGTTGTTGAAGATGTTCAAACCCCCGTCAAAGTTGAAATTCCATTTTTTCTGCAGGAGATTGACAGCCTGCGGTCGTGGCATGCCCGGATAAAGTCCTTTCAGGGTGATATCCTCCACATCATCTTCGACAAATAGAAGTTTGAGTCGTTCACGCAGATCGATTGGCCTGCGTGCTTCCGCCTCGGCGAGTTGCTTTTTCTTTTCAGCTTGCTGCTGAAGAATCCATCGTATGGCCTGTTGCTTTTTATTTATGGCATCACGGAATACTCTTGCGTCGTCACGGCTGATTTTCTCCAACACCGGCGCCTGTGAGAGCTTCTGGAGGGTAATCAAACCTTCCTGGGTATTTGGCGCTCCTTCCAGTTCTTTTCCGGCCGCTGCCAACTCTTCATCGATCAGTTGCTGATCGGCAATGGCCATTTTTTCTTTTTGCTGTAGAAGCGCAATCAGTCTTTGAGAGGTTTCAGGGGTCAGGTATACATAAAAGGCTTGAAGGTTACTCGCTTTGCCTCCCATGTAGCCAAGTTCTCTGTCCGTTCTGATCTGCTGTTGGACATCCTTGCCCAGAAGGGCTTCCTGGGCCAGCTTAATAGCCTTAAGCAGTCCTGGCGCAGGCTGCTGGTCAATTAATGCCTGAACTTCATTCTCGGCTCTTTCCGTTATGCGTTTGATTCGCTGAGCAGCACTGGAGACGTCACGATAGGCTTTTATGGTTTTATAAATTTGGCCGCTGGCATTTTTGTCGCGGCGCTTGCTGGCATCACTGCGGCATTGCCGCAGGAATTGGCCAACTTCCTGCCTCTGATTATCGTCCCAATCCAGAACCTTTGTACCGAACAGGGGCTGGACTTTCTCAGCACTAAACAATTTGTTCACTTCCAAGCTCGGGGTCAGGTTGAATCTGGCGTTCTTATCGAAGCCTGTGGCCCACTTTTCCAGTTGTGAACAACTCGGCAATTTAAAATCTTCAGCAAATAAGCTCGGGCTATGGACAAAGAGAATGACAAAAAATAAGTAGCAAAAAATCTTACAGCTTTTTTTCATGGCGCACCTCCCTGCGGTCTAAATAAACTCGCACGAATGTTCAGGAAAAAAAGCCTGGAGGATGTAGACTTTTCTCCATACTTCAAGAAAAACACAGCAAGATTTAATGTCAACCAAATAAGTCATGTTTTGATTTATAACCGCTGATACAATAAAAAGATTTATTCTCACATTCATGCTTTAAAAATTGTTCAAACCAAAATTATTGAGCCAATGATAGAACTTGGTGCGCTTTCGAAAAATCCCTGCAAAGTGAGAATGGCCCACCCGTTTTCCGGAGTGGGCCATTTCCGTTTCTGACAAAGGGTGACTTTTAAGAAGGTTTTTCTACAGCCTCCTGGCAATAGTGAAAGTCCCACATAGACCAGAACGAAGATGCCGAATATTTTTAATACGGTCATCATAGCGGCGATCTTCCTTATGCGAGAATTATGTGAGGAAATTATATTTATGTTTCCTGATCCAAAAGAATATCCCTGGCGGTATTAATTTTTGCGGCCAGAAAAGCCGAGCCTCCGCTATCAGGATGAACCCCTTTTATGAGTCGCCTCCAGGCCTGGTGGATTTCCTCCTGTGAAACATTTGGTTCAAGACCAAGTATCTGATAGGCTTCCTGTCTGGTCATATTGTCAAAACCTGATGTATCATTCTGGTTTCTAGAAGCATAAGGATCAACACGATCGCGCCAATCGGGGTGGTATCGATCGAGAAAGGATTCAAGCAGTGAGATACTGTCTGTGTCGGAACGAAAATCAAAGTAGAGCGACAGTATCTCCTCTCCACTCAATGAAGACAGACGAACACCTTTCAATCGACCAGTCAATATAGTGCCGTCCATTTCCCCGGTATCGTGATCAAGTTCCATCTCAAGGTTTGCCGAGTGGACAGTCGATTTTTGTCCCTCAGCGGAGCTGATCGGTCGTTTCGAACGATTTCGCCGCCACCATGAAACTCCAATAATAATCAGGGGGATCCCAATTGCCCCACGTCGTAACAAAGTCAGCAAACTCCCTACCATGATGACAAGTACCGGCCCGGCAGTCGACAAAACAGCAACTCTTTGCTTGGCTGGTATAGTCATCAACCAGAAAAGTCCGGTCACCGCAAATAACAGAAGAAAAAGATACAGAACCATTCATTTCCCAGACAAAAAAGGATGAAAAATCATTTTGTCATTTGATCAAGGAGTAAGCGGGCCTCTCGTCTGCCACTATTTGAAAGTGCTTTCAAACCTCCTCTCGCATATACGGCAACCGCACCAAGCAACTCGGCGAGTTCTTTTGCCGAATCAGGCCCAAGTCGAAAATAGGCTCCGCCAGTAAGCCGGGCCATTTGCCGAAAGCCATTTTCGACCTTGACATCGTGGCCATCCTGAAAGAAAAAGCAGCGTACTCCTTTGAGACCGAGTTCTCCTGCTTTTTGGCAGAGCAAGTGGATATCCTCCTCTATGGCATCTCCGATAAAAACCTGTGCCGAGACCTTTGCTTTGGTTGTTTCACGGTAGGCGTGATCAAGGACTTTGGAAATCTGTGTTTGTCCACCTAGACATTGAATACCGAGCATCAGATCACGCAGTGCGGCAGCATTAATGACCCATTTCGAAGCCCGGCATTCACCAATGCCTCGAAAAAACACCAGCTGAACCGACAAACCGCCTGCCTTGCCTACCGCATCGAACATAGAAGCCTGGATAGTGACAGCCTGGTCCCAAGTTGGCTGCCGACTCATGGTTGCATCCAGAGCAAAAATCAATCTTCCGCTTTGTGACACCGCTGCCTGACCGGCAGCCTTGAGAAAAGCACCTATCTCGCTGGAAGAAGACTTCTCTCGAAGTTCGGGGGATTTTTTTTCAGTAGAAGTAATTTCTTTATCTTTCATAGCTTGTTCCTTGTGACAAAATAGGTTGCCCTAAATGGCTTATTTTTTCCTATAGATGATAAACCGATGATGACTTAGTCGTAGCTTGTAGCTTTGCTATGGATCATTTTAAGATACCGTATCTATGCCATCTTTCACAATATTTATTGAACGGTGGGATGTGGATTTGGCCGGTGATAGGCACCCTGGTGGCGGTCCTGATCGTCATCGTGGTTATCAAACTGGGCAAAAAAAAGGGTGCGCCATGCCTGTCTGGAGTTAGTGTCTTAAACGACTGATTCACCCTAAAGGAACGGAAAGGGTCGTGGTGACCACAATGCCTATTCAACTCAATGAAGAAAACGGTGGCGGCGGATTTTTCGCGACTCACCCCGCTACCGACGACCTAATCGACAGGGTCCGAAGCATGCCCTGAAGACTCAATGTGCAGGGATTTACCAATTGTATTAGAAGTTACGCTTCTGGAATGAAATTAAGGTGTGTCAGGACCACGTAACTGACAAAGCCGCCAATATGCGCCGATCAGGCAAGACGTCGATATTGAAGCTGTCTCATAAGTTATGTCAGAAGTTTTTCAGTGGCTAAACTCACCCATTGTGGGCAATTCCTAAAAACCCTGACCGATGAGAATGGCCATTTCTATGTCTGACAGATAGTGCCTTGTGATATCCCCGCCGAGAAAAAACTTTCCATTATTCAGTTTAATATAATCTTTATTTTTTACTGAAATGATGAGTCTGCAAACAGAACCCATAGTCATTTTTGACCGAAAGCTAGTTGCACCTCAACAAGCCCCCTCGGTTTTTTACAGATGACAGGTTGGCAGCAACTTCTGACGTACTGCCTTTAATACGAAAAAACTCTTCGGTTGGTTGGTTGGGTCCAAGCTTTACCGACAGCAAAGAAATCAACAGCTTGGCATTTCGATAGCTCGATGCTTACGGAAGTTCCGTTACTGGTGAAGCCCACCAGGAGAATCGCGGTGTCATTCGAACGGACCTGCACCATTGACGATATCTTTTCCGGGCTATGAAAGCGAGAGACCTCAGCTTTCATGAAGCCACCAGTGGTGCTCTCCGTTGTCAGAAATTCCAGCCGTTTAATTTCCCTGAGTGACAGCTCCTCCATGACAGATCCGCTGGTAACCTTGATGGTCTCCATGGAATCATTGCCAGCAACAAACCTCACGCGAAAGATTTCAACCTCACCACCCTCACTTTGGCTGCAAATAGCCTTAGCAGGTACGGCCTCCCGGGTTTGTGGCACTGGTCGCCCATTCCCACAAACGATCTGGACGTTTCCTATCACCAAAGCTGTTACGAGTGAAAAAATAAAGCATCTTCGAATGCCCATGATTGTCCCTCCTTTCACTGGTCAGGGAATTTAATCTGTTTGACCATCAGTTCGGAAACTTGTTGTGTGCGTTCATTCCCGATATCCAGGACGAGTTGCTCAATCGTTTTGTATCCGGCGTATGCATTGAAGGCTGGGTCGAAAGTCGCGCATGGACTTTTCACACGCTTCGTAGGAGTACAGTAAAGATCACCCAGCCATTCATTTATTGCCTGAGAAGCTGTATTGACACTTACACCATAATTGTGCAGGGCTTGTTCGACAGGAGACTTTTTAGTATCCTTGGATATCCGAAACACAATTGCCAGTGCCTGAACCTTTGCGTACGCGTCATACCGCTTTAATTTGATCTGACTTATGTCATTCAAAAGGCGGACATATTCCCCCTTATTTATCTCCGTCTCCAATGTAACAGGTATAATCGTATAGTATTCTTGCCAGATCGAATTGCTGTACACCAGGAACTGGCTCAAACATTCTTGCATTAACGCAGATTGCCTGGCTCTTCGTTCGTGCTCTCTTTGAAAATGCGGAACAAGAGCCGATGTGATTATTGAACCAAGCAGCAGTAAAACAAAACCATTGCTCAAGTAGCCAAGCACCTTATCGAAGGCATGCTTTGGTTTCTCGGCTAGATACGCTTCCTGGGCGACCAGGGATGCGTAGCGCATTTCGGCACGTATGCGTACACGCTCATCCTCGGATAAAGGGTTTTGGGTCGATTGTTGCTCGGTCACGAGAAACCTCCAGCTCGAATGCTGCCCACGATTATTAAGTGGTTTTTATAGACTTTACCCACCTTTTGCCTCTCGTCAAGGTTATTACAATTCCTGAAAATTAAGATGAATTTTATGTCGAAGCTTGTTCAAGGCGAGCTCGAATCTTGCGATCTCTGTCAGATCGAGTCGCGGATATCGCCCTTTTCTCCCGCATCCTCGCGCGGTTTTTTTTCTGCAAAGAGGTCCCGGTCATCGGAAGCGAATTCAATCGTGTAAAATTTGAGTGGTCAGGGCTGTATAATCCTTGAAAATTTTTCCGGCGAGGTCAGAGGGGAGGAACGACATGATTCACATCGACGGTTTCCGGGGCGAAGGGGGCGGTCAGGTCCTGCGCACCTCTCTCTCCCTCTCTCTCCCTTTCTATCCTTACCTACCGTCCGCTGCGTATCGAAAATATCCGCGCCGGGCGGAAAAAACCCGGTCTCATGGCCCAGCATCTCAAGGCTGTTGAAGCCGCCTCAGCGATTAGTGGCGCCCGGGTTAAAGGCGCTGTTTTCGGCGGTACAACGCTGGTTTTTGAACCTCAGGGGATTTTACCCGGCCGCTATCGGTTTGACATCGGTACTGCCGGGTCGACCTCCCTGGTCCTGCAGGCGATCCTGATTCCCTTGAGCTTTGCCGCTGCATCCTCCAACGTGATTGTCACCGGCGGAACGCATGTTTCCTGGAGTCCATCCTTCCACTATTTGGAAAGGCATCTAAACCTGTTTCTGAAGAAAATCGGTTTTGACCTGGACCTGGAGCATGTGGCGGCGGGTTATTATCCCCGGGGTGGCGGATGTGTCAAAGCGACGATCAGGCCGGCCCGAAATATTTCAGCCCTGGATCTGATTTTACGAGGAAAGCTGAAAAGGATCAGCGGATTATCGGGAGCGACGAACCTGCCGGAGCATATTATTCAGAGGCAGGCATCTCAAGCCCGAAAAAGGCTGAAAGAAGCGGCTTGCCCGGTATCCATCGAGGAAAGGCTGATTCCGGGAAACGGCAAGGGTACATTTCTCAACTTGCGGGCTCAGTTTGAAGATTCGCAGGGTTGTTATGACGCGCTCGGAGCCAGAGGCAAACCGGCTGAGCGGGTGGCGGACGAAGCCTCGGACAGCCTCCTCGGTTTTCTGCAAGGTGCTGGAGCCATTGACGAGCATCTGGCCGATCAGCTCATTCTCCCCCTCTCTTTTGCTTCAGGAGTCTCGCGCCTGAAAACGGCGAAGATCACGTCTCATCTTCAGACCAATGTGGAGGTGGTGCGGAAATTCATGTCTGTCCGTATTCACATCAAGGGGGAGACAGGGGAGCCGGGGGAGGTCGAAATCGAGGGAAAAGAGTTCAGCTCCAGCAATTTGATTCATTGACGGGGCTAAACAGGCCCTAAACTCCGATCCGGTTTGGGAGTCTTTTCAGTTGACGGAGGAAGAATCGGGTACTGGATGGCAGGCTGTCTTCCGGTCAGGGTTTTCATGAACGCGACTATTGCCAGCGCTTCCTCTCGGGAAACAGGTATGCCGAACTGGTATTCCGCCATGATCAGCACGGTTTCCGTCAGGCTCCAAGTGCTGGCGTCATGAAAATAGGGGGCGGTCAGCTCAATATTTCTCAGCAGAGGAACTTTGAAGACATATTTGTCCTGCTCTTTTTTGGTGACCTCATATCTACCCAGCGTTTTGGTGTCTTTTTCATAAGGCTTGACGATGCCGAACTTCTGAAAAGAATTTCCGCCGACGCCGATACCGTCATGGCAGGTGATGCACCCTTTCCCCTTGAAAAGTTGATACCCTGATTTTTCCGCCTCCGTAAGGGCCTTGTTATCCCCGCCCAACCACATGTCGAACCTGGAATCGGGGGTCAGCAGGGTTTCTTCAAACGCGGCAATGGCATCCGTGGCCTGATCTATAGTAATTTTTTCGCTACCGTACGCCTCCCTGAACCAGGCCACATATTCGGGAATGGATTCAAGGACCTGGATGACGGCTTCATGAGTGAATGCCATCTCTACAGGGTTTTTAATGGGTTCTCCGGCCTGTTCTTTCAGGTTTTTTGTCCGCCCGTCCCAGAATTGGGCAAGGTTGAATTTCGCGTTCAGAACCGTCGGCGAGTTGATCGGTCCCGACTGCCAGGCATGCCCGATGGAAGTCGGCAGGTTGTCGGCCCCGCCTGTGCCGAGGTTATGGCAGGAATTGCAGCTCAACAGGCCTGATCTGGAAAGTCTCGGTTCAAAGAAAAGTTTTTTGCCCAGTTCGACCTTGGCCGGATTCACTTTTCCAACCGCAGGAATCGGTTGTATCGACTCGTTGCGGCCTTTATCGGCTGATGAAAGATCGCTGAAGGCAAGAGCCAGTAGGCAAATGATCGGTATGGATTTAAATCGCTTCACCTTGCTCCTCTCTACCATTTCCCGGCGGGAGGCAACGGCGCAATTTTTCCTCCGTTAACGTTCTCGGCGAATTCCCTGGCAATAGGTCTCCAGCGTTTTTCACAGCGGAGGAAAGCCTCCACGATTTCCGGATCGAACTGAGAACCGTTTCCTTCCGCAATGGTCTGTGTCGCGTCCTCATGGCTCATGGCCTGCTTGTAAATTCGTTGGCTGACGAGGGCATCATAAACATCTACAATTGCCATCAGGCGTCCGGCAAGGGGTATTCCCTCGCCTTTAAGCCCCTGAGGATAACCACTTCCGTCCCACCACTCGTGATGGCAGTAGACAATATCCTTGGCCAGTTGCAGGACCCTGTCGGCGTGAGCTCCGACCCGCTCTTCGGCTTTAAGAATTGCTTCACGGCCATAAACCGTATGAACTTTGATCTCTTCAAATTCTTCAGGTGTCAGTCGACCTTTTTTAAACAGCAGTCGGTCCGGGACGCCAACCTTTCCGATGTCGTGCAGAGGAGCCAGGTGAAACAGAAGTTCGATGGTATCCCCTGTGAGAAAATGTCTGAATTTCGGGTGGGTGGCCAATTCCTCACAAAGCACTTTCAGATAGCGTTGGGTGCGTTGAATATGCTCACCGGTTTCGTTGTCGCGGATTTCCGCAAGAGCTGCCAGCGACTGCATCATGATATTCTGCATCATGCTGGCCTGGCGGTTGTGGCTTTGAGCTTTTTTTTCCTCGCTTCGGAATTTCACCAAGGTGACTGTCGGCATCAGGGCGGCGAGGAGAATCAGGGAAGTGAACGGTGAAAAAAGGAGGCCATGACTTTGGAGCATCCAAAAGCTCCCTCCCCAGATGGCCAGGCCCAGGCATGCTGTCAGCATGATGCCGGCCAGCAGCGGGATAAAAGCCAGAAGTAAGGTGACAAGAATGCCGAGAGCCAGAACAACCAGCACCTCGATTCCCGGCATGTAGGCGGGTCGGGCCAGAAAATCACGGTTCATGAGGTTGGCTAAAACCAGACCATGGATATCGATGCCGGAAACCCCGGTGGCTATGGGGGTATTCAGATTGTTTTCCAGTCCCGGGGCCGTCGTCCCGACAAGGACGATGCGGTCCTTGAAAACGTTTTTATCAATGCGATTACTCAGAACATCCGCTGCGGAAAAGTGGATCAGGCTGTTCTGGGCCGCCGGGAAATGAATCAGGAGGTTTCCCTGAGTATCCAGAGGGATGCGGGTTTCATCCAGGAAGAGATATTGGGGGCCAAGAGGTCCGATTTTTAAAAGTACATTTTGGGAAGGAAAAGCCTGAAGAAAGGTCGCCAGGGCCAGGCTGGGATGAAGCTCACCATCATAGTGCACCAGGAGGGGAATGCGGCGAAAAGTACCGTCAGGGTCCGGCGATGCGTTGAGAAATCCCGAGCCGGCCACGGCTTCAGCCAACTTTGGCAACGGCGCGGTTACCGTCGAGGCGCTGAAAAGGCTGGCCGTCGGATTTTTGGAGTTTTTGGTGGAAAACAGGCCTACGTTCAGGGGATGAAGAGATTGAGGCTTACGTGGGTCTTCCCCGGTTTGTTTGAAAGTGAATTTATAGCCGAGGACAAAAGAACCCTTTTGAAGGGTTTTAGCCAGAAAATGATCGTGCCTCAGAAGTGTTTGGAATTCGTGAAGATGAGGTTTCAGTTCCAGGGCAAGGGTTTTCGGAAGTGCCTGGTTGCTCCGGCCGGTTTCGGCAAAGAGAATATCGATGCCTGTGGTCCGGGCACCGGCCTGCTCGATTTTTTGAAAAAGCACGGCAAGCAGGTTGCGTGGCCAGGGCCATTGGCCGAACTCCCGGAGACTGGCCTCATCCAGATCGATAATGACCGGTCCCTTTGCAGGAGGGTGACGGGGCATTTCACTGACCAGCGTGTCGAACAGCCGGTTTTCAATGGTATTCAGAAAAGACGGCCGCCAGAATGTCAGCATCGCTATCAGCAGGGTCATGAAAAGGCCGCTGATGAGAATCCATAGGCGTGTTTTTGGTCTGCCGGTCATTGGTGAGCAATTACATAAGTGAAAAAGTGCTCAACGGACGGTGATTTCCACGCGACGATTGCGTGGTTCGAAAACATTATCGCCGGTTGGAACCAGAGGATTGCCTTCTCCGTGGGAGCTGATTTCCAGAATGTCGGGGGCAACACCCCGGGCTGATAGAATCCGACCAATAATTTCCGCGCGCTGGCGGGAAAGCTGCAAGTTGTAGGAAGCGGCGCCGGACGTGTCCGTATGCCCGATGACGCTGGTATCGGTCGATTGCCGCTCGTGAATGGTCTGCAAAACTTCCGGAATCAATTTCTGTGAATCCTGTGTCAAATCAGTGGAGTCGGCTTTAAAATAAAGGATAAAGCGTTCCGGCGGCAGGGGTTGAGCAGCCAGAGCGTCTTTGAAGATCGCTTTTACTGTGGTCGGGTCCATTTGCTGGGGTTTTATTGGGGCCTGCTTGGCACTATTCATTCCCGTTGCCTGCCAGGGCTTTGATAAGGACTGGGTCCCCTGGGCATTAGAGACGGTGATCTTTCCGACGGATCCGTCCTCTTCCGGAAGGAGGACGAAAACATTGCGGGGAGTGCTGCAGGCGGTCAACCAGAAAGCGAGAAAAAACGCTCCAAACCACAACAGATATCGTTTCATGTTTTTCCTTCCTCTGTTTTTTCATTTTTGCGAAGCCATTCACGTTGGCGACTTTTTATGAGTGCATCAAACGTGAGACCCTGAAAATCTGCGGCGCCAACCTTTCAAAGGTGCTTTTCACCCTTCGATTCTTATCAGAAAACGGGTGCCGCGCACTCCGACCATTGCCACCGGCGTTTTGATCTTGACCGCCTCCGGAGCCAGTTCAGCCATCTTTCCGGAGACATAAGAGGCCATCCCCCGCAACAGTCGCAGGACCATGGACATCTGGTTGTCACCGGGGGAGAAGACGAATTCATCAATGATCATTTCGCTGTCCGATCCCAGGGAAAGGAGGGTGTCATCCCGAAAAATGACCCCGATGCGACCGCTGGGGCCGGTGCGAAGAGTATCCCCTTCATGCAGCTTCAAACCAGCGTGGGCAGCCATAGATCCTTCGCTTCGGATTACAAAGACTTCTCCTTCCGTGGTCTTGATGCTTCCCACCACCGGGTCAGCAGCCTCAGCGGCAACGGCTAAAACAAGAATCCCTATGGTTGCCAAAAGAATTTTCGAAATTTTCTGCATGAGCCCTCCTTGCTGTTCTGCCAAAACACGGACAATGAGAAACCATTCATATACTAACATAAATCCGGGAAAACAAAACCCGAAGGCGAGGCTTTTTGCCCGTTTTGTCGGCTTGGAAAGACATAATTCATTGCAACCAAGGCGACCAGTGGACTTGGTCATCCGAAAAGAATCGTTTTCATAAAAATGGAATCAAGCCCACATTTTGAGGTCTGTGTTATTTGAGTTATGGTCTCAAAATTGCTGATCCCCCTGACCAAAAGCTTTGCCAACTCACGCAGCATCCGGAAAGAAGTGAGAACTTCTGAGCCCAAAGCCAGAGGCCAGCCTGCTCCTGATGTGATTTCTACCCTCCGGTGGTTTTGGCTGGAGGACTGCCCTGTTTCCGCAAAAAGTCCGCTCGGGTTCCGTGGGTTAATGTTAAGTGTCATTTTTTTGCCTTGACGAACAGCAACCTGATAAGTGTTAGAATGAGTTGTCCTGGTCTTTTGGAAGTAGTTCAGTGACAGGCTCAAAAGCAAAAAATATGATTTTCAATGTCCAGTTGTTTATAACCGCATAGCTTTGATGAAAAGCACATGAGAATTTCGTTAAAAACCAAACTGATATTAAGCTTTAGCGTAATTATCTTATTTACAGGACTGGTTACGGCCTTTGTCGGCTCCACGCTGATTCGCGAAGGGGTTATCAGGCAGGTCCAGGAAAAGGTCAGGGCTGACCTGAATGCGGCCGGTGAGATATGGGACAATAGAATCGAAAGTATTGAAGAGATAATACATTACGCCACCTTCAGAAGTGGGCTCAAGGAAGCGCTGCTCAGCGAAGACCGGGGGAAACTGGAAAAATATCTGAATGAAATCAGGACGGTTGGCGATATCGAGATGCTGACCATCACCGACAGCGAAGGAAAGGTGGTCTTGAGATCCAGCAATCCCGGGAGATTCGGAGACAGTCAGTCGGGTGACCAGATTATAGGAAAGGTGTTGTCGGAGCGGCGCACGCTAGCCTCACCTCTGATCGTAGCCAGGGAAGAGTTGGAGAAAGAGGGCAGGCAATTCGCCGATCGGGCACAGATTAAGCTGGTTGATACGCCAAAAGCTAAACCTGGAGCAGCCCTGGAAGAGACCTCCGGTCTTGTCCTGAAGGCTGCGGCTCCCATACTGGATGACCAGGGCCAGTTGATTGGTGTTCTGTATGGGGGCGAACTGGTCAACCGGAACTACAGCCTCGTGGATAAGATTAAAGATACCGTCTACCTGGGTGAGCAATATCAGGGCATGGATATGGGCACCTCGACAATCTTCCAGGGGGATCTGCGAATTTCCACCAATGTGATGACCAAGGGCGGCGAAAGGGCCATAGGGACCCGAGTTTCCGCGGAAGTGCATGATAAAGTTTTTGAGCAGGGAGACAAATGGATTGACCGGGCCTTTGTGGTGAACGCCTGGTATATTACAGCGTACGAACCCATCAGGGATATCGATGAAAATATCATTGGCATTCTTTATGTCGGCATGCTTGAAAAAAAGTTTGTTGACACTGAAAACAGAACAATACTGATATTTTTTGTAATTACAGTTTTCTGTATGACAATAGCTCTGATTGTGGCAAGCATCTTGTCAAATACCATAATAAGGCCTATAAAAAGCGTCGTAAAAATGTCCAGGAAGATATCTGCCGGAGACTTTTCCGTTAAGCTTGATGTGAAAAGAACGGATGAGCTTGGTTTGCTTGAAAAAGCCTATAATAAAATGGCCATGGATCTTTGTGAGAGGGATGAACAGATAAATACGACTATGGCCAAGCTGGAACAGTTGTCCAGAACCGATGATCTGACAGGAATAATGAACAGGCGAGCTTTTACTGAACTTTGCATGATTGAAATTGGTAGAGCCAGACGATTTGAGAATCCATTCTCCGTCGCTTTTATTGACCTTGATAATTTTAAGGTTGTTAATGATAAATTTGGACATAGCACAGGAGATGAGCTTTTATGTTCAGTGGCTGAAACGATTCAAAAAAATATTCGCGAAATCGATCTTTTTACCAGGCTTGGTGGCGATGAATTCATGCTGCTTCTTGTCAAGTCAGATTCTGAGTCATCATTAGAGGTCGTTAAAAAGCTTCAGAATATGCTTATGGATGTCATGAATAAAAAAGGCTGGCCGGTAACCTTCAGCATCGGTCTTGTAACATATAACTCACCGCCTGACGAGGTTGAGGAAATAATCAGGAATACCGACGAGTTGATGTATGCCGCAAAACAGAGCGGGAAAAATACGATAATGTGCAAGGTGTTAAATTAGTTTTTCTGTTTTCCGAATGGGTATAAAAAAAGAGCTGGACATCTGACTGATATCCAGCTCTTTTACGTGGTGCTGAATGATTTTTCAGTGGTGATGGTGGTCATGCCCAGGCTGGTCCCCGGCCATGAGCCGAGAGAGCGGTTTGCCGGCTTTGAAATCCTTCCAGAAGGGCGAGAGGTCCCGAACCCGCTGAATAATGGGCGGCAGGTTTTTGATGACGTGATCAATATCCTCTTCCGTATTATAGATGCTGAGGCTGAAGCGGATCGATCCGTGGGCCGCCGTAAAAGGCACACCCATGGCTCGCAGCACATGAGATGGCTCCAGAGAGCCGGAAGTGCAGGCCGAGCCCGACGAAGCGCAGATATTCACAGCGTTCATCAGCAGCAGGATCGACTCCCCTTCCACGTATTCGAAACTGATGCTGGAGGTGTTGGGGAGGCGGTTTTTGCTGTCGCCGTTGACCATGGCGTTGGGGATTCGCGCCAGCAGTTCTTTTTCCAGGCGATCCCGCATCTGCATGACCCGACTGTTTTCCTCAGCAAGGTGAGTCATGGCCAGTTCCGCGGCCCGGCCCAAGCCGATGATATAGGGGACGTTTTCCGTGCCGCCCCGCTTCCCCGATTCCTGATGGCCGCCGATCACGAAAGGGGTGAATCTGGTTCCCTTGCGGATGTAAAGAGCGCCGATCCCTTTGGGGGCGTGCAGTTTGTGGCCGGAAAGTGAGAGCATGTCGATGGCCTGCTTCTGCATATCCATAGGGATCTTTCCGACGGCTTGGACGGCATCAGTATGAAAGGGAATCCCTTGGGCTTTGACCATTTCCCCGATTTTGTCTATGGGAAAGATGACCCCGGTCTCGTTGTTGGCGGTCATGATACTGACCATGGCTGTATCGTCGTCCAGGGAGTCCTTCAGTTCGTCCAGGTCGAGGCGCCCCTCCGGGTCGACGCCGAGTTCGGTGACGCGATAGCCCCGGGCTCGCAGGAAGTGACCAACATTGAGAACGGCAGGATGCTCGACGCGCGTCATGACAAAATGTTTTTTGTCGGGATAGGAGCGTAGCGTCCCCATGATGGCAGCATTGTCGCTTTCGGTGCCGCAGCTGGTAAAAAGGATCTCCGATGGGTCGGCGTTAATGATGGCTGCCACTTTCTCCCGTGCCTCCCGCACGTGACGGCCCACCTGGCCGCCGAAGGAGTGCATGCTCGAAGGATTGCCGTAGAGGTCGCTGAAAAAGGGGAGCATGGCCTCGACCACTATCGGGTCCGTACGGGTGGTGGCATTGTTGTCCATATAGACTGTTTTCATGATTTGACCTCTTCTACGACGATATCCGGATGGACGAACTCCTTGAGCTTCGTTTCCACGTATTTTTTTAGCGTGATGTCCGACATGGGGCAGGAGGAACAGCTTCCTCGCAGGCCGACATACACGGTATTGCCGTCGATATCGATGAGTTCCAGATCGCCGCCGTCGGCGCGCATGGGGGGAATGACCTCGCGTTCCAAGGTCTCTTCAATAAGGCGGATTTTCTGCAGATTGGTGAGTTTTTTCGGCGTCGCGGATGCTTCCGATTTTCGGGACGGATCTTTTCCCTCCCACAATTTGTCGAGAAGCATTTTGATTTTCGGGTGGCAGCTCTGGCAGCCGCCCCCGGCCTTGGTGTAATGGGTGACCGCTTCCACGGTTGTCAATTTGTTCTCCCGGGCGACCCGTTCGATCTCATTGTCGGTGATGCCGAAACATGTGCAGACGATATCGTATTCCTGCTTTTCAACGGGTTCTCCCCGGTAGTTGGAAATTGCGGCCTCCAGGGCCTCCATCCCCATGACCGAGCAGTGCATCTTCTCTTCAGGAAGCCCGCCCAGGAAGTCGGCAATCTCCTTGTTGGTGATCTTTTCGGCTTCATCCAAGGTCTTTCCCTTGATTATTTCGGTCAGAACGGACGATGAAGCGATGGCGCTGGCACAGCCGAAGGTCTGGAATTTTGCTTCCTTGATCCGTTGGTTTTCATCGAGCTTGAAGGTCAGGCGCAGGGCGTCTCCGCAGGCAAGGGAGCCGACCTCGCCGATGCCGTCCGCATCTTCGATTTCACCGACGTTGCGGGGGTGAAGAAAATGATCCATGACCTCTTCCGTATATTCCCACATCTGTTTCTCCTTGAATTTAATTATTTGTCAGGGTCAATTAATACCTGTTTTTTATTCTACCTTAAATTGGGACTAAAATGGTGATTAATTATAATTTTCAAACAATAACTCTTGGTTGTATGACTTGAAAAAACTTTACTGTTTCTGATAATTTTTTCATCCAAGCTATGATCTCGGGGTTGCGTCCCCGACGACGCCTTCTTTCTTTTTACGTCAAAAAGAAAGAAGCAAAGAAAAGGACGCCCCGCAACTTGCCCTTCGGTTTCCGACGCTCAAAGCCCGTTTTGAGGACGGTCAGAAACTCGCTTCTCTCAGACAGTCTGCCCGTTTTATTCTCAAAATGTCCTTTCTGCTCTGGCTGTGCTGGAGGTGATCATATGAGAATAAAAAAATGATGTTCAAGTCACGGTTAAGGTTTTAGGGCGCCATTTTTTTAAAGCAACTTGCTGTCTTCTATTTTAACACATAGAGAAGGATTGGCAGGCGTGGTGGTTGTTCAACAGGAAGTGATTAGCGGGGATCGTCAGCGGCGGCTTTGAGCAGGCGAAAAATTTCCCGGAAAGCGCGGCGATCGTTCGTGGCATGGATGGAACGGGCGAGATGAGCCAGGGGTGAGGTGTCGAGGCTGGGGAAAAGTTCCCGGGCCTGGCAAAGCGCGTCCTCGAAGCGGGCAGGGTCGCAGAGTCCGTCGCGCAGTTCTTCCAGCTGGTGAAAAAGTCTTTTGTCCTCATATTGCTGATGACTACTGCCCTCGAGAAAAGCGTTCAATTCTTCGACAAGCTCCTCCTGCTTGCGGAGCAGGCCCGCCAGATGTTTGATCTGGCGCTTGCGGGAACCGTGTCCTTTGGTGTTTCTGGCGAGATCGAGCTCCCTCCGGATATCCTCGGGCAGGTCAAGGCGGGAGAACTGTGCCTTGCCGAGCTGGACCAGATTGGCGGCCAGCTCTTCAATCGCTTTTGCGGCCCTTTTTCGGGCTGATTTGCTCGGCCCGGCGTAAGGTGTCTCTTCGTGATCAGATGCCATTTAAAGAACCCTATTTACCATTATTAGCGATACCCCGGAGTCTGTCGAACTTGGGGAATCGTAACAAAAAATGGAAAATCGAGGACAAATTTTCGCAAATTTGAGATCGAATAGCAGGGCTATTTGTCGAAAATTTGCGAAAATATAGGCCGATTTGACGGTTTTGCAGTAGATTCATTCCTAAGTTTGAGCGACTCCTAGTCGCGGTAAAAGGTAATTATTCATGAATTTATCCTCCAGGTTCGGAGTCAGGACCCCTCGGTCCGCTATATCGGCGTGCATCAGGAGCGGGTCTGCCAGCATCAGCCCTTCCGGATGCCAACCCTGCCAGCGGTTTGCAGGACTGAAAATGTGCATGAGATCGATGTTCCCTTCAGGGTCGGGGACGAGATGCAGGAGCAGCATGGTTTTGAGAGTGTCACCTGCAAGATGGAGCACGGCGCTTCGCGGCTCGGGGTGATCCAGAAGCAGATGGGCTCCGAGTTCGCCGCCGATCAGGATGTTTTCCCCCAGGCTTTTCTCGCGCAGCAGGCGTGGAATATCTATAATTTCGAGCACGGTGGAAAACCTGCAGCTATGCTGCAGAAGCTTGCTGCGCAGGATTTCCGAAAAACCGAGCTCCCAGCGCTGGAGAAGAGCCGTGGGGTTCAGCAATGTGCGCTCTTTCACTTTGGTGCGGCTCAGATGGCCCATTTCCTCCATACGCTTCAGGGTCAGGCTTACTGCCCCGAGGGCGATGCAGGCTTCCGCGGCGAGGCGGCGGCAGGTCCAGCGGACCGCTTCCGGGTTGCTGAGGAGCACGTAGATGAGCTTCAGGCCGGCCTTCTGGAAGGGGCGCCCGCCGCTCGGGGTCTCACTCTTCCGTTTCCGTCCTGATATCTCCACATGCAGTTGAGGATGATGCAGGTAAGCGTTTCCGCAGCTATCCATGAAACTGAAATTTCGGGCACGGAAGCGGGCCGCGAGGTTTTCCGGCAGGAAGTCTGTAAAGAGGAGCGTGCGTTCCGAGACGTTGCTGTTTTCCATCTTCTGAATAAGAAGCCCGGCGGTTTTCGGCGTAATGCGCAGGTGCAGGAGCGTACCGAAAGTTATCTTCCCCCAGGGGGCCTCAAGGTTTAATCGGCCGCAGCTGCCGGTGCTGTCCCACAGGGATTCGAACTCGGCCCGACAGCCCTCCAGAGCCGTGAGATTGCGCAGGCAGTGTCGCAGGGTTTTCTTCTCGGCCGCATTCATCTGCAGCTCATTCTGTAGAGGTTTTTCGACGGCCATGTTCTCAGGTATCGATACGGTTGATGAAAACTTCACGGGGCTTGCTGGTCCCGTCCGACAAACCGATAATCCCTTCCTTTTCCATCTGCTCGATCATGCGCGCAGCCCGGTTGTAGCCGACCCGCAGACGGCGCTGAAGCATGGAGATGGAGGCCTGGCGGCTTTCGGAGACGATCGCCAGGGCTTCATCCCATTTCTCGTCGTACTCGTCATCTTCCCCCAAGCCGTTTTCCTTGCTCCCGGCAAAGGCCTCGAGGATTTTTCCGTCGTATTCCGGCTCACCCTGCCTTTTGAGAAAATCGACCACCCTTTCGACTTCCGTTTCCGAGACGAAAGCACCGTGAACGCGCTTGAGAACGCCCGTACCCGGCGGCAGAAAGAGCATGTCCCCTTTGCCGAGCAGGGTTTCCGCCCCCATGGAATCGAGGATCGTGCGCGAGTCGGTGCGGGAGAAAACCTTGAAGGAGACGCGCGTTGGGAAGTTAGCCTTGATCAGGCCGGTGATGACGTCGACGCTCGGGCGCTGTGTGGCGAGGATCAGGTGAATCCCGGCGGCACGGGCCATCTGCGCCAGGCGAGTGATCGATTCTTCGATTTCGCGTCCCGCCACAATCATCAGATCGGCCAGTTCATCCACCATGATGACGATATAGGGGAGGTGCCCGTGCTCAAGGACCTCCTCTTCTTCCAGCGGCAGGAACGGCTCTTCCTCCTCCATGGCGAGAATATCTTCTGTTTCCACAGGCGGTGGTTCCGGCAGCGGAACTTCATTGGCCTCTTCCTGGGCGATCTTGCGGTTGTAGCCTTCGATGTTGCGGACCCCCTTGGCGGCCATGAGGCGATAGCGGCGCTCCATCTCCCGTACAGCCCAGGTCAGGGAGAGGGCCGCCTTTTTGGGGTCGGTGACGACCGGCAGCAGGAGGTGGGGGATCCCTTCGTAAATGGAAAGTTCGAGCATTTTCGGATCGATCATGATCATCCGCACATCTTCGGGGGTGGCACGGTAGAGGAGGGAAAGAACCATAGTGTTGATTGAGACCGACTTGCCGCTGCCGGTAGCGCCGGCCACCAGCAGGTGAGGCATCTGGCCCAGTTCGGCGACGATCGTGCGGCCGAAAATATCCTTGCCGAGAGCCAGGGGGAGCTGAGTCCTGGCGTTCTGAAACTCGTCCGACTCGAGAATTTCCTTGAGAAAAACCGTCTCCCGGTCCTTGTTGGGGATTTCGATGCCGACCACTCCGCGTCCGGGAATCGGAGCGACAATGCGAATGGAAAGGGCGCGCAGCGCCATGGTCAGATCATCCTGGAGTCCCGCTATTTTGTTGACCTTGATGCCGGGTGCGGGAAGAAACTCATACATGGTGACGACCGGCCCGGGCTTGACTTCCACAACCTTTCCCTGGACGCCAAAATCGAGAAGCTTTCTCTCCAGAAGGCGGGCGTTTTCCGCAAGGGAGTCGGGGTCCTGGGGTGGTGTGGCCGGCTGATCATGCTCGAGAAGAGCGAGACTTGGGAAGCGGTAATCACCGGAGGTTTCGAGAATTTCGAAATCTTTCGCTTTTTTCTTTTCTTTGGATTTTTTCTTTCCGCCGGCCCACTCGCTGCTTGCCTCAACGATGTTGGGGGTTGAAATGACAGGCGGCCCAATGTCCTTGGCTTCCTCCTTTTCCTGCTTTTTTTGCTCTTTGCGGGCGGTCTTTTCCACCTTTTTCTCTTCTTTTTGAGCTCGGCGTCCATCCATCATCAGGGCCAGGCGCTCGCGGGCTTTTTTCAGGAACCACAACAGGGAAAAACGGATAGTGATGAGCAGGGACGCCAGGAAAACTACAAACAGGAGGAGAAAAGCCCCTCCCGGATTAAGATAGTGGGTCAGGACTCCAGCCAGCATTTTCCCAAAGGCGCCACCCGCTTCCTGAATGGATCGGCCCCATAAATCGATGCTTCCAAAACGCAGGGAGATCAGTCCGCAAAGGGAAAAAATCAAGATGCCGAAGGCAAGGATTTTGTGAAAGCGCGCCTCGATGTCTTTGAGCCTGAGCAGTTTCAAACCCAGGCAAAGAAATGCGACGGGAAAAAGAAGGCCTGAAAGGCCGAACACCTGCAGCAACAGGTCCGCCACATGAGAGCCGATGACACCTCCGGCGTTGGCAATCTGCTCGGGATTGAGATTGTTGTTGAAAGAGGGATCATTGCTGTTGTACGTGGCCAGAATGAGAATGAAAAAGGTACTGAGAGCCAGCCAGGCGACAGCTGAAATCTCTTTTTGCAGATAGGTGGTGAACTGGTTCTGGTCTGTCTGTTTACTCTTTTTGGCCATTCTGAAATCCTTGTACGAGCTGATGAAATCTTTCCTTTACAGGGAAAGGGTAAGGAAAATACCGCCTGCCAGCCAGCAGTAGAAGGCAAAAGCAAAAAGCCGTCTTTTGCGGATAACCTTCATGAGAAAATGGATTGAAAACAATCCGGCCACAAAAGCGACCCCTGTCCCTGCAAGATAAGCTGGAATTTCGCCGGATGCAACCTTGGAAACGTCCTTCATGGAGAGAAGGCCGGCTCCGAAAATGGCGGGCAGCGCCAGAAGAAATGAGAATCGGGCTGCTGTCTCGCCTTCCACGCCCTTGAGAAGCAGGGTGGAAATGGTGGCTCCGGAACGCGAGATTCCCGGGATAATGGCGCACCCCTGAGCGATTCCGACGAAAAGCGCATCCGAAAGGGTCATGTCCCGGTCGCGGCGGCCGTCGCTTCGAGCTCGCTCGGAAACGTAGAGCAGGCAGCCGGTGACGAGGAGCATGGAGGAAACGACCGTCAGGTTATGAAACAGACCGGTGAAAAAATCCTTGAACAGGAGGCCGATAATCGCTGTCGGGATGGAACCGAGGATCAGCAGTTTTAAAAGATGCCTGTAGACCCGGGGCTCTTCCCCTTCCTGAAAGGGTGACGTCAAAAGGCGCAGGATGTCTTGACGGAAATATATCATGACCGCCACCATGGTACCGATATGGAGCATGACATCAAACAGGACACCCGGCTGTTGAAAGTTGGGAAGATAGTGTTGGGCAATGGCCAGATGGCCTGAGGAGGAGACTGGCAGAAACTCGGTCATCCCCTGGAGAAATCCTAGAAAAATTGCCTGGAGTATGGTCATGGGGTGTAAGCTTTCTTGTTAATAATCAGCTTGTTAACCAATTGATTTTACAGTCGCAATTCGTTGTAATTAATTTTGGACCCGGGGGTTGCGCCCCCTGAAGACGCCTTCTTTCTTTTTACGTCAAAAAAAAAGAAGCAAAGAAAAGGACGCCCCGAGACTTGCCCTTCGGGTTGAGGCGCCTATCGAACTTAGGCATGAATCTACTGCGACAACTGTAAATCGGGTCATATCGGCGCAAATTTTCGACAAATAGTCCAGCTATTCGCTCTCAAATTTGCAACTATCTGTCCTCGATCTCCCGTTGTCTCGTTACGATTCCCCAAGTCCGACAGTTACCTACCGCTCCAGAGACGTTTTGAGGACGGTCAGGATTCGCATAAACCGCTCAGGCTGCCCGTCTTTTCTCAAAACGTCCCTTCCGCTCCGGCTGCGCCGGAGGGGTGAGAAACAGCCAAGCCCAAAAAACCTTTTAAACAGCCTCGATCAACGGCACGACCAGCGGCCGCCGCTCAATGGTGCGGCTGAAAAAACGCTGTAGCTTGCGTCGCAGTTCCTCGGCCAGAATTTCGTTGTCGCCGGCCAGGCCGGGAGCCTGCTCTTCCAGGACGTTGCGGATCACGTCCCGGGCCTGATCGAAATACTCCTGGTCCTCTTCGGCCATGAATCCCCGGGTATAGAACTTCGGTTCATCAACCAGTTTTCCGTTCGCCGCCTCATAGGTGAGCTGGACCACGACCATGCCGTGGTTGCCCAGGTGGCGGCGTTCACGGATTTCGTCCAGGCCGAGGTCGCCGACCCCTTTGCCGTGCACCAGGGTCCTCCCGGCATGAACGCTCTCTTCTCTTTCACAGTTTTGCGCGGAAACCCTCAGGGCTTCGCCGTTTTCGAGCACGAAGACATTGTTCGCGGTAACTCCGGCCTCCCGCGCCAACCGGGCATGTTTGACCAGGTGGCGATATTCGCCGTGAATCGGTACGAAACAGTGGGGTTGGACGAGATCGAGAACCTGCTTCAGTTCATCCCTGCCGGCATGGCCGGAGACATGAACGTCGCTGGTGGTCTCATAATAGACTTCCGCTCCCCGACGGTAAAGATTATTAATCGTCTGTTGAATGCTCCGCTCGTTGCCGGGGATGAATTTGGAGGAGAGGATCACAACATCGTTTTCTTCGAGCTGCAACTGCTTGTGTTCGCCCAGTGCTACCCTGGAAAGCACGCTTCGGAACTCGCCCTGACTGCCGGTTGTGATAATCAAGACCTTGTCGCGGGGCAGAAATTTGAGATCCGGAAAATCGATGAGAGCGTCATCCGGAATACGGAGATACCCCAGTTGCCGTGCCACACGCGTGACCAGTTGCATGCTGCGTCCGGTTATCAGAATTTTACGATCCGATTTCAGGGCGGCGGTCACGGCTTGCTGGATTCTGTGGATGTTTGAGGCAAAAGCTGCCACCATCACCCAGCCCCGGCATTCCGGAATGATCCGCTCGAACATTTTGCCGACTTCCCGTTCCGAAGGCGTCCGTCCGGGGTTTTCCACATTGGTGGAATCGGAGAGCAGCAGCAGGACCCCTTCGGAGCCGTATTTTTCGAGACGGGCGATTTCCGTTCCTTCGCCGTCCAGCGGGTCGGGATCAAGTTTGAAATCGCCGGTGTGGATGATGAGACCGGCCGGGGTGCGGATGGCCAGTCCCACGCCGTCGACAATGGAGTGGGAAACGCGGAAAGATTCGACCTCAAAAGGGGCGAGGTTCAACTTGCCGGCCGGGGAAAGCGTATGCATTTCCGGAGATTGCTTGAGTTCGTGCTCCTCCAGCTTGTTCTGTAGAAGTCCCAGGGTCAGCGGGGTCCCGAAAATGGGGGGAAAGCCGAGACGCTCCAGAAGATAAGGGACACCGCCGATATGATCTTCGTGACCATGGGTCAGAATCAGGGCGACGATGTCCGCGGTTCGGTCGGCCAGGGAAGTGACGTCCGGGATGGCGAAGTCGATCCCCATCATGCTCGACTCCGGGAACATGAGGCCGCAGTCGATGAGGAGAATTTTATCGCGGTACTCCAGGACCATCATGTTGAGGCCGATTTCACCTAACCCCCCGAGGGGGAGGAGGCGGATCGATTCGTTTTCTGAAGTTTTGGAAAGGTCGGTTAACACGTCGTTTCCTTTTCGGGACGCTTGCCGTTTACCGGATGTTCGCGAAGAAATTTTCCGGTTGCGGAAAAGGTCAATATCCAGCAGAATGTCTTGATATTTAAGCACACAGTTTAAGGGAATATCTGGATAAGCGTCAAATTTTTTTAATAAACAGGTAGAGTTGCCGGAAACCGAAGCGTTTCCGTTGCTTTTAGCAGGTTGTTTGAAGTCTTTCTAACACCGTTTTTCCACAACCTGCCATTGGAATTCAAAGGAGGTATATCTCATGTCCGTCAATAAGGTCATTCTGGTGGGAAGATTGGGAAAGGATCCGGATCTGCGTTATACGACGTCGGGAACCGCCGTTGCAAACTTCACCTTAGCCACTTCCGAGCGTTTCAAAGACAAAAGCGGGGAGCAGCAGGAGAAAACCGAGTGGCACAATATCGTGGTCTGGCGTAACCTTGCCGAGATCTGCGGAAAATATCTGAAAAAAGGGAAGCAGGTCTATATCGAGGGGAAAATCCAGACCCGCTCTTATGATGACCGCGACGGCAACAAAAAATATATCACCGAGGTTGTGGCCGACCAGATGCAGATGCTTGGCCGCGCCAACGAAGAGGGCGGGTCCCAGCGCAGCTACGAGCCGCCTTTCCCCGAGGAGCCTCCTGCCGGCGGCGGTGGGTCCTCGGAGCCTCCATTTAATCCGGATGATGATATCCCGTTTTAGAGGCTACTTTGTAAGTGGTTGTAACAATTCATTGAAAGTTTAACTTCTTCAGGGGCTTGTTTCTTATAACAAGCCCTTTTTTTCCCAACTTAAGCAACCTCTTCTTGAAAAGGGAACTCCGGAGGGAGTTCTTTCGGTACTTCGGTTGAAGCGAGCACCCATTTTCCTTTACTAGAGCTGATTTGTTAGGTTTTAAAACCACCATGATCTGTTATGTTGTAACCAGGAAACACTCACATATGATGCATGATTTTCTTGAGTTGTGGGCTCCTGAGTTAGCGCCCTTGGTCAAGATTGTCTCATATGAATCCCTGTTGACGAAAACGACTCTGCCGCGCGCCGCCTATATTTTTTCCGACATTGAGAGGCTTCGTCCAGGACAGTTGCCGCAGCTCGAAGCCATCTACCAGACGCTTGAAAACGAAAAAGCCGGCCAGACCCTGCTGAACCACCCCTCCCGCTCAATGAAGCGTTATGAGCTTTTGCGCACCCTGAATGCTCATGGCTACAACCCGTTTAATATCTACCGGCTTGACGAAATTCCATCGACTTTGTCCTTCCCCGTTTTTGTGAGGGGCGAAAATGACCACCATGGCAGCCTGACGGGGCTTATTAACACTCACGACGAACTTTCAGCCGCACTTAGTCAACTCCAGCCTAGTTCGGACCGGGACAAAGTTGTCATTGAGTTCTGCGAAACTTCGGACGGGAATGGTGTTTTTCGCAAGTATTCAGCATACATCGTGGCTGATCAAATAATTCCCCAGCACATGATGTTCGGCAATCATTGGCACATGAAGGGTGTGCTGGATCTGGCGCTGAAAAAATCGGATTTGTATGAGGAGCGTGACTATCTGCGGGACAATCCTCATGAACAATATTTGAGGAAAATCTGCAATCTTGCAAATATCAGCTATGGGCGAATTGACTATGGTGTTATTGACGGGCAACCGGTTGTTTGGGAGATAAATACCAACCCGACGCTGATGAACACGCGCTCTTTGCTGGCTAAATGTTGTGTTACGCGAGCTCCATTTGTGCAGAAGATGATAAATGCTTTCAGCGAGATAAATTGTCCTGCCGACCACCGGGATGGGATTGCTGCACCTGTTGTAAAGGCAGGAGCGTCTCAACTTGCCTACAGCGCATATGCATATTGGCGCGACAATTCATTTTATTTGCGCAAAATTCTGTGGCCTAGGTTAAAAAAGAGGCGGAAGGTGGTTGTCCGGGATTTTAAAAAAAAACTTAGGAGAGTCCGGAAAGCATGAAAACAGATATATGCATGACCTCATATGATTTTATAAATAATCCATTTCAATCGCTAGTTGTCGACGTTACCAATCGGTGCAATATGGCCTGTGGTTATTGTTATAACCCCGAAAGGTTGCCAGTGGATATGCCCCTGGAAGATTTCGAGAGGCTTTGTTCGACGCTGCCCTCTCCGGTATTAATGAAGCTTTCCGGTGGTGAGCCGACCCTGCATCCGGACCTTCCACGGTTTATCAAAATTGCCCATAGCTACGGTCACCTTGTCTATATTATCTCTAATGGACTTCGCTACAACGAGCCCGAGTTTCTCGATTCCCTGGTCAAAATTAAACAGTCCGGTGCAAGATTTTCCAGCGGTATTTCCATGGACGGAGGTTATGCAAACCGGCGTGCCTACGAAGTTATCAATAGCGGGGACTACCTGCAGGAAAAGCTCAATGCCTTCCAGGCGCTGGTTGATTCGGGTCTCACTCGCATTTGTTTGTCGGCCATCATTGTTCGCGGCTTCAATGAGGATGTCATACCGCAGCTGGTTGAACTTGCCCTGAAAAACCCAAAAGCAGTCAGATATATTCATATCCGAAATGCCGGTAATGTCGGCAGATGGGAAGAAACTGAACCTTACAAAATCGATGACATCAAAAGGATGACTCGTGATTTATTTACGGAAGAGCAATTTGAACAGCGTTGTGTCGCTGAATTGCATTGCTCCCCGACCAGCGGAAGAGACTGCTGCTACCGTTTTCGGCCCACCCCAAGACTTCAAATTTCCCTTCTTGAGTTTTTCACCAAGCAAGCCTCGCTATGCCCCAAGCGAGGGCGGGTAAAAGTAGGCTCGGATAGAATTGAGCCGCTATTTTTAAGTATGGGAATGCCCGAGGGTTAAACGGGATCGGGTACCGAGATCGGAACAGCGTAAAATTCCAAATTCTCACATTTTAGTTTTTCGATAAAACCTGAAAAACATGTTCCCCTGACAGTAAAAGACCCAACCTGAACTATCAGGTTGGGTCTTTTAAATTCCATCATTTTTTACTTGGGCTGTGACTTTCGCGAAGGCGGCGCCATGAATTCCGGGCCGATAGGATTCGGGATGTTTCTGCTGACGATCTCATCGATATCCTTGAAGTCCTGCTCTGACAGAGACCATCCGAAAACCTGACTGACCGGCTCCAATTGTCCGGGATGGCGGGCTCCCCAAAGGGCAATAGCTCCCTTGTCCATTACCCAGTGGACAGCCAATTCGAGAACGCTGCGGCCATGCCTTTTTTCCGCCAGCTCATCCAGTTCGGAAACGGCAGCGAGATAATGGGGGAAACGGGGTTTTCGAAACTTGGGATCATGCTGGCGCAAGTCGTCCCCTTGGAAGCGGGTGCCCGGCTTCATCCTGCCGGAAAGCAGGCCCCGACAGATGGAGCCGTAGGCCAGGACCGCGATGCCGTGATTTTTCGCGTAGGGGAGCAGGGCCTCTTCAATCTGACGCTCAAAAAGGTTGTAGGGCGGCTGAACCGAGTGTAGCGGGGCGACCTGACGAAAGGTCTCCATCTCCTCGGGAGTGTAATTACTGACGCCCACCGCCCGAATTTTTCCGGCGTCCAGAAGTTCGGCCATGACCTTTGCGGTTTCTTCAATGGGAACGAGGGGATCCGGCCAATGGATTTGGTATAGGTCGATATAATCGGTCTGCAGGCGGCGCAGAGAGTCCTCAACCTCTGTGAGGATTCTTTTTCGGGTTGAGTTCCTGAAAACTTTCCCCTTTGCATCCCATTCGAGGCCGGCCTTGGTGGCAACTACTATTTGATCGCGCGGCACGTATCCTTTGAGGGCCTTGCCGACGATCTCTTCGGAGCGTCCGAAGCCGTAGACCGGCGCCGTATCGATGAAATTCACGCCCTTGTCGAGGGCCGTCCGGATAGTGCGGACCGACTCCTCCTCCTCGCTGCCGCCCCACATCCATCCGCCGATGGCCCAGGTCCCCAAGCAGACTTTGCTGACGGCAATGCGGCTGTCGCCTAGTTGTGTATATTCAATGTTTCCGGAATCCATTCTTTCCCCTTTTTTGTGTTTTAACAGAAAAAAATACCGAGTGCAGCAGTTTAATCTTGTTTTCCCAGCTTCCTTTACTGAATTTACTTACCACGACCCGGACCTTTGTCAAGCAGATGACTTTTCTTGAAGGTTTTGTTGGTGCCCAAAAGTATCGAGCAATCTGAAAGCACATGCGATTCGGGTAGTTGGTCGATCAATAGGGATAACGGAGTTGCATACCGAAACGGTGCAATTTATCGGCGGCCAAGAAAGAGAAAAAATCGCATTGTGAGTTTTGAAATTCACAAATGACACCCGAATAGTGCCTTTGTTGTGAATTCCTGCCGATTGGTTAAGATTGAGAGGACAGACTTAAATATGACCAGCCATCCCTATGCAAAAGTAGAAATAAGAAAAAATTCATATCAGGGGAATGCAAATTCTTACTCAAAGAAAAAAATGTGAAAGAGATCCAAAATGAAAACTAAAATTGCCAATTTTTTCGAAAAACTTCGTTCCAGCTATTGGTTCCTTCCTTCTGTCATGTCCATCCTGGCAGTGGTATTGGCCATCGCTTTGATCGCCGTGGATATTTTCAAGGATCAATACGGGTTTCTCAATATTCCCTGGTTCAAGCTGACCGGGGCCGCCGGAGCACGGGCCATTCTATCAACGGTAGCCAGCTCAATGATCACGGTTACCGGCATCGTATTTTCTCTCACCATCGTCGCCCTTTCGCTCGCTTCCCAGCAGTTCGGACCACGCCTGCTGCAGAATTTCATGCGTGACCGCGGCAATCAGTTCGTGCTCGGCACGGTGACCTCCACCTTCTTGTATTGCCTGCTGGTTCTCGGCACCATCAGTGAGGACCCTATCTTTCCTTTCGTTCCCCACTTTTCCACCCTGCTCGCTCTGCTACTGGCAGTACTGTGCGTGGGAGTGCTGATTTATTTTATTCATCACATTGCCGAATCGATTCAGGTAACCAACATTATAACCGCCGTCAGCCGAGACCTGGATGCGGCCATCAAACGTCTTTTGCCGGAGAAGGTCAGCGAAACGGGAAGAGAGTTGGATGACAAATATCTGTTAGCGGAAATACTTCCTGAGAGGTTCGACGACCTGGCCAGGCCCATCCCCGCCCTCTCCAGCGGTTTTCTGCAGGCGATTGAGTTTTCGGGGCTGCTGGACCTGGCCGAGAAAAAGGAACTTTTAATTCGTATGAAGCATCGGATTGGGCATTTTGTCGTCACCGGCGAACCACTTGTCGAGATCTGGCCTGAAGAATCCGTCGATTCCGAGGCTTTGGAAAAGACGATAAACGGATATTTTATTTTTGGGCATAAACGTAGCCAGGAACAGGACATGGAATTCTTTATCAATGAACTGGTAGAAATCGCCGCCCGGGCTCTTTCACCGGGAGTTAATGACCCTTTTACAGCGATTTCCTGTATCAACCATCTTGGAAATGCTCTTTGCGACCTGGCGCAAAGAGTTTTTCCGCCCGTTATAAAAAAAGACTCGAAAAACAGGGTTAGGATCATTATTTATCCGAACACCTTTGAACAGATTGTGGGTGTGGCCTTCAACCATATTCGTCAGTATGGACGGTCCCATGCCGCAGTCACGATCCGCCTTTTAGAAAACATTCGGATGATCATCCCTTGCACATGCTATCCGGAACAACGTAAAGCCTTGTTGAGCCAGGCCTCCATTATTGAAAGGGAGTCCCGTGTGGGTCTATCCGATGAGGCCGACCGCCGTGATGTTTATGAAAGATATCAAGAAATTATTCAAGAGATGGAGAAATGTTCCGGTGTGATTGGCCGGGCCTGATCAAGGGTCGTCACTATGAAATTTCAACAGTATATTTCACCGCTCAAGGGCCACTTCTCCCTTCGTTTCAATCTTGAGTGGCTTTACTGTTTCTTTTTTATCTGGATGCTGATCTCTTCTGCCTCTGCCCAGGAACCCGCGAAGAAGGCTGAAACAGATAAGCTCGAAGAGCAAAGTAGTGTGGTTGCGGATCAGGTTCAAGTCAATCCGGTCTTAGCCGACGAGGCGATCAGCAAACGTCTGACCGGTATACTTGAGGCGACCGGATGGTTCTCGGACCTCGAGATAAAGGTGGAAGAGGGCGTGGTATTTCTCAATGGACGCGCTGATTCCGTCGACCACCAGGTTTGAGCTTGCGAGTTGGCCGCCAAAACCCTTGATGTCGTGGCTGTTGTCAACAGAATTCAAATCCCCGAAATCTCGCCCTGGGATGTTTCCCCCGCAATCGGTGAATTGCAAGCCCTCTGGAAGGGAGCCTTGGAAAAAATTCCGCGCTTCGGTATCGGCCTCGTGGTTCTGCTTCTGGCCCAGATGGCAGGCAAGCTGTCAGCCAATGGAGCCAGAAGGATTCTTGACCAGCGGTTGAACCCTCTGCTGCGTGATGTGACGGCACGCGTTCTGAGTGTCTTTGTGTTTTTGGTCGGATTTTATCTGGTGTTGCAGGTCGCCGGTCTCTCCGGTTTGGCAGCTACGGTTCTCGGAGGTACGGGCCTGGTCGGTCTCGTCGCGGGGATCGCCTTTCGGGACATTCTGGAAAACTATCTTGCAAGCATTCTTATCAGCGTCCGCAATCCTTTCCGTATCGGGGATCTGGCTAAGATCGCCGGGAATACCGGTATCGTGCAATGGGTAACCACCCGTGGAACTGTACTCATGAATCAGGACTGAAATCATGTGCAGATCCCCAACGCTACGGTTTACAAGAGCATTATCCGCAACTACACGGCTAATCCCAACCGGCGGGAGGTTTTTGAGATTGGAATCGGTTTTGCGAACGAAGTCTCCTGTGCTCAGGGAGCCGCCATGGAGGTTCTTAGCGGGCATTCTGCGGTACTCAATGATCCGGAGGCCCTGGTGCTGGTCGACCGGCTGGGCTCGGCCACGGTGAATCTGAAAATCTATTTCTGGTCCGACGGTACGGAATACAATCGATTCAAGGTTAAATCTTCGTTGATTCGACTGGTTAAGCGTGCCTTCGAGGAAAAGGGGATATCCATGCCGGATGAGGCCAGAGAGGTTCTATCCCCGGAAGGGGTTCCGGTTCACATGCCGGAACCCGTATCTGCCGAGCCATCGGCGATTCAAGAGAAGGAGGTCATTCCCCCCGTTGCTGTTCCGGAAGCTGCCACCAATAAGGCTGAAGGGGATCTGGCCAGTCAAGAGGTGCAACTTCGGGAGCAGGCCCGTCATGCCAGAATACCGGAGGAGGGACACAGCCTTTTGAATGAGGAGGAGCAGGCTGTTGGTCCGGGTAAGTGAAAGCCAAAGGACGCTTTTAAAAGGTTACTGGCTTTGCTCGGAAGCCTCTGCGAGGTAAACATTTTTCCAGTTTAGCAATGGCCCGACCCTGTTGACAGGTTGGGCTTTTTGGGTCGTGGCCGCTATGGCGTCAAGTTTTTTTAATGGCCAAATAAAGGTCTTTTATTGTCATATGATTGAAATAAAAGCTTTAAAAAGGACTCTTGTTAAAAACCGAGCTTTACATTTCTTTTTTTTTATATATAATAATCCTAAATTTATCCATTAAGATAAATTATTAAAAATTTAGACCTAAAAAAGGTTGTTATGGATTTTTACTCGATGACGGATAAAGGGATTGAGGCCGAGATCGGCAGGCGCATCAGGACGCTTCGCCTGCGCCGCAACCTGACACAGCAGGAGGTAGCGGAAGAGGCCGTGTTGTCCCTAAATACCATAAAAGCCCTGGAGGCGGGGAAAGGAAAGCTCGCCTCTCTCATCGCGGTGCTACGGGAGTTGGGGGCGCTGGAGGAACTCGATAACCTGATCCCCGAAACCTCTATCAGTCCGCTGCAGTTGGCGAAACAGCAAGGCAAGTTGCGGCAGAGGGCGTCAGGTAAGAGGTGCAAAGAAAGTGGGAAGGAAAAACCTGAATGGTGAAAAAGGTCGATACGGCGGTCGTCAGGCTCTGGGGGGAAGAGGTGGGCGCTATCTCCTGGCTGGAGGATCGCGGCTATGCTGTTTTTGAGTTTGCCCCCGCTTTCATCGAGAAGGGGCTTGATATTTCCCCGTTGCACATGGGCTTGAATGACGCCCGGCGGGGGGATGCCATATTCTCATTCCCGAGTCTCAGCCGGGAGACCTTCCTGGGACTCCCCGGTCTGCTGGCGGATGCTCTGCCCGACAAATTCGGCAATAGTATCATCAATGCTTGGCTGACACGCCAGGGTCGGGACGCCGGCAGTTTCAGCCCCGTGGAGCGTCTTTGCTACACCGGGCGACGCGGCATGGGGGCGCTGGAGTTCGCACCGCCGCTGGATCGCCGCTTTGAGCGTGCGGTCCCGGTGGAGGTCGCTGAACTTGTCGATCTGGCGCAGGAGGTCATGTCCCGGCGCCTGCAACTCGACACCGGTTTCAACGGGCCTCCAAAAGATAATGCCGAAGCTATTCTCGACATCCTGCGGGTCGGGACTTCGGCCGGGGGGGCCCGGCCGAAAGCTGTTATCGCCATGAGCGGTGAGGGCAAGGTGATTTCCGGGCAGGCCGAGGTCCCCGAAGGCTATGACTATTGGATACTCAAATTCGACGGGATTACCGACATCGAACTGGGCGAGCCGCAAGGCTACGGGCGTATCGAGTATGCCTATCATCTGATGGCGCAGGCCGCCGGGATTGATATGAGTGAGTGCCGTCTCCTCGAGGAGGAGGGGCGGGCTCATTTTCTGACCAGACGTTTCGATCGTCATAACGGCCGCAAGCTGCATCTGCAGTCATTGTGCGGCCTGGCCCATTACGATTTCAACCGGGCCGGAGCTTACGCTTATGAGCAGGTCTTCTCAGTAATGCGCAGGCTGCGCCTGAGCAAGGCGGATGCGATTCAGCAGTATCGGCGCATGCTTTTCAACGTCATTGCACGCAATCAGGACGATCACACCAAGAATATCGCTTTTATAATGAATCGGGAGGGGCGCTGGACATTGTCCCCCGCTTTTGATGTCACTTATTCCCACAACCCGGCCGGCAAGTGGACCAACTCGCATCAGATGAGCGTCAATGGCAAACGTGACCATTTCCTCCTCTCCGACTTGGTCGCCGTGGGGGATTCGATCAGCATTCCCAAGCCGCTGGAGATTATCGACGCCATCCGGGATGCCGTCTCTGGGTGGCCTGAATTCGCCCGTCAGGCCGGGGTCCCGGAAAAGAAAATTCAGCAACTTGCCCGGTATCATCGCCTGAAATTATCCTGAATTCCTTCCTGCACGTTCCGCCGAGCCAAGGATCACATCCGGAATTTGCGAGCGGACTCTTCCTGCTTATTATTTCAGGGTGATGTCTATTGCTGAAAAACCTGGTAGGAGCTTCTCAATCCCAGAATCCTGAGGGGAAAGTTGGGCGATACTCCTTGAACCATTTGCTGCGGGCTTTGTAGTCCGGAATCTGGCTCTCGACCAGAGCCCAGAAATCCCGGGAGTGATTGAGGTGTCTGAGGTGGCAGAGTTCGTGGACCACGACATATTCGAGCATGGGCCTTGGAACGAAAATCAAATGCCAGTTGAGGTTGATGCTCCCCTTGGCGCTACAGCTTCCCCAGCGGGTTTTTTGCCGGCGGAAGCGGATTTTTTGAGGTTTCACACGTAAACAGCGGGAAAAATGGTCGCTGATTTCCTCGACGTCGCTGTACAGCTGCTCCAGAAACCAGTCTTTGAGCGCGGCTTTGACGGCCGCATCTTTTTTCGTCCCGGCCACTTTTGCCGGGACCGTGACCAGCAGATCGCTCCCATAACTTACCTGCGCAGTCCTGCTGCTATATCTGTCGCGGACGGTCAGGCCGGTGCATGAGCCCCGAAGAGGAATTTTTGCTCCCGTGACGAGGGGAATGATTTGTGGGAGGGGGTTTTGGCGAAGCTTCTCCGCCAGTTCGGCTTTTTTCTTCACAATCCAACGGCGGTTTTCGTGGACAAAAGCTGCGATGACCGAATCTTGAACTTTGATCGGCGCTACTACCTCCACCTGTCCCGGTCGTACTTGGATGCGCAGGCGTTTAGCTTTGGAACTGCGCCGCAGTTCATAGGGGATGGTTTCATTTTCCCTACCAAGAATCGGCATCAGGACGTCATCTCATATTTCATTTTATCCAAAAACAATCTTGGTATCGCGGCTTAGCGATCTTTGATCAAGGTCGAGATAGCTTTGAATGCAGGTGCTTTCGAGTCCTTAAGCATCTGAAAAAGGGCGGTCTCAACGGTGGTCAGGGTAGCACCTGCCTGGTTGGCGTTGTACATGGAAATCTGGTGATCCTTTTTATGACGGGCGCAGATGGCGTCGGTGGCCAGGTGAACGGGGAAGCCCCGATAGAGGAGCGCAAGGGCGCTCTGATAGATGCAGACATGGCTTTCCATGCCGACCATCAGAACCTGACGGGTATTTTTTTCTCTGAGCAGGCTGAGAAAAGTCTCCTCCCCACAGCAGTTGAAAGTTGTTTTTGAAACCGTGTTAGCATACCAGGGGCCCTGCACGTCCCGCACCGTGGGGCCCAAACCCTGGGGATACTGCTCGGTAACGATAATCGGGAGATTCATGAGCTGGAAGGCTTCGAGAAGAATACGGATGTTTTTCCGGACTTCTCTCCAGATGGGGGCGGGGGTGGCCAGGACGAGGCGTTCCTGAACATCGACGAGAACCAGGACGGTGCCTTCCCTGGGCAGAAGCAGGCGATTGGGTCCATCGAGCATTTCTGTACTCCTTTATCCGGATAAATAGCCTTATTGGGTGGCTGCAGGTATTGTTCGCGAGCGGATGTCTGAAATTTGGTGTTCAGGATACCAAGTGTTCCATTTTTTTCAAGTTTAATGGTTCAGTAGTTTTCAGAATATTTCGTGCTATCCTTAAGAATCTGCAATCTTTAAAAGGGGGAAAAAGTGATTCTGGGAATTACCGGCGGTATTGCAGTAGGCAAATCGACAGCAGCCCGATTTTTTGGGCAGCTGGGTGCTGCCGTGGTCAGTGCCGACGACCTTGCACGCGAGGCCGTGGCCCCCGGGACAGAAACACTGAAGCAGCTGGTCGAACATTTCGGGCCGCAGATTCTCCAGAATGACGGAAGCCTGAACCGAAAAGTCCTTGGTGATATTATTTTTAATGATCGGAATGCCCGCCGCTTTCTCAATGAAACGACGCATGTGCAGGTCGGTGTGCTGGCGATGCGAAAACTTAAAGAGTTAAGGGTAAAAGAGGTTCCACTCATTATCTATGAGTCGCCCCTTTTGTTTGAAGCGGGAGTGGAAGATCGCGTCGATGCTGTTCTGGTTATAACAACGAGTCGGAAAAACCAGATCGAGAGGCTGCTCAGAAGACCAGAGATGACCCAGGCCAAAGCGGAGGCCATGATCGATAGCCATATGAGCCAGCAGGAGAAAGCGGCCAGGGCTGATTATGTGATCGATTCCGGTGGGACGCTGGATGAACTGAAAATAAAAATTCGCCGTTTGTTTATTGAGTTGAGCGTGGAAAAGAAGGCCTGATTCTCATTCCCTGTTATTATTCGGAAGGATAACCAAGGCGGGTGGAGAGGTCTTCCCCCTCGCGCACGACGATCGGTACCAGTTCATTGGCTATACGTTCATCGGTGAAACGCATGGACGGGCCTGACAGGCTGACCGCACCGACTACCCGGCGGGTATAGTCCCGGATGGGAGCGGCCACGCAGCGTACGCCGATATCGTATTCCTCGTTGTCGATGGCGAAACCTGTTTCGCGTATTTCTTCCAGTTCCTTTTTCAGGGCATCCAGAGAGGAAAGTGTCTTGGGAGTGAATGAAATCAGCTTGGCCTTGGAATAGAGCTTGTCCAGCTCTTCTTCCCTGAGAAAAGCAAGATGTATTTTTCCCGCGGCCGTGCAATAGGCGGGAAGCCGGATGCCGATACGAGGGACGACGCGAACCGTCATGGTGGTCTCCTCAATTTCCAGGTAGACGATGAAGCCATCTTTGAAAATTGAGATATAGGAGGTTTCGTTGCATTCCTCCACCATCTTTTCCAGAACCGGTTGGGCTTGTCGGAGCAGTCCCATTTGTTTTATGAAAGTCTGACCCAGTTCCAGGGATTTAAGGCCCAGACGGTAGTTTTCCGTCGCTTTATTCTGCTCGACGTAACCCCGTGACTCAAGCGTAGCCAGAAGGCGGAAAACATTATTTTTATGAAGCTTAAGGCGCTTACTCAGTTCGGTCACACCCAGTTCGTCGTCTTCTCCATGGAATTGCTCCAGCAGGTCGAGAGCATGGGAAACTGCCTGGATGATATATTCCGATTTTTCTTTTCTCGCCATTCCCGTTTTTCCTTTTTTATATTTCAGCGCCGTATCGCTGTTTTATTTTTTGAAAAGTGGAAACTACGGTAAAGGATGATTCCGAAAAAAATTGCTGCGAAAGGTTGGCTCCAGCTTAGTAAAGCAGACCAAAAGGCTTAACACAACGTTAATTTTTCATTTTAAAACAGTATTTTAAAATTTAGCAAAGTCATATCGTGGTGTCAATGTTGTTCGCAGGGAAATTCGTTCTTAAATGCTAACGGGTTTCAGGTGGAAGGCTCGTTGTCCGAGGGGCTCTCTTCGGTCGGCGCTGGAACGGTTTCCCCGCTGAAGCCGCATTCGGTTTTCATGATTTCATCGGTGACATTTGTTGCGTAGCTTCCGGCTGGAAGTGCGAAGGATACGATCAGGTCTTCTCCGTCCGCCTCGAGCTTTTGTTCCACCAGCGGTACCCGGAGGGGGCGACGACTTCCTTCCATTTTTAATCCGCCTCCGAGGCGGAAATCCTCCAGTGTCAGTTCTTCCTCCCGGAGGAGGGCTTTTTCCATCTCTCCTGCATGACCCTGAGCCAGATTCGATTTATAGCCGAACAGGGGGCCTGAAGGGCTGATCTCCAGTAAATCCGAGCGTGGCTGTTCTTTGCCCGCTTCGGCGACCAGGAAAAAGGCGCCGTTGCTGTGTTTGACAGCCAGGTCCCCGTCCCAAAGTGTACCCAGGTCAGCGATGCGGCTTTCCACAATCCGGTCGAAAAGCTCCGACTGGCAGGCCGAAACATAGAGGCGGAGGAGCCGTCTTGGCAACTCCAGGACCGCCTTCCGAACCGGTTTTCCTTTGAGAATGGCTTCAATCAGCCGACGTTCATCCCGCAGGCGTTGAGGAAACCCGGCCAGTGCTCCCGGCAGGTCGCCCTGAATGAATTTTTCCACTCCGTTACGCCAAACCGGGTCCTGAATGCGCTCCGGGCGTCCGATGATTTCTTGCGCCGCCTTTTGGAAATCCCCTTTCAGAATAGCCTGCCCGATATGATGGGAATTACCCATGGCGCCGAAACGCTGGGCGCCAAAACTGTTGGGTAAGCCTTTTTTTTCGAGGTCGGCCAGGATGGTTTCGGCTCGTGACAATGCCTGCGGGACCGTTTCCCGAATGCGAATCCGGAAACGGTTGCCGGCCAGGTGTCCGAGCCGCAGTTTGTTGCGGTGCTTTTCGGCGGAAATAATGCTCCAGAAATCGTCCGTTGCCAGGGTTTTCAGATTGATGGTCGCTGCCGGGAGCGAAACCCACTGTCGGGTCAGCCCTCGGGCGTCTTTAAGTCCGGCATAACCGATGTCGCGTTCCCGGAGACCGCTTGCTCGGGCCAGCTTTTTTATCAGTCCCAGCGTGGTGAGGCCCCGTTTCTCAATAAAAAGATAGAGGTGCTCCCCCTCGCCGCAGGGAAGGTAGAGAGGAATTTCCTCGACCTGAAAATCCTCGGGAGAAACTTTGATGCTGCCCCCCGTGCCGGGATGGTTTTCCGTCAGGTAGTTTTTGCCCATGTTTCCTGTCTTTGGGTCGGGATACGAAAAGGGGTTTGCACCACGGGTGGGTCGAGACTTTCAAGGTAATAGTGAGGATCTTTCCGCTGGACCATAAAGTAGAGGGGTAGACCTTGCCCCTGAAAGCGCTGCATATATTTGGACCGGGGGTAATCTTCGAGGTCGTGAACAAAGGGTTTAGGTAGCTGGTTTTGAAAGCCCTGGAAAGGGAACAGTTCTGCGACTTCCTCAGCGTACTCGGTGAAATCGGTGCAGAAATAGAGCTGTCCGCCAGGACGCAGGCAATAGAGGAGCAGTTTGAGAAAAGCCCCATTCACCAGGCGCCGCCGGCGATGGCGTTTTTTTGGCCAGGGATCGGGGCAGTTTATGTAAATCGCATCAAGGCTTTCCGGCTTGATGTAGTGGTTGAGCAGGTGGCGTGCCTCCATGCGCAGAACACGGATATTGCTGACGCCGTTCAGGTCGGCCTTGCGGCAGGTTTTATAACATCCTTTGTTGTAAATATCGATGGCCAGAAAATTTGTTTCCGGCTGTTTTTGCGCCAGTTGCAGGACAAAGCCGCCAGTGCCGCAGCCGATTTCCAGGGCCAGAGGGGCTTTACGGTCGAAAATTTCAGAGATGTCCTCCAGAGTCTTGAGTTTCTCTTCCTGGACGAAAAACGGGGAGTCGATGTGGATCATTCGCTGGGTCATGGTGATCTTTAAGCTTTCAGGTCAAATTTTTGAACAGTGGAAACTAGCACGCAAGCTTTTATTTTGCAATACAGACATCTGAGAGCAGAAACGTCTGGAGAAAGATCATTGGTAACTTTCCAGGTAATCGATCAAAGCTTTTATTTCCGTTTCTCTGAGGTGCGAGTAGGATGGCATATAGCGGTCATGGTTTGGTGCTGTTCCGTTCAGGAGAAGTTGGCGCATCTTCTCCCGGGTCCTGTGGCTACCGATTTCTTCCAGCGGCTGGGCATAAGCCCCTCCTTCCTTATCGAGCTGGTGACAGGCTTTGCATCCTTGGGAATTGACCAGCTTGCGGGCTTCTCGGAACGAATTCTCCGCGACCGCGGGGGTCGTCAGGCAGGTTGATATGAGTAAGGTCAAAAAAATTTTTTTCAAGTGAATAGCCCCCTGCTTTTCTGCTTTTTTTCTTGACCGGACCTGGGCCCGGCACCTGTTTGGGTCATCAGGAAAAAGGGCACGGAGTTAAAAATAGCATAATTTCAACTAAAGAAAAACTTCGCTTCCCGCAAGGATCTTCAATATCATGAAAAATGTTGAATTCATCTATTTTACCCGTTAACCTGAGACATTGAGAAACCTGGAAATATCAATATTTTTTCGATTTCGGGGTGAGGAGACCAACCGTGTTGATTGTTATGGAACATAATGCCAGCAATGAAAAGATTCAAGGGGTTGAAGAAGCTGTCGAGGCAATGGGACTCAGGGCCGAACTCATTCCCGGAAGTGAGCGGACTGCGATCGGCGTTCTCGGCAACGAGGGGTATGTGGATGAAGCCACGATTCGCGACCTGCCGGGAATTCGTGAGATTATCCATGTGAGTAAGCCTTATAAGTTGGTTTCCCGGGATTTTCATCCGCAACCCACAGTAGTTGATGTCAAAGGGGCGCGGATCGGCCTCGGCCGGAAGCCCGTGATCATGGCAGGTCCCTGTGCTATTGAGAGCGAGGAGCAGGTAATGACGGCGGCTCGGGGCGTGAAAGCGGCCGGGGCTTCGATTCTGCGTGGCGGAGCTTTCAAGCCGCGGACAGGCCCCCACACCTTTCAGGGGCTTGGCATCGAGGGCTTGAAATATCTGCGCCTGGCCGGGGATGAGGTCGGCCTGCCGGTTATTACCGAAGTGATGCGCATCGAACAGGTGGAGCAGGTCTGCAGGTATGCCGATATCCTGCAGGTCGGCGCCCGCAACATGCAGAATTTTGATCTCCTCAAGGAGGTCGGCAAGGTAGATCACCCGGTTCTTCTCAAGCGGGGAATGTGCGCTTCCCTTGAGGAGTTTCTGGGTGCGGCCGAGTACATTCTGGCAGAGGGGAATCCGAATCTCATCCTTTGTGAAAGAGGGATTCGCTCTTTTGAAAGAGCGACCCGCAATACACTCGATCTGTCGGTGGTTCCTCTTATCCAGGAGATGAGCCATCTCCCCATTATTGTTGACCCGAGCCATGCTACAGGCAAACGTTCACTGGTGCCGGTCATGAGTAAAGCAGCCCTGGTGGCAGGAGCCCAAGGCCTGATGATCGAGGTCCATCCCGACCCGGCCAAGGCTCGCTGCGATGGTGCTCAGAGTCTGACCTGCCCCGGTTTTGAGGAGCTTATGGCAGAATTGAAAAGCATGATGGTTTTCCTCGGTTTTGAGTAACAAGTGGGGGCCTTTTTTCGACCGAATCTGCCGGTCCGGGTCTTTTGCCATCAACAATCAGAAATCAGATAACGGAGTCGTTGAAAATGGTACGGGAGATTCAAAAAGATATTTTCTGGGTGGGGGTCAAGCATCCGGAACTGAAAAATTTCGATGAACTCTATCCGACCCTGAACGGTACCACCTACAACTCTTATATTATCCGAGGCGGGAAGAAAACCGTTCTGGTGGATACGGTGGAAGAGGAGTTTGCCGGGCAATTTCTGGATAATGTTCGCCGGGTTCTGCCGATTGAAGAACTGGATATCGTTGTTGTCAACCATACGGAGCATGATCACTCGGGGGTCATGGCCGCACTCCTGAAAATCAACCCCCGGCTCCAGGTCGTCTGTACCCGTTCCGCGGAAAATTTTCTCAAACAGCTACTCAACCGGTCCTTTAATGCCGATGTCGTGGCCAAGGAAAAAGAAATTGATCTCGGGGGCAAAAACCTCAGGTTTTTTCCGCTGCCTTTTTTGCATTGGCCAGACACTATGATGACCTACCTGGAAGAGCAATCAATGCTTTTTTCGGGAGATGCTTTCGGATCTCATTTCTGCTGCGAGGGACTTTTTGATGATGAGGCCGGTGATTTCTCAGAGGATTTCCGTATTTATTTTGATAGCATCATCCGCCCGTTCAAAAAAAATGTCCGGGATGCCCTGGCGCGCTTGAAGGGATTGGACCTTAAGATGATCTGTCCGACCCATGGCCCTGTCTGGCGATCGGAAATCGGCCGGGCCGTGGTTTTGTATCGTGAATGGTCGGCTGAACCTTTTCAGTCGGGAAAGAAGAGGGTGCTGATGTTGACCCACTCGCCCCACGGGACGACCCGGCGCATGGGTCAGGAAGTCAGCAAAGCACTGGCTGTCAAAGGCATAGAGACTGTGGAGCTGCCGGCTATTGATCTGGACGAGGCAAAATTCAAAAACGAACTGGAGAGGTGCGACGCCCTGGTTGTGGGCGCGGCAACCATCAATCGGGATGCCGGTCCGCCGCTATGGAAAGCCCTGGCCCTGCTTTCCACGGTGACACCCCAGAGCAAAGTGGCAGCGGTTTTTGGTGCGTTTGGCTGGAGCGGTGAGGCCGTGGAACTGATAGAAGAACGTCTCAAGGGACTTCAGTATCAGTTGCCTGTTGCCGGATTGAAATGGCGCTTCAATCCTACGGAGGATGACCAGAAGGCCTGTTTCGAATTCGGGATAAAATTCGCTGAAGCTTTAACCTCCTGAGTTGGCGAAAATTGAGATAACGACTGAATGATCCATTTTTCAGTTTTGTCAGCCCGGGAGGCCCTCCGGATCTGATTGTAACCTGGCGGGATTGAGAAATGATGTTGCAAGTTAGCGGAGAACCTTTGACCAAGTCGCTCATTGCCCGGGTGGCTGTTGCCGCTCCAATTGAAAAAATCCTCTCCTATATTGTTCCCCCAGCCCTGGCTCCGATGGCAAAGCCGGGGCATCTTCTGAAAGTACCTCTGGGACGTCGAGCTGTTTTTGGTTATCTCCTTTCCGTCGCTTCCGGAGATCCGGAGGGTCTCAAGGAAATCGGCGGGTTTGTGGATGAGACCCCTCTTTTTCCGGCTGGGATGGCGGCTTTTTTTGAACGCATCGCTCAATATTATCATCACCCCATAGGGGAGGTGGTCAGCACGGGAGTGCCGGTCGGCTTGTTCGGCAGTCCTGAAAAATCGGACCCGGCCAAAGGATATATCTATTTCGCCACGACGTTGGCAGGGGAGCCCAACGGCATTCGGCAGAGAGAAATACTGCAGTGGCTCCGGGACCACGGATTCGCAACCCGCAAGGAACTGACTTCCCTTTTTCCTGCATCTTCGCAGGTTCTCAAGCGTCTGGTGGCTCTCGGTTTTCTGGCCGTTGAGGAGAGGGAAGAACGGGATTTTAGTTTCGCCCCTCCGGCGATTCAGGGACTGGAGCGGCCGGAACTTTCCGTGGAGCAGTGTGAGGCCCTTGCGGCGCTCCTGGGTGCTCTCGAACAGGGTGGTTTTTCATCTTTTCTGCTCCATGGAGTGACCGGCAGCGGCAAAACGGAAGTATACATGCGGGCCGCAGAAGAAGCTCAACGCTCCGGTCGAAAAGCTCTGGTTCTGGTGCCTGAAATTGCCCTGACCCCGCAACTGGTGGGTCAATTCCGTGAGCGTTTTTCCTCTTCGGGTCTCTGCATGGCTGTTCTTCATTCAGGTCTTTCCCGTGAGGAGCGCAGAAAAGCCTGGAAAGCGATTTGTGCGGGGAAGGTTGATGTGGCTATCGGTGCCCGTTCCGCTGTGTTTGCGCCTTTTGAGCGCCTGGGGCTGGTCATTGTCGATGAAGAGCATGACGCCAGTTACAAGCAGAGCGAAGGGTTTCGCTATAATGCCCGGGATATGGCCCTGCTCAGGGCGCAAATGGATGGAGCGACGGTGATTCTCGGTAGCGCCACCCCTTCCATGACGGCTTTTCAGCAGGCCAGGGAGGGGCGGATCAACTATCTATCCTTGAAAGAGAGGGTCCTCTCCCGCCCGTTGCCGGAGGTGAAACTCATCGACCTGACCCTGTCGGGTGAGAAAGGGGCTTTTTCCAATGAGTTGATTGCCGCAATCAAAGAGAATCTCAACAGAAAAGAACAGTCCCTGCTCCTTCTCAACCGTCGTGGGTTTGCCCCCTTTCTTCTCTGTGTCGCATGTGGAGCTGCGATTCGCTGCCCCAACTGCGAAATAACCCTGACATATTATCAAAAGAAAAATCTCCTCCGCTGTCATTATTGCGATCATATCGCCGAGCTGCCCAAGGAGTGCCCCCATTGCCGGAATGAGGATATCAGGCCCTACGGCAGCGGCACGGAACGCCTGGAGGATGATCTGACGCGCCTTTTTCCCGAAGCCCAGGTGGCGCGCATGGATAGTGACAGCATGGGACGGAAAGGGTCTTATCAGGAGCTGGTGTCGCGCATGTCGCGGGGGAAAGTCGATATTCTTGTCGGCACTCAGATGGTTTCGAAAGGGCATGACTTCGCAAACGTCACCCTGGTGGGTGTCGTTAATGCCGACGCCTCCCTTTTTCTTCCGGATTTCCGTTCTGCGGAGCGAACCTTTTCGCTTCTCACCCAGGTCTCGGGGCGGGCAGGCCGGGGAGTGATTCCAGGCCGGGTCCTGATTCAGACCCACAATCCCGATCATTATGTATTTAAAAGCGTTATCAGCCATAACTATGAGGGCTTTTTCAATGAAGAGGTCAGGTTTCGGGAAGAAGCGGGTTATCCACCGTTCGGTTTCCTTGCGAACCTGGTGCTGTCCGACGAAAATGCTGAAAAAACCGAAAGGGTGGCATCTGGCTTGGCAAGGTATCTGCGAAAACATGCGGGCCAGGTGGAAGTCCTTGGACCGGCAGCCTGCCTTTTAAGCAGGCTTCGGGGGAAATATCGCGTCCAGATTGTTCTGAAAGCATCTCGGCGCTCATCACTTCACAGGCTGCTTTACGGCGCAACGGTTTTCCAAAAAAAAATGTCCAAAAGTGTTAAAATTGTACTTGATGTTGACCCGCTCGACATGTTGTGAATCAAAGACCATAAGGCATTGAACAGGCAGAAAAGCCAGGGAGGGCTTTGTGCATCGACATTTTAAGCTCGCTTTACTGACAATTCTTTTTTTCCTTTTTTCCTTTTTTTTCTCTTGTGTAAAAGCTCCGGAAAAAATCCTATCCGTCGCACCAGAAATACCTTCCTTGCCGGAAGTTGAAGTTCCTCCACTTGCCAAGGTGGGCTGGGAAGACCTCAACGGCTGGGAAAAGCAGGATTTTCTTTCGGCCTTCAGGTCCTTCAGCCTTAGCTGCCGGGCGCTGAAAAAACAGAGCCGCTGGAAGGACCTGTGCAGAGACGAGGTGCTCTCCCCGATTACAACCAACGCGGAAGCGGAATTTTTTTTTAAATCCCGCTTCCAGCCTTATCAGGTCCGCAACCCGGACGGTTCCACGGTCGGTCTCATCACCGGGTATTATGTTCCGGATATGGCCGGGAGTCGGAGTCCTTCTGAAAAATATCCCTACCCTCTTTACCGTGATCCGGAAGATCTGCTGACGGTGGACCTGTCCGACCTTTACTCCGAAATCAAAGGTTTTCGCTTAAAAGGGCGGGTTGAAGGGAGAAAGGTAGTCCCTTACTGGAGTCGGGCAGAAATCGACGGTCCAGGTAAGCCCTTAAAAGGTGAAGAAATCTTCTGGGTAGAAGATCCGGTCGAGCTTTTTTTCCTTCATATCCAGGGTTCCGGACGCATCAATCTTGCCAGCGGCGAAAAGGTGCTGGTCGGATATGCCAATCAGAACGGTCATCCTTACCGCTCTATCGGCAAACTGCTTCTGGAATCCGGGGAGATGACCCGCGATCAGATGTCGATGCAGAACATTCGGGCCTGGGCTCGGGGAAACCCCGCGAAAGTAAAAAAGCTGCTGAATGAAAATCCCAGTTATATTTTCTTCCATGAGCTTTCTCCTTCCTGGGCAGTTCCACCCGGATCACTTGGAATTCCTCTGACTCCTCGCTACAGTCTGGCAGTGGACCCCCGAGTCATCCCCCTGGGTAGTCCGGTTTTTGTGGCTACGACCTGGCCGGGGACTGATTATGCTCTCAACCGCCTGATGCTTGCCCAGGACACGGGTGGGGCTATAAAAGGAGCGGTACGTGGGGATTTTTTCTGGGGAATTGGTGATGCCGCGGGAAGGTTTGCGGGACGCATGAAGCAGGATGTCCGTTTCTGGGTTTTGTTGCCCCGTTGAGGAAGGGGTAGGCTCTCCGGTTTTTCGGTCTATTTCTTTGAAATCATTCTTTTTTTTGGGCTTGCTCTTAATATGTAAAATTTTGGTGTTAAATTTGCTTAAACTTCTGAATGAAAATAAAATTGTGAATGGCTACAGAGGGGATTGAAATGTCAACAAATCTGGCTGAAATTGCTAATAAGATTAAAGAAATTCCGCCAATGCCGCTGGTGGCTGTTAAGGTCATTGAGCTTCTTGGCGATCCCAAAGTAACCTTTAAAAAGTTGAGTGCAGTGATCGCCAAGGATCAGGCCGTTTCCGCTCGTGTTTTGAAGATGTCGAATTCATCTTTCTATGCGCCCGCACGGAAAATCAGCTCTCTAGATCAGGCCATTGTCCTTTTGGGCGAGAACACCCTGAAAAGCCTGGTTCTGGCCTTCAGCCTCAAGGGCATCAGCCGGAAGTTAGGACTCGTTGAGAAGATGCAGTGGGAAGACTCCATGGGTTGTGCTATCGGCGCTCGCCTGGTTGCCAAATGGTTTCATTCCGTTGAGCCGGAGGAAGCCTTTATGGGTGGATTGTTCCGGCATATCGGACGCGTGGTGATGAACAATATCGATCCTGAAAAATACCAGATGGTGATGGAAGAGGCTTATCACGGAGAAGCTACAATTTCCGAAATTGAGAAGAGCTATTTCCCCTATAGTCATGGCGAGATCGGGGCTGCCGTTCTAAGTCGCTGGAACTTTTCCGAAACGATGGTGGAAGTGGTAAGACATCATGAGGAATTCACCGGGGACGAGTCGGATGATCCGGAATATTTAAAGATGGCGGCAACAGTTAATTTAGCCGATCAGATGTGCCAGCGGCTCGGGATTGGGTGCCGTATGCCTGACCATGACGTCAACATCGCTGATTGTCCGGGAGCAAAAATTCTCGATGTTACTGAGGAGCAACTGGAGCAGCTTCTGGAAGAATTCAGAAGTATATTTGAAAGGGATCGGGACGCCTTTTTCGGATAAGTCGATTTTTAGCCAAAAAATTGACTTTAAATTATTCTTTTGAGAGATGAATGCCATGTTATGACGTTCATCTCTTTGTTTAGAGAAAATCAGCGACGGATATTCTTCCCAAAGGGGGTAGGGATAATGAAAACAACCCGCACTTTTAATCTTTTTTGCGCCATATTGGTTTTTTTTGTGGCCTCTATCCTGTCGAGCAGCCAGGTGTTCGCTGCGGGCTTTGGGGTTTTTACTCAGGGAGCTTCTGCTTTGGGCCAGGCTGCGGCTGTCACTGCTCATGCGGATAGCCCGTCGACCATTTTTTACAATCCCGCCCTTTTGAATGACCTTGAAGGCACCCAAGTGGAAGCTGGAACCACGATGTTCGTTTTTAATCGTGAATTTAAAAGCGATGCTGACGGTGACACCCATGAGATGGAAGATGCTTTGAAATTTCCGAGCACTCTCTATCTTTCTCATACCTTTAACGACAAGCTTGCAGCAGGGGTCGGGATTTTCTTTCCTTTCGGTCTGGCTACTGACTGGAAAGATGGCTGGGAGGGGCGTTTCATTTCCACCCAGGCGGAAATGATAACCTATACAATCAATCCGGTTGTTTCCTACCGGCTTCATCCCCGTGTCTCAATTGCCGCTGGTCTAGATGTTGTTTTTCTGGATGCCAGCTTGAAAAATCAGATTGACCTTGAGCCTTTGGGCTTTGTCGGCAGTGAAGGATCACAGAAGTTCGAAGGGGACGATACCGGGCTCGGATTCAATCTCGGTCTCGCCATTCAGCTCACCGACAAGGCCAGACTTGGAATTTCCTATCGGAGTGAAGTTGAGCTGACGATTGATGGCGACGCCAAATTTTCCGATATTCCTGGAGCCGTTGCGGGGCTCTTTCCCAATACCGGCGGCAAGGCGGACCTGACTCTTCCGCAGCAGCTTACTTTGGGCCTGGCTTATCAGGTCAGCGACCCGCTTATCGTGGAAGTTGGAGCGCGCTGGGAAGACTGGTCAACCTTTGATGAATTGAGAATCAAGCTGGATCAACTTGTTGCTTTTCAGTCCGAGAGCATCACTCCCCGGGATTGGGACGATACCTGGGCTTTCAATTTCGGGGCCAAATATCGTGTGAATGAGAACCTGGCTTTGCTTGCCGGTTATCTTTATGGTAACAATCCAGCGCCTTCCTCGACCTTCGATCCTTCCATCCCGGATTCCGACACACATCTTTTCACCTTGGGTGCTGACATGGATTTCGGGTATACAACGGTTTCACTGAGCTACGGTTACCAGAAGCAGAAAGACAGAGACAAAGACAATGCCATTGGAGTAATGCCCGCCGAGCCCGGTGCGGCCAATGGTACCTATAAAACGGAAGCCCATCTGTTTGCCCTGAGTATCGGTTATCGGTTCATGTAGTGGCCGGTAGTGAAATTTTCAGCAGTATCAATAAGCTCCCGAATCTGGAATATCCCCCCCGGCTTTTATTCTGAAGGATTGCCGTGTCTTCGTACCTGATGGAAAACCAAGAAGAGGCTCACCGTCTGACCATCAAGACCGAAAAGGGTGTGCTCATCCGCCAGGCGGCGTGGGCGGGAATTCGTCCGGGAATGAGAGTGGCCGATGTTGGCTGCGGTTCGGGGGTAACCAGCTCTTTTTTATATGATCTGGTCCGCCCCGGGGGCAGGGTGACAGGCGTGGATGCCTCGGAAGAGAGAATCGATCACGCCCGGAAGCATTACGGAAAAGAGGGCCTGGAGTTCGTCTGTCATGATTTTTATCAGGATTTGGAAGGACTCGGTGAGTTTGATTTTATCTGGGTCCGTTTTGTTCTGGAATATCACCGTGCCGGGAGTTTCGACATCGTCAGGAGATTGTCCAAAATTCTCAAGCCGGGCGGGATTTTATGTTTGATTGACCTGGATTACAATTGTCTTTCCCATTTTGGTCTTTCGAAAAAGCTTGAGGAAAATATAGTGGGAGTCATGGAGACCTTGGAAAAGTCTTCCGATTTTGACCCTTATGTGGGGCGCAAACTTTTTTCCTACCTCTTTGACCTCGGTTTTGAGGCAATTGATGTTCAGATGAAACCTCACCATCTTTTTTTCGGTCATGTGGGAGAGGCTGATCGATTCAATTGGCTGAAAAAACTGGAGGTGGCCGCCCGGAACTCGGGGTGGAAGTTTGAAAGTTACGATGATGGTTTTGATGGCTTTGCCAAAGAATTCGCGACCTTTTTTGCCGACCCCAGGCGTTTTACCTACACGCCAATGATCTCCTGTCGTGGCTGTCGTCCGGAAACCACAGGTTCGTCCCTTTAGCTATTAATTGGTTTTGATGTTCTCCGCCCGAAAATCCGTCTGGCTGGATTTAGTGTCATCCGCCCGGTGGCCACTCGGAAAGTCATCTTTTGTGAATATTTCCTGCCGCGCTTTTTCCATGGCATTCCCGGATATTTTATCGTAATAAGTCATCAGGGCCTTAACGATTCTCTCGTCGAAATGAACACCGCTCTCCTCATCCAGGAGACGAATGGCTTCCGTCAGGGGCATCGGCTCCCGGTAATGCCTTTCTGCGGTAATGGCTTCGAAAAAATCCGCCACTGCAATAATCTTTGATCCCAGGGGTATTTCATCCGCTTTCAGCCCGTCAGGATAACCGCTGCCGTCCAGTTTTTCGTGATGGGCGCCGGCTACCACGGGAACCTGTCGATAAATTCCTTCAAAATTGATCTGTTCGAGAATCTCTCTGGTTTTGGCCGAGTGAGTTTTGACTATTTCATACTCATCCTTGTCGAGACGACCCTGTTTTTTCAGAATGGAATCAGGAACGCCGATTTTACCGTAATCATGGAGTAACGCGGCAACTCGGATCATACGGCAGAACTCTTCTGAAAGCCCCAACTCGTGGCTGATGCCGAGGGCGTATTCGGTGACTTTTCCGGAATGTCCGGCCGTCAGCGGGTCGCGGCTTTCGATGCTGGCACCCAGAACCTGTATGGTTGAGTTGAACTGTTTGACTGTATTTTCAAGGCGTTCCGCATTGCGAATGCTGATGCCGATAACCGGCGTGATCCCCATCAGAAGATTCAAGTCATTCTGCACCAGGGGGCGTTTGGTCTTGAGGTTGTCGACGAGCAGCACGCCAATCGATTCATCTTCGCAGATGATCGGGCAACAGATGCAGGACTGGACTCCCAGTTTTTTTAAAAACAGGAAACCCCGGTCCACTTCTTTTTCCTCGATATTGTCCGAATCGTTAATGAGGAAAGGCTTCTGTTCGTTGAAAGCCAGGGAAAACACCCCTTTATTGTTGTCTTTGCGCAGGTAAAAGGGAATGTTCCTCAGGAGTTCCAGCTGGTTTTCGTTATACCCAAAGCCGGCATGGAGAAGCAGTTCTTCCTTTTCCTTGTCCGCCAGGAGAAGCAACCCACGGTCGTAATCGAGGCGTTTTTGCAGGACTTGAACAAGGCTGTTAAGAATACTGTTTATGTCGGTTTGTTTGCTGATGACATGACCGATTTCATTGGAAAGAAGGACGTTGTTGTAATTGATGTTGATCTGGTCCAGGAGTTCCTCTGTGGAAAAACGGATATTGTTGAGACTCGGTTTCACTTCTTTATTCTGGAAAACTTCGGTCACCAGGGACAGGGACAGGATACTGATCAGTCCCATGGGCAGGTAATAGGTGAGGGCGAAACCGGGATTGAGGAAGGTCAGTGCGGGGAAAGCAAGACCGATCAATACCGTGGCAATATTTCTGATTCTTTTCCAGAAAGCCGAATAGGTTTTTGGCCAGGAAATAATGTATTTGCAGGTTTCACTCCCCTTGAACATGCATTCCGAATGTTCGATCTGGGGGGTTCCATTAGTGAGCAGTTCGCCTACGGCCTCAAAAAAGCCGAATCGATTTTCGCATTGAAAAGGCTCTTCCTTCACTCCCGGTTTTGGAATGACATTGATTTCCACCTTGTTGTGGGCCAATTTTTTGGTTTCGTAAACCGTCGATTTGGTGAAATGGGGGGTGGCCCGTTTGATCATGAAAAAAGCTGTGGAAAGATCGAGCATTCCGAGAACAAAATTTCGGACCAGGCCTGCTGACTCGGGGGAAGCTCCGTAGCGACCGGCTTCACGGGCCATGTTCGGGTTTCCGGTCAACTGAACCAGGCGCTCGTAAAAGCGGTTGACCTGATCCTGGGTAAACCAGTGGCTGTCATCCCTTGCTTCGTAAGGTTTCATCCCAGCGAAAGCAAGTAGTTCGTTCACATTGATATAGCTGTACCGGCTGCGGATCAGATTCAGATAGAGGCTGATAATCTTGCTGTTGTAGAGACGCTGCTCGGAAAAGCTCTCTTGAATTTTGGAGTCAGGGTCTGACATTTATTTTTTTCAATGTTGGAAGCCACGAAATAGTCGCTTCAGGAAACGGAAATAGTCATCCATATGTCTGAGATTCAGAACCCAGAGAGAGTAAGTTTTTTCATAATGTATGTTTTCTTCCTTTGCATAGGAGGAGGGGAAAATCAAAACCGGCAGTTCCTCTTGACGGAAACGCGTCATCAGTTCGAACAAAGCTTCGTACATGATATCTTTCGGGAAGCGGTCCGGGTTGACCGCGAAAACATGCATACAATTGGTGAGGTCGGAAAGGTTTAGTCCAAGATCCGTGAAGTTCAACAGGATGACAGCTACCAGGTCACCGTCTTTTTTCAGGGAAAAAAGATGCTTTTCTTTGCAAAAGCCGCTTTTTTCGTATTCCAGGCCGAGATCGTTGGAGAACACTGTCTCCGATTCCAGGTCCATGGCGTTGATCAGCAGTCCTCCCGATTTATTTTCATAAAACCAGGCAAGCTGAGTCAAGTCGTCTTTTTGGGTTGGCACCAGTTCATAGTTCGCCAGAGCTTCACTTTTTGGAGAGTCTTCCTTTTTGAGATGAAAATAGGCGAAATCATCCAGGGAACTTTTGTTGAGATCATTAAGATGACGGGCAACCCCGCCAAAAATTTTGCTGGGAAACTTATTCTCGGGACGGAAATAACACATGGCGAATTTCATGTGGCTTGAGAAGAGGTTGCGGGAGTCATTGACAAAACGGCCCATCTGATTGAGAACTACAATGCCGGCCCGGGTCGCATCCTTTTTTGAGGCAGCATGATGGTGAAAAAGCCATGTGTTTTCATAGAAACGGAGGGTTGACATATGTCCGAGGATGGACCCTTCCCGCTGATAAATAAAATGTCGGGCAATGTTCGGATGCTGGGTATAGAGTTTTTCATAGGTCTGCCGGAGCTCTTCTTTACGAGTCTGGATAGATGCGTATTTCTGGGGGTATATGAATCCTGTTTCGAAAAAGAAATTCCAGAGACTGTCCATATCCACAAGATTGAAGCAGTGTGTATTTTTATCGCTAGCTTGTTGCAGCACACTTTCCAATTTAACGTGATCGGCAATATCCATGTCCAGTAGCGCGATGCCCAGTTTGAATCTTCTCTCGTCCCCATTTTTTTCAAGGATTCTATTGACGACTTGAGCCTGGCATTTAAAGCTGAAAGTATTGGCCAGAGAGACTTCTGCCGTGGGAAGCATCAATCCTGGAATCAAAAGAGAATTTTTTTCATCCTCCTCGACTGAAAAACCCGCACCGGAGATTTCAACAATGCTGAGATTGACTTTTTTCCCTGTCAGGGGATGGGTGAAAATAACTTCAGGTGACGGGGTCAGGCTCAGACGTGTGCTTCTGAACTCTTTGGACTGAAAGCGCTTGGAGTAACGCGGAATGAGCTTGAATACAAACGTTCGGGTTTTTTCCTCCCGGCCTTGTCTGAAAATAGTGCATTCGCTGGAAAAAAAGACTGTTTCCCCGTCAGACAGGATGATGTGTCCGGGGCAGTCGGGATCAATCCAGTAAAAACTTTGAGGGGGCTCGGCCGTTAATTTCACGCGCAAGAAATCAGGACTGAACTCAACCAGTTCGCCTTCGAAAAGTGCACTGTTTTGAAGGAATTGTGCCTTGATCCTCTGACAGAGATGGCGCCTCGATGCTCGCGAACGGATCTCCAAACATGATTCAGGGAGGGTAAGCAAAAGTCCTGTCGACGTTATCTCGTCAGCACTTGCTTCTACCCGGAGGAGTTTAAGGCCGTCATCCAGAAGGATATGGTCGAAATCGAAGCTCTGGAGTTTCCCGGGCATTCCAACGGAATTTTCCCATGACATCAGCACTTTTTCGTCATGACAGGATTCGGGTTTTCCCAACAGCGAAAGGGTGCGTTTAAGCTGGCGATGCTTGAAGTTCAGACGGACATATCCATCTTGAAAATTTATAAAATTCAGTTTGTTGATCAGGTCCTGGCGTGGAACTTTTTTGGACTCTTGCGCCAGGTTTTTGCTGGAAGAGTGAATGAGTTTTGGAAGGGTTTGGGTGTTGCTCATATCCGACCTCGGAATGTTCGGGAAAAAAGTTTTAACACTTCAATTTAGCAGAAAATTCTTTTTGAATCCAAGCTATTAAACCATTCTGCGCCGGTCCCAGGCAAATTATTGGCACAATAGTGATCCTAGCTATCATCGGCACAAATCATGCCCAAAAGCATTTTTGTGAATAGTTATTCAATAAAAATGAGTATCTTCTGGTGACGGAGATGATGTCTGGCGCAAGTGCCTATTCGGAGCAGCCGCAACTGAACTTTTTTCGACGAGAAACTTTCATTGAGGAGCAATGAATCTGGAATGGTTAGGCCTGGTAGCTATTAAATAACCTGCTTCAAAATATGAAAGGGAAAGAAAAAGCATGTATTTTTAAGGTTGCAGATGGTCCTGTTGGGCAGCATGTTTACTCTTTCGGGGACTTCTTTTTCTGATTCAGCTTTTTCAGAAATGCCATTCTTTCGCGGATCGTTATTTCATATCCACGCTCAGTGGGCTGATAATATTCCCGGCCTTCCAACCCTTCGGGAAGAGCGTCCTGGTCCGCATAGCCTCCCTCGAAATCGTGAGCGTACTTGTATCCTTTATTGTAGCCCATTTCCTTCATGAGTTTGGTCGGTGCGTTACGCAAGTGCAGCGGCACGGCCAGCGCTCCCGTGTTTCGAACTTCGGCCTGGGCCTCGTTGATCCCCTTGTAGGAAGCGTTGCTTTTGGGTGCTGTGGCGAGATAGGAGGCGGCTTGGGCGAGGTTGATGCGTCCTTCCGGCATGCCGATGAACTGAACGGCCTGCATGGCGGCAATCGCAACCTGGAGCGCTCGCGGGTCGGCGTTGCCGATGTCTTCGGAGGCAAGGATGACCATGCGCCGGGCAATAAAGAGAGGGTCCTCGCCGGCTTCTATGAGGCGCGCCAGCCAGTAAAGCGCTCCGGATGGCGAGGAGCCGCGCATACTTTTGATAAAGGCGGAGATGACGTTGTAGTGCTCTTCCCCTTTTTTATCGTACAGGAGCAGCTTCTCCTGAAGCGCCTCTTCCACCTCCTTTTTTGAAATTTTCTGTCCCTTGGCCAACTGCGCCGACACTTCCAGGGTGTTGAGGGCGATTCGCGCATCGCCTCTGGCATATCGGGCCAAAAGCGCCCTGGCCTCCGGCTCCAGGGTCAGGTGGAGAAATCCGAGGCCGCGTTCCTCCTCAGTGGCGCGAACGAGGATGGTTTCGATGTCTTCCTCTTCGAGAGGATTGAGGACAAACACCCTCGATCGCGAAAGGAGAGCGTTGTTGATTTCAAAAGAAGGGTTTTCGGTGGTGGCGCCGATGAGGATGATATCCCCGGTTTCAACACCATGCAGGAGGGCATCCTGCTGGTTCTTGGCGAGACGATGGATTTCATCCAGAAAAAGGATGGTTTTTCGGCTATAGTAGTTTTTATCTTCCCGGGCTTTTAGGATGGCCTCCCGGATGTCTTTGACACCCTGAAAAACAGCTGAAAAAGCAACGAAAGAACTGTTGGTCGCATCCGCTACAACGCGGCTGAGAGTTGTTTTCCCGGTTCCCGGAGGACCGAAAAGAATCAGGGACGTGAGCTGGTCCTTTTCGATAAGTTTCCGCAGAATTCCCTGGGGGCCAATGAGGTGCTGCTGCCCGGCCATTTCATCGAGGGTGCGGGGTCTCATTCTTTCCGCCAAGGGAGTCAGGCCGGCTTTCTGGTTTCCCTGATCGAACAGATCCATTGCTTTGCCTTTACAAGATAGCCTGTCATGAAGTCGTTTTCCGACTTGACGAAATTGAGGATATGAAAAAAACTGTTTCTTTCGGATAATCAGAATTCTTTTTTGGAATCCGGTGCCGGGTTTTTCTATCGGTGCCCTTTTTAAAGCTTATTGTAAGAGATGGACTTGAGGCAAGTGAAGTGATAAAATTCACCCATTTTGCGATGGAAACGAACTTATGAACAATATCGGAATTTACGCCAAACGTAAGCATCCCCACGCCGTAAATGTTGCTCGCGAGGTGACAGCCTGGTTGGAGAAACGAGGCATCCGGGTCTTTCATGAGGCGACTCTGGCCGCAGACCTGGGAGTCGGGGTGGGCTATCCCGAGAATGAAATTCCATCCAAGGTGGATCTGGTTATTGTTCTTGGCGGGGACGGTACGCTGATTTCGGTGGCCCGCGAGGTGGATGAACTGCGGGTTCCGATTCTCGGGGTCAATCTGGGTCGCTTGGGGTTTCTTACCGAAATCACCCTGGCGGATCTCTACAAGGCTCTCGAAAAAGTTGTCAAGGGGAGGTATTCGCTGTCCAGCCGAATGCGGCTGGAGGCTGTTGTGCGGAGGAACGGTACGGAGATAGGTCGCTACCGGGTTCTCAACGACGTAGTGATCAACAAGGGGGCTCTGGCCCGCATAATCGATATGGAGGCCTGGGTCGACGATGCTTACCTGACCACGTTTCGAGCCGATGGCCTGATCGTCTCGACCCCTACCGGCTCGACGGCCTACAATCTTGCGGCGGGCGGGCCTATTGTCTCCCCCGATATTCACTGCCTTGTTATTGCCCCGATCTGTCCGCACATGCTCACCAACCGTCCCCTTATTGTTTCCGACGAAAGGGTCATCAAAATCGAGGTCAAGTTTCGCGATGCTGACGTGGCTTTTACGGCCGACGGGCAGGTGGGAATGCCCCTACACGGAGGGGATGTGGTCGAAATCCGCAAGGCGGAAACAGGCACCTTGCTGGTTGAAAACCCTTCCAATGAATATTTTGAGGTGTTGCGGGAAAAACTACTATGGGGCGAAATGTAACGCTTCAGAAAAAGGGCTTTTGGGAAACGACCTGACTCATGCTGGCTGAACTGATTATCCGCAATATCGCTATAATCGAGGAACTGCACCTCTGTTTTGAGGCGGGGCTGAATGTTCTGACGGGGGAGACGGGTGCCGGAAAATCGATCATAATCGATGCGGTCAGTCTGCTCATGGGCGGACGGGCCAGTGCGGATCTTATCCGTACCGGCGCTGATGAAGCGGTGGTGGAAGCCGCTCTCGATCTGTCCGCGGTTCCCCGCATCCAAAAGGAGATCGGTGAGGCCGGTTTTGGTGAAAGTTCGGAGCTCTTTATCAAAAGGATTGTCTCCCGGTCCGGCAAGAACAGGATTTTCATCAATGGTTCCATGGCCAGGGTGCAGGACCTTCAGCGGTTGACCCGGGAGTTGATCTCCATTTACGGTCAGCACGAACATCAGAATCTACAGCGGACGGAGAGCCATCTCGATCTTCTCGACCGTTTTGCCGGCTTGGGCAGAGAGCGGGAAGATTATCAGATCCTCTATCAAAAAATGCTTGAGACCGTGGAAGAATTGGCCCGGCTTGAGGAAGCTGAGAAAACCCGTCGGGATCGACTCGATCTGCTTGCATTTCAAAAGCGGGAGCTGGCTGAGGCGGATATCAGGTTGGGAGAAGACCAGGAGTTGGAAGCCGAACGGCTAATCCTGCGCAATGCAGAAAAACTGGCGGAGGCCGCGCAGGGAGGGTATGAGGCACTTTACGGCAGCGACCAGGCGATGGTGGGCGAACTCGATCATCTTGCCGCAAAGCTGGAAGGACTCCTGAAAGCGGATCCCTCCCTCCAGGCCCATGTCGAAACGCTGCGCAGCACTCTTTTTTCCCTGGAAGACGTGGCTAACCAGTTAAGGGATTATGCCACGGGGATTTCCATGGAAGAGGAGCAGCTGAATCTGGTCGAGGAGCGGTTGCGCCTTCTGGTCGCCCTGAAACGAAAATATTCCCCTTCGCTGGAAGGACTCCTGGCCTTGAAAGAGGAGGTTGACCGGGAGCTCGAGCAACTGGAAAACCTTGAGGTTCGCACTGAGAGCCTGCGGAAAAAATTTAACGAAAGCCGGCGGGGACTTCTTGATGCGGGACGATTGCTTTCCGAAAAAAGGCTGCAAGGAGCCAAAAAACTTCGCCAGAGTGTGGAAAAGGAACTGGCTGATTTGGCCATGCCCAAAGCCTCTTTTGAAGTGCGTTTCTCCATACTCCACGAACCTGGCGCTCGCGGTCTTGAAAAGGCCGAGTTTTACCTTTCCGCCAATCCCGGCGAAGAGCTGAAACCCCTGGTTTCCATTGCCTCCGGCGGGGAACTGTCGCGGATCATGCTGGCTTTGAAACGGGCCGCTCCGGAAAAGGATTCGACCCTGTCGATGATATTCGATGAAGTGGATGCCGGAATCGGCGGAGCCGCTGGAACGGCGGTCGGCGAAAAACTATCCCAGGTCTCAGGTGGGAGCCAGGTCCTCTGTATTACCCATCTTCCTCAGGTGGCGGCTTTTGCGGACACCCATTTTCTGATTGCTAAAAAGGAAGACCAGGGGAGGACTTTTGTTGAGACTGTTTTTCTGGAGGGGGAGGATCGTGTCAGGGAGATGGCGCGTATGCTCGGCGGAAGTCGGGTGACGGAAAGCACTCTCGAAAGTGCACGGGAACTTGTCAGGCAGTCTAAAGGACCTCAGCCGACTTTGTTCGGGTGACTTTTTTCTATTGTTTTGCGGCCAAATGACTTGATTTAAACAATTCATGTGGCTTTGTTACGAAGTTGCCGAGTGCACCTTAGCTCGAGCACGACTTGAGATGGCCTGCAATCGGCAGTTGCCATAGCAAGCCTTCATAAAAAACCCGGGTTTACTACCAGGAGTTGCCATGTTGATAGTCCGAGATGCCCTGATGACTGATGCCGGTCAGATTCACAAGCTCTTGATGCAGTATATGACAGAGGGGCTTGTTCTGCCTCGCTCCCTGCCGGAAATTTACCAGAGTATTCGGGAATTCACAATTGCTGAGGATGATGGCGTGATGGTAGGTATCTGCAGCCTCCATATCTGGTGGCAGGATCTGGCGGAAGTTCGTTCCCTTGCTGTTCAAAAAGGCATGGAGAACAAGGGGATAGGCAGGAAACTGGTGGAGGCCTGTCTCAGCGAGGCGCGCTTTCTGGGGTTGAAAAAAGTCTTTGCCCTGACTTACCGGCCCGATTTTTTTTCCAGGGTTGGCTTTGCTGAGGTGGATAAATCCGAACTTCCCCAGAAAGTCTGGGGCGATTGTGTCAAATGTCCCAAATTTCCGGAATGTGATGAAATTGCCGTCCGCATTGAGATATAACAGGTTGTTGAAAAGTGAAACATATGCAAAAATATGAGTCTTTTAAAAATCCTTGCAATGCCGCTTAAGCCCCTTCGACACAGTTTCCCAGAACTCTGAAAGTGCCGTGCAGGGTTAATCGTCTTCCCGGTTCTGTCCCTTTTGGTCCCTGTCTGATTCCTTCGCTTTGAATTGAAAGCGGACCGTCCTGGGACAGCGCGCCCTGTTGTAAACGGGAGCTCTTGGTATTAAGAAGTTTCATTTGCAACGGGACACCAGGTTGGCATCAGTTTTGCCTAATTGATTAGTTGCGATTCTATTATGTATATTATGGCCCGACTATTGGGACCGATTTAATCTCAGCCGCAGGGAGAACAGGTTGTCTTCCAGAAAATTAAAAATACTTATCTTCCCGGAAGGGACCACCCGGGTTCGTCATCTCCAGCTCAACTTTGGAGTGCTGCGGGTTTGCATGTATTTTTTCCTGGCTTTTCTGGTGGTTGTAGGTCTTCTCCTTTTCGATTACTGGCGTATTCGGAACGATCATCCTGAATTATCCCAACGGCGAATGGAAAGCCGGATTTACCAGCAGGAAATCAGAAAGCTTACGGCTGAACTGGAAGGGTTGAGGAAGGATATGGTCATTCTCGCCCAGAACGATGCCCGGGTTCGAACGGTGAGTAAACTGCCGGCTGAAGAGATCGAAAGCCCTGTCGGGGTAGGAGGTCCTTCGGAAAGCCCACCGAAGAAGAAATCCAAAATTCAGGATGAAATCGACCAGCTGCGTATAGCAATCGACTTAAGACGGCAGAGCCAGGAAGAGCTTCGTGGGCTGTTCAACGACCAACGCTCCATTTTTTCCGCCAAGCCGGAAGGATGGCCGGTTAAAGGTTGGCTGACGTCTCTTTTCGGGATGCGCAAATCCCCTTTTAGCGGCCGCCGCGTTTTCCATGAAGGGATTGATATTGCCTGTCGAACCGGCACCCCGGTAACCGCAAGCGCTGATGGTATCGTCAGTCGTGCCGGCATTAAGTCCGGCTATGGCAAGTTGGTGATTATCGATCATGGCTACGGCTATCAGACCTATTACGGTCATAATTCAAAAATATTTGTGAAAGTCGGACAGCGGGTCAAACGTGGCGAAAAAATAGCCGCTGTTGGTAATACCGGACGGTCCACCGGTCCCCATCTTCACTACGAAGTTCGTGTCAACGGTACTCCGACCAATCCCAGGAAATTTCTCTAGTGTCCCATTTTGTTAGTCGTGTCAAAAATTTCTCGGAATTGAAGGCAGGATTAACCGCACGGGATACTAGCGCTTGTGGCTGATAACCCAACTATCCACCTCCCACCTCATTTTTTCAGATAACTATAATAGGAATCCAAGTTGTAAAGAGCGGCCAAGGGGTTATGTCCCAGAAGGCGGTCTTTTGCGGCCAGGACCGTGCATGGGGCTTCGGCGTGGTGAAAAAAGAGCGAGTCGTGACCCACGCATAAACCGAGCACGATATTGAATTCGGTTTTAGCGTCATTCAGAAGCATGGCCTGAAAAATCGGGTTGCACATGGGCTCGAAACATCCGGGCCGGACCTTCTGGTCCTGCCGAAGACCCATCTCTTCCTTGGGTATTTTGCCTGCCTTGCAGGCAGCTGAAACCACTGTAAACCCTTTGTCCGATAGAATTCTGCCGACGGTTTTCCCCTCATGAAAAAGGCCTGAGCAGAAGGCGAGACCCAGGCGTTCACATTTCATTTTCCGGGCGAATTCAATGATCTCCAGCAGGCGGGGTTTTGCCGGGATGGGCACTCCGTCCTGCAGGTTGTAGCCTTCCTTCTCCTGGATGGCGGCCTGAAGAGCGAACTCATGAGTTTTGGGGTCCTTCAGTTTATCCAAAGCTTGTTCCAGAAGCTCAGGCTTGTTTTGTGTGGGGCAGAAAGATGGGCTTTGTCCTTCCGGGTTCTGGCAGTATCTTTCCGATTTTTCGAAAGGGCATCGGTCGCAGGCCATAAGTTCTTTTGTCATGAAAAAGTTCCTTCCGGCGGGATTTTGAAAACGTTTTAATTTAAATTTTGATTAAAGAGTCTCTCTTTTGTCAAGATAAATAGGGATGGGTGATTTCCCGCACAAACTCCCAAACCGGTATCGATAGAGGGGGGTGATGTCTCTGGTTATCAGGCGGGTGCCCCGTGCGCCTAATCCTATATTCTTATGCGGGCTTTTTAAGTGCTGCTTCTCGAATAGAACCGGTTTTTGGTGGTTTGGAGCTATAGCAAACGGAATTAATTGCTTTTGCATCTAAATTTTAGCCCGGTTATTCATGGGTCTTTGTCGCGAAACCGGCAAATGTGCGTCAGATCAAGCCAAGCACAGCGACGCGCTCTGCAGGTGTATTTGCGGTACGTCGAAAAGCAAGGAGCGAGCATGGCCGGGAAGCTGTCGGACTTGGTGAATCGTCACGATAATTTGCGGGAATATGACCCGCTTTGCCGGTTTCACAGTAGATTCATTCCCAAGTGCGATAGTTTCCTTGAGATCGCGTGCAATGGACGGTTGCAGGAAAAGACATCATGAATAATCTGGGCTAGACAATCAATTCAAAATGTCCTATCTTTTCATTCCTGTCCAGACGGTCAGCAGTTAAAATGAGTTTTGAATTGGGTTTTTGAGTGCGATTTCCGTTTAATGTTGATGTGCTAAAGTGGAATTTAAGTTTGTAAGGAGGTATATAGCATATGATTGACCTCGATTTTTCGAAATCCGCGGATGGTCTGATCCCCGCGATTGCTCAGGACTGGGAAACTGGGGATGTTCTGATGCTGGCTTATATTAACCGGGAAGCCTGGGAAAAGACTCTTGCAACAGGGGTAGCTACGTATTGGACCCGTTCCCGGCAGAAGCTTTGGGTCAAGGGCGAGAGCTCGG